>CAVQJO010000001.1:0-117374 GCA_963712865.1 uncultured Gaiellaceae bacterium
TCATCCCCTGAAAGCCCTACTAACGCGGGGCTTTTTCCGTCTCTGGCTCGGCCGCACGAGCGAGCGTGGCGAGCGGAATCCGCTCGCCGGTGCCCATCAGTGCCCATTTAACCGCCTAATCGTAGGCGCGCCGC
Source organism: uncultured Gaiellaceae bacterium (assembly GCA_963712865.1). GTDB lineage: Bacteria > Actinomycetota > Thermoleophilia > Gaiellales > Gaiellaceae > Gaiellasilicea. The sequence continues at coordinate 135 of CAVQJO010000001.1, forward strand.
TCGGCCCGGTCAGCCGCGGTGCGTCCCGCCGTGGTCGAAGACGGTCGTCGGATGGAGGAGTCCGCCGGTCGTCCTCCCGCTGCGCAGGATGAACAGGTCTTTGATCGCGCGCCGCCATTCGTTCGCCTTGAGCCGACGTCGAAGCCGCCATGGAGACCCCAACAACGGCGAAAACAAGCCAAGACCGTTGCCGTGGGTTGCGACCCGTTGCCGTGGGTTGCGACCCGTTGCCGCTGAACCGGCTCGTGCCGTCGACAACTGATGTCGTGGGGTGGGTGGCTGGCATTGTTCGCTCGGTGATCCTGAGGGAGCCGGTTAACGCGCTCGATCCTCGGGTGCGTGCGTATTGGACGACGTTGGGCGCGATCGTGACGCTCGTCGCGGCCGCGGCCGTGATCTTTGCGACGGTGATGCTGGCGACGCGCGGCGCGGAGACGGCGGCCTGGATCGTGATCGTGTTCGGTTCGCTCGCGGTGGCCGTGCTCGCAGTGATGTCGGTTGTTGTCGCGCAACAGCGCTATCGGCACTATCGCTATGAGGTCACTGAGCTTGGCCTCTATGTCGCGCGGGGCTGGCTGTGGCGGCGCTGGCAGGTCGTGCCGCACGCTCGTGTGCAAACGGTGGACACGAAAGTGGGCCCGTTGATGCGGGCGTTCGGCCTGGTGGCTGTCGAGGCGACGACGGCATCGGCGAACGGAAGCACGGAGATCCCCGGGCTTGCGCCGGCGGTTGCCAACGCGTTGGTTGAGGAGCTCGCCCGCCGAGCGGAGCTCGAGGAGGGCACCTGAACGAACCGCGCCCGGACCTGCAGGGGCGACTGCATCCGCTCGCGCTCCTAGTGATCGCACGCCGCCTGATCGGCGCGAGCCTACTCCCGGTTTTCGTGCTGCTGTTCTCGATGGGGACGAGGGTGATCGTGCCGCTGCTGCTGGCCGCACTCTTCATCGGCGTCCCCATCGCGGTGCTCTCATGGCGGCGCTTCAGCTACCGCCTCGCCGGCAGCCGGCTCGAGCTCCGTTCGGGCGTCTTCAGCCGGAGCGTCCGGACTATTCCGCTTGAGCGCGTTCGCGGCGTTGATGTCTCTCAGCCATTTCTGCACCGGCTCCTCGGGCTGGCGCGCGTCGAGGTGGAGGCGGCAGCGGGCGGAGACTCGAGCTCGGCCGAGCTCTCGCTCCCCGCCGTCTCGCTTGCAGAAGCGGAGCGGCTGCGCGAGGCGCTGCTCGGCATGGCCTTCGTCGAAGGCGACGAGCCCGAGCAGGCGAAGCCTGTCTACCAGGCTACGCCCGGCCTGCTGGCGCTCGGCGGGATCACGAGCATGCGCTACCTGCTCGCCCCTGCCGTCGTTGTCAGTGTCGTGTCCGACCTCGCGGACGACCTTCCGGGCGGGCTCGTGGAGCGCACGACCGACGCCGCACGCGACCAGGCGCCAACCCACCCTGTCGGCATCGGTGCTCTTGCCCTCGCGGGCATCGCGATCGTCGTCCTCGCTGCGGCGGCCGGCTCGCTGCTAGTCGACTGGAACTTCACGCTCACCAACCAAGGCGAGCAGCTCACCGCGGTCCGCGGTCTGCTTACGCGCCGCGTCGTCTCACTCGACCAGGAACGGGTTCGCGGCCTCGACGTCCGCGACACACCAGCGCGCCGGGCGCTGAAGCTCGTCTCCGTGACCGCAATCGCGGCTGGTCTGCGTGGCCGCACCGGCGGAACGACGCTCGCCCCTGTGCTGCCCGCAGCGGAAGCCGCGATCCTGATCCGCACCATCGACCCGTCCTCACCCGACCTTCTCGCCCGGCTCACACCACACCCGCTCGCAGCTCGCAGCCGCCGGCTCACCCGCGCGCTCGCCTTGCCGCTCCTCCTGCTCGTCCTCACGGTTGGCCTTCGCCTCTCGTGGGCGATTGCCGCCGCCGTGCTCCTCCTCCTGCTCACGGTGCCGCTCGCGCTCGACCGCTACCACCAGCTCGGCCACCGCTTCGACGGGCACCGGGTCGCAGTTCGCGAGGGCAGCCTCCGACGGCGCTGGTCGGAGCTCGACCCACAGGCGGCGGTCGCTTTCGATCTCCGCAGCTCCCCCGGCCAGCGGCGAGCGCAACTCTGCACCCTCACCATCCACCTCGGCGAAGGCGCTGGCTCACGGCGAGCGTTCGACCTCGGCGAGCGCCAAGCCGCCGACCTCCTCGCTCGACTCTACCCATCCCTGCTCAGACCACTGCTCACCCGGCCGGACGCCGATCCATGAGGCCCGCGTTTCATCCGAGAGGCAGACGGGATCTGCGCACCTAGCGGTCTTTTCCGTCGGCATCGGCGAAGGCGCCGCAAGTTTTCCGGCCCTCGACGGACTACCTAGACAGAGAGAACGGCCGCCTGCCGGGGCAGCAACCCCGTCGGCACGGACGCCCCGGCAGGCCCGTTCCTCGACTAGCGCCGCTCGGCCGCCAGCCGGACGCCCAGGGCGACGAGGACCGTCCCGGTGACCGCGTTCAGCGCACGCCGGACGGCCGGGCGCCTCAGGAGCGCGCCCGCCCTCGCGACGAGCAGTGCGTACGAGGTCAGCCAGAGCAGGCCCATGCAGATGAAGATCGCCGCCAGGAGGAGCGTCTGCGCGGCGGCGGGTGCCGCCGGATCGACGAACTGCGGGATCAGCGTCGTGAAGACGAGGGCGATCTTCGGATTCAGGAGGTTCGAGAGCAGGCCCTGCGTGAAGGGGGAACCCGTTAGCCCTTGCGACCTGACCTGCGCATCCCCACCCGTCCCCCGCCATGCCGCCAGGAGCGCGCGGACGCCGAGCCAGACGAGGTATGCGGCCCCGGCCAGCTTGAGCGCCGTGAACGCAGGGGCGGACGCGTGCAGCAGCGCGGCTACCCCAAGCGCGGCGGCGACGGCCCAGACGACCAGGCCGGCGTTGATCCCGAGCGCCGTCTCGACGGCCGCGCGACGCCCGCGCGCCAGGCCGTTCTGGAGCACCAGCGCCATGTCCGGGCCCGGCACGACGACGATCACGGCGACCACGCCGACGAACGCGACGACGTCCATCGGCCGGAGCCTACAGCCGGACTAGCGGAGCTCGAGCCGCAGCAGTACCTCGTCGTCGAACACGATCTCGCCGGTCCTGACGAAGCCGTAGCGCTCGTAGAACGGGATCGGGCTCCCCTCACCCTGACCCGCGCTCGTCCACATCACCTCCACGCCCGGCCGTCCCCTGAAGTACTCAACGATCAGGTCGAGCGTCGCGGTGCCGAAGCCGCGACCCTGGAAGCGCTCGTCGATCAGGAGCTTCCAGAGGTACTGCGGGATGTAGTCGGAGCTCCCGACCTCGTCGCTGATCATCACGAACCCGACCGCTGTCTCGCCCTCGTAGACGGCCCAGGAGATCGCGCGACCGTCGGGCTCCTCGCTCGCCTCCTGCAGCGAGTCCGGCACGTTGCTGACGAACTGCTCCTGGCCCGGCGCGACGCGCAGCGCCTCGACGTCCCGGCGATTCGACTCGTCGATCGGCCGGAGCGGACAGCTCGCCGGCCATCTAGCCGACCCAGGTGAGCCCGTACCGCTCCGACGCGCGCGCGTACGCCTCGGGCCCGAGCTCCCCGGCGTCGTCCGCCGCAGCGAGCTCGCGGAAGAAGCCCTCGAGCCCGCCGGGCGTCGTGAGCACGAGGAGCCGCCCCTCGCCCGGCCGGACGCGCCGCTGCGCGTGGGGAATGCCCCGCGGCGCGTAGACGATCCCGCCCGGGCCTGTCGGGAACTCCTGGTCGCCGACCTGGAAGACGTGCTCGCCCTCGAGGACGTAGAACAGCTCGTCCTCGCGCTCGTGGACATGAAGCGGCGTGTCCGCGAGCGGCGGTACTTCCTCGAAGAGCGTGAACGCGCCGCCGCTCGCCTCTGCCGAGACCCTGACCAGGATCGTCAGCTCGCCGAACGTGAGGCGCTCGCCCTCGTCCGGTCCGAGCGGGAACGGCGCGGTCACGACCCGCAGACGTCGACGATGACGTCGGCGAGGTCCGCGTGCGCGTCGCGCCTTGGTGAGAAACGCTGCGGCGCCTGCCTCGAGCGCGGCCGCACGGCTGAGGCTGTCGGTGTGGCCGCTGACCGCGATCACGCGCGGCGCTGGATCGAGCGCGAGGAGCTTGCGAGTCGTCGCGAGCCCGTCCTGCACCGGCATCGACATGTCCATGAGGACGACGTCGACCGGCGTCGATTTCGCGGTCTGCATCGCCTCGCGGCCGGAGCTCGCCGTGCCGACCACCTCGAAGCGGCCGTCACCGTCGAGCAGGGCACGCAGGCCCTCGGAGAACAGCCGATGGTCGTCGACGATCAGCACGCGCACGCGACCGTTGCTCACATCGTCCTGCACGAGCCGGGCACTATTACAAATTGGGGCGCGCAGAGACGTCGTAAGACGGTCGCAATACTCGCGGGGCTAGCCTGAGAGCGTGCTCCGGGGACTCGCCGCTCTCACGCTCGCGCTGCTCGTGCTCGCCGGCTGCGGCTCGAGCGAGGAGGCCACGACATCGCCGCCACCCGCAGCGAGCGACGGAGCACTCACGGGCACGACACTCGACGGCGAGACGGTCTCGGTCGCCGACTTTCGCGGCACGCCGGTCTTCGTCAACGTCTGGTCGTCGTGGTGAACGACCTGTAACCGCGAGGCGGTCGCCTACGCAGCGTTCGTCGACTCCCACCCGGAGTACGCGTACCTCGGCCTGAACGTCGCCGACACGCCGGATACGGCCCGCGACTTCCTCGACCGGTACGGCTGGGACTGGCCCCAGATCGAGGATCCAGAGCGCACGCTGGCGCGTTCGATCGGCGCCGACTACCAGCCGCACGTGATCCTGTTCGACGCCGAGGGGACGATCGTCGGCCGCTTCGAGGGCGGCGGCACCGCGCGCGACTGGGAAGATTTAGCCGCCAAGGCTCGTCCGGTTGGGTGATGGCAAGATCACTCTCGAGGATGAGTCCAATCGGCGTCACGGCCGATGTCGCCGGCCGGGCGGCGCCCTAAGCTCATCGACATGAAGCGAATGCTCCTCATCACACTCCTGGCCGTGGGTCTCGTCGACCCTCGCGCTCCTCGGCTGGGCGGTGCAGGGCGTTCGCTGGACGCTCACCGGCTCTCGCCGGCCGCGCACGCGCCTGGCCCCTGCGTAAGCTTCCTCGCATGAGCACAGCGCTCCTCGAGGAGTCCCTCTCGGGCTCGTGGCTCTCGACGCGGCTCGGGATCGGGACGCACCGGCTGGACGCCATGCGCCGCGCGGGCGAGCTCCTCGGCGTGCGTCGCCCGGGCGGCCAGGACTACCTGTATCCCGCCTGGCAGTTCACGCCGGAGGGCAGGCCGCTGCCGATCGTCTCGCGCCTCGTCGCGACCGGTCGCGACAAGGGGCTCAGCGACGAGCGGCTCTACAGCGTGCTCACGAGCAGAGCGGGCATCTCGGGCCGCGAGCGACTGATCGAGGCGCTCAAGGACGGACGTGACGAGTACGTCCTGTCGATCGTCCGCAGCGCCTGAGCGATGGCCCTCCTCAGCCTGAACGGCGTCCGAAAGTCCTTCGGCAGCCGAACCGTGCTCGACGGTCTCGACTTCGCGGTCGAGCCGGGCGCACGTGTCGGCATCGTCGGCGCGAACGGCTCCGGGAAGTCGACGCTCCTCCGCCTGCTGGCAGGGCTCGAGGAGCCCGACGGCGGCACCGCCGTCCGGCGGCGCGGCATCACCGTCTCGTACCTCCCGCAGCATCCGCTCGGCGACGAGCGCACGCCGCTCGAGGTCGTGCGAGCGGCCCGACCCGACCTCGCGCAGCTCGACAGCGAGCTCCATCGCGTCGCCGAGCAGCTCGGGTCGCCCGAGCTTGCAGCCGATCTCGAGCGGATGGCCCGCACGCTGCGCACGCAGGAGGAGCTGGTCGAGCGCTGGGAGGCCGCCGGCGGCCCGAGCCTCGACGGCCGCGCCCGCGCGATGCTGCTCGACGTCGGCATCGAGGAGGCGGATCTCGGCCTGCCCACGTCCGCGCTCTCCGGCGGCCAGCGGAAGCTCATCGCGCTCGCGGCGTGCCTCGCGCAGGAGCCGGACGTGCTCCTGCTCGACGAGCCCGAGGCCCATCTGGACGCCGTCGGGCGCTCGCTGCTCGAGCGGCTGACGGCGAGGTTCGACGGCGCCGTCGTCGTCGTCTCGCACGACCGCTATCTGCTCGACGAGACCGTGAGCCAGATCGCCTCCCTCGACCGCGGCACCGTCCGGCGTGTGGCCCGGCAACTACTCGGCGTACACGCTCGCACGGGAGCTCGAGCTCGCGCGCCAGCAGCAGGCCTACGTGACGCAGCAGAAGGAGATCGAGCGGCTCGAGGCGGCGATCCGCCGCTTCAAGGACTGGGCGCACCGCGTCGTCGACGAGCGCCACATCAAGCAGGCGCGGAACAAGCAGCGGCAGATCGACCGGATGGAGAAGGTCGACCGGCCCGTGCTCGAGCGCCGCAAGATCGCGCTACGCCTCCACCCCCACGCCCGCGGCGGCACGAGGGTGTTCGACCTGCGCCACGTCGGCGTGCAGTTCGGCGACGACGTCGTGCTGGCGGACGTCGAGCTGACCGTCCTGCACGGCGAGCGGATCGGCGTCGTCGGCCCGAACGGCGCCGGCAAGAGCGTGCTGCTCAAGACCGTCGTCGGCGAGCTGGAGCCGACCGAGGGCGAGGTGTGGGTCGGCCCGTCGATCCGGATCGGCTACCTCGCCCAGGACCAGGAGACGCTCGACCCCGACGCGAGCCCGCTGGAGACCGTCCGTCTCGCCCACCGCTGCTCGGAGGGGGAGGCGGTCGCGCTGCTGATGAAGTTCCTGTTCCCCTACGAGCAGGTGCGCCGGCCGAACCGGCTCCTCTCCGGCGGCGAGCGGACGCGGCTGCAGCTCCTGCTCCTCATGCTCGCGCAGCCGAACCTGCTCGTCCTCGACGAGCCGACGAACCACCTCGACATCGACTCGGTGGAGGCGCTCGAGGCAGCGCTCGAGGAGTTCGACGGCACCGTCTGCGCGATCTCCCACGACCGCTACTTCCTCGACCGCGTCGTCGACCGGATCGTCGAGGTGCGCGACGCGGAGGCGGTCTCGTTCGAGGGCGGGTACTCGGACTGGTTCGAGCGTCGCGGGCGCGATGCAGCGTCGTTGACTGCCTGATCGATCGCAGGTACCGTCGGCCCGCGCCGGCCGGAAAGGGGAGAGCCGGCTTCGGGGTCACGAGAGAAGGAGACGGACGATGCCGCTGCGCCGATCACTCCTGCTTGTCGCACTCACGCTGCTGCTGCTGCCGACACCGGCGCAGGCGGCCGGCGTCGTCCAACCGCTCTGGGACATCACGACGCCCTCGGGCGGCCCGTTCCCGAGCGACATCTTCACGACTGCCGATCCGACGCAGCTGACGGGCCGCAGCGTCGACCTGCCGAAGCCCGACTGTGCGACGCGGCCCTCCGACTGCGAGGACGTCGACGTCCTGAACGACCTCGACGGCTTCAATGTGCAGCCGCGCATCTCGCTCCCCTTCTCGGGCGAGATCAACCCGGCCACCGCCACGAGCGACAGCATCTTCCTCGTGCGGCTGCCCGACGGCGCGGTCACCGGCATCAATCAGGTCGTCTGGGATCCGGCCGTCGACACGCTGCACGTCGAGTCCGACCAGCTGCTCGACCAGCACACGCGCTATCTCCTCGTCGTCACGAGGAAGCTGCTCGACGCCGAGGGCAGCCCGGTCGCGACGGGGATGCGTCGCATCCATCCGCTCGGGCCGTGGTTCGCGAACCGGCAGTACTTCCGCGATCTCGACCTCGCGCTCCTGACCAAGCTGCCGGCCGGCGTCGCGCGGAGCGACGTCGTCGCGGCGAGCCTCTTCACGACGCAGAGCGTCACCGCGCTGCTCGAGAAGGTGCGGAACCAGATCAAGGCCGCGACGCCGACGCCGGCGAGCTTCCTGCTCGGGCCGGGCGGATCGCGCACCGTCTTCTCGCTCGCCGACGTCACGAGCGTCGTCTTCACCCGGCAGGTGCGGACGGCGGCGACGCCGACCCTGCCGATGTTCACGTCCTCGCCGCTCCCGACGCCGGCGCTCTCGCTCTATCCGAACTCGGTCGGCACGATCGCCTTCGGCGCCTACGACTCCCCCGACTACGAGACGGCCGCGAAGGTAATCCCGGCCGTGGGCAGCGCCACCGGCACGCCCGGTTCCCCAGGGCGTGAACCGGATCCAGTTCAACCTGTTCCTGCCGGCCGGGACCGCTCCGGCCGGCGGCTGGCCAGTCGCCATCTACGGGCACGGGTTCACCGACAGCATGCACGGGACCCCGTACGCCGTCGCCTCGTCGATGGCCCGCCGCGGGATCGCCACGGTCGCGATCAACGTCGTCGGCCACGGTGGCGGCGCGCTCGGCACGCTCACCGTGTCGCGCACGTCGGGTGCATCGGTCACCCTCGCTGCCGGCGGCCGCGGCATCGACCAGAACGGCGACGGCGCGATCGACTCGACCGAGGGCAGTCAGCGCCGCACCGCCGTACACGCTCGTCTCGAGCCGCGACGGGCTGCGCCAGACCGTGATCGACCTGATGCAGCTCGTGCGCGAGATCGAGGTCGGCATGGACGTCGACGGCAACGGCACGCGCGATCTCGACGCGAGCCGGATCTCGTACTTCGGCCAGTCGTTCGGCGGCATCTACGGGACGAAGTTCCTCGCGATCGAGCCGAACGTGCGGGCGGGCGTGCCGAACGTGCCGGGCGGCTCGATCATCGAGATCGCTCGCCTCTCGCCGGTGTTCCGGCCGCTCCTCTGGCTCAGCCTCGTCGGCCGGACACCGCCGCTGGCGAACCTGCCGGGCCTGTTCCAGTTCAACGAGAACATGCCGCTGCGGAACCAGCCGCCGGTCGTGAACACGGTGCCGGGCTCGGCGCCGATCCAGACGGTGATCGAGAACAACGAGTGGGCGCAGCAAGCCGGGAACCCGGTGCCCGTACGCGCCGCACCTGCGCGAAGGCGCCGCTCGCCGGGGATGCCGCAGAAGTCGATCATCCTCCAGTTCGCGCGCGGCGACCAGACCGTGCCGAACCCGACGACGTCGGCGATCATCCGGGCGGGCGCGCTCCAGCCGCAGACGACGCTCTTCCGCAACGACCTCGCGTTCGCGGCGAACCCGGCCTTCCCGAAGAGCCCGCACTCGTTCCTGACGCGGATCGCGGGCGTTCCCGTGCCGGTCGTCCAGGTGGCGCTCGCGGCCCAGGATCAGATCGCCGTCTTCTTCGCCTCGGGCGGGACGACGGTCGTCGATCCGGACGGGCCCGGGCCGCTCTTCGAGACGCCGATGGTCGGGCCGCCGCCGGAGGACCTGGCCTACATCCCGTGAGCTGAGGCGCCGTGAGAGCGCTGCTCGAGGCACTCGAGCACGCCGAGACCGAGCCGGAGCTGCCGCTCGCCTACCTGGCGGGCGGCAGCGTCGCGCTCGACGAGGACGATCTGCGTGCGGCGGTGCGGCGCTCGGAGCTGCTGCTGGCGACGGGCGGCGACCCGCGCCGTGAGCTCGAGCTCGACGGCCGCGCGGTGACGGCGCTCGCCGAGCGACCTGGACGCGCCCGCGCGGCGGGCGGAGCTCCAGTCGGGGCTCGAGCGGCTCCACGGCGAGACGGAGGGATTGCCCGCCGTGGAAGCCGCTCTCACTCGACTCCGGCAGGAGCCGGAGCTGGCGTGGCGCTGCTATGCGTGCGCACTGCTCGCAGAGGCGCTCGCAGCGAGGGAAGGGGTCCTGACCCGGCCCGAGCGACCGGAGCGGGGAGAGGAGGATCGGCACGGCGGCGAACGCGAGTCGCCGATCGCACCGACGAAGAGCGTCGTCGCGCAGGCCGATCACGCTGGCGAGCGCGCCGCCCGCGAGCATGCCCAGCGGGATCACGCCCCAGACGACGAACCGGCGCGAGGCGTTCAGGCGGCCGAGCATCCGGTCGGGCGTGATCTCCTGCTGGAAGCTGATCGCGGTCACGTTGTAGAGGACGACGCCGAAGCGTCATCACGAGCCCGGCGGCGAGGAGGAAGGGAATCGGCTCGGACGTCGGCGCCAGCGGGATGAGGATGAGCGCCGTGCGACGTCAGCGCCGAGAGCGACGATCGCCGGCCCGATGCCGACGCCGACGCGAGATCCGCTTCGCGACGAGCGCGCCGCGGCGAGGCCGCCGAGGTTGCCGATCGCGAGGACGCACGCCGATCGTCGCCGCGCGAGAGGTCGAGCTCCCGAACCGCGTAGACGAGGAGGATCGAGAAGCCGATGTTGCCGAAGAAGTTGAAGAGCGCGATCGAGAACGCGATGCGCGCGGATCCTGGCGTCGGCCCACAGGTAGCGCAGGCCCTCGCGCAGCTCGACACGCAGGAGCGACGCCGTCCTCGCGCGCGGGCAGCGCCTCTGCCGTGCGGATCCGGCCGAGGAAGAGCGCCGAGACAGACGTAGCTGACCGCGTCGACGAGCGACCGCCGCCGGGCGCACCCAGGAGCGCCGATCAGGACGCCGGCGACGCCCGGCCCGGCGAGTCTGCGAGGCGGCCAGGCTCAGCTCCAGCTTCGAGTTGCCCGTCCACGAGCTCGCTCCTTGCGCACGAGCGACGGCAGGTACGACTGGTACGAGACGTCGAAGAAGACGGTGCCGACTGCCGTGGATGAAGCCGACGACGTACAGCTGCCAGATCGTCAGCGCGTCGAGCGCAGTAGGCGAGCGGTATCGAGGCGAGCGCGGCGGCCCGCACGACGTCCGAGGCGACGAGGATCGGCTTGCGGCGCGAGCCGGTCGACCCAGACGCCGGCGGGCAGGGTGAAGAGGATGAACGGCAGGAACAGGCACGCGCCGAGTAGCGGCGACCTCGAACGCGCTCACCTTCAGGACGACGATCGCGACGAACGGCAGAGCGAGCTGGCCGATCTGCGAGCCGAAGCGGCTGATCGTCTCGCGCCGACCAGAGCCTGAGGAAGTCGCGGTGCCGCCAGAGGCTCGGCCGCTGCTCGACGCTCGTCATCTCAGGCGTTCACCGCGGCCGCGCGGACGAGCTCGACGTCGCCGCTGACGGTCTTGATCTGGAGGTTCGCCTCGGCGCCGGTGGGCGTGTCGGACGGCCGGTCCTGCACGTCGAACTCGGAGGCGATGTCGCCGCTCGTCGAGGTCGCGTCGATGCGGAGCCGCGTGCCCGGCCGGACACCGAGCCGCACGTCGCCCGACACCGACTGGAGCTTGATCCGCCCCTGCCGGACCGCGTCGACGCGCACGTCGCCCGACACGGACTTCACCTCGACGTCCTCGTAGCCCTCCTCGACCGTGAGGTCGCCCGAGACGAGGGTCGCGGCAGAGTGCGCGGCGGACCGTGCCCAGCCGCACGTCGCCGGACACCGTCTGCAGGCGTGCCTCGCCGTCGACGATGTTCGCGCGGACGTCGCCGCTCGCCGTGTGGAACCGGAGCGCCGGCGACGTTCTCCACGTGCAGGTCGCCCGAGGCGGACTTCGCCTCGACCTCGCCGAGCCGGCCGCGGGCCATGAGATCCGCCGAGGCGGTGGCGAGGTTCACGTCGGATCCCTCGGGGCAGCGGATCATGATGCCGACCTGTGGGGTGCGGCCGAACGAGATCCATGCCGGGCCGATGCCGAACCCCTTCATGCCGGTGCCCAGCTCGACGACGACCTCGCCGCCGCTCATCTCCACCGTCGCCTCCGCGATCGACTCGCGGGTGGCGTCGTCGTCGCGGAGCGCCTCGAGCTCGACGGTCGTCTCGTTCGTGTCGGTCGCCTCGATCGTGACGGCGCCGGCGGGGTTGCGGATGCGCAGCCGTGCCTTGCCGGGGGTCTCAAACGCGTGCACGGCGCGACTCCTTCCTCATGCGGGCCGGCCTGACGATCCGGTCGTCGCGAACAGGGTTGACGAAGTCGGGCACCAACAGGACGCCGGCGCCGTACGAGATCGGGTACAGACGGGACATGTGCCTCTCCTTTCAGCTGTCCGCGAAGCCGCTCAGGCGGCGGCCGGTGCGGACGGAACGGGTACCGCGGCTCGAGCCCGCGCTGGAGCGCGCGCACGATCCACGTGTTGACGGAGGCGCCGTCGGCGGTGGCGGCGACCTCGATCTGCGCCTTCAGAGGCTCGGGCAGGCGCAGCGTGATTCTGGCCGTGAAGGAGTCGTCCGGGCTCAGCGTCTGAGCAGGCTCGGGCTCCTCCTCCTCGACGTAGACGAGCTCGGGCTCCCGGCCGACGAGGCGAACCTCGACGCGTCCGGGAACCTGGGCGGTGAGCGAGAGCGAGAGCTCTCCGAGCAGGTCGAGCAGGCGCAGGTGGAGCGAGGACTCGATCGCCTGGGCGAGCCGGTGACCGGCCTCGCGCGAGGCGTCGTCGCCCGCGACGGCTGCCGCGTTGGCGAGATCCTCCTGAAGCGCTTGAACGTACGGTGCCATCTGCATGGCCGCACTATGACATCATCATGATGTCGTGTCAAGTCATAGAGACACTGCATCGTGCATCACGAGTGATGCCGGGCCGACATCAGGAGCCGCGAGGCGACTGGACTGATAAGGTCTCGCGGTTCCGTTCGACGCCGAGAGGAGGCCGCAATGACCAACGCTTCGAGCCTCTGCACGGGCGCCCTCGCGCCCGCCGGCGTCTTCGCGCGCTGACGCCGCCGCGTCCCGCGCCGTACCCGTCCCGACCACCCGCGCCGCACCCAGCCGAGGCGCGAGAAAGCACACCGTCCGATGTCCGTCGTCGATCCGCCCGACCTACCGCTGCGGCCAACGCTGCGCCGACTCCTCCCGCTCTGGTGGGAGCAACGGCGGCTGGCCGCGCTCGCGATCGCCTGCGCGTTCATGGTCACGGCGGTCTCGATCGGGATCCCGATCCTCATCTCGCACGTCATCGACGACGTCGTCGGCGGCGACAACCCGAGCGCCCTCCTCCCGTACCTGGCCCTCATCCTCGCGCTCGCACTCGTGCGCTTCGGGGTCAACTTCCTGCGCCGGTTCACCACCGCCCGCATCGGCATCTACGTCGAGGCGCGGCTGCGCGGCCTCCTCTACGACGCCTATCTCCGCTACCCGCGCGCGTTCTTCGACCGGCACGCGACCGGCGAGGTGATCTCGCGCGCGACGAACGACGTCTATCCCGTCCGCTACTTCATCGGCTGGGGCGTCATCCAGGGCATCCAGAGCGCGCTGATGATCGTCGCCGCGGTGATCGTCCTCGTCGTCGTGAACGCCCGCCTGACGCTGATCTCGGTGGCGGCGATGCCCGCGATCGCCGTGCTCGCCTGGTACTTCGCGCACCGGCTCTTCCCGATCTCGCGCCTCGTGCAGGAGCGGAAGGGCAATCTCACCGAGGCCACCGACGAGGCAGTCGTCGGGATCGAGATGGTGCAGGCGTTCGGCCGCGAGGCCGACGTGCGGACTCGCTTCCACGGCCGGGCCGAGGCGGTCCGGCACGAGACGATGCGCCAGGCGACCGTCGAGGCGAACTTCCTGCCGGGACTGCTCTTCCTGCCGACGCTCGGGATCGCGGGCGTCCTTTTCTTCGGCGGCCGCGACGTGATCGCCGGCACGCTCACCCTGGGTCAGCTGATGCTGTTCATGACGCTGCTGCTGCAGCTCGTGTGGCCGCTGGAGGCGCTCGGCTGGATCATCAACCTCGGCCAGCGCGCCGTCGCGTCGGCGGGACGCAGCTTCGCCTGGCTCGAGCAGATCGAGCCGCTCGCCGAGCCGGCCGAGCCGCGCGCGCTCCCAGCAGGCCCGCTCGGCGTCCGCTTCGAGGACGTCCGCTTCGGCTACGGCACCGGCGGCGAGGTGCTGCGCGGCGTCGACCTCGCGGTCGACCCGGGCGAGATCGTCGCGGTCTGCGGCGCGACGGGCTCCGGCAAGACAACGCTGCTCAACCTTCTCCCCCGCTTCTACGACCCGACGGCCGGGCGCGTGCTCGTCGGCGGCGTCGAGACCCGCGAGGTCGCCCTGGCGGAGCTGCGGACCGCCGTCGCGATCGTGACGCAGAAGCCGGTGCTCTTCTCCGTGCTCCTGCGGGAGAACCTGCTCTCGGCCCGCCCGGACGCGGAGTGGGACGAGGTGCTCGCCGCCTGCGAGGCGGCCGGCGTGTCCCGGTTCGTCGACGAGCTGCCGGACGGCTACGACACGCTGATCGGCGAGCGCGGGGTCAATCTCTCGGGCGGCCAGCGGCAGCGTGTCGCGCTCGCGCGCGCGCTCCTCGCGGGCGCGCGCGTGCTCGTGCTCGACGACCCCATGTCGGCGGTCGACACCGAGACCGAGCGGCTGCTCGTCGAGAACCTGCGCCCGGCGGTCGCCGGCCGGACCGTGCTCGTCGCGACCCAGCGGCTCTCCACGATCGGCGTCGCCGATCGCGCCGTCGTGCTCGAGGACGGCCGCGTCGTCGAGCAGGGACGGCCGTTCGACCTCCTGCGGCGCGGCGGGCCGTTCACCGCCCTCTTCGGAGACGAGGCCGTTGCCGCGTAAGCGCAAGCACCGGACCGGCCTCTCGCGCCTGTTCGTCTACGCACGCGGCAAGCGCGGCAGCCTCGCGTTCGTCTCGCTGCTCGCAGCCGTCTCGGCGGCGGCACCCGTCGCCGGGTGGCACCTCGTCGAGGAAGCCGTCGACAACGGCATCTCGACCGGGAACGAGGAGCGGCTGCTGATCGTCGTGCTCGCGTACATCGGCGTGAACGCCGCCGCCTGGGTGCTCGGGACGGCGACCTGGCGCGGGCTCGCCAGCATCGGGCAGCGCGTCGTGCTCGAGCTGCGGCGCGACCTCTTCGACCACCTCACGTCGCTCTCGCTGCGCTACTTCTCGCAGCAGAAGGCGGGCTGGATCATCTCGCGGCTGACGAGCGACGTCGACGCACTCTCGGACGTCCTCAACCAGGGCCTGACGACGCTCGTCGTCAACACGCTCACCCTCGTGGCCGCCGTCGCCGGCCTCTTCCTGCTCGACTGGCGGCTCGGCCTGGTCGCGCTCTGCGTGCTGCCGCCGGCGATCCTGATCACGCGCTGGTTCCAGCGGGTCACCCACGTCGCCGCGTCGGACGTGCGGACGCGAATCGCGATCGTCACCGCCCAGCTCGCCGAGTCGGTCGCGGGCATGGCCGTGATCCAGGCGTTCAACCGCGAGCGCGCGTTCCAGGCCGAGTTCGACGAGCTGAACGACGTCAACCGGCTCGCCAACGTGCGCCTGCAGAAGCTCTACTCGGTCTTCTTCCCCGCGATCGAGTTCCTCGGCGTCATCGCCACGGCCGCCGTCCTCTTCGCGGGCGCGCGCATGATCGATGCCGGCACGCTCGAGATCGGGACGCTCATCGCAGCGGTCGGCCTGCTCGCGCTCGTCTTCCAGCCGCTCCAGGAGCTCTCGGAGCTGTACGGCCAGGTGCAGGCGGCGAGCGCCGCGATGGACAAGATCAGCTCCGTCCTCGACGCGGAGATCGACGTCGCCGACGCCGCTCACGCCCGGCCGCTCGGACGAATCGACGGCCGCCTCGAGCTCGACCGCGTGACGTTCGCGTACGGCGCGACCCCGGTCCTGCACGGCATCGAGATCGCCGTGCCGGCCGGCGGCTGCATCGCGCTCGTCGGCGAGACCGGCGGCGGCAAGTCGACGATGGCGAAGCTGATCGCGCGCTTCTACGACCCCGACGAGGGCGCCGTGCGCGTCGACGGCACCGACCTCCGCGACGTCGAGCTTCGCAGCTACCGGCGCCAGCTCGGCGTCGTCCTCCAGGATCCGTTCCTCTTCAGCGGCACGATCGCCGACAACATCCGCTTCGCGAAGCCGGATGCCTCGGACGAGGAGGTCGCCGCCGCAGCGGCGGCGATCGGCGTCGACAGGGTCGCGGCGCGCCTCACACGGCGGCCTCCAGCACGTCGTCCGCGAGGGGGGCTCGGGGCTCTCGGCGGGCGAGCGCCAGCTGATCTCGATCGCGCGGGCGCTGCTCGCCGACCCACGCATCCTCATCCTCGACGAGGCCACGTCGAACATCGACCGACCCAGCGAGATCCTCATCGAGCGCGCCTTCGACCGGCTCCTCGCCGGCCGAACGTCGATCATCATCGCCCACCGCCTCGCGACGGTCCGCCGGGCCGACGAGATCCTCGTCGTCGAGCACGGCCGGATCGTGCAGCGCGGCACGGAGCGCGCGCTCCTCGCCGAGGAGGGGCCGTTCCGGCGCCTCGCCACGACGCTGCACGACGACAGCCTGGACGCAGCGAGGCTGCCGGCGGCCTCCGCTCGGGAGGCGCCGGCAGCCTGAGTTCGCATACGGGAGCTAGACCTTCTCGAGGTAGGTCAGCTCGGTGCCGCGGCACATCATCTTCACGCTGTCGCCGACGGCGAAGCGCGCGAGCTTCTCCGCGAACGCGCTCGGGACGGAGCACGTGAGCGTGCGGCCCTCGCCCGTGACGCTGACCGACGTCCTCGACAGCGCGCTGAGCGTGCCGTAGAGCTTGGACTCCTCGGCGGCCGCGCGCTCGAGGTAGGTCAGCTGACCGTCCAGGCAGAGGATCTTGACGCGGTCGCCGACCTTGACGCCTTCGAGCTTGTGCGCCTTCTCGGCCGCGACCCTGCAGGCGAGCCGACGGCCGCTCTCGGCGTCGACGACCACGATCGCGTTCGCACCGAGCTCGGCGACCGAGCCGCGGGCGGAGGCCTCGACCTGCTTCGGCTTCTCGGCCTCTCGGGCTTCTCGGGCTTCTCCGGCCGCTTCTCGGTGCTCTCGCCCTTGTCGCCCTTCTCGCTCCGCTCGGGCTGCTCGCCGAGCCGCATCAGCTTGTGGAGCACCGCCCGCCGGCCGCGCCAGCGGTGGCAGTACATCCGCACCTTGTCGCCCGGCTTGAACGCGGCGACCTTGTCCGCGAGCCGCTCGGGCACGAGGCACCGGAGCGTCGCGTCGCCGACGAGCGTTGTCGACCGTGACGACCTCCGCAGACACGCTCACGATGACGCCGCGGACGCGCAGCTCCTTCCAGCCATGCGCCTGGGCCGGCGCCGCCAGAGCCAGCGCGAGGGCGCCCAGCAACAGCAATCTCTTCAGCACAATCGTCTCCTTGTCAGAAAACAAAGACCGCAGGTGCGTATCGCCAATCTGGGCGACGAGGGCGATCCCCTGCGCGAGTGAAGCGGCTAGCGGAGCGGCGCGAACGAGTCGCTGTAGCCGATGCGCTTCGGCAGCTTCACGGTCTTGACGGCGAGGCGGCTCTCGCCCGGGCCGCCAGACCGCGACGAACGCCCTGCGGTCGTCCTCGCCGAGGATGACGAGGCGTCCGTCGGAGGTCCACTCCATGTGGGTCGACTTGAGGCCGACGAATGCCGGCATCCCGGGAACCTGTGTCAGCTGGGCTGTTTGCGTGTCGAGCAGCCAGGCGTCCATGACCTGGCCGACCGTGTTCCCGAAGTCGTCCGCCCACGCCGGAGTGGCGAACGCGAGCACGACGTAGCGTCCCCGCGGATCCACTGCGGGCCGATCCTGGAAGGGCAAGATGCTCGGCCACGGCAGCTGCTGCTCTGATCCGGTCTTCACGTCCACGAGCGTGAAGCTCTTGCCCGGCCCGGCGAGCACGAGCTTCTCCCCGACGGCGGCGAGGATTCCGAAGGGCGCCCGGTAGAGGACGCGGCCCGTGGCCGGGTCGATGAGCGTCGTCCGTCGTACGACGACTCCGGCCGAACCGCCCGGCTGGACGAACCAGCCGCATGGCGTGCGACTGCGCGCGCCGGTTGCCCTTCCGTTCAGCCGCACCTCCTTCAGCACGCAGCCCGTGCCGGCGCTCACCTTGAGCCAGACCGCGAGGCCGCCGGCCGACGGAACCACCTCGCGCACAGCCCCGAGCCGGGTCGACCTTCGCCGCGCGGCCCTGGACGGCGTACGCGTCTGCCCCTGCCACGACGACACCCGCTCTGCCGGCGACCGACCGCACCGAGACATTGCTCAGCGCCCGGAGCGCACGCGGGCGCGTGCGTCTTGCCGCTGTCGACGTCGAGCACGAACGGCGGGTCGTCGGCGACGAGCAGGCGCAGGCCGGTCGGCGCCCTCAGCGGGTCGCCCTGCAGCTCCACCGGCTCGCCGGCGGCAGCGCCCGACGCGAGGAGCACGCCTGCCGCAATCAGTCCCGCGAGCCAGGTCATCGTCCCACTTGTACACCGCGAGGTTGAGCCTCGGTTCCGGCGGGGTAGGCCGATCCCGTGGCCGCGATCGAGTCAGCCGCCGCGTTCCTGCCGAGATCGTCTCAATCTGACGAGCCTCCGCGAGGCCGCGCAGGGCTGCACGGCGTGCCCGCTCCACCTGACCGGCACGCAGACCGTGTTCGGCGAGGGCCCGGCCGGCGCTCGGCTCGTCCTCGTCGGCGAGCAGCCCGGGGACCGCGAGGATCTGGAGGGGCGCCCGTTCGTCGGGCCCGCCGGCCGTCTGCTGGACGAGGCGCTCGAGGAGGCAGGGATCGACCGCGCCACGGCCTACCTGACGAACGTCGTCAAGCACTTCAAGTGGCAGGCGCGCGGCAAGCGGCGGATCCACCAGAAGCCGAACGCCGCGGAGATCGCCGCCTGCCGGCCCTGGCTGGACGCGGAGCTCACGGTCGTGCGGCCGGAGGCGCTCGTGTGCCTCGGCGCGACGGCGGCCCAGGCGCTCCTCGGCCGGCAGTTCCGGGTCACGCGGGACCGTGGCCTGCTGCTCGACTCGGAGCTGGCGCCCGTCACGCTGGCGACCGTCCACCCGTCATCGATCCTCCGTGCTCCCGACGAGGAGGCGCGCCGACGGGACCGCGCCCTGTTCGTCGAGGACCTGCGTGTTGCGGCAGCTGCGCTAGCGGCTCGCGGCTAGCACGGCGCGTGGGCGAGAGCCGCTAGTCGCCCCAGTCGAAGTCGCGCGACCGACTCCAGAGTCCCGAATCCTCGATCGACTGCCCGGCCGTCGCGTGGGCGAGCGTCTCCTCGCCGGGCCAGGTCAGCGTCGTCGTGTCGATGGCCGGCACGCCGTCCATCGTCTCCTCGAGCCGAGCCTGCTCCTCGGACTTGAAGAGGGGGTGGTTGTCGAAAGGATCCTCGGCGCGATACCGGTCGATGGGCATCTGCCGCTCGAGTTCGGCGTTCTGGCGCTTGAGCTCGAGGTGATCCTGAATCACACGGGCGAACAGCGAAGGGGTCTCTACCGCCATGGCATTCTCCGTCGTCGGGGACGGGTCGTCGTGCAAGCGTGCGATTGTAGCGCAGTCGTCAGGCGAAATGGCCTGCATACGAGCCGCCTAGTGCCCGATGTTCGCGACCCGGCCGCCGACGAAGACACGGTTCTTGCCTGCGCGCTTGGCTCGATAGAGGGCGTCGTCGGCGGCCTCCACGAGCTCGTCTACCTCGCCGTGACCGTCCGAGGCCGCGGCGCCGAAGCTCGCCGTGACCTGGATCAGGTCGCCGTCGAGCGACGCGATCGAGCGGTCGGCGAGCGCGCTGCGGAGGCGATCGGCGACCTGCGCCGTGCCCTCGAGATCGCTGCCGGGCAGGACGACGGCGAACTCCTCGCCGCCCCAGCGCGCGGCCACGTCGATCTCGCGCAGGGTCTCGCGCAGCGTGTCGGCGAACGCGCGCAGGACGAGATCGCCGGTCGGGTGCCCGTAGCGGTCGTTGATCGACTTGAAGTCGTCCAGGTCGACGAGGATCAGCCCGACCGAGCCGCCGTGCCGCTGCGCCCGGGCGAGCTCCGCGACGAGCGCCTCCTCGCCCTGGCGGCGGTTGGCGAGGCCCGTGAGCACGTCGACGAGCGCCTGACGCTCGACGATCTGGTGGAGCCGGGCGTTCTCGAGCGCGACCACGGCCTGGCCGGCGAGCGCCGCGGCGGTGATCGTGGCCTCGTTGTCGAAGTTCGCGCCGAGCAGGATCAGCGTGCCGAAGCTCGTCGCGGCCGGTCGCTCAGCTCGAACTCGAGCCGCCGCGGCGCGGACGACGTGTCGCCGACCGTGATCACCGACCCGTCCTCGGCGCGCAGGAGGCCGCCGTCCGCATGCGTCGCCTCGACGGCCGACTCGACGATGACGCGGCGGAGCTGCTCGGCGATCGAGGGTCGCGGCGAGCGCGTCGCCGAAGCGGCTGTTCGCCTCGCGCAGCCGCTGCCGCTCGTCCTCCAGGTCGTTCAGCCGGGCCTCGAGGTCGGCCGCCATCTGGTTGAAGGCGGCGCCGAGCTGCGGCGAACTCGTCGCGACCGCGAACGGGCACGCGCTCGCGCAGGTTGCCGGCGGCGATCGAGTTGGCCGCGCCGGCAAAGCGGCCGAGGATGTTCACGATCGAGCGGGCGGCGAAGTAGGCGACGAGGCCGATCAGGATGATCGACGCGGCCAGCGCTCCGAGCAGCCGCGTCCGGATCGAGTCCTGCTCGGCCGCGATCGTCGACGTCGGGCTCGACCGACCGCCAGCGTCAGCATCGGCTCGGGGGTGAGCTCGACACCGACCGCGCGGTACTGCGTGTCGCGACTCGCAGCCGTGGAGGCGCCGTCGGCCGAGACCGGGAAGTCGCCGCCGAGACGGTTGCTCGACGAGGCGCGAACGCGGTCGTCGGCGTCGACGAGGACCACCTCGTCCGGGCTGCGCATGCCCGAGCGGGTGTGCAGCCGACGCAGGAGCGCGCGATCGAGCCGCACGCCGACGATCAGAGCCGCAGAGCGCGAGTCCGCGCCGACGAGGGCGATGCTGGTCTCGGCGACGAGCGGCGCGGCGCGGCCGACCCGGAAGCCGTCGGCCGCCTCGACTCGAAGCGATCGGCGTGTCGCGCAAGAGAGCTGTCGAGCGCGGCGCGATCGCGCCGGGCGACGGCACGCTGGAAGCCCGCGTTCGCGGGCGAGCCGCAGCGCAGCCTGCTCCGCCTCGCGCCGCTCGTCCTCGTACGCGGCCACGGCGGCACGAAGGCCTGCCTCGAGGCGCGCGTCGACGCCGTTCGTGACCGTGCGGTCGGCGACGGCGCTGAAGCTCCAGTACGCGGTCGCGAGCGCGAGCAGCGACAGCGCCAGGAACCTGCTGACCAGCTTGACCTTGAAGCTCCCCAACATTGCGCCTTCAGTGACCCCCTCGTCGTGCCGATATGTCCCTGTACAGGAGTCTTTCGGCAGCGAGGGGGTTGTACATGAGGGGGATGGCGATGCAGGTGCTCACGGCGCCTAGCCGTCTGCGCCTGCGCCGTCGGAGCGATCACGATTCCCCTCGTCGTGCTCGGCGTCCCCTCGCCCGGCCGCATCATCGCGATCGACGTCGCCGGAGACGCCCGAGGAATCCGTCATCGCGATCGGGCCCGGCTCGCCGCCCGCCGCGGGCGCGCCGGTTCCACGCGACCGCGAGCTCATGCCGACCGAGGTGCCGCCGCCCGCGCGCCCGCCGGCGCCGGCCGCCCCCCGGCCGCTGCCGATCGCCGCCGAGCCCGAGCTGCCCGGCTCGCCCGCGCCCGCACCAGCGGCGCCGTCTCCCGCCACCCCCAGCGAGCCGCTCCCGGCCGAGCCGGCGCCCGCCCCTGCCCCCGCTCCGGCTCCTGCCCCGGCTCCCGAGCCCACGCCGCAGGCGCCGACACCGCAGCCGCCCACCACGCCCGGAGGATCGCAGGGAGGACCCGGGCCCGGCCCGGCGGTGCAGCCACCCGCGCCGGTGCAGCCGCCGCCCCCTCCGCCGCCGCCGCCGCCCGGCTCCCGCTCGTCGCCGTCTCGCCGGCCTACCCCCGGCCGAGCCGGATCCACAGCCGACGCCCTCCCCGAGGCGGGCGTACGTCCCCGTCGTGCCCAGTCCGGAGACCGCCGCGGCCGTCGCCCAGGCGCTCGCCGCGCTCGCGCAGCTCCTCGGCGCCGACCCCGCCCGCCACTCCTCCTCCGCCCGTGAGCCCGCCGCCGGGCAGGCGCGGCGGCACCGGATCCCGTCGAGCCGGTTCCCGGCGCGACCGTGACCGCGGACGCTCAGGCGACAGCGGTGCAGCCGGCGCCCGAGCTGAGCCGGCACCGGCGGCTCGCCGAGCCGGAGTTTCCGACTCGGCCGTCTGTGCGAGGATAGGCATGTGCCTCGCCTCCGCCCCAGCCCACTCGGCGTCGCGCTGACGGCCTTCGAGCTCTGGCGCCGGCTGCCGCCGAGCAGCGGCGGCAGGTGCTGCAATGCGACGCGGACGCACGGACCGCGGTTCGTCGCGGCGCTCCTCGCGGCGAGCCGCGACCGCGCCCGGCGCCATCGCCCTAGGCTTCGGCGCTAGGTCAGCGCCTCGCGGGCGATCCGGTCCTGCTCGAGCAGGTGCGCGGTCGGGTAGCCCTCGCTCGGGCTCGCCCGCCACGGCCGGCCGACGTACCGGACGGGCACGCCGTCCGGGGCGGCCGCCTCGAGGCGGTGCCGGATCGTGCGCCAGGCGCCCATGTTCTGCGGCTCCTCCTGGGCCCAGACGAGCTCGCTCGAGATTCGGATACGACGCGGTGAGCTCACGCGCTGCGTCGACCGGGAACGGGTAGAGCTGCTCGATGCGCGCGACGGCGACCGTTCGTCGCGCCGGCGCGCTCCTCGTGACCGACGAGGTCGTAGTAGAGCTTCCCGGAGCAGAGCACGAGCCGTCGGACGCGCTCACGGTCGACGTTCGGGTCGTCGAGCACGGGATGGAACCGTCCGTTCGCGAGCTCGTCGAGGCTCGAGGACGCCTGCTTCAGCCGCAGCAGGCCCTTCGGCGTCATCACGACGAGCGGCCGCGCCGTCGCGTCGAGCGCCTGCCGGCGGAGCAGGTGGAAGTACTGGGCGGAGGTCGTGCAGTTCGCGATGCGGATGTTCTCCTGCGCGGCGAGCTGGAGGAAGCGCTCGAGGCGCGCGCTCGAGTGCTCGGGCCCGTTGCCCTCGTAGCCGTGCGGGAGGAGCAGCGTCAGGCGCGAGGTCTGGCCCCACTTCGAGAGCCCGGCGACGATGAACTGGTCGACGACGATCTGCGCGCCGTTGACGAAGTCGCCGAACTGCGCCTCCCAGAGGACGAGCGAGTCGGGCGCGGCGACCGAGTAGCCGTACTCGAAGGCGAGCGCGGCGAACTCGGACAGCGGCGAGTTGTAGATCTCGAACGACGCCTGGGCGTCGGACAGGTGCTGGAGCGGCGCGTACGTCTCGCCGGTGTCGCAGGTCGTGCAGCATCGCGTGCCGGTGGGCGAACGTGCCGCGCTCGGTGTCCTGGCCGGACAGCCGGATCGGGATGCCGTCGGTGAGCAGGCTCGCGAACGCCAGCGCCTCGGCCTGACCCCAGTCGATGCCGCCCTCGCGCGAGCGCGTCGCGACGCCGTTCGAGCTGCTTCGCGAGCTTCGGGTTCACCTGGAAGTCCGACGGCACGGTCAGCAGCTGCTCGTTCAGCGCCTCGAGCCGTCTGGGCCGCGACGGCCGTCTCGACGGCGCCGCCGGTGTCCGCCGGGATCCGACCGTCCTTCGGGGCGCGAGGCTCGGCGATCGACGCCTTCAGCCGCTCGTGGGCCGCGCGGAGCTCCGCCTGCGCCTGGTCGAAGAGCGCGGCGGCCTCCTCCGGCGTCACGACGCCATCCGCGACGAGCGCCGCGGCGTACTGCTCCCGGACCGTGGGATGCTCGACGATCTGAGCGACCATCAGCGGCTGCGTGTACGCGGCCTCGTCCTGCTCGTTGTGGCCGAAGCGGCGGTAGCCGACGAGATCGACGACGACGTCGCGCCCGAACTCCTGCCGGTAGGACATCGCCAGCCGGATCGCCGCGATCGCAGCCTCCGGATCGTCTGCGTTGACGTGGATGATCGGGATGTCGAAGCCCTTCGCGAGATCGCTCGAGTAGCGCGTCGACCTGCCCTCGCGCGGGTCGGTCGTGAAGCCGATCTGGTTGTTCGTGATCAGGTGCAGCGTGCCGCCGGTCGAGTAGCCCTCGAGGCTCGAGAGGTTGAGCGTCTCGGCCACGACGCCCTGGCCCGCGAAGGAGGCGTCGCCGTGGATGAGGATCGGCAGCGCGACCGACGGGTCGTGCAGGCCCGCGCCTCCCGAGCGGTCGGTCTGATCGGCCCGCGCCCAGCCGACGATGACCGGATCGACGGCCTCGAGGTGGCTCGGGTTCGGCGTCAGCGTGATCGTCACCTCGCCGGTCGGCAGCGAGCGCGTGCCCGTCGCCGCGAGGTGGTACTTGACGTCGCCCGTGCCTCCCTCGGGATCGGAGACGACGGCGTCGACGGTCCGCTCGCCCTCGAACTCGCGCAGGATCGACTCGTACGAGCGGCCGACGGTGTGCGCGAGCACGTTGAGGCGGCCGCGGTGCGCCATCCCGATCACGATCTCGTGGGCCCCGGCGCGCGGCGGCGATCCCGATCGTCTCGTCCAGCATCGGCACCATCGCGTCGAGGCCCTCGAGCGAGAACTGCTTCTGGCCGAGGAAGCTGCGGCGCAGGTAGAGCTCGAAGCCCTCGACCTGCGAGAGCCGCTCCAGCAGCGCGCGACGTTCCTCGGCCGTCAGCGGCTCCCGGTAGCGTCCCGGACTCGATCGCCTGCCGCAGCCAGACGCGCTCGGCGTGGTCGGAGAGATGCTCGATCTCGTACGCGATCGTGCCGCAGTAGACGTCCCGCAGCGCCGGCAGCGCCTCGAGCAGCGTGTCGCCGGGGACGTGGACGCGGAGCACGGACGCGGGGATGCGAGCCTGGAGCTCCGGCGTCAGCGGCGGGATGAGGCGAGCACTCGTCGAGCGCGGGATCGCCGAGCGGCTCGGAGCCCGAGCGGATCGAGCCGGGCGGCGAGGTGACCGTGCATGCGGTGCGCCTTGACGAGCGCCATGGCAGCGGCGACGGCGCCGAGCAGCGTCTCGTCGACCGCCTCGGAGGCGGGCGCCAGGGGCGGCGGAGCGAAGGTCGCAGCCGGCGCCGCAGCGGCGGGGGCAGGCTCTGCGACCGAAGCGTGTGCCGGGGCCTCAGGCACGGCCTGGCCGTTGCCGCCGTTCCCGCCTGCGAGCTCGAGCAGCCGCTGCAGACCGGGATGGCCGGCGATCGAGATCGGGCGAGCCGCTCTCGAAGAGCGGCGCCACTCCTCCGGGACGGCATCCGGATCCTCGAGGTAGTCCTCCAGGAGAAGCCGGGCGTAGCCGGAGTTGAGTCCGTCGACGTCGTGCGCGCTCACTCGGCCTGTTGTAGCAGCGCCGCTAGTAGAGCGGGTTCCTGCGTCAGCACGGCGATCCCCATCCCGACCACGAAGCTCGCCGCGCCGACGCCGACCGCCCAGCCTGCGAGCTTGCCGTGCCGCTCGGTCATGCGAGCGGCGATGAGCGCGACGATGATGGCGACGGGAATCACCCGTGCGGGCCGGTAGACGATGCCGAGCAGGCTGACGAAGAGCGCGAGCGACGCGAGGAAGCCCGCGACGGCCTCCCGGGTGTCGCTGCCCGCCGATTCCGGGACGCTGCTCAACGCCGTGCCGTCCCGGCGACGGATGCCCGCGCGAGCATCGCCCGCCGCGCGCCGACGCGTCTGCCGCCGCTGCCGCGCGGCCCAACCGGCCGGCGAAGCGTGCGCCGCGCCAGTCGCAGCCGGGCGGGCGATCGAGCGGCGCGAGCCTTGCCGCCCCCTCGAGCGGCCGGGGCTCGGCGCGGATCGCCCACCAGACGACGGCGCAGAGGTACACGACCGGGATCTTGAGGATCACGAGCATGAAGACGAGCTCCCAGACCATCGGACTGAGTGTACTCAGCCTGTTCGAGACGCGAAGGCAGGGCCGGACAGCGAGGTGCAGCCGCCCGGCCCCCGAGACGTCGTCCGGTCACGGCGCGAGCCAAAACGCCAGCGGCACGATCACCACGGCCGCAAGCACCGCGAGCGCCAGGAGTAGAAGGCGGCGGGAGCTCACCTCACACATCCTCCCTTCTCCCGTCGGCGTGGTAGCGAACGTCGACCTCGATCCAGTCGGTGGGGTTCGGCGGGAAGGGCAACGTGCACGTGAACGAGCCACGCGTCGTGACCTCGACGTAGGTCGCCCCAATCCCGCCCGAGACACGGAACGATTCCGGGCCCCAGGAGACATTGCACATCAGGCCGTGGTCGGGCCAGTCGATGACGCCCCAACTGATCAGCTTCCCGGTCGAGCTGGACGCGCACCACGTGACCCGCTGGTGCACCCGCCGTTCCCACCAGCCCCCGCCACGGTCGTCCTTCCATTGCGACCAGTAGCACTTGCTGGCGAGGGCTTCGGCGACGCCGTCCGGGCCGTCGAACATGAAGCCCCAGTTCTCCTCCGCTTCGAAGCCCGGGGCGGAGTACTCGGGCGGCGGGCCACCGGCCGGCGGCGGGGGAGGTGGAGGCGGCGCAGGCGGAGGCGGCGGCCCCGGCGGAGGTCCAGGCGGTGGCGGCTCCGGCGGAGGTGGCGGCGGAGCGCGGAGGCGGCGGCCCAGGACCGCCGCATTGCGGTGCGAACGGCGACTGCGGCCCGGGCAGGAGCGGATCGCCGAGGCACCGGTCGTCCGGCCGGAGCGGCGCCTGCTCGACGAACGCCCCGGAGGCCGGGATGAAGATGCAGGCCGCCACACCGGCGGCGAGCGCCAGGTAGACACGCGTGGTCATGATTCCTCGTTTCTCGGGCGAAGGTGGTCACCGACCACGCTAGGCGCGAGCGAGAAACGGCACTGCAACGCATCTGTTCCAAATGTGTCAAACGTGTCGAAACAGCGCTAGTGTCCGTATTGGGCAGGCCCACGTGGACCAGGATTACGTGCCAGTGAGACCGGGAAGACTCGAGGCGTGAGTCGAGAGGCACTCGTTCCGCTGCTCGAAATCGGTGAGGAGGCCGGCTGCCTGAACCTCTCCGAGTTCAGCGGCGCCATCCAGGAGCTCGAGCTCGACGACGACGAGCTCGAGGCGCTCTACGCCGAGCTCGAGGAGCGCAACATCAGCCTCACCGACGACTGCGGACGGACGACCGCCACCGACGCGACATACGTGAACGGTGACCTCGCCGTCGCGACGACCGACTCGCTCCAGCTCTTCCTGAACGAGGCGGGCCGCTATCCGCTGCTGACCGCGGCCGAGGAGGTCGAGCTCGCCAAGCGCGTCGAGCGGGGCGACCAGGCGGCAAAGGATCGGATGATCAACTCCAACCTCCGCCTCGTCGTCTCGATCGCGAAGCGCTACCAGGGCCACGGGCTCTCGCTGCTCGATCTGATCCAGGAAGGCGTGATCGGCCTGATCCGCGCGGTCGAGAAGTTCGACTGGCGCCGTGGCTACAAGTTCTCGACCTACGCGACCTGGTGGATCCGGCAGGCCGTGCAGCGCGGCGTCGCGAACAAGTCCCGGACGATCCGGATCCCCGTCCACATCGCCGAGCGCGAGCAGCGGATCGGCCGGGCCGAGCGCGAGCTCGTGGCCAAGCTCGGGCGGCCGCCGACGGACGAGGAGATCTCCGAGACGGCCAAGATCTCGATGAAGCACCTGCGCGAGGTGCGCCAGGCGGCCCGAGCCGTGACGAGCCTCGACAAGCCGATCGGCGACGACAACGACGCCTCGATCGGCGATCTCGTCGGCGCGGCCGAGGACGGCGTCGAGGAAGAGGTCGAGATCAGCCTCACGGAGAAGACGCTGCACCAGGCCCTCGCGGACATCCCCGAGCGCGAGCGCAACGTCCTCAAGCTTCGCTACGGCCTCGCCGGTGAGGAGCCGCGATCCCTCGAGGAGATCGGCCGGCGCCTGGGCCTCACGCGGGAACGCGTGCGGCAGATCGAGGCCCGAGCGCTCGAGCGGCTCGCCGTCCAGCGCGAGATCGAAGCGCTCCGCGACGCGGCGTGAAGACGCGGCAGGGGCGCGGCCGGCGACGGCGAACCCCGCTGGTAGCGGCCGGCTGACGCTCGCTCTCGAGCGGCGACGTGCAGCCCGGGGGCAGCCGGCTCCTTAACACGCTCCACATACCACGCCTATACGGTGCCGCCTGGTCAAAACGCCAAAGGAGACATGTGCTCGTGAGACGACTCGTTCAGCTTCTGCTCGTGGCCGCTGCCGCCGCCCTGCTCGTGCCGCCATTCGCGGCGTCCGCGCAGCGCATGTACGTCGGCTTCCACGACGATCCCAACTTCCGGTACGAGGAGAACAGGCACGTCGTCCTCGATCAGGCGCGGGATGCGAACACGACGATCGTCCGCACGCTCGTGACCTGGGCGAACATCGCTCCGACGAGGCCGACCGACCCCTCCGACCCATTCGACCCGGACTACAGGTTCGACGATCTCGACGAGCTCGTGCGCAACACGCAGCTGCGCGGCATGGAGGTGCTGATCACGATCTGGGGCACGCCGAAGTGGGCGAACGGCGGCAAGAAGCCGAACTACTTGCCCACGAAGCTCGGTGACCTGACGACGTTCGCCCGCGTCGTGGCGGAGCGCTACTCCGGGCGGTACGAGGGTTACCCCTTCGTCCGCTTCTACTCGGTCTGGAACGAGTCGAACCTGCAGCTCTTCCTCGCGCCGCAGTTCGACGGCAAGGGCCGCTCGGTCGGGCCCCGCAACTACGCGCGCCTCTATGCCGCTGCGTACGCGGGCATCAAGGCCGGCAACTCCCGCGCGAAGGTCGCGATCGGGGAGACGTCCTCCCACGGACGCGATCGCAAGGTCGCAGGCGTGTCCGACACGCACTCTCCGGGTCGGTTCGCGCAGCTCGTGGCCGCCGCGAACCCGCGGCTCAAGTTCGACGCGTGGGCGCACCACCCCTATCCCACGCCGCAGTACCTGAAGCCGACGCAGAAGGTGCGCTGGCCGAACGTGACCCTGTCCTCGATGGCGCGCTTCGAGCAGTCGTTGGACGGCTGGTTCAAGCGCAAGAACATCCGGATGTGGATCACCGAGTACGGCCACGAGGTGAAGCAGGACGGCGAGCCGAAGGGCGTGACGCGCGCGCAGCAGGCCGCCTACGCCGCCCAGGCGATCGGGCTCGCGAAGGCCGATGCACGCGTCGACATGTTCGTCTGGTTCGTCTTCCGCGACCACGCAGGGAGCGAGTGGCAGAGCGGCCTGCTGACGGCGAGCGGCACCGCGAAGCCTGCGCTCTCGAAGTGGCGCGCAGCCGCGCTCTCCCTCGACGCGCGGAACGCGATCTTCAGCATGCGCGGAGGCTCGATGAGCCCGACGCGTCTCCGTGGCCCTGCGCGAGTACGCGACGAGCACGAGCGCCGGCGCCGAGGTCGGCATCAACTACCGCGTCTACCTCAAGGGACGACTCGTCGCGGTCGGCCAGCCGGTGAGCACGCTCGGTAGCGACGCGGTCGCACGCTTTACCTTGGCCGGCTTCCGGCCGGCGAAGAAGACGACCTACACGGTCGAGGTCGAGGCCAACACGGCGAACCTCGATCCCGTCGGCCGCACACTCACGCTGATCTGCTCGTAGCCCGTTCGCCGACGCGTACGATCGCGGCATGTCCGCGGTCGTACGGGTCGGCACCTGCTCCTGGGCCGACGAGACGCTGACGAAGGTCTGGTATCCACGCGGCGTCCGGTCGGGCGAGGCTCGCCTGCGCCACTACGCGGAGCGCTTCGACACCGTCGAGGCGAACTCGACGTACTACCGACTGCCGGACGCGGAGATGGTGGCCAACTGGGCCGAGCGGACGCCGGAGGGCTTCACGATGCACGTCAAGGCGTTCGGGCTGATGACGCGCCATCCCGTCAAGCTCGACGTCATCCCGGAGGACCTGCAGGACGCGATGCCGGTCGACGATCGCGGCCGGGTCGACCGGCCGCCACGCGAGCTGCGCGCGGAGGTCTTCCGCCGCTTCGCCGCCGCGCTCGAGCCCTTGCGATCGACGGGCAAGCTCGGCGGGATCCTGCTCCAGTTCCCGTCCTACATCGTCTACAAGCCGATCTCGCTCGAGTACATCGAGTGGGCGCAGGAGCAGCTGCCGGGGGACGAGCTGCTGATCGAGTTTCGCCACCGCAGCTGGCTCGACGAGGAGAACCGAGCGCAGACGCTCGCGTTCCTCGAGAGCCGCGGCCTGACCTACGTGATGGTCGACGCGCCGAAGACGGATGCGAAGAACCTCGTCCCGACGGTGGTCGCGCGCACGTCGCCGACGGCGTACGTCCGCTTCCACGGACGCAACGCGTCGACGTGGAACAAGCGGACCGGCAGCGCCGCGGAGCGCTTCGACCACCTCTACTCGCGCGAGGAGCTGGCCGAATGGGTCGAGCCGCTGCGCGAGCTCGTCGCTCGACGCCGAGAACGTCTACGCGATGTTCAACAACAACGGCCGCTCCCCGACGCCGCCCGATCTCGACGCCCTGCTCGACGGGATCGACCCGGCCGAGGTGGCCGGCGACCTCGGCGAAGGGCTACGTGGCGCAGGCGCCGGCGAACGCGCTGATGCTGCGGTCGCTTCTGACGGAGTCCGGCGCGCTCGTCTCTTAGACGACGAGCGTCTCCAGCCTGAGGCGCGCCTGGCCGGCCGCGACGACGTGACCCTTCTGCTCGTGCAGCCGGATCGCCGAACGAAGCGTCTCGGCCGCCTCGGCTCCTCGACCGTCGAGCTCGAGTACCTCGGCGAGATCCACGAGCGCGCCTGCGTGCGAGGTGAGGAAATCGCTCGTCTGGGCGAACGCAACCGCCTCTCTGGCCAGACGCTCGGCGTCTGCGAGCTCGCCCCGTCGAGCGAGGATCGTCGCGGACGTGCCCTTCCAGACGATGTGGGAGTGGACATCGTTCGGCCGCAGCGCAAGCGATGTTTCCTTGGCGAGCTCGGCAGCCTCCTGATAGCGACCTTGTGCGTAGAGCACCCGCGCGAGGCCGCTCGCGAACGAGGAAAAGTGGGTCTTTTCGCCGATCCGCTTGAGGCGTTCGTAGTCGGGCCGCAGCGTCTGTTCGGCGATGTTCGGCTCGCTGCCCGATAGGGCCCCCCAGGCGAAGTGAGCCGCAACCAGCGATGTCCACGCGTCGGGTGACGCGGCGATCTGCTCGGCGCGTCCCAGGAGGTCCCCTGCCTCGTCGCTCCGACCCTGAATCGCGACGAGATACGCGAGGGTGCCAAGAAGGTTGGCCTCGCCGGCAGGACGTCCAGCGACGTTCCGCAGCTGCGCGCGGCAGGCCCGCTCGCCGTCAGCTGCCGGCGTGGGGCCGAGGACGAGAGCGACACCAAGCCACTCGACGTTCTCGACTTCCTCGAACCGGTCGCCAGCTTGCTGCGCGTGACGCAGCGCGCGCTCGGTCGCCTCGGCACAGCCCCCACCGTTTCGATTGAGGTAGTGCGCCTGGCCGACGAGTCGCCAGGCTCGCGAGAGACCAACGTCGTCACCTTGCTCCTCGAAGACGGGGATTGCCCGCTCTGCGACCTGCATGAGCTCGTTCGAGGTCGGATTCGCCGCGGTGAACAGGCGTAGAAGCCCACGCTGGACGAGCGCCTGCGCGGCGAGGCCGGCGTCGCCGCTCTCCTCGGCGGCCTCGATCGCCTCGGTCAGCATGCTGTCCGCCCAGCTCAGGTCCTCCATCCCTTGCACGACCCGGGCGCTCGGCACGAGATCGACCCGGAGCGGGTCCTCCGGCGGCAACAACGAGGCGGCGCGGGAGACGAGACTCAGGGCCGCGGGAGCGTCGCCGCGCGAGAAGGCCCGACGCCCAGCAGCCCCGAGCCGTTCAGCAGCCGCTCGGGCAACCGTCCGGGCGTCGTCGTCGATCGGTCCGAGCTCGGTGCGGTAGCGGTACGACTGCTCGAGGTGGTAGCCGACGATCTCTTCGTACTCCGTGACGCGCTCACGCGCGTTGCGCTCGAGCCAGTCTGCGAACTGCTCGTGCAACACGGCGCGCGCCTGCTTGGGGATCGCGTCGTACGCCGCGTCGCGGATGAGCAGATGGCGGAAGCGGTGCGTGCGTCCGCCGAGCCCCGGCCTGTCGGGTCGGATCAGCTCTTTGCGCCCGAGCGACGCAAGCGAGTCGGCGATGCTGCGGCCGGTCTCTCCGGCGACGAGCTCGGCAAGTGCGCCGTCGTAGAACTGCTTCCCCTGGATCGCGCCCAGCTCGAGCACCGCGCGGTCATCCGGATCGAGGCGGTCGAGCCTTGCCGCCAGGAGCGCCTGGATCGTCGGCGGAACACGCAGCGCCGGCAGGTCTCCGGTCGCCGTCCAGCCGCCGTTTCGCTGCACGAGGACGCCGTCGTCGATGAGCATGGAGAGCATCTCCTCGACGAAGAGCGGGTTGCCCTCGGCGGCCTCTGCGATCCTCGTTCCGACGTCCTCCGGCAACTCGGAGCGGCCGACGAGGTTGGCGATCAGCAGCCCGCACTCCTGGACGGAGAGCGGCTCGAGGAGCGCCGAGGTTGCATTGAGCTTCCCGCCTCCCCAGGTCGGCCGAGCGTCGAGCAGGTCGGGACGGGCGAGGCAGAGGAGCAGGATCGGGGCTTCTCGTACCCGGTCTGCGATCTGCTCGACGAGGTCGAGAAAGGTCGGCTCGCCCCAGTGGATGTCGTCGAACACGAGCACGAGCGGGCGAACGCGCGCCAATGCCTCGATGAGCGCCAGGACGGACGCATTGCCGTCCTCTGCGGCCGCCGCGAACTTCGGCCAGGCCGATCATCTCGGCCACCCGCTCGGCGACGAGCTCTGCGTCGGCCTCGTCAGCGAGCGCCGCGACGAGCTTCTCGCGCGCGCCCTGCGGAGAGTCGGCGTCGTCGAGCCCGACGGCCTCCTTGATCGCCTCGAGCAACGGCCAGAACGTGATCCCCTCCCCGTACGGAAGACATCGCCCCCGCGCGACGAGCGTCTCCACGCGCAGTCCAGACAGGAACTCGCGGACGAGGCGCGACTTGCCGACCCCGGCCGGTCCGAGCACCGTGAAGAGCTGGCACGAGCGATCGCCGGCTGCCTGCTCGAACGCATCCTGAAGCCGCCTGCGCTCGCGCTCCCGCCCGACCATGGGCGAGACGAAGCGGCTCGTGTGGCCGGCCGTGCCCTCCTCGAGGCCCAGAACGCGGAAGGCGGGTGTCGACCCGACCGCGACCGGTTCGACGAGCGCTGCTGCCCGGACGAGCCGCAGGGTTGCCTCGTCGACGAGGATCGCACCGGGATCGGCTAGCTGGGCGAGGCGCGAGGACACCGCCAGCGGGATGCCGGTCGCGCGCAGCTGCACGGCCGCGTCGCCTCCCGTGACGACCTCGCCGGTGCCGATGCCGACGCCGAAGCCGAGCTCGACGTCACGCTCGGTTGCGATCTCGGCGGCCAGGCTCGCGAGGCGCTCACGGAACTCGACGGCGCTCCGCACCGCCCGAACGGCGTCGTCCTCGTGCAGGAGCGGCAGCCCGAAGACCGTGAAGACGGCATCTCCCGTCACGGTCTCGACCGTGCCGCCGTGATGCTCCACGGCCGTCGCGATCTCGCGAACGGCCCGGTTCATCACGTGCCGCAGTGTCTCGGGATCCAGGCTGTCGCCGGCTCCCGACGACGTCGACAGCGCGACACAGACGGCCGTGATCGTCTTGCGAACCTCTCGAACCGCGCTGTCCCGTAACGCGAGCGACTCAGTGGTTTCCGGGGGCGGCGGCTCGCGTTCGGGCTCAGCGACCTTGGCGTCGAGCGCCGGATCCTGACGGAGAATCGCCTGGTGCAGCTCTCGGAGCCGGTTGCTCGGCTCGATCCCGAGCTCGTCGACGAGCGTGCTGCGGGCGTCCTGGTAGCACTCGAGCGCATCGGCCTGGCGGCCCGAGCGGTAGAGCGCGAGCATCAGCTGGCCCCGGAGCCGCTCTCGCACCGGGTTCTGCGCGACGAGCCGCTCCAGCTCGGACACGAGCTCGGCGTCGTGGCCGAGCGCGAGCTCCGCGTCGGCGAGCTCCTCTGTCGCCGTGAGCCGCAGCTCCTCCAGCCGCCCGATCTCGACCGCCGCGAACGCCGCCTCGGCAACGTCGGCAAGAGCGGCGCCCCGCCAGAGCGCGAGCGCCTCGCCCAGCTTCTGTGAGGCAGCGGCCGGCTCGCTCACTCTCGCCTCGGCGACGAGCCGCTCGAACCGGAGCAGGTCCAGCGCGTCCGGGTCGACGACGAGCTCGTAGCCGCCGGGCCGGGTGCGGATGCGCTCACGGCCGAGCTCACGCCGGAGTTGCGAGACGTACACCTGGAGCGCCTTCGCAGCCGACTCGGGCGGTGACTCGCCCCAGAGCCCGTCGATCAGCCTCGCGTGGGAGACGAGCTCGTTGGCGTTGACGAGGAGCAGCGCCAGCAGCGCCCGCAGCTTCGGGCCTCCCGGCGACACCGCGAGGCCGTCTTTGCGTGCCTCAATCGGGCCGAGGATCCGAAACTCCATGCCGCCCGGCGACGCTACCACCTCTTTACCGCGCCTCCTACTGACTCTTAAGCGCCCTGCCCGACTCTCTGCTCAGCGGTCGCATCGGGCGGCCGGGAGATCAAGGAGGAACGAGATGCTCCGCCACACCTTCACCCGCACCGTCCTCGGCGCCGTTACTCGCCGCCGTCCTGCTCGCGCCCGCCGCGCTCGCGGACGACTGGGCACGCGACGCGCGGGTCGGGCTCGATCCGGCGATCGCGGTTGCGCTGCAGGACCGCGCGACCCCGCCGCCGGCCTCCGTCCCGCTCGACACCGCGATCGCCGTCGCGATCAGCGACCGCTCGTCGGCCGACCAGCTCGCGCTCGATCCCGCAATCCGCACGGCGCTGATCGACCGCGCATCGTCGCCGACGCGGCCCGACGACCGGGCGCAGGCCCGCGGCGTGGGCTCGCTGCCGCAGCCCGTCGAGGCGCGTGGCCGGCGGCTTCGACTGGGATCGCGTCGGCATCGGCGCGGGCGCGACGTTCGCCGCGCTGCTCCTCGCGCTCGGCTCGATGCTCGCGCTGAGGCAGCGGCGCACCGGAGTCACGAACGCGTAGGACCGGCGTCCTCGAGCGCTGCGGGCGGGCCCAGGTGGTCCGCCCGCAGTCGTTCTAGAGCTTGACGAGCGTCTTGCCGCGGTTCTCGCCGTTCAGCATGCCGATGAACGCGCGCGGCGCGTTCTCGAGTCCCTCGGTCACGTCCTCGCGGTAGACGAGCCGGCCGTCGGCGAGCCAGCGGCCGAGCCGCTCGAGCCCCTCTCCGAAGCGGTGCACGTAGTCGGAGACGAGGAAGCCCTCCATCCGCGCGCGGAAGACGATCAGGAAGCCGAGGTTGCGCGGCGCGAGCTCCGGCTCCGCCAGGTTGTACTGCGAGATCTGGCCGCAGATCGCGATCCGCGCGCCGACGGTGAGCCGGCGGAAGACCGTCTCGGAGATCGCGCCGCCGACGTTGTCGAAGTAGACGTCGACGCCGTTCGGGCAGCTGCTCCTTCAGCGCGGCGTTGACGTCGTCCGCCTTGTAGTCGATGCCAGCGTCGTAGCCGTACAGCTCGGTCAGCTCGGCCACCTTCTCCGGGCCGCCCGCGATGCCGACGGCACGGCACCCGGCGATCTTCGCCAGCTGGCCGGTCACCTGGCCGACCGCCCCGGCCGCGCCCGAGACGACGACGGTGTCGCCCGGCTTCGGCTGCGCGACGTCGAAGAGGCCGAAGTAGGCCGTGAGGCCGGTCGTGCCGAGGACGTGGAGGTACGCCTGCGGCGGCGCGAGCCGCGTGTCGATCTTGCGGAGCGTCCCGCCGCGCGCGACCGCGTAGTCCTGCCAGCCGAGCTGGCCGACGACCTCGTCGCCGGGCGCGAAGCGGCCAGTCCTCGCTCGCGACGACCTCGCCGACCACCTGCCCGGTCATCACCTCGCCGAGCTCGGTCGACTTCGCGTACGAGCGGGTCGTGCTCATGCGACCGCGCATGTAGGGATCGAGCGAGAGCCAGCGGGCGCGGACGAGCACCTCGCCTGCGCCGGGCTCCGCGACGGGCGCCTCGACGAGCGCGAAGTCGGACTCCTGCGGGAAGCCCTCGGGGCGGGCGGCGAGCGTGATCTGACGGTTTGTCGGCATACGCCGACTCTCTCAGATCCTGAGCCGTCCTAGAGAATCCACATGATGAAGAGCAAGAGGGCAATCGCGCTCGTGACGATCCCGACCCAGCCGAGGATGATGCCGGCCGTCGCGAGACCGTCGCCGCTCGCAACGCCGCTGCTGATCTCCTTGCGCGCCTTGTGGCCGAAGACGATGGCGAGGATCGCGGCAACGATCGGGAAGCCGAAGAAGCCGGCAATCCCGAGCACGAAGGACGCGATGGCATACCCGCTCGTGCGCGGCGCCGCGCTCTCGAAGCTCACCGCGTGACTCTAGCTCCGCTCCGGTGAGCATTCTCGCCCTCGGGAAGTGGAGCCAGGCGGGCTCGAACCGCCGACCTCCTGCATGCCATGCAGGCGCTCTCCCAGCTGAGCTATGGCCCCGCGAGGCACGAAGTCTAGCCGCTCGAGTTCGTAGTCGCGAGCCCACTTGATGCCGACGCGCTGGTTGTTCCCAGTGGGAGCGAGCCGAAGCTGAACAGCTGGATGCCCGTCGAAGAGGTCCGGCGGAATGACGTAGCAGCGATCGGCGTCCGGGGAATACGCGGCGACAAGGTCGATCTCGCTCCGGCTGTACGACCGTCGAATGAAGCCGTCTGGACCTCGACGGCAGGATCTGCAGTTGATCGCGATCACGTCGCCGCGGCGCACGGCCCACTTGCATTGGATGCGTAACAACTCGGAGGCCACGTCGAACACGAGGTCGTAGCGATGTCCATCCGAGAGCGGCTTGAGGACGCCGACGCCGAGCTTGACGGCTGCGGCCGCAATGGCTATCTCGGCGATCGATCCCTTTTGGTCACTCGTCAACACCACACGAACGTTAGTTCGTACAGCAGACGGCGTTACGTCTCAACCTGACGGAGCCCAGTCGTAGACGAAGACGGGTTCGATCCGGGTCTCGAGCCGCCGCGCGCCCTCGCCCGTCGCGGTCATGCTCCAGAGCTCGATCGGCCCGGTCTCGCCGTGACGGGTGAACGTCAGCTCGCCGCTCGGCGCCCACGCGGGATGCGACTCCTCCAGGTCCGGCGTCCGGGTGAGGTTCACGACGCCGCTGCCGTCCGGGCGCATGACGAAGACGTCGTCGTTGCCGTCCCGCGTCGACATGAAGGCGATCCACCGCCCGTCGGGAGACCACGCCGCCCACTGGTCGCGCGCCGGATGGCGGGAGAGATTCCGCTGGCGCCGGCCCTGGCTCGACATCGCGTAGATCTCGAACTCGCCGTCCCGCGTGCTCTGGAAGGCGATCGTGCGTCCGTCCGGGCTCCAGCTCGGATACTCGTTCAGCGAGCCGTCGCGGGTGAGCCGCCGCCTGCCCGTCCCGTCGGGTCTCATCAGCCAGATGTCGCGGCCGCCTGCCTGCATCGAGAAGAACGCGATCGAGCGACCGTCGGGCGACCACGCGGGCGACCAGTCGGCGACTCCGGGGCTCTTCGTCAGGTTCCGCGGCGTGCCGCCGCCGGCCGCAACGACCATGATGTCGCTGTCGTCGCTCCTGGGCGGGTTGAGTCGGTACGCGATCTGCTTGCCGTTCGGCGACCAGGCCGGGGCGAAGTCGTCGCGGCCGCCGACACCGGCGATCCGCCGCGGGCTGCCGCCGGGGACGACGGCGACGTAGATGTCGAGCCCCTGCCGGCCCTCGCTCTCGGACGCGTATGCGAGGCGCCATGGGCGGGGCTCCGCGCGGGAGCCGCCATCGGCCGTGGAGACGCCGACGGTGCAGAGGATCGTGGCGAGGAGGCTGATCGCAAGCGCCCGCACGACGCGACTACACCCCGGGTCAGGCTGGGGTTCCCCCGGCGAGAAACCCGTCGACGACCTCGAAGTACTCCTCCGGCTCCTCGACCCAGGGGCGGTGGGCGCTGCGCTCGAAGACGTGGAGCCGGCGACGGTCGGGGTGCAGCGCGTCGTGGATCTCGTGCGCGACCGCCGGCGGCGTCAGCCGGTCGTAGCGCCCGCTGACGACGAGCGTGGGCGCCTGGATCTCGTGCAGCCGGGGCAGCGGGTCGTACCCCTGAAGCGTGCCGTCGACGATCCACTCCGGGTCCGCCCCGATGAACGACCTGTAGACCGCCTCCTCGAATCCGCCCGCAGGCTGGTTCAGCGGCGGGTGGTTCCACGGGTCGACCCACTCCAGATCGGGCAGGACCCGCGCGACGAGCTCCTGGTACTCGGGATCGAGCGAGCGGACGCCCCGATCGCGGAGCCGAGAGATCTGGTCCCATTCGAGCGGGAAGAGGCGCTGCAGCTCGGCGTTGACGCCGTCGATGTTCGTCCGCTGCCAGCTCGCGGCGGAGATCTGGGCGTTGCTCAACACCAGCCGTCGCACCGCGGCCGGCCGGCTCAGGGCGTACTCGACGGCGGGCAACCCGCCGAACGAGAGCCCGACGAGGTCGACGGCATCCAGGGCGAGGTGCCGCCGGACGGCGTCGATGTCGTCCGCGAAGAGCTCGATCGAGTACTCGCTCCCCTCGGGTAGCCGGTCGGAGCGCCCACAGCCCGTGTAGTCGAAGTAGACGACCGCCCGGCGAGCGGCGAGCGGGGAGAACCAAGGGTGATAGTGGTCGTGCCCTGTGCCGGGGCCGCCGGCCGCCAGCACGACGGCACCGCGGGAGACGTCTCCCTCGCGCTCGACGTAGATCCGGCCGTGCGCCGTCTCGACGAGCGCCTCTGTGACCCGCATCAGCCGTCCGGCGCCGGGGAGCCGGCGCGGTCGCGCCGCCCGCGCAGCGCCTCGCCGACGAGCTCCTCGTTGACGCCGTGCTCGCGGTAGACGTCGGACGTGTCAAGGAGCGTGACGCCGAGCTCGAGCGCGCGGTGGATCGTCGCCTTCGCCTCGGCAGCGTCGGGCAGCCCGTAGAACGCGGACATACCCATGCACCCGAGCCCGAGTGCCGAGACGTCGAGCCCCTGTGACCCGAGGCGCCGACACGGCACGGGCGCCACGACTATGCCGTCGCCGCCTCCAGCTCGACCGCCGGCAGATCGCCCCAGAGGTCCTCGAGCCGGTAGAAGTCACGCGTCTCGGGCGTGAAGATGTGCAGGACGACGTCGAGGTAGTCGGCGATGATCCAGTGCGCCTCCTGCGCGCCGTCGGTGGCGCGCGGCGTCAGGCCGGCCTCCGCCTTCAGCTGCGCGTAGACCTCGTCGAAGATCGCCTTCGTCTGCCGCGGGTTGCGGCCGGTCGCGATGACGAAGTAGTCCGTGTAGACGCAGGCGGGCCGCATGTCGAGGATGACGACGTTCTCGGCCAGCTTCTCGGCGGCGAGAGCGGCGGTTCTGCGCGCTTGTTCGAGGGAGGTCAGAGCCTTCAGTGTACCCGGGGTCAGCGACGTCGATCGGGCCGATACAGCCCGTGCTCCTCGATGTAGGCGGCAACCGCCGGCGCGACGAGCCCGTCCACCGGCTCGCCCCGGGCGAGGCGGGCGCGGATGTCCGTCGACGAGACGTCGTGCGGCGCCAGCTCGAAGCTCTCGATCCGGTCGGAATGCTCGTCGAGGTCGTAGCCGGGGCGCGTCGCGACGCCGAGGCGCGCGAGCTGGAGGACACGCTCGGGCTCCTTCCAGGTCGGGAAGTCGGCGAGCTGGTCGGCACCGATCAGGAAGACGGGATCGTCATAGCGCGCCGCCTCGAGCTGGTCGACGGTGAAGCGCGTGGGGCTCGAGCTCGACCGTCGCGTCGAGACGCGGCGAAGGCGAGCCGCGTCATTGCGAGCCGGTGCTCGGCGGAGGCCCGCGAGGGCTTGTGCCCCGCGGCCGCGATCACCGACACGCGCAGGTCGTCGATCCCGAAGTGCTCCACGGCCGCCTCTGCGAGCGCGACGTGACCGAGGTGCGGCGGGTCGAAGCGACCGCCGAGGATCCCCGTCACTGCCACTCGAACGCCTCGTCGCCGATCTCGACCTCCTGTCCCTTGCGGACGCCGGCTGCCTTCAGCGCGGCCTCGAGCTCGTCGCCCTGCGGCGGCCTCGCCCGCGACGACGGAAGCCGCGGTCGGTGCGGTAGATCCGGTAGCCGCGCCGCGACGGCGGCTGCGGCCGGTAGAGCCGGAACTCCGGCAGCTCGGGCTCCTCCGGCTCGGAGGCCGGGGGCACGAGGTCGAAGAGCGAGCGCTTCAGGTGCTCGATCCCTTCGCCGGTGACGGCGGAGACGGCGAAGGTGCCGACGATCCTGGGGTCGGCGAGCCGGAGCTCGGGCGGCGACGGCAGCAGGTCGACCTTGTTGAGCACGATCGCCTGCGGCCGCTCCTCGAGACCGGCGCCGTAGAGCGCCAGCTCGCGGTCGATCGTGCGGAAGCGCGCCTCGACGTCCTCGGCGGACGCGTCGATCACGTGGAGCAGCAGCCGCGCCCGCTCGAGGTGCGCGAGGAACTCGTGCCCGAGCCCGACGCCCTCGCTCGCTCCCTCGATCAGGCCCGGGACGTCGGCGACGGTCAGCTGCGCGCCGTCGGGCGACTCGACCGTGCCGAGGACCGGAGCGAGCGTCGTGAACGGGTAGTCGGCCACCTTCGGCTTCGCATTCGAGAGCCGGCGCAGGAGCGACGACTTGCCCGCGTTCGGCAGGCCGGCGAGGGCGGCGTCGGCGACGAGCTTCAGCCGCAGCTCGACCTCGAGCTCGTCCGGTGGGTCGCCGACCTCAGCGAATCGTGGTGTCTGCCGCGTCGGCGTCGCGAACCGGGCGTTGCCGCGCCCGCCCTGGCCGCCGCGGGCGAGCACGACGCGGGCTCCGGGCGTGTCGAGATCCGAGATCAGCTCCCCGTCGGAGCCGAACGCCTGCGTGCCGACCGGCACCTCGAGCTCGACCGTCGCGCCGTCCGCGCCGTGCTTTCTCGTGCCGCGGCCGGGCTCGCCGCGGCCGGCCTTGATCGACGTTCTCGTGCGGAAGGCGGAGAGGTCGCGAAGCGCCGCGTTGGCGACGAGCACGACGTCGCCGCCGCGGCCGCCGTCACCCCCGTCCGGACCGCCCTTGGGGACGTGCTTCTCACGGCGAAAGGAGAGTCCACCGTCGCCGCCGCGCCCCGCCAGCACCGTGATGCGGGCGCGATCGTGAAACATCCGCGCCTACGCGGTCTGCTGCTCGGGCTGCTGCTCGTCGGTCTGGGCGACCGAGATGAAGCGCTTCTCGCCGCTGCGGCGGAACTCGACGACGCCCGCCCGGACGGCGAAGATCGTGTCGTCGCGGCCGATCTGCGTGCCGGGGCCGGGCCGGAACCGCGTCCCGCGCTGGCGGACGATGATGTTTCCGGCCTTGACCTCTTGGCCGGCGAAGATCTTCACGCCGAGGCGCTTCGAGTTGGAGTCGCGCCCGTTGCGCGAGGAGCCGAGGCCCTTCTTGTGTGCCATTTAGTGATCCTCCTTCGCGGCCAGCGCCGACTCGAGCGCGGCGATCGCGCCCTTGCGCTTGCCGTGAGCCTGCTCGTACTCGAGCGCGGCCTCGAGCATCGGCCTGTTCCAGTCCGCCGACTGTGTCTTGATCTCGGCGACCGTCAGGTCTTCGTAGCCGGACGGCATGCCCTTCACGCGGTCCTCGGCCGGTGCGACGGCCTCGGCGGGCGCCTTCGCGGGCGCCTCGGCCCTGGGCTTCGCGGTCTCCTTCGGCGCCGCCTCCTTCGGCGCGCTTCGCGCCCCCGATCGACTCGATCTCGATCTGCGAGAGGCTCGCGCGGAAGCCGGTGTGCTTCTTGTACCCGTTCTTCGGGCGGTACTTGCCGATGCGAATCTTGTCGCCCTTGAGGTCGGCGACCACCCGAGCGGTCACCGTCACGTTCGACGGGGAGATCAGCGTCTCGCCGCCGCCGCCGATGAGCAGGACGGGGGGCTGGAACGTCTTGCCCTCGCCGTGCGAGAGCCGGTCGACGAGCAGCCGCTCGCCCTCGCGGACGCGGTATTGCTTGCCACCGACGGAGATGATCGCGTAAGTGCTCATAGGCAGACGGAACGCGGGCTCAGGCCCGCGAACCGGCGCAGTGTAGCGGATCGGCTACGAGTCGATCTCGTCGAGCCACTCGGACATCGGCACGTAGTCGTCGGTGGTCGGCTCGCCCACGGGGTCAGCAACGGGTCTGGCCACCGGCTCGACGGCGCCGTTCCCCTCTGCCGTGGACACCTCGGGCTCGGCGAGCCCGGTCTCGGGATCCTCGAGCTCGGCCGGGACGCCGTTGGCGCCGACGACCGCCGCCGCAGGCTTCTTCTTGCGGTTGCGGCCGCCGCGCGAGCCGCGCCGCGTCTTCTTCTTCGCCGGCGCCGCGGCCTCGCCCTCGCCCTCGCCCTCGCCGGGCTCGGACGTCTCCGCCTCCGCCGGCTCGGCTCCGTCCGCGGGCGCGTCGAGCGTCGCGCCGTCCTCGCGCGCGCCGTCGAGGTCGACCGCGGGCACATGGATCCGCGGGGCGCGCGGCTTCTTCGGCGCGGGCGCCGCGGCGTCCTCCGGAGCGGGCTCGGCCTCGCCGGTCGCCTCGACCTCCTCCGCGGGGGTCTTCTTCTTGCGGTTGCGCCCGCCCCGCGAGCCGCGCCGGGTCTTCTTCTTCGCCGGAGCCTCGCCGTCGACGGCAGCGTCTGCAGCCTCGGCCGGCTCGGCCGGCTCCTCCTCAACAGCATCCTCCGCGACAGCCTCGACCTCCGCCTCGGGCGTCTCGTCGACGAGCGCCTCGTCGAGGGGCGTGGCCTCGGCCGCGTCCTTCTTCGGGCGCGCAGGCGCCCTGGTCGGCTTCTCGGCCTCACTCTCGAACGTGATCGGCGCCGACGCCTGCTCGCCGCCGGCGAGCAGCGACGCATGAGCGACGCCGTCGAGCACGCGCTCGACCCGAACCTTGGCCTTCTTGCCGACGAGCTTGGCCGCGCCGCCGACGACGATGTCGAGTCCGTCCTGGCGGGCGACCGCCGCCTGCGCGTCGTGGAGGTCGAGCTCGACGAGCTTCACCTCGAGCTCGGCGCCCTCGGCCACCGGCGCCGCCGGCTGCAGGTCGGCGAGCTTGCCCTCCGCGAGCACGGC
The DNA here is from genome assembly GCA_963712865.1 of uncultured Gaiellaceae bacterium. Taxonomy (GTDB): domain Bacteria; phylum Actinomycetota; class Thermoleophilia; order Gaiellales; family Gaiellaceae; genus Gaiellasilicea. Next base: position 43,013 of record CAVQJO010000001.1, read on the forward strand.
TGCGTGGTCCGCGTGCACCCCGTCCTTGGCGACGAGGAAGAAGCGCTTCTTCGTCGCCTCCTCGAGCTCGACCAGGCGGGTGCCGCCCGGTCCGGCGAGCAGCGAGCGCGTGCGAGGGCTCACCTCGACCTGGAACGCCTGCGCCCGCGAGCCCGTCGCGATCTGGCGAAGCCGGCGCTCGACCTCCAGGGCCGCCGTCGTCTCGGAGACCACGATCCCGTCGCCCTCGCACGTCGGGCACTTCTTGGTCAGGATCTCGCGCGGGCCGTCCGTCACGTTCTGGCGGGTCATCTCGACGAGCCCGAGCGGGGAGATCTCGACGACGTAGGTCTTTGTCCGGTCGCGCTCGAGCTCGCTGCGGAGCGCCTCCTCGACGGCGGCACGGTTCTTCGGGTTCGCCATGTCGATGAAGTCGATGACGATGATGCCGCCGATGTCGCGCAGCCGGAGCTGGTGCACGACCTCCTTGACCGCCTCGAGGTTGTTCTTGGTGATCGTGTCCTCGAGCCGCGCGGACGACGTCTTGGAGCGCGAGCCGACGAAGCGGCCGGTATTGACGTCGATGACCGTGAACGCCTCGGCGTAGTCGAACACGAGGTAGCCGCCCGACGGCAGGTCGACCCGACGCGAGAGCGTCGAGCGGATCTCGGCGTCGACACCGCTCCCCTCGAACAGCGGTTCCTTCTCCTTGTAGCGGTGCACCCGCTCGAGCATGTGCGGCGACGTCTTCTTGAGGTAGCCGACGATGCGCTTGTACGTGCGCTCGTGGTCGATCAGCGCGCGCTCGAAGTCGCCCGCGAAGAGGTCGCGGACGATCCGCAGCGGCAGCTCGGCCTCCTGATAGACGAGCGCCGGCGTCTTTGCCGCCTTTGCGTTCGCCTGGATCGTCTTCCAGAGCCGCTGCAGAAAGACGAGGTCGCGCTGGATGTCCTCCGCGGACGCCCCCTCGGCGGCGGTGCGGACGATGATGCCGCCCTCCTTGGGGTTGAGCTCCTTGATGATGTCCTTCAGGCGTGACCGCTCGGCGTCCTCGAGCCGGCGGGAGACACCGAGGCCCTCGCCCTGCGGGACGAACACGAGGAAGCGGCCGGGGAGCGAGATCTCGGTCGTGAGCCGCGCGCCCTTCGTCTTCATCGGGTCCTTGACGGCCTGCACCAGGATCTCCTGGCCACGGGCGATCAGGTCGGTGATCTTCTTGCCGTGCCGCTTGCCCTCGAGCTCGGGCACGACGATCTCGTCGACGTAGAGGAAGCCGTTCTTCTCGAGCCCGATCTCGACGAACGCCGCCTCCATGCCCGGCAGGACGTTGTCGACCGTGCCCAGGTAGATGTTGCCGGCGATCGAGCGGCGTTCCGGCCGCTCGAGATAGACCTCGGCGACGCGGTCGTCCTCGAGGATGGCGACGCGCTGCTCGCCGACGTCGACCGAGATGAGCAGCTCGCGCTTGGCCTTCGGCAGCGGCGCTCGTCGCTGCTGCGTGCGGCGGCGCGGCTCGCGGGCGCGGCGCTCCTGGCGCTGGCTGCGCTCCTGCGGCTGCCGCTTCGTGCGCTCGCGCTTGGCCGGCTCCTTGGCCGCGACCGGCGCGGCAGCCTGCTCCTCCGCGCCCGCGGCGCTCAGCAGTCCTGGCCGCTTGCGGCCACGACCGCCGCGGTTGCCGCGTCGTCGCTTCTTCGACGGATCGGTTGACGCAGCCTCGTCGGCCGCGGGTGACTCAGGGGGTGCTACTTGTGCAGGTGCCTCGACGGCGGCCTGCTCCTCTTCCTTCTTGCGCTTCCAGCGAAACCACGGTGACAAAAGGTTCTCCTAGGGTGGGCGCGCGCAAAGACGCGGCCGCTTCGGCGGCCGGTCGCGCGCTGCAAGGGACTGTGAAAAACGTAGGCATGGCCTGCCCGTAGGCTAGCAAGCCTTCTGGCTCGGCCCCGGCTTCCCTGCCGGGAGGGGCGCCGCTCAGGCGGCGGCAGGGCGAAGCCGCGCCCGCCGCGCCCGCACGGCGCGGAGGCGCTGGGAGAGGCGCGCCCAGGCCCAGGGCTCGAGCTCGGCGTAGCGGAGCTCGGACTGGACTCTCGTCGCCTCGAGGTACTCGAACCAGGCGTCGGCCTCCTCGATCTGCAGCAGCTCTTCCGCGTGCTCGGTGCCTACCATCGCGCCTCCCCTCTCCGACTCGGGCGAATTTCGGCAGATCGTAGGTCCCGCACCGGACGGCATTCGCCGCCGCGCCACGGGTCAGCTGCGCACGGGAGCGATGGTGGCGAAGTAGCGCCTCGCCGCCTCGCCGACGGCGCGCGTGCCCGCGTAGGCGATGCCGCCCTTGACGGCCCAGCCCGCCACCGGGACGACGCCGAGAAGCTGGCGCGCGACCGCGCGGAAGCCCAGGCCGGCGCCGATCGTGGTGAGCACCTCCGGCAGGCGCGACTGGTCGAGCTCGACCCCGTGCGCGGCGGCAAGCCGGAGGACGAGCCGCAGCTGGTTGAGCGTCAGCACGGGGAAGTCGGCCCCGGGCACGAAGATGGCGATGCCGAGGATCGCGTTCTTGCGCGAGAAGCTCTCGATCAGATGGTCGCAGACCGCGTCCCGCAGCACCGGCACCCGCGCCGCGACCGGTGCGGCGCGCTCGTCGAGCCGGGCGGCAAGCGTGCCGCCGATCTCGTCCACCGGGAAGCCCGCGCCCGGCGGGCAGACGACGACGTCGGTGGCGAGCACGTACGGGACGGGCACGTCCAGCTGGCCGCTGGTCTGGACCGCCAGAACGGGCACGCGGGCGCGGTTGGCCGCCCGCAGCTCGCGCTCGTCCTCCTCGCCCGGCACGCCGCCGAGGATGCGGATGAGCGCTGCCGCCCCCTCGACGCTGCCGCCCGTCCTGACTGCGCCGGCCGCGGCGCCCTCCCCGAGCTGCCGCGCGAGCTGGTCGGCGAGCGGGCCGCTGATCACGAGCGGACGCGCCTCGGTGAGCCCCGACTTGGCCTCCCTCAGAACGCCCCACACGGCCATCGGGTTCAGGTTCGCCAGGGTTCGGCCTCCTACACTGCCCGGCGCTTGCCGCCGGTGCCGCGCGCGTGGATCGACAGGAGGACGCCCATGGCCACGAGGTTGACGACCATCGAGGAGCCGCCGACGGTGACGAACGGCAGCGGAATGCCGGTCACCGGCGCCATCCCCATCGTCATGCCGACGTTGACGAAGACCTGGAACAGAAACGCGATCGCGATCCCGCCGGCGACGATCGCGCCGAAGGCGTCGCGCGCCACGGTCACCACCCGCAGCGCCCGCCAGACGATCAGCAGGTAGAGGCCGAGCAGGAGCGCCGCGCCGACGAAGCCACGCTGCTCCGCGAACGAGGCGAACACGAAGTCCGTCGCGTGCTCGGGCAGATAGTCGAGCCGCGTCTGCGTCGCGCCGTCGACGCCGCGACCGTCGAAGCCGCCGGAACCGATCGCCGTCATGGACTGGTTGACGTTGTACGTCGCCCCGCTGGGATCGAGATCGGGGTTGGTGAAGCCGGTCAGCCGCTTCAGCTGGTACGGCTCGAGCAGCTCGACGCCGACCCGCGGCAGCAGCACGAGCACGCTGACGACGAACGTGAGGCCGATCAGGAGCAGGGCGATCACGTGCGACCAGCGCACACCCGCGATGAAGAGGCACGCGAAGAGCGCGGCCACGTATACGAGCGCCGTGCCGAGGTCGGGCTGCCGGAAGACGAGCGCGATCGGAATCGCCCCGAGAAGCACCGCCTGCAGGACGACACCCGGCTGCTGGAGCCGGCGCACGCGATCGACGAGGAAGCCCGCGAGGGCGAGGACGAAGAGGAGCTTGCCGAACTCGGACGGCTGGAACTGGAACGGGCCGAGATCGATCCAGCGGCGCGAGCCGCGGGTCTCCTGCGCGAGCGGATAGACCAGCAGCATCAGGCCAATCGTGCCGGCGTAGAGGAAGCGGTAGCTGCGGCGCAGGCGGTCGGGGTCGATCGCGAGCGCGACGAGCAGGCCGGCGAAGCCGATGCCGGCGGCGATCAGCTGCCGGGTGACGAAGTAGCCCTCGTCGCCCGCCACGTCGTAGCGCGTGATCCCGGCGACACCCCAGATCCCGTAGGCGACGATGGCCACGACGGCGCCGAGGAGGATCAGGTCGAGCCGCCGGACGACCGACAAGCAGGTCGGTGCCGGGCAGCGTGCGTGAGGAGGAGGCGTAGTCGACCATCAGTCCGAGGGCACCTCGTCGACGACGGTCGCCTTGACGCCGTAGTGGGCCTCGAAGACCTTCAGCGCGGCGGGCGCGGCCGCCTCGCCGCCGAAGCCGCCGTTCTCGATCAGCACGCAGACCGCGATCGCCGACTTGCCTCCCCACTCGTCGCCGTAGCCGCACCACCACGACTGGTCGAGCATCCGCTGCAGCTCGCTCGACCACTTCTCGGCCGTGCCGGTCTTGCCGTAGATCGGCACCGGGAAGCTGCCGAAGACGCCGACCGACGTGCCGTTCGGCAGCGTCGTCGCGCCTCGCAGGCCTTCCTCGATCGACGCAAGCGCGTCCGCGGACACGTTCGTGTCGCGCGGGGGCGTCGGCGGGAACCGCTGCAGCACGACCGACGGCCGGCCGGCGATCCCGGGCTGCTCGACGCTCGAGACGAGGTGCGGCGTCACGAGCCGGCCCCCGTTCTGGAGCAGCGCATAGAAACGCGTCATCTGCAACGGCGTCACCAGCAGGTCCTTCTGGCCGATCGCGAGCTGAATCGAGTCGCCCGGCTTCCAGAGCCGCTCGACCTCCCATGTCTTCGGGTAGCGCTCCTTCGTGTACGTCTGCCGCTTCCAGCGGATGGTCGGCAGCAGGCCGGGATCCTCGCCGCCGACGTCGAGGCCGCTGGGCTGGCCGAAGCCGAAGTTGCGCGCCCAGCGCTGCAAGGGCTGGCCGCGGCGAGGCGGCAGGTTGTAGAAGCGGTTGCCGACCTCGTAGAAGTAGGTGTCGCAGGAGGCGGCAAGCGCGGTCGGCAGCGTCATCGCCTCGTTCACGAACGGGTTCCAGTTGTTGAAGACCTGCTTGTCGCGGCCGAAGACCGAGAACGGCGTGCACTGGATCGCCTGGTAGGGCGAGAGCAGGCCCTCCTGCATCGCCGCGAGCGCCGTCACGGGCTTCCACGTCGAGCCGGGCGGGTAGCGGCCGGAGGTCGCGCGGTTGATGAGCGGGTTGTTCGCGTCCGGCGCGGCGAGCGCGTTCAGCTTCTTCGCGTCCGGGCGGCCGACGTAGAGGGACGGCTTGTACGTCGGGTTCGACGCGAGCGCGAGCACCTCGCCGTCCGCGGGGTCGAGCGCGACGATCGCGCCGCCGTCCGCCCACCAGTTGTCGTTCTCGAACGCGCGGCCGATGCCGTAGGTGATCGCCTTCTCCGCCGCCCGCTGCAGCCCTATGTCGAGCGTGAGCCGGACGGCGTTGCCCGGCACCCAGAACTGCTGCACCTGGAACGGGCTCTGCGGCCGGCCGAGCGAGTCGACGCGGAGCTGCGCCCGCCCGGGCGTGCCACGGAGGTACTGGTCGAGCGCCGATTCGACGCCCGCCTTGCCGACACGGTCGCCGGCGCGGTAGCCCTCGTCCTCCTTGGCCTTCAGCTCGTCCTCCGAGATCTCACCGACGTGGCCGAGCACCTGGGCGGCGAGCGACTTGTTCTCGTAGTTCCGCAGGAACGTCGTCACGACCGAGACGCCCGGGAACTCCGCCTGGTGCTCCTTCAGGTAGAGCGCGCGCTCCGTCGGTACGGCCGTTCTCACGGTGATCGGCGTCAGCGGATCGCCCTTCCGCGACTCGATCGCCTTCGTGATCTGCGACGGCGGCACGCGGAGGATCGCGGCGAGGCGCTGCACCATCCGGTAGCGACCCTCCTCCGGCATGTCGGCGGGCCAGAGCTGGACGACTGTGCCGGGGACGTTCGTGACGAGCGAGCGGCCGTTGCGGTCGAGGATCGGGCCGCGCGGCGCCTCGGTACGCACCGTCCGCACCTGGTTGTCGCGCGCGGCGACGAGGTAGCGATCGCCCGAGAGGACCTGCAGGGCCCAGAGCCGCAGGAAGAGCACAGCGAAGGCAGCCAGGGCGATGGCGCGCGAGGATGCCGACGCGCAAGGCGAGCTGCGGCGTGAAGCGATACGGCTCGGACACACGCGGGTCGGGCGGCAGGAAGCGGCCGGACGACGAGCGGCGCTCGTTGAAGGTGCTAGCCAACGACCTGCACCTCCGCCGTGCGCTCGGACAGGTCGAACGGCGGCAGGAACCTGCGGCAGAGGGCGAAGACGGGCGCCGCGAGCAGCAGGTTCAGGCCGATGGTCGGCAGCAGCGTCTCGACGACGCGCCGGGCCGACACCTCCTCCCCGATCAGGAAGTGGAGGGCGAAGCCGCCGACCGCGACGAGCACGGTCACGACGACGACGGCGAGGAGCGGCGCGTGCAGGCGGTCGCGTCCGGTCGTCTCGGCGTAGCGGCCGGTCCAGTAGCCGGCGACGGCGAGCAGCAGCGAGGTCACGCCGAGCGTGTCGAGCGTCAGGATGTCGAGCAGGAGGCCGCCGCCGAACCCGGCGACGGCGCCGGCGACCGAGCCGCGGAGCAGCGCGACGCCGATCAGCGTCAGGAGCAGGAGGTCGGGCGTGCCGCCCAGGATGTCGATCCCGACGACGATCGTCGCCTGCAGGAGGGCGGCGACGAAGACCAGCACCGCGATCGCGGCGGCATCGCTCACCGGCGCCGGCTCGCGTCGCGTGGGACGAGCACCGCAACGGCGTCGAGCGACGCGAAGTCGACGCCGGAGGCCAGCTGCACCTGCTGGTAGAGGTCGGTCTGCGTCTGGCCCACGCTCGTGACGACGCCGACCTTGATGTTCTTGGGATAGAGCGAGCTGAGATTGCCGGACGTCCACCCGGAGGTGACGATCTCGTCGCCGACCTCGACGTTGTCCTCCTTGCGGACACGCGTCATCACGAGCGAGTCGCCGGTCTGGCCGTGCTCGACGAGCCCGGTCGCGCCCGTGCGTAGGTCGCGGGCCGAGACGGCGCTCGACTCGTCGGTCAAGAGCGTCACGCGAGCGGAGTCGGCGGTGAGGTAGGTGACGCGGCCGACGAGCCCGTCGGCGGTGACGACCGGCGCGTCCTCCTCGACGCCGTCGTCCGTGCCGACCGGCAGGACGACCTCCTGCTCGAACGCGCGGGCGGGCCTCGAGGTGACCGAGGTGGCGACGTAGGTGTAGTCGGTCGGGAAGTTCGGGCCCTCGACGTACTGGAGCAGCTTCTTCACCTCGACGAGGCTCTGCAGCGCCGACTCGTTCTGGATCACGGCCTGCTCCAGCTGCTCGTTCTCGGCGCGCAGCCGCTCGGCCTCCTCGCGCGCGTCGAAGAGGTCGGTCGTCCACCCGTAGGCGTCGCGGAAGGGCCGCGCCACCCGCTCGACCGCGATCGTCAGCGGCTGCAGCGCGCCCGCAACCGCCGCCTGCGCGCCGTGCAGCGGCCCGTCGTCCGACTCGCGGAAGGAGATCGTGATGAGCGCCAGCGCGAGCACGACGAGGGTCCCGAGGACGATCCGGCGACGGAGGGCGCTGCTGGTGCGGGAGGGAAAGGCCCGGTTGGCGGATCGCCGGACGGGGAGGCCCAGCACCGCCGATCTTGCGGTGCGGTTTCTTGGCACGGGACGAAAGAGTCTAGCGACCGAGCAGGAAAACGCTGCTCGCGGCATCCATCTGGCCGGCTACGCCTCCCGGCCGGCGGAGCCGGCCTCCGGCGTAGCCTCGCGTCGCTCGCGGCACTCCAGCCGTCGGCCCGTATTACTCATACTGTTCCGCCGGCCTACGCGCCGCGAGCAACGCGCCAGATGGCGCCGCGCGAGCGCGCGGCTAGTAGCGCCGGTTGCCGTTGCGCCGGACGCGGGCGCGGGCGCTGCGGTGGATCGCCTCGAACTCCTCGAGGCTGCGGCCGGAGCCGACGGCGACGCACGTGAGCGGGCTCTCGGCGAGATGCACCGGCATCTGCGTCTCGTGGCGGAGCCGCTCGTCGAGCCCGTGCAGGAGGGCGCCGCCGCCCGCGAGCACGATGCCGCGGTCCATGATGTCCGCCGCCAGCTCCGGCGGTGTCTTGTCGAGCGTCGACTTGATCGCGTCGATGATCTGGGTCACCGGCTCGTCGAGCGCGTGGCGGATCTCCTCGGACGAGAGGATGACCGTCTTCGGCAGGCCGGTCAGCATGTCGCGGCCGCGAACCTCGGCCTGCACCTCCTCGCGCATGCGGAAGGCGGAGCCGACCTCGAGCTTGATCTCCTCGGCCGTCTGCTGCCCGACGAGGAGCTTGTACTCCTTCTTGATGTGCGTGACGATCGCATCGTCCATCTCGTCGCCGCCGACTCGCAGGCTCTGCGAGACGACGATGCCGCCGAGCGAGATCACGGCGACCTCGGTGGTGCCGCCGCCGATGTCGACGATCATGTTCCCGGTCGGCTCGGCGACCGGCAGCCCGGCTCCGATCGCGGCTGCCATCGGCTCCTCGATCAGATAGGCCTGGCGCGCGCCTGCCGAGAGCGTCGCCTCCTCGACCGCGCGCTTCTCGACGCCCGTCACGCCCGAGGGCACGCAGACGACGACGCGCGGGTGCGCGAAGCGGTGCTGGTGCACCTTCTGGATGAAGTGGCGCAGCATCTGCTCGGTGACGTCGAAGTCGGCGATGACGCCGTCCTTCAGCGGGCGGATGGCGCTGATCGTGCCCGGCGTCCGGCCGAGCATTCGCTTCGCCTCGACGCCGACCGCGTGCACCTCGCCGGTGCGCTGGTCGATCGCGACGACGGACGGCTCGGAGAGCACGATGCCGCGCCCGCGCACGTACACCAGGGTGTTGGCGGTGCCCAGGTCGACGGCCATGTCACGACCGCCGAACCCCGTCATGGTTCGGAAAACGCCCACGAGCAGCCAAGTTTAGCCGTGGAATACTGCGGTCGTGGCCTCGTCCCCTGCGGTGCTGATCACGGGCTGCTCCTCGGGCATCGGGCGGGCGACGGCAGTTCGGCTCGCGGGGACGGACTGGACGGTGTACGCGACCGCCCGCCGGCTCGAGTCGATGGCGGGGCTCGAGGAGGCCGGCTGCAGCCTGCTGGAGCTCGACGTCACCGACGAGGAGTCGCTGCAGCGGGCGGTTGCGGAGGTCGAGGGCGCCGCCGGTGCGATCGGTGCGCTCGTCAACAACGCGGGCTACAGCCTGAGCGGCGCCGTCGAGAGCGTGCCGCTGGACGAGGCGCGGCGGCAGTTCGAGACGAACGTCTTCGGCCTCGCCCGCCTGACCCAGCTCGTGCTGCCGGCCATGCGGCGGCAAGGCCGAGGCCGGATCGTCAACGTCAGCTCGATGGGCGGCAAGCTGACCTTCCCTGGCGGCGGCTGGTACCACGCGTCGAAGCACGCCGTCGAGGCGCTGTCCGACGCGTTCCGCTTCGAATTGCAAGGCTTCGGGATCGACGTCGTCGTGGTCGAGCCGGGGCTGATCCGCACCGGGTTCGCGGAGGCCGCGGTCGGGATCCATCCCGGTCGGCGACGAGCCGTACGAGACCTTCAACGCGGCCGTCGGCGCCGCCACGGTCGGCGCGTACGAGGGTGGGTTCGGCCGGCGGCTCGGCGGCACGCCCGACGACGTCGCCGCCACGATCGAGCGGGCGGTGACCGCGAGACGGCCCCGGACGCGGTACCGCGTGACGCCTCCGCAAAGCTGTTCCTGACGCTGCGCAAGGTGCTCCCCGATCGCGGCTGGGACGCCCTCGTCTCGCGGACGTACCCTCAGCCGAGGCCGTAGGCGCCCGGAAAAGCGCTCCGCGAGCGTGCGGACGAGCAGCGCCGCCGGCAGGCCGACGACGTTGAGGTAGTCGCCCTCGATCCGCTCGACGAGGGCGGCGCCGCGGCCCTGGATCGCGTAGCCGCCGGCGCGTCCCTCCCACTCCCCGGTCGCGACGTACGCCGCGAGGTCGCGCGGCGTCAGCTCGCGGAACGTGACGGACGTCGTGTCGTCCTCGACGAGCTCCCAGCCCGGCGTGAGCAGGCACAGGCCCGAGACGACGGCGTGCGTGCGCCCGCCGAGCGCTTCGAGCATCCGCTCGGCCTCGCCCGCGTCAGCCGGCTTGCCGAAGACGTCGTCGCCGAGGGCGACCGCAGTGTCGACGCCGAGCACGGGTCTGTCCCCCGCCCGCGCCGCGACCGAGCGCGCCTTGCCTCGGGCGTGCTCGCGGACGAGGTCGAGCGGGCTCAGGCCCGGCTTGTCGTCCTCGACGTAGTCGGGCGCGACCATTTCGAAGGGCAGTGCGAGCTGCTCGAGGATCGCGCGCCGCTGCGGGCTGGTCGAGGCGAGGAGAAGCGGCGGCGATGGCGGCTGCGCTCACGCCTCCTTGCGGACCTTCCAGATCTGCTCCATCGGCCAGCGCCGCGCCCACGCCGTCTCGGTCTCAGTGCGGTAGGTCGACGTCGCACCCTCGGTGGGTCGGACCTCGATCAGATCCTCGATGGCGAAGCCGTTGGCCCGGAAGAGCCGCACCCACTCTCCCTGCGTCACGTTGAACTCGACGGTCTCGCCGTCGTCCCAGCGGTGCATGCCGAAGTAGTCCCGCTCGAGACGCTCGGTGAAGGTGTCCTCGGCCTCGTTGAAGGACACCCAGCCGAGTGGCGCGCTGCCGCTGAAGGCGAAGAGGCCACCGGGCCGCAGGACCCGTGCGACCTCGGGCACGGTCGCGGTACGGGTCGGCGAACGTCATCGCGCCCCAGTCGCACATGACGATGTCGAACGAGGCGTCCGCGAGCGGCACCTCCTCTGCGCTCGCGTGCACGAGCGGGAAGTCGACCCCCGCCTCCTCGTTCAACCGGCGTGCATAGTCGAGCCGCTTCTCCGAGTTGTCGAGGCCGACGGGCCTGGCGCCGGCCGCGAGCAGCGCACGTGACCACTCGGCGGCGCCGCAGCCGAGCTCGAGCACGTCCTTGCCGGCGACGTCGCCGAGCACCTGCAGCTCCGACTCGGGAATCTGCCACAGCCCCCACGCGAGCCCAGCGGCGATGAAGTCGGCGTTCCGCTCGTGGTACTCGTCCGCGTAGCCGTCCCAGAACGCCCGGTTCTGCGCCGCGTCCGGGATTGAGCTCTGCCACGGGGTCTAGACCAGGCCGTCGGGGAAGAACAGCGCCAGCTCGCGCTTCGCGCTCGCCTTGGAGTCCGAGCCGTGGACGATGTTCTCGGAGAGCTCGAGCGCGAAGTCGCCGCGGATCGTGCCCGGAGCGGAGTCGAGCGGGTTGGTCGCCCCCATCATCGTCCGCACGACCGAGATCGCCGACTCGCCGCGGACGGCGAGCGCGAGCACCGGCCCGGACGTGATGAACGAGACGAGGTCGCCGTAGAACGGCTTGCCCTTGTGCTCGCCGTAGTGCTGCTGGGCGAGCGCCCGCGGGATCTTGAGCAGCCGCGCGCCGCGGAGCTCGAGCCCACGCCGCTCGAAGCGCATCAGGATCTCGCCCGCGAGCCGGCGCTGCATCCCGTCCGGCTTCACGAGCACGAGTGTCGTCTCCACCGCCATCGGCGGTCGAGTCTAGTCGGACTCGGCGGCGCGACGGCGGGGAGCCGTCCAGGTCTCCGGCAGCGTCGTGTCGATCCCTGGCAGGCTCGGCGACGTCACCGGGGTCGCGCAGTGCGGGCAGATCTGCCAGAGCGCCTCGAGTGGCGCGTTGCACTTCACGCACGCCTGCTTCAGCCGCGTCGTGCAGACCGGGCAGACGAGGAAGGACGACTCGACCTGCGCGCGGCAGACCGGGCAGTGCAGGTCGCGCCGGGAGAGTCTGTCCTCCATCGCCTTGATCTCGAGCTCGCGCTCGCGCACGTCGTCGATGTACTCGGGCGGCCGCAGGAAGAGATAGATGATCGCGCCGATGAACGGGGCCAGCAGCCCGAGCAGGGTGGCGGTGCCGACGAGCCACGGATCCTCGATCCGCCGCCGGGCGTCCTTGAACACCCAGAACGCCGTCGCGAGCCAGAAGATCGCGACGAAGAAGATCGTCATGTTGCGGATGACGAGCCAGGCGCCCGAGTCGAAGAAGTCGTTGACTCCTCCGAAGAGCTCGTCGTTCGTCGTCGTCTGCGCGAGGATCACAGGATCAGCTTTCCCACGATATAGCCAACTGCGAACGCCGAGACGACGATGAACGCCACCACCGCAGCGGCGAAGAGAAGGACGGAAGCACTGCCGCGCCCTTTCGCCATCTCAGCCGCCGTTCCTCGAAAGATCTGCCAGGAGATAGAGCGAGCCGGTGACGAGGACGGGACCGCCGAGCTCGTGCGCGCGGGCGAGAGCGGCGCGTGGGTCGGCGACGACGGCGACGTGCGCGAAGTACGGCGCCGCGCGCTCGGCGAGCTCCTCGGCGGCGAGCGAGCGCGCATTCGACGAGGTCGTGGCGACCAGCGTCCTGCCGGCCTCTGAGAGCGTGGCGAGCATCTCCTCCACGTTCTTGTCCCGCAGGATCGAGACGCACAACACGTAGTCCGCCGGCGGCAGGTTCCGGACGAGCCAGCGCGCCCCGTCCGGGTTGTGCGCGCCGTCCCAGAGCTCGTCGCCGCGCTGCTCGAGCCGACCCGGCAGCTCGACCGCCGCCTCGCCCTCGATCGGGCGGCCGAGGAACGCCTCCGCCGCCTCGCGGGCGCCGCCGACGACGACGTTCGGCCCCGCGAGAGCCGCGAACTCGCGGTCGGGCAGCACCGCGATCGTCCCCTCCTGCACGACGGCGAGCTTCTCGGCGGCGATCTCCTCCCGCGTCTCGCCGAGCACGTCGGTGTGGTCGAGGCCGACGTTCGTCAGGAGGACGACGTGGCTGCGGAGAACGTTCGTCGCGTCCAGCCGCCCGCCGAGGCCGGCCTCGACGACCGCGACGTCGACCCCGCGTGCCGCGAACTCCGCGAGCGCCGCCGCCGTGATCGTCTCGAACTGCGTCGCGCCCTGTGCCTCGGCCTCCGGCCGCACGCGCGCGAGCGCCGCCTCGAAATCGGCCTCGCCGCCGTCGACGGTGATCCGCTCCGCCCAGGAGCGCACGTGGGGCGAGACGGTCGCGCCGACCGAGAGCCCCTCGCCGAGCAACAGCGCCTCGATCGTCCTCGTCGCCGTCGACTTCCCGTTCGTGCCGACGACGTGGATCGCGGGGTACGCGAGCTGGGGGTCGCCGAGCGCGGCGAGCAGGGTCCGCATCCGCCCGAGACCGAACTCCTCCGGCCAGGGCGAGAGCGAGGCAATCCAGTCAGCCTGCGAGGGCATCGAGCTCGCGCCGGTGGCGGGCGAGCTTCTCACGCTCGGCCGCGACCACCTCGGGCTTCGCGTTGGCGACGAACTTCTCGTTGGCGAGCATCTTCTCGCCGCGCTCGACCTCCTTGCGGAGACGCTCGATCTCGTCGGCGGCGTTCCCGTTCGCCCTCGCGCGCTCGGGCCGCACGACGGCCGCGAAGATCCTCGCGTCGTCGCCCTCGAGCTCGACGAGCACGCCGCTGCGGCGGAAGATCGCGGCCGCCTCCTGGACGCGCTCGAGCGCATCGACGTCGGCGTCGTACGCGTCGTTTCCGTCGGGCCACGGCGACACGATCAACCGTCCAGTAGGTGTGTCAGCGTGGAACTGCGACCAGATCTCCTCGGTCACGTGCGGCATCACCGGGTGCAGTAGCTTCAGCAGCGTCTCGAGCGCGGCCAGGGCCGTTGCGGCCGTGTCCGAGTGACTGTCCCGCAGGCGAGGCTTGATCGCCTCGGCGTACCAGTCGCAGAAGTCGTCGAAGGTGAGCCGGTAGAGCGCCTGCACGGCCGGCGAGAACTCGAACCGCGACCAGGCCGTCTCGATCTCGCGCCGCGTGGCCTCGATCCGCGCGAGGATCCAGCGCTCCTCGACGGAGCTCGGGCGCTCGGCGGGCTCGACCTCGTGCTGCAGCAGCAGGCGCGAGACGTTCCAGAGCTTGTTCGCGAGCTTCCGCCCTTCCTCGAGCGCGCCCTCCGCGAAGCGGACGTCCTGCGTCGACGACATCTTGAGCAGGCCGTAGCGCGTCGCGTCGGCGCCGTGCTTCGCGATCATCTCGACCGGGTCGATGCCGGTGCCGAGGCTCTTCGACATCCGGCGCCCGTCGGCAGCGAGCACGGTCGAGTGGATGATCACGTCGGTGAACGGGATCTCGCCGATGAGCTCGAGCCCTGTCCAGATCATCCGGTTTTCCCAGAGGCGGATGATCTCGCGCGCGGTCGAGTTGACGTCGCCGGGGTAGTACCGGCGGAGCTCCGGGGTCTGCTCGGGCCAACCGAGCGTCGCGTAGGGCCACAGCGCCGAGGAGAACCAGGTATCGAGCACGTCGGGATCGCGCTCGAGCTCGGCCGAGCCGCACTCGGCACACGCGTCGGGCGGCGGCCACGCGCAGGTGACGTGCCCGTCCGGGCAGTACCAGAGTGGCAGCTGGTGTCCCCACCAGAGTTGGCGCGAGACGTTCCAGTCCGGGATCTCCTCGAACGAGCGGATCGCGAACTGGTGCTGCGACTCCGGGTGGTAGCGCACGCGCCGCTCGCGCAGCGCCGCGAGCGCCGGCTTGCGCGGCTCGTCCATCGCCACCCACCACTGCAGCGAGATGAGCGGCTCGATCCGGGAGTGGCAGCGCTCGCACGTTCCGACAGCGTGGCGATAGCTCTCACGCTTCTCGAGGCGGTCGTGCTCCTTCAGCCAGGCGACGACCGCATCGTCCGCCTCCTGCTGCGTCTTGCCGGCGAGGTCGCCGGCGTGCTCGTTCATGCGGCCGTCGAGCCCGATCACCGTCAGCGTCGGCAGGTCATGGTCGCGGCCGATCTCGAAATCCATTGGATCGTGGCCTGGCGTGACCTTCAGCGCGCCCGTGCCGAACTCCGGCTCGACGCGCTCGTCAGCGATCACCGGCACGGCGCGGTCGACATACGGGACGAGTACTTCCTTGCCGATCGCGTCCCGGTGACGCTCGTCTTCGGGGTGCACGGCGACCGCTACGTCGGCGAGCATCGTCGGCGGTCGGACGGTCGCGATCGTGATGTGGCCCGAGCCGTCGGCGAACGGGTAGCGCGCGTAGGTCAGCGCGTCGTCCTTGTCGGCGTGCTCGACCTCGAGGTCGGAGATCGCAGTCTCGTGGAACGGGCACCAGTTGACGATCCGGTTCGCGCGGTAGATCCAGCCGCGCTCCCAGAGGTGGACGAAGAAGCGCATCACCGCCTCGATGTAGGCGTCGTCCATCGTGAAGCGCTCACGCTCGTAGTCGAGCGAGGCGCCGAGGCTGCGGGACTGGCTCATGATCGTGCGGCCGGTCTTGTCGAGGTGCTCCCAGACGCGCGCGACGAAGGCCTCTCGCCCGAGTTCCTTGCGGGACGTGCCCTCGCTCGTGAGCTCCTTCTCGACCACGTTCTGCGTGGCGATGCCGGCGTGGTCGTAGCCGGGCTGCCAGAGCGTGTCGAAGCCGCGCATGCGGTGCCAGCGGACGAGGACGTCCTGGAGCGACCCGTTCAGCGCGTGCCCGAGGTGGAGCGAGCCGGTCACGTTCGGCGGCGGCACCGCGATCACAAACGTCTCTTCACGGCGCGCGCCAGCGCCCGCCCGGTAGAGGCCCTCCTCCTCCCAGGTGCGCTGCCAGCGCTCCTCGACGCCTTCCGGCTTGTACAGCGGCTCCATGCCGCGATCGTATCGGGGGTCAGGCAGCGACTATGGGCACAGACTAGCGCGCGATTGCGTAGCCCTGCATCCCGCGCGCGTTCGCTCCCGCCTTGAGCAGGCCGTCCGGCTCGCGCGCGACCGCGGAGACGCGACCGAGCGACCACGGAGGCGTCACCTCGACCTCGTGGCCCCGCCGGCGCAGGCCCTCGATCGCGTCGTCGCCGAGGCGCGACTCGACGCTGAGCGAGCGCCGCGCGAAGCCGCGCGGGTGGAAGGACGAGATGAGGTGATCGGTGTGGAACTCGGGCGCGTCGATCGCTGCCTGGAGGTCGAGGCCGAGGTCGACGTGCCGCACGAACGCGTGCAGCGCCCACTGCTCCTGCTGGTCGCCGCCGGGCGTGCCCCAGGCGATGTACGGAGCGCCGTCGCGAAGCGCGAGCCCGGGCGAGAGCGTCGTCCGCGGCCGGGTGCGCGGGGCGAGCGAGGACGGCAGGCCCTCCTCGAGCCAGAACATCTGCGCGCGGGTGCCGAGCGGCCAGCCGAGCGCCGGGATCACCGGCGAGCTGTGCAACCACCCGCCGCTCGGGGTGGCGGAGACCATGTTGCCCCAGCGGTCGACCGTGTCGAGGTGCACGGTGTCGCCGCGCGTCGGCTCGCCGCCACCGGGCGTCACGAAGGCACCGACGACGGTCGGCAGCCGGCCGAGACCGGGCACGTAGTCGTCCGAGGCGTCCTCGGTCACGAGCACGCGCCGCTCGTCGTTGTACTCCGCGGGAGAGCAGGCGCTCAAGCGGTGTCTCCATGCCGGGCGCATCGCCGTAGAGCGCGTCGCGGTCGGCGAACGCGAGCTTGGCGCACTCGGTCACGACGTGGACGAGCTCCTCGTCGGAGAGCCCGGCGAGGTCGAAGCCGGCGAGCAGCGCGAGTTGCTGCAGCCCGACCGGCCCTGCCCCCCAAGGCAGCGTCTTGCAGACCGTCAGTCCGCGGTACTCGAGCGAGGCGACGGGCTCGAGGGTGGCACGCCAGGACGCGAGGTCGTCGGCCGCCAGGAGACCTTCCTCGGCGGCGACGAAGCGGTCGATCTCCTCGGCGACGAACCCGTCGTAGAACGCGCGGCGGGCACGCTCGATCCCTTCCTCGCGCGAGCCCCCGCGCGCCTCGTCGGCGATGCGGCGATACGTGGCGGCGAGAACCGGGTTGCGAAAGAGCGTGCCGACGTCGGGCGCCGGCAGGTAGAGCTCACGCGAGGCGGGCCAGGTCTCGAGCAGCTCCTCGGTGCGCTCGATCGTGCCGCGGATGCCCGCGACGACCGGGAAGCCGCGCTCCGCATAGCCGATCGCGAACTCGAGCACGTCCTCGATCCGCCACGTCCCGAACTCCTCCAGGAGCAGGAGCCAGCCGCCGAAGGCGCCTGGCACGCACGCCGCGAGGACGCCCGTGCCAGGCACGAGCTCGTGACCGAGGTCGCGGTAGCGCTCGATCGTGGCGGCGGCGGGCGAGACACCCTGGCCGCAGAGGGCGAGAGCCTCACCGCGGTCGGCCGACCAGAACACGGCCGGCACCTCGCCGCCGGGGCCGTTCAGGTGCGGCTCGACGACCTGCAGCGTGAAGCCGGTCGCGACGGCGGCGTCGAACGCGTTGCCGCCCCGCTCGAGCACGGCCATCCCGGCGGCCGAGCCGAGCCAGTGCGTCGAGGCGACGGCGCCGAACGTGCCACGCAGCTCCGGCCGCGTCGTGAAGGCCGGGGGCCTCACGCGAAGATGAGACAGGTCGTCGTGCCGTGCGCGAGCAGCTTGCCGGCGGCGTCGACGAGCTTGCCCTCGGCGGTCGCGATGCGCGAGCCGCCGTGGACGACCGTGCCCTCGCAGCGGATCACTCCCGTCTCGGCAGTGATCGGACGCACGAAGTTCGTCTTCACCTCGAGGGTGGTGTACCCGACGCCGGCCGCGAGCGTCGTGTGCACGGCACACCCCATCGCCGAGTCGAGCAGCGTCAGGGCGATGCCGCCGTGCACCGTGCCGATCGGGTTGTAGTGCTCCGGGCCCGGCGTCATCTCGAAGACGGCGCGGCCGTGCTCGAACTCGACGCCGCGGAACCCCATCAGCTGCGAGATCGGCGGCGGCGGCAGCTCACCGTCGAAGATCTGGCGGACGTACTCGATCCCGGACAGCTCACGCCCGTGGGCGGCGAGCGCGACCGGATCAGTCACTCCTTCCGGCGACATGGCTCGACTCTACGCAGCGAGCGGCGTCTTGTGCTCGTGCACCAGCACGAGCGAGGTGGACGACGCGTTCGCGTAGAGCACGCCGGCCGCGTCCACGAGCTTCGCCTCGGCGGTCGCGGTCCGCGAGCCGGAGTGGAGCACGACCCCCTCCGCCCTGAGCACGCCGACGCCGAGCGTGACGGGTCGCACGAAGCTCGTGCGGTGCTCGACCGTCGCGAAGATGACGCCGGCGTCGAGGGTGGTCTGGGCCGCGGAGCTCATGGCGATGTCGAGCACGGCCGTGAGGATGCCGCCGTGGACGGCGCCGAGGGCGCCGTACTGCTCCTCGCGCGGCTCGTACTCGAAGACCACGCGGCCAGGCAGAACGTAGGTCCCGCGCAGGCCCAGGAGCTCGGCGACCGGGGGCACCGGGACGAGCCCGGAGGTGAGGCGGTGCAGGAACTCGAGCCCGGGCAACGAGTACGCGCTGGCGGCTGCCTCGGCCGGGTCGTGCCAGGTGATCGTCCGGGAACGGGGTTCAGCGCTTGCGGTCATGCGCGCCTCCAGTCGGTAGCACTTCGCTACCGACTCTAGACGAGTCCGTTTCAAAATGCAACTATGTCGATCGTGAGCCTGGAGCGTTGGGATCGGGAGAAGTGCAGCGTCGGCCGAGCGATCGACTTCATCGGCGACAAGCACACGATGCTGATCCTGCGCGAGGCGTTCCTGCGCGAGCGCCGCTTCGACCGGATCCAGCGCAACACAGGCATCGCCCGCAACATCCTCAGCGACCGTCTCGGGAAGCTCGTCGACGCGGGCATCCTCAGCCGGCGGCTCTACCAGGAGCGCCCGCCCCGCTACGAGTACCGGCTCACCGAGAGGGGCATCGAGCTCTGGCCGATCCTCGTCTCGCTGATGGAGTGGGGCCGGCGGCACGGCGGCGGCGAAGACATGATCCTGCTCCAGCACAAGGCGTGCGGCGCTGTGATCACGCCGCATCTCGCGTGCCCGGAGTGCGGCGAGGCACTCGCCGCCCGCGACGTCGAGACCTCTGCAGGGCCCCGCGCCGTCCTCCGCGCGTCGGCGTAGCCGCAGCTGGAGGGCGTCGTGCCGCCTGCGCAGTTCGTGCGCGGAATTGGCACGCAATCGGAACAAACATCGATCCGATGTTGGTGTACACCTACATCGAATGAGTCGCCGCACGCAAATCGTCCTCACGGATCGCCAGCACGCGTTCCTCTCGAGCGAGTCGAGCCGCACGGGCCTCCCGCTCGCGGAGCTCGTCAGACGCGCGATCGACGGCACGTACCGCCCACACGCCCGCGACACAGTGCGCGGCTACGAGTTCTCGGTCGGGCTCTGGCGGCGTCCGGACGCGGCGGTCGTCGGCCGCCGACCACCGGGCAGACTGTAGGAGGACGCTAGGCCGACTCTTCGGCCATGGCCGGAAGCTCGTCCGAGCTCACGTCCGCACTCGTGACGAGCGTCGGCTTGAGGCCCTTCGAGATCGTCTCCTTGGTGATGACGCACTTGGAGACGTCCTTGCGCGACGGGAGCTCGAACATGACGTCGAGGAGCGCCGTCTCGATGATCGACCGCAGACCTCGCGCGCCCGTCTCGCGCTCGAGGGCCTTGTCGGCGATCTCCCAGAGCGCGTCGTCGCGGAACTCGAGCTCGATCGAGTCGTAGCCGAAGAAGCGCTGGTACTGGCGCGTGAGCGCGTTCTTGGGCTCGGTGAGGATCTCGACGAGATCCTCCCGGCGCAGCTGGTGCACCGCGGAGATCACGGGCAAGCGGCCGATGAACTCCGGGATCAGGCCGAAGTTGAGCAGGTCCTCCGGCATCACGTCGCTGAGGAGCTCGGCGTTCTCCTCTGCGTGCTTCGAGCGGATGTCCGCGCCGAAGCCGACCGCGTTCTTGCCGATCCGGCGGCCGATGATCTTGTCGAGGCCGGCGAATGCGCCGCCGCAGATGAAGAGGATGTTGGTGGTGTCGATCGACAGGAACTCCTGGTGCGGGTGCTTGCGCCCGCCCTGCGGCGGCACCGAGGCGACGGTGCCCTCGAGGATCTTCAGGAGCGCCTGCTGGACGCCCTCGCCCGAGACGTCGCGCGTGATCGACGGGTTGTCGGCCTTGCGCGCGATCTTGTCGACCTCGTCGATGTAGATGATCCCGGTCTCGGCCTTCTTGATGTCGAAGTCGGCGGCCTGGATCAGCTTCAGCAGGATGTTCTCGACGTCCTCGCCGACGTAGCCGGCCTCCGTCAGCGCGGTCGCATCGGCGATCGCGAACGGCACGTTGAGGATCCGCGCCAGCGTCTGCGCCAGCAGCGTCTTGCCGCACCCGGTCGGGCCGAGCAGGAGGATGTTCGACTTCTGCAGCTCGACGTCGCCGTCCTCCTGGCCCATGCGGACGCGCTTGTAGTGGTTGTAGACCGCCACCGCCAGCGTCCGCTTCGCCTCTTCCTGCGAGACGACGTAGTCGTTCAGGACCGAATAGATGTCCTTCGGCCGCGGCAGGTTGTCGAGGTCGAGCTGGGTCGGGGTCGTCAGCTCCTCGTCGATGATCTCGTTGCAGAGATCGATGCACTCGTCGCAGATGTAGACGCCCGGGCCGGCGATCAGCTTCTTGACCTGCCGCTGGCTCTTGCCGCAGAAGCTGCAGAGGAGCTGCTCGTTGCCTTCGGATGCTCGGGCCATGTCTCGTTGTACCTCGGATTCGTCGATTCGACTAGTGCTTAGCGGTGCTCGATGACGCGGTCGATGATCCCGTACTCCTGCGACTCCTGCGCGGTGAGGAAGTAGTCGCGCTCCATGTCCTTCGACACTTTCTCGATGTCCTGGCCGCTGTGCTGGGCGATGATCTCCTCGAGCCTCCGCTTGAGCGCGATGGTTTCGCGCGCAGCAATCTCGATGTCCGTCGCCTGTCCCTGGAAGCCGCCGGACACCTGGTGGATCAGAATCTTGGCGTTCGGCAGCGCGAACCGCTTCCCTGCAGCCCCGCCGGCGAGCAGCAGTGCGCCCATGCTCATCGCGATGCCGACGCACGTCGTCTGGACGTCCGGCTTGATGAATTGCATCGTGTCGTAGATCGCGAGGCCGGCGTACACCGACCCGCCGGGCGAGTTGATGTAGATCTGCACGTCCTTGTCGGGATCCTCCGACTCGAGGTGCAGGAGCTGCGCGACGATCAGGTTCGCGATCTGGTCGTCGACGGGGGTTCCGAGGAAGATGATCCGCTCGTTCAGCAAGCGGGAGTAGATGTCGAACGAGCGCTCGCCGCGCGACGTCTGCTCGATCACCATCGGAATAAGCGGGCTCATGCAGTCTCCTTGATCGCCGACACTCAGCTACCGGGGGTCCACAACGTTTTCTCTTGCGGCGTCTTTTCCTTTTCCTTGTCCGGAGTCCAGATCGCCTCGCGCGCCTCCGCGACCTCGACCGGGATCGGCTTGACGTCCGCCGCGAGCCGGTCGAGCGCCTCCCGGAGCCGCAGGTCCTCGCGGAGATCCTCGTGCCGTCCCGAGTGCCAGAGCTGCTCGATCACCTCGTCGGGATCGTCGCCCGCGGCCTCGGCCTGCTCGCGCACGAGCTCCTTCACCTGCTCGTCCGACACCTGGAGCCCGAGCCGGTCGGCCACGGCCTCGAGCGCGAGCTCGCGGGCCACCGACTGCGCCGCTTCCGCCGCCATCGACTCGGTCAGCTCCTGCGGCGTGCGGCCCGTCAGCTGGAGGTAGTTCTCCGCCGAGATCCCGCGGCGCTCGAGCGAGCGCACGAACCCCGTCAGCAGCTCGCGCGTGCGCGACTCGACGAGCGGGCCGGCCGGGTTCACCTTCGACTCGCGCGCGAGCGTGTCCACGGCGTTCGCGCGGAAGACGCTGTCGATCTCGGCGTCGAGCTGCTCGCGCAGGCGTCCCTCGATGTCGCCGCGCAGCTCGGCCAGGGTGTCGAACTCGCTCGCCGAGCGCGCAAGGTCGTCGTCGAGCTCGGGCAGCACCTTCTCCTTGATCTCCTTGACCGTGATCTCGACCGACGCCGACGATTCGTCGGCGAGCTCGTACGTCGCCTGCCGCGTCTCGCCCGCCGAGGCTCCGGTCAACGCGGTCTCGATCTCCTCGATGAGCCGCCCGGCGCCGACCTCGACCACCGTGTCGCGCTGCGTGTCGCCGTTCGGCGAGACGAGATCGACGACGACCGTGTCGCCGGCCTGCACCGGACGGTCGTCGGCGGGAACGAGCTCAGCGACCGACTCGCGCAGCGCCTCGAGCTCCTGGTCGACGAGCTCGGCCGGCACCTCGGCGTCGGGCCGCGGCACCTCGAGCCCGACCCAGTCGACGACCTCGACCTTGGGCTGCACGGGCACGGTCGCCTGGAACTGCCAATCCTGGTCGTCCTCCGTCGGCAGCTCGAAGTCGTACTGGGGCTGCGCGATCGGCCGGATCCTGGCCTGCGCCGCCGCGTTCCAGAACCAGCCCGAGATGTGGCTGTCGACCGCCTCGGAGTAGATGCGCTCCTTGCCGAGCCGCTGGTAGAGCACCGGTGTCGGCACCTTGCCGGGCCGGAAGCCGGGGATCTTGACCGACGAGGCGAGATCGGACGTGGCGTGCTCGACGGCGTGGTGGACGTCGTGGGCCGGAACGCCGACCGTGAGTCGGACGGTATCCCCGTCCAGCTCTTCGACGCGGGTCTCCACGCGCCCATTCAAGCAGAGCGCGTCTTGGGTCGGTCGCACGCCGGACCGTAGGCTTCGCGGATGCGCCTCTTCGTGCTCGTGCGCCACGGACAGTCCGAGCTGAACCTGGTGCGCCGCATCAACGGCGACCCGGCGGTCGCGGTCGGCCTCACGGAGCAGGGCCGGACCGAGGCTCGCGGCCTCGGCTACCAGGTCGCGGGCCTCGAGCTCGATCTCTGTGTCCACACCCGCTTCGGCCGCACGCGCGAGACGGCCGAGATCGCGCTCGAGGGCAGGCGGTGTCCCGCTCGAGGTGGAGGGGCTGCTGGACGACATCGACGTCGGCGAGCTCGAGGGCAGGACGATCGACGAGTACCGCGCCTGGAAGGCGAAGCACCGACGCGCCGATCCGTTCCCCGGCGGCGAGAGCCTCGACGACGCGGCACTTCGCTACGCGCGCGCCTACGAGCGGCTCCTCGAGCGCGAGGAGCAGCGGGTCCTCGTCGTCTGCCACGAGATCCCGGTGCGCTACGCACTCAACGCCACCGCGGGCTCCGACGAGCTCGACGGCCCGGTGCACGAGCTCGGCAACTGCGTCCCGCACCTCTTCGACGAGGCCGGCCTCGCCCGCGCGGCCCGGCGGATCCGGGAGCTATGCGGGCGAGAGGAGTCGAACCTCCAAGGACCGAAGTCCACCGGGACCTAAACCCGGCGCGTCTGCCAGTTCCGCCACACCCGCGCTGACACTCAAGGATAGTGCCGGCCCGCGCGCGAGCCTCAGGACTGGCCGGAGAGCTCGTCGACCGCGGCCTGCACGGTCGGATAGCTGCGAAGCACGCGCTCCTGTCCGCCGGTCTCGACGAGATCGCGCACCGCGCCGATGTCCCGGGCGAGAACGAGCTCGATCCCGTCCCGGCGAAGGTCCTCGGCCAGCTGGACCAGCATGCCCACGGCCGTGACGTCGACGGCCGGCACGGTCTCGGCGTCGACGACGACGGCGCGCACGTCCCCGGTCGCCTGCGCTCGGATCGCGTCGCGCACCATGTCGGCGTTCGCGAACCAGAGACCGCTCTCCGGCCGGAGCACGACGATCCCCGGGACGGGCTCGTTCTCGGGATGGCGCGCGACGTCGCCCCACTGGCTGCGCGTCCCCGGGAACCCTGCCCGAGCACGGCGACGTGCGGCCGCGACGCGCGGTAGACGAGGAGCACGATCGAGACGACGACGCCGATGAAGAGGCCGGGCAGCGTGTCGAAGAGGAGGACGCCCAGCAGCGTCGCGAGCGCGGCCGCGAAGTCGGGCCGCGCCGCGACGCCGGAAGACGCGGCCGGCGCCGCGCGCGTGGAAGCGGTAGAGCGCGACGAGCGAGCGCACGTCGACGAGCTCGACGAGCGCGGCGATCACGATCGCGGCGAGCGTCGCCTCCGGCAGCTCCTCGAAGAGCCCCGTGAGGAAGAGCAGGGTGACGATCGTGAGCGCCGCGACGACGAGGCCCGAGAGCTGCGAGTTCGCCCCGGCCGAGGCGTTCACCGCCGTCTTCGAGAGACTCCCGTTCACGACCATCCCGCTCGAGAGGCCCGAGCCGAGGTTCGCCGCTCCGAGGCCGAGGAGCTCGCGGTTCGCGTCGACCTCGTAGTGCTTCTTCGCGGCGTACGTCTTGGCCGCGCCGAGCCCCTCGGCGAAGCCGATCAGCATCACGCCGAGCGCGGCCGGGCGCGATGTCGAGGTAGTCGGAGAAGGACGACGTCGGGAAGCCCGAGCGAGGGCAGCCCGCTGTCGATGTCGCCCACGATGTCGACGCCGTGCTGGTCGAGGTCGAAGAGCTGGACGGCGAGGATGCCGACCGCGACGGCGACGAGCGACCCCGGCACGACCGGCGCGAGCTCCTTCAGGCCCATCACGAGCGCCAGCGACAGCAAGCCCGACGAGCAGCGTCAGCCCGCTCGTGCCGTCCAGCTCGCCGAGGAAGTCCCAGAGCTGCTCGAAGAAGTTCCCTTCGCCCTTCTCGACGCCGAAGAGCTTCGGCAGCTGGCCGACGATGATCGTGAGCGCGAGGCCGATGATGAACCCCTTGAGCACGGGCTCGGAGATGAAGCTCGCGAGGAACCCCAGCCGGCACAGCCCGGCCGCGAGCGCGAGGATCCCGACGACGAGGCCCATCGTGATCGTCAGCTGGAGGAACTCGTCGGAGCCGCCCGCGGCGAGGTCGCCGACCGCCGCCGCCGAGAGCGCCGCGGTCGCGGCCATCGGCCCGACGACGAGCTGCCGGGAGCTGCCGAAGGCCGCGTACAGGAGGAGCGCGCCCGGCGCGGCGTACAGGCCGACGACCGGCGAGACGCCGGCGATCGTCGCGTACGCGAGCGCCTCCGGCACGAGCACCGCCCACACCGTGAGCCCGGCGACGAGATCGCCACGGATCCAGCGCTTGTCGTAGCCGCGAAGCCCAGGTGAGGAAGCGGCAGCGTCAGGCGCCGAAATGTACTTCGGTTGCCTACATAGACTCGCTCGACCGTGAGACTTGCTCCCCGGCTGGCTGACGAGCTACCGGCGTGCGTGGCTCGTCCCCGACGTCATCGCCGGGCTTGATCGTCTGGAGCGTGGTCGTTCCGCAGGCGTGCGCCTACGCGCAGATCGCCGGACTTGCCCCCGTCGGCAGGGCTCGCCGCGGCGCCCGGAGCCCTGCTCGCGTACGCGCTCCTCGGGACGTCGCGCTCGCTCGTCGTCAGCGCGACGACGGCGACGTCGGCGCTCTCGGCGGCCGCCGTCGGCCCGCTCGCAGACGGCGACGCGGTCACGTTTGCGGCCCTGTCGGCGGCGCTCGCGCTCGTCGCGGGTGCGTGCTCGTCGTGGCGCGGCCTGCTGAGGCTCGGGCGGGTCATGGACTTCGTCCCGAAGGCGGTCATGACCGGCTTCCTGTTCGGGCTCGGCCTCGTGGTCGTCGTCGGCCAGCTGCCGCAGCTCTTCGGCGTCGCGGCGGGAAGCGGCGGCTTCTTCTCACAGCTCGCTCGACCTCCTCGAGGAGCTTCCCGACCTCCACGGCTCCACGCTCCTCGTCGGCGCCGGAGGCGCCGTCGCCCTGGTGGCGCTGCAGCGGCTCGCGCCGCAGCTCCCCGGCACGCTGATCGTGCTCGCCGGCTCGATCGCGCTCTCGGCCGTGCTCGATCTGTCGAGCCACGGCGTCGACGTGGTCGGAGAGCTGCCGGACGCGGCGCCCGACCCGGCGATCCCCGACGTCTCCTGGGGCGATCTCGTCGATCTCCTGCCGGCGGCGCTCGGGGTGATGGTCGTGAGCGCCGAGGCGGCCGCGGTCTCACGTTCGATCGCGAGCGCGCAGGGGTACGAGGTCGACGTCAACCGCGACATCGTGGCGCTCGGCGGCTCGAACCTCCTCGCCGGCTTCTCCAGCGGCTTCGTCCAGTCGGGCGGAGCGAGCCAGACCCTCGCCGCCGAGAGGGCGGGCGGCAAGACCCAGCTCGTCTCGCTCGTCGCCGGCGGCCTCATCCTCCTGACCGGCCTCTTCCTCGCGCCGCTCTTCGAGGACCTGCCGCAGGCGACGCTCGCGGCGATCGTCGTCGTCGCCATCTCGGGCTTCTTCCGCGTGGACGAGCTCAGACGGTTCGCGCGCTTGCGCCGGGACTGCGTTCGTGCTCGCGCTCGTCGCCCTCGTCGGCGTGCTCGTCCTCGGCGTCCTGCCGGGGCTCCTGATCGCGGTCGCTCTCGCGCTGGTCGAGCTGATGCGGCGGTTCGGCGCCCCGCCGGTCCGCGTGCTCGCCCGCGACCCCGAGACGGCCGTCTGGGAGCCCGCCGCCGACCATCCGGACTGGTCGACGACGCCGGGCGTGCTCGTCGCCGCCGCCGAGGGGCCACTGTTCTTCGTGAACTCGGCGGGCGTGAAGAAGGCCCTGCTCGAGCTCGTCGGTCGGCGAGCCCTCGCCCTCCGTGTTGGTGCTCGACCTCTCGCGCAACGACGAGCTCGACATCCAGACGCTCGACATGCTCGGAGAGCTCGCCGGCGAGCTCGGCAGCCGGGGTGTCGAGCTGCGTCTCGCGGCGGCTCACGGTGCCGTGGCCGAGATGCTCGGCCGGGGCGGGCTCGCCGGGCAGGTGAGGATCGCGCCCTCGCTGGACGACGCGGTGCGCGAATAGCCCGGAAGCGATCGATCACGGGCGGTCTGAGTGGCCCCGGGTGGAGTCGAACCACCGCGCGCAGATTCGAAGTCTGCCGCTCTATCCGCTGAGCTACGGGGCCGGGCGAGCGATGGTCAGTATGCCCGAGGCCTCGCCCGGCCCCTGCTCCGCGGGCGCTACTTGGGCACCTTCACCACGTCGTACCGCGCGGTTCCGGGCGACGGCGTCCCGAAGCGCGCGTTGACGGCGTAGAGATGGTCGCGCGTGTCGTCGATCGTCGACGGCACGTCGAAGTCGGGATCGGTGATGTAGCGGGTGATGCGGCCCGACCGCAGGTCGTCCGACAGGGCGATGACGGCGATCTTGTTGTCGCGGTTCTGGACGACGTAGAGCGTCCGACCCTCCAGGAGGATCCCGTCACCGTTCGGCACGCTCCCACCGCCGAGATCGATCTCGCGCGTCACACCGCTCGTGTCCGAGGTGAAGAGCCTGCCCGGGTTGCTCTGCACCAGAATGAGCGTCTCTCCGTCCGGCGTCGCGTCGATGCCGTTCGGAGTTGGCGATGTCGCCCGTCAGGGGCACCGTCGTCACCGTCGCCTGACCTCGCCGGGCGCCGAACCCGACCCGGTACAACCGCTTGTTCATCGAGTCGGTGAACCACGCCGCCTCGTCCGTCACGACGACGTCGTTCACGAACGTCGGTGGCGTCGTCAGGTCGTACGTCGCCAGCGGCCGCCCGTCGCGCGCCGAGTAGACGAACGCCTTGCCGGTCGGGCCGCCGGCGACGATCAGCCGGCCGGGATCGAACGGATTCGCCGACGGGTCGACAGCGACGCCGATCGAGGCGCGGCCGGGACCGCCCTCGAAGAGCACCGCTCCCTGGCCGGTGCGGACATCGCCGCGGTAGATCGCGCCGGTCGGGATCGAGCCGACGTAGAACGTGTTGCCCGCGATCGCGATCCCCTCGGGCCGGAAACCATCCGGCAGGCGGATCAGCTCCGGGCCGGCTTCCTGTGCGCCGGCCTGCGCGCCACCCACCGCTGCGGCAATGGCCAGCGTGACGAGAACGAGCTTTGCGTACTTCATCCGACCCCCTCCCACTTCGAACGTTTGCGCCTACACCCTTGCCCTACGACGACGGGAACTAACCGGTTCAAACCCGCGGATACACTGTCCGCCCGCGGTGGCGGTAGCTCAGTTGGTAGAGCCCCGGGTTGTGGTCCCGGTGGTCGCGGGTTCGAGTCCCGTCCGCCACCCCTCTTCCGTCCTCACTCTCGGTCGTTCGCAGCCCAGGGCGTGGTGCGCGGCCACCAGCCCGGGACGGCACGGCGATACGCGTCGTACTGCGCACCGAACTGCAGGCTGAGGGTCGGCTCTTCGTACCGGCGAACGAACGTGACGACAGCCACGGCGAAGGCGGCGGCGTAGGGAATCAGGATCGGCTGGGCGAGCGCCAGCGCCTGTCCGAGGATGATCGCGGCGACCGCCAGGTACATCGGGTTCCGCACGTACCGGTAGAGCCCACCGACGACGAGCCGCTCGGTCGGCGCGACCGGTGCCGGCGTGCCGAGTCCCTCGACCACGAAGAGGGCGAAGGCCCGGAGCAGCACGAGGACGCCCGCCGCGACGAGCCCCGCACCTCCTAGCCAGAACGGGAGCCAGTACGGCATAGGTCCTTGCGCCTGCCAGCCGGTCAGCAACCACGGGATCAGACCGGCAACGACTCCGGGAGCCACCACCAGGAAGACGAGGCTGCCCGCCGCCGCCCGTGCCCTGCCCATGCCGGTCAGTAGAGGGCGGCGGCCAGCCGGCGCCGATACCGCGCCGCCGTCTCCGAGTCCTGACCGAGGCGCTCGAAGAGCGCCACGGCCACCTCGCGCAGTCGCTCCCGTTCCTCCTCGGGCGCGCCCGGCACTGCGCCCACGATCGACTCGAGCGCGGTCTCGAGGTCGCCGGCGTCCACTGCTGCGACGACGTCGGGCAGCTCGCCCGAGGCCCGCAGCTCCTCGATCAGGGCGTCGGCGCGAGGCGGCGCCAGCAGCTCGTCGAGGAACGTGTCCACGAGCGGACGCGACCGGGCGCCGGTGAACTCGGCCACGACCCGTCCGTCGCGGAAGGCCTTGACCGCCGGGATGCCGGCGATGTCGAAGCGATCGGACAGTGCCGGGTTGGCGTCGACGTCGAGCTTGGCCAGCTCGACGCTGCCTGCGCGCGCGGCGACGGCGGCCTCGAGCACGGGCGTGAGGGCGTGGCACGGCCCGCACCAGTCCGCCCAGAAGTCGACCACGACCGGCAGCTCCGCCGAGCGCCTGACCACGGCATCCTCGAACGTCGCCTCCGTCACGTCCACGAGCGAAGGGTAGTCGCACCGTGAAATCGGTTATGACTCAAGGGGATCGGATCGACGGAGGCCGCCACGTACGCGCGAATCCACACACTCGAGACGACACCGGAGCAGTACGAGGAAGGCCGCGCGATCGTGACGGAGCAGCTGCTCCCGTGGGCGCGCGAGAGCACCGGCTACCGGGGGCTGCTCGGCCTCGTCAGCCCTGAGCACGACCGCTCGCTCGTGATCACGCTCTGGGAGGACGAGGAGAGCTTCGAGCGGAGCTCCGAGCCGGCCGACAACCTCAGCGCCGCCGCGGCCAAGGCATCAGGCGCGACCCGGAGAGCGCTCGAGAGCTACGAGGTCACGATCCTGGATCTCCCGGCATGAGCGAGAGCCGAGCCTGGGTCGACGACATCGAGCGCGCCACGCTCGACAACGAGACGTTCCGGACCGTCCTCTTCACCGGCGAGCGCCTGCAGCTGACCGTGATGCGGCTCGCTCCCGGCGAGGACATCGGCGCGGAGGTGCATCCCGACCACGACCAGTTCCTTCGGGTCGAGGCAGGGCGAGGACGGGCCGAGCTCGGCGGCCGGGACGGCCAGCCCGCCGAGTCGCACGAGCTCGAGGGCGACTGGGCGATCGTCGTTCCCGCCGGCCTCTGGCACAACGTCGTCAACACGGGCTCCGAGGAGCTGAAGCTCTACTCGCTGTACGCGCCGCCCGAGCACCCGCCCGGCACGGTGCACCGCACCAAGGCCGACGCCGAGGCGGCCGAGCACCACTAGCAGGTGCAGCACACGCGTCACGGCTACTGGCTCGAGGAGGCGGGGCCGGTCGAGCCCTGCGCATCGCTGGCCGGGACGCAGTCCGCCGACGTCGCGATCGTCGGCGGCGGATACCTCGGCCTCTGGACGGCCTGGCACCTCGCCGACGCCGGTGCCGGTGTGACGATCATCGAGGAGGACGTCTGCGGGCACGGCCCGAGCGGCCGCAACGGCGGCTTCGTCAGCTCGCTCTGGGACGACCTGCCGGACCTGGAGCGCCGGTACGGCGCCGAGCGCGCACTCGCGGTCGGCAATGCCTCGGCCGACGCCGTCCGCGCGATCGGGACGTGGTGCGCGGAGCAGGAGATCGATGCGTGGTACCGCGCCGCGCCGCAGCTCCTGGTCTCGACTGCGCCCGCCCAGGACGGCGCCTGGGCCGAGATCGTGCGCGTCTGCGCCATCGTCGAGGGCGAGTGCGCCGAGCTGACGTCCGCGCAGGTGCAGGAGGTGTGCGCCGCACCGGTCTTCCGGGGCGGGATGGTGATGCGGACGAGCGCGACGGTGCAGCCCGCGCGGCTCGCGCTCGGCCTGCGCCGCCGGCTGCTGGAGCGCGGCGTCCGCATCTACGAGCGCTCCGCGGTGCGCGGCATCCGCGGGGACCGCGTCGAGGCCGACGCGGGAACGATCCGGGCCGGCTCGGTCGTGCTCGCGGTCAACGCCGGCACGGCAGCCTTCCCGGGCTTCGGCCGCTCGCTCGCGGTCGCCTCGAGCCACATCGTTCTCACCGAGCCAGTGCCGGACGTGCTCGAGGAGCTCGGCTGGACCGGAGGCGAGGCGATCTCGGACGGACGCACGCTGCTCCACTACTTCAGGACGACGCGCGACGGCCGGATCGCGTTCGGCTGGGGCGGTGGGCGGATGGGCTTCGGCGCGCAGCGGCCGGCCCGGCTCGAGCGCGACCCGAACGCGGTCGCGCACGCGCGCCGCGCGCTCGTGCGGTTCTTCCCGCAGCTCGCGGGGCGGGGCGTCACCCATGCCTGGGGCGGGCCGATCGACGTCTCGCCGACGCACCTGCCGGTCTTCGGCTCGCGCGGCCACGTCCATCACGGCTACGGCTTTACCGGGAACGGGGTCGGTCCGAGCTACCTCGGCGGCCGCATCCTGGCGTCGCTCGCGCTCGACATTCGCGACGAGTCGACGCGGCTGGCGCTCGTCGAGCCCGAGCCGGTGCGCTTCCCGCGCGAACCCTTCCGCTGGGCCGGCGGCTCGCTCATCCGTCGCGCGCTCGTCGACGCGGACGCCGCCGGCGACGCAGGGCGCCGTCCCGGCCCCGTCACGGCATTCGTCGCCGGTCTGCCGCGGCGGCTCGGCCTCCATCTGCCGCGCTGAGCCGCTCGAGCACGGCAGCGAGATCCAGTGTCGGGTCGACGGACTCGGGGTCCTCGCGGGCGAGCGACGAACCGGCGAGCGCCTCGTAGACCGCAGCGAAGCCGTCGAAGAGCTCCTGCGGGAGCCCGGCCGCGGCCTGCGTCCGCGCGATCTCGCGCATCTCGTCCACATAGCGCTCGGCCTTGGTGGCCGCGCTCGCGAGTGTGCGCGGTGCTCGCTCGACGAGCTGAGGCATCCCCTGCGCGAGGTCGTCGAGGACCGGCTCGAGCACCCCGTTCGCGTGGGCGGTGAGAAGCGCGTGCGTGAGCAACCCGGCCGAGCCCTTGTAGATGGACGCCGTGCACATCTTGATCGCGGACGCGGTGCCGATCGCGTCTCCGACCGCCCGTGCGTCGATGCCCGGCCCGGACAGGGCGGCGATCTCTCCGGCCCGCGGGCCGGAGAGGTAGATGCGCGTCGAGGTGTCCGGACGGGGCGGGCCGCCCGAGATCGATCCATCGACGAGCTCGAGGCCGCGCCCCTCGAGACGGCCGGCGACCGCCTGCACCGTCGCGGGCGAGGTCGCGTTGAGGTCGGCGACGAGCGGCGCGGAGCCGGTGCGGCCGGCAGCTGCCGCGACATCCTCTGCAACCGCGGGCGCCTGCCCGGGCGGCACGATCGAGAGGACGATCTCGGCGGCGCCGACCACGTCGTCCAGGCCGGCGAGGAGGTCGAGGCCGGCGGCGGCCGCGAGCCGCCTCGTCCGCTCGCTGCGCCCGGCCAGCGTGGTCACGACCCGCGCACCGCCGGCCGCGTACGCGGCGCCGACAGCGCTGCCCATCGCCCCGGCGCCGACGAGCCCGATCGTGAGGAGCCATGCCGGGACGATAATCCCGCGGAGCCCCCCGATACCCTGTTCGAGCGCGCCCGTAGCTCAGTGGACAGAGCGGCGGACTTCTAATCCGCGGGTCGGAGGTTCGAATCCTCCCGGGCGCATGCCTGGCAGAGTCCCGGCTCGGTATGAGCGTCGACGACAGCCGGTCGGGTCGCAGCGTGCGGATCTCTGGGTACAACCACGAGGTCCTGCGAAGCCTCATAGCCGGAACCGTTGATCGTTTTGCGGCTCCGGGAGGCCGGGTCACGCCGATCTCGCCCACGGTCTATCGGGTCGGGACGCTGGTGATCCTCGGCAGCTCGCCGACCTGTATCGCGGCCACGTCCGAGGAACCGGTCCCTCCCTTCGAGGTGTTTCCGATCTGTCCGTCGTTCTGGCAGCCCGAGACTCATGAGCCGTGGTTGTACGACCCTCCCGTGGCCGAGGTTGACCCGAACACGGCCGAGGGACTCGATCTGATCTCGCCGCTCGGGCGAAGCGTGGAGATCTCCGTCCTGAGCATGCGCGAGCCGTACGGGGAAGACCGGGAGACGATCGAGATCGACACCGGACTTGTCCTGGCTGTCGAAGACTGGCGACTCCTGGTCGAATCGCTGGAACACACCGATCACGCCCACACTCCTCTCGACTTGGCCGTCAGCACGCACCCGAGGACCATCGAACGAACGCCTCGCTCGCGGAGCCGTCCGAGCCTGTACCTAGCGCGGGCGCTACGGGAGGTCGAGCGTCATGCCCTCGCGAGCGGCCACGGGCGGCTCTCCCGGGGTGTCGGCCCAGAGCTCGCGGGCGCGCTCGACGAGTCCGTCCACGGCGTCGTCCGAGCGGTCCGGGTCGTGATGGAACAGCACCAGGCGACAGGCGTCGGAGAGGCGCGCGAACTCGACCGCGTGCGCGACGCTCGAGTGCCCCCAGCCCACGCGAGATGGGTATTCGGGCTCGCTGAACTGGCAGTCGTGGAAGAGCAGGTCGACGCCCGCTGCGATCCCGTGCCCTGAGATCCACTCCGGCTCGAGGTCTGCGAGCTCGACGCCGAGGACGGGCTCGTGGTCCGGGATGTACGCCATGGCGCTCCCGTTCATCGAGAGGCGATAGCCGAGAGTCGGTCCCGGGTGGGAGACGCTCTGGGCGTCGATCCGAATACCCTCGATCTCCCACGGCTCGTGGGGCACGTCGTGGAAGGTGACGGAGGCCGGCGTGTCGGCGAGCTCGATCGGGAAGAGCGGCGGCGAGAACGCCCGCACGATCCGCTCCTCGAGCGTGTGCAGCGATGAAGGCGGGCCCCAGATGTGCAGCTCGGTGCCGGCCCGCCAGAACGGGGCGAAGAACCGCAGACCTTCCACGTGGTCGAAATGCAGATGCGTCAGCAGCACGTGCACGGGGCCGTCGCGCTCGAGCTGCGCGCCGAGCTGCCTGAGTCCTGTGCCGGCGTCGAGGATGAGGAGGCCGCCGTCGCTCGTCCTGACCTCGACGCACGGCGTGTTGCCGCCGAACCGGACCGTCGCCTCGCCCGGCGTCGGAACCGACCCGCGGCACCCCCAGATCCTCGCGCTGAGCGACACGTCAGTCGTCGCCCGGGGTCGATTGCCAGAAGAGGGCGATCATGCCCACGAACTCCGTCGGGGAGGCCATGAGCGGCACCGCCGTCACCGAGAGCAGCCTGCGCTGGCCGTCGAGACCGGTCATCCAGAGCCTGCCGTGCGCCGGTCGCCGCTCCATCAGCGCGACTGCCGCGGGCATGCGTTCCATCGGCAGGGGCGCACCGTCAAGGTCTTCGAGGCGAAACAGGGATGCCCAGCTCTCTGCGTTCATTGCGCCGGCCTCGGAGAACGTCCGCCCGAGGATCTCCTCGGCGGGCTCGTTGTAGAACACGAGGTTGCCGTTCGCGTCGGCGATGAACGTCGCCGTTGCGAGCTGCGAGGCAAGCTCGCGCGCGAGGATGAGAGCGAGATGCTTCTGTGGCCTGCCTTCCACTGGTCCGAACCCTAGTACCGTCGACGCCAGGGAGCGCATGCTTGACGGGTTTTTCACGCCTGGAATAGGGTGGCGCTCTGATGCTCGCGCTGCTCGCTTCGGCCGGCTGGTGGCAGTTCGGGATCGCGCTCGGCGTCGTGGTGATCGCTGTCGCGGCGGTGATCGTGATCACGATCGTCGTCCTCGCGATGCGGATCGCCCGGCAGGCGAAGACGGCCGAGGCGGCGGTCGAGACCGTGCAGGCAGCAGACCGCCGAGCTCGGCGGCATCGCCCGGATCAACGACTCCGGCGTGCGGATCCTCCACGCAGCCCGGTCGCTGCGGAAGGTGGCCGTCGGGAAGTGACCGGCGCACTCGTCGCTCTGACCTCCAACGAGTACTGGGTGCTCGCGCTGGCGATCGCGACGCTCGCGGCCGTGGTCGTCGCACTGCTCCTGATCGTGCTCATGGTCTCCGTCCGCAGCATCGAGCGCTCGGTCGACGGGCTGCTCGAGATCGCGGGCGGAGTCGGCGCGAACACGGCGAACATCCCGCAGCTCGAGGCGACGGCGCCGGTGCTGGCGCTGATCGTGGACGAGGCCGTGATCCAGGACGGCTACATGAACGCTCTCACCGACGGGTTCGGCGGCCGATGAGCGACACGGATCTCCTGATCGTCCTCAGCGTCGTCCTCGCCGCGGTCGTCGTGCTCGTGCTCGCGGTCTCGCTGATCGAGGTGCGAAGAGGACTGAGGAGGATCTCGGCGGGCCTGGCGACGCTCTCGACGGCGCTGCAGGGCGTCGAGGCCGAGCACCTGCGACCGCTCGAGGGCGCCGTGACGGCGATCAACGCACAGTTCGACACGATTCTCGGCGCCCTGCCGGGGATCGCGGCGAAGGCGGCGATCGTGGCCGAGAAGAGGCCCCGATGATCCTCTGGTGGATCGGCAACGCCGTGCTGCTCCTCGTGATCGTGCCGGTCGTCGTGTACCTGCTCCGCGGCGTGCTGGACGCCGCGCGGAGCATCGTCCCGAGCGTCGCGCGCGATCGCGGCGACCGCCGCCGCCGGCTCGAAGGATCTGGACGCCGCCGCGTTGCTGCTGACGACGCAGGACCAGGTCGGCAAGACGGTCGCGGGCGTCGCGAACTACGGCGGCTCGCTCGACGTGATCCTCGACGACGCGCCGGACGAGCGATGACGCCGCTGCTCGCGATCGAGGCGGCCGGCGTCGTCACGATCGCCATCGTCGTGCTGATCGTCGCTCGCCCTCGTCTACTACCTCGTCTCCGTGATCGTGCAGCTGCGTGCGATCACGGCCGCCCTCGACGAGACGATCGGGTCGGTGAGCGAGATCGTCGAGAAGAGCGCGCCGGTCAACGAGATCGTGACGAGCATCAACGAGCAGCTCGACGCGGGCGTCGACCTCCTCGAAGGGCTGCTCGTGAAGAAGGCCGGGCTGACCGACGCCGTCGGCCTCGTCGAGGGCCTCTATCCCGGCGCCGCCGCGGCCGGGCTCAGGGGCTTCCCAGAGAGCTCGACGATCACGGCGCCGCGCATCGGCGAGGTCTACACAAAGGGGACGCTGACGCTGGCGCGGCTGGGCCGCGAGGCGCCGATCGCCGCGGCCAGCCCGAACGGCCCTGTGCTCCGGAACGTCACCGCGAGGCAGCCTCGCCGCCCGGCAGCTGTACCCGGAGGTGCGCCAGAGCAGGCCCGACGCGCTGCCGCGGTCCCCGGTCATCGGCACCGGCGCGCCGGTGCAGTACCCGCCGAGCGAGCAGCGCGGCGGCACCGCGCCGGACGCGGCGGAGATCGCCGAGAAGGGGCCGTGGGCGGAGACCGCAGCGGAGGGGATCGTCCCTGCCGAGCTCGGAGGATCCGACGCGCCGGAAGAGATCCTCGGAGAGGATCCGCAGCTCGGCAGCGAGGTGCTCGGCGCGCGGGCGGAATCCGCGGAGCCGGCGACCGAGGGCGGCATCGACCCGACCGCGGGCGACCGCGCCGACGCGACGTCCGACGGCGGCCCCGAGGTCCCGCCCGGCGTCGAGCCCGACCTGAAGGACGCTCCCGGCGCTGCCCGCCTGCCCGACGACGAGCCGGAGGAGTGACGTCTTCGGCAGGGTGCGTCCATCCGTTTCCCCGGCCGTAAACGAATAGGAGAGAGACCCCGTGCAAACCCCTGCCGCATTCGAGTACGAGCGGGCGACGAGCGTCGACGGCGCAATCGCGTCGCTGCAGCGGCTCGGCTCTGAAGCGCGCGTCATCGCGGGCGGCCACAGCCTGCTCCCGATGATGAAGCTCCGGTTGGCGACGCCGAAGCACCTGATCGACATCAACGACCTCGCCGAGCTGTCCTACATCCGCGAGGAGGGCGACCGGGTCTCGATCGGCGCGCTGACCCGACACGTGCAGCTGCAGCGCTCGGACGTGCTCGCCCGGCACTTCCCGCTGTTTCGCGATGCGGAGGAGGTGATCGCCGACCCGGTCGTTCGCAACCGCGGCACGATCGGCGGCTCGCTCTGCCAGGCCGACGCCGCCGAGGATCTCGCGGCCGTGTGCACGGCGGTCAAGGCGGAGGCCGTCATCCGCGGCCCCGGCGGCGAGCGGGTCGTCGCGATGTCGGACTTCCACGTCGGGCCTTTCACGACCGCCGTCGCCGACGGCGAGCTGCTGACGGAGGTCCGGCTCCCGCTGCGGGCGGGCGGCGGCAGCGCTCACGAGAAGGTCGAGCGCCGTGCCGGGGACTGGGCGATCGCCGCGGCGTCCGCGGCCGTCTGGCTCGAGCACGGCACGATCGCCGACGCGGGCATCGCGCTCAGCGCCGTCGGGCTTACGACGATCCACCTCACCCGGGCAGAGGAGCTCCTACGCGGCAAGGCTCCGTCGGCGGAGCTCTTCGCGCAGGCCGGGGCGATCGCCTCCGAGGACTGCTCGCCGACCGCGGACGGCCGCGGGCCGGTCGACTACAAGCGGCACCTCGCCGGCGTCCTCACGCAACGCGCTCTCGGCCGAGCCGCCGCACGCGCCGTCGAACAGGAGGCCCGCTGATGAACGTCTCGATCTCCGTCAACGGCGAGCAGATCTCCCGCGAGGTCGAGGCGCGGCAGCTGCTCGTGCACTTCATCCGTGACACGCCGGGCCTGACGGGCACGCACTGGGGTTGCGACACGTCCAACTGCGGTGCCTGCGTCGTGCTGATGGACGGCGAGCCGGTCAAGTCCTGCACGATCCTGGCCGCGATGTGCGAGGGCCACGAGATCCGCACGGTCGAGTCGCTCGAGGTCGACGGCCAGCTCGACCCGGTGCAGATGGGCTTCCACGAGCGGCACGCGCTGCAGTGCGGCTTCTGCACCCCGGGCATGCTGATGACCGCGCGCGCGCTCCTTGACGAGAATCCGGATCCCACTGACCATGAGATCCGGACGGCGATCTCGGGCGCCATCTGCCGCTGCACCGGGTACAAGAACATCGTCAGCGCCGTGCGGTGGGCCGCCGAGTACGAAGCGGCCGCGAAGCAGGAGGTGTGAGCATGACGACGGTCGAGAATCTGCCGAGCCCGACCACCGAGCGGCCGATCGGCTTCGGTCGCCTGAAGCGCAAGGAGGACGCGCGCTTCATCCGCGGCAAGGGGCGCTACCTCGACGACATCCGGCTCCCGGGAATGGTCTACGGGGCCATGCTGCGCAGCCCGTACGCGCACGCGCGCATCCGGTCGATCGACACGTCGCGGGCGCTCGCGCACCCGAACGTCGCCGCCGTCGTTACCGCGAAGGACCTCGAGACGCTCGGGCTCGCGTGGATGCCGACGATCTCGTACGACACGCAGGCCGTGCTCGCGGGTGACAAGGTCCGGTTCCAGGGGCAGGAGGTCGCGTTCGTGATCGCGACCGACGAGTACTCGGCCAACGACGCGCTCGAACTGATCGACGTCGACTACGAGCCGCTGCCGGCGATCGTCAACGCCCGCAAGGCGCTCGATCCGGATGCGCCGCTGATCCGCGACGACAAGGCCGGGCAGGTCGACAACCTCGCGAGCCCGCTGTGGGAGGCCGGAGACGAGGAGGCGACGAACCGCGCCTTCGCCGAGGCCGACGTCGTCGTGACGCGCGACATCATCTATCCCCGCTGCCACCCGGCGCCGCTCGAGACGTGCGGCATGATCGCCGACTTCAACCCGGAGACCGGGCAGCTCGACATCTACAACGGCAACCAGGCGCCGCACGCGCATCGCACCGTGTACGCGCAGGTCGCCGGGCTCGCCGAGCACATGATCCGGATCATGTGCTCCGACATCGGCGGCGGCTTCGGGAACAAGGTGCCGGTGTATCCGGGCTACGTGTGCGCGATCGCCGGCTCGATCGTGGCCGGCGTCCCCGTCAAGTGGGTCGAGAACCGCACCGAGAACCTCACGTCGACGGGCTTCGCGCGCGACTACGTCATGCGGAGCGAGATGTGCGCGAAGGACGGCAAGATCACGGGCCTGCGCGTCGACGTCATCGCCGACCACGGCGCCTTCGACTCGACCGCGCAGCCGACGAAGTTCCCGGCGGGGTTCTTCCACATCGTCTGCGGCTCGTACGACCTCCAGGCCTCGCACGTCAAGGTCAAGGCCGTCTACACGAACAAGGCGCCGGGCGGGGTCGCGTACCGCTGCTCCTTCCGCATCACCGAGGCCGTCTACCTCGTCGAGCGGATGGTCGACGCGCTCGCGCTCGAGATGAAGGCGGATCCGATCGAGCTGCGGCTGCGCAGCTTCATCGCGCCCGAGCAGTTCCCCTACGAGACGACGACCGGCTGGACGTACGACTCCGGGAACTACGCCGAGACGATGCGCGTGGCGATGGACATCGCCGGCTACGACGACCTCCGGCGGGAGCAGGCGGAGAAGCGCGCCCGGGGCGAGCTGATGGGGATCGGCGTCGCCTTCTTCACCGAGGGCGTCGGCGCCGGGCCGCGGAAGCACATGGACATCC
The DNA here is from genome assembly GCA_963712865.1 of uncultured Gaiellaceae bacterium. Classification (GTDB taxonomy): domain Bacteria; phylum Actinomycetota; class Thermoleophilia; order Gaiellales; family Gaiellaceae; genus Gaiellasilicea. The sequence goes on from CAVQJO010000001.1 coordinate 81,943, forward strand.
TCGGCCTCGCGATGAACGACGGCGCCGACCTGCGCGTGCACCCCTCGGGCAAGGCGGTGGTCAGCATCAGCGCCCAGCCGCAGGGCCAGGGCCACGAGACGACGTTCGCGCAGATCGTCGCGGAGGAGCTCGGCATCCCGCCCGAGGACGTCGAGGTGCGCCACGGCGACACGGACCGCTCGCCTTACGGGCTCGGCACCTACGGCAGCCGCTCGACCCCGGTGTCCGGTGCAGCGGTCGCAGTCGTCTCGCGCAAGGTGCGTGACAAGGCGCGGCTGATCGCGGCGACGATGCTCGAGGCCAACCCGGACGACCTCGCCTGGGAGAAGGGCCGCTGGTACGTCAAGGGCGATCCCGAGAAGGGCGCGGCGATCGACGACATCGCGCTGCGCGCGTACAGCGGCGAGCAGCTGCCCGAGGGCATGGAAGGCGGGCTCGACGCGCAGGTGATCTACGACCCGCCGAACCTCACCTATCCGTACGGCGCCTACATCGCCGTCGTCGACATCGACCCCGACACCGCCCAGGTCACCGTCCGGCGCTTCATCGCGGTCGACGACTGCGGCGTGCGCATCAACCCGATGGTCGTCGACGGCCAGATCCACGGCGGCCTCGCCGAGGGGATCGGGATCGCGCTGATGGAGGTACTCACGTTCGACGAGGAGGGCAACTGCCTCAACTCGTCGTTCATGGACTACCTGATCCCGACCGCGCTCGAGTGTCCCGACTTCGAGCTCGGCGAGACCGTGACGCCGTGCCCGCACCATCCGCTCGGGGCGAAGGGCGTGGGCGAGTCGCCGAACGTCGGCTCGCCGCCGGCGATCGTGAACGCGGTCATCGACGCGCTGCACGCGACCCACGGCGTCGACCACATCGACATGCCCTGCACACCGGCGCGCGTCTGGGCCGCGATGCAGGGACGGCCCGAGCCGCCGCAATGACGATCGGCGCGGTGTCGGCGCGGGCCCAGGAGCTCGCCGCGGAGGGCACGGCATACGTGGTCGCCACGGTCGTCCGCGCGCAGCGCCCGACGAGCGTCAAGGCCGGCGACGCCGCGCTCGTGCTCGCCGACGGCACGATCGAGGGCTTCGTCGGCGGCGTGTGCACACAGCAGAGCGTGCCGCGCATACTCGCTGCGGGCGATCGAGACCGGGGAGGCGCTGCTGCTGCGGATACTTCCGGACGGCTCGGTCGACGACGAGGAGAGCCTGGGCCTCGAGGTCGCGACGCAGGAGGGAGCGGTGACGATCCAGAACCCGTGCCTGTCCGGCGGCGCGATCGAGCTCTTTCTCGAGCCGGTGCTGCCGGCGCCGCGCGTCCTCGTCGTCGGCGACACGCCGATCGCGGCCGCGATCCGCTCGCTCGGGCCGGAGCTCGACCTCAATCTCGTTACCGTCGAGGCGGGACGCCCGAACCGGCGGTCGGCGACCTCGCTCTCGTCGTCGCGTCGCACGGCCGCGACGAGCTGCACACTACTCCGTCGCGGCCTCGAGGCCGGACTTCCCGTACATCGGTCTCGTGGCAAGCCCGAAGCGCGGCGCCGCCGTGCTTGCCGGCCTACGTGCCGACGGTGTGCCCGAAGGAGCAGCTCGAGCAGATCGACGTGCCCGCCGGCCTCGATCTCGGCAGCGAGACCCCTGCCGAGATCGCGCTCTCGATCCTCGCGACGATCGTCTCCGTGCGCCGCGGCAAGCACGCCGCGCCGGCCGCCCGCCCGGGTCGCACACGTTCCGGCGCCGCCGCTCCGCCGTCAACGCTCGCGATCGACCCGATCTGCGGCATGACAGTGGCCGCCGTCGAGGGCACTCCGTCGCTGCACGTGGACGGCGAGACGATCTACTTCTGCTGCGAGGGCTGCGCGACCGAGTTCGAGAAGCGCTCCATCCTCCGGTGACCCCGGGCGACGCGACCGGCGACGCCGCCGGCGAGCTCCGCGCGCTCGTCCCCGACATCGAGACGCTTGCGCAGCGTCTCGGCGCGGTCGACTACCTCGTCGACGAAGGGCTCGCGACGTCGATGTTCCTGAGCCTACGCCTGCCGCAGCCGCTGCTGCTCGAAGGCGAGGCCGGGGTCGGGAAGACCGAGGCCGCCAAGGCGCTCGCGCTCGTGCTCGACACGCCGCTCGTGCGCCTGCAGTGCTACGAGGGGATTGACGCGGCGGAGGCGCTGTACGAGTGGAACTACCCGCGCCAGCTGCTCAGCATCCGCCTCGCCGACTCGAGCGGCCGGCCGCTGGACGAGGAGGAGCTCTTCGGCCCCGACTACCTGATCCGCCGCCCGCTGCTGCGCGCGCTCGAGCATCCGGGCCCGCGCCCGGCGGTGCTGCTGATCGACGAGATCGACCGCGCGGACGACGACTTCGAGGCGTTCCTGCTCGAGCTGCTCGCGGACGCGAGCGTGACGATCCCGGAGCTCGGCACGATCCGGGCCACGCATCCGCCGGTCATCGTCCTGACGTCGAACCGGACCCGCGACCTGCACGACGCCGTCAAGCGCCGGTGCCTCTACCACCGGATCGAGTATCCGACCCCCGAGCGCGAGGTGGAGATCATCCGACAGGCGCGTCAAGGGATCGCCCGAGACGCTGGCCGTGCAGGTCGCCAACGCCGTCTCGCGCCTGCGCGACAGCGACGTCCAGAAGCCGCCGGGCATCGCCGAGGCGATCGACTGGCTCGCGGCCCTCAGCCTCCTCGGCGTCGACCGCCTCGACGTCGCGACGGTCGACCGGACGCTCGGCTCGGTTCTCAAGTACAGCGACGATCAGGAGGTGATCCGCGCGGCCGGTCTCGAGGAGCTCGTGCGCGCCGGTGACTGAGGCATTCGGCGTCGAGACGGTGCACGTCGACTTGCCGCCGCTCGTGGGGGCATTCGGCCGTCGCCTGCACGACCACGGCGTCCCGGTCACTCCGGGCCGGTCGGTCGACTTCGCGCGTGCGCTCGCGCTCGTCCGCCCGGTGTCGCGCCGGCGGCTGTACTGGACCGCCCGCGCGATCTTCGTCTCCGATCCGGCGCACGCGCGAGCCTTCGACGCCGTGTTCTTCTCCGTCTTCGGGAATGGGCAGGACGCGGACGCCGCTTCGGAGGTCGCGAGCAGCATCGCGTCGCCGGCCGACGACCGGCCGCGCTCCGACCGCGCCCGGCGCGGCGAGACCGCCTCGGATCCACGCGCGCTGCCGTCGGCGGCCGCCTCCAGCGATGACGACGCCGACCCGGCCGAGGTCGAGCTGCACGTCGCCGCGCTCGCCAGCGACGACGAGCTGCTGCGGCAGAAGAGCTTCGACGCGCTCGAGCCGCACGAGCTCGCGCAGCTCTACCGGCTGATGTCGCGCCTCGAGCTCGCGACGCCGCTGCGGCGGACGCGACGCCGCGAGAAGGGACGACACGGCGAGCGCGTCGACCTGCGCCGGACGCTGCGCGGGAGCCTGCGAACGGGCGGCGATCCGATCAGGCTCGCACGCCGCCGCAGACGCGTCGCCCGCCGCCGGCTCGTCATGCTCTGCGACATCTCGGGCTCGATGGAGCCCTACGCCCGCGCGTACCTCCAGCTTCTGACGAGCGCCGCCGGCAGCGGCCCCCACGCCGAGGCGTTCGTGTTCGCCACGCGCCTGACACGGCTCACGCGGGCTCTTGCCACCGGCAGCCCCGAGCGGGCGCTCCAGGCGGCCGCGGCCGCCGCCCCCGACTGGTCGAGCGGGACGCGAATCGGCGAGGCGCTCCGCGCCTTCAACGACCGCCACGGCCGCCGCGGGATGGCGCGCGGCGCCGTCGTCGTGATCATCTCCGACGGCTGGGAGCGCGGCGACCCGAGCCTCGTCGCCCGCGAGATGGAGCGCCTCGCGCGCCTGGCCCACCGCATCGTCTGGGTCAATCCCCGCGCCGGCGCCGACACCTTCTCCGTGCAGTCGCGCGGTATGGTCGCTGCGCTGCCGCACTGCGATGCCCTCGTGAGCGGCCACAGCTTCGAGGCGCTCGGAGCGGTCGCGGAGGCGATCGGCGCGGAGACCTGGGATCGCTCCGCCACGACCGAGCGCTGGACGCCCGACGACGTGGAAGAGGTCGAGCCGTGGGCGAGCGCGACCCCGGTCCCGGGCAGCTCGGTCGCGATGCCGAGCGGCCACGGCCCGAGCCGTGGCAACACCACCCCGGGATGGGCGATCGATGAGCACGACTGAGAAGACGTGCATCTATCCGGGCTGCGAGCGGCCGGCGGTGCCGCCGCACCAGCTGGGCGGCCCGCAACCCGCCTTCTGCGACCTCGACGAGCACAACGCGCTGACCGCGCACCAGGAGCGACAGCGCCTCGCGAACGGGAGCAGGACGACGAGAGATGATGCGAGAACCACCGACCAGGAGGAGATGCGGCGATGGCTGACGAGGCGTACCGAGCGGTCTTCTTGCGCGTGCACCCGACCGGGAAGATGGTGCTCAGCCTGACGATCGAGTCCGACGGGAAGGAGGGCGAGTACGCGCAGCTCGTCGCCGGCGAGCTGGGAGTCCCTGCGCTCGACGTGAAGGTCGTCCCGGCCGACACGGATCGGTTCGGCACCGGCCACGGCTTCAACACGAGCCCGAGCGACGGCACGCCGGCCGCGATCGCCGGCGCGGCCGAGAAGATCCGGGCCAAGGCCAGGCTGCTCGCGGGAGCCGCACTCGACACCTCACCGGACAGCCTCGACTGGGTCAACGGCGCCTGGGTCGGCGACGACGGCGGCGATCCGGCGCAGGTGAAGACGATCGAGCAGCTCGCCCTCTACTCGCACGGGAGCGGCGCGCTGCCGCCCGGAGTCGAGGGTGGGCTCGACGCGCAGACCGTCTACAGGGACTGATCGCCGGACTGCCCGCCGAGCCGGGCGTCCTGCCGGCCGATGCCCTGCGCGCGGACGAACAGGAAGATGAAGCACGCGGCCACGAGCGCGAGCACGAACGCGGTGCCCTGAGCGACTCCGACGGCGGCCATGCCGAGCCACAGGATGAGAAAGAAGAGCAGCGCCCAGAGGGCGCTCGAGACGCGAGGGTCGACGATCGGCCCGGCTTGCCACGCGACGTCCCACGGGACCGACCACGCCGGCGGCTCGTCCGCCTGGCCCTCTGCGCCGGGCAGGGACGCGCTCAGCACGATCTCGACCTCGTCGGCGACCTTGAGGGCGCCGAAGAGCGCCGAGTAGGGCGTCATCCCCCAGTTCGACTGCTTCAGCATCACCGTGGCGCCGAGCGTCCCGTTGTCGCCGCCGACGAGGTCGAAGGCGAGCGGCCGCACGGCGCCGGCGAGCGTCAGCTCCCCCTGGACGGCGAGGCGGCCGTCCTCCGCCGGCTCCACCGCCGTCGACCGGAACGCGATCTCCGTTCCCTGGAGGACCTCGTCGTCGATCGTCTGCCGGATGCTCTCCTTGTCCTCCTCGACCAGCTCCTGCATCCCGCCGACCCCCTCGTGCACGCGCAGCGACGTGGCGTCGGCGCTGAACGTGATGCCGGTCTGTTCCGAGCCCGCGCCGACGTCGAGCGTGGCCTCCCAGGCGGTCACGCGGATGAGGAGGTCGTGCCCGGCCACGGCGACCGCGCCGACCCGCCCCGTCCTGACCCAGAGCGCGCCGTTCTCCGGCCCGAACCGGTGCGTCCCCGGCTCGATGGTCACGTTAAGGTCCTCGCATCGCCGTCGTCCTGGAACATCCCTTCTCCACCGCGAGGCCGCTCGACGAGAGCTATGCCGCGATCCTCGACCTCGAGCGAGTCGTGCCGTGCGTCGAGGGGGCGTCCGTCCTCGAGAAGACAGGCCCGGACGCCGTGAAGGCGGAGATCGACATCAAGATGGGCGCAATGGGCCTCAAGTTCACCGGCACGGTCGAGGTCGTCGAGCAGGACCCGGCCGCGCATCGCGTCGAGCTGAGCGTTCGCTCCCGCGAGGCCGGCGGCCAGGGGCACGCGGACGCGGACATCGTGTTCGCGCTCGCCGACGGCGGCGGGACGATCCACACGACGGCACGGATCACCGGCAAGGCGGCGTCGATGGGCGAAGGCGTCGTGAGCGGCGTGCTGGACGCGCTGATCAAGGACTTCGCCGGCAAGCTCGGCGCGATCTGATCGGCCAGGACGAGTGAGCCGCACGAGCGGAAGCATCCCACGACGGCGATGACGAGCGTTCCCATGCGCGAGATCCGCGAGGGCGAGGTGCCGTTCGACGGCGGCACCGCGATCCAGCACGACGCAGACCGGCCCGTCTTCCACGGGAACGGCCCGAACGACTACGTCTGCGTGTCGTGCGGCAACGTGCTCGCAGCGGCGATGCACCCGGTGCAGATGACGAAGAAGGTGCGCGTCCGCTGCGGGCGCTGCTCGACGGTGAACGTCGCCGTCACCGAGCCGGACGCTCCTGCGGGGAAGCGTCGCGCCTAGTCGGTCGAAGCGACCCTGACCGAGTGCTTCTGACCCTCGTGCCTCCCCTCGCGGATCTCCTCGACGAGCTTCGCGCAGAACGCCGGCAGGTCGTCGGGCTTGCGGCTCGAGACGAGCCCCTCGTCGACGTGCACCTCCTTGTCGACCCAGTTGCCGCCCGCGTTGCGGATGTCGGTCTGCAGGCTCGGCCAGGAGGTGATCGTCCGGCCGGAGAGCACGCCCGCGTCGATGAGCGTCCAGGGACCGTGACAGATCACTGCGACGGGCTTGCCCTGTTCGAAGAAAGCCCGCACGAAGCCGACGGCGTTCTCGTCGACGCGCAACTGGTCGGGATTCGCGACGCCGCCGGGAAGGACGAGCGCGTCGTAGTCGTCCGCCGAGACCTCCTCGACCGTGCGGTCGACCGCGAAGGTGTCGCCCTTGTCGAAGTGGTTTGCGCCCTGAACACGACCCTCGCGGAGCGAGACGAGCTCGGGCGTCCAGCCCTCGCCCTCGACAGCCTTCCAGGGCTCTGTCAGCTCGACCTGCTCGAACATGTCCGCAGCGAGAAACGCAACCTTCATCTCTGACCCCCTCCTCGGTCTCTTTCGACCTCCGCTTCCCGCTCGGGTGCAGACGAAACGTGCTCTGCAAGACCGAACGCGTCGCCCCAGGCCGCCTTGCGGGCCCGGCGGAACGCCTCCTTGTCGCGCCGCGTCACGGTCGCGCGGCGGATGCCGTCCGGCTCGCAGAGGTCGAGGTAGACGTGGCCGCCGTGGATCTCGGGCGGGCGGATGATCCGCGAGTGCGGGCGCGGCGAGGGAGCCCGGCCGAGGGCGGCGTACGCGAGCTTCTCGTCCTCGAAGCCTCGCGTCACGCCCTTCGCCGCGCGGTGGGCCGCCGAGCGCGGGAGCCGCACGGCGAAGTGACACCAGTCGCCGGGTAACAGCGGGCACGCGTCGTCGTGCGGGCAGGGCGCGAGCGTGAACCCATCCGCGCCGAGCACGGCAGCGCGGGCGGCCAGGACGCGCCGGTAGCCGTCGGGCGTTCCCGGCTCGAGGAAGACCGCGGTGTCGTCGGCCCGCTCCCAGACCGACAGCGCGGCCGCCTCGACGTCCTGCGGCCGCAGCTCGTTGAGGACGTACGAGACGAGCACGAGGTCGGCGTGCTCTCGCGACGCGGAGAGATCCCCCTCGACCCAGGTCGCCTCGCGAAGGGCAGGCGCCGATGCCGCCGCTGCCAGCGCACGGCCCGCCCGCGCCATGGCCGGCTCGATCTCGACGAGCGTCGCCCGCTCGAGCTCCGGCCAGACCGCGGTTGCGGCCCACGTCGCGACGCCGGGCCCTGCGCCGACATCGAGCACGGTCCGCGGACGCCAGTCCGGCCGCTGCTCTGCGAGCCGTGTGAGCACGAAGACCGCGGCCGCGTAGGTCGCCGGTGCCCGGTAGGCGACGTACGCAGCGACGTCGGCGTCGGTCCGCGCCGCGCGCGCGGCGGCTGCGCCCTGCTCGCGGTAGGCGGCGGAGAGCCGTTGGACTGCCGTTGCGACCTCGCCGCGGCCAACACGTGCCACGAGCTCGTCCGCCGCGCCGCGCAGTTCGGTCGGCAGATCGGGGGAGGTTCGGGCTACGTGACGGCCTCCGCCGGATGCCGGACCCGATCGCGGGCCGACGCGAAGTGGATCGCCTCGTAGGCGATGAGCGCGGCCAGGAGGCCGGCGACCGCGGCGACGGTCGCGAGGGCGGGGATCTCGATGGCCAGCGGCAGGAATGCGAGCAGCGCGACGGCCGCCACCAGGCGCTGCCGGTTCAGCGAGCCCACGTTCCGCAGCCGGAAGAGAATGTGGGCGGCGAGATACAGCGCGACGCCGCCGCACAGAGTCACCGCGGGCACGAGCGCAAGCGGCTCGTCGACGTGCGCGAGCGTCTTCTTCATCGCGACGGCGACGAGAATGATCCCCGCCACCATCGGCAGATGCAGGTAGCTGTAGGAATCACGCGCCATGGTCAGCTGGGCGCGGCCCGTCTCCTCGCGCAGCCGCCGCTCGGCGACGATCGCGACGACGTCGAAGTAGAGCCACCAGAGCGCGGCGGCGACGGCGAAGCCCAGAACGGCGGCCACGACGACGCCCGCGCTCAGGACATTCGTCGCCCCTGCGCCAACGGCGACGATGGACTCGCCGAGGGCGATGATCACGACCAACGCATGCCTCTCGGCGAAGTGGCCGGGCGAGAGCCACCAGCCGCGACCTCCGCCGACGTACGCCCCCGCCCAGTCCGCGACGACGGCGACGATCCAGACCGCGACCTGGGCACGGCCGTCGAGCCCGGCCGCGACGACGAGGAGCGCGATTCCGACGGCCGAGCCAACGGCGAGACGCGCGATCGCCCCGAGCAGGTCACGATCGTCCCGGCCCGCGATCGCGTAGAGCGCGAGGTGGGCGATCCGGACGAACGCATACGCGCAGGCGAACAGCAGCGCGTCGTCGCCGAACGCGTCCGGCGCGGCCAGCGACGCAACGAGCATCGCGGCCATCGCCGCGAACATCGCGAGCCGGACGGCGCCTTCCTCGGGATTGATGGTGTTGGTCAACCAGGCATACGCGGCCCATGCCCACCAGAGCACGGCCAGCACGAGGATGCCCCTGAGGAGGCCGCCCCAGGTCGGGTCGTTGCTGATCAGCGCCGTCACCTGGGTGATCGCGAAGACGAAGATGAGATCGAAGAAGAGCTCGAGCGGCTTGACGCGATCGTCGGAGTCCGCGCGGACCGTCGCCGAGATGCGCGTCGCGGCCATCGTCCCAATCTAGCGCGGCGCCGTGTCGCCGCCTGCGTGCCGCCCCGCTAGCGGATGACCCAGGGGTCGACGTAGACGTCGTCGACCTTCCAGGCGGCCGCGAACAGGCGGCTGGGATTCGAGAAGCGGAACGAGAGCTGGGTCGTGCTGCTCCGGTCGCCGTCCAGATCGAGGATCCCACCGAGGTTGACGAGCACAGGCAGCGGCAGGCTCGGCGACCAGGCAGGCATGACCGGGTGCACGAGCGGGATCGTCTTGATGAGCCCGAGCACGGGATCCGTGACGACCGCATCGATCCGCAGCGGCGCCGTCAACGAGCCGCCGGTGGCGAAGAAGCGCACCGTCGGGTGGAGGATGCCGGCGCAGACGGCCGGGCTGGTCGCGGATGCTCCGGGCGGCAGCGAGAGAGAGCGCTGGTGACTCCGGCCGGCCACGTAGTACGGCTCGTTGCCCGAGACGACGCGTGCGCCGCCTGCGAGCTGCCAGCCGTGGACGCCTTCGAAGGTTCCGCCGGGAACGGGCGTGTACGGAAGCGGGTCGAGGAAGCGGAGAAACGGCTTCTCGACCGTCTGGTCGCCACAGGAAGCCGCGCCGGCCGTTCCCGTGCCCACCGTCAAAGACGCGCACACCGCGAGCGCTGCGATCACGAGCGCCTTCGCGCGAAGTCCCGTCCCTACCGTCATGTGCCGCCTCCTGACAATCGCCGCAGTACGGATCTCACTTTCGCCACTTCAGCCCCGCCGGCATCCCCCCGGCGGGGGACATCGCTCCCCGTCCTCATCCCTCGATCGAGGCATTCGGCCACTCCGTCCTCCAGCCCGGCGTTTCGAGGCCGATATCACCCACATGGGAGTGGCCATCGACACGCCCGTGCTCGCCACGCCGCGAGCCGGGGCCGACCTCGACCCACACGAGAGCGAAACCGTCGAGCAGACCCGCACGCGCATGGGTCAGCGGCTCCGGCGGCGCGACGCCTGGACGACGGGCATCCTCGGAGGCGGCTTCCTCGTCGTCGCGCTCCCGCTCGCCTACAGCACGCGCGGAGAGCTGCCGAGCCTGCTCCTCTGCGCCCTGCTCATCGCCGTGTACGCCACGGTCATGCTCTGCACGTTCGAGGTCGGGCCGGGCGCAGTGGCCGCGACGGAGCTCGTCCTCGTCCCGATGCTGTTCCTGCTTCCGCCGGCAGCGGTTCCCCTGTGCGTCGCCTGCGGGATCGTGCTCGGCACCTGGCTCGAGAACGTGGCCGGCAAACTGCGCCTCGAGCGCGTCGCCCTCGCGCTCCTCAGCTCGTGGCATTCGGTCGGCCCGGCCGTCGTCCTCATCATCGCCGGTGGCGGTGACCCGACCTGGAGCGACTGGCCCTGGTACGTGCTCGCCCTCGCCGCGCAGTTCGCGGTGGACGGGGCCTGCGCGGCCGCGTGGGGACGGTTCGCACTCGGCATCGCGCCCCGGGAGCAGCTCCGGTACATGCCGTACGCCTGGGGTGTCGACCTCGCGCTCGCGCCTGTGGGCCTCGTCGTCGCACTCGCGGCGTTGACGAACCAGGCGGCGATTCTCGCCGTGCTGCCGCTCGTCGCGCTGCTCGCCTACTTTGCGCGAGAGCGTCGTCAGCGCATCGATCACGCCCTCGAGCTCGGGCATGCCTACCGAGGCACTGCGCTCCTCCTCGGCGATGTCGTCGAGGCAGACGACGCCTACACGGGAAGCCACAGCCGCGACGTCGTCGAGCTCGTGCTCGCGGTCGCGGACGAGCTCGAGCTGGACCCCCGGGAGCGTCGGCGGGCGGAGTTCGCAGCGCTCCTCCACGACATCGGGAAGATCAGGATCCCGAACGAGATCATCCGCAAGCCCGGCAAGCTCGACGACGAGGAGCGAGCGCTGATGGAGACGCACACGATCATCGGGCAGCAGCTCCTGGAGAGGGTCGGAGGGCTGCTCGGAGACGTCGGCAGGATCGTGCGCTCGTGCCACGAGCGCTGGGACGGGGCCGGGTACCCGGATGGGCTGGTGGGCAGGGAGACTCCCCGGGTCGCTCGCATCGTCTGCTGCTGCGACGCCTTCAGCGCGATCACCACCGACCGTCCGTACCGGGCCGCCCGCTCGGAGACGGAAGCGATCGCCGAGCTCCGCCGCTCTGCGGGTACGCATTTCGATCCCGAGGTCGTCGCGGCCGTCTGCCGTATCGTCGAGCGGTGGCCGCAGACACACGCGACGTCCTCATCGCAGGCGGCCTAGCCGCGCTCCTCAGCGGCCTGCCGTCGACGCTCCACGCGCTCACGACCGGGCGCGACCCGCTGGAGGCGACGAGGGCGGCCGGGTCGATCCTCCTGCCGCGCGAGACGCGCACGGCGCCGCTCGTCGCGGCCGCGGTGCCCGTGCACCTGACGCTCTCGCTCGGGTGGGCGCTCGTGCTCTGCAAGGGCCGCGTCCGGGGAGCTGTTCCCGGCGCGGCGGCAGGGCTCGCGATCGCGGCACTCGACCTCGGCGTCGTCGGCCGCCACTTCCCGCGCATCCGCGCGCTGCCGCTCGCGCCGCAGATCGCCGACCACGTCGCGTACGGCGCCGTCGTCGGCTTCGTGCTGGCTCGCGGCTAGAGCGCTTCCGGCTCGAGCACGAGCCGGATCGTCCCGCGCGTGGCACCCGGCGCGGGCGCGTACCGGGAGTAGAGGATCTCGTGGCCCTCGGCGATCACGCGCAGATGGATGTGCGGCGGGCGACCGGCATACGTCCTCGGTCGCGGCCCCTCGAACCGGAACCGCCCGCTCTGGTTCGTGATCACGGTGCCGCTGCCGGAGCGCCGATAGACGTACCCCTTGCTCGCCTGCCAGAGCTGGACGCGCGCAGCCGGGATCGGCTTGCAGTCGGTCGAGAGGACGACGCCCGTGAGCACGTGGCCGGTGCCGATCTTGGCGCGCAGCGGCGGCGCACCGCGCGCGAAGGGACCGCCGCCGTCGTTCAGGGTCGGCGCGCAGCCTCCTCCGGCCGGCGTCACGGCCGCAAACGCCGCCGTGACGGAGACCAGACCCACGAAGCAGAGGAGCGCGAGGCGCCTCACGCCGCCCAGTCTAGAGAGGTTCGCCACCGTGCGGCAACGGGCTGGATCCGGGATGTAGCGGGCGACGGCTTACACTCGGCGTGTGGCACGCCGGGAGCGCAAGGTGGTCACCGTCCTCTTCGCCGATCTCGTCGGCTTCACCGCGCGAGCCGAGACCCTCGACCCCGAGGACGTCGAGGCGATCCTCAGTCCCTACCACGAGCGCTTGAGGACCGAGCTCGAGTCGCACGGCGGCACGGTGGAGAAGTTCATCGGCGACGCGGTGATGGGGCTCTTCGGCGCTCCGGTCTCGCACGAGGACGACCCGGAGCGCGCGGTCCGCTCGGCGTTGGCGATCCGAGCCGCCGCCCTGGAGTCCGGCTTCGAGGTGCGCATCGGGGTGAACACCGGCGAGGCGCTCGTGTCGCTCGACGCCGACCCGCGGGCAGGCGAAGCCATGGCCGCCGGCGACGTCGTCAACACGGCCGCTCGGCTTCAGGCCGCCGCGCCGACGAACGGCATCCTGGTCGGGGAGGCGACGCGTCGCGCCACGCAGGACGTCATCGACTACCGCGGCCCGGAGCACGTCGAGGCGAAGGGGAAGTCGGAGCCGGTACCGGCCTGGACGGCGATCGAGGCGCGCTCGCCGTTCGGCGTCGACGTCCGCCAGCACGGCGCGGCGCCCCTCGTCGGCCGCGGGCGCGAGCTCGAGCTCCTGATGGCCGCGTTCGAGCGGGCCGTCGACGAGCGGTCGCCCGAGCTCGTGACGGTCGTCGGCGTCCCCGGGATCGGCAAGAGCCGGCTCGCCTGGGAGCTCTTCCAGGCACTCGACCGGCGGCCCGAGCTGATCCGGTGGCGCCAGGGGCGCTCCCTCTCCTACGGCGGCGGGCCGTTCTGGGCCGTCGCCGAGATGGTGAAGTCGCACGCCGGGATCCTCGAGGACGACGGCGCGGACGCCACCGCCGCCAAGCTGGCCGACGCCGCCACCGTCGTCCCGGAGGGGGAGCGGGAGTGGGTCGCGTCGCACCTGCGGACGCTCGTCGGCCTCGACACCGAGCAGGCACGCGACCGGGCCGAGGCGTTCACGGCGTGGCGGCGGTTCTTCGAGGGGATCGCGGAGCGCGAGCCGCTCGTGCTCGTGTTCGAGGACCTGCACTGGGCCGACGACGACGCTGCTCGACTTCGTCGACCACCTGGTCGACTGGGCCGCGGGCGCGCCGATCCTCGTCGTCTGCTCGGCGCGGCCGGAGCTGCTCGAGCGGCGGCCGGGCTGGGGCGGCGGCAAGCTGAACGCGCTCGTGCTCGCGCTGTCGCCGCTCGCGGAGACGGAGACGGCGACCCTGATCGCGGCGGCTCTCGGGCAGTCGGTGCTGCCGGCCGAGACGCAGTCGGCCCTCCTCGAGCGGGCCGGCGGGAACCCCCTCTACGCCGAGCAGTTCGCGCGCCTCTACAGCGAGTCGGGCGGCACGGAGGAGCTCCCGGAGAGCATCCAGGGCATCGTCGCCGCCCGCCTGGACGCGCTCTCGCGCGAGGAGAAGTCACTGCTCCAGGACGCGTCCGTGCACGGCAAGGTCTTCTGGGTCGGAGCCGTTGACCGCGATGGGCGAGCGCGACGTCGAGAGCCTCCTCCACGGACTCGAGCGGAAGCAGTTCGTGCGCCGCGAGCGGCGCGCTGCGGTCGGCGGCGAGGCCGAGTTCGCGTTCCGGCACATCCTCGTCCGGGACGTCGCCTACGGCCAGATCCCGCGCGCGGAGCGTGGGGAGAAGCACGAGGCCGCGGCGCGCTGGATCGAGTCGCTCGGACGTCCGGAGGATCACGCGGAGCTCGTCGCCCATCACTACGCGGAAGCGCTCGATCTGGCCCGGGCAGCCGGCCGCGAGACGGCCGAGCTCGACGGAGCGCGCACGGCGGGCACTCCGGGACGCCGGCGACCGCGCGCTGGCGTTGAGCGCGTTCGGCCCCGCCGCGGAGCACTACCGCCGCGCGCTCGAGCTCTGGCCCGAGGACGACGCGGAGCGCGCCGTCGTCCTGTTCGGCCTCGGCCGAGCGCTCGCCCTGCAGGGACGCGAAGGAGAGGCAGGAGCTGCGGGAGGCGGCGGCAGCCCTCGTCGCGACCGGACGTCCCGAGCTCGCGGCCGAGGCGGAGTTCCTGCTCGGCGACCTCGCGTGGTTCGCAGGGAACCGGGCGGCAACGGACGAGCAGCTCGGTCGTGCGCTCGCGCTCGTCGAGCCGCTGCCGCCCTCGCGCTCGAAGGCGTGGATCCTCGCGCAGGCGGCGCGGATGGCGATGCTCGCGGCGCGCTGCGACGAGGCGCTCGAGTTACGGCGGGCGAGCGCTCGAGCTCGCAGCGTCGCTCGGCCTGCCCGACGTCCGCGTGAACGCCCTCGACGACAGTCGGCGGCGTCCGCGCGAGCGAGGTGACGCGACCGGGATCGCCGAGCTCGAGGAGAGCGCAGCGCTGGCGGAGGAGCTCAACTCGCCGGAGCTCCCGCGGACGCTCAACAACCTCGCCGGCATCTACGGCACGTACGGGCGGGTCAGGGACTCGGACGAGACGATGGCCGCGGCGGTCGCGGCCGCCGAGCGGTTCGGCCTGCGGGCGATCGGCGCTGTTCGCCCGGGCGAACTAGCTCTTCCACCTCTATCGCGCCGGCGACTGGGACGAGGCGCTCGCCGAGGCGGACGCGGTGATCGACGAGGCGGTCGCGAGCGGGCCTGCACTCGGTTGAGAAGATCGCGCTCATCCCGCGGACGCTCATCGAGCTCGGGCGCGGCGAACGTCGGCGAGGCCGAGGCGGACAGCGTACGGATGCTCGAGATCGGCCGCGTCGCAGGACGATCCGCAGGCGCTCATCCCGGCTCTCGCGAGCCGCGTGATCGTGCTGGCGGAGACCGGCAGCGTCGAGGAGGCACAGCCGCTCGCGGAGGAGCTGCGCGCGCTCGCAGGCGGCCGCCGAGCTCCCCTTTCCCGGTGGAACCGAGTTCGTGCCCGTCGCGCGCTGCATCGGGCGTCGACGCCTGGCTGGCCGCCGTCGGCGGTCGCGCGCCTGGCGGACACCGTGGCTCGAGGCGCATCGAGGAGCTGCTCCGAGGCGACCCCGAGCGCGCCGTCGACCTGTACGCCGCGCTCGAGACGCCGAGCGACGTCGCGTTCGCGCGGCTCGAGGCCGCGAAGGCGCAGCTCGCCGCCGGCCGCGCGGCCGAGGCGCGCGCGCACCTCGAGGGCGCGCTCGAGTTCTACCGGCGCGTGGGAGCGACCCGCTACATCGCGGAGGCCGAGGCCTTGCTGGCGCCTGCGCGCGCCGAGAGCGGCTAGACGCAGTCCTTGAGCGGCTGCGCCTCCGGCAGGCCCTCGAGCTTCTTGAGCGTGTTGTTCTCGATCTGACGGATCCGCTCGCGCGTGACGCCGAAGGCGCGGCCGACCTCCTCGAGCGTGCACGGCGGCGTGCCGGAGAGGCCGAAGCGCAGCTCGATCACCTTGCGCTCGCGCTCGGGCAGCGCCGAGAGCGCGAACTCGACGTCCTCGCGACGGAGCGAGAGCGACGCGGTGTCGAACGGGGACTCGGCCGAGTCGTCCGGGACGAAGTCGCCCAGCGAGCTCTCCTCCTCCTCGCCGATCGGCTTCTCGAGCGAGACGGGCAGCTGCGCCATGCGGAGGATCTCGCGCACCTCCTCGGTCGTCATCTCGAGCTCCTCGGCGATCTCGTCGGGCCTGGGCTCGCGGCCGAGGCGCTGCACGAGCTGCCGCTCGATGTGCACGACCTTGTTCAGCTTCTCGACCATGTGCACCGGGATCCGGATCGTGCGCGCCTTGTCGGCGATCGCCCGTGTCACGGCCTGCCGGATCCACCACGTCGCGTACGTCGAGAACTTGAAGCCCTTGCGGTAGTCGAACTTCTCGACGGCGCGGATCAGCCCGAGCGACCCCTCCTGGATCAGGTCGAGGAACGACAGGCCGCGGCCGAGGTAGCCCTTCGCGATCGAGACGACGAGGCGGAGGTTCGCCTCGACCATCTGGGTCTTCGCGGACATGTCGCCGCGCTCGATCCGCTTCGCCAGGTAGATCTCCTGGTCGGCGGTCAGGAGCGGCACCTTGCCGATCTCGCGCAGGTAGAGCCGCAGCGAGTCGAGCGAGGGCTCGACGGTGAGGTCGAGCTTGGGCGCCGTCTTGTCGTCCTCGGCGAGCGCGGGCTGCTCGTGGGGCGGCGACTTGTACTGCTCGCCCTCGACGAGCTCGATGGAGTGGTCGATCAGGTAGGTGTAGAAGTCCTCGATCTGCTCCTTCGTCAGCTCGACCTCTTCGAGCCCGGAGACGATCTCGTCATAAGTAAGGAACCCCTTCTCTTGTCCGGACTGGACGAGCTTCTGGAGTTCCTCGACGTCGGGAAGAGAGATGTCGACGGTGAGCATGACCTCGGCTTTCCTCGTGATGGACGGGGGCTGGACCTGCACGACCTGCCTAAGACACACGAAGAGCCGGTTCGCGAGGCGCCGGCTCTGACCATCGAAGGCTGGATGTTACAACCAAATGAGGAATTTATGAAGATGGATTTTCGCCACTTCGCTACCGCTCGGCGACGATCTCCCCGACGAGCTCGCCGCGCGAGTTCTCCAGCGGGACAACACCGAGGTCGCCGGTCTCGATCCCGAGCCGGCGCAGTAGCTCCGCCGCCGCGGGGCGCGTCGCACGTGTGGCGCCGTCCTCGACCTTGACGGCGACGCCGAGCCCGGCCGGCCCGGCTGCGCAGAGCAGCCCCTCGGCGCCGCCCTTCGCGCTCCACCCGTCGAGCTCGCGCATGAGCATCGTGTCGGCCGCCCGCGGGCCTCGAATCAGCTCCGGGTGCGCGCGCATCGCGGCAGCGACGACGTCGCCGCCCTCGAGCTCCTCGAGGTGCGCGAACGCGCGCGCCATGCACCGCAGCGACATCGCCCAGGTGGGCACGCCGCAGCCGTCGACTGCCACGGGCAGCTCGTCGGAGGCCAGTCCCGCGGCCGCGGCGAGCTCGGACCGGCAGGCGCGCTGCACCGGGTGCTCCTCCAGCCGGTAGCCACCCGACTCCCAGCCGTGAGCACGGCAGACGGCGAGCATGCCGGCGTGCTTGCCGGAGCAGTTGTGCTCGAGGCGCGTCGGTTCCGGCCCGCACTCGAGCTCGTCCTCGGTCGCGGGCGCCTTCGCGAGGAGCGAGCGCACGGCGGCGAGCTGCTCGGGCAAGGCGAGATGCGAGGCCGACGCGATCGCGATCTCCTCGCTCGTGAGGTCGTCGCGGGCCTGAACGAGCGGGAGCGCCTGAAACGGCTTCGCGGAGGAGCGGAGGAAGGCGACCAGCTCCCGGATCGCCGGCCTCCACGACGACCGCACCGTCCTGCACGGCGACGGCGTGAACGCGGTGGCGCGACTCCTCGAACGCCGCCGCGACGGACTGTCACCTCGATCGCATCCACGGCGCGAGTCTACGAGAGCTGGACGTTTGACAATGGGCGGGATCGCCCGTATGGTCGGGAAAGTTGGCCCATTCGCCCGTACTGGACTACGAAGCCGCGGACACACTCGTCGTCTCGGAAACCGCGCAGCTGCGCGCCCTCGGCGACGAGGTGCGCGGCCGTATCGTCGGCCTCCTACGCGTGCGCGCTGCTTCGGCAAGCGAGCTCGCGAAGCTGCTCGACATGCCGAAGGGGACGGTCGGGCACCACCTCAAGGTGCTCGAGCGAGCCGGCCTCGTCCGCGTCGTGCGCACGCGCCGGGTTCGCGCCGTGACGGAGAAGTACTACGGCCGGGTCGCCCGGCTCTTCCTGCTCAAGAGCACGGACGAGCGTGACGACGAGCTCGTCTTCGGCGTCGGTGCGGTGACGCTCCGCGTCGCGGCTGCCGAGCTCGCGGTGACGGCGGAGGTCGGGATGCACGCACTGCTGCGTGTGCGGCTGGACGCGGCCGCCGCGAAGCGCTTCAACCGGCGGCTCGACCGGCTCGTCAAGGACGTCCGGGCGGCCGAGGCGGCCGAGGGAGAGTTCTGGAGCGTCGCGCTCGCCCTCTACCGGGTGGCAGGCTGATGCGCCGCCTCTGGCCGGCCGGGGGGCTGTGGCGCCACGCCGACTTCCTCAAGCTGTGGACCGCCGAGACGATCAGCGTCTTCGGCTCGCAGTTCACGGCGCTGGCGCTGCCGCTCGTGGCCGTGCTGCTCCTCGACGCGAGCGCGTTCGCGGTGTCGGCGCTCTTCGTCGTCGAGTTCCTGCCCTTCATCCTCTTCGCGATCCCCGCCGGCGTCTGGGTCGACCGGCTGCCGCGCCGGCCGATCCTCGTCATCGGCGACCTCGGCCGAGCGGCGCTGCTCGGCACGATCCCGCTCGCGTACGTCTTCGACGCGCTCACGCTCGGACAGCTCTACGTGGTCGCCTTCCTCGTCGGGATCTGCACGGTCTTCTTCGACGTGGCGTACCAGTCATATCTCCCCTCGCTCGTGGAGCGCGAGCAGCTCGTCGACGGCAACTCGAAGCTCGAGATCAGCCGCTCGACCTCGCAGCTGGCAGGCCCAGGTACGGCGGGCGGCCTGATCGGCATCTTCGGAGCGCCCTTCGCGATGTTCCTCGACGCGATCAGCTTCGCGGTCTCGGCCGTCTTCCTCTTTGCGATCCGGAAGCAGGAGACGCCGCCCAAGCGCGAGGAGGGCGTCGAGCGGCCGAGCATGCTCGCCGACGCGCGCGAGGGGCTCCGCTTCGTGATCGGCAACCGCTACCTCCGACCGATCTCGATCTGCACCGGCACGTCGAACTTCTTCTGGAGCATGGGCGGAGCGCTGCTCGTCGTCTACGCCGTCCGCGAGCTCGAGATGTCGGCGGCGTGGCTCGGCATCGCGTTCTCGATCGGGAACATCGGTGCGCTGGTCGCCGCCGTCACGACGAGCCGCATCTCCGGCCGGCTCGGCGTCGGGCCGACGATCCTGACGATGTCGATGGTGTTCTCGGGCGCCATGGTGCTCCTGCCGTTGGCGACGCCCGAGACAGCGGTCGTGCTCCTGGCCGCGTCAGCCGCGATCGGCGGCTTCGGCGCCGTCGCGTACAACATCACCCAGCTCAGCTTCCGGCAGGCGATCTGCCCGGAGCGGATGCAGGGCCGGATGAACGCGGTCATCCGCTTCCTCGTCTGGGGCACGATGCCGCTCGGCGCGCTCCTGGGCGGCGCGCTCGGGACCTGGATCGGCCTCCGACCCGCGATCTCGGTGGCGGCGATCGGCGCGTTCTTCACCTTCCTGCCGATCCTCTTCTCGCCGGTGCCGAAGCTTCGGGAGATGCCGACGCAGGTCGAGGAGCCGCTGCCCTCGGAGGCCGAGGCGGCGGGAGGGCTCGTGGCAGCCGGCGCCGGCAGCCGCGCCCGCAGCGCCGGTCGAGCAGTAGCGCCGCGCAGGGTTCGTCCGGCCCGATCCGGACAGAATGCGCCGGGTGGGACGCGTCGAACAGAGCTCTGCATGAACCTGAGACGTGGAGGTGCGCTCTGGGGCCACCGTGACTTCCTGAACCTGTGGGCCGGCGAGACGATCAGCCAGGTCGGCACGCAGATCTCACTGATCGCGCTCCCGCTCGTCGCCATCCTCGAGCTGGACGCGAGCGCCTTCGAGGTCTCGCTGCTGACGGCGTTCGACTTCCTGCCGTTCCTGCTCTTCTCGCTCCCCGCAGGCGTCTGGGTCGACCGGCTGCGGCGGCGGCCGATCCTCGTGCTCAGCGACGTCGTGCGCGCCGCCGCCCTCGCCTCGATCCCGGTCGCCGCCGTGCTCGACTGGCTCACGATCTGGCAGCTGTACGCGGTCGGCTTCGTCGTCGGGGCGCTGACGGTCGCCTTCGACGTCGCCTACCAGTCGTACCTGCCCTCGCTGATCGGGCGCGGACAGCTGGTCGAGGGCAACTCGAAGCTCGAGCTCTCGCGCTCCGCCGCCCAGATCGCAGGTCCCGGCCTCGGCGGGATCCTCGTCTCGGCGCTGACCGCGCCGTACGCGGTCGCGGTCGACGCCGCTCAGCTTCCTCGCCTCGGCGCTCTTCCTGCAGCGCATCCGCACCGTCGAGCCGCCGCCCGCGCGCGCCGAGGAGCGGTCGCTGCGGACCGAGCTCTGGGAGGGGCTCCGCTACCTCTTCGGCGACCCACGCTGGCGGAGCTTCACGGGGTACGTGGCGTCGATCAACCTCTTCCAGGCGATCGTCTTCGCCGTGCTGATCGTGTACGCAGTGCGGTCGCTCGGGCTCTCGGCGGCCGAGATCGGCCTCATCTTCGCGATCTCGAACGTCGGCTCGGTCGTGGCCGCGCTCACGGCCGGACGGATCGCCCGCGCGCTCGGCGTCGGCCCGACCCTGATCCTGGCGGGATTCCTGTCGGGCGTGCCGCTGCTCGTGATCCCATTCGCATCCGCCGAGCAGCCGGTGCCGCTGCTGCTCGCACCGCTGACGGTGGAGGCGTTTGCGATCGTGCTTTACAACGTGACCGGGATCAGCTACGTCCAGTCCGTGGTTCCCGACCGGATCCTCGGCCGCATGACCGCCTCGCGCCGCTTCGTCGTCTGGGGCACGATCCCGATCGGCTCCGTCATCGGCGGCGTGCTCGCCACGTCGATCGGCCTGCGCGAGACGCTCGTCGTCGGGGCGGTCGGAGCGAGCTTCTGCTTCCTCTGGCTCGTGTTCTCCCCGTTCCGCGCCATCCATGGCGTGCCGGCGCTCGAGGCCGATGCCTGAGCTCCCGGAGATCGAGGCGTGGATACGGGAGCTCGACGGCCCTGTCTCGGCGACGCCGGTGCTGCGCGCCGGGCCTGCGCACATCGCGACTCTGAAGACGTTCGACCCGCCGCTGGCCTCGCTCGAGGGCGAGCGTCTTGCGGGCGCGCGACGGCGGGGCAAGCACCTCCTCTTCCCGACGGAGGACGGGGAGCTCGTTCTGCGCATCCACCTGATGAGCGCGGGCCGGCTGCGGCATCTGCGCGCCGGCGCGAAGGGCCCGAAGTCGCCGGCCTTCCGGCTCGCGTTCGAGGACGGCAGCGAGCTCGTGCTCACGGAGTCGGGGCCGAAGAAGCGCGCAGGGGTCTGGCTCGAGACCCCGGCGACGACCGAGGCCGAGCTGGCGCACCTCGGCCCCGACGCGCTCGACGTGGACGCGGCTCGGCTGCGCGAGATCCTGAACGCCGACAACCGCCGGCTGCACCCGCTCCTGCGCGACCAGCGCGCACTCGCCGGCATCGGGCGCGCACACGCGAACGAGATCCTCTGGCGTGCGGGCCTGTCGCCGTTCGCGCTCTCGACCCAGCTCGACGACGAGCAGGTCGACCGCCTCGCCGCCGCCATCCACGAGGACCTCGAGCGGGCGCTCGAGCTCCGGCTCCTTGGCAAGGGCGACAAGGACGTGTACCTCGTCCACCGACGGCTCGGCGAGCCCTGCCCGCACGGGCACGACGCCGACAGCGGCGGCCCGATCGAGCGGGTCGACTACGAGGAGCACACCGTCTTCTACTGTCCCGCCTGCCAGACCGGCGGACGCGTCCTGAAGGACCGTCGGCTCTCGCGGCTGCTCCGCTAGGAGGGTTTGGCGGAGTGGCGCTCGTCTCAGCGCCACTTCGCCAAACCCTCCTCGCGACGTGGTTTGCTACGGCCGTGCCCGTCGTCGGTGATATCGCCCGACGCAGCCGCAGCGTCACGAGCCGCGACATCGAGCTCTTCACGCAGCTCACCGGCGATCGCAACCCACTTCACTACGACGACGACGCGGCGGCGCGCACCCGCTTCGGCGGCATCGTCGTCCAGGGCGGCGTCACCTCGGGCTGTTGAACGCGGTGGTGGCCGAGGATCTGCCCGGCCCCGGCAGCGTGTTCCTGCACGTGGACTGGAGCTTCAAGGCGCCGGTGCGCCCCGGCGACGAGATCACGGCCGAGGTCGAGGTGCTGGAGGTGCGAGCCGACAAGCCGATCACGCGGCTGCGCACGACGATCTCGAACCAGGAGGGAACGGTCGTGCTCGATGGCAGCGCGCTCGTCTGGACCGAGCCGCTCTGAGCCGGCGAGGGCGCTCGCGATTCTCGCGGCGGCGCTCGTCCTCGGGATGTCGACGTGGTTCTCGGCCTCCGCGGTCGTGCCGCAGCTCCGGACGGAGTGGGGCCTCGGCGACACGAGCGCCGCGTGGCTGACGATCGCGGTGCAGCTCGGCTTCGTCTGCGGCGCGGTGCTGTCGGCACTCCTCAACCTCGCGGACGTCGTCAGCGCCCGGCTCGTCGTCGCGGCGGGAGCGCTCGGGGCGGCGGCCGCGAACCTCGGCCTGCTCGCGGTGTCGGGAGCCGCCGGCGCGATCCCGCTGCGGTTCCTCACCGGCTTCTTCCTCGCCGCCGTCTACCCGCCCGCGCTGAAGCTGATCGCGACGTGGTTCCGGCGCGGTCGCGGTACGGCGCTCGGCGTCCTCGTCGGCGCACTGACGCTCGGGTCCGCGGCTCCCCACCTCGTCAACGGCCTCGGCGGCGTCGACTGGCCGCTCGTGATCGTCGCGACGAGCGTCATGACCGCGGCCGGCGGCGTCCTCGTGCTCGCAGCCGTGCGGGAAGGCCCGTTCGCCTTCCCGCCCGCGGTGTTCGACGTCCGGCAGGCCGGTCTCGTCTTCCGGAACCGCGGCGTCCGGCTCGCCTCCCTCGGCTACTTCGGCCACATGTGGGAGCTCTACGCGATGTGGGCCTGGTTCCTCGTTTTCGCCGCGGACGAGCTCTTCGCGAGCACGACGACAGCCGCGTACGCGACCTTCGCCGTGATCGGGGCGGGCGCGCTCGGGTGTGTCGCGGGCGGACTGGCGGGCGACCGCTTCGGCAGGCCGGAGACGACGGCGGTCTGCATGGTCGTGTCCGGGCTCTGCGCGCTGACGATCGCGCTCGGGCCGGCCTGGCTCGCGCTGGCGATCGGGCTCGTCTGGGGCTTCACGGTCGTCGCGGACTCGGCGCAGTTCTCGACGCTCGTGACCGAGCACGCCGACCAGGCCTACGTCGGGACGGCGCTGACGCTGCAGCTCGCGGTCGGCTTCACGCTCACCGTCGGCACGATCTGGCTGCTGCCCTACCTCGAGGACGCGGCCGGCTGGCGGGGCGCCTGGGCGTTCCTCGCGGCAGGGCCGGCGCTCGGCGTGTGGGCGATGCTCCGGCTCCGCGGCGCGACTATGCGGCCGGCAGCGTGACGACGACGCGCTCGCCGTCGTGCTCGACCGCTGCCGCCCAGAGCGCCCGCACGACGCGTACGGCCACCGCGGCACCGAGGTCCTTGAGCTCCTCGCCGAGGACGATCGGCGCGACGTTCGGCGCCACCGGCTCGATCCCGATCCGCGCGCCCTCGACCGTCACCGTCACGTCGACACCGCCGTGGCGGCGGGCGCACTCTGCGAGGGCGGCGAGCGAGCGCTCGACCACGGCCGGATCGACGTTCACGGCCGCGCCCGTGCCGGTCGCGGCCGGGATGCCCGCCTGGGCGAGGTCGAGCGAGTCCGCCTCACGAACGACTGGGTCGTAGCGGCCGGCCTCGATCCGTGCAGCGACCGACAGCAGCTCGATCAGCGCGACCAGCTCCTCTCCCGCCGTCTCGATCATCCCGAGCCACCCGCCGGTCGTCTCGTCGAGGTCGTCCCGGCGGAGCAGCGTCTTCGCGAATCCCTGCATGGTCGCGAGCGGCGTGCGGAGGTCGTGGCACGCGAGCGAAGACGAGGCGAGGGAAGTCGACGGCCATTCAGTCTGTAGGTGCCACATCTGTTGGTGTGACAGCCGGTTGCTAGCGTAACCGGATGGCCGAATCGACGGACGTGCTCGGCCAGGATCTGCAGGCGTCGGCGCCCGCAGTCCGGCTCTCGCTCTCCCGCGCGGGTGTGACGGGCGTGTCGAAGGCGGTCCGCGTCCGGCACGAGGGTCGCGAGACGGTGATGGCGGCGGAGATCGAGTGCACGGTCGACCTCGACCGAGCCCAGAAGGGCGTCCACATGTCGCGCTTCCCGGAGCTCTTCGAGGAAGCCATCGACGCGGTCGTCGGCGCCGAGGCGCTCCACGTGGAGACCCTCGCCGAGCACATCGCGCGGCACATCGTCGAGCGGCAGAGCGCGCTTCGCGCCGAGGCTCGGATCACCGCGAAGTGGCCCGTCCGGCGCCGGACGCCGGTGAGCGGGCTGCCGACCCAGGAGATGGTCTCCCTCGTCGGCATCGCGGCTGCCTCGGCGTCGGCCGTCCGGCGCGTCGTGGGCGTCGAGGCGCACGGCATCAACGCGTGCCCGTGCGCCCAGGGCCTCGTCCGCGGGCGAGCCGCGGAGCGGCTCGCGGAGGCCGGCTACGAGGACGTCGAGCGGATCCTCGAGCTCGTCCCGCTCGCGACGCACAACCAGCGCGGCCTCGGCACGCTCCTCGTGGGCACGGAGCGGCAGCTCGACGCGAACGACCTCGTCGGGATCGTCGAGGGCTCGATGAGCGCGCCGGTCTACGAGCTGCTCAAACGGCCCGACGAGCTGTTCGTCGTCGAGCACGCGCACCTGCAGCCGCGCTTCGTCGAGGACTCGGTACGGCTCTCGTTGAAGGGCGCGCTAGACGTGCTCTCGGAGCTCGCCGACGCCGACTTCCTCCTCGCGCGTCAGGTCAACTTCGAGACCATCCACACCCACGACGTCCTCGCCGAGCGCGAGGGCACCGTCGGCGAGCTCCGCGGCGAGCTCGAGTCAGGCGTACCGGCGCCTCGCCACACGTCACTCGCCGAGTGGCTGCGCTCCGCCTGACGCTTTAGAGCGGCGCAACCGGAAGCGGCTCTCGGTGCCGGACCGGAGGCGCGCGATGTTCGCCCGGTGCAGGAGGAGGATCGCGACGGCCGCGAGCGAGACGAACACCACCACCGGCCACGGCTCGCCGAGGGCGAGCGCGATGAAGGGGAGCGCCACCGCGGTCACCATCGACGCGACCGACGCGTACCGGGTGGCGACGAAGAGCGCGACCCAGAGCACGAGGCCGATCAGCCCCACCACCGGCGCCAGCCCGACCAGCGCGCCGCCGCCGGTCGCGACCGTCTTGCCGCCCTTCTGGAAGCGGAGGAAGAGCGGCCGCCAGTGGCCGAGCATCGCCGCACCGCCGGCGAGCGCTCCGACGAGCTCGTTCGCCACGAGCGTCCCGACGAGCGCCGGCACGAAGCCCTTCGCCACGTCGAGCAGGACGATCGGCACGCCGTAGGCCTTGCCGTACGTGCGCCAGACGTTCGTCGCGCCGATGTTGCCGCTGCCCACCTGCCGGATGTCCTCGTGCTTGAAGAGGAGCACGAGCCAGTACCCGAACGGCATCGAACCGAGGAGGTACGCGCCCAGGACGACCAGGGCAGGAGTCATGCGTATTCCCTTACTTGAGAGGGATCTCGTACTTCGAGACCCAGTCGTTCACGACGTCCCAGTCGAGATTCGCGAAGAAGGCGTCGATGTAGGCGCCTCGATCCGTCTGGAAGTCCAGGAAGTAGGCGTGCTCGTAGACGTCGAGCGCGACGAGCGGCGTCGCGTTCCAGATCGCGTAGGTGTTCTGCGAGTCGCCGGCGTAGTTGAAGAGGCGGCCCTCGTCCCAGTCGTACGCCGTCCAGGCCCACCCGCGGCCGGCCATGCCCGTCGCCTTGAGGTCGGTTCGCCACGACTCGGCCGAGCCGAAGTCCCGCTTGACGAGGTTGGCGAACGGCCCCGCGGGATCGCCGCCGTCGCCGCCGAGGTGCTCGAAGTAGACCTCGTGGTTCTTGATCCCGCCGACGGCGAACGAGAGCTCCACCTTGAGCGCACGGAAGTCCGAGAAGACCTGATTGGCCGAGCCCGGATCGGCGGCGGCGAGCTTGCCGAGGATCTCGTTCCGCTTGCCCACGTAGCCCTGGTACAGCTTGTAGTGGGCCTCGACCGACGTCCGCGAGATGCCGTCGAGCTCCAAGAGCGCCGGCTTCAGCTCACGCGGCCTGATCTCCTCGTAACTCGACATGCACACCTCCACTCACGACGCACGATCGGCAGGACGGCGCGGAGCATATCCTTCCTCCCGATCCCCTCGGACAAGGAGCGTGCCATGCCTCTGACCCTTCCCGACCTGCCCTACGACCACGCGGCACTCGAGCCGACGATCGACGCACGCACGATGGAGATCCACCACGGCAAGCACCATCAGGCGTACGTGGACAACGCGAACAAGGCGCTCGAGGGGACCGAGTGGGCCGACCGGCCCGTGGAGGAGATCCTGGCCAACCTCGACGCGCTGCCCGAGGACAAGCGCACGGCCGTGCGCAACAACGCCGGCGGACATGCGAACCACTCGTTCTTCTGGGAGATCATGGGCCCGAATGGCGGCGGCGAGCCGAGCGGCGCGCTCGGCGAGGCGGTCACGAGCCTCGGCGGCGTCGGACGCGCTCAAGGAGCAGGTGAACGACGCCGGCGTCAAGCGCTTCGGCAGCGGCTGGACATGGGTCGTCGCCGACGGCGGCTCGCTCTCGGTCCTGTCGACGCCGAACCAGGACTCGCCGCTGATGGAGGGGAAGACGCCGCATCCTCGGCATCGACGTCTGGGAGCACGCCTACTACCTCAACTACCAGAACCGCCGCCCCGACTACCTCGCCGCGTGGTGGAACGTCGTCAACTGGGACGCGGTGGCGAAGCGGTTCGAGCAGGCACGCTGAGCCGCGCGGGCGCAGTCCGGGCGCTCGTCACCGGCGGCACGGGCAAGCTCGGCACCGGCGTCGTCGCGACGCTCGAGGCCGAGGGGTGGCACGTTCTCGCCGCCGGGAGCCGCGACGGCGACCTCGCCGCTGCGGGTGCCGCGCGGGCTCTCGTCGAGCGCGCGGTCGCCGAGCTCGGAGGGCTCGACGTCGTCGTCAACGCGGCGGCGCGCCGGGTTCGCGGCGAAGCCGTTCGAGGAGGTGACGGAGTCGGACGTCGACGCGGCGATCGACGTCACCGTCAAGGGCAGCTTCTTCGTCACGCAGGCCGCGGCACCACATCTCCGCGAGACGGAACGGCCTCGTCGTGATGGTCGAGGACGTCGCGTCCTACCAGCCGTGGCCGTCGTTCGCCGCGCACTGCGCCGCGAAGGCGGCGCAGGCGATGCTGACCCGGGTGCTTGCCCGGGCGCTCGCGCCGGAGGTCCGGGTCTGCGGCGTCGCGCCGGGACCGGTCGCGGTCGGCCCGGACGAGATCGAGGCGACGCGCCGCCGAGACGCTTCTCGGCCGGGTCGGCTCCCCCGGCGACATCGGGGCGGCAATCGTGTATCTCTGGGGAGCGGAGTTCGTCACGGGCGCCTCGCTCGTCGTCGACGGCGGGCGGAGCCTGCAATCCGGAAGGGGTCTCGTTGCGTAATCCGAGTACATGGAGGCGGTGCTGAACCACGGCCGCCCCGTCTTGCCTGCGGCGCCCCGAGTCGCCAGCATCAGCGACGTGACGAACCGTGAGGTGACGGACGGGGAGCTGCTCGAACGCGTCGGCGCCGGGGACCGCGACGCCTTCGACGAGCTCTACCGACGCTACACGCGGCCGGTGCTCGGGCTCGCCCTCCGACGGCTCGGCGACCGCGGCCGCGCCGAGGACGCCGCCCAGGACGCGTTCGCGGCCGTCTGGCGCTCGGCGCGCTCGTACGACCCCGCGCGCGGCACCGGGGCCGCATGGCTCTACACGGTCGCCCGCAACGCGATCGTGGACGGCGCCCGGCGCCGGCCGGAGCCGCCGGTCGAGACCCCGGACGACGAACCGGCCGCCGGGGCCGGCCCGGACGAGCGCGCGGAGATCTCGTGGCTCGCCTGGCGCGTGCACCGGGCGATCGAGGAGCTCCCGGAGCACGAGCGGCACGTGATCGAGCTCGCGTACTGGAGCGAGCTGTCTCAGAGCGAGATCGCCGAGCGCCTGCGGGTCCCGCTCGGCACGGTGAAGACGCGGACTCGGACCGGGCTCGCGCGGCTGGCCGACCTGCTCGCAGGAGAGCTGCGGTGAAGCAGCTCGACGACCTGATCGGCGGGCCCGAGGGTCTCTCCGCAGAGGAGTACGCGCGACTCCGCGACGTGCACGAGCTGCTGCTCGAGGTGCCTGCGCCTCCCGACGTCCCTCGCCGGCTCCGTCCGGCCGACGGTGTCGCGCCTGCGGCCGCGCCGCCGTCGCTGGGTGCCCGCGCTGATCGCCGCCGCGCTGCTCCTCGCGACCTTCGCAGGTGGGTACCTCCTCGGGACCGGCGGCGACCCGGAGGTCGTCAGGACGATCCCGATGAGCGGCGTCGGCGAGGCGCGCGGGGCCTCGGCCTCGATCGACCTCCTCGAGGCGGACGAGGCAGGGAACTGGCCGATGGACGTGCACGTCAGCGGCCTCGAGCCGACCGCCGGCAGCGAGGACTGGTACGAGCTCTGGCTGACGAAGGACGGCGAGCCGATCGCCTCCTGCGGCCGGTTCACGGTCGACGCGGACGAGACGACGGTCCGGCTGAGCGTGCCCTACAAGCTCCGTGGCTACGACGGCTGGATCGTGACGCGCCGCGGCGATCGCGACGAGGACGCCGCTCGCTCAGCGCGACCTGAGGCGTCAGCGCCGGCTGCCAGAGCTCGAAGCGGTTGCCCTCGGGATCGGCCGCCCAGCCGAAACGGCCGTACGGCTGCTCCTCGACGCGCTCGTCGACCTCGGCCCCCGCCTCGCGAAGCTGCGCGAGCATGGCGTCGAGGTCGCGCACGCGGTAGTTGATCATCGCCTGCTGCTCGCGGCGGCCGAAGTAATCGGTGTCGGCCGCGAACGTCGACCAGACGGTCATGTCGCCCGCGGCGGCCGCGAGCGTCGAGTAGGTCGCGCCCTCCTCCTCGATCGCGATGCCGAGGTTCTCGGCGTACCAGGCGGCGAGCGCGACGGGATCCTTCGCACGGAAGAAGACGCCGCCGATGCCGGTGATCGCCTCCACGCTGCTACTTCGCTAGGGGGCATTGCGGTCGTTCGCCACGAACGCGTCGTACGTGATCGGCATGTGCTCGGCGAGGAACCGCTCGCACGCCTCGGCATAGCGTCGGATCTCCCGCTGTGCCGTCTCGGAGGCCCGCAGCGAGACGAAGTTCATCAGGGCCCGTGCGTTCACCGTCCAGTAGAACTCGGTGTAGGCGCCCACGGGGAGCACCGATCGCGCCAGCTCGCGCGCGACGCCCTGCTCGACGAGCCGCGTGTACGTCGCATACGCCGCGTCGTAGAGCGCCTTGAGCTCCTCGCGCGTGTGCTCGGCCAGCTCCTCGTCGACGGGCTCGAAGGAGTACGAGCCCGGCTTGCCGACCTGCGAGCGGACGTCCTCGAGGGCGGGGAGGTAGAAGTCGTCCGTCGCCTTCGCGTAGCGCATCGAGAACTCGTTGAACGAGCCGATCCGGTGCCGGAACCACTCGCGCGCGACGAAGATCGGGCAGCGGATGTGAAACCGGAAGGCGTTGTGCTCGAAGGGCGTGCCGTGCCGATCCCGCATCAGGAACCGGATCAGCCCCTCGTCGGCCTCGTCCAGCTCCTCCCGCCGCCGCGCGAAGCTGACACGGGCGCCGTTGACGACGGAGAGGTCGTCG
Organism: uncultured Gaiellaceae bacterium; assembly: GCA_963712865.1. GTDB lineage: Bacteria > Actinomycetota > Thermoleophilia > Gaiellales > Gaiellaceae > Gaiellasilicea. The sequence continues at coordinate 111,683 of CAVQJO010000001.1, forward strand.
GCCATCGCCGCGTCCAGCCGGACGAAGCCGTGGTCGAGGACTGCGATCGCGTCGTTCGGAGTTGTCGCGTCGTCGGGTATCACTTCGGTCGTGACCGCCACGGGAACGAGGGTAGAGCGGACCCCGGACGGCAACGGAAGTCTCTACATCGGGACGTCGGGCTGGTCCTATCCCTCCTGGCGCCCCGACTTCTACCCGGCCGGGCTCCGGAACGAGGAGTTCCTCGCCTTCTACGCCGCCCGGTTTCCGACCGTCGAGCTCAACACGACCGGCTACCGGCTGCCGTCGGAGGAGCAGTTCTCGCGCTGGGGCGAGCAGACCGCTGCGGGCTTCCGCTTCGCCCCGAAGCTGCCGCAGCGCTTCGTCCGGTCGCTGGCGACGTTCGAGGAGCGCGTCCGACGGCTCGGCGAGCGGCTCGGACCGGTGCGCGTCGTGCTCGAGAGCCCTCGCGACGACGGGCTGCTCGCGCTGCTGCTCGGATCGACGGAGCTGCAGCTCGCGCTCGACTGCCGGGACGAGAGCTGGCACGGCGTCGACGTCGCACCCGCCGTGCGGGTCGACGACTGGGACGCGCAGGCGCCGTTCCGGTATCTCCGCTTCCGGGAGCCGCCGTACGACGACGGCGACCTGCGCGAGCTCGCGGCGCGCATCCGGCCACTCCTCGAGCGCGGCGTCGACGTGTACGCCTACTTCCGCCACGAGGATGAGCCGTCGGCGCCGCGGTCGGCCGAGCGGCTGCGGGAGCTCGTTCTGGCGGACGAGCACGAATCGTCCTGACGCCCGACGCGGAGCAGGAACACGCGGTCATACGGTGAACCCATGCAATCCGTGCTCGCAGCGCTCATCGTTCTCGTCCCGTTCGCAGGCCTGATCGGCCCGCTCGTGTGGATGGCGCGCTCGACGCCCGCCTCCGGCTAGCGCCGCTCGCGGCTTCCGTTTGCACGCCCGTCGACGCGGGGACGTCTCGCCGTGTGCGAACGATGTTCTGGCTGTACTGGCTGATCATCGCGGCCGGGATCACGCTCGGGCTGGCCGTCGGGCTCGCGGGACGATGAGGGCGTTCGTCCGGGAGAACGGCCTCTCGCTGTTCTTCGGAGCGATCTTCGTCGCTGACGATCGTTGGGCAGTCGTTCGCCGGGCAGCATGCGTTCAACGCCGAGCAGGCCGCTCACGGCGCGGAGCCGTACTCCTGGTGGCGCTACGTGCTGTCCGCCGACTTCGGCGGGGCGGTGATGGAGAACTGGCAGTCGGAGTTCCTCCAGTTCACGCTGTTCATCCTCGTCACGGTCTGGCTCGTCCAGAAGGGGTCGAACGAGTCGAAGGAGCTCGACCAGACGGGCCGCGAGTCGGACCAGCGGCAGCGGGTCGGCGGCTTCGCGCCGGCGAAGGCACCGGCGTGGGCCAGGGTTCGGGGCGTCCGTGGCTGGATCTACGAGAACTCGCTCGTGCTGGCGATGTCGACGATCTTCCTGCTCACGTGGTTCGCGCAGTCGCTCGGCAACTGGCGGCAGTTCAACGAGGAGCAGCTCGAGCACGGCGCAGTCGGTCGTGTCCTGGGGTGAGTACGTGCTGGGGGCCGACTTCTGGGAGCGGACGCTGCAGAACTGGCAGTCGGAGTTCCTCGCCGTCGGCACGATGGCCGTCTTCACGATCTACCTGCGGCAGCGCGGCTCGCCCGAGTCGAAGCCGGTCGGAGCGCCGCACGACGAGACGGCGTCGTCGGGCTAGTCGACGGCTGTGACGGCCTGCGGCGCGCTCGCCGCGGCTTGCGTCGCGAGCTCCGCCGCGCGCGCTCGGCCCGCGGCCTCTCGGCGGCGGCGCGTTCAGACGCACGAGGTTCGCGCCCGATCGCCGCGGCAGCGGCCGCGAGCTGCGCGCCGGCGGCGGCGTCGCCGCTGACCGTCGGGTTGCCGTCGCGGGCCACGAGGTGCGCGAGCTCGGCGGTCTCGGCCGCGATCTCCGTGATCTCGAGCGGGATCTCGATGATCCGCTCGGTCGCCTCCGCCGAGGGCGAGGCCATGTACGCGCCGTAGGCGTCGGCATCCGCGTCCGCGAGCGGCTCGACCCGCGCGCGCAGCTCCTCCGCCCGGCCGACGACCTGCGCGCGGCGCTCCCAGTCCTCCGGCGCGAACCGGGCCGCCATCGCCGTCAGCCCCGCCGCGAGCGAGGTCGCGATCGCCGCCACCGCCCCGCCGCCGGGCGCCGGCGTGCGGGCAGGCACCGCGTCGAGGAACTCCTTCAGCGAGAGGTCGAGGAACGGCCGGCGCTCAGAAGAGGCCAACCGTCCGACCGTTTTCGTCGATGTCGACGTCGAACGCGGCGGGCCGGACGCCGAGGCCCGGCATCGTCTGCATCGTCCCGCAGAGCGCCACGATCCAACCCGCGCCGGTGTAGGCGCGCAGGTCGCGGACGGTCACCTCGAAGCCGGTCGGCGCGTTCAGGAGCTCGGGGTCGTGCGAGAGCGACAGGTGCGTCTTGGCCATGCAGATCGGCACGCGGTCGAGCCCGCTCTCGGTGTACAGCTTGATCTTGTCGCGCGCCGTCTGGAGGAAGACGACGCCGCCGGCGCCGTAGACGTCGCCGCGCGATCGCCCGGATCTTCTCGTCGATCGGCGCGTCGTGCGGGTAGGTGAACGAGAACTCGTTCGGCTGGTCGGCGGCGTCCGCGACTGCCTCCGCGAGCTCGGCCGCGCCCGCGCCGCCGCGCTCGAAGCCCTCGTTCAGCTCGGCGCCGTGCGCGCCGTACTCGAGTGCGAGCCGGCGGACGAGCGCCACCTCCTCGTCCGTGTCGCCGGGGAAGCGGTTGACCGCGACGACCGCCTTCAGGCCGAAGCCGCGGACGATTCCCAGATGCCGCTCGAGGTTCGCCGAGCCCTGCTCGATCGCGTCCAGGCCGCCGTCGGCGTCGCCGCCGTGGTGCTTCAGCGCGCGAGCAGTCGCGACGAGCACGACCGCGCTCGGGGACAGGCCCCCGGCACGGCACACGATGTTGAGGAACTTCTCCATCCCCATGTCCGACCCGAAGCCCGACTCCGTGACGACGTAGTCGCCGAGCTTCAGGGCGACGCGGTCGGCGACGAGCGAGTTGTTGCCGTGCGCGATGTTCGCGAAGGGGCCGCAGTGCACGAGCGCCGGCTGCCCCTCGAGCGTCTGGACGAGGTTCGGCTTCAGCGCGTCCTTGAGGAGGACGGCCATCGCGCCCGCGGCGCCGAGCTGCTCGGCGAGCACGGGCTCGCCCTCGTACGAGTAGGCGACCGTGATCGCGCCGAGCCGCTGCGCGGAGATCCTGCAGGTCGCGTGCGACGGCCACGATCGCCATCACCTCCGAGGCTGCCGTGATGTCGAACCCGCTCTCCCGCACGTAGCCGTTCGCGCGGCCGCCGAGCCCGATCGCGACGTTGCGGAGCGCCCGGTCGTTGATGTCGACGCAACGCCGCCAGCCGATCGAGAGCGGATCGATCGAGAGCGCGTTGCCGTGCAGCAGGTGCGCCTCGAGGATCGCCGCCAGCAGGTTGTTCGCGGCGCCGATGGCGTGGATGTCGCCGGTGAAGTGGAGATTCAGGTCCTCCATCGGCACGACCTGCGCGTAGCCGCCGCCGGCGGCGCCGCCCTTGATCCCGAACACGGGCCCGACAGATGCCTCGCGCAGGCAGAGCACCGGAGCTCGGCCCGTGTAGCCGAGCCCCTGCGTCAGCGCGACAGACGTCGTCGTCTTGCCCTCGCCGGCCTTCGTCGGCGTCACCGCCGTCACGCAGATCAGCTTCCCGTCTGCGGTCGAGGCGAGTCGGTCGAGCACCGAAAGGTCGATCTTGGCCTTCGTGCGGCCGTACGGCTCGACCTCGTCGGGGGAGAGCCCCGTCGCGGCGGCGAGCTCGTCGATCGGCTGCAGGACGGCGGCCTGCGCGATCTCGAGGCTGGACGGCATCGAGCCCTTCACGAGCGCAACTCTATTGCCGTCTGCCGCGCGGGCGGCTAGTGCCGCGCGGCGACGCCGAGGTGCCGCTCGTGGGCACCGGTCTCGACGATCTCCGCGATCTGGTCGACGACGTGCCGCAGCTCGTCGTCGGAGGTGAAGTAGTGCGGGCCGATCCGGATGCCCGCGTCCGGCCTGAAGTCGCAGAGGATCTGGCGCTCGGTCAGCTCGGCGTGCACGGCAGGGAAGTCCGGGACGTGGATCGTGACGGTGCCGCCTCGCCGCTCGGGGGCGCGCGGGCTCCGGATCTCGAACCCCGCCGCCTCGGCGAGGACGATCAGGAGCTCGGTCTGGCGGAGCGAGTTCTCGCGGATCCGGTCGACGCCGATCTCCTCGATCAGGTCGTACCCGGCCGTCGCCGCGTAGTGCGCGGGGACGTTCGGCGTGCCGGTGAGGAACCGCGCGCCGCCGGCCGCGTAGCGCATCTCCTCCTCGAACGCGAACGGCGACTCGTGGGCCTGCCAGCCCGTGAACGTGGGGTGGAGCTCCTCGGCGAGATCGGGCCGAACGTAGAGCCAGCCGTTGCCGGGGCCGCCGCACAGCCACTTGACGGAGCCGCCGACGGCGAAGTCGACGCCGAGCGCCTGGACGTCGAGCGGGACGATCCCGGCGGACTGGTAGGCGTCGAGCACCACGTGAGCGCCGTGCTCGTGGGCGCGCCGGACGATCCGCGCCACGTCCTGGATCTCGCCCGACTTGAAGAGGACGTGGCTGATCGGCACCAGGAGCGTCCGCTCGTCGATCGCGTCGTGGATGGCGTCGTCGCTCTCGCAGACGACGACCTCGAGGTCGGGCTGGGCCTGGTAGAGGTAGCGCACGGAGGGGAAGTTGCCCCGCTCGTAGACGACGCGGTTGCGCGCGGCGGACGGGCGGAAGCACGACAGGACGACCGCCTCCGCGATCGCGACGTTCTGGTGCATCACCGTCGAGCCGGGCGGCGCGCCGATGATGCGGCCGATCTGGTCGCCGACGGTCAGCGGCAGGTTCCACCACCCCTCCCCCCACGCCCGGATGCCGCGCTCGCGCCAGGTGCGGGCGTACTCCGCGAGCCGCTCCTCGGCGGCGGCGGGCATCGCCCCGAGCGAGTGATTGATCAGGTACGTCGTGTGCTCGAGGATCGGGAACCGGGAGCGGTACTCGAGCAGCGCGCGCACGGGCGTAGTCTGCGCTCCGCTCAGCTCAGCCGCTTCAGGAGGCCGAGCGCCTGCTGGTTCCACGGCACGCGGTGCGTCGTCCCCGCCGCCGCAAGGCTGCTCCGGTTGTCGAGGTACCAGTCGTAGGTCTCGATCAGCGTCTCTGCGTTGGAGAGCCGCGACGACCAGCCGAGGAGCTCCTGCGCCTTCTCCGTCGAGACGAACGAGTCCCGGTGCGCCGTCTTGTAGTGCCACTCGGCGAGCGGCGAGAGACGCAGCCGCTCGAGGACGCCCAGCACGAGCTCGGCCGGCCGGACGGGCACCGGCGCGAGCCGAGACGTCGAGCCCGCGTGGCGGATGAGCGCACCGAGATCGTCGCGCACCGACCCGAACTCGCCGGCGCCGACGTTGAGCGCCTCGCCGACGGCGCCCTCGGCCGAGAACGCCCGCACGACCGCATCCACGAGATCCTCGACCGCGAGCAGCTGGTAGCGGTTCTCGCCGGAGCCGAGCGTGTAGATGCGCCGGCCCTCGCGCACCCAGTCGAAGAGGATCTCGAAGACGCCGAGCCGCTCGGGCCCGACGA
>CAVQJO010000002.1:0-178055 GCA_963712865.1 uncultured Gaiellaceae bacterium
GAACTCACAGTGTCCTCCCAGGGGATTCACAAACGAGCGCGTTTTGATGGGAGTCTCGGCATCGACGAAAGGAGGACGATGAACGGATCGATGAAACGACTCTGGTGGCTCTCGGCGCTCACGCTCACCGCGCTCATGGCGGTCGGAGTCGCAACCGCAGGCGCTCATCGTGGCGGTCCCGGCGATCGCGGACCGGGCGGGCTCGGCGGCAGCACGAGCCGGCTCGTGACCGAGGCCGCGAAGCAGCTCGACGTGACGCGGGCCAAGCTCGTGGACGCGATCGAGAAGGCGGCCGTCAGGCGGATCAACGAGGCCGTCGAGGACGGCGACGTCGACGCGGACGACGCGGCCGAGCTGAAGGAAGAGGTCGGTGACAACCTGTCGCTCGCGATGGCGATCAGCAGGACGCGCACCGTCGCCTCGAACCTCGACGTGACGACGGCGAAGCTGAACACCGAGTTCCGCGAAGCCCGGGAGGCGCTGATCCTCGCGCGCATCAACGCAGCACTCGAGGACGAGGACATCACGCAGGCAGAGGCGACCGAGCTCAAGGAAGAGCTCGAGGACGCCGAGCTGCCCGGCTACAAGTAGGTTCGGGCGCGGCGGCCTCTCGGCTTCGGCTTCGGCCGAGGCAGGTAACAGCTCCTCCGGTCGGGTGGGGCCTGCACGCTCACAGCAGGCCCCGCCTAACGAACTCGTAACCGCTGTCTCAGCGCGGTCACAGCTCCGGGTGATTTGCTGTCGCCCGTGAGCGCCACTCTCCGCCGTAGGTTGCTCGTCGTCGTCCTCGTCGTGGTCGCCGCGGCGACGGGCGCGGACGCCGCCCACGCGGTCCACGGCGGGACGTACACGACGACTACAGGCGAGCAGGTGCGCATCGTCGTCTCCGACCGCTATCCGGTCGACGAGGCCCGCAACCAGCGCTGGGCGGACTTCCTCGCCAGCCTCGTGCACGGCAGCGAGCTCGCGACGGTGAGGCTGTAGCTCGCGCCGCCGTTCGAGCTCAGGTTTCTCTGCGGCGCCGACGCGATCGCCTGCTACGACGGGGACGACGGCACGATCTATCCGCCTCGGACCGGTTCGTGGTCGAGGTCTCCGCGGAGGCCGCGATCGCGCACGAGTACGGTCATCACGTCGCCTCGTCGCGGCTGAACGCGCCGTGGCCGGCGATCGACTGGGGAACGAAGCGGTGGGCGACCTACGTCGGCATCTGCGCGCGCGTGGAGTCCGGCGAGGTCGCCCCCGGCGACGAGAACGAGCGCTACGCGCTCAACCCGGGCGAGGCCTTCGCGGAGGTGTATCGCGTGCTGAACGAGCGGCGGCTCGGCCTCGTCGAGACGTCGTGGGAGATCGTCGACACGGACTTCGTCCCGGACGACGCCGCTCTCGCGCCCTCGAGCAGGACGTGATCGCGCCGTGGCAGGCGGCGACGACGGTGAAGCGCTCCGGCCGCGCGACGCAGACGCGGGTCGAGCACGGTGAAGCTGCCGACGCCGCTCGACGGACGCATCGCCGCGACGGTTCGCTCGGCGACGCCCGTGCAGGTCGAGCTCGTGCTGGGCGGCGTCGTCGTCTCGCGCGCCACGGCTCGCATGGCGGCGGTTCGCGGGACGGTGTGCGGCACGCGGTCGGCGTCGCTGCGGATCCGCAGCACGAAGGGTGCCGTCCGTACACCGCCACGATCGCTCGACCGTAGGCTTCACAGCCGATTCACAGGCAGCTCTCATCGGCCTCAGAAGCGCCGTTGCTCCGATGTCCTGAGACATCGAGCGAAAGGACAGCGCAGACGTGAGCCGGACATCCTCCCGAGGATCGCAGCACTCCTCGCCGCGTCGTGCTCGCCGCAGGCACCGGAGCCGCCGCTACGCACTCGTCGACTCCGACAGCCCGGAGACCGTCGTGCGCGAGGTCACGACCGGCGTCTCGACCGCGAGCTCGTCCGGCCTGAGCGTCGGCCAGATCTACGACCGCGCCCACGAGGGCGTCGTCGAGATCACCGTCACGTCGGCAGGCCGGTCCGGCGGCGGCGGGCAGGCGCAGGGCTCCGGCTTCGTCTACGACAAGCAGGGCCACGTCGTCACGAACCACCACGTCGTCGACGGCGCGTCGACGGCCCGCGTGACCTTCTCGAACGGGGAGACCTACGACGCGACCGTCGTCGGCACCGATCCCTCGACCGATCTCGCCGTGCTCAAGGTCGACGCGCCCGCCTCGGTGCTGACGCCGCTCTCGCTCGGCGACTCGTCCGAGCTCGCGGTCGGCGACGGCGTCGTCGCGATCGGCAGCCCGTTCGGCCTCGAGCAGACCGTCACGGCCGGCATCGTGAGCGCTCTCGAGCGCCAGATGGAGGCGCCGAACGGCTTCACGATCAACGACTCGATCCAGACCGACGCCGCGATCAACCACGGCAACTCCGGCGGGCCGCTGCTCGACCTCGAGGGGCACGTGGTCGGCGTCAACGCGCAGATCTCGAGCGAGTCCGGCGGCAACGACGGCGTCGGCTTCGCGATCCCGTCGAACACCGTCGAGACGATCGTCTCGCAGATCCTCTCGGACGGCGACGTCGAGCACGCGTACCTCGGCGTCGGCGTCGCCACGATCCCCGAGTCCGCGACGGGCGAGCTCGACAGCGCCGCGGGTGTGGCGCTGACGGAGGTCCGTCCAGGACACCCCGGCCGCCGAGGCAGGCCTGCGGGCCGGCACGGGCACGACGACGATCGACGGCCGCCAGTACCCGACGGGCGGCGACGTGGTCACCGCGGTCGACGGCGAGGCGGTCGAGACCGCCGAGGACCTCCAGCGCGCGATCGACGCGCCACAAGCCCGGCGACACGATCACGCTCACCGTCGTCCGCGACGGCGACACGCGCACGGTCGACGTGACGCTCGACAGCAGACCGTCCTAGCACCCCGCAGCTTCCTCTTCCCCAGGGAGGTCCCGACACAGCGCGTGAGGCCGCATCCCCCAGCGGCCTCACGCGTTCAGGGACGATGACCGGCGCACGCCGTCGCGACTAGTAGGCTGCTGACAGAGCCCGCTCCAGCCACGCCGCCACTGGAGTCGGAGCGGAACCCGCGAGCTCCGCCGCCGCCGCCTCCGTCCGCTCATGGTCGAAATCGACGAGAGAGAGCCGGAAAACCAGTCGTTGCACAAGACGATCCTCGTCTGCGACGACGAGCCGAGCCTCCGCGAGCTCGTGCGCGCGGTGCTCGGCGGCGAGTACCGCTTCATCGAGGTCGACGACGGGCACCAGGCGCTCGAGCTCACGCGGGAGCTTCGGCCCGACCTGCTCGTGCTCGACCTGATGCTGCCGGGCCTCTCCGGGCTGGACGTGCTGGCGGCAATCCGCGTCGACGAGGCGCTGCGGTCACTGCCCGTGGTCGTCGTGACCGCGTGGGCCCATGCCGAAGCGAGCGCCCTCGACGCCGGCGCCGACCGCTTCGTGGCGAAGCCGTTCGAGCCCGACGAGCTGAGCACCGCCGTCGAGGAGCTGCTTGCGTGAGCATCGCCCGCCGGATCCTGCTCGCGAGCGTCGTGCTCTCGCTGCTCGTGAGCGCCGCGTTCGTGACGCTCATCCTCGCGATCAGCGCCCTGCGTCAGGCGAACGAGCGCGAGGCCCGCGCGAGCGACGTCACCACGACGACGCTGCGGCTGGAGAAGCTCGTCGTCGACCTCGAGACGGGGCTCCGCGGTCTCGTGCTGACCGGGAACGAGCGGTTCCTCCAGCCCTACACGGCTGCACGGGCCCAGCTGCCGCGGCGCATCGCCGAGTTCGAGGGGCTGGAGGAGCGGAACACGCTGCAGGAGCGCCGCGCCACGCGACTCACGACGCTGATCGGCGAGTACGTCCGCGACTACCTCGAGCCGCTCGTCGCGATCGCGCGCTTCGATCGACGGGCCGCGAACACGCCCATTGCGACCCGTGAGGGGCGGCAGCGCACCGACGAGATCCGCGGCCTCTTCACCCGCTTCCTCGCCGCCGAGGCGGAGGAGGCCGCTGCGAGCACCCGTGCCGCCGAACGGCGCTCCACGTGGGCCATCCGCGCCGGTGCTGCGGGCGTGATCGTGTCGATCGCCCTGATCGCGCTGTTCGGCATCTACCTCGCGCGGTCGATCGGCCGGCCCGTGCGCGCCGTCGCCTCGGGTGCGAGCGAGATCGCCGGCGGCAGGCTGTCGCTGCGGCTCCGCGAGGACGGGCCGGGCGAGGTCGGCGAGCTGACGAGGTCGTTCAACGAGATGGCGGAGCGCCTGGAGGCGGGGCGGGCGGAGCTCGAACGGCAGAACGCGGCGCTGCGCGAGAGCGAGCGCCTGAAGACGGATCTCCTCAGTACCGTCTCCCACGAGCTGCGGACGCCCCTCGCGAGCGTCATGGGCTTCATCTCCCTGCTCCTGCAGCGGGACTTCGACGCCGAGACGCGCCGCCACTACCTCGGCATCGTCGATGCGCAGGCGCGGCGTCTGGAGTCGCTGCTCGAGGACTTCCTCGACGTTCAGCTGATCGAGACGGGTCGGCTCGAGCTGGCGCAGGAGCTCGTCGACATGGCCTCGCTGTTGCGCGGCCAGCTCGAGCTCTACGCCGCCCAGAGCCCGACGCACAAGCTCGAGCTCGAGCTGCCTCCCGACGGCCGCGACGAGCCGCTCCTGCCGGTGCGCGGCGATCCGAACCGCCTCACGCAGGTAATCGGGAACCTGCTCTCCAACGCGATCAAGTACTCGCCCGACGGCGGCGACGTCGAGGTGCGTGGCCAGCAGCGCGACGACGCCGTGCGGATCAGCGTCCGCGACGACGGCATCGGGATCCCCTCCGCGCAGCAGGCGCGGATCTTCACGAAGTTCTTCCGCGGCGACGCCGGCGCGAGCGGCATCGGCGGGGCGGGACTCGGGCTCGCGTTCTCGCGGGAGGTGGTGGAGGCGCACGGCGGGCGCATCGGTTTCAGCAGCGCCGCCGGCAGCGGTTCGACGTTCTGGGTCGAGCTGCCGGCCGCGGTCTCCGGCTCGAACGGGGAGGGCAGCGACGGCCATGAGCGAAAGGAGGAAGCGTGAAGACACGCAAGGTCGGCTACGTCATCGCCGGACTGGCGGCCGGGCTCCTGCTCGGCAGTCCGGTCGGGCACTCGTCGGCGGAGGTGACCGGGCCGGCACAGATCCGGATCACGAGCCAGGAGCTCAGCATGCGGCGGATCGACGTCGACACCCCCGGCCGCGGGCCCGGCGACATGGAGATCGTCAAGCAGTCCCTCTACAACAAGCGGGTGAGGGCCCGGGCGATCGGCCACTCGGAGCTCCTCTGCACGTATCTCAACAAGCGGGCGCGCAGCTGCAGCGGCACCTATTTCCTGCCCAAGGGGCGGCTGGAGGTTGCGGGCTCGCTCCGGTTCAGGCTGTTCTACGAGCTCGCCGTCGTCGGCGGGACGGGGCTCTACAACGACGCGCGCGGCACGCTCGTCGTCACCCGCACCGCGCGGCGGCCGAACCGCGATCTCGTGCTGTTCCGCCTCGCCGGCTGACGCCTCACACCGTTTTCTCAGGATTCCGCCAGCGGCTGCTCAGCCTGCCGCGATTCACTTGGAGTGTCCGACGAGAGGAGGTGACAGAGGATGGAACGCGCATCAAGTGCGTCGCTGCGCTCGCTCATCACCGCACTCGCCGTGGTGCTCGGCGTGGCCGCGATCTGGGCCGCCGCCGCCCTGGCGGACGGTTCCGGCGACTCGGGCAACTCCGCCCGTTCGGACGGCGCGCAGGTGGACTTCGTGCAGAGCGGCGAGGAGCAGGTGCCCGACGACGGGCTGCCCTCCGACGAGGAGGACTTCTTCGACGGGGAGGGCGGAGGGTTCTTCGACGAGGAGGACTGCCCGTTCGGCGAGCGAGGGTTCGACGACGACGGCCCGGAGGACGATGGTCCGCAGGGCACGCCTGAGGGCGATCCCGACCAGCAGGGCGCCGCAGACCTGTAGGGAGGTCCGCACACCGGAGCGGTAGCTGCCGCCGCTCCGGCCGCGCGGCGCGCTAGCCTCTGCGCGTCTCGCACCGAGGCACCTCGACCTCCCTTGCACACGACGACGTCAGCGACCTGGTGGCAGCGGGCTCACGGCGATGACGCCGCGGGGCTGCTCGTCGCCTACTTCAGCATGGAGTTCGGCATCGAGGAGACGCTGCCGATCTACTCCGGCGGCCTCGGCGTCCTCGCGGGCGACCACCTCAAGGGCGCCGCCGAGCTCGGCATCCCGCTCGTCGGCGTCGGCCTCCTCTACCGCGGCGGCTACTTCGCGCAGGGCCTGGACGCGTCCGGGCGGCAGACCGAGGAGTACCAGCCCGTCGATCCGGAGGCCGCAGGCCTCGTGCGCGAGCCCGTCACCGTCGAGATCGACCTCGCGGGCGAGACGATCTCCGCGGCGGTCTGGCGGAAGGACGTCGGCTCGATCCCGCTCTACCTGCTCGAGGTGGAGTGGCTGACCGATGCGCTCTACGGCGGCGACCGCGAGCACCGCATCCGGCAGGAGCTCCTGCTCGGCGTCGGCGGCGTGCGGGCGCTGGCCGCGCTCGGTGTCGAGGCGAGCGTCTTCCACATGAACGAGGGCCACTCGGCGTTCCTCGCGATCGAGCGGCTGCGCGCGCTCGTCGAGCAGGGGGCGGCGCCGGGTGACGCGGTCGAGCACGTCCGCCGGACGACGGTCTTCACGACGCACACGCCCGTGCCGGCCGGGAACGAGATCTTCGGCCAGGAGCTCGTCGAGCGCTACGTCGGCCGGCTCGCCGCCTCGGCCGGCATCGACAGCGCGACGCTGCTCGAGCTCGGGCGCTCCGGCGAGGAGACGGGCTTCGGCCTGACGCCCCTCGCGCTCCGGCTCTCCGGCTTCGCGAACGGCGTCTCCGAGCTCCACGGCGAGGTCGCCCGCGAGATGTGGGCGGGGCTCTGGCCCGACGGCGACGGAGGCGCCCCGCCGATCGGCCACGTCACGAACGGCGTCCACCTGGGCACGTGGCTCGACCCCGCGCTCGCCGACCTGCTGCGCGAGGCCGGTGTCCGCCCGGAGGCGCCGCCGGACGAGGCGAACTGGGAGGCGGCCGCCGACCTGGAGCCCGAGGCGCTCTGGCACGTCCACGAGCAGGCCCGTCGCCGCGTCGTCGAAGGAGCCGGGCTGCAGCCCGGAGCTGCTCACGATCGGGTTCGCGCGCCGCTTCGCGACGTACAAGCGGGCCGCGCTCGTCTTCACCGACCTCGAGCGGCTCCTCGCTCTGCCCGTGCAGGTCGTCGTCGCCGGCAAGGCCCACCCGCAGGACGCGGCAGGCAAGGACGTGATGCAGTCGATCGTCGAGCTCGCCCGCGACCCCCGGACGCAGGGCCGCGTCGTCTTCCTCGAGAACTACGACATCGGCCTCGCGCGCTCGCTCATCCCGGGCTGCGACGTGTGGCTGAACAACCCGCGCCGCCCGCAGGAGGCCTCGGGCACGAGCGGCATGAAGGCGGCCGTGAACGGCGTCCTCAACCTCTCGGTGCTCGACGGCTGGTGGGCGGAGGCCTACGACCCGGACGTCGGCTGGGCGATCGACGGCGTCTCGGACGAGGCGGACGCGGAGCAGCTCTACCGCCTGCTCGAGGAGCACGTGGTGCCGACGTTCGTCGACGACCGCGGCGCGCTGGCTCGAGATGATGAAGGCGTCGATCGGCCGCCTCGCGCCGCGCTTCTCGATGCACCGCGCGCTGATCGAGTACGCCGAGCGCTACTACCTGCCGGCGCACGCGGGCCGCGAGCGCTAGTCAGTCGCCGCCGGACGCTCGCGCGTAGATGGCGGCGAGCGCGAGGATGATCAGCCCGTAGAGGATCTGCCGCGTCGCCTGCGAGGCGTTCAGGATCGTCAGCAGCGAGTCGAGCACGGTGAGGATGAGCGCGCCGACGATCGTGCCGGCGTAGCCGCCGACGCCGCCGAAGATCGACGTGCCGCCGATGACGACAGCGGCGACCGACGGCAGCAGGAACGGGCCGGCGATGCCGAGGTCGGCGGCGTTGTTGAAGCCGACGAGCAGGATGCCCGCAGCCGCGCTCAGCATCCCGCAGATCGCGTAGACGGTCAGCAGCACCTGCCAGGTGCGCACCCCGGCGAGCCGGCACGCCTCGGGGTTGTCGCCGACCGCGTAGATCATCCGGCCGAGGCCGCTGTAGCGCAGGCCGAGGATGATCGCGGCCGCGATCGGCGCCCAGACGAGCAGGTTGTACGGGACGTACTCGAAGAAGCGCTCGGAGCCGAGCTTGACGACGAAGTCGGGCGCGGGCGCGAGGAAGCGCGTCTGGGCGTAGATCGTCAGCGCGCCGAGCGTGACCGTGCTGACGCCGAGCGTCATGATCAGCGGGTTGACGCGGAAGATCGCGACGCCGACGCCGTTGACGAGGCCGATGCCGAGCCCGGCTGCGAGCGCGGCTGCGATCGCCTTGGCGGTCCCGTCGGTCGCGTAGCTCGAGATCATGAACGCGCCCGTCGTCGCCGTGGTCGCGACCGAGAGGTCGACGCCGCCGGTCAGCATGACGAGGGTCTGGCCGGCCGCCATCAGGCCGAGGATCGCCGCGTAGAGGAAGGTCGTCGAGACCTGTCGCGGCGTCAGGAACGCCTCGCTCGACTGGACGCGGTTGACGATGTCCGTGGCGACGAAGAGCCCGACGAAGACGATCGTCAGCACGAGCACCGGGTTGCCGGCGAGGTAGCGCTGGACCGTGCGCAGGCGGTCGGAGCCCTGGGGTTCGACGGCCTGCGTGCTCATCGGCCGCCTCTCTGGCCGATGAGCTGGGAGGGGGCGTGGGGGAACGGGAGGTTCCCCCACCTCGGATGGAAGGGGGCTCGTGGGGGAAACATGGTTTCCCCCACGGAGCACGCCGAAGGCGTGCGACGCTCACGCGTGCTTCCCCCGTTGCCGCAGCGCGAGGCCGCCGATCATGACGACGAGCACGATCAGCGTGCCCTGGATCACCTGCGCCCAGTTCTGGTCGACGCCCTTCAGGATCATGATCGACTTGACGAGCGTGAGCACGAAGGCGGCTGCGATCGGGCCGATCAGGCCGCCGACGCCGCCGAGCAGCGAGACGCCGCCCAGCACGGCCGCCGCGACCGAGTTCAGCGTGTAGTACTGGCCGGAGAGCGCGTCGCCGATCCCCGACGTGGCCGTCAGCGCCAGCCCGCCCATGGCCGCGAAGGCTGAGCCGAGGGCGTAGGCGCCGATCCGCGTGCGGTTGACCGAGATGCCGGCGAGGAACGAGGCGTTGCGGCTCGAGCCGATCGCGTAGATGGCGAGGCCGGGCTTCTGCCAGCGGATCGCCCCCCAGCAGAGCACGGCGACGCCGAGGATGACGAGGCCGGTCGGCAGCCATTGCGTCACCGTGTAGCCGACGCCGAGCTTGGTGAACTCGAGCGGCGCTCCGCCGCCGGGGATCTCCAGCACGGCCAGGGCAGCACCGGCCCAGACGAAGAGCATCGCGAGCGTGACGATGATGTCGGCGATGCCCGTCACCTGGATGATCAGCCCCGTCATCGCGCCCGCGAGGGCGGCACCGATGACGAGCAGGATCGAGATCAGGATCGCCTTCTCGAACGACACCGTCTCGGCGGTCAGCGGGTCGACGAGCATGTACTTCGCCGAGAGGACGTTGACGAGGCTCATCATCGAGCCCACCGACAGGTCGATGCCGCCCGAGATGATGACGACGGACTGGCCCATCGCGACGAACGCGAACGGCAGTGCGTCGATCGCGAGGGACTGCACGTCGAACGTGCCCCACTGCTCCGGGATCGTCCGCCAGTAGAGGATGAGCGCGAGCAGGAGCAGGTAGATGCCCGCCGTCCAGGCGTGGCGGCGGGCGAGGCGACGCCAGTGGATCCCGGCGCGCGGCCGTGCGACCGTCGCGTCTGCGGTGCTCACGCCGCCTCCTCGCCCTCGAGGCCGTGCATCGCCTGAGCAGCGTCGCCTCGTCGGCGGTGGAGGCGTCGAGCTCGGCCGTGATCCGCCCGTTGTAGAGGCAGAGGGCGCGATCGCAGACGAGCGGGATCTCTGCCAGCTCGCTCGTGAACAGGACGACCGCGGCGCCGTCCTCGGCGAGCCGGCGCAGCAGCGCGTAGACCTGGCGCTTCGTGCCGACGTCGATGCCGCGCGTCGGATCGAAGCAGAGCAGCGTCCGGAAGCCGTTGGCGAGCCAGCGGGCGATCGTCACCTTCTGCTGGTTGCCGCCCGAGAGGCGGCGCACCTGGCGCTGCGCGCGCGTGTCCACCTGGAGCTGCTCGATCGCGGAGCGGACGCGCTGGCGCTCCGCGCGCATGTCGATCGGCCCCCAGCGCTCGGGCGCGCTGAACCGCGGCGCAGCGATGTTCTCGGCGACCGACCGCTGCGGCAGGAGCGCCTGGAGCCGGTCGGCGGGAACGAGCACGACGCCGGCCCGGATCGCGTCGTAAGGATGCCGCGCGCGGAGCTCGCGGCCGTCGACGAGCAGCCGGCCCGCCGAGGGACGCCGCTGCCCCGAGAGCACGTCGAAGAGCTCGTCCTGTCCCTGAGCCTCGAGTGCGGCGATCCCGAGGATCTCGCCGGGCTGCACGGCGAACGAGACGTCGAGCACCGCGTCGCCGACGCCGAGCGCCTCGACCGCGAGCGCTACGCGGTCGCCGGCCACGACCACGCGTTCGCGCGCGGGTGCCGCCCCGTCGGCGGCCGCCTCCGCCCTCGCCTCGGCCTGCGCCGCCTCCGGACCGAGCATCGTCGTGACGATCTGCTCCTCGCCTCCCTCGGAGGGCACGAGGATGCCGACGTCGCTGCCGTCGCGGAGGATCGTCGCGCGGTCGCAGTTCGCGATCACCTCGCGCAGGCGGTGCGTGATGAAGAGGGCGGAGCGCTGACGCTCCTTCTGCCGCCGCATCACCTCGAAGACGCGCTCCGCGAGGTCCGACGGGAGCGCGGCCGTGATCTCGTCGAGGATCAGGAGCTGCGGGTCGCGCGCGAGCGCGCGCGCGAGGTCGAGCATGCGGAGTATCGGCAGCGGCACGTCGAGCGCTTGCTCCGCCATATCGACATGGAGGTCGAGCGCGTGCAGCTCCCGCTGGACCGCGTGGGCCGAGACGCCGGTGAGCCGAAGGTTCTGTCCGATCGTCAGGTCGGGCACGAGCGCGGGATCCTGGAAGACCGGTGCCAGCCCGAGCCTCGCGGCCGCGGCGGGCGAGGACACCTTGACCGCCTTGCCGTTGACGGCGATCGACCCCGCGTCCGGCCGGATCACGCCGGTGAGCAGCTTGACGAGCGTGCTCTTGCCCGCGCCGTTGGCGCCGAGCAGCGCGTGCACCTCGCCCGGCTCGACGACGAGCGTGGCCGAGCCCAACGCGACGACCGCGCCGTAGCGCTTGGAGAGCTCCCGGGCCTCGAGGAGGCTGCGGCCGTTTTCGCTCACGTCGGTCGCGATCGTGCCACGGGAGACGTGGGAGGGGCGGCGGGCGCCCCTCCCACGGTCGTCATGCCCCTTAGGGCCCCTTGCAGCTCGTGAGCTGCTTTTCCGTGTACGTCGTGTACGGCTTGACGAACAGCTGCGAGCTGTACGTCGGCGCCCGCTTCGGCGAGTAGTACGACTTGATCGTCTTCGCCGAGGACTTCATGTCCCACACGTCGGGCGTCAGCTTCGTCCACTTCTTGGCTGTCCCGCCCGTGAGCAGCTTGATCGCCACCGAGGCGCCGACCCCGCCGATCACGGCCGGGTTCGTCACCGCAGCACCCTGGAACTTCGGGTTCAGGTTGATCAGTTGCTTGAGGAACTCGTTGTTGTCCGCCCCGACGACCGGGACGTACGGCTTGCCCGCCGTCTTGAACGCGTTGACGACGGTGTAGTCGATTCCCGACGTCCAGACGCCGTCGACCTGCACGCCGGAGTTGAGGATGTCGAGCATCTGCTTGCCGCCCGGTGCGAACGACCAGCCGGTGAAGGTCTGCTTCACGACCTTGATCCCCGGATAGGCCTTCAGCGCCTGCTGGAAGCCCTTGTGCCGGTCGGTGTCGGCCGGGACGCCCGCGATGCCGCGCATCTCGACCACGTTCCCCTTGCCGCCGAGCTTCTTGAACAGCCAGATCGCCCCGAGTCGACCGTACGCGACCTGGTCGTTCGTGACGTTGTAGGCCTGCGGGGCGGTGATCCGCTGGTCGACGGACACGATCTTCACCCCGCGCGCCGCAGCCTGTGCGACGACCGCGTTGAGCGCGGTCGCGCTCGACGGGTTGATGATGATCGCGTTCGCGCCGGCGGAGATCAGGTTGCGGATGTCCGCGTTCTGCTCGGCCGGCCCGCCGTTGCGGTTCGCGACCTTCACCTCGGAGACGACGCCGCTGGCGACCGCCTGAGCCTTGACCGCGCAGATCATCTCCTCGCGCCAGCCGTTGCCGACGAGGGTGTTGCTGACGCCGAGGACGTACTCCTGTCCGCCGGCCGGCTTCGCATTGGCCGTTCCCGCGACGGCGATGATCGCCGTGGCGACGACGGCGAGGACGACGCCGAGCTTGAGCCCGGCCGCGCGCCTCTTTGTCATCTGTTGCCCTCCTGCTTGTGGGGATACCCGGTACTCCTGCCGCCGATCACCCTAGAGCATTCCTCCTTTCGAGTCATAGACCTAATCGGGTCGAGTCCGAAGGACTTTCGCAAGGCGTCGGGCGTGCTCGGCGTAGGCGGCGTCGAAGAGCTCGCGCGATCGCTCGCGCTGCCGACGACCGACGCGCTCGTCAGCACCGGCGGCAGCGCGCCGCGCTCGGCGAGCAGCTCGGCGGTGCGGACCTTGACGGCGTTCGCGATCACGACCGCCGACGATCGAGGAGCCGGGCCCGACCGGCGTGTCGACGCCCGCGAGCCGGATCAGCGCGTCGCCGGCGGCGTGCCAAGGTCGAGGACGAGGTCGGCCTGGTCGAGCAGCCTCGTTCCCGGTCGTGTGCGTCGGCTCGCCCGCGAGCGACTGCGCGATCGACGTGATCGCGACCACGGGCAGACCGCGCGCCTTCGCGCCGATCGCGATCTCGATCGGCACCGCCGTGCGGCCGCCCGCGCTGAAGACGATCATCGCGTCAGGGGGCGCGAGGTCGAAGTTCGCGAGGATCGCCTCGGCCAGGCCCTCGACGCGCTCGATGAACATCGCCTGGCGCTGCCCGTTCGAGCCGACGACCTGGGTGTGGTAGGTCATCGAGAGCTCGACGAGCGGGTTGAAGCCCGGGTACGAGCCGTAGCGCGGAAAGAGCTCCTCGACCGGGATGCGGGAGTGGCCGGTGCCGAAGACGTGCACGAGGCCGCCGGCGGCGATCGCATCGAAGCACAGGTGGGCCACCTGCTCGATCGTGTCCGACTGGGTCTCGAGGCGGTCGAGCAGGCCGCGGGCGGCCTCGAGGTACTGCGTGGCGGCCGTCGCTTCCGGCTTCGTGACCACTGGTGTAGTGTCCTCGCTCATCAGGTTGTCTAGACAGCCAGACAGGGCGTGACGCTAACCGCGTTGCGGGACGGCGTCAAGAACAGGAGGCAACGGCGTGGAAGGTCACAAGGTGACGATGCTCGGGACCGGCCTGATCGGCCTCTTCTACACGATGACGCTCCACGGCCAGCGCAACCGCGACCGTGTCCACGTCGTCTACTCGCGCTCCGAGGAGCGCGCGCGAGCGTTCTGCGCCGAGAACGACGTCCCGGAGTGGACGATCGACCTCGAAGAGGCCGTCGCGCACCCGGACACCGACACGGTCGTGATCGGCCTGCCGAACCAGCTCCACGAGGAGGCGGTCGAGCTGTGCGCGAAGCACGGCAAGACGGTGCTGTGCACGAAGCCGCTCGCGCGGAGCGCGGAGGAGGCGAAGCGGATGCTCGACACCGTCGAGCGAGCCGGCATCTTCGCCGGCTATCTCGAGGATCTCGTCTACACGCCGAAGACGCTGAAGGCGCTGAAGGCGGTCGAGGCCGGCCAGATCGGCCAGGTGATGTGGGCGCGCTCGCGCGAGACGCATCCGGGGCCGCACAGCGCGTGGTTCTGGGACGCCGCGCAGGCGGGCGGCGGGCCGATCGTCGACCTCGGCTGCCACTGCATCGAGATCATCCGGAACTACATGGGCAAGGAGAACCGCCCGCTCGAGGTGATGTGCTGGACCGACACGCTCGTGCACCCGATCGACGCCGAGGACAACGCGATCGCGTTGATCCGCTTCGAGTCGGGCGCGATCGGCCAGTTCGAGGTCAGCTGGACGTTCCGCGGCGGCATGGACCTGCGCGACGAGGTCGCCGGCACCGAGGGGACGATCTGGACGAACCACTTCCTCCGCACTGGCTTCGAGATGTTCACCTCCGGCGCGGGCGAGGGCTACGTGGCGGAGAAGGCGGAGAGCGCGAGCGGATGGCTGTTCCCGGTCGGCGACGAGGTCGCCGAGCTCGGCTACGTCGACATGTTCACCGACATGTTCGACGCGCTCGACGAGGGTCGTGCGCCGATGGAGACGTTCTACGACGGCTACGTCGTGAACGCGGTCATCGACGCGTGCTACCGCTCCGCGGAGTCCCGGCAATGGGAGGCCGTGCAGCTCGACGACTGGCGCGGCCGCGGCGTGCCGAGGATCGCGCGCGAGCGCCGCGAGCACGACGGCAAGGTCGTGATCAAGGAGGAGAAGATGCCGGACGGCCGCTCGAAGCTGATCCTCAAGGACGAGGAGACCGGAGCGTTCTCCGACGTCGTCACCGAGCCGGTCGGCGCCTGAGCCCGGCATGGGCCTCGAGCTCCTGACCATGGGGCGGATCAGCGCCGACCTGTATCCGGAGCAGATCGGCGTCGCGCTGGAGGAGGTGACGACGTTCCGACGCATGCTCGGCGGCAGTCCGACGAACGTCGCCGTCGCCGCCGCCCGGCTCGGGCACCGGACCGGCGTGATCACCAAGGTCGGCGACGACGGTTTCGGCCGCTTCGCGCGCGCGGCGCTCGCCCGGTTCGGCGTCGAGACCGCGTTCGTCGGCGTGCACCCGACCCTGCGTACGCCGCTCGCCTTCTGCGAGATTCACCCGCCGGACGACTTCCCGATCCTCTTCTACCGCGAGCCCACTGCGCCCGACCTGACGCTGACGACGGCCGAGCTCGACCTCGACGCGGTGCGCTCCGTGCCGCTCTTCTGGACGACGGGGACCGGGCTCTCCGCCGAGCCCAGCCGGAGCGCGACGCTCGCCGCGCTGGTTGCGCGCGCGGGGCGCCCGACCGTGCACGACCTCGACCACCGGCCGGCTCTCTGGGACTCCGGGGAGGACGCCGGCAAGGTCGGCCGTGCTGCGCTCGCCCACGCCACCGTCGCGGTCGGCAACCTCGCCGAGGCCGCGGTCGTCGTCGGCGAGGCCGAGCCGGCCGAGTCGGCGCAGCGCCTGCTCGAGCTCGGCCCGGAGCTCGCGATCGTGAAGCTGGGCGGCGGCGGTGCGGTGGCCGCCACCAGCGGCGGGAGTGCTCAGCGTGCCCGCCGTCGAGGTGGAGGTCGTCAACGGTCTCGGAGCCGGCGACGCCTTCGGCGGCGCGCTCTGCCACGGCTGCTGGCGGGCCTGCCGCTCGAGGAGACACTGCGCCGGGCCGCGTCGGCCGGGGCCATCGTGGCGTCGCGCCTCGGGTGCGCCGACGACATGCCGACGCTCGAGGAGGTGACGGCCGCAAGCCCATGCTCGGTCTGACGAAGCTCGAGCCCGGGGCGGGCAGCGTCGCGCTCTCGGAGCGTCCGGAACGCGAGCCGGGCGTCGGGGAGGTGGTGCTCGAGGTGCGTGCCGCCGGGATCTGCGGCACCGACCTCCACATCGAGGACGGTGAGTTCCCGAGCGTGCCGCCCGTGACGATGGGCCACGAGGTCTGCGGCGTCGTGCTCTCGGGCGACGGTGCCGAGCCGGGCGCCCGTGTCGTCAGCGAGACGTACTTCTCCACCTGCGGCGCCTGCGGCTTCTGCCGGGCCGGGCGGCCGAACCTCTGCCCGGAGCGGCGGTCGATCGGGTCGCAGGTCGACGGCGCCTTCGCACCGCGCCTCGTCGTCCCCGCCCGGAACCTGCACCCGATCCCGGACTGGCTGCCCGATCACGCGGCGCCGCTCGCCGAGCCGCTCGCCTGTGTGTGCAACTCGCTGTTCGACCCGCCGGTGGTGGCGGCGGGCGACGAGGTGCTGGTGGTCGGCCCGGGCGCCGTCGGTCTGCTCGCCGCGCAGGCGGCGCGGGCTGCCGGCGGCCGCGTCCTCGTCCTCGGCACCGAGCGCGACGGCGTCCGGCTCGACCTTGCGCGCCGGCTCGGGTTCGAGGCCGCGAGCGAAGAAAGTGTTGTTTCAACACAAAGTCCGTTCGACGTCGTCGTCGAGTGCTCGGGCAGCGCTGCGGGCATCGCGACCGGTCTGCTCGCGGCCCGGCGCGGCGGGCGGTTCGTCCAGATCGGCCTGCGCGGCGCGCCGGTGACGGTGCCGTTCGACGAGATCTGCTACCGCGAGCTGACTGTCAGCTCGGGTAACGCAAGCACGCCCGCGTCGTGGCGCCACGCTCTCCGGCTGATCGAGTCCCGGCAGGTCGAGCTCGAGCCGATCGTGACCGAGGTCGTGCCGCTCCACGACTGGGAACGGGCGTTCCGGGCCTCGCGCAACGCGGAGGGCGTGAAGTACGTCCTCGACCCGCAGAGGTCGGAGACATGACGCTGCACGGCCGTCGTGCGGTCGTCACGGGCGCCGCCACCGGGATCGGGCAGGCCCTCGCCGTCGCGCTGGCGCGCGAGGGTGCGGACGTCGTCACGATCGACCTCGCCGAGACCGACGAGACGGCCGCGCTCGTCGCCGCCCACGGCCGCCTGCTCCACGCGCTCCAGGGGGACACGGGCGACCGCGCGACCGTCGACCGGCTGGCTCGAGCTCGCCGTCGAGCGTCTCGGCGGCATCGACATCTGGGTGAACAACGCGGCGAGGCTGATGGTGAAGCCGGTCGTGGAGACCTCCGATGACGACTGGCACGGGCTGCTCGCTCCGAACCTGCACGGCTTCTTCTACGGCTGTCGCGCCGCCGCGCAGCAGATGATCGAGCAGGGCGAGGGCGGCCGGATCGTCAACCTGAGCTCGGCGGCCGACATCCTCGTCGTCGGCGGCCTCGGCGCGTACACGGCCGCCAAGGGGGCGATCGTCGTCCTCACCAAGACGCTCGCGGTCGAGCTCGCCCCGCACGGCATCACCGTCAACGCGGTCGCGCCCGGCGCCACGGACACGGCGATGAACAAGCGGGCGTACACGCCTCAGGTTCGCCGGACGTACGAGCAGCGGATCCCGTTCGGCCGCCTCGGTACGCCCGAGGAGGTGGCCGACGCTGCCCTCTTCCTGGCGAGCCACGAGTCGCGCTACGTCACCGGGCAGGAGCTCGTCGTCGACGGCGGGCTGACGATCGACGGGTCGGTCGGGCATGCGCCGGATTGAGTCGCTGGTCTTCGGTCTCGACCACCCCGAGGGTGTCGCCTGGGATCCGGAGCGGGGCTGTGTCTGGGCGGCGGCGAGGCGGGGCAGGTCTACCGCGTCGAGCTCGAGGAACGCACGTGGGCGGAGGTGGGCCGCGCGCCGGGGTTCGTGCTCGGGCTCGCGGTCGACGGCCGCGGCCGCGTCGTGGTCTGCTGCCAGGCCGCGGGTGTGCACGCGTTCGACGGCAGCGGGTTCGAACGGCTCGGCGGCGACTTCGTCTTCGCCAACTATCCGGCCTTCGCGCCCGACGGCACGCTCTACGTCTCCGACTCGGGGACCTGGCACCGCGACGACGGCCGCATCGTGCGGATCGACGTCGACGGCCGCGAGGAGACGATCTCCCGCGACCGCCCGTGCTTCACGAACGGCCTCGCCGTCTCCCCGGACGGCCGCTGGCTCTGGCTCGTCGAGTCGCACGAGCCTCGGCTGTCGCGTCTCGACCTCGAGTCCGGCGAGTGCGAGACGATCCTCCGGATCGACGGCACTGTTCTCGACGGCCTCGCCTTCACCGCCGGCGGGGGCCTGCTGGTCAGCTGCTACCGCCCTGACCGCATCTACCACTTCGACGGCAACGGCAGCCTCGAGGTCGTGGCGGAGGATCCGCAGGGAACGATTCTCGGCGCGCCGACGAACGTCTGCTTCGTCGGGGCGCAGCTCGACCGCGTCGTGGCCGCGAACCTCGGCCGCTGGCACCTGACGCTGCTCGACCTCGGTCTGCGCGGCGCGCCGCTGCATCGGCCCCACCGCTGGGCGGTCGACGCATGAGCTCCTTCGTCCCCCGCTACTACGAGATCGAGCAGGCGCTTCGAGCCCGCATCGTCGAGCTCGAGCCCGGCGACGCACTGCCCTCGGACGCCGAGCTCTGCGAGGAGTTCGCCGTCAGCCGGATGACCGCGCGCCAGGCCGTCCAGCGCCTCGCCCAGGAGGGTCTGCTGGAACGCGTTCCCGGGCCGCGGCACGTTCGTCGCGGCGCCGCCCGCGCACCGCCAGGCCGGCAACCTCCTCAACTTCACGACGGAGATGCGCCGCCGCCACCGCGCGCCGGCGTCACGGCTGCTCGAGCGGGAGCTCCGCGCGGCGACGCCCGAGGAGGCAGTGCGCCTGAAGCTGAAGCCGGGCGCGCGCGTCGTCGTCGTGCGTCGGCTGCGGCTCGCCGACGGCGTGCCGGTGGCCGTCGAGACGGCGGTCCTCCGGGCCGCGTGCGCCGATGCCGTCCTCGCGGCGGACCTCGAGTCGGGCTCGCTGCACGCGACCCTGTTCGCCGCCGGCTTCGTGCCGACCCGCGGCCGCGGCACGCTCGACGCCGAGCCCGCAGCGGCGGCCGACGCCGCGCTCCTCGACGTCCCGGAGGGCTCGGCGCTCCTGGTCGAGCGCCGGCTCATCCTCGACCAGCGGGGGCGTCCGCTCGAGTCGACGGAGTCACGCTACGCGGGCGCCCGTTACGCGCTCGACATCGAGTTCGACGTCGAGCGTCCCCGCGGCCGCTAGAGCAACTTGTGTTGTTTCAACACTAAGTCCGCGGGCGGCGGACGACGAGCGGCCTCAGCGTCTCGCGCGCGATCAGGAAGCCACGCTTGACGAGCTCCTCGTCGCCCTCGAAGCGCCGGTCCTCGTGCTCGATCGAGATGAACCGGTCGTAGCCGACGGCGTAGAGCGCGGCGACGAACCGCGGCCAGTCGACCTCGCCGAGGCCGGGCAGTCGCGGCACCTGCCAGCCGATGCCGCCGGAGAACGTGCCGTGCCGGTAGAGGCCGTCGCGTCGCACCTCGAGATCCTTCGCGTGCACGTGGAAGATGCGGTCGGCGAAGTCGTAGACGGCGCGCTCGGCGTCGATCATCAGCCACACGAGGTGCGAGGGGTCGAGGTTGAGCCCGAAGTTCTCGTCCGGGATCGCGTCGAACATCTGCTCCCAGATCGCGGGCGACCAGGCGAGGTTGTTGCCGCCGGGCCATTCGTCGTAGCTGAAGATCATCGGGCAGTTCTCGATCGCGATCCGCACGCCCTGCGAGCCGGCGTGCTGCACGAGCTCGGGCCAGATCGCGCGGAAGCGGTCGAGGTTCTCGGGCAGCGGCCGGTCCTTGTCGTTGCCGACGAACGTGCCGACCGTGTCGACGCCGAGCGTGGCCGCGGCGTCGATCACCTTGCGCAGGTGGCCGTTCACCTCGGCGCGGTGGGCGTCGTCGGGGTGGAGGTTGTTCGGGTAGTACGCGAGCGACGAGATCTCGAGCCCGTGCCGGTCGAGCACGTCCCGCACCTCGCCCGCGTCGAAGTCGTCGACGTCGATGTGGGTGACGCCCGCGTAGCGCCGCTTCTCGCCGCCGCCCGCCGGCCAGCACGCCACCTCGAGCGTCTCGAATCCCTCCGCCTGCGCCCACGCCGCCACCTCCTCGAGCGACAGGTCGGGGAACGCCGCCGTCAGAAAGCCGAGCTTCACCGCCTCACCTCCACCCAGGTCTCGGTCCTCGCCGACTCCGCCACCGCCTCGGCGATCAGGATCTCCTCGTGCCCGTCCGCGAATGTCGGGAAGTCGGGCTCCGCGGGCATCCCGCCGGCCTCGACGGCGCGGTACACGGCGCTGTAGAGCTGCTTGAACGTGTCGGCGAACCCCTCGGCGTGGCCGGCCGGGTAGTCCCCGCGCAGCGGGCCGGACATGAGCCCGGGGTCGCGCAGCAGGATCTCGTTCGGGGTGTCCCTGTGACCGAGCCAGAGCTCCTCGTGCCGCTCCGTGCTCCAGGCGAGCGCGCCCTCGGAGCCGTCGAGCTCCCAGGTGAGGTGGTTCTTCCGCCCGGCGCTCACCTGCGAGATCGTCACCTGCGCCCGGGTGCCGTCCTCGTAGCGCAGCAGCACGTGGGCGATGTCCTCGGTCGACATCGGGCGGTCGACCCGCTCCATGTCGCCGACGTCGGCGTACGTCTCGACCGGGCCGGTCGGGACGTGCCGCACCTCGTGCACGGTGTAGAGGTCGGCGAAGACGGCGGCGACGCGGCGGCCGGTGATCCAGCCCGTCAGGTCGAACCAGTGCGTGCCGATGTCGGCGACCGCGCGCAGCGAGCCTCCGAGCTCGGGGTCGAGCCGCCAGTTCCAGTCGGTCGGCTGGTGCAGCCAGTCCTGGACGTAGGTGCCGTGCGCGTTCCAGACACGGCCGATCTCGCCGCCGGCGGACGCGCGCCCGCGCCTCGTGGCTGAGCGGATAGAAGCGGAGGTTGTAGTTCGTGCAGTGGACGAGCCCGCTCGACTCGGCCAGGCGCAGCAGCTCGGCCGACTCGGCGGAGGTCATCGCCAGCGGCTTCTCGCAGACGACGTGCTTGCCGGCCGCCAGCACCGCCTTGACCTGCGGATGGTGAAGGTGGTTCGGCGTCGTCAGATGGACGACGTCGACGCGCTCGTCGGCGAGCATCGCGTCGAGCGACTCGTACGGCTCCGGCAGGCCGGGCTTGCCGCGCGCGCGCTCCGGCGAGGAGCCGACGACGCCGACGACGTCGACGCCGATCCGGCGCAGCGCCTCGACGTGCACGACGCCGATGAACCCCGTGCCGACCACCGCCGCTCTCATGCGCCGACCTTAACCGCCTCCCAGACGGCGAGCGCGCGGCTCGAGTCGGCGCCGACCGCGACGGCTCCGGCGTCGAGGAAGTCGCCGGCGTTCTCCGCCGTGATCCCGCCCGTCACGAGCAACCGGACGTCCGCGAGCGGCGTCAGGAGCGACCGGATGTAGCCCGGGCCGAGCGCCGCGGCGGGGAAGAGCTTCACGAGCTCCGCCCCGGCGCGCCACGCCGTCTCCACCTCCGTCGGCGTGAACGCGCCCGGAACGTGAGCAACCTTGTGTTGAATCAACACGAGCGAGGGTGACACCAGCGCGGCGGCGCCCGCCTCCGTCGCGGCGTCCGCCTCCGCCTGCGTGCGCACCGTGCCGGCGAGGACGGTCGCCCGCTCCCGCCAGCGCGCGATCGCGTCGAGCGCGCCCGGGGTGTCCAGCGTGATCTCGAGCACCTGCACGCCCGCGTCGACGAGCTCGGCGGCGACGCGGTCGAGGTCCGGCGGCGCGCGCAACACGGCGACGAAGCGCTGCGCCCTGATCCGATCGACTGCGTCCACCGGGCCATCATGTCTGGGCGACGATGGCCTAGTGGAGGGACAAGGTCGCGGTCGTCACTTCGCGACGTCGCGGAGCTCCAGCGTCTCGATTGGGATGACGGTGCGAGGATACGGCAATGCTGCGAACGACAGTGATCGGCAGCTATCCGTTTCCAGGCTGGCTCGAGCACGCGGCTGCACATCTCGACGAGTTCGGCCCCGACGACCTCGCCGAGCTGCAGGAGGACGCGGTCATCGCAGCCGTCCACGACCAGGTCGCGGCCGGCCTCGACGTTATCTCCGACGGCGAGCAGACCCGGCTCGACTTCAACCTCGGCTTCTACGGCCTCCTCGAAGGCATCGAGCAGGGGCAATCGCCGCGCCGGCTCGGTCCGCCTGCGCACGACCAGCGCGCCAAGCATCGGATCGTCGGCGAGCTTGCTGCGCCACGTGGCCTCGGCACCGTCGAGGAGCTCGAGCGGCTGCGGCGCGTTGCTCCGCCAGGGCCGGGGTTAAAGGTGGCGGTGCCGGGGCCGTACACGCTTGCGGGACGGCTCGACGGCGATCGCTGGGAGACCGCCGAGGCGCTGCTGCCGATCGTCCAGACGGAGCTCGCCGCTCTCGCCGAGGCCGGCTGCGCGGAGATCGCGATCGACGAGCCATCGATGAGCAGCTATGCGCACCGGGAAGACCCCGACCGTCTCGTCGAGCTCTTCAACCGCACGGTCGAGCCCGCGGCGGGACGCGCGAGGCTGTCGACGCACCTCTGCTTCGGCAACTACAAGGCCCGCGCCGTCGCGCCGCGCCGCTACGCGCCCCTGTTCCCCGCCTTTCTCGGTGCCGCCGTCGACGAGATCCACCTGGAGATGGCGAGCCGGGAGTTCGCCGAGGCCGAGCTGGTGGCCACGATCGCCGAGACGAAGGACGTCGCTGTCGGCGTGATCGACGTCAAGAGCTACTACATCGAGACGCCGGAGGACGTCGCCGACCGCGTGCGTCGCTTCGCCAAGCTGGCGCCGCCGGAGCGGCTTGCGTTCTCGACCGACTGCGGCCTCAGCCAGACCGCGCGCTGGGCCGCAAAGCAGAAGCTGGTGAACCTCGTCGCGGGCGTCCAGCTCGTCCGCAGCGAACTCGCGTGAAGGAGCCGTACCTCGCCGACGATGCGTTCCTTGCGGACGTCGAGGCCGCGCGCGCCGAGTGCGGCGTCCATTTCTGGTGGCTCGGCCAGAGCGGCTTCCTGATCGGCTGCGAGGGACGGCACCTGCTCGTCGATCCCTACCTCTCCGACTCGCTGACCGCGAAGTACGAGGGAACGGAGACGCCGCACGTGCGCATGACGCGGCGCGTGGTCGCCCCGGAGCGCCTGCGCTTCGTCGACCTCGTCCTCTCGACCCACGGTCATACCGACCACCTCGACGGCGAGACGCTGCGGGCGGTCGGCGCACCGCTCGTCTGCCCCGCCGGGATCGTCGACCTGGCCCGCGAGCGAACCGGAGGCTTGCCCCTCCACCCGATCTCGGTCGGCGAAGGGATCGATCACTCCGGCTTCCGGGTCTTCGCAGGCCCGGCGATGCACCCCGGCGAGTGCGTCGGCTACACGATCCACACTCATGCTCGAGGGCGCACGACGCGGCTCATCTACCACGCGGGCGACACGGAGTACTTCCCGCTCGCAGGCGACTGCGATGTTTGCATCGTCCCGATCAACGGCAAGCTCGGGAACATGAACGGCGTCGAGGCGGCCCGTTTCGTAGCCAACGGCCCCTCGAGCGTGGCGATCCCGTGCCACTACGACATGTTCGAGTTCAACACGGCGTCGCCGAACGAGTTCGTGGCCGAGTGCGAGCGCCTCGGCCAGGACTACCGCGTGCTGCGGCAGGGGGAACGCGTCACACTGGCATGACGGACGTCGCAGTCGTGCTCCCGCAGGCCATGCCGGCGGCGATCGAGCCGCAGCGTCGGCATCGGCGACGTCCGCCTCGGCATGAGCCAGGTGTCGGTGAAGTCGGAGGCCGGAAGGTGACGTCCGTCGCGACGACGTCGCGGCTGGCGCGAAAGCCGCGCGGCGTCGCCGCCGGTCGCATGCTCGCGCCGGAGATGCCGGCGTTCGCGATCTCCCTCGATCGGCTGCACTCTCTCGCGTGAACGGCAAGGTCGCCGTCGTGACGGGTGCGGCCGGCGGCATCGGCAGCGCGGTCGTGCGGGCGTTCGAGGCTGCGGGGGCCGAGGTGATCGGGCTCGACCGCGAGCAGGCGGACCTCGCCGACGCCGCGGCCGTCGAGCGGGCCTTCGCGCCGCTCGACCGGATCGACGTCCTCTTCAACGGCGCCGGTATCAGCGGGCGCAGCCTCGGCGACGGGCCGGTCGAGAGCTGCAACGAGGAGGCGTGGGACTCCGTCCTCGACGCGAACCTGAAGAGCGTCTACCTGTGTTGCCGGCAGGCGATCCCACGGCTCCGGACCGCCGGTGGCGGGGCGATCGTCAACGTGTCGAGCGTCCTCGGCCTGGTCGGCGGCGACGAGGACTTCGCCACGCACGCCTACGCTGCGAGCAAGGCGGGCGTGATCGGCCTCTCGCGCGCGATCGCCGCGCACTACGC
This sequence comes from uncultured Gaiellaceae bacterium, assembly GCA_963712865.1. Classification (GTDB taxonomy): domain Bacteria; phylum Actinomycetota; class Thermoleophilia; order Gaiellales; family Gaiellaceae; genus Gaiellasilicea. The sequence goes on from CAVQJO010000002.1 coordinate 24,142, forward strand.
ACGCGAGAGCATCCGCTGCAGCGTGATCGCGCCCGGCCTCATTGCGACGCCGATGAGCGAGCGAGCGCAGAGCGACGAGCGGATCCTGGCCCGTCTGCCCGAGCTGCAGCCGCTGTCGGGCGCGTTCGGCCGGCCGGATGACGTCGCCGGCGCAGCGCTCTACCTCGCGACCGCACCCTTCGTCACCGGAGCCGTGCTCACGGTCGACGGGGGTTGGACGGTGCGATGAGCCGGCACCTCGGCCTCGATCTCGGCGGCTCGGCGATCAAGGTGGTCGTGCTCGAGCAACGCGGCGGCGAGGATGTCGAGCGCGTCCTCGTCGACGTCACGCCGACCGCCGCGGACGCCGGCCCGGCCGGCATCGTGGCGCAGCTGGGCGAGGTCGGTCGCGCCGCGTCGGAGCGCGTCGGCGGCATCCAGAGCGCGGGCATCACGATCCCCGGTCTCTTCGATCCCGACACGGGTGTGGCCGACTTCGTCACGAATCTCGGCGCCGGGGCCTGGCAGGGGATTCCGGTGCGCGAGCCTGTCGCGGACGCCCTGGGGGTGCCGACCGCGCTCATCAACGACGCACGTGCCTTCGGGTTCGGCGAGGCGAGGCTGGGGGCGGCCCGCGGGTGCGACACGGCCGCGTTCTTCACGCTTGGCACCGGGGTCGGCGGCGCCGTCGTCGTCGGCGGGCGGCTCCATCAGGGCCTCGGCAACGCCGGCGAGCTCGGCCACCTGACCGTCGACCCCGACCCGGATGCTCCGGTCTGCAACTGCGGGAATCCAGGCTGCCTCGAGGCGCATGCACAGGCGGCGGCGATCGCGCGCCTCGGCGGCCGGGCGACGTCGGCCGAGGTCGTGGAGGCAGCCCGGGCCGGGGACGAGCGCGCCGAGAAGGCGCTGGCGGAGGTCGGCCGCTGGCTCGGCGTCGGCATGGCCAACGTGATCGTGGTGCTCAACCCGGAGCGGATCGTCGTCGGCGGAGGGGTCGCGGACGCCGGCGACCTGCTGCTGGAGCCGGCCCGCCGCGAGCTGCGCCGACGAATTCGGGTCGCACCGCTCGAGCGGATCGAGATCGTGCGCGCCGAGCTCGGCTACGAGGCGGGCTCGATCGGCGCCGCGCTCTGGGGCGCGGAGCAGCTGGCCCGCTAGCGCAGGATTCGCACCGAGCCGGCGGGCACCGTGGCCGCCGGATGCATCGCGATCCCGCCGCGCCAGATCTGGATGCGGACCTTGCCGCTCGGCAGGCGCCGGAGGTGGACGTCGTAACGGCTCTGGCCGTCGCGGCCACTGAGCCAGGCGGCGCGGCCGCGGTCGAGCACGCCGAGCGCCGTGAGCGGCACCCGGTGGGGCTTGGCCCGCCGCAGGGTCAGGGTCCCGCGCGCGTCGCCGCCGTTCGAGCGCGCGACGATCGTCGCCTGCAGGCGGGACGCGAGGCGGAGGCGCCGCGTGCTGGTGACGGAGCCGCGTGAGTTCACGACCTGCACATCGGTTCGCGCGGTCGAGCCAAGCGAGATCTCGTCGCCGCGGAATCTGACCTCGATCCGGTGCGCGCCGGGGCGGATCGGGGGCGAGGGGACGATCGAGGCGACGCCCTCGGCGTTGGTCGTCGTCAGGTACGTCTCGTCGTCGACCACGAAGGTGAGCTGACGCGCCGAGAGCCCGGCATCCGACTTGGTCGCGCCGCGCGTCAGCCTCGCGCGCAGCTGGAGCCCGCCGAACGTCGCGCGCGTCGAGCCGCGGTAGGTCATCGTCGTGACCGATCGCTGGGCCCTCGGCTCGCTCGAGCCGCCGCTTGCAGCCGACGACGGAGCCCGCCCCGGCACCACCGTCGTCACGGGCGGCGCGCCGGCGCCGGGCACCGTGCCGCAGTTGACACGCCCGTCGTTCACCTCGCTGATGACCGAGCGGTAGGCCTCGAGGGAGCCCTTCGCCGACCCGTCGGCCCAGAACACGCCGGATTGCCAGCGCGCCATCTCGCGCTCGTCCTTGAGCAGGAAGTTGAAGATCGCCTCGACGTGCGGCTGGCAGTACATGAGCCGCAGGCTGTCCGTCAGCTGCTTCGCCTGGTCGACCTCTGCGCCCGGCGCGACGTCGGGGACAGGGCCGGGCCAGTTCTCGGGCTGGGTGTCGTACGCCGCCGCCTTCGCTGGCGGAATGGTCGTCTGGTAGCCGGTCTCGAGGTACCAGATCGGCAATCCGTTGTCGGGGATGCGCTGCCCAGTGCCGCCGAAGGCCTCCCGCATCACCTCGATCAGCCTGCCGGTGTCGCCGATCGAGATCAAGGTCGGGTCCTCGTGGCGCACCGAGGGGTGCTCGTCCGAGCGGCGCGGGTACGGGTGGTGCCCGAGCGTGTCGAAGATGGGGCGGGTGCGTCCGCTCGCGCGGTAGGCGGCGCCGAGCTCCCGGATGAACCGGGGGGGCGAATGCGTGATGTTCGAGTGGGCGTTCGGGTTGTCGTTGCCCGCGTGCGAGTTCACCGGACCGACGATGTTCACGCTCGGCCGCACGCCGTGCAGGACGTCGTAGCAGTGGGCGGCGAGCTCGAAGTAGGCCTTCGGCGACGCGCTCGCGCCGCCGGCGTCGAACTGGGGTGACCAGAAGAAGCCGACGTTCGGCTCGTTCCAGATGATGATGTCGTTGATCTGCGGGTACCGCCGCAGCACGTTGGCCGCGAACGTGCAGTACTGCTGGCGGTTGACCTCGTCGACCGGCGCCCGCTGCCAGTTGTTGTGGATGCCGAGCACGAGCCGGAGCGGGCCGGCGGCCGTGACGGCGCGGTTCAGCGCGTCGATCTGCACGGGCTCGAGGTCGCTCATGCGCGGCTCCCAGTCGAGCGTCACCGCCATCGTCTTCAGGCCCAGGTAGCGCGCGACGGACACGGTGTCGGCCGTGTTCCAGAAGAGCTCGTTCTCGTTGGCGCCCACGGCGAGGCCCGGCGAGCCTGTCGCTCCCGGTGGGCCGATCAGGGTCGCCAAGACGGCGACCAGCAGCAAGACCCCGCGCGCCATCCGACCCAGGCTACGCCGCCCCTCGAAAAATTTCTACGCCGGCCGGAGTAGGTTCTCCAGACCTATACCGATTGGTGGTTAGGAGGCGTGCGCGAGCTGGCGCCCGGCGGCGCGCTCGGCGAGCAGCACTTCGAGCTCCTCGGCGGGCATCGGCCTGCCGATCAGGTATCCCTGGGCCAGCGTGCAGCCCTGCTCGCGAAGCAGGTCCCAGGCGGCCTCCGTTTCCACTCCCTCGGCGACGACGCGCAGTCCGAGATTTCGGGCGAGCTCGACCGTCGAGCGGACGATCGCGGCGTCGCTCGTGCTCTCGAGCATGTCCATGACGAAGGAGCGGTCGATCTTGATCGTGCTCACGGGCAGCCGCTTGAGGTACGCGAGCGACGAGTAGCCGGTGCCGAAGTCGTCGATGGCGAGGCTCAGTCCGAGCGCGTTCAGGCGGTCGAGGATGGTGCGCACGCGGGTCGGGTCGGCGAGGATCGTGCTCTCCGTGATCTCCAGCTCGAGCCGATCGGGAGCGACGCCGTTCTCCTCGAGGAGCGCCGCGATCCGGTCCGGCAGCTCGAGGTCGAGCAGGTCGGGAATGGTCAGGTTCACGGCCACGCCCAGGTCGAGCCCGGCCGCCGCCCAGTCCCGGCACTGGCGCAGGGCCGTCGCCAGGACGTAGCGGCTCAGCGGCTTGATCAGGCCGGTGCGCTCGGCGATGGGGATGAACTGATCGGGCGGGATGAAGCCACGCGTCGGGTGCTCCCAGCGGACGAGCGCCTCGACGCCGACGATCCGGCCGGTCGCGAGGTCGGCCTTCGGCTGGTAGTAGACGACGAGCTCGCCGACCTCGATCGCCCGGCGCAGCTCCCCGGCGAGCGCGAGTCGGGCCGCGTCGTTCGTGTCCTGCTCCGGGTCGTAGACGGACGTGCCGGCGTGCGCGTCCTTCGCCACGTACATGGCGACGTCGGCGTGCTGGACGAGGGCGTCGACGTCGGCGCCGTGCTCCGGGAAGGCAGCTATGCCGATGCTGGCCGCCGCCTCGAGCGAGAACCCGTCCAGGTCGAAGGGCTGCTCGAGCGCCTCGTGGATGCGGTCGGCGAGCACGGTCGCCTCGACCACGCTGCCGTCGGTGTGCAGGATCGCGAACTCGTCGCCGCCCAGGCGGGCGACGACGCTCCCGCTGCACAGTGCGTGCAGCCGCGAGCCCAGCTCCTGCAGCAGCAGGTCGCCGCGCTCGTGACCGAGCGCGTCGTTGACCTCCTTGAAGCGGTCGACGTCGAGCAGGAGGACGACGGCGGTCCCGTTCTCGCGGTGCAGCACGCTCGACGCTTGCCTCGGTCAGCGAGCGGAAGAGCGTGCGGTTCGGCAGGCCTGTCAGGGCGTCGTAGTGCGCTCGATGCTCGATCTCGTCCATCTGACGGCGGATGCGCTGGGTGACGCGCCGGAGGATCGGCACGAGCGCGAGGAAGAGGAGCAGTAGCGCTGCCTGGAAGATCCCCGCCACCGGGAGGAACGCGGCGTTGGCCGCCCGCGCGATCGGTGCGTAGTCCTGGTAGAGGACGACGACGCCTGTCCCGCCCGGGACGGCGACGGGCGCGAACGTCCGCAGCACCTTCAGCGTCTCGCCCGCATTCGGGATCGACGTCACGTCGCCGCGGATCGTGCCGCCTCGCGCCTCGCCGACGTGGGCGGGGCTCCCGCCGCGGGTGCCGGCGAACCGATGGTCGGTGCTGTAGGTGACTGTGCCGTCGGTCGCCAGCAGCGACGCCCTGACGAAGCCCTCGTCGAGGACGTGCGTCTGGAAAAGACGGTCGAGCACCGCCCGGCGTTGGGGAGTCGGGCGCGGTCCGAAGTCTGTGCGGGCGAGCGCGTCTCTCAGCACGGTGCTCGTGAGCACGCGCACCTGGGTGGTGGCCGCGCGCTCGGCCTGGACGGTGTCGTAGTGGCGGACGATCATGAGGATCGCCGCGGCCGCCAGCGCGAGCGCGAGCCCGGTCGAGACGGCGAAGCGGAGGACGAGCCTCGGGGGCGCGCTTTCCGGGGGTGGTGGCGGCGGCGGCGGCGGAGCACGGCTACCCGCCGAGTCTTGGCAGCAGCCCGCCGACGGGCTTCGGCAAGGCTCCGGTGACGGTGTCGACCGTCGTCGTGACCGGCTCGACGGCCCTCGTCACGGGCTCGATCGCCTTGGTGACCGGCTCGACGGCCTTGGTGACCGGCTGGATCGTCGTCGTCACCGTCGTCACGGTCTGCTCGACCACGGGCGTGACCGCGCTCACCACCGGCGCGACCGTCGCGGTGACGGGATCGGCAGGCTTGGCCGCCGGCGGCGTCGGTGTAGACGTCGGGGGCCGGATCGGCGCGGGGCTCGGCTCGACAGGGGGCGAGGTGGTCACGGCCCGAGGTGTCGGTGTCGGTGACGGCGTGGGCGACGGTGCGCGCTCCGATCCCTGCTCGGGGGCGGACTCGACGGTCTGGGCGCTCGTGGGCGCGGTTGCCGCGGCCGTCGTGGGCGCCTGGGCCGTTGCGGCGCCCCGAGCCGGCGTGCGCACGGGAGCTACGGTCAGAAGTCGTTCTCTGGACGGTGTCGACGCTGTGACGGTGTGCGCCTGCGCGCCGCGGCGCGGAGCTTCAGAAACCTTGACGAGCGTCTGGCGCACGCCCGCGACGGCGCCGGTCGCGGCGACCGGCTCGCCCGGGGCGAGGATGATCGCGCCCTGCTTCGAGCCGTCGCCCGTCTGTTGGACGGAGCCGTCGTCGGCCCACGGCACGAGTGCCGCAGCGATCCGTTCGACGGCCGCCGGGATCGGCAGCGAGAGCCCGGTGACGGCAAGCAGCGGTATCGGCAGGCACAGCCCGACGACGAGCACCAGCCGCTCGAGCCAGGCGCTCGACCGAGGGATCGGAGTGGTGTAGTGCAACGTGCTCATCGCCGCAGGTGAGGGCCGAGCCCTCACAGAAAGCAAGAGCGACGACCGCGTCTGTCGCGTCCTCCGGATGGGTGATTCCTCCCGCTAGGGTCGGACGATGGGCCTCTCTCGGATGCTGGCCGTCACCGCCGCGCTGCTGGCGCTCACGGCGGGCGGCAGCGAGGCACGTCCGGTGCCCGCTGCCGCCACGGTTCAGGCGTACTTCCTCCAGGGCGATCAGCTCGTCGGCCTCCAGCGCGAGGGCTCGACGATCCGCGCCGCGGTATCCGCGCTCCTCGCCGGGCCGACGAGCGCGGAGCTCCGCCGGAAGGTCCGTTCGTACGTCCCTGCCGGCACGCCGCTCCGCTCGGTGTCGGTCGCAGACGGCGTCGCGACGGTCGATCTCGGCGAGCGCTTCGCGGCCGGGCGGGACGCCGAGGAGCTCGACGCACGGATTGCACAGCTCGTCTACACGGTGACCTCCGTGCCGGGGGTGAAGTCCGTTCGCGTGCTCGTCGCCGGGGGTGTGCCGCTCGGGCTCTTCCCCGGTCATGCGCTGTCCAAGCCGGTGACGCGCGCCGGTGTCGCCCGGCCGGCGGTGCCGCCGCCCGCGCCGGTGCCCGAACCCGGCGGAGCTCCGAGCGACGACACTCGCGCGTTGCAGCAGCGGCTGGCCGACCTCGGCTTCATGGCGCCCGAGGGGGTCGACGGCGTGCAGGGCGAGCAGACACGGTTCGCCGTCATCGCCTTCCAGAAGTGGGCACGGCTCGGCCGCGACGGGGTTGTCGGGCCGCAGACCCGCGCCGCCCTCGACCGTGCGCAGCGTCCTCGACCGGTGACGACGGGCTCCGGCCGGCGCGTGGAGGTGCTGCTCGACCGGCAGCTCGCGCTGGCAGTCGACGGCGGCGCGGTCGTGCGAACGATCCACATCTCGTCGGGTGCCGCCGGGACGGCCACGCCGCCCGGCTCATTCAGCGTCTTTCGCAAGGAGGAGAGGTCCTGGTCGGTGCCGTTCCGCGTCTGGCTGCCGTGGGCGAGCTACTTCGTCGGCGGCATCGCCTTCCACGAGTACCCGGACGTCCCGGTGCAGGCGGCATCGCACGGCTGTGTGCGGACGCCGCGGTACGACGCGACGTGGCTGTACGAGTTCACGCCGAACGGGACGCCGGTCGTGGTGCTGGCGGCGTCGTGACCCGGACGCTCGCTCTCCTCGGCGCGCTCCTCGCGGCCACGACGGCACTGGCGGCGCCGGCCCCGCCGACTATCCAGCCGGGTGTCCTGACCGTGGGCGTGAGCCTGCCGAGCCCCGGGTTCCAGGCAGGTGCGGTCCGACCCGACGGATCTGTCGTGGCGGCGCGCGGGCTCGAGATCGACCTCGCGCGCTCGCTGGCGGCTCGGCTCGGCCTGAAGCGCGTGCGTTTCGTCAACGACCCGTCGTTCCAGCGGCTCGTCGCTCGTGGCGCGAAGCCCTGGGATCTCGCGCTAGCAGAGGTGTCGATCACCGCGCCGCGCCGCGGCAACGTCGACTTCTCGACGCCGTACCTCGTCGCCGATCAGGGCGTGCTCCTGCGCCGGAACCTGCCGGCGCCGAGGACTCGCCCGGCGCTGGCGAGGCTGAAGTTGTGCGTGCAGCGGGGAACGACAGGCGCCGACGTCGTCGCGTCGCGCGTCAAGCCACTGCGCGCCCCGTTCCGCTACGCCAGCGTCGAGCTGCTGCTCGAGGCCGTCCGCACGGGGCGGTGCGACGCGGCCGTCCTCGACGCGCCCATCCTCGCCGCCGCGCGGGCGGCAGCGCCGTACCGCTACGGCATGCTCGCGGGTGTGATCGAGACCGATGAGCAGTACGGCGTGGTGTTGCCGAAGGGCTCGCTGCTCACGCCACGCGTTTCGACTGCGGTTCGGGCGTTGGTCGCTAACGGGACGATCGCGAGGCTCCAGCGACGCTGGCTCGCGACCGATCTGTCGAAGCTGCCCGTGCTTCGCTGACTACGAGATCTCGACGAAGCAGATCTTGTTGTTCGACGACCCCGAGCCGTTCGAGATCGTCAGCCGACCGTCGTTGACCGCGACGTTCGCCGTGCTGTCGACCCACCGGCTCGACGACCTCGGCGTGCCGCTGAGGACGAGCGCACCCTCGACGTTCAGCCGGAAGACGCCGTCGAAGTGGTCGGGGTCCCCCGCCACGATGCGAACGGTGTACGTCCCGTTCGGGACTGCGACCTCCCACACCGCGTTCGGGTTCGCGGGCTTCTGCAGGTGCGTCAGCGTGTCGTAGCGCTGGTCGGGCGAGGTCGCAGCGTTGCGGTCGCGTGTCTGCGCCGCGTTGTCGGCGTTCCAGCCGAAGCGCTCGCCGCCCGTGCGCAACCCGAACGTCGCGCCGGTGTCGGCCAGGTACCCGGCCGGGACGGGCGCGCCGGCGGGCTGGAAGTTGATTCGCGCGCCGAACCGTGGGTCGAGTGCGGACTGCGGCACGATCGCCTTCGCCGTCGAGGGGCCGCTCCAGGAGAGCCGCGCGACCGCACCGCCGCCGCGTTCGTAGAACTCCATCCGGACCGCGTACCGCACGCCGCCGGTGAGGCTGATCGAGCCCGAGTTCTCGGTCGGCGAGTGGTCGGTCCAGTTGTTGACGAGTTGTTGGCCGTTCACCCAGAGGCGCACGCCGTCGTCGCTCTGGGTGAAGAACGTGTAGGTGCCGCTCGTCGCGGGCTGCACCGTGCCGACCCAGCGGACGCTGAAGGTGTCGGCCGCGATCCCCGCCGCCGGTCCGCCCGCGCCCCAGTCGAAGTCGACGGTCGGGTCGACGCGGGTCACCGCGGCGCCGGTGAAGTCGACGTTGTCGTAGTAGGTGGCGGTCAGCCCGCCGGTCCCCGCGGCACCTCGCGGTAGGTCGCCGTGTACGTCGTGCTCGTCGCCGGCGTCGAGATCGTGTGGGCCCTGGCGCCGCCGTCGGACCAGCTGACGAACTCGTACGTGCGTCCGCCCACGGTCTGCGGCGACGGCGCCTCGAGCGTCCGCTGGACGCCGACGACGCCCGTCACCGTCAGCGGCGTCGCCTGGGGCTGGTCGTCGAGGCTGAGCGAGAGCCCGGCCGGGCTCGTGGCGAGCGTCAGCTGGACGGTCCGCGGCAGGACGTCGCGGAAGACGGTGGTCGTCAGGCCGCCGGAGTCGCGCACGGTCAGGATGATCCGGTACCAGACGTCCGACTCGGTGTGGCCGACCGTCGGGATCGTGAACGAGCCGCTCGTCGCCCCGCTCGTCGGCGCGACGAACGGGTGGACGTGGGCGGCGTGGTGGAAGTCGACCTGCCAGGTGAAGGCGCTCGCCGGGCAGCGTGCCGTCCTCGGGGTCGGTGCCGGTGCCGGCGTACGCGATCGTCTCGCCGGCGCTGTAGAGCGTCCCGGCGGCGGGCTGCGGTGATCGTGGCGCTCGGCGGCTGGTTCGACGTCACCGTCAGCGTCGCCTCGTTGCTGAGCGACGCTGCCGGCGGCGTTCGTCACGCCGCGCGCGGAAGCGGGCGCCGTTGTCCGCCGCGTCACCGGACGGCGAGGCTGTAGCTCGCCGAGGTCGCGCCGGCGATGTCGACGCCGTTGCGCTGCCACTGGTAGGCGAGCGGCGGCGTGCCGCTGGCCGCCGACGGTGAAGGTCGCCGTCCCGCCGGCCGGACGCGTCTGGTTCGCGGGCTGCGTGCGTGATGCTCGGCGCCTGGCTCGCCGTGTAGGCGACGCGGAACACCGCGCCGCCCGCGCCGCGGGCGAGGTAGTAGAGGCTGCCGTCGCTGGCGACCTGCGAGGTCGACCGGGCTCGCGATGCCGGTGGCGAAGCCGGTCGACCGTGTCGCCGGTCGCCGGGTCGAGCGTGCGGATCCAGCCGCTGCAGAAGTCGGCGAAGAAGTAGTCGCCGACGTAGCGAGCTCGGGAACTGGACCGTCGCGCGGGTTGTAGAAGGCGCCGCCGGTGATCGCGCAGCCGGTCGTCGCGCCGTGCCGTGCCCGTAGGCGTAGAGCGGGCGCGCGGAAGCGCGGGATCGGTCGTCGGCGCCCTCGGTGTCCGGCCAGCCGTAGTTCGCGCCGGCGATGCCGTCGTTGATCTCCTCCCAGGTGTTCTGGCCGACGTCGTTGATGAACATGCGGCCGGTGCCGGGCTGGAACGCGAACGTGAACGGGTTGCGCAGCCCGAGCGCCCAGATCGCCCGGTTCGCGCCCGGTCGGCGGTGCCGAAGAACGGGTTGTCGGTCGGGATCGACGCCGTCGGGGTTGATGCCGCAGGATCTTGCCGAGGCGGTTGGCCGAGCGTCTGCGCGTTCGCGCCGTTCGCGTTGTCGCCGACCGCGACGTAGAGCTTGCCGTCGGGGCCGAAGTGGATCGCGCCGCCGTTGTGGTTCGTCGCGCTCGAGAGGTTCTCGAGCTCGAGGATCACGACCTCGCTGCCGGCCACGGCGACGTCGCCGCATCGCCGTGAAGCGGCTGACGCGGTTGTGGATCGGCGGGCGCGGTCGTCGTGTAGTAGACGTAGACGTACTGGTTGGCGGCGAAGTTCGGGTCGAAGGCGACGCCGAGCAGGCCGCGCTCGCCCGGCCGAGTTGACGGTGACGCGTGAGGAACGGCGGGCGGCGAGCAGCGTCCCGTTCTTGATCACGCGCAGCCGGCCGCCCTGCTCGGTGACGAACAGCCGCCCGTCGGGCGCGAACGCCATCGCGGTCGGCGCGGCGAGCCCGGTCGCCACCTGCGTCTCGGCGAAGCCGGTCGGCAGCGTGGCGGCGGGCGCGGCCGGAACGACCGCCAGCGCGGCGACGCAGCTCAGCAGCACGACCGTCTTCCTCGAGACCGTCGGCGGGGCGGGCATCATCGGGTACCCCTTTCGGCGAGACGGCGATGCGTCCGGCTGACGTCGACCGTCGAGCGGTGCATGCCGCAGACGTCCGGCCCGTAAACCTCGGTGGAGACGGACTCACAGGGCGGTCGAGTTTGTTCGAGCGGATTACGGGAGAGACAGGAGCGAAGGAGATGCGCTTGGTTCTGCGTCATCGATACCACCCGCTGACTTGACAACGGACGGTCATCCAATCCAGCCCCTGATCGCCGGCCTCAGCCGTGCGATCCCAGCGTCCACCGCACACGATCCCGTGGAGGTCACGCGATGAGCAGCCGACTTCGGCGTTGCCTTGTTCTGACGACCCTACTGGCCCTCTTGCTCGGGGTATCCGGCGCCGCGGCGCAGATCCCGACCGACCGGACGAGCACCAACGTCGCCGGTATCGACATCGACGCGACGACGATTCCGGAGCTCCAGGAATTGATGAACTCGCACCGGCTGAGCTCGGTCAAGCTGACGAACTTCTATCTCAGTCGCATCCGCCGCCAGTCTCCGACTCGGACACTCAACGCAGTTATCACGGTCAGCCCAACCGCCGTCGTCGACGCGATGCTGGCCGACGCGGCGCGTGTCGCCGGCGACGACCGTCCGCTGCTCGGGATTCCGATCATCGTCAAGGACAACGTCAACACCACCGGCATGCCGACGACAGCCGGCTCCTGGGCACTCGCTGGGAGCACGCCCGACGACGCGTTCATCGCGGAGCAGCTGAAGGCCGCCGGCGCGATCATCATCGGCAAGGCCAACCTGTCCGAGTGGGCCAACTTCCGGTCAGGCCCGTCGTCGAGCGGCTGGAGCGGCATCGGTGGCCAGACGAACATGCCCTACGTCCTCGATCGCAACCCGTGCGGCTCGAGTTCTGGCTCCGGCGTTGCCGTGGCTGCTGATCTCGCGGTCGCGGCCGTCGGCACGGAGACGGACGGGTCGATTGTCTGCCCGGCCGGCGCCAACGGTGTCGTCGGGATCAAGCCGACGATCGGGTTGTGGAGCCGCGCAGGCGTCATCCCCATCAGCGCCGATCAGGACACGGCCGGGCCGATGGCCCGCAACGTGACCGACGCTGCGGTACTCCTCGGCGCAGCGACCGGCGTCGACCCGGACGACCCGGCGACCGCCGGCCAGGTCGGCAACGCGTTCACCGACTACACCCAGTTCCTCGACGACGAATCGCTCGACGGCGCCCGTATCGGTGTGTGGCGCGCCGGAACGTTCGACCCCGCGCTCGTCGGCTCCGTGATCGAGCCGATCCTCGACGATGCGGTCGCCGCGCTCGAGGCCGAAGGCGCGACAGTCGTGGAAGGAATGGACATCGATCTCTCTGCCACAGCGGGCGAGTTCGACGCGCTGCTGTGTGAGTTCAAGACCGACATCGCGACGTACCTCCAGACGTACGTCCACGGGACGAACCCGAAGACCGGCGAGCCCTACCCGCAAACCCTCGCCGAGTTGATCGCGTTCAACAAGGCCCATCCAGAGCTCGAGGGCCCCTGGAACGACCTCGTGTTCGAGCTCGCCGAGGCGACGAACGGCCGCGACCAGGAGTGCGCCGAGATTCGCGCCGGCGTGACTCCGCCGGTTCAGGACGCGATCGACGACCTCATGGCCGAGAACGACCTCGACGCGATCATCGCGCTGACGAACGGCCCGGCCTGGCCGACGAACGACAACCCGGACGAAGGCGACCTCGACGGCCACTTCGAGTACTTCGTCGGCTCGTCGGCGGCGGCTGCGGTGTCGGGCTACGCAGACATCACGGTGCCCGCCGGCTACATCGCAGGGCTGCCGATCGGCGTCACCTTCATCGGTGGGGCGTGGTCCGAGCCGGAGTTGATCGGCCTCGCCTACGACTACGAGCAGGCAACCGATGTCCGTGTACCGCCGCAGTTCATCCCGACGATTGGCGACGCTCTGTTCCCCGGCGTCCCCAACCCGCCGGACCTGGTGCAGACGCAGCTCCAGCAGGCGACTCAAAGTCAGCGCGATCTCGTCGCGCGCGGCCGGTAGAGGCAGGTCTCGCGGAGACAACGAAGCCCGGCCATTCGGCCGGGCTTCGTGTTGTTGGCCGCCTGCTCCGCACTCCCGGCGGGTACGCAAACGCCTAGGGCGCCAGGCGCGGGGGGCGCTCAGCTGCCGCAGCCTGCATCCTTGGATCGTGCGTAGGGTCGGCGTACTCGGGAGGGCAACCGTGATCGATGGCTCCGGGGCGGAGTTCGTAGTGCCAGGGTTCGTTGCTGTAGATCTGGCACAGCCCGTACTCGGCGCCGTGCTCGGACAGCCACGCCGTGGCGTCGCGGGGCCCGATGTCGACCGCGTCCCCCGACACGTGAGGGGACGTCTCGGGGGTCGCCACCCATCGGGCAGCTTCCTCTTCTGAGCCGTACTTCGAGATCGCCTCCTGGAGGAGTTGTCGTTGGTACTCCGGGGAACGCCAGCCGCTCTTCACGTACAACTCGACCCCGTCGTATGCGGCATCAGTTGCAGCTCGGCGCAAGGCACCTTCGAGAGCCCGGTCGAGGCTGCCTGCACCTCGGATCACGGTCAGAGACCGTGGTGGCGTCGGGACGACATCGTCAGGCGCGCCACGGTGCCCGCTGCGAAGGACGTCGACGGGTGATGCGGCCGTCGACGACGACGCCAGCAACTGGTTACCGAGGGCTGCGGCGATCGCGGCGATGACGACGAGCAGGCCGGCGGCACGGATCCTGCGAATCCGAATCCGACGGGTCGTTGTTCGTGCTCGTGCGCGGCGGGTCACGCCTCCATTCAAGGCAGCGTGGTGTTGCCAGTTCGTATCTGGTTTTCGATATGCCGACGAAACGCGTCAGCTCGTAGCATCGGAGCGTGCGTGTGTTGATCGTCGAGGATGAGCCCTATCTGGCAGAGGCCATCCGCGATGGCCTACGCCTGGAAGCGATCGCGGCAGACATCGCAGGCGACGGCGTTACCGCTCTGGAGCTGCTGAGCGTCACCGCCTACGACATCGCCGTCCTCGATCGCGACATTCCCGGACCTACCGGGTGACGAGATCGCCAAGCGCATCGTCGCGTCCGGCAGCGGCATGCCGATCCTCATGCTCACCGCCGCCGACCGTCTCGACGACAAGGCCACCGGGTTCGAGCTCGGGGCCGACGACTACCTCACGAAGCCGTTCGCACTCCAGGAGCTCGTGCTCCGTCTCAGAGCACTCGACCGCAGGCGCGCCCACAACAGGCCGCCTGTGCGAGAGATCGCAGGTCTGCGGCTGGATCCGTTCCGCCGAGAGGTCTACCGCGACGGCCGCTACGTCGCGCTGACCAGGAAGCAGTTCGCAATGCTCGAGGTCCTCGTCGCCGCCGAAGGCGGCGTCGTCAGCGCCGAAGAACTCCTGGCGCGAGCATGGGACGAGAACGCAGACCCGTTCACCAACGCCGTGCGCATCACGGTCTCGGGACTGCGCAAACGGCTCGGCGAACCCTGGATCATCGCCACCGTGTCCGGTGTCGGCTACCGCATCGACACGCGACCAGACACCGAGCGTGAGGGAGAAGAGCGTGGCTAGAGCCCCTGGTCTGAGCGTTCGCCTCAAACTCACCCTCAGCTACGCCGGCTTCCTGATGCTCGCAGGCGCCTTGATGCTCGCGGTCGTGTGGCTGTCCCTCCTGCGATACATCCCCGACGGGGTGGTCTACGGCCTCCCGTGGTTCCCACCCAACCGCTCCGACCCCCTGAACGGCTTCGGCCTGCCGGCGGCCATCTTGCTGGCGTTCTTGCTCGTGTTCGGTCTCGTGGGAGGGTGGCTTCTCGCCGGCCGAATGCTCGCCCCTCTGAGTCGCATCACAGGCGCCACACGCATGGCCGCGACTGGATCGCTCTCCCACCGAATCGAGTTGGAAGGCCGCAACGACGAGTTCCGCGAACTCGCCGACAGCTTCGATGCCATGCTCGCGCGGCTCGAAGCACACATCGCCGAACAGCAGAGATTCGCAGCCAACGCCTCCCACGAACTGCGCACCCCTTTGGCGACCACGCAGACGCTTCTCGAGGTGGCCCGCAACGATCTGAGCCGCGACACCGGCGAACTTGTCGACCGCCTCCACGCCGTCAACACCCGAGCGATCGACCTCACTGAAGCATTGCTCCTGCTCAGCCGCGCCGACCAACGGTCCTTCACCCGAGAACAGGTCGACCTGTCCCTCATAGCGGAAGAAGCGACTGAAACGCTCCTCCCCCTCGCAGAGAAACGCGGCCTCACCATCGAGACCTCCGGCGACATGACCCCCGACCATCGGCTCACACCC
The DNA here is from genome assembly GCA_963712865.1 of uncultured Gaiellaceae bacterium. Taxonomy (GTDB): domain Bacteria; phylum Actinomycetota; class Thermoleophilia; order Gaiellales; family Gaiellaceae; genus Gaiellasilicea. The sequence goes on from CAVQJO010000002.1 coordinate 39,180, forward strand.
CCTACTGCTGCAGATGAGCACGAATCTCGTGCACAACGCGATCGTCCACAACCTGCCTGAACAGGGCACCGTCTGGGTCACCACGAGCGTTCACCCGAGGAGTGTGGTGCTCACCGTCGAGAACACCGGCGAGACGCTCACCCCACAGTTGGTTTCCACGCTTGCCGAGCCGTTTCTTCGTGGCACCGAACGCATACGCACCGACCACGCAGGCGTTGGTCTCGGCCTGGCAATCGTCAAGAGCATCACCCAGGCGCACGACGGAACGCTCACCCTCGCCCCGCGGACCGCTGGCGGGCTCTGCGTCACCGTGCAACTACCCGCCGCGCCGACGCACACCGGCAGATGACGATCAGGAAGAGATGCCCCCGACAAGAATCGAACTTGTGCACGCGGTTTAGGAAACCGCTGCTCTATCCACTGAGCTACGGGGGCGCGGGGGCACGATAGCGCTCTCGGCGCACCCTTCCTGCGGCGTCCCCAGCTGCGCGCCAGTGTGTCGACATGCCGCGTCCTCGACCTGCCGGGTCAGTGGATCGCGGGGCGCGCAGAGATAGAGATAGGCGCGCCCGGAGAGCTGCCGGCCAACTCTCACAACACGAACACAGACTCGAGCGCCTTTGGGGGAAGGCGACTCGGCGGCATGGTCCGGTGGGCGCGCCTCGCGCGACTATTTCACACTTACGTTTTCTTTACACACGGCTGACATTCGGATTACAAAGACCGGGCAGAAGTCCGCTGCGGAGGCCCTCGGCGGATGGGGAGCATCCCTGCGGCCTCGGGGTCAAACCCGAACGGTTGCCCGTCGTGGTGCCTCCGCAACGGTCCTCTTGTCGGTCAGTTCGCAAGTTGCGACTCCGGGGCGCGGCACGGCGTCAGCTCAGGATCAGCTCGTCGGCCGCCGCCGCCACGCCGCGGCGGAGGCTGAGCACCCGTCTCCGGGTCGAAGTAGTAGAACCCGGCCGGGTTGACCGCGAGCCGGAGCCCCTCTCCCGGGCTGGCGGTCGTCCGCGCGTCGACCCGCGCGGTGAACACCGTGCCGGTGCCCGCGATCAGCTCCTCGTCGACGTCGGCCGGGCGGAGGTCCTCCGTCTCGACGTGCGGCGCGTCGACGGGGAAGATGACGTGCACCTCGGAGCCGAGGTCCTCGAGCACGGCGACCGTGGCGTCGAGTTGCGGCAGCGCAGGATCCGCGAAGGCGGCGTCCTCGAAGCTCTCCGGCCGGATGCCGAGGACGACGTGCCCGGAACGATCGGGCCGGTGCTCGGCCGGCAGAGCGATGCGCAGGCCGGCGAACTCGACCGGCGCCACCGTCGAGCTGCGCCTCGACGAGGTTCATCGCGGGCGAGCCGATGAACGCGGCGACGAAGAGGTTGACGGGGTCGCGGTAGAGCGTCTGCGGCGTGTCGACCTGGAGGATGCGGCCGTCGCGCATGACCGCGACGCGCTGCCCGAGCGTCATCGCTTCGACCTGGTCGTGGGTGACGTAGACGGTGGTCGCGCGCAGCCGTGCGTGCAGGCTCGAGAGCTCGGCGCGCATGCTCACGCGGAGCTTCGCATCGAGGTTCGAGAGCGGCTCGTCCATCAGGAAGGCCATCGGCTCGCGGACGATCGCGCGGCCCATGGCGACGCGCTGGCGCTGACCGCCCGAGAGCGCCGCCGGCCGACGGTCGAGCAGCTGCTCCAGCCGCAGCAGGCGCGCCACCCGGTCGACCCGCTCGCGGATCTCTTTCTTGGGCGACTTGCGCACCTTCAGCCCGTAGCCGAGGTTCTGGCGCACGGTCATGTGCGGGTAGAGCGCGTAGTTCTGGAACACCATCGCGACGTCCCGCTCGCGCGGGGCGAGCTCGGTGACGTCGCGGTCGCCGATCGAGATGTCGCCCGCCGTCACGTCCTCGAGCCCGGCGATCAGGCGCAGCAGAGTCGACTTGCCGCAGCCGGACGGGCCGACGAGCACCATGAACTCGCCGTCCTCGACGTGGAGCGTCACGTCGTCGACCGCGATCACGCCGCCGGAGAACTCCTTCGTCACCCGGTCGATCAGGATCTCGGCCACGTTACGCCGCCACGAGGTCCTGGCCGCCGACGAGGACGGTCCGGATCTCCAGCTCGTCGTCGAGCACGACGACGTCGGCGTCGGCACCCGGCCGCAGCGTGCCGAGCGACGGTCGGCGCACGATGCGCGCCGGCACGGTCGTCGCGGCCTCGACTGCGTCCGCCAGCGGGACGTCCAGCGCGTGCAGCGCCCGCACGGCCTCGATCAGCGTCAGCGCGCTGCCCGCGAGGACGCCGTCGGGACGCCGGGCGACGCCGTCGCGCACCTCGACGACGACGTTGCCGAGCCGGAAGACGCCGTCGCCCATGCGCGCGGCAGAGATCGCGTCCGAGACGAGGGCGACCCGACCGGCCGCGGCGCGCCAGACGACGCGGGCGGTCTCGTCGGCGAGGTGGTGCCCGTCCAGGATGACCTGCACGATGACGTCGTCGCGGGCGAGCGCGGCGCCGGCGATGCCGGGATCGCGGTGCTGGAGCGGCCGCATCGCGTTGAAGAGGTGCGTGACGGTGACGGCGCCGCGGTCGAACGCGCGACCAGCCTGCTCGGCGGTGGCGTCGGAGTGACCGCACGAGACGACGACACCCCGCTGCGGTCAGCGCGTCGATCAGCTCGAGCGCGCCATCGAGCTCCGGCGCGAGCGTCATCGTCGACACCGGGCCGGCGTCGAGGAGGCGTGCGAGCAGCGCCGCGTCCGGGTCGCGCCGCGCGGACTGCGGGGTGCGCACCGAGCCGTACCGGCGAGAGGAAGGGGCCTTCGAGGTGGGCGCCGATCACGCGAGGGCCGATCGGCTCTCGCGGCACCTCCGCCAGCGCGGCGACGAGGTCGGCCTCCGGGGCCGTGATCAGGGTCGGCTGGAACGCCGTGACGCCGCACTCGAGCAGGGCCTCGCCGGCACGGCGGTAGCCCGCGAGGTCGGCGGACGCGAAGTCGACGCCGCCGATGCCGTTGACCTGCAGGTCGACGAGCCCGGGAATCGCGATGCCGCGGCCGGGCGAGCCGTTCACCCCGACGGCCGCGATCCGGCCGTCGACGATCTCGACGTCACCGCGCAGCAGCAGTCCGTCGACGACCGCGGCCTCGACCCCGAGTCTCATCGGTCCGGAGCCTCCAGGGCGGCGCGGATCGCACCGCCGGCCGCGTCGAGCCGCCGCCGTGCGGTCTGCGCATCGACGCCGGCCAGGAGGGAGACGATCGCGACCTTCGTGTCCCCGTCCGCGGCGACGAGCGCGGCGTCGATCTCCTCGTCCGTGACGGCGGTCGCGAGCTCGACGGCCCGCCGCGCGCGGGCGCGGAGCTTGGAATTGCTCGCGACGACGTCGACCATGAGGTTGCCGTACGTGCGGCCGAGGCGGACCATCGACACGGTCGAGATCGTGTTCAGCACGAGCTTCTGCGCGGTGCCCGCCTTCATCCTCGTCGACCCCGCGATCACCTCGGGGCCGACGACGGTGACGACCGTGTGGTCGACCATGCCGCCGAGCTCCGTGTCCTCCGCACAGACCACGCCGATCGTGGCGGCACCGGCGGCCACGGCCTCGCGCATCGCTCCGAGGACGAAGGGCGTGCTGCCGCTCGCCGAGAGCGCGACGACCGCGTCGTTCGGTCCGACGCCGACCTTCCTGAGGTCGGCGGCGCCGGCGCGCTCGTCGTCCTCGGCCGCCTCCTGTGCCTCTGCCCGGGCCGCGGCGCCGCCGGCGATGACGGCCACCACACGCCCGTCGCCGACGCCGAACGTCGGGCCGCACTCGGCGGCGTCGATCACTGCGAGCCGGCCGGAGCTGCCGGCACCGACGTAGATCAGTCGGCCGCCGCCCTGCAGGCGCTCGACGACGGCGTCGATCGCAGCGGCGAGCGAGGCCGATGCTGCGCCGACCGCGGGCGCGACCTGGGCGTCCTCGTCGTTGATCAGCTCGACGAGCTCGACCGTGGAGAGCAGGTCGATGTCGGCGTGGCTCGAGTTCCGGCGCTCGGTGATCGGCTCGGTCGTCATTGACCGCGGAGTGTAGTACCGGCGTGACGTCAATTCAACGATTGGTATTGACCACTTCTGTCGGATCGGGTTAGATGGAACCACAAGTGTCGACCACCTCGCAGCGAATCACCAAGCAGAGCCAGACGCGAGACCAGGTCTTCGACCTGATCGAGCGCGTCGGCGTCGGTCGGGCGATCCCCTCCGAGCGGCAGCTGAGCCAGGACTTCGGCGTGTCCCGGCTGACGGTGCGCGCCGCGATCGACGAGCTCGCACGCGAGGGATATCTCGTTCGCCGGCGTGGCAGCGGGACGTTCGTCACGGGAGCCCAAGATCGCGCAGGAGCTGACGATGACGTCGTTCAGCGAGGAGATGCGGCGTCGCGGCCTGCGGCCCGCCAGCAAGACGCTCTCGCTGGACGTCAAGCATGCCGGGCGCGTACCTCGGCCGTTGCCTCCACGTCTCGCCGTCGGAGCGGATCGTGGTCGCGAAGCGGCTGCGGCTCGCCGACGACGAGTCGATGGCGATCGAGACGCTGCACGTCCCTGAGCGGCTCGTCCCCGGCCTGACGCGCGAGGACTTCGACCAGACGTCGTTCTACGACCTGCTCACGGATCGCTACGGCATCGAGATCGTCGGCGGCATCCAGACGATCGAGCCGACCGTGACGAACGAGGAGGAGTCGGAGATCCTCGAGGTGCCGCTGCACTCGCCGGCGTTCCAGTTCGAGCGGACGACGCGGTCCGAGAAGGGCACGATCGTCGAGTTCGTGCGGTCGATCTATCGCGGCGACCGCTACCGGCTCGTCACCGAGCTGAGCAGGCGCGAGCGCTCCGGCGCCGCGCCCGTCTTCCTGCCGCGCGAGCAGTCGTTGTGACCGCGGCGGCTGCGGCGGAGCCCCAACCGGCGCCGGCCGGAGCCGTTCTCCTGCACGAGATCCGCGAGCAGCCCGCCGCACTCCGGCGGCTCCTCGAGCACTCGGACGCGTACGCCGCCGTCGCCGCGGAGGCGGCGAGGCGCGGGGCCGAGCTGATCCGCTTCGCCGGCCACGGCTCATCCGACAACGCCGCCTCCTACGGCGTCTACGCCTTCGGCCTTCTGCCCGGCTGGACGGCGCTGCGCGACTCGATCTCGCTCTCGGTCTACTACGGCGCCCGGCTCGAGCAGCGTGGTTCGTCCGTCATCGCACTCTCGCAGTCCGGCCAGACGCCCGACGTGCTCGAGTACGTCGAGCGCGCGCGCGCGCGTGGCGCGTACACGATCGCGGTCACGAACGATCCGGAGTCCGCGCTCGCGCACGCTGCCGAGGCGCTGCTGCCGCTCGCAGCGGGGCCTGAACGGCGATCGCGGCGACGAAGACGTATACGACGCAACTCGCTGCTCTCGCCCTCCTGGCGGGGCATGCCGCCGGGCGCGGCGCTGTCGTGTCGGACGGCATCGCGCGTACCGCCGACCTGCTCGAGGAGTACCTCCCGGTGGTCGAGCGGCGGGTGTCCGAGCTCGCGGTGTCGCTCGCGTTCGTGGGCCGGATGTTCGTGATCGGCCGCGGCCCCGAGTTCGCGACCGCGCGCGAGATCTCGCTGAAGCTGCTCGAGACCTGTCGCGTGGCCGCCGAGCCGCTCACGGCGACCGATCTCGTGCACGGCCCCGTTGCCGCCCTCGACGGCCTGTTCCCCGTCTGGACGATCGCGTCGGCCGACGAGAGCCTGCCGGCGGTGCGCGAGGCGGCTGCGCGGGCCCACGAGGCAGGGGCGACCCTGATCGCAAGCGGCACGGCGGCTGCCGAGATCACCTTCGCCGAGCACCACGTGCCCGTGCCGGAGCCGCCGTTTTCGCTCCTCGACGCCGCTTCTCTCCGTCGCACCGGGCCAGCTGCTCGCCTGGGCGCTTGCTCAGGCCAAGGGCCTGGATCCCGACCGCCCGACCGGGCTGAGCAAGATCACGCTCGCGCCGTAGCCGCAGCGGTCAATACCAAAGCCAGCAGTTCGGCAAGACCCAAATGGGTCATAGTGCGGCTTACTACCAGATCTTGACTTTACCGGTCCGGTATGCAAGCCTGCGCCCGTGGCCAATTGGTCTATACCAATCGGTGGCAGCGCTTCCTCTCTCCGCATTGGCCACGCCGGAGATCTCGAGTTTCGCGCTCCCGCCGGCGCCTCTAGGAGGTCGCAATGAGATTGAGATTCACAGCAGCGGCCGGCGTCGTCGCTCTGCTCGCGCTCGCGGCGGCATCGGCGACGGGAGCAAGGCTGGCGCCGCAGGCCGGACAGGCCGACAGCATCACCGTCTGGCTGATGGGAGATGCACAGAGCAACTGGCCGGAGGCCGTCGCAGCCGCGAACGCCTCCTTCCGGCAGAAAAACCCCGGTGTCGACGTCAACGTCCAGTACCAGACGTGGGGCGACTACAAGACGAAGTTCGAGGCGACGCTCGGCGCCGGCAACGCGCCGGACGTGATCGAGTTCGGCAACACCGACACGCCGAAGTACATGGCGGCCGGTGCGCTCGCGCCGCTGAACAAGTCCGACTTCCCCAACTCGGGCACGTGGCTGTCCGGTCTCGCCAAGTCGGCGACCTACAACGGCAAGACGTACGGCGTCCCCTACTACGCCGGCGCACGCGGCGTCATCTACCGCACGGACCAGTACAAGGCCGCGGGGATCACGGCGACGCCGAAGTCGCTCGCCGAGTTCATGGCGGCGGGCAACAAGCTGATCGCGAAGTACGGCAAGGACAAGACGTACTCGGCCGTGTACTTTCCGGGCCGCTACTGGTACGCCGCGATGTCGTTCGTCTACGACTTCGGCGGCCAGATCGCGAGGACGAAGGACGGCAAGTGGCTCGGCACCCTCGACTCGCCAAGGTCGCTGCAGGGCCTCGTCGCGTGGCGTGAGATGGCGCTGAAGCTCTCGCGGGCCAACAAGACCGGCGACGAGGCGCACCCTCAGCAGGCGCTCGTGTTCGCGAAGGGCAAGGTCGGCTCGTTCATCGGCAACGGCTGGGAGTGGCCGTACGCCCTGGATCCGAAGCTCGGCGACCCGTCCCTCGCCAAGAAGATCGGCGCGTACCCGATGCCGAGCCACACCAAGGGTCAGTACATGCCGACCTTCCTGGGCGGCTCGAACCTCGCCATCCCGGTCACGAGCAAGGAGAAGGCACGCGCAGCCGACTGGATCGCGGCCTTCACCAGCACCGCGAACATGACCACGATGGCCGTCAGGGGCGGCGTCATCCCGAACACGACGTCGCTGGCGCGCATCAACGCCGCGAAGCCGACCCTGGCGCCCTTCGCCGAGGCCGCGAAGGCGAGCTGGTTCGTGCCGGCGACACCTCAGTGGGCAAGCGTCGAGAGCGCGAACGTGCTCCAGACGCTCCTGAGCGGGATCCTCCGCAACCCCGGCAACACGAAGGCGCTCGCGACGGACGCGAGCCAGAAGATCACCGAGATCCTCAACGCAAGGTCGTAAGCTCCGCCGCGAGGACGTGAGCACAGAGTCAACCCTCCGAGTCGAGCCGGCCGCAAGGCCGGCTCGACGTCGGTCCGGGCTCGGCGTCCGCACCCGGCGGGCGCTCGGGCCGTACGCACTCGTCCTGCCGGCGCTCGCCGTCATCGTCGCCGTCCTCGGCTACCCGCTCTACCAACTCGTCGCGCTCTCGTTCCAGCAGTACGGCCTCTTCGAGCTCATCCAGCACAAGGGCACGTGGATCGGGCTCGACAACTACTCGCAGATCCTTCACGACCGTGAGTTCTGGCGCGTCCTGCTGCGTACGGTCGTCTTCACGACGGCGACCGTCTCGCTGACGATGGTGCTCGGGACGCTCATCGCCCTCCTCCTGACGGCGCTCGGCGGCTTCATGCGGCTCCTGATCACGACCGGGCTCGTGCTCGTCTGGGCGATGCCGCCGGTCGTGGCGGTGAACATCTGGAACTGGATGGTCGACTACGAGTTCGGCGTCGCCAACTGGACGCTCTCGCACCTCGGGCTCAGTTACTTCGACCACCACGACTGGTTCGTCAACCCGCTCGAGGGCTTCATCGTGATCGGCGCGATCATCGTTTGGGGAGCCATCCCGTTCGTCACGATCACGCTCTACGCGGGCCTGACGCAGGTACCCCGCGACCTCGTCGAGGCAGCCTCGATCGACGGCTCGAACGCCTACCGGATCTTCCGTGACATCACGCTGCCGATCCTGAAGCCGATCTTCGTCATCCTGGCGAGCCTCTCCGTGATCTGGAACTTCCAGATCTTCAGCCAGATCTGGATCATCCGGAACGCCCGTCCCGAATCGGACTACTTCGTGATGAGCATCTACTCGTTCGTGACGTCGTTCAACCTCAGCCAGTACGGCCTCGGCTCGGCGATCGCGCTCGTGATGGTGCTGGTGATGCTGGTCGTGACCTTCGTCTACATCCGCCAGATGGTGCGGATCGGGGAGATCGATTGAGCTCCGCCGCCGCTCCGCTGCCCCGCCGCAGGCGCAGTCGCCGGCGGCTCGCGCGCCGCGTCGCGCTCAACGTCACCGGACTCCTCGTCTTCGTGGTGATGGTCTTTCCCGTCTACTGGATGGTCGCGACGGCGTTCAAGCCCGGCCGGGACGTGCTCTCGTACTCACCGCGCTGGTTCCCGACCGACCCGACGCTCGCGAGCTTCCGCGACGCGATCGGACGGCCGTACTTCTGGGACAACGTCAAGAACAGCCTGATCGTCGTCGGGTCCGTGGTCGCGATCGCGATTGCGCTTGCGTTCCTCGCGGCCGTGGCGCTGGCGAAGTTCCGCTTCTACGGGCAGCGGGCGTTCGTCGTGATCGTCTTCACCGTGCAGATGGTGCCGCTCGCGGCGCTGATCATCCCGCTCTACATCTCGCTGAGCCGTGTCGGGCAGGTGGACACGCTCACCGGCGTGGTCATCACCTACGTCGCCTTCGTGCTGCCGTTCTGCGTCTGGGTCCTGCGCGGGTTCGTCGCCGCGATCCCGCGCGAGCTCGAGGAGGCGGCCATGGTCGACGGCTCGACGCGGTTCGGTGCGTTCATGCGGATCATGCTGCCGCTCGTCGCTCCGGGACTCGTCGCGACGTCGATCTTCGCGTTCATCCAGGCCTGGAACGAGTACATCATCGCGTACGTCCTGCTCTCGAGCCAGGAGAAGCAGACGCTGACGATCTGGCTCGCGAACTTCACGACGCTCCGCGGCACCGACTGGGGCTCCCTCATGGCCGGAGCGACCCTGACGGCCCTGCCTGTCGTCGTGTTCTTCGTGATCGTGCACCGGCGCATCGCGTTCGGGCTCACCGCCGGCGCCGTCAAGTCGTGAGCGAGCTCGAGCGGCTCGCAGCCGCCTGCCTCTCGCCGAGCTTCCCCGGCCTCGAGGCGCCCGACTGGGTCCTGCGCCGGCTCGAGGGTGGTCTCGGCGGGATCACGCTCTTCGCCTACAACGTCGGCGATCCCGATCAGCTCGCCGGGCTCACCGGCCGGCTGCGAGGCACCGGCGAGATCCTGGTCTCGATCGACGAGGAGGGCGGCGACGTCACGCGGCTCGAGGCGGCGTCCGGCAGCTCTTACCCCGGCAACTTCGCCCTCGGTCTCGTCGACGATCCAACGCTCACGGCCGACGTCGGCGCTGCGATCGCGGGCGAGCTCGCCGCCGTCGGCGTGAACATGAATCTCGCGCCGGTCGCCGACGCGAACACGAACCCGCTCAACCCGGTGATCGGCGTGCGCAGCTTCGGCGCGGCTCCAGAGCTCGTCGCGACGGCACGTCGCGGCGTTCGTGACAGGGACTCAGCGGCAGGGTGTGGCCGCCTGCGCCAAGCACTTCCCCGGGCACGGCGACACGTCGGTCGACTCGCACCACGAGCTGCCGGTCGTCGGTGGGGACTTCGACGCCGCGCTGCTGCCGTTCCGCGCGGCGATCGGAGCCGGTGTCCGTGCGGTGATGACGGGCCACCTGCTCGTCCCTGCTCGCGACGAGGTGCCGGCGACCCTGAGCCGGCGCATCCTCACCGGCCTGTTGCGCGACGAGCTCGGCTTCGACGGCCTCGTCGTCACCGACGCGCTCGAGATGAGGGCCGATCAGCACCGATCCGGGTGTCGAGGAGGGCGCCGTCCGCGCGCTGGCGGCGGGTGCGGACTTGCTCTGCCTCGGCCACGACCTCCACGAGGAGGCCGTCGACGCCGTCCTCCGTGCCGTCACGGAAGCGGTCCGGTCGGGCCGACTCCCGTTGGCGACGCCTCGAGGAGGCAGCGGCCCGCGTCGGCACGGCGGCGCAGTGGGCTTCTCGGCCGAGCTCGGAGGGAGCGCCCGGCCGAGAGGTCGGTCTCGAAGCCGCGCGGCGCGCGCTACGTGCTCACGGCAGGCCGAGCCCCGTCGACGCTCCGCTGGTGATCGAGCTGGTCGCGCCCGCGAATGTCGCGGCGGGACGAGCCAACCACGGCCTGGCCGATCTCTGGCCGGGGGCGACGCGCCTGCGGCTGACAGGGCCTACGTCGGAGGCGTCGGAGCTCCTCGCCGATCACCCCTCCCGGGAGCTCGTCGTCGTCGTGCGCGACGCCGCGCGTCACGAATGGCAGGCCGAACTGGCCCGCGAGCTCGTCGCGTTGCGACCCGATGCGATCGTCGTCGAGACCGGCCTTCCCGGCGGCGTTGCAGCGACGGTCGAGACCGGCGGCGCCGGCAGGGCGAACCTCGAGGCAGCGTGCACCTTCCTGCGCGCGCCCACCGCGGAGCCGGCGGCGGAGCTGCTCTAGTCGCCGCGAACTGCGTGCAGCGCCCTGAGCCGCTGTTCTCGGCGCTGCGCGAGCGCCCTCTCCAGCAGCTCGATCTGAGCGGCCCGCAGCGCTAGTCGAACCTCGGGATCGACCTCCGAGCCGGCCGGATTCGGGTCGACGTCCGTCGCGGCAGGCCGCGAGCCGCACCGCACGACGCGGGCGCTGCGGCCGGCGAACCAGCCGCAGGCATGCACTCCCGCACCGGTCGAGCGCGATGCGGAGGTCGCACCGCAGGTCGAGCACCCGCTCGCTGAGTCTGAACCGGCGCTCGTGCAGGCGTTCGGCAAGACCCGCCCTGGCCTCACGCCACACGTACGGAAGGTCGAGCACCCACTCGACGACTCCCCAACCACCACCACTGGATTCGCTGCCGCAAAGCTCCTCCCTCACCCGAACGCGCTCTCTCCCCCGGTCGCGCGTCTGCCGGTCGTCGGACACATGATGTGTCGGGGTTCGACGTCGCGTCTTTCCCTCGGTCGAGGGACGCGGCCCGTCGCCGGGGTCAGCCGAGCGGGATCTCGGCCGTGATCCGGGTGCCGCCGGACGACGGGCTCTCGACGCCGAGCCGGCCGTCGAGCGCCTCGACGCGGTCGGCCAGACCGCGGAGCCCGGACCCGCGCGACGGGTCGGCCCCGCCGATGCCGTCGTCCACGACCTCGACGATCGCGGAGCCGTTGCGGCAGTAGACCTGGACGTCGACCTCCGACGCCTCTGCGTACTTCGCGACGTTCGTGAGCGCCTCGGCGACGACGTAGTACGCGGCGGCCTCGACCGGGCCGGGAAGCCGGTCCTCGAGCTCGTTCTCGATCGACACCTGGAGCGGCGCTCGCGACGCGAGCACCTGGATCGCCGGACCGAGGCCGCGCTCGGTGAGGACGGACGGATGGATCCCGCGTGCGAGCTCCCGCAGGTCCTCCATCGCCTGCGTCAGCTCGTCCGAGGCGGACGACAGCAGCGTTCGTGCGTCGTCCAGGGAGCTCGTCGAGCTTGGTGAGCGCGAGTCGCAGCGATATCGAGACGGCCACGAGCCGCTGCTGGGCGCCGTCGTGCAGGTTGCGCTCGAGCCTCTCGCGGGCCTCGTCGGCGGCGTGCATGATCCGCGCGCGCGACGCGCGCATCTCCTCGTGCGCCTGCTCGTTGGCGATCGACTGGGCGGCCAGGTCGCTGAAGTTCCGCAGCCGCACCTCGGCGCCCGGCGGAAACGGCTCCTCCTCGTCTCGATGAGCGGTGAGCGCGCCGAGTAGGCGTGCGTTCACGATCACGGGAGCCGCAATCACGACTCCGAGGGCCGAGCTCGGGAGACGACTCGTCGTCCGGGTCGGGAACCCGGTCTCGAGCACGCGGAGCGTCGCGCCGCCCGGCTCCGGGTGGTAGAGGGCTCCGCTCGAGACCGTCGGCTCCATGCCGTCACTCCAGCATGCGACCACCACGACCTCGTCGTGTACGCCCTCCCAGGACACGAGGTGCACGGCTCTGGCGTTCGTAGAGCACGCCGACCTCGCGGGTGACGGACTCCAGCACCTCCGGCTGCGGGCGCCCTCCCGCGACGAGCGTCGCCACGCGCCGCAGCGCAGCCTGCTCCTCCAGGAGCGCCGCAACCTCGCGCCGCGCCTCGGAGTTCGCGATCGCCTGAGCGACGAGGGCGGCGAAGTCGCCGAGCCGGTGCTCGGCGCCGAGCGGGAACCGGTCCGTCGGGCGCGGTGCGCGAGGCGACGATCACGCCCCAGACCTTCCCGTCGACGATGATCGGCGCGCCGATCGAGGCATGGATACCGAGCTCTGCCCAGCGCTCCTTCGCGAAGTCGGTGTTGAGGTCGTCGACCGAGTCGATCCGCGCAGGCGTGCCCGAGCTGACGATGCGCGCTGTGATCGTGTCGCCGCCGAAGGCGAAGACGCGGCCCGTATAGCCCGTCTGCGTCTCCTGCTCGTACCAGTCGCCGATGACGCGGATGGTGTCGCCTTCCCAACGCATCGTGTTGGCGGTCTCGGCCTCGAAGAGCCGTGCCACCTCCGACGTTATCGCCGCGATCAGGTCGACCTCGCTGGCTCCTTCGGCGACGAGCGTGGCGAAGCGCCGAAGCGCCGTTTGCTCTTCGATCAGCCGCCGGAGCTCCTCACTGTGACGTTCGTCCCCGTTCGCGTCCATGGCGCCATCGTAGGCGAGTGATCCCGGTGCTTCCATCGACGCCCGCGGCTCAGCCGATCTCCGGCTCGGTCGGTGCCGGCGGTGGTGGCGGTGGGGGTGGAGGAGGAGGCGGCGGTGGCGGCGGCGGAGGTGGCTGCGTGACCACCGGCGGCGGCGGTGGTGGGGCCGGCGTGTCCGTGAACGAGACCACGACCGTCCGGGCGCCGTTGATCGCCGGCTTCGACATCTTCGAGAAGGCGCCGGGAGCCGCCGTGACGGTGAAGACGGCCCGATCGGACTTGTCTGCAACGGCGATGGTCACCCCGTTGCCGCTCTCGCGGGCGATGCGGGTGTCGATGTCGGGCTTCCGGAGCTCGAACGTCGCCTTGCCGTCGGCGATGGCTGCGTCGGGGACGCGGATCGTAGCGCCGGCGAGCTTCGGGGCCCGACGTCTGGATCGTCGACTTGACCTGGTCGCCCTGTCGCTCGAACACGATGTCCTCGACGATCGGCGGCAGCGGGGCCGGGGCGGTCGTCGTCGACGCCGTCGTCGCAGTCGTCGGGCGGGTGGTCGCCTCGGGGTCGCCGGAGCCCACGAGGACGACCGCCAGCACGATGCCGGCGAGCACGAGGAGGACGGCGAGCCCGGCGAGGAGGGGTCGGCGCCGGCTCCGGGAGGGCTCGGGCCGGACCGGCGTCGTCGGCGGAGTCGGCCGCACAGGCGGCGGCGCAGCGGTGCTGTCGAGCCGGGTCGCGATGTCGCGTGAGTCCGGCGCGGCCGCCGCCTCGGGCGTCGTCGCGAGCGCAACCGCTCCGTTCGCGGACAGCGGCCCGATGAGCCTCGCCTCGCGGCGCCAGCGGGGCCCCAGCAGCGTGATCACGATCTCCTCGAGCTCGTCCCACGCCTCGGCCGCACTGCGCGGCCGCAGCGCCGGGTCCTTCTCCAGCATCCGCTCGAGCCATCGCGCGAGACGCTCGTCCAGGTCGGGCTTGAGCGACCTCGGCGGCGGGATCGGCTCCTGGATCTGCTTCACGAGCACGGCCATGGGTGTCTCGCGCTCGTCGAACGGCAGGCGGCCGACGAGCAGCTCGTACGCGATCACGCCGGTCGAGTAGAGGTCGGTCCACGGGCCGATCTCCTTCGCGAGCGCCTGCTCGGGGGCCATGTAGGCGGGCGTCCCCATCGCAGTCCCGGTGGCGGACAGGTGAGACGTCGCCGCCTGGTTGAGCGCCTTCGCGATGCCGAAATCCGCGATCTTGACGGAGCCGTCCGCGGTGACCATGACGTTCTCCGGCTTGAGGTCGCGATGGACGATGCCGCGCGATTCCGCGTGCGCGAGCCCGGCCAGGATGCACTCGAGCACGCCCGCGATCTGCGCCAGCTCGAGGTCGTGGACGAGCGGGCGCAGTGATCCGCCCTCGACGTATTCCATCGCGATGTACGGCGTTCCCTCGTGTTCGAGGAAGTCGTGGACGGTGACGATGTTGGGATGGCTCAGCGAGCCGGCGATGCGCGACTCGCGTACGAAGCGCTCGGCGAAGGCCGGGTCGGCGGCGTGAAAGGCCGCCAGCTCCTTCAACGCGACGACGCGGTCGAGGTCGGTCTGACGCGCGAGATAGACGATCGCCATCCCGCCGCGGCCGATCTCACGGACGATGTCGTATCGCCCGAGCGTACGCAGGACTTCGGGCACCGAACGCTCCCCCGTGTCTTTTCAGACGTCGTTTTCAAGCGTACTATCGGAAAGGGGGTGTGTCGATGCGCGCGAGCGGGATGGGCCAGATTGCTCGGGTTGGGCTGATTCTCGCGGCCCTGCTCGTCGCGCTCGGCGGGGGAGCGGCCGTCGGCGAGGCCGGCAGCGAGGCGCCTGACCAGGTTCCCTCCACGGCCAGGCTGACAGTCGTGGCGCATCCCGGCGGGACCGTCACGAGCACTCCAGCCGGGATCAACTGCGGCTCGGACTGCTCGGAGACGTACACCATCCCGGCAGGAGCCAACTCGATCGCCATCCGACTGACCCCCAAGGCGAATTCGGGCTGGAGGTTCGACTCGTTCACCGGCTGCAGCCAGGACGGCGACGACTGCTTCCTCACCCTTGTGAGAGGCGATGACAAGACCGTCTCGGTGAGCTTCTCGCGCACGAGCTTCACATTGACCATTACGCGTGCGGGAGCGGGCAATGGCAGCGTCACCGGGACGAGCATCAGCTGTCCGACGATCTGCACGCAGGACTATCCGCCGGGCAGCGTGGTCAACCTGACGGCATCGCCTGCCGCAGGCTCGGTCTTTAGCGGCTGGAGCGGGAGCTGCAGCGGCACGAACCCCGCCTGCAGCGTCACGATGAACGCCGACCGGAACGCGGTCGCGACCTTCGGCACGGTCGGCGGACAGCCGCCACCGCCACCTCCTCCGCCCGGTCCGCCTCCGCCCCCAGGGCACGCCGCCGCCGCCACCCGCCACCACCACCCCACCACCTCCGCCTCCTCCGCCGCCCCCGGTCGGCCAGCCGGCGGCCGTGCCGGTGATCGGTGACGCGAAGGTCGATCCGCTGCCGCCGCTCCTGCCCAAGAAGGTGCAGCCGGTGATCGTCAAGGTCGACGGCAACGGCAACGTGACGAGCTCGGTCGGGGCGCGAACGCTCTCGTCCGCGAGCGCGCCGAAGAGCATCAACTGCGGCGTGAGCGGCTTCGACTGCTACGGCGAGGTCGCGCCCGGCGCGGAGCTCACGCTGACCGCGAAGCCCGCGGCCGGCTACGCCTTCAAGAAGTGGACCGGCTCGTGCGCCGGGAGCGACGCGACCTGCGACGTGGTTGCGTCGAACGCCAAGACGGCGACCGCCGTGTTCGCGGCGAAGGGGACCGGCAACGCGGTCGGCGCGAGTCTGCGCGCGCCCCGGCTGAAGGTGAAGTGGCGGGCGAGCATCGGCGCGGGCACGCTCGTCGTCCAGGGCTCGACGACGGCGCCGGCGCGCACCCGGATCGACATGCGCCGCCCCGGCGGCGGCCCGCTCGCGACGCTGCAGGTGCCCGTCGGCGGCGGCTCGTTCCGTCAGGTGCTGCCGTTGCGCCAGGGCGCGCTGTCGGGCGGTGCGAAGGTCTTCCCGGGCGGGTTCGTCGTCGCGCTCACCGGTCGCGCGGGCAAGCTGAAGCTGCCGCTGCAGGTGCAGACGATCGCGATCCCGGCGCCCGCCGAAGGCGTCGTCCGGCGGGCTTCGAAGAGCACGACGGAGGAGGGCCGTGCGCTGTCGAAGCTGCCGGCCCGCACGCCCGAGGCCTGGGCGGTCTTCCGGTTCGAGACGCAGCCCCGGCTGACGAAGAAGCTGACGGTGGTCTGGTTCAAGCCGGACGGCTCGCGTCTCGGGCAGATCTCGAAGAGCAACAGGCCGGTCGTGACGAGCTACCTGCGGCTCGCGTCGGGCCTCCCGAGCGGCCGCTGGGTCGCGCAGCTCAAGGTCGGCTCGAAGGTCGTGCAGACCCTGAGCGTCCCGGTCGGCTGAGGCGCTTGAAGCGCGCTGTCGTTGCTGCTGCCGTCGCGATCGTCGGCTTCACAAGTCCAGCGGACGGAGTAGCGTGCAGTCGTCGCGATACCGCTCGTTCCACCCGAGCCACGCGCGCTCGTCGGCAACGCGGACGCGGTCTTCGTCGGGAGGCTCGTCGACGTCCGTCGACGAGACCCGCTGCCGACGGGACCCGGCCCGATCATCAGCTCCAGCGCCGATCCGCACATTTTCACGTACGCCGTCGAGGAACGGCTGAAGGGAGATCTACCGGACCTGGTGGAAGTGGTCAGTCCGGTCGACGGCGGACTCTGCGGGTTGCGAGCCAAGCTGGGAGCGCAGGTAGGCCTATTGCTCGACCTCCGCGACGGGGCGTGGCACCCGTCGTCGACTTACTCGTACAAGCCTTCGTTTCTCAGGCGCGGGCTGCTACCGCTCCCGCCGCCCACGGGTGACGGACCGCCTGCCTTTCTCGCAGCCGGCGCGTTCGGCAACGCGCGCGTCGCGACACTGGACGCACGCGGCCGAGTGTTGCGGTACGGCGAGGGTCGCGGCGAAGTGATAGCGGCTTCGATGTGCCCGTCCGATGGTCATCTGCTCGAACTCGTGAGCCGCGGCGACGCGCTGGTGCTCGCGATCCGCCAGATCCCAAGCCTTCGGCTCGTCGCGGAGAGAGAGATCGTCACGACCGACTGGGTGCTCGACGTCTTTTGCGCCAGTCCGGACGGAAGTGATGTGCTCGTTGTCGTCTACGTGCAGCGCAACGGGCAGGACGAGACTCGACTGTTGCGCGTGACCCCGATCGGTACAGCTGTGCTCGAGCGCGACCGGACACTGTCGGCGACGATGCAGGGACAGACTGTCTTCGTGAGCCGCGGCAACGGCGACTTGGCGGTGCGCAATCTGCAGACGGGTCGTCGGAGCATCGTCACGAACACGCGGAGGCCGCTCTCAGGGATGTCGGCGAGCACGGATCTGCGGCATCTGTCGGGATTTACGAGCAACAAGCTCGTTGTGGTCGATCTCGCGACAGGCCGCACTCGATCTCGACCGCAGTTCGTCGGCTGGAGGCCGACGACGCATTGGCAGGCGAGCAACCGGCTCGTAACGTCGAGCGCGGGCCAGATCGAGCGTCATGGACTCACGCCTTCGACGACTCAGGGCACCCATCCCTTGGACTGGAGCGGTGACGGCTCTCTCGGCGCGCTATCCAGTTGGGGTGGATCGCACGGGAGCGCTCCTCTCCGCCAAGGCGTCGGGCTCTGTCGTCCGGAGGCCACTCTTCAGCCTAGGGATCGCGGTTCTCTTGACGCATCCGCTCGGCGTAGACAGACCCGCGTCTGATAGAGACTCGCGGCGTGACCGCCGCCGCCAAACCCTTCGTCGTCTGGTTCACCGGCCTCTCCGGGGCCGGGAAGTCGACGCTCTCGCGGCTCGTCGTCGGCCGAGCTCGAGGCGCGCGGGCTGCTCGTGGAGCTGCTCGACGGGGACGCCGTCCGGCGCCACCTCTCGAGCGAGCTCGGCTTCTCGAAGGAGCATCGCGACCTCAACATCGAGCGCATCGGCTGGGTGTCCTCGCGGCTCGTTCGGGCCGGAGCGGTCGTCGTGGTCGCCGCCATCTCGCCGTACCGCGACGCGCGCAGGCGGGCGCGCGCGCTCGTCGAGGAGCACGGCGCCTTCGTCGAGGTGCACGTCGCGACGCCGATCGAGGAGTGCATGACCCGCGACACGAAGGGCCTCTACGCGCGCGCGCTCGCGGGTGAGGTGCCGAACTTCACCGGCGTCGACGACCCCTACGAGGAGCCCGAGGCGCCCGAGATCCGCATCGACACCACCGAGCTGCCGCCGGAGGCCTCGGTGGAGCTCGTGCTCGGCCGGCTCGAGCAGCTGGGGCTGCTGCCGGCACCCGTTCGGCCGTGAGGTCGCCCGCGGAGCTGGTGCCGCGGATCCCCGAGCCGGTCCGCGCCGTCCTCCGCACGCCCGTCTGGGCCTTCGGGACGGTCACCGCCCGCCTGCGGCCGCTGCCCGACTTCCTGATCGTCGGCGCCCAGAAGGCAGGGACGACGGCGCTGTACGCCTACCTGCGCCGCCACCCGTCGATCACGGGCCCGTCGTGGAAGGAGGTCAGCTACTTCGACCGGCACTACCGGCGTGGGCCGGCGTGGTACCGGGGCAACTTCCCGCTGCGCTCGCGCGGCCGCATCGTCGGCGAGGCGAGCCCGAGCTACCTCTTCCACCCGGACGCGGCCGAGCGCGCCGCCGCGCTCGTGCCCGGCGCGCACGTGATCGCGCTCGTGCGCGATCCGGTCGAGCGCGCGTACTCGCACTACCAGCACGAGGTCGCGCTCGGCCGCGAGCCGCTTCCGTTCGAGGAGGCGCTCGAGCGCGAGGAGGAGCGGCTGGCCGGCGAGCTCGAGCGGATGCGGGCGGACGTCGGCTACTTCAGCCACGCCTGGTGGAACTACACCTACCTGGCGCGCGGGCGCTACGCCGAGCAGCTCGAGCGCTGGCGGGCACGGTTCCCGCCGGAGCGCCTCCTCGTCCTCTCGAACGAGGAGCTCGGCGCGGAGCCGGACGAGACCTACGCGCGCGTGCTCGACTTCCTCGGCGCGCCGCCGCACCGGCTCGACGCCTATCCGCGCGTGTACGACCGCGACTACGCGCCGATGAGCGAGGCGGCCGAACGGCGGCTCACCGACTACTTCGCCGAGCCGAACCGGCGCCTGTACGAGCTGCTGGGCCGGGATCTCGGCTGGCGTCGCTAAGCTCGCGCCTTGGCCGGCCCGGGCTCGCTCATCTCGTCCGCCTCGCTCTACGGCCGCGCCGCCGTCCGCCTGCTGCAGCGTCGCCGCCGCGTGCCGGCGGAGGAGCGGCTCGTCTTCGTCGTCGGCTGCCCGCGCTCCGGCACGACCTTCATGGCGGGCGCGCTCGGCTCGCAGCCAGGCTTCGTCGATCTGGGCGAGGTGCACCCGCTGAAGGGCGCGATCCCGACGCTCGCCGGGCTGCCCGAGAGCCGAGGCGGCGCCGCAGGTGCGCCGTGTGCTCGAGCGCGTTCGCCGGCTCGGGCTCGCCCACCAGCTGCGGGGCGTCGAGCAGACGCCGGAGACGGCCTTCGTCCTGCCGGCGGCGCTCGCGGCCTACCCGGCGGCGACGGCGGTGCACGTCGTGCGCGACGGACGCGACGTCGTCTGCTCCCTCCTCGAGCGCGGCTGGCTCAGCTCGGGCCGCACGGGCGCCGACGACGCGCGCCTGGCGTACGGCGTCACAGGCGCGGTTCTGGGTCGAGCCCGAGCGGGTCGAGGAGTTCGAGGCTGCGAGCGACGCGCGCCGGGCCGCGTGGGCCTGGCGCCGGTACGTCACGGCGGCGCGGGCGCTGCCCGACCGCACGCTGGCGGTGCGCTACGAGGAGGTCGTCGCGAGCCCGGAGGACGTGGCGTACGGCCTCGCGAACGGCCTGCGGATCGACCCGGAGCCGCTCGCGCACGCGCTGGCGCAGGCACACGCGCGCTCGGTCGGCCGCTGGCGCGAGGATCTGACCGACGAGCAGGTCGCGGACGTCGAGGCCGAGGCCGGCGAGCTCCTGCACGAGCTCGGCTACGCGTAGCCGGCTAGATCTCGGCGTGGCGGTCGGCGATGCAGGCCGCGGCCCACTGCTCCGCGACGGGCAGGATCTCCGCGGGATCCGCGCTGCCGGGCTCGATCCGGATCTGGTGCACGGACGCCTCCATCTCCCGATCGGCGACGACGCGGTTCTCGGCCACGAGCGTCACCGACTTGGCGCTGTCGAGCAGCGTTTGCGCGAGCTCGTCGAGCTCGGCCTGAGTCGCGTCACGGCCGGCGAAGATGCCGAAGTTGACGCGAACGTCGCCGTCGTCGGCGACGAACGCGATCGGGGCGAGATTCTGCATTGAAAGTCGTATTCCCCGTTCGGCCGCGGATCTAACGCTCCCGCGGCTCCCAGCCGAACCGCCGCGCGCCGACGATCGCGCCGGCGAGACCCCAGGCGAGGACGACCGCGACGGCGCCGGGGTCGCTCCAGACCGACTCGCCCTCGAGATACACCGCATAGACGAGGTCGATGTAGTACTTCAGCGGCAGCACGTCGGCGATCGCCTCCAGCACCGGGGGGTAGTCGCGGCTGCCGAACGCGCCTGAGAGGAACGCCATCGGCAGGAGAATCACGTTGAGCACCGCCGAGGCGCCCTCGCCCGAGCGGATCAGCGCAGCTGCGCCGAAGCCGAGGCCGGCAAAGGCCACGACGCCGAGGAGGACGAGCGGCGCCAGCGATACGACCTGCTCCGGAAGGCCGCGTGTCGTAGACGAAGTGGCCGAGCACGAACAGCGCCACGACCTGAAGGGTGAAGATGATCACCGCCGATGTGAGCACCGCGCCGAGGTAGGTCGCGCTCGGCAGCGGCGTGGAACGGAGCCGCTTGAGGATGCCGTACTCGCGCCGGATGACCTGCGTGATCGCGAGTCCGGCGAAGGCCGTGTTCGCAGCTCCGTAGCCGATCATTCCGGCGAGCAGGACGTCCGCGGCCTGGTAGTCGACGCCGTTGAACTCGATCTCGCCGTCGTAGAGCGCGCCGAGCAGGACGAAGAGCAGGAGCGGGAAGATGAAGACGAAGACCGCTGACTCGCGGTTGCGCCAGAAGATCAGCTGCTCGGCCTTCAGCTGATGCCAGAGGAGCGTCATTCGTCGTCCATCAGGTCGAGGTAGACGTCCTCGAGCGTCGCGCGGCGCACTTCGAGCCCGTCGAGCTCGCGGCCCTCGGCGAGGGCGGTGCCCGTGAGCTCGTGCAGCGTTCTCGTCAGCTCCTCCGTCTCGACGACGACCGTCTCGCCGTCGGCCCGGTAGCGGATCTCGGCCCGGCCGGAGGAGGCGATCAGCTCGGACGGACGGCCCATCTTCACGATCTCGCCCGCCCGTAGCACCGCGACCCGGTCGGCGAGCTGCTGCGCCTCGTCGAGGTAATGCGTCGTCAGGAGGACGGTCTTGCCGAGCTCGCGCAGCGAGCGCACGAGCTCCCACGCGTTCCGGCGGGCCGACGGATCGAAGCCGGTCGTGGGTTCGTCCAGGAACACGAGGTCGGGGTCGCCCACGAGCGCGATCCCGAGGTCGAGGCGCCGCTTCTGGCCACCGGAAAGCGTCTTCAGCTGCGCGTCGCGCTTGTGCGCGAGCCCGACGAGCTCGATCACATCGTCGATCGGGCGAGGCGCCGGGTAGTAGCCGGCGAAGATGCGGTGTACCTCGCGGACGGTGAGCTGCGCCCAAAGCTCCGAGATCTGCAGGACGACCCCGATCCGGCGGCGGAAGGCGGTCTGCATCCGTCCCGGGTCGAAGCCGAGAACCTCCACGTCGCCGGCGTCGCGGTGGCGGTAGCCCTCGAGGATCTCGACCGTGGTCGTCTTGCCGGCGCCGTTCGGGCCGAGCAGGCCGAACACCTCGCCCGCCGCGACCTCGAAGTCGATGCCGCGGACGGCCTCGACCCCGTTGTAGGCCTTGCGGAGGCCGCGGACGGAGATGGCGTTGCTCATATCTGCCAGATAGGTTAGTATGTATCTGCCAGATATGTCAACTCTCAGCCCGACAGCGCGAGTGATCCTCGGCCTGCTGGCCTTCGACGCCCGGACCGGTTACGACATCAAGCAGGTCACCGACCGCTCGACCCGGTTCTTCTGGGGCGCGAGCTACGGGCAAATCTATCCCGAGCTGCGACGGCTGGAGGCTGCAGGCCTCGTCCGCTCGCGCGAGGAGCCGCGCGGGGACGTGCGTCGGCGGGTCTACAGCCTGACGCCGAAGGGGCGCAGGGCTCTCGACGACTGGCTCGCGGCGCCCGAGGAGCAGTACGACGTGCGCGACGAGGGGCTGCTCAAGCTCTTCTTCAGCGAGCTCATCGCCGCCGACCAGCTCGCGGAGCTCGTGCAGCGCCGCCGCGAGTGGTACGAGCGGAGCGCGGCGATGTTCCGCGGGCTCGGCGACGACCTCGGCGCCGCTCGACGATCCTGAGGGGAGCGTGCTCCGCTTCGGGATCGAGCTGATGGACTGGTGTGCGTCCTGGTGGGGCGACCTCGAGCGCCGGCTCGAGGCTCCTAGCTGACCTCGAGCTCGCAGACCCCGGCGGGCGGGAAGCCCGGGTCGCGGCCCGTGAGGGCGACGGCGATCTCGGAGCAGTCCGGCTGGTGGCCGACGGTGACCACCGCCGTCGTGGCGCCCTCGACGACCGACAGGACGTCGTCCGCCGTCGCGCCGGGGGCGAGCCGCTCGTCCACGCGCAGCGGGATGCCGGCGGCCTTCGCGATCGCCTCGGCGGTCTCCCGCGCCCGCAGCAGCGGGCTCGTCAGGACGAGCTCCGGCTGGGCTTCGGCGAGCTGCTCGGCGAGCGCCCGCGCCTGCTTGCGCCCCTTCTTGCTCAGTGGGCGCAGCTCGTCCGGCTGACCGGGGTCGGAATGGGCGTGGCGGACGAGGTACAGGCGCACGTGCGCGTTGAGGATAGATTCCGCGCCGTGCGCACGTTCAGGTACGTCGTCGCGGACGTCTTCACGGACACGCCGCTCGCGGGACGACCGTCGACGTCGACGCCGGCTACCACTCGATGGGGATGCAGAGAGGGCTCGCTCACACGCTCTCCGCGACGAGCGAGTCGACGCGGACGGCGTAGACGTTGATCGGCTCGGACTTGCCCTTCAGCAGCAGCTCTCCCTGCGCTTCGACGGCGATCTCGTCGTCGAGGCCGCGCCGCGTGCGCTCGTCGATCAGGATGGACCGGTTCACGACCTTCGTGTGCGACTCGAGACGGGCAGCGATGTTGACGGTGTCGCCCACACACGTATAGGTGGCCCGGTCGTTCGTGCCGGTGTAGCCCGCCACGACCGGCCCCGACGCGATGCCGATGCCGATCTGGATCTGCAGCTTGCCTCGCGCTGCCTGGTCCTCGTTGAACAGGCGGATCAGGTCGACCATCTGCCGCGCCGCGAGCACGGCCCCCTGGCGATGGTCGTCACGCGGCAGCGGCGCCCCGAAGATCGCCATCAGCCCGTCGCCGACCATCTGGTTGACGATCCCGCCTTCCCCGCCGATCGCGTCCATCATCAGCGTGTAGTAGTCGTTCAGCAGCTCGATCGTCTCGGCAGGCTCCCGCGCCTCGACGATCGACGTGAACGAGCGGATGTCGCAGAACACCGCAGACGCGTCGATGTGCTTGCCGCCGAGCGAGAAGCCGGACGTCAGCAGATCCTCGGCGACCTCCTTCGTCGCGAACTTGCCGATCAGCTCGCGCTGCTGATCGCGCAGCCGCTTCTTCTCGAGGCTCGCAGTGATGCGCGCGTTCAGCAGCACCGGGTTGATCGGCTTGTTCAGGTAGTCCTCGGCGCCCATCTCGATGCACTTGACCACGCTGTCGAGCTCGTCGAGCGACGACGTCATGAGCACCGGGAGATCGCGGAGATGCGGGTCGAGCTTCAGCTCCGCGAGAACCTGGTAGCCGTCGAGCTCGGGCATCAAGACGTCGAGCAGCATCAGGTCGAAGTGCCGGCCACGCAGGAGGTCGAGCGCCTCGCGGCCGTGTTTCGCGAAGACGACGGTGTGCCCCTGCTGCTCCAGGCCGCGGCTGAGCAGCAGGCTGTTCACCCGGTTGTCGTCGACGATCAGGATCGTTCCGGGAGGAGAGGCGGGTGCGCTCACGACGCCGCCGGCGACCGGAGCGCTGCGAGAGTCTCCTGGAGGCCATCGTACTCTCGCTCGATTCGATCGACGAGCTCGCCGGTGCCGTCGATCTCTCCGGTTCTCGCTCGTTCCTCGAGCTCCCGGCAGAGCTCCGAGAAGCTTCCTGCCCCGAACGTTTGGCCGTTCGACTTCAGCGTGTGCGCTGCCCGACGCAGCTCCTCCGCGTCGCCCTGCCGCTGCGTCGTTCGGAGTGTCGCGACGAGGTCGGGCGCGTCGCTGAGGAACGTGTCGATCACCTCCGCCAGGAAATCCTCCCCGCCGAGCTCTCTCAGGTTCTCGACCGCTCTCGCGTCGAGGCTCGCGCCGGTGCCCTCCGCGCCGGATGTGCGGCCCTCGAGCGGACGGGCGCGACTCAGCGCCTGCGCAAGCTCGTTCGGCCGGATCGGCTTGGCCACGTACTCGTCCATCCCGGCGGCGAAGCAGGCCTCGCGGTCCTCACGCATCGCGTTCGCCGTCATCGCGACGATGCGCGGGCGGGCCTCCGCCGGCCAGCGCTCGCAGATCCGCCGCGTGGCATCGAGACCGTCCAGCTCGGGCATCTGCACGTCCATGAGCACGACGTCGTAGGGTTGCCGGTCGAGCGCCGCCAGCACCTCGAGGCCGTTCGACGCCACGTCCGCGCGGTAGCCGAGCTGCTCGAGGAGCTTGAGTGCGACCTGCTGGTTCACGGCGTTGTCCTCGGCCAGGAGGATCCGCAACGACGAGATCGCCGGCTTGCCCGCGTCAGGCACGGCCTCGCCGGCCTCCGGCTGCTGGTCGTGCGCGGCAAGCGCTTTCACAAGAGCGTTGTAGAGCTGCGAGGCCTTGACCGGCTTCGCCAGCTGGACGGCGAACTCTTCCGATGACTCGGCCCGCGGCAGCCGGCCGAGAGAGGTGAGCAGGACGAGGGGAAGCTCCCGCTCGTCTCGATGCCGCCGGATCTCGCGTGCGAGGGTGAGCCCGTCGGTCTCGGGCATCACCAGGTCGAGGACGGCCACGTCGAACTTCTCGCCTTCCTCGATCCGGGCGAGCGCGTCGGAGGGGGACGCGATCGCCACGGCCTCCATGCCCCACGATCGCGCGTGGCGCGACACGATCTCGCGGTTCGTCGCGTTGTCGTCCACCACGAGGAGCCGCTTGCCGGCGAGCTGCGGCATCGCGCTCGGCACGGCCACGCGAGCCGGCAGCTCCGCTGCCTCCGCGGGGAGCTCGACGTGGAAGGTCGATCCCTTGCCCTCCTCGCTCTCCACCCACATCGTCCCGTGCATCAGCTCGACGAGACGCTTCGAGATGGCGAGCCCGAGCCCGGTGCCGCCGTAGCGGCGGGTGGTGGAGGCGTCGATCTGGCTGAAGGACGCGAACAGCCTCTCCATCCGGTCCTCGGGGATGCCGACCCCGGTGTCGCGAACGGCGAACTCGAGTCGGTAAGAGGTCGTCCCGGTTGGGTCGGCGCCGACGTGGACGACCACCTCGCCCGCCTCGGTGAACTTGACCGCGTTCGAGACGAGGTTGAGCAGTACCTGCCGCAGGCGGGACGCGTCCCCCACGACTCCTGCAGGCACGCTCTCGTCGATGAGGCAGCCCAGCTCGAGCTCCTTCTCCCACGCACGCGGTGCGACGATGTCGAGCGCGCCCTCGACACACGCCCGGAGATCGACCGGCTCCTTCTCGAGCTCGAGCTTGCCCGCCTCGATCTTCGAGTAGTCGAGGATGTCGTCGATCACGTGGAGCAGCGCGTCTCCGCTCGAGCGGACCACCTCGGCGAACTCGCGCTGCTCGGGGGTCAGCTCCGTCCCGAGGAGGAGGCCGGTCATGCCGATCACGGCGTTCATCGGCGTCCTGATCTCGTGGCTCATCGTGGCGAGGAAGGCGCTCTTCGCCTGTGTCGCCGCCTCCGCCTCCTCGCGCGCCCGCTCGAGCTCGCTGACGTAGCGCGCCTTGTCGATCGCCGTGGCGGCGAACGCGGCGAAGGCCTTTGCCGTCCTCGCGTGCTCGGCGGTGTAGAAGTCGACCTCGAACGAGTCGAGTGTCAGCATTCCGATCAGGCGGTCGCCGGTCAGCAGCGGGACCGCCATCCACGACCTGATGCGTCCCTCGACGTGGACATCCTCGAACTGGGGATAGCGCGCTGCGGCGTCCGCGATGATCACGGTCTCGTGCCGCTCCACCAGCTCCCAGGCAGGATCGTTGGGTCCACTGGCGCGGTAGCGATGCCCGAGGAGCTTCTCGAGGCCCGGATAGCCCTGGCCGCCGACGACGACGAACTCGTCGCCCTCGATCACTTGGACGCTGGCACTCCTGTGGGGGACGACCTTGCCCAGCTCCGACAAGATCAGCCCGAAGACGTCGGACAGCCCTAGCGTGCTCCCAAGCGACTCGGCCGCGGCGCGTAGCGTCTCCGCCTGTCCGCGGGCGGCGCGCTCGGTTTCCAGCAGTCGAGCGTTCTCGATCGCCATCGCAGCCTGGGCGGCGAACGCCGTCGCGAGCTCGGCCAGCTCCTCGGTGTAGAAGTCGGGCTCGAACTTGTCGACGCTGAGGATGCCGATGACGCGGTCTCCGACGAGCATCGGGACACAGAGCCACCCGCGAATGCGTCCACGGCCGTGCTCCTCGCTCGCGAAATGCGGGTGTTGCGACACATCGGCGAAGACGCGCCGCCGCTTTGAATGCAGGACCTGGATTGCGGGGTTGCTCTCGTCGTGGAGGTCGAAGCCCACTCCGGTCATCCCTCCCAGATCGTCGAAGCCGCGCCCGCTCACGATCACCAGGCGGTCTCCTTGAATCACCTGGATGGAACAGCTGTCGTAGGGCACGACCTGTTGCAGCTCGCCGAGGATCGCCTCGAACGTGTCTTCGAGGCTCAGCGTCGTCCCGAGCGCCTGCGTCACGGCGAGGAGGGTCTCGGCATGCTCACGTGCGCGTTGAAGCTCGGTGAGGTAGCGCGCCTTGTCGACGGCGGTCGCGGCGAAGGCGGCAAAGGCCTCTGCCACGTTCGCGTGTTCGGCTGTGTAGAAGTCGGCCTCGAACGAGTCGAGCGTCACCATCCCGATCAGGCGATCGCCGACAAGCAAGGGGACCCCCATCCATCCCTTGACACGGCCGCCGCCGTGGGTCTCCTCCCGGAAGTGCTCGAACCGCGTCGACACGTCTGGGACGATGACCGGCTCGAGCCGCTCGACCAGTTCGCGGGCGGGATCATCGGGTCCCCGCCAGTCGAAACGCTTGCCGAGCAGCTCGTCGAGGTTCGGAAAGCCATGGCCGCCGACGATCACCATCTCGTTGCCCTCGAGTTGTTGGACGCTGGCGGTTCGGTAGGGCACGACCTTGCGCAGCTCCGTCAGGATCAGGTCGAAGACTGCGGACGTCCCTAGCGCGCTGCCGAGCGACTCGGCGGCGGCGCGCAGCGTTTCGGCCTGCTGGCGGGCGATGCGCTCGGTCTCGAGCAAGCGAGCGTTCTCGATCGCCATCGCGGCCTGGGCGGCGAATGCCGTCGCGAGCTCCGCCAACTCCTCGTTGTAGACATCCGGTTCGAACTTGTCGACACTGAGCGTGCCGACGACGCGGTCGCCGATGATCATCGGGGCGCAGATCCAGCCGCGAATGCGTCCCCCAGCAGCGCACTCGTGAAACCCGGTTCGTTCGACACGTCGGCGAAGACTCGCGGCCGCTTCGTCCGCACGACCTGAGTTCCGGGGTCGTTGTCGTCGTCCAGGTCGAAGCCCACTCCGAGCAGGGCTTCCAGGTCGTCCAAGCCGCGCCCGCCCACGATCACCCGGCGGTTGCCTTGGATCACCTGGATTGAGCAGCTGTCGTAGGGCACCACTCGTTGCAGCTCGCTGAGGATCGCCTCGATCGTGTCTTCGAGGCTCAGCGTCTTCCCGAGCACCTGCGTGACGGCCAGGAGCGTCTCGGCGCGCTCTCGTGCGCGCTGGAGCTCGGTGATGTCGAGGTAGATCGCGTAGAAGCCGACGTGCTCGCTGTCGACGCCGAGCGAGACGAGCATCATCTGCACGTCGACGGGCTGTCCGTCCTTACGGACGCGACGAGTGATCCGGTCGGCTCGACCTCTCTCGAGCGCCTCGCGGGTGACGTCCTGCCCTTCTCCGCGGAGGTCCTGAGTGAGAACGAGATCGTCGATCTCACGCCCGATCGCCTCCTGCGACGAGTAGCCGAATAGCTGCGCTGCAGCGGGGTTCCAGC
Organism: uncultured Gaiellaceae bacterium; assembly: GCA_963712865.1. Taxonomy (GTDB): domain Bacteria; phylum Actinomycetota; class Thermoleophilia; order Gaiellales; family Gaiellaceae; genus Gaiellasilicea. The sequence goes on from CAVQJO010000002.1 coordinate 67,499, forward strand.
CCGTCACTCGGCCGTCTGCGTCCATGACGACGATGGCGACCGGGCTGATCTCGACGAGCGACTCGAGGTGCTGCAGTCGCCGCTGCGCCTGGGCGAGCTCCGACGAGAGGTCGGCGTCAGGCGCGGTCAAGTGGCGATCCGACGCGCTGAAGCTCCACGCCTCACGGGGTCGCGAGACGTCCGCACCGCGATCAAGAGGCGGGTCACCGCCCCCAGTATCCCGCGCCAGGAGCAGGTCGTCCAGCAAGCATTCGCCTCGTTCGACGAGGCGGTAGAGCGTCAGCTCGCCGTCGCGGTCTCGACGGAGCCGCGGCGGTGCAGGGGCAGGCAGCGCTCGGGTACCCGCGTGTTCGCACAGGCCGCGGGAGGTGGCGCCGCGGGTCTCAACGAACTGGATGCTCCGGCACCCACCCTTAGACTCGACCCATGCGCTCCTTCCGCTACGTCATCGTCGACGTCTTCACGGACACGGCGCTCGCAGGGAATCAGCTCGCTGTGTTCACGGATGCGCGCGACCTCGACGAGGTGACGATGCAGGCGCTCGCGAAGGAGATGGGCTTCTCGGAGACGGTGTACGTCCTGCCGGCGCGGGAGGGCGGGCACGCGCGCATCCGGATCTTCACGCCGGTGACGGAGCTGCCCTTCGCCGGCCATCCGACGCTCGGCTCGGCGTTCGTGCTCGCGGCGCCGCTCCAGCTCGAGACGATCGCGCTCGAGACGGCCGTCGGCGTCGTGCCGGTGCAGCTCGACCGGGACGAGTCCGGGCGGATCGTCTTCGGCCGGATGGTGCAGCCCGTCCCCACGGTCGTCCCGTTCGAGGGCTCCGGGGAGTTGCTCGCGGGCGCTCGGGGTCGAGCGGTCGGAGCTGCCGATCGAGCTGTACGACAACGGCGTCCGCTTTGTCTACGTGATGCTGGCGACCGAGGACGAGGTCGCGGCGGTGAACCCCGACCTACGGGTGCTCGCCGGGTACGACCTCGTCGGCGTGAACGTCTTCGCCGGCAGTGGCACGCGCTGGAAGACACGGATGTTCTCGCCGCTCGACGGTGTCGGCGAGGACGCCGCGACCGGCTCGGCGGCCGGGCCGCTCGCCTGCCACCTCGCGCGCCACGGAGCGATCGCCTGGGGCGACGAGATCGAGATCTCGCAGGGAGCCGAGATCGGGCGTCCGTCGACGCTCTACGCGCGCGCGACCGGCTCGGCGGAGGGGATCGAGTCGGTCGAGGTCGGCGGCTCGGCGGTCACGGTCGCCCGCGGCGAGTTCAGGATTCCGTAGCCGAGTCCTCCGTAGCCCAGGCCAGCGCCTCGATGTCCGGCAGCTCCGGCTCGAGGCTCCGCCAGAAGCGACCGCCGTCGGTCGAGAGGTAGAGGCGGTTCCGAGCGGCGTAGAGGACGCGGTCGGGTTCGGCCGGGTCGATCGCGACGGCGAAGCCCGCCGGGAGGCCGCCTCCCGCCTCCCGCCAGGTCGCACCGCCGTCGCCGGAGACGACGAGCGGCGGCCGGCGGTCGACGACGGCGATCACGACCGCGCCGGCGGAGCTCGCGCCGACGAGGCGCGGCAGCGTGAGGCCCACGTCCTCGGGGGCCACGTCCTCTCCGCGACTCGCCGAGCACGAGCTCGTCCTCGACGTCGACGGCGAACGTCCCGTCGACGGTGCGGACGAGCGCGATCATGGACTTTGTGTTGAATCAACGACTCGCGCGCGTCAGCTCGAGCATCCGCGCCGCCGTGGACGCGGCGTGCCGGGCGGCCGAGAGCGGCCGGTGACCGGAGGCGCGGGCCCACACGTACGCCGCGAGGAAGCCGTCGCCGGCGCCGGTCGGATCGACGTCGCCGCCGACGCGCCGCACGGGAATCGGCTCGCGCCGGCCGTCGGCGATCAGCTCGGCGCCCTGCGAGCCCTGGGTGAGCAGGATCTCGGGGATCCCGAGCTCGAGGAGCCGTTCCTCGCCTCCCGAGCGCCTCCGCCTCGTCGCCTGCGACCTTGAGGACGGTGACGTGCTGCAGCACCGACGCGTCGAAGTCGCCGTCCAGCACGACCGGGCCCGTCCTGCCGGCCCGGACGAGCCCCTGCGCGTCGAGCGCCAGCCGCCGGTCGCGCGCGAGCGCCGCCATGACGTCGGGCGGGAAGTCGGCGCGGCTGAGGGCGCCGACCTGCACCCACGCCGACCGCTCGACGCCTGCGACGTCGGCCGGCGTCCAGGGCTCGCCGAGCGCGTCGAGCTCGAGCGTCCGGTGCTCGCCGTCGTACCGGAGCGTGAAGCACATCGTGCTCGCCGCGGGGATCCAGGTCACCGGCACTCCGAGCGCGACGAGCGGCGGCAGCAGCGCCGGCCGGTCGGCCGCCGAGCAGCGAGCGACGATGACGGCCCGGCCGCCGAGCAGCCGCAGGGCGCGGGCCGCGTGGAACGGAGCGCCGCCGACACGCGGGGCGCCGCCGTCCACGACGTCGCGGGTCAGGTTGCCGATCACCGCGACGCGCACGCGCCGATCCTAGATCGCGCCCGCGCTACACGGTGCCGGCACGCGTTCTCGCCGCGTGCCACGCGAGGCCGAAGGTCGTCGAAGCCCGCCGCCGCGCGGGCGAGGCCGTCCTCGTCCTCGCGGACGAGAGCGCGGGCTCGCTCGACGAACGGGTGGAGGTAGGTGCCGCGTCGCGGGGTCGGCCAGCGCTCGACCGCCTCGCGGCCGCCGAGCACGGCGAGCGCGTCGATGCGGGCCGCGTGCGTCGACAGGAGCAGCCAGGCACGGTGCCACCCACGGTCGGGCGGCGGCTCGGCCAGGAGCTCCTCGACCCGGACGCGGTCGTCGCGGCGGAGCGCGAGGCGGATGCGGGGAGTCTCGAGGACGTGCCCATAGCCCTCGATGCCGAACTCCTCCGCGCGCTGCTCGAGGAGCTCCGCCCGTCCGGCATCGCCGAGCTGCAGGCGCGCAAGCGCGCAGACGAGGAGCGCGCGAGCGCCGCGCACGCACGGCGTGTCCCGGTTCTCGAGGATGGTGTCGCCGGCCCTCTCCTCGACTTCCACGATCCGCTCCCACTCGCCGGTGAGCTCCTCGAGCTCCGTGTAGAGCGCCACGGCGTGCACGCGGTGGTGCGCAGTGAGGCTGCGGGTGATCTCGTCGTGCTTGCGGGCGAGGCGGCGCGCCTCGCCGAGGTGGCCGAGCCAGACGCAGCCCGTGATCGGCGCGTAGTGGATGTCGGCCAGGTGGTCGGGGTCGCTGATCCGGTCGACGAGCTCGAAGCGGCGCTCCTCCCACGCCCGTCCGAGGTCGTGCTCGCCGGCCACCCAGCTCGTGATGCCGCGCGCGTCCCAGGCGTAGGAGCGCAGCTCGGGATCGTCGAGCCGCTCCGCGATCGTGCTCGCCTCCAGCGCATGCCGCGGCGAGCCGGCAGGGTCCCAGACGCAGCGCGCGATCAGGGCACGCGCACGGCTGGCGCTGCCCGGCCCGGCAGAGGTCGAGCGCGTGCGCGATCCAGCCGTCCACGAGCTCACGCCCCGGTCGGCGGCGCCACATGCCGGATCGCGTGCGCGGTCTCGAAGCAGAGCTCGGCGTAGAGCTCCGCGCGCTCGTCGTCCGGTGGAGGCGAGCTCGATCGCGCGCATCATCGCGTCGAGGAACGGGTCGCCGTCGTGGCGCAGGGCGTTCGCCTTGCCGACGATGCCGCCAGAGGCGGCCCTGCCGCTGCGGATCGTCCTCGAGCTCGAGCGCCCGCTCGAGCATGACGAGGGCGTCGTCGATCTCGTACCGGCTGACGGCGAGCGCTCGCGGCTCGCTCGAGCCACACGCCCGCGCGTTCCCGCAGGTGGCTCAGCTCGCCCTCCTCGCCCGACCAGGCGAGGTCCGCGTCGGCCGGTCGGGCGGCCTCGTAGTAGTGGTGCGCGAGAAAGCCCGCGTACTCGTCGCGCTCCGTCGCCGACCCGCTCGAGCCACCCGGCGAAGGCGGCGTGCAGCCGCGCGCGCCGCGGCGTCGTGAGGCTCGCGTAGGCGACGTCGCGCGTGAGCGCGTGCTTGAACGTGAACTCGCGCTCGCCGGCGAGCGACGAGCCGGACCGGCGCCGGATGAAGTCGCGGGACTCGAGGACGGCGAGGTCGGGGGCGTCGCCGTCGAGCAGCTCGCGCACCGGGCCGCGCCAGAAGATGCGGCCGATCACCGAGGCCGCCTGCAGCGCCGTCTTCTCGACGGGCGGCAGCAGGTCGATGCGCGCCGCCAGCACCGCGTGGACCGAGTCGGGCATCGAGGCTCGGATCGCCGACGTCGCCGGCGCGGGCACAGAGCTCCTCCAGGAAGAACGGGTTGCCCTCGGCGCGCCCGCACGACCTGGCGGCAGAGCTCGCTGTCGAGGTAGCGCTCGTCGAGCGAGACGAGGAACGCGTGCGCCTCGTCGTCGGTGAAGCGGCTCGAGCCACAGCGTCGACGCGCGTCGCTGCCGTCCCCACGTCGGCCGTGCTGTCGAGCAGGTCGGGGCGGGTCGTCGCGACCACGAGCAGCGGCTGCGACACCTCGTCGACGATGCGCTCGACCAGATCGAGCAGCGGCTCGTGCGCCCAGTGCAGGTCTTCGAGGAAGAGGACGACGGGGCGGTCGGCGGCCATCTTCGCGAGCAGCTCGACCCAGGCGGCGTGCAGGTGCTCGCGGGCGCGTGAGCGGGTGGAGGTCGCCCGCCACGTCGAGGCCGAGTGTCAGGCCCAGGATCTCCCGGCCGGCGAGCCGCCGCAGGACACTGTCCGGCGCGTCGGTCTCGAGCAGCCGCAGCTCCTCGCGGAGCACGTCCGCGAGCGGGCGGTAGGTCGTGCCGCGTCCGGACGCGAGGCACCGGCCCGACCGCCGCAGCGGCTCCGGGGACTCGGCGGGGAGGCGTGCCCAGAGCTCCTGCACGAGACGTGACTTGCCGACGCCGGCCTCGCCGGCGACGGTGACGAGCTGGGCGGTACCGGTCTCGACGGCACGGCGGAATGCGTCGAGCGAGCACGTTCAGCTCCTGGTCGCGGGCGATGAGCGCGGTCGCCTCACCGCGACGGGCGCGTCATCGAGAGCGCGCGCAGCAGCGGGCGGCAGCCGAGCGGGTCCTTCGGCGTGCCCGAACTCGAACGCGCTCCGAGCCGCGGCGACCGCTCGCGGCCCGACGAGCACCTCGCCCGGCGCAGCCGCGTGCGCGAAGCGGTTCGCCATCGCGATCGGCCGGCCGACGGACGCCTGCGCCTCGTCGACCACCGCTTCGCCGGTCGCGACGCCGACGCGGAGCGACAGCGAGTCGCCGAAGCGCCCCTCGAGGCGCCGCCGGAACGAGAGCGCCGCATGGAGCGCCCGCTCGGCGTGATCCTCCTGGGCGACCGGAGCGCCGAAGACGGCGACGATCGAGCCGCCGGTTGCGCTCTCGACTCGGCCGCCGCTCTCGTCGATCTCGCACGTCAGGTCCTCCCGAAGCCGCGTCGAGGAAGGCGGCGGCGCGCTCGGGGTCGCGGATCCCGAGCGTCGGCAGCGAGCTGCTCAGGTCGGCGGCGAGGACGGTCACGAGCTTCCGTTCCGGCATCGGCTCGGCAAGCGGTGCCGCCGCCGACGGAGGCGCGGCCGGGGCTTCGAGCGCGGGATCCTGGCGGAGGATCGCGCGCTCGAGCTCCTGCAGCTCCCGGCCCGGCTCGATCCCGAGGCCGCCGACGAGCGCCTGGCGCGCGTCCCGGTAGACGGCCAGCGCCTCGGCCTGGCGGCCGGCGCGGTAGAGCGCGAGCATGTGCTGCCGCCGGAGCCGCTCGCGGAACGGCTCCGCGGCGACGAGCCCCTCGAGCTCGCCCGATCAGCTCGGCGTGCCTGCCCAGGGCGAGATCGGCCTCGATCCGCTCCTCGAGCGCGTTCAGGCGTAGCTCCTCGAGGCGCGCGATCTCCGCCCTGGACGAACTCCTCGTAGCTGAGGTCGGCGAGCGCCGGGCCACGCCAGAGCGCGGAGCGCGTCGCCGAGGCTCGCGGCCGCAAGCTCGGGGTCGCCGTCGGCGAGCGCGCGCCGCCCGTCGGCGAGCAGGCGCTCGAACCGGAGCGCGTCCAGCTGGTCCGGCTCCAGGCTCAGCACGTAGCCGGGCGGGCGCGTCGCGAGCAGGTCGCGGTCGCCGTTCGAGCGCCTTGCGCAGCTGCGACACGCGGACGCGGAGCGGCCGCCTTGCCGCTCAGCGGCTGGTCGGCGCCCCAGAGCTCGTCGAGCAGCCGCTCCTCCGACACGACCTCGTTCGCGCCGGAGCAGCAGCGCCGCGAGCAGCGCGCGCTGCTTCGGGCCGGGCAGCGGCACGCTGCGGTCGCCGTCGAGCACTTCGAGCGGGCCGAGAATCCTGAAATCCATGTGCGTCTTGTGTCGAACGTAGCACCCGTTCGCGCGCCGTTACAGCGCCGTTATCGCCGGCGTCCAGGCTGGTCGGGACGGCAACCGAAGAGAGGAGAGATGGTGAAGGACGGCTACGCGAAGCCGGTGCTCGTCTCGACCGGCTGGCTCGCAGACCGCCTGGACGGCGAGGGCGTTCGTCGTCGCCGAGGTGGACGAGAACCCCGACCTCTACGACGAGGGTCACATCCGCGGCGCGGTCAAGCTCCACTGGCGCGAGGACCTGCAGGACCCGGTCGAGCGCGACCTCGTCGACCAGGCGGCGTTCGAGCGGATGCTCGGCGAGCGCGGGATCGGCAACGACACGACCGTCGTCCTCTACGGCGACCGGAACAACTGGTTCGCCGCCTACGCGTACTGGTACCTCAAGATCTACGGGCACGCGCGACGTGCGCATTCTCGACGGCGGGCGCCAGAAGTGGATCGACGAGGGCCGCGAGCTGACGACCGAGGTGCCGAGGCCGGCGGCCGCGTCGTACACGGCGGCGGCGCGCGACGAGTCGATCCGCGCCTACCGCGATCAGGTGCTCACCTGGCTCGGCGACGACGGCCGGGCGCTGGTGGACGTGCGCAGCCCGGCCGAGTTCGCCGGCGAGCTGATCGCCCCGCCCGGCTACGAGCAGGAGGGCGCCCAGCGCGCCGGGCACATCCCGACGGCGCTTTCGATCCCGTGGGCACTCGGCGTGCCGAGGACGACGGCACGTTCAAGTCCGCGCGAGGACCTGAAGCGTGATCTACGGCGGCCAGGGCGTGACGCCGGAGAAGGAGGTGACGGCGTACTGCCGCATCGGCGAGCGGAGCGCCCACACGTGGTTCGTGCTCAGGGAGCTGCTCGGCTACGAGCACGTCCGGAACTACGACGGCTCGTGGACCGAGTGGGGAAATCTCGTCGACGTCCCGATCGAGCGGGGCGCGGCCGCCGCCTGAGCTCGTCCGGCCCGCGCCGTGCCCGGTGGTGCGGCGCGGGCTCCCCTACTACGCGAGGAGCCGCCGGAGGACGTACGGCAGGATGCCGCCGTGCCTGAGGTACTCGCGCTCGCGCGGGGTGTCCAGGCGCACGCGCGCCGTGAACGTCGTGTCGTCGGCGCGCACCGTCACCTCGCGCGCCTCCGCGTTCTCGACCCCCTCGATCGCGAAGCTCTCGCGCCCGGTCAGGCCGAGGCTGGACGGCGACTCACCGTCGCGGAACTGGAGCGGGCAGGATGCCCATCATCAGCAGGTTCGAGCGATGGATCCGCTCGTAGCTCTCGGCGATGACCGCCTTCACGCCCAGCAGGTTCGGCCCCTTCGCGGCCCAGTCGCGGGACGAGCCGGAGCCGTACTCCTTCCCCGCGAGCACGATCAGCGGCGTCCCCTCCGCGAGGTAGCGCTCCGAGACCTCGAAGATCGTCCCCTCCTCGCCCGACGGGAGATGGACCGTCCACGTGCCCTCCGAGCCCGGCACGAGCAGGTTGCGCAGCCGCACGTTCGCGAAGGTGCCGCGAACCATCACCTCGTGGTTGCCGCGCCGCGAGCCGTACGAGTTGAAGTCCTTGCGCTCGACGCCATGCTCGATCAGGTAGCGGCCGGCCGGGCCGTCCGGCTTGATCGAGCCGGCGGGCGAGATGTGGTCGGTCGTGACGGAGTCGCCGAGCATGACGAGGCAACGCGCCCCGGCCACGTCCTCGACCGTCCCGGGCTCGGGCGACATGCCGTCGAAGTACGGCGGCAGGCGGACGTAGGTGGAGCCCTCGTCCCAGGCGAACAGCTCGCCCTCGGGGACGGGCAGCGCCCGCCACTGGTCGTCGCCGGTGAACACGTCGGCGTAGGTCGAGCGGAACATCTCGTCCGCGATCGAGCCGGCGACCGTCGTCTGGACCTCCGCCGAGCTTGGCCAGATGTCGTGCAGGAAGACGTCGTTGCCGTCGTCGCCCTGGCCCAGCGGCTCGTTCACGAGATCGATGTCCATCCGCCCTGCGAGCGCGTAGGCGACCACGAGCGGCGGCGACGCGAGGTAGTTCGCCTTCACCTCGGGATGGATGCGGGCCTCGAAGTTGCGGTTGCCCGAGAGCACCGAGCAGACGACGAGGTCGCCCTCCGCGACGGCGTTCGAGATCGGCCCGGGCAACGGCCCCGAGTTGCCGATGCAGGTCGTGCAGCCGTAGCCGACGGTGTGGAAGCCGAGCTCCTCGAGATACGGCGTCAGCCCGGCCTTGTCGTAGTACTCGGTCACGACCTTCGAGCCGGGTGCGAGGCTCGACTTGACCCACGGCCGGCGGCTGAGCCCGCGCTCGACCGCCTTCTTCGCGAGCAGCCCAGCGGCGACCATCACGGCCGGGTTCGACGTGTTCGTGCAGGACGTGATCGCCGTGATCACGACGCTCCCGTGCTCGATCGCGTAGTCCTCGCCCTCGACCTGGACGCTCTTCCGCTCGGGGATGGCGACGGCGACCGGCACGCCGTCGGGCACGGGCTCGGGAGTCCCGCCGGGCGCCTGCTCGGTCGTCGGGTCGCTGGCGGGGAACGTGTCGGCGACGGCCTTGTCGGGGCTGCCGTTCGTGAGCGACTCGACGCCGAAGGTGCCGAGCGAGTCGAGAAACGCGGTCTTCGCGTGCGCCAGCGGCACGCGGTCCTGCGGCCGGCGCGGCCCCGCGAGCGACGGCTCCACGGTCGAGAGGTCGAGCTCCACGATCTCCGAGTACGTCGGCTCCTCCTCCGGCCGGTGCCAGAGCAGGTTCTCCTTGCAGTAGGCCTCGACGAGCGCGATCCGCTCGTCGGGCCGTCCGGTCAGGCGCAGGTACTCGATCGTCTGCTCGTCGACCGGGAAGAAGCCGCAGGTGGCGCCGTACTCCGGGGACATGTTCCCGATCGTCGCCCGGTCGGCGAGCGGCAGCGCGGCGAGACCGTGGCCGAAGTACTCGACGAACTTCCCGACGACGCCGGTCTGACGCAGGATCTCGGTCACCGTCAGGACGAGGTCGGTCGCCGTCGCGCCCTCGACGAGCTCGCCGCTCAGCTTGAAGCCGACGACCTGCGGCACGAGCATCGACAGCGCCTCGCCGAGCATCGCCGCCTCCGCCTCGATCCCGCCGACGCCCCAGCCGAGCACGCCGAGGCCGTTCACCATCGTCGTGTGGGAGTCGGTGCCGACGAGCGTGTCGGGGAACGCGAGCCCGTCGCGTGACTCGATCACGCGCGCGAGGTACTCGAGGTTGACCTGGTGGACGATGCCGGTGCCCGGCGGGACGACCTTGAAGTCGCGGAACGCCGTCTGGCCCCAGCGCAGGAAGGCGTAGCGCTCGCGGTTGCGCTCGAACTCGAGCTCGACGTTGCGCCGGAACGCGAGCCGGGTCGCGTACTCGTCGACCTGCACGCTGTGGTCGATCACGAGCTCGGCCGGGATCAGCGGATTGATCTTCGCCGCGTCGCCGCCGAGGTCGGCCATCGCGTTTCGCATCGCCGCGAGGTCGACGACGGCCGGCACGCCGGTGAAGTCCTGGAGGAGAACGCGGGCCGGCGCGAAGGAGATCTCGCGGCTCGGCTCGTCGGTCGCAACCCACGTCGCCACGGCCTCGACGTCGGCCTCGGTGCCCGTGCGCAGGACGTTCTCGAGCAGGATCCGGAGCGTGTAGGGCAGCCGCGCGACGTCGAACCGCGACTGCAGCGCGTCGAGCCGGACGATCTCGTACTCGCGACCACCGACGGTGAGCGTCGAGCGGGCGGAGAACGAGTCGGCAGGCACGTCTCGAATGTATCGAACGGCGCCTGTCTCAGCCGGTCAGGCGCGGGCGGAGCTCGTCCTCCCAGAACCTGAAGAAGCCGTCCTGGTCGGGGCCGACCTGGTGGAACGAGAGGTGGTCGAAGCCCGCCTCCTCCCACGACCGCACCTGCTCGAGCACGGGCTCCGGATCCGGTCCGCACGGCGTTCCCTCGGCCGCCTGCTCGACCGTGACGCTCTCCGAGACGGCGTCGAAGTCGGACGGGCGCGGGAGCTCCTGGCCGATCGTGCCGCCGAGCGCGGTGAAGCGCCAGAGCCGGTGGACGGTCTCCTGCGCCTGCTGCTCGTCCTCCGCCCAGCAGAGGCGCACCATCCCGTAGCACGGCCCCGTGCCGCCGGCGGCGCGGTACGCCTCCACGAGCTCGGCGTCCGGGGTCGTGTTGACGAACGCGTCGCCGATGCGTCCGGCGAGCGCGGCGGCGCGAGGCTTGGCCGCCGCGACCGCGATCTTGGGCGGCTGCTCCGGCAGGGTGTAGAGGCGCGCGTGGTCGACGGTGTAGTGCGTGCCGCGATGCGTCTGCTCGCCGCCCTCCCAGAGGAGGCGCATCACCTCGATCGCCTCCTCGAGCAGCTCCAGCCGCTCGTCGGGGGCGGGCCAGCGGGCGCCGGTGACGTGCTCGTTCAGGTTCTCGCCCGTGCCGACGCCGAGGAAGAAGCGGTCGCCCCCGAGCAGCGCGGCCGACGTGGCCGCCGCGTGGGCGACGATCGCCGGGTGCGTGCGGATCATCGGGCAGGTGACGCCCGTGCCGAGCCGGATGCGCTCGGTCGTCGCGCCGATGCCGCCGATGACGCTCCAGACGAACGGGCTGTGCCCCTGGGCGTCGCCCCACGGGTGGAAGTGGTCGGAGATCATCGCGAACGAGAAGCCGGCGTCCTCGGCGCGGCGCGCGTTCGCGATCAGGTCCGCAGGCTCGTGCTCCTCCGACGAGAGCCAGTAGCCGAACTCGGTCATGTCGCCCCCGTTCCGCGAGCGGCGGCGCGCGCAAACGTGCGGACTACCGCAGGCGCCGTAGCGGGATCATCGTCGCCGGGCCGGCGTTGCCTGACTGGTCGACCGGCGTGATGCGCAGGTTCCCCGACACCTGCGCTCGGGACAGCGAGACGAGGGGCTTGACGGTGCTCGTCAACCTCGTGCCGACGCGGACGCGGTAGCCCATGATGCCGCCGCCGTCCTTCGCGGCCTTCCAGCTGACGACGACTCGGTTGCGGAGCTTGCGCACGACGACGGCGGTGATCGGATTCGGGGGCACGGTGTCGCGGATGAGCCTGCCGTCCGGGTCGACGACGCCGAGGCCGGCGGTGAAGCGGAGCGAGACCGCCGCGCTCATGCGACCGACCGGGTCGACCGATCGCACCGCGTAGACGCTCGTGCTTCCGAGCAGGGCCTGGAAGACCGCGAGCCCACCGGTCACCTCCTCGGCGAAGACGCCGTCACGGTAGACGCGGTAGGTCACGGGCCCCACGTCGTCGGTCGGCGCCTCTCCACGTCAGGCGCACCGTGCCTCTCCGGTCGCTCGTGATGTCCGGGAGCGTCGGCACCCCCGGAGCCGTCCGGTCGGGCGAGTCGAGGCGCTCGAGGAAGCGGGAGTCCTGCACGTCGTCCCAGGAGCCGCCGTGGCCGTAGTAGTCGTTCCGGCCGACGTCGAGCACGCGGGACTCGAGTGGGCCGTCCTCCAGCGTCGCCGTCATCAGGTCGGTGCCGCCGTCGCAGACGTGCCCGCTGGCGCAGCCGTTCGGCGCCGAGCGGCCGTCCACGGCGCCGAGCGTGTGCATGAGCTCGTGCGTGGCGACGATGACCCGCACGTCGTCCCCGTCGCTCGCTCCGCACGAGTCGAGGTAGACGATGCGCCATGCCGGACAAGCCGCGCCGCCCCTCGTCCGCCTCGCCGCAGATCCGCTCGCGACCGGTCTGGCCCGTCGGCCCGTCGAAGTAGACGAGGTAGACCTTCTCCGCCTGGCGGAACGCGTGCTCGGTCGCGAGCAGCTGCCGCACGCGCGAGTACGCGCTCCTGACGTCGGTCACGGACGTGGACAGCGGCACGCGCGAGAGGTCGAGTGAGCCGAAGGCGGTGTCGCAGCCGAAGGTGTGCAGGTCGAAGCGCGGCGTGCGAGTGGGATCCTGGATCCGCCACCACGCGTCGATGGCGGCGACGTCGCCGACGAGGCGCGGGGCCCACTCGGCGAAGCGGTCGGGCGCGCCGGCGGGGAAGGCGTAGATGACGTGGACGCCGAACGCGGGCGCCGGATCGGGGCCCCGGTCGAAGGCGGACACGTCGGTCCCGCACCAGGGCAGCGGTGTCGCGGCGCCCGCCGGGCCCGGCGCGACGGCGCACAGGAGCAGGGCGAGCACGAGGAGCGAGCCGCTTCACCGTGTGAAACCTAGCGCCCAGCGGCGCAAACGTGTGAGCGCACGCTCGGTCCACGACGGCCGCGCGACGTCGAAGTGGCCCGCCAGCGCCTCCCCGTACGGACGGGCGACTCGCCGTGCGTACGCGGCGAAGCCCTCCGTCCGCAGCGGCTGCCAGTCCTCGCGATAGGGCAGGACGACGTGCTGCCGGCCGAGCGTTCGCGCCGAGACGAGGAACGCGAGCCCGACCCCCGTGGAGACGTCCAGGAGCGACTGTCGCTCGCGCGCCGCAGCGCGCCGGAGGCCGGCGTAGAGGGCGGCGAGCTCGCTCGGGCTCGGGAGGTCGCCGGCGTTCCGCCTGAGATCGGCGATGGAGCGGCGGAGCGCCGCGAGCTCGAGCGGCGGGATGTCGATCAGCCGCGCCGTCGTCCCGGACGCGCCCTCGAGCGCCCCCAGGAGCTCGTCGACGCTGCGAATCTCCGCGCCCTCGTCGATCACGCCGGCCCGCTTCAGCTCCGCCGTCAGCGCGGCGAGGTACGTGCGCGAGCCGTTGAGGACATCGGCGGCGCCGGCGAGCAGCCAGAGCGGCGAGAAGCCGAAGGCGGTGATCGACCCGAGCTCGACGACGTTGCCCGCCACCTTCCGCTTCGCCAGCTCCGCCGGCTCGGGCTCGCCCTCCGGGACGGGCCTCTCGACGCTGCCGACGAGCTCGATCGCGACGCGCAGCAGGTTCTTCGCCGTCGCCTCGTAGAGCCGGGAGCGCCGAAAGAAGCGCGGCAGCAGCACCTCCGCCGTCTCGTGCACGGCGCCGCCGACCGCGGCGACGAGCGCGCGCAGCGCACGCTCGGGCAGCGACGCGAGAAAGGCGCCACGGCCGGCCATGGCTACGATGATTCCATGGTCGCCACGTCGACGTTGGAGACGATGCTGCGCGCCGCGTTCCCCGACGCCGGCGAGCTCTCGATCGCCGATCGCACGGGCGGCGGCGACCACTTCCAGGTGACGGTCGAGAGCGACCGCTTCGACGGCCTCTCGCTCGTCGAGCAGCACCGGCTCGTCTACGACGCGCTCGCGGCGCCGCTCGCCGACGGATCCATCCACGAACTGCGAATCAAGACCAGAGGGAGCACGCGATGAGCGATTTGCGCGACCAGATCCAGGAGATCATCTCCACCGAGCCCGTCAGCCTCTTCATGAAGGGGACGCCGCAGCTCGTGATGTGCGGCAACTCGGACCGCGCGCTGCGCGCGCTGCGCTCGGCGGTGCTCCGGTGACCACGATCGACGTGTTGCCCGACCCGCAGATCCGGCAGGAGCTGTCGGCGCTGTCGGGCTGGCCGACCATCCCGCAGGTCTTCATCAAGGGCGAGCTCGTCGGCGGCGCCGACATCGTCGAGGAGCTGCACGCGAGCGGCGAGCTGCAGCAGCGGCTCGACGAGGCGCTCGGCACGGAGCGCGACGAGACGGTCAAGACCGCCGTCCTCTGACGGAGCGCCACCCTCCTTCGACCGCGCGCGCCGGCCCGTTGTAGCGTTCACGCGACGGACGGCCGGGGTCGCGAGCGACGCAGGGAGGAGCCATGCCGAAGGGGAAGCCGAACATCGTCGTCTTCTGGGGCGACGACGTCGGCATCACGAACCTCAGCTGCTACAGCGACGGGCTGATGGGCTACCGCACGCCGAACATCGACCGGCTCGCGGCCGAGGGAACGCGGTTCACCGACTCGTACGGCGAGCAGAGCTGCACGGCGGGGCGGTCAGCGTTCATCACCGGCCAGAGCGTCTACCGCACGGGACTGAGCAAGGTCGGCCTGCCGGGGGCCGAGGAGGGGCTGCACACCGAGGACCCGACGATCGCGGAGCTCCTGAAGCCGCTCGGGTACGCCACCGGCCAGTTCGGGAAGAACCATCTCGGCGACCGCGACGAGCACCTGCCGACGGCGCACGGCTTCGACGAGTTCTTCGGCAACCTCTACCACCTGAACGCCGAGGAGGAACCGGAGCATCCCGACTACCCGGACCCGACGCACTATCCGAACTTCAAGGAGCGGTTCGGGCCCCGCGGCGTCCTCCACAGCAAGATGACCCGCAGCGGCAAGCACACCGTCAAGGACACCGGGCCGCTGACGAAGAAGCGCATGGAGACGATCGACGACGAGATCGTCGACGGCGCGGTCGACTTCATCCAGCGCAAGCACAACGCCCGCACGCCGTTCTTCGTCTGGATCAACACGACGCACATGCACTTCCGCACGCACCCGAAGCGCCGGAGCCTCGGACAGGCCGGTCGGTGGCAGTCGCCCTACCACGACACGATGATCGACCACGACAAGCACGTCGGCACGCGTGCTCGACACGCTCGACCGGCTCGGCATCGCCGAGGACACGATCGTCATGTACTCGACCGACAACGGCGTGCACATGAACTCCTGGCCGGACGCGGGGATGACGCCGTTCCGCTCCGAGAAGAACACGAACTGGGAGGGCGCCTTCCGGGTCCCCGCCGTCATCCGCTGGCCAGGGAGGATCCCCGCGGGTGTCGTCTCGAACGAGCTGGTGAGCCATCTCGACTGGCTGCCGACCTTCCTCGCCGCGGCCGGCGAGCCCGAGGTCAAGCAGAAGCTGCTCGAGGGGCACGAGGCCGGGGAGAAGACGTTCAAGGTGCACCTCGACGGCCACAACCTGCTGCCGTACCTGACCGGCGAGACCGCCGAGAGCCCGCGGAACTCGTTCTTCTACTTCTCGGACGCCGGCGATCTCGTCGCCGTGCGGTACGACAACTGGAAGTTCGTCTTCATGGAGCAGCGTGTGCCGGGCACCCTGCAGGTCTGGTTCGAGCCGTTCGTCGCGCTGCGCGTCCCGAAGCTGTTCAACCTGCGCACCGACCCGTTCGAGCGGGCGGACGTGACGTCGAACACGTACTGGGACTGGTTCATCGACCGCGTCTTCCTCGTCGTGCCCGTGCAGGCGTTCGTGGCCGAGTTCCTGAACACGTTCCTCGAGTACCCGCCGCGGATGAAGCCGGCCAGCTTCACGATCGACCAGGTGCAGGAGCGGCTCGAGGCGGCGATCGGCGCCGGGCGCTGAGCTCGAGGACATGAGCTCGCCGGCCGTCTCCTCGGACCTCGTGCGGATCCCGGGCGGCGACGTTCACGATGGGCTCGGACGAGCACTACCCGGAGGAGGCGCCTGCCCATCGCGTCGTCGTGGACGGGTTCCGGATCGACCGGCACGAGACGACGAACGCGCAGTTCGCGGATTTCGTCGACGCCACCGGCTACGTGACGGTTGCGGAGCGGCCTCTCGATCCGGCCGACTTCCCAGGGGCGCCGGCCGAGAACCTCGTGCCGGGGTCGCTCGTGTTCACCGGGACGCCCGGCCCCGTCGATCTCCGGCACCTCGGTCAGTGGTGGACGTGGACGCCCGGCGCGTCGTGGCGCCAGCCGTCCGGGCCGGGCAGCTCGATCGCGGGGCTGGAGGAGCATCCCGTCGTGCACGTCGCGCTCGAGGACGCCGAGGCGTACGCGGCCTGGGCAGGCAAGGCGCTGCCCACCGAGGCCGAGTGGGAGCTCGCGGCGCGCGGCGGTGCGGACGGAGCGCGGTTCGTGTGGGGCGACGAGCCCGAGCAGGCCGACGAGCGTCTCGCGAACTACTGGCACGGGGACTTCCCCTGGCGAGCCGAGCCCGGCTACGGGAGCACCGCGACCGGTCGGCAGCTTCCCGCCGAACGGCTTCGGCCTCTTCGACATGGCCGGCAACGTCTGGGAGTGGACGGTCGACTGGTACGCCGACAGCCATCCCGAGGACCGCGACAAGCCGTGCTGCGTCCCCCGGAACCCGCGGGGCGGCAGCCGCGAGGACAGCCTCGACGCGGCGCAGCCGCAGTTCCCGGTGCCGCGGAAGGTGATCAAGGGCGGCTCGTTCCTCTGCGCGGACGAGTACTGCCTGCGCTACCGGCCCGCTGCCCGCCGGCCGCAGATGATCGACACCGGCATGAGCCACATCGGCTTCCGCTGCGTCGTTCGCGACCGCACAATGGACGCTTAACGTCCAGCTCAGAGTTCGTTAAGGAAGACGGGATACAACGTGCTCGTGAGCCGCTCGAACCAGCTTTCGCGTGCCGCTGCGCTGGCCGGCGTCGCCGTCCTCGGCGGCCTCGTCGCGCTCGGCGGCGTGGCCGTGACCGGAGAGCTCGGCGGTACGACGACGACCGTCGTGCAGCCCGCGGCGGCCGACTCGCGGCCGGCCGTCGTCAGCAGCGTCGCTGTCCGTGGCCGAGATCTACGACCGCGCGGCGTCCGGCGTCGTCCAGATCACCTCGACGGCCACGCAGCCCGACGCCGCAAGCTCCTTCCCGACGACCCAGGCGCCTGCGCCGGTGCAGCAGGCGCTCGGCTCCGGCTTCGTCATCGACAAGGCCGGCCACATCGTCACGAACTACCACGTCATCGAGGGCGCCGACGAGATCGAGGTCAGCTTCTCCAACCAGGACACGCTGACGGCGAAGCTCGTCGGGAGCGATCCCTCGACGGACATCGCCGTCCTCCGCGTCGAGGCGAGCTCCCGTGGTCTGACGCCGCTCGACTTCGGTGACTCGAACGACGTGCGCGTCGGCGACACCGTGGTCGCGATCGGCAACCCCTTCGGGCTCGCCCGGAGCGCCAGCGCCGGCATCGTCAGTGCCGTGCAGGAGCGCACGATCACGGCTCCGAACGGCTACCCGATCGACCACGTGATCCAGACGGATGCGGCGATCAACTCCGGCAACTCCGGTGGCCCGCTCCTCAACGACCGCGGCGAGGTGATCGGCGTCAACTCGCAGATCTCGACGGCGGACGGATCGCGCGGCAACGTCGGCATCGGCTTCGCGGTGCCGGCGAACACGGTCACGAACGTCGTCGCGCAGCTGATCGACAAGGGCAAGGTCGATCGCGCGTTCATGGGCGTCGGCGGCACTTCGATCGATCCCGAGCTCGCCCAGCGGTTCCGCCTGCCGGTCGACAGCGGCGTGCTCGTCGAGCACGTGGGCGAGTCGACGCCTGCATCGCGCGCCGGCCTCCGCGGAGGCACGAGCGACGTCATCGTCGACGGTCAGAGCTACCGCCTCGGCGGTGACGTCATCGTCGCGATCGACGGGCACCGCGTCGCCTCGCTCGAGGATCTCCGCGAGCGGCTCTCGACGCACAAGCCCGGCGAGACCGTCACGCTCGGCATCTACCGCGACACGAAGCGCCGCTCGATCGACGTCAAGCTCGGCCGGCAGCCGGTCGCGCCCTCCGGCTAGCCGCGCCGACAAGATCCTCCGGCGTCGCCCGGAGGACGCACGAGACCCGGCCGTCCCACATCCCCCTGCGGGCGCCGGGTTTCGTCGTACGCGGGAGGCGAGGGCCCGGTCGCTAGGCTTCCGCGGTGGAGTCGCGGCCCGAGCTCGGCACCGTCACGTTCGAGGACGAGCTCCTCGCCGAGGACGAGGAGCTGTGGGAGGACGACGGCGACGCCGACTACACCGGCTGGTTCTGCGTCCGCACCGATCCGTTCAACTGCCCGGCCGACGGCTGCACGTTCGTCGCCGATTTCATGACCGCTGCGCACCTGATCCTCGTCTGGCAGGAGCGCGACGACCCCAACCTCCTCTGGCACGCGCAGCGCGCGAAGGAGGTGGGCCGCAACCCGCGCATCGTGGCGTACGAGAACGGCTTCGGCCCGAGTGCCTCGTACTACGCCTGGGAGGCCTCCGGGCGGCCCGTGCACGGAGTTCGCCGCAGATAGCTGCAGAGAGCTTCGGCCGGCACCTGACGCTCGGCGTCGAGGAGGAGCTGATGCTCCTCGACCCCGAGACGCTCGCGCTCACGGGCGGCGTCGAGCGCCTGCTCGGGCCGCCGGGGCTGAAGACGGAGCTCTTCTCCTGCCTCGTCGAGACGAACACGCCCGTCTGCGAGACGGCGTTCGAGGCGCTCGTGGAGCTCGAGCGCCTGCGGGAGGTGGTCGCGGCGTCGGCCGCCCGGGAGGGACTCGTCGTCGCGGCGACCGGCGCGCATCCGTTCTCGCAGCCGGAGGAGCAGGAGGTCGTCCAGGAGGAGCGGTACCTCGCCATGCTCGCCGAGCGGCCGAAGGCACGTCGGCAGCTCGTGTGCGGCGTCCACGTCCACGTCGGCATGGAGAGCTTCGAGCGCTGCCTCGCGACGCTCGAGGCGATCCTGCCGTGGCTGCCGGCCGTGCTCGCCCTCTCGGTCAACTCGCCGTACCTCCGGCCCGTCCGACCCGGCGTGCTCTCGGGTCGCGCCGGCCGGTTGCTCGAGCTGCCGCGCGCCGGGCCGCCGCCGCACCTGCCTGACCGGACGACCTGGGAGCACGTCGTCGCGCCGATCGGCGACTACACGCGGATCTGGTGGGACGTCCGCCCGCATCCGCGTCTCGGCACGCTCGAGGTCCGCATCCCCGACCAGCAGACCGACGTCAGGCGCTCGGCCGCGCTCGCGGCGCTCCTGCAGGCGCTCTGCGTCGCCGCGGAGACGCCGTCCGTGCCGACCGACCGTGCGCGCTACCTCGAGGCGCGGGAGCGGGCCGCCTCGGGCGACGCGCCCGTCGCCGACCTGCTGCGGCTCGTCGAGCCGGCGAGCCGCGAGCTCGGGACGTGGGAGCTCGTCGAGCTCCTGCGCGAGCCGCCCGAGGCCGGCCGCCAGATCGAGGTCGGCGAGGCGCGGGGCCTGGCTGCGGTCGCGGCCGACCTCGTCGCGCGCTCGGCTGGCTAGGCTCGCCGCGATGCTCCGCTCCGCGCAGTACGTGCTCTGGCTCGCGGGCCGACGGCTCGGCCGGCCGAGCGGCGCCCGCCTCGTCGTCGTCCTCGGCATCGCGGTCGGCACGGCGCTCCTCGTCGGCGTCCAGGTCGCGACGACGGTCGCCCAGGACCGCGCGCTGGCTCAGGCGATCGAGCGCATCCCCGACGGCTCGCGCTCCGTGCGCGCCGTCTGGTTCGGCGTTCCCGGTGAGAGCGGCGAGCCGCAGCCCGCGCTCGACGCGAGCGTGCGCAGAGCGCTGGCGGACGTCGACCTGCCGGCTCGCCACTGCCGTCGTCCTCCTCCGCGAGACGACGATCGCGGGCGAGTTCGCGAGCCTCGGCGGCATCGAGGGGCTCGGCCGCTGGGTGAACGTCCGCTCCGGCCGTCTGCCGCGGGAGTGCAGGCCGGAGCGGTGCGAGGTGCTCCGGCTGCGGGGCGAGGGCCGGCTGCCGCAGCCCGACGGGCTGCGGCTCGTCGAGGTCGGCGAGGCGACGCTGCCCTCGCGGGTGCTCACGGGCGACTTCCTCGCGCCCACGGACAACGCCCTCGAGAACGCGGAGGTCAGCCCGGCCGTCGCGGCAGCGGCCGGCTACCACCGCCCGCCGGCGCCGCCGCTCTTCCTCGCCGAGGGCGTGCGCACGCTCGCCGAATCGCCCGCGCTCGCGCGGATCTACCGCAGCTACGCCTGGGTCGCGCCGCTCGGGACGGGTCGGCCGCGGCTCTGGGAGGTCGACCGGTTGGCGGACGACGTGACGCAGGCTCGGTCGGAGCTGCAGGCCGAGACGATCTCGTTCGACGTCGTCGCGCCCGTCGAGGAGCTCCGGGAGGCACAGGCCGCGAGCCGGCGGGCGGGCCACCGGCTCGCTCTCGTCGGCGGTCAGGCTGCGGTGCTCGTGTTCGCGTTCGCGATTCTGGCAGCGGCGACGCTCCGCGGCGACCTCCAGGCCGCCCGCAGGCGGCTCGCCTGGCACGGCGGCCGCAGCTGGCAGACGGCGCTCCTGACCGGAGTCGAGGCGCTCGGCCTTGCCGCGGCCGGCGCGGTCCTCGGCGTCGCGGCCGGGGTCGTCGTCGGCGCCCTCGTCGCACGACGCGTCGGGACGCCGTCCCTGGCCGTGCTCGGCGAGAGCGTGTTCAACCGGCGAGACGCTCGCTGCTCGGCCTCGCCGTCCTCGTCGGCCTCGCCGGCGTGCTCGCCGCGGCCGCAGCCCTCTCGTCGAGCCGGCTCGGCGACGCGCGGTTCTCCGCCCTCGACGGCGCCGCGGTCGTGGCGCTGCTGATCGTCGCGGTCGCCGCCTACCGGGGCGGGGACGGCGACCTGACGCTGTTGCTGCCCGGCCTCGCCACCTTCGGCGCGGCCGTCCTCGTCGCGCGCCTGCTGCGGCCGGCGCTGCGCCTGCTCGAGCGGGCGACCCGACGGAGCTCGATCGCCCTGCGGCTCGCCGTCCTCTCCCTCGCCCGCAACCCGGGGTACGCCGCGCTCACGACGGCGTTCCTCGTGGTCAGCTTCGGCCTGGCGCTCTTCGCGGAGAGCTACCGCGCCACGCTCTCGCAGGGCGAGCGTGACCAGGCGGCGTACGCCGTGCCGAGGGACTTCCTCGTGCGCGAGGACCTGACGCGGCTGATCCCGGTGCTGGACGCCGCCTCGCTCGAGCGATTCCGGGCGATCGGCGGGGTCGAGGTCGATCCCGTGCTGCGGCTGACGGGCGGCGTCAGCAGGCTCGAGGGCGAGAGCGGGGTCACGGTGCTCGGCGTGCCGCCCGCCTCGCTGCCGAGGCTCGCGGGCTGGCGCGAGGACTTCGGCGAGTCGCCGGCGCGAGCTCGCGTCGCTGCTCGAGCGCGACGACGCGCTACGCGGGACAGCTCTGCCGGACGGCCTCGACGAGCTCGTCGCCGACGTCGAGGGCGGCGACAACGTCGCGGTGGTCGCGCAGCTCGAGACGCCGCGCGGCCGCTTTCGTCGCCTGGAGCTCGAGCGCACCGGTGGCGTCCTCGCGCGCGGCGGTGCCGCCCGACGCCCGCGGCGGACGTCTCGTCGCGCTCGAGCTCGAGCCCGTCACCCGGATCCAGGAGCGGGGCGCCGACGCCGGACAGGCGATCGAGGGGAGCATGCGGCTCTCGTTCGAATCGTTGCCGGGAGCGCTCGAAGGCTGGGCCGGGTTCGGCGGCGCGAGGCTCGACGGCGACCGCATCGCGTACACGCTCACGAACGTCGAGTCCGCTCGGATGCGCCCGCGGCAGCCCTCCGACGCGGAGCCGGTGCCGGTGCTCGCGACCCCGCGCCTCGCACGGGCCGCGGGCGCGGACGGGCTGCTGCCGCTCCAGGTCGGCGGCACGAGGATCCCTGTGCGCGTCGCGGCCACCGTCGAGCGCTTCCCCGGCATCGACGGCCCGGGCGTCGTCGGCGACGTGGACGCGCTCGGGGCGGCGCTGAACGCGGAACGGCCCGGCTCCGCCCGGGTGGGAGAGGTCTGGCTCGGCGTGCGAGGCGACGACGACGCGGCCCGCGTCGCGACTGCGCTCGGGCGGGCGCCGTTCAACGTGCTCGAGGTCGACTCCCGCCGGGCGCTCGAAGCCGAGGCGCGCCGCGATCCGATCGCGCACGGGACGCTCCTGATCCTCGTGGTCGCCGCGGCCGTCGCGCTCGTCCTGGCGCTCGCAGGGCTCGTACTCACCGTGCTCGGCGACCTGCGCGACGAGCGCGGCACGCTCTTCGACCTGGAGGCCCAGGGGGCGGCGCCGGGAACGCTGCGCCGGGTCGTCCGTCTCCGGGCGCTCCTCGTCGCGTTCGCCGGCCTCGCCGCCGGGGCGGTCACGGGACTGTGCCTCGGCGTGCTCGTGACCGACCTGGTGTCGTTGACCGCGCGCGCGAGCGAGGCCGAGCCACCGCTCCGGCTCGACCTCGACCCGCTCGTCGTGTCGGGCGCACTCGCTGTCTACGCGGTGCTCGCAGTCGTCCTCGTGCTGGCCGCGACCGCGCGCTCGTTCGCCGCCGATCGCGTGCCGAGGCGCGTGGAGGGCGCGGAGTGAGCACGCTGCTCGAGGCGCGCGACCTCTTCCACGTCTACCGCTCGCCGGACGGGGGCGTGGCGGCGCTGCAGGGGCTGACGCTGTCCGTGTTCGAGGGCGAGACCTGCGTCGTGCTCGGTCCCAGCGGCTCGGGCAAGTCGACGTTGCTGCGGCTCGTGGCGGGGTTCGACCGGCCCTCCGCCGGAGAGCTCACGGTCGCAGGCCTCGACGTCGCGTCGCTCTCGCCGCGCGACCGTGCGCGCTACCGCGCCGAGGTGCTCGGCTACGCCGACCAGCACTACTGGCGCGCGCTTGCGGGCGAGCTCTCGGTCGAGGAGCTCGTCGGCGTGCATCTCGGGCTGGCGGGCGCTCCAGCAGCCGTTCGGAGGCGCCGTGCCGGGGAGCTGCTCGAGCGCGTCGGCCTCGCCGCCCGGCGCGAGGCCAGACCGCACGAGCTCTCGGGCGGCGAGCAGCAGCGCGTCGCGCTGTGCGCTGCGGTCGCGCACCGACCTCGGCTGCTGATCGCCGACGAGCCCACCGGCGAGCTCGACGCCGCGAGCGCCCGCGAGGTGTTCGCACTGATCGCCGAGCTCGTGCGCGAAGGCGGGGGCACTGCGCTCGTCGTCAGCCACGACGCCGCGTCGGCGGCGCACGCCGACCGCGTCGTCCACGTCCGTGACGGCCGCGTCAGCTCCGAGCGGCGCGTCGACGCCGACGACGAGGCGGTCGTCGGCCGCGGCGGCTGGCTGCGCGTGCCGGCGGAGCTGCTCGGCGCGGCAGGCATCGCCGAGCGGGCGACGGTGCGCCTGCGCGGCCGCGAGCTCGTCGTGGCCGCTCCGGACGGTGACGGACTTCGTGATCCTGGAACACAAACTCCGCCCGAAGCGGCTCCCAGTCCCGAATCGGAGGAAGATTGTGTTCCAGGAACACAAGCGCTCGTCGAGGCGCGCGGTCTCGTGCGGGCCTTCGGGGACGCGACTCCCCTCGACGGGCTCGACGCGTCCTTCGCCGCCGGGCAGCTCGTCGCCGTGACGGGGCCTTCCGGCTCCGGCAAGACGACGCTCTTGCATCTGCTGGCCGGGCTCGATCTGCCCGATGCCGGCACGATCGTCGTCGACGGCATCGACCTGGGCACGCTCGACCGGACGGGCCGCGCGGAGCTGCGGCGGACGAGGATCGCGTTCATCGGCCAGACGCCGGGTCTCGTCCCGTTCCTCGGCGCCCGCGAGAACGCCACCCTGGCGCTCGCGATCCGCGGCGTGCCGGCCGGCGACGCCGCCGAGCGAGCGGACGAGGCGCTCGCGGCGGTCGGGCTCGAGGAGCACGCCGACAGGCCGGTCGAGCTGCTCTCCGCCGGTCAACGCGAGCGCGCCGCAGTCGCGCGCGCCGTCGCGATGCGGCCGCTCGTCGTCCTCGCCGACGAGCCCACGGCACGTCTCGACGCCGCCAACGCGGCCGCGATCGGAGTCCTCTTCGCCGACCTCGCGCACACCACCGGCACTGCGTTCGTCTGCGCGACGCACGATCAGCTCCTGATCGAGCAGGCCGATCAGGAGCTGCGACTAGGATCGAGCTGATGGCGACCCGGAGCGAGACGATCCAGGTCAGCGGCGTCCGCTGCGAGCGGTGCGTCGGCCGGCTGGCCGTCGCGCTGCAGGCCCACGACGGGCTCGAGGCGGCGAACGCGAACCTCATGGGCCAGGTGACGCTGTCGTGGGACGACGAGACGACGTCCCGCGAGGCGCTCGTCGACGCGCTCCGGAAGGCCGGTTTCCACGAGACCCAGCTCGTCTGAGGGAATAGCTCGCCCGCACGGAGCGTTGATTCGCTCATCATCGTTAGGGTGGCCCGGTGGCCGAGACCGAGCGACCTCCGTCCGACGAAGGCGACGGACGCCGGATCGCGAACGAGGCGCGGGAACGCGTCCGCTTCGAGGAGGAAGCACTCGGATTCGCCGACCAGGTCTACCGAGTAGCGCGTCGCCTCGTCGGGACGCGGGAGGAGGCCGAAGAGCTGGTGCAGGACACGTACGCAAGAGCCTTTCGCAGCTGGCGCTCCTTCACCCCCGGCACCAACATGCGCGCCTGGCTCTTCCGGATCCTCACCAACCTGAACGTCGACCGCGGCCGAAAGATCCAGCGCACGCCCGACTCGCAGCCGCTCGAGGAAGGCGACTACTACCTCGCCAACCGGCTCGCCGCGGCGGAGGGCGAGCAGGCGCTCGAGCAGGATCAGGTCGTCGAGCGGCTCTCGCAGTCGGGTGTCGTCGACGCGCTCGCCGACCTGCCGCACGACTTTCGCGACGTCGTGGTGCTCGTCGACATCGGCGACTTCAGCTACGCCGACGCCGCGCAGATCCTCGACGTGCCGATCGGCACCGTCATGTCACGGCTGCACCGGGGACGGCGTATCCTCAAGCAGAAGCTCGCGGAGGAGACGCTCTCGTGACCGGCTACGACCCCGGCTGTGACAAGTGCGAGGAGCTCTTGCAGGGCTATCTCGACCGCGATCTGACGGCGTCCGAGGTCGTCGAGGCCGAGGGACACCTCAACGGCTGTGACTACTGCCGCCGCCGCTACCGCTTCGAGGAGACGCTGCGGCGCTACATCCAGGTCTCGGCGAGCGAGCGGATGCCGCCGGGCCTGATGGCGAAGCTCGCCGAGCTGCGCGACGCGCCGCCGCGGCCGTCCGTCTAGCGCCGTCCTCTAGCCTGGACCGCGCTGCGGGCCCACGATGACGACGAGCCGGTTCTCGTTGGCGCCGCCCGGCAGGGGCATCGTCACCACGCCGAGCTGCCGTGCCAGCCGCACGCCGATGAGCCGGTGGCCGGGCGGGTAGTAGACGGCGGTGCGCGGATAGTCGAAGCGGTCGGCGCGGCGCACCTCCTTCACCGTGTACGCGAGCGACTGGATCGTGCTCGCGACCTGCCGCGTCCAGTTGATGTCGCCGGCGCCGTTCAGCACGTGCACCTGGATCTCCCACGGCTTCGGCAGGGAGGCGGCCTGCGCGACGATCGGATCGACGGGCGGCGCCGCCTTCGGTGTGACGACGGGCACGATCACGAACGCCAGGATCGCCATCAACGCTGCCGAGGCCGCCGCGACGACGACGAGCCGTCCCGTCGGATTCACGCCGAGCGGGCGCGGCGGCACCGACAGTCCTGCGAGCTTTCGCGCCTCTCGCCGGTCGATGTCGAGCGCGGTGCCGAGCAGGAGCGCGGCTTCGAGCGCGTGCTCGACCGACGGGAATCGATAGACGCGGCCCTGCTCGAGCCACTCGACCTGCTCGGGGGTCAGACCCGAGCGCTTGGCGGCCTCCTCCAGGGTCAGACGGCGCTGGAATCGCGCCAAGGCGAGCGCCGAGCGGCCGGGCGGCACCTGTTCGAGGAGTGGTCCGCCGAGCGGCGGCGCGTCGAGCAGCGGCGGCTCGTCGACGAGTTGGAGTGGGCGAACGGGCTCCATCGGGCTCTACATCGGTTCGTCGGGCGTGGTTCTGAACCTCTCGGGCAGATCCCCGGGCCGGTCGACGTCGCCCGGGTGGCCGAGGTCGTCGCACGGCACGAGGAGCGGCTCCCGGTCTCGCAGGCCTTCGTCGGGCACGGTCGCCCACTCGCTGCGCGCCAGCAGCACGGGATGACCGCGCACGCCGCCGTAGCTCGCGGCGACGAATGGCGCGCCGTGCTCGCGCCAGGCTGCGACGACGCGGCGGACGGCGTCGCTCGAGAGATCGGGGCCGTCCGCGAGGAGGACGACCGCCGCCTCGGTGCCGGCCGGCAGCGCCGCGAGGCCGCAGCGCAGCGACGCACCCGGGCCGAGCTCCCAGTCCGGGCAGACGACGACGCGTGCGTCGGCCTCGAGGTCGTACGCGCCCGTCGACGACGACGATCTCGGTCAGATCCGCCGCGCGCGCGGCGGCGACCACATCCGTCGACGAGCAGCGCCTGCTTCGGGCTCCCGAACCGCGTCGCGGCGCCGGCGGCGAGCACCACCGCCGCGAGCTCCGGCATCAGCTCTCGGCGACGGTGACGCGCTCGATCACGACCGGCTGCGACGGCGGCCCGTCCGCGACGCCGAGCCGGTCGATCGCGAGCACCGTCTCGAGCCCCTCGGTCACCTCGCCGACGATCGCGTACTCGGGCGGGAGGCCGACGTCGGCTCCGGTGACGACGAAGAACTGGCTCCCGGCGGTGCCCGGCGCCTCGAATCCGGCCTTCGCCATCGCGACGACGCCCTGCGTGTAGCCCGCGTCGTCGGGCGGCACGTCGACGGTCTGGTAGCCGGGGCCGCCGCTGCCGGTGCCGGTCGGATCGCCGCCCTGGATGACGAACCCAGGCACGACGCGGTGGAAGGTCGTGCCGTCGAAGAAGCCGTTCTCCGCCAGCGAGACGAGCGACGCCGCCGTCTTGGGCGCGAGCTCCTGGTCGAGCGTCACCGTGAACGCAGCCGCAGCTCGTCTCGACCTCGAGGCGATAGGTCGTGTCCGCGTCCAGATCGTCGTCGGGCGGGGACTCGCCGCCGTCGGGCTTGGGGTCGGGCGCCTCGACGTCTTCGCAGCCGGCCGGCGAGGCGTCGCCCGTCGACGTGTCGCCCGTCGTCTCCGTCGTCGCAGCGGCCGTCGTGTCGCCGCTCGTCGCCTCGTCGTCGTCTCCGCCGCAAGCCGCGAGGCCGAGTGCCAGCGTGAGCGCGAACGCGAGCGAGGACGAGGCGTGTGAGGCGCATCGGCCGCTGAGCTTAGTGAAGGGCCCCGACGGCCCTGCGGACGAGTGCTCGTGCGATCTCGACCTTGTACGCCGTCCCCGGCAGCGGCGTCGACTGGTCGAGCGTCTCGGGCGAGGCGAGCAGCCAGGGCACGGGCGCTGCACCGGCGAGCGCGATGCGCGTCTCGGCGTCGCTGCGGGCAGCCGCGACACCGACGAGCGCGAACGACCAGCGCTGCCGGTCCATCGCCTTCAGGTAGACGCTCGACTCGGGCACCGGTACCTCGATCTCGACGATCAGCTCGCCGGGCTCGAGCGTCGTCAGCCGGCGGTCGTCCTCGCTCGGCAGACGGTACAGGTCGGCAAGATCGAGCTCTCGCCGATCGGTGCGAAGGCGGGCGCCGAGCGCGAGCAGCGCCGCCGCCGGATCCGACGGATGCGCCGAGGCGCACAGCTCGTTGCCGAAGAATGCGTGCTCGCGGTGCTGTCCTGTCCGGGCGTGGCAGCGATCGCCGCCATGCAGGTAGCACGGGAAGCGCAGGCGCCAGTACCAGCAGCGTGTGGCCTGGAGCAGGTTGCCGCCGATCGTCCCCGCCGCGCGGAGCTGGGGGGACGCGGAGAGCCGGCAGGCCTCGCGCAATCCAGCCGGGATCTCGGGGTCGGCCTCGAGCTCGGCCAGGGTCGTGCCGGCGCCGACGACGAAGTGATGTAAGACCGATGTAGATGTAGGTGTACACCTGTGTATGCCGCGCGGCACGGCCCGCCGCAGCTCGACGAGCGAGTCGGCGGCGACGATCCGATCGCGCAGGAGCGGCACCAGGTCGGTGCCGCCGCCGAGGGCGACCGCGCCGTTCCCGAGCGCCGAGACGGCCTCCTCGACCGTCTCAGGCCGGAGTAGCTCCAACCCTCTCCTTCTCCTGTGCGCGCGCCCTCTCCAGGGCGGCCAGCATCTCCTCGCGGGTGATCGGCAGCGAGCGGACGTCGGCTCCGGTCGCATCGCGGATGGCGTTCGCGATCGCCGCCGCCGTCGGGATGATCGGCGGCTCGCCGAGCCCCTTGGCGCCGAGGTTCGTCAGGTGGGCGTCCGGCTCGTCGATGAAATCGCAGACGATCTCGGGGACGTCCGCGATCGTCGGCAGCTTGTAGGCGTCGAGCGTCTGGGTGAGTACGGTGCCGCTGCCCGGGTCGATGAGCCGTTGCTCGGAGAGCGTGTGCCCGATCGCCTGCACGATCCCGCCCTCCACCTGGCTGCGCGCGCCGAGCGGGTTGATGATCCGGCCGACGTCGTGGATCGCGGCGATCCGGTCGACCTGGACCTCGCCGGTCTCGACGTCGACGGCGACCTCGGCGACCTGGACGCCGAACGTCAGCACCCGCATGCCGGTCGGGTTCGGCCCCCGCGCGCCGGAGCCGAGGATCTGCGCGCTCCCGAGCAGGTCGAGCAGGTCGGCGATCGGCCACGTGCCGCCGTCGGAGCAGACGACGTTGCCGCCCTTGAGCGACAGGGTGCGAACCTCGCGGTGCCAGCGCTGCGCCGCGAGCTCGAGGATCTGGCCCGCAGCGTCCCCGGCGGCGGCCCGCACCGCCGGCCCCATCGACGGGATCGTGGAGGAGCCGGCCGAGAGAGTGGCGTAGGGGCCGCGGGCCGTGTCGCCGAGCTCGACCGTGACGTGGTCGAGGGTCAGTCCGAGCTGCTCGGCCGCGATCTGGGCCATCGCGGTCCGCGAGCCCGTGCCGATGTCCTGCATCGCCGTGACGACCGTCGCGCGCGCATCCGACGTGACACGCACCCAGGCGTAGGAGGGGGGACCGCCGCCGCCGTACCAGATCTGGCTGGCGAGGCCGACACCGTGCTTCCAGGTCTCGGTCGAGCGGGCACGCACCTCGTGGCGGCGCTCCCAGTGGGGCTCGGCGCGCCGGTAGCACTCGAGCAGGTTCTTCGACGAGAACGGACGGCCGTCGAGGAGGTCGGCGTCGGCGTGGTTCCGCCGCCGCAGCTCGAGCGGGTCGAGTGCGAGCTTCGCGGCGAGCTCGTCGAGCAGGCATTCGAGCCCGAACGTCCCCTCGACGAACCCCGGCGCGCGGAACGCGGCCATGGGGCCGGAGTTGAGCTTCGTGCCCGCGAGCGTCGTCGACACGTTCTCGCACCCGTACAGGAGCTGCATCGGCCCGTCCGTGCCCGACACCCAGCCGCCCCAGCCAGTCGCGTTCACGAAGTCGCCGCCGAGGCCGACGAGCGTGCCGTCCGAGCGGGCGCCCACGCGCAGCCGCTGGATGGTCGCGTTGCGGTTGCCCGCGGCGAGGTTCTCCTCACGACGGCTGAGCGCGCACCGCACGGGCCGGCCGGTGCGCCGTGCCAGCTCGGCCGCGACGAGCGCGTAGTCGCCGACGCCGTTCTTGGCGCCGAACCCGCCGCCCATGAACTCGCAGATCACGCGGACGCGGTCGCGCGGGATCCCGAACGCGGTCGCGAGCCCGGAGCGGACGCCCCAGATGTACTGCGTCGAGATGTGCGCCTCGAGCGTGTCCGCCTTCCACTCGCAGACGGCGCAGTGCGTCTCGAAGGCGTTGTGGAGCACGGACTCGGTGCGGTACTCGGCCTCGACGACCACGTCCGCCGTCGCAAGCGCGCCGTCGAGGTCGCCACGCTCGTAGCGACTCGGCTCCTCGAGCAGCTGCCCGCGCGCGACCGCCTCGTCGGGGTCGAGCAGCGGCTCGAACGGCTCCCAGTCGACGGCGATCGCCTCCACGGCAGCCCGCGCCTGCTCGAACGTGTCGGCAGCCACGGCGGCGAGGGCGGCGCCGGGGTAGCCGGCCTCCTCCTTGAGGAAGTCGACCTCGTGGAACGAGACGGCCGCGTGGACGCCCGGAAGCTCGAGCGCCGGCCCGAGGTCGAGCGAGCGCGGCCGCTCGCCGTGTGGGCTGCGGAGGACGGCGCAGTGCAGCATTCCCGGGAGCGCGACGTCCGCGGTGTACCGCGCCTCGCCGCGAGCACGCTGCAACCCGTCCTGGCGCACCGCCGGTCGGCCGACGACCTCGAGCGGCCCCGCGGGCCACTGGTCGAGCGCGTCCTCCTCGACGACAGTCCAGACCTCCTCGTAGCGGCCCTCGACCTCCTTCTCGGTGCGGATCAGTCTCGCCATGTCCGGATCGCCTCCTCGATCGCCGGATAGGTGCCGCAACGGCAGAGGTTGCCCGCCATGCCGTGCCGGATCTCCTCGCGCGTCGGCGCCGGGTTGCCGGCGACGAGCGCCGCCGCCGAGACGATCTGCCCGGGAGTGCAGAAGCCGCACTGAAGCGCGTCCGCACGCACGAACGCGGACACGAGCGGGTGCTCCCGCAGGCCCTCGATCGTCGTCACCTCGCGGTCGTCGACCGTGTGCGCGAGGGTGATGCAGGAGAGGACGGGCATGCCGTCGAGCTGCACCGTGCAGGCGCCGCAGTGTCCCTCGCCGCAGGCGATCTTCGTCCCGGTCAGGCCGAGCTCCTCGCGCAGCACCTCGGCGAGCGAGCGGCCGACCGGTGCGTCATGCGAGTAGACGTGCCCATTGACCGTGAGCTCAGGCAGCCGACGTCACCGCCGTGATGTTCGCGAGGTGCAGCAGCCGGAACGCGAGCCGGGCCGTTCGCATGCGATCGCCCTCGTCCTCGAGTTCCGGGAACGTCCGCCACAGGTCACGCGCTGTCAGCAGCAGCTCGCGGATGCGCTCCGTCTGCTCGCGGTGGCCGTTCGCGCGCTCGTCGCACGCGTTGAGCGCGAGCCCGAGCACGCCGATCGTGTCCGCCTGGCGAGTCCAGAGGAGCGGGCGTGGCCATCGACAGGTACGCGTGGATGCGGGCGAACGTCAGCGGCTGCGAGATGTTCTCCAGCCCGCAGGGCGCCGAGAGCGGAACCGGCGGCAGCCCGTCGCGGATCCGGTTCGCGCTGCCTGCGAGGATGCCGCGCAGTCGCTCGTCGTCCACGCCCGACAGCCGCGCCGTCCGCAGGAGCAGGAGGAGCGAGGCGGGCTGGTGCGAGTACGGGTAGTCGGACGCGTAGAGCACCTGCTCGGGCGCGACGAGCCGGAAGAGGTCGAGCACGTCGAGCGGGCTCCACACCGAGGTGTCGAAGAAGACGCCCGGCCGCCCGGAGAAGCAGCTCGCGAGCCCCGCGAGGTCGGCGATGCCGCAGTGCGCGATGATCAGCTGCGCGCCGTCGTAGCGCTCGACGAGCTGCGCGAGGCTGTCCGCGATCGGCGGCAGGCCTCGGCCGCCGTGGATGAGGATCGGCACGCGCCGGTCGGCGGCGAGCTCGAACACGGGCGCGAGGCGCTCGTCGTTGAGCAGGAACTTCTGCGCCCGCGGATGCAGCTTGATGCCGCGCGCGCCGGCGTCGATGCAGCGTACGGCCTCGTCGATGGGCCGCTCGCCGAGGTCCAGCCGCACGAACGGCACGAACCGGCCCTCCGACCGCTCCGCGTACGCAAGCGTGCGGTCGTTCGCCGCGCTGAACGCTGGATGGCGGTCGGGCTCGTCGAGACAGAACATGAAAGCGCCGGCGATGCCGTACCGCTGCTGGATCCCGACGAGCTCGTCGAAGTCGCCGACCATGCCGTCGATGTCGTTGCCGAGGTGCACGTGCGCGTCGAAGATCTCGGCGTCCCCGGGCAGCTCCGCGCGCACGTCCGCCTCGAAGCTCTCGAGCAGCGCCTGCGTCCGGGCAACGACGTCAGCCATCCCGAGTCGGAGTCTACGGAAGCCGGGGAATCGCTAGGCTCGACGGGCGCGACGAGGGCGCATCCGGTCCGCGGGAAGGGACATTCCCACCTCCTGGTACGCACACCGTTCGATTGACACCTCTTTCGCCCGCGCGAGCGGACACCGGGCAGAGCCGAAAGGGGTTCGTCATGGAGCACCATCGCAAGCAGGCAAAGGCGCTCGTGCGCGCCTTTCGCGCCGGCGACGAGGACGCGGTCGCCCGTGCAGAGCGCGTCCTGGGCGAGCGGGCGGGCACCCGCTTCGTCCTTGCCGACGCGCAGCACGTGATCGCACGGGAGCAAGGGCTGCGGTCGTGGGCCGACCTGCTCCGCTCAAGCCGCAGCTCGACGGTTGACGGCTCGCTCGCGGAGCTTGCGCAGGTCGAGCGCGGGGAGGCGCTGATCGACTCCGGTGTCGCGTACGGGGACGGCGAACCGGTCGTGATCCGCGTGCGCAAGCGGCTGAACCGCTACGACCTCGATGACCGTGGGCGGGCCGTGGCGAAAGCAGGCAGGTGGCCGGGCTGGCTCGCCGTCGCAGCGCAGGCCGCGCAGCCGATGAACATCGCCCGGCAGGGCCGCGTCTTCGTGCCGGCGGTGGCGGGGCGCGGACTCGCCGCGTTGCTCATGACCCTCGCGGACGCGAGCCGGACGGTGCACGAGGCGCTGCTCGACCTCAGGGAGTGACCTCTAGACCGGCGCCAGCGCCGCGACCTTCGCCCGTAGATAGTCGAGATACGGCTGGGGATCGATCGCGCTCTCGCCGATCGCCCGCTCCAGGCTCTCCATGGGCGTGAACTTGCGGCCGTGGCGGTACAGACGGTGGGCGAGCCAGCCGTACAGCTGGCCGAACTCGCCGGCCTCGAGCTGGGCGTCGAGGTCCGGGAGGGCGGCCTGTGCATGCCGCCAGATCTGCAGCGACAGCACGTTGCCGAGGGCGTAGGTCGGGAAGTAGCCGAAGCCGGCGCGCGTCCAGTGGACGTCCTGCAGCACGCCGTCCCCGTCGTCGGGGACGTCGACGCCGAGCAGCTCCTGCATGCCGGCGTTCCACGCCTCGGGGAGCTCCTCGAGCGAGAGCGTCCGCTCCACCAGTCGTTGCTCGAGCTCGAAGCGGAGGATGATGTGGAGCGAGTACGTCACCTCGTCCGCGTTCACGCGGATAAGGCCGGGCGCGACGCGGTTGATGCCGCGGTACCAGGTGTCCAGATCGACCGCCTCGAGCCGGGGGAAGACCTGCTGCAGCTGCGGCAGGAAGCCCCGCCAGAAGGGCAGCGAGCGGCCGACGAGGTTCTCCCAGGTGCGGCTCTGGGACTCGCCGAGCCCGTGCGACGGCGTCGCGGCGAGCGGCGTCCGGTCGAGCGCGGGGTCGAGTCCCCGGTACGAGAGGCCGTGGCCGGCCTCGTGCAGCGTCGACCAGATCGCGCGCAGGTTGTCGGGCCGATAGCGCGTCGTCATCCGGATGTCGCCGAGCGCGATCCGCCCCGCGAACGGGTGGACGGTCGGATCGAGGCGCCTCTCGTCGTCGGCGAAGCCGAGGCGGCGGAGTACGTCCTCGAGGAAGCGCTGCTGCTCCGCGACCGGGTAGTCGCCGTCGAGGAACGAGTCGTCGGCCGGCTCGCCCGCACCCGCGACGATCGCGGTCAGCTCGGGGCGCAGCACGTCGAAGACGGCGGTCACCTCCGACGTCTTCATCCCCGGCTCGTACTCGTCGAGGAAGGCGTCGTACGGCGAGTCGCCTGGCTCCATGTGCTCCGCCCAGCGCAGCGCGACCTCGTAGACGCTGCGGAAGGCGGGGAGGAAGACCGCGTAGTCGGCGGCCGCCCGCGCCTCGAGCCACGCGGCGTGCGCCTTCGCGCCCTCCCGCAGCCACGACTCGGCGATCTCCTTCGGCACTCGCCGTTGCTTCTCCCAGTCGCGCCGGGTGACGCGGATCAGGCTGGCGTCGTCGGAGTCGTAGCCGAGCTCGTCCTCGAGCGGGCGCAGCTGCTCGAGCAGGCGCCCGACCTCGTCGTCGACGAAGCGCTCGTGGATGATGCCGCCGAGCGTCGCGACCGCTTCCGCGCGCGCCGGCGCGCCGGCGGCGGGCATCGTCGTCCGCCGGTCCCACGACAGCACGCCGACGGCGCTCTCGAGATCCTCGATCTCGGCCAGTCGCCGTTTCAGCTCGGTGAGGGCGTCGTTCATCGCCCGCAAGCTACCCGCTAGGATCGCGCCCGATGCCGGACGTGCTGATCATCGGTGACACGATGCGCTCGCCGGAGCTTCGCCACGAGGTGCCGCTGGCAGTTCCCGACGCGTTCCTCTATGCCGAGGTCGGCGGCCGGCGCAGCGTCGTGGTCAGCTCGCTCGAGGCGGGGCGCGTGCGGGGTCTCGGCACCGATCTGGAGGTGCTCGCGTTCGAGGACGTCGGCTCGGACGAGCTCGTCCGGCGCGGGCTCGACTCGTACGCGTTCGACCGTGAGCTCTGGCTCGCCGCCTGCCGGCAGCTCGGTCTGGAGCGCGCGGCGACCCCGACCGTCTTCCCGCTCGGCCACGCCGACGTCCTGCGCGCGAACGGGATCGAGCTCGAGGCGGACCAGCCCCTCTTCGACCAGCGCCGTCGCGTGAAGACGAATTTCGAGCTGGAGGGGATCCGGCGCGCCTGCCGCGCCGTGGAGGCCGGCCAGCAGGCCGGCGTCGACATGCTGCGCCGGCGCCGACCGCCGCAACGGCACGCTCGTCCTCGACGGCGAGCCGCTCACCTGCGAGCGGATCAAGCTCGAGGTCGAGCGGGTGTTCGGCGAGCACGGCGCGGCGGCCGAGGAGTTCGTGGTCTCGCACGGCGCGCAGACGGCGACCGGTCACGACGGCGGCTCGGGCGCGATCGCCGCCGAGGACGTCGTCCTGTTCGACCTCTTCCCGCGGGATCGCGAGTCCGCCTGCTTCTCCGACTTCACGCGCACGTTCGCGATCGGCGCGCCCTCCGACGAGCTCCGCGAGTTCCACCGGCTCGCGAAGGAGGCGCTCGACCTCGCCGTCGCCGCCGTCAAGCCCGGCGTGAAGGGCAGCGACATCCATCGCCTCGTCTGCGACTTCTTCCACGAGCACGGCCACAAGACGCAGCTGCACAAGGAGGAGGGCGAGGTCCTGCAGGACGGCTTCTTCCACGCCACCGGGCACGGCGTCGGGCTGGAGGTGCACGAGCGGCCCGGGATGGGTCGGGTCGCGAGCGAGCCGCTCGTCGCGGGCGACGTGATCGCGATCGAGCCCGGCCTCTACCGGCAGGGCTTCGGCGGCGCGCGCGTGGAGGACCTGCTGCTCGTCACCGAGGACGGCTGCGAGACGCTGACGAACTTCCCGTACGAGCTCGAGCTATGAGCGACGCCCAGGCGATCGAGACGATCTTCGTCGAGGAGCGGCGCTACCCGCCGCCGTCCGAGTTCGCCGGTGCCGCGACCGCGCAGGCGGAGATCTACGACCGCGCCTCCGAGGAGTTCTGGGAGACGGAGGGCCGCGAGCGCGTCAGCTGGTTCGAGCCCTTCGGCGACCTGCTCGAGTGGGAGCTGCCGTACGCGAAGTGGTATCTCGGCGGCACCCTCAACGTCTCGTACAACTGCGTCGACCGTCACGTCGAGGCCGGGCTCGGCGACCGGGTTGCGTACCACTGGGAGGGCGAGCCCGAAGGCGAGCGCGGCTCCCTCACGTACGCGGAGCTCCAGGCGCAGGTCGTGCGGATGGCGAACGTGCTCAAGGAGCTCGGCGTCGGGAAGGGGACGAAGGTCGCGATCTACATGGGCATGGTCACCGAGCTCCCGATCGCGATGCTCGCCTGCACGCGCCTCGGCGCGCCGCACACGGTCGTCTTCGGCGGCTTCTCGGCCGACTCGCTGTCCGACCGTGCGAACGACATGGGCTGCGAGGTGCTGATCACGCAGGACGAGGCGTGGCGCCGTGGCTCGACGGTTCCTCTGAAGCGCACCGCCGACGAGGCGATGGCGGCCGCACCGGGGATTCGCGCCTGCCTCGTCGTGCAGCGCACCGGCAACGAGGTGCCCATGCAGGACGGGCGTGACCGCTGGCTGCACGACTTCGACGTGTCCGACGACCCGGCGACGTGCCCGCCCGAGCCGATGGACGCCGAGGATCTCCTCTTCCTGATGTACACGTCGGGCACGACCGCGAAGCCCAAGGGCATCGCGCACACGACGGGCGGCTACCTCGTCGGCGCCGCCTCGACGCACGCCTACGTCTTCGACCTGAAGCCGGAGAGCGACGTCTACTGGTGCGCGGCCGACATCGGCTGGATCACCGGCCACAGCTACATCGTCTACGGCCCGCTCTGCAACGGGACGACCTCGGTCCTGTACGAGGGCACGCCCGACTTCCCGGACAAGGACCGCTGGTGGGAGATCGTCGAGCGCTACGGCGTGACGATCCTCTACACCGCCCCGACCGCGATCCGCGCGCACATGAAGTGGGGGCACGAGCACGCGGAGAAGCACGACCTCTCGTCGCTCCGCCTGCTCGGCACGGTCGGCGAGCCGATCAACCCGGAGGCCTGGGTGTGGTACCGCGAGCACATCGGCGCCGGCCGGACGCCGGTCGTCGACACGTGGTGGCAGACCGAGACCGGGATGATCATGATCACGCCGCTGCCCGGCGTGACGACGCTGAAGCCGGGCTCGGCGACGAGGCCGTTCCCCGGCGTCGAGGCGGGCGTCTTCAACGAGGCCGGCGAGGAGGTCGGCCCCGGCGGAGGCGGGTATCTCGTCCTCAAGCGGCCCTGGCCGGCGATGACGCGCGGGATCTACGGCGACGACGCGCGCTTCCGCGAGACCTACTGGTCGAAGTACCCGGGCTTCTACTTCGCGGGCGACGGCGCGCGGATCGACGAGGACGGCGACTTCTGGCTGCTCGGCCGGGTCGACGACGTGATGAACGTCTCCGGCCATCGCATCTCGACGATCGAGGTCGAGTCCGCGCTCGTCGACCACCCGCGCGTCGCCGAGGCGGCCGTGTGCGGTCGCGCGGACGACCTGACGGGCCAGGCGATCGTCGCCTACGTGACGCTGAAGGGCGGCGACGAGGGGTCGGTCGAGATGCTCGAGGAGCTCCGCAACCACGTCGCGGCGAAGATCGGCCCGATCGCGAAGCCGGCCAACATCGTCTTCACGCCGGAGTTGCCGAAGACACGCTCGGGCAAGATCATGCGCCGTCTGCTGCGCGACGTCGCCGAGCACAGGCCGCTCGGCGACACGACGACGCTGGCCGATCCGACGGTCGTGTCAGAGATCGCGGAGCGCGCCGGCGCGGACGCCTCCGACGAGTAGCATCACGCGATCCACGCCAGCAGCGGGATCTCCATCTCCTGAGGACTGAGCCCGCCGTGCTGACCGTAGAGTTGCTGCTCGAAGCGGCCCCGCTCGTACCAGTAGACCGCCTCGCCGTAGCGCGGCAGGACAACAACGTTGCCGAGGCGGGCCTGCAGGCGGGGTGACGGCTCGTCGAAGATGCCATCGGCGACGAGCGTGTCGGCGGAGACGACGTCCGCGATCCCGTCGAGACGGTCGCCGAGTTCGTCGCGCACCATCTCGACGTAGCCCTCACGGACGTGGAGGAACAGGTCGCGGCACGAGCCGGCCGGGGCAAGCGGCTTCCCGTCCGCGCCCGTCTCGAGGTGCGTGGCGAGCTCGGGCCAGACCCGGTTGACGTAGACGGTGCGCTCCGGTTCGACCGGGGACATGCCGTGGTCGGCGGTGACGAGCACGAGCGTCCCGGAAGGAAACGGCGCGCGTTCGATCAGGGTCAGCGTCTTCGCAAAGGCAATGTCTACCGCGGGGTTGTCCGGGCCGACGGCGTGCATGAGCGTGTCGATTTCGCCGAGGTAGACGAGGGCGTAGGCCGGTTCGGTCGCGGCGAGGGCGGCCGCGGCGGCCGCGAGCCCTTCCTCCGGCGCGGAGAAGGGGAGCACGTTCACACCCCGGAGCACCACGCGGTTCGGCGATCCGTGGGCGAACGCCGCGGGCTGGGCGACGCTGCTGCGGACGCCGGCCGCGGCGAGCCGGGCGTGGAGCGACTCGTTCGGGTAGACGTCCTCGGGATCCAGCAGCCCGGCCAGGGTCTCGCGACCGCCGTCGCCCGCGAATGAGAAGAGGAGCGGCGTGATCAGCCGGTTGAGGGTCGGCTCGAGGACGTGCCACTCGTAGATGCCGTGCTCGGCGACCGGCAGGCCGCTGCTGATCGTCGTCACGTGCGCAGTCGTCGTGGAGGGAAACTGGCTCGTCAGCTGCGTGACGAGCCCATCGGTGCGGACACGGCGAAGAAGCGGATGGTCCTGCTGCCGCTGGAGGAATGTCCAGCCGAAGGCGTCGAGGTAGACGAACGCGACCCGGTCGAACCGTCCACGCAGCAGCGGCTCGTCCAGCGCCGGCCCGCTGGTAGCGCCGAGCAGGAGACGTTCGATCGTCGCCGGGAGCTGGTCGAAGCACCGCCGTCCCTGCTCTGGCGAGCATGTCGCGAACACTGCAAGAAGCTACAACCCCTCGGGAAACGAAGCAGGCCTGACGTGGCCTAGCGCTTCCGGGCGACCACGAGCAGGTACTCGTAGCGGTATTCGGCGGCCTCCGGGCTGCCCGAGTTCGCTCGGGTCGCGAAGTCGTGGAAGTCGCGGTCGAGCGCTGCCAAACGCTCCGGCTGGTCGGCGAGGAAGCCGTAGAGGGCGATCACGGGGCCGAAGGTTTCCTTGAAGAAGGCGACGTACTCGGCCGGGCCGCCGGGGCTCCGCTCGACGTAGGAGCTGCGCGTCAGCTCGAGCGAGGCCAGGCGGTCGCCGAAGAGGTCGCGGAGGTGCTCCTCGCTCCCCCAGAGGGTCGGTGGGAGCGCGTCCGGGGGCGGCGGCGGCGCGTAGGCCTCGAGCTTCTCGAAGAACTCCTTCGCCACGCCTTCGGGCAGGAAGTTGATCATCCCGATCGTCCCGCCGGGGCGGCAGACACGCAGGAGCTCGTCGGCGACGGCCTGGTGATCCGGCGCGAAGATCACTCCGACGGACGAGGTGACGACGTCGAATGCGCCGTCGGCGAACGGCAGCGCCTCGGCGTCCGCCTCGACCCATTCGAGCTCGACGCCGCGCGAGCGGGCCTCCCGGCGGCCGGCCTCGAAGTTCTCGGGCGTGAGATCGGCGGCGATCACCGTCGCGCCCGCCTCGGCGGCCCGGATGGCGACGTTGCCCGTGCCCGCCGCGACGTCGAGCACGCGCTGCCCGGGGCCGATCCCGCACGCGGCCACGAGCTCCGGCCCGAACCCCCAGACCGTCTGCTTCGCGAACCGGTGGTAGTCGCCGAGGGCCCACATCTCCCGCTCGGCGTTCGCTGCGACCGTCTCCATGTGCCGACGGTAGGTCACAGCGGCCTCTTTGACATCGCCAGGATCGGCCATCTTCGGGCGACCCGGCCGTGGCCGGAAACGGCTAGGCGCGCTCGAGCAGGCCGGCCTGCGCGGCGAGAGCGGCTGCGGCACGTTCGCGACGGCACGTCCAGCTTGCGGAGGATGTTCGTCACGTGCCGGTGCACCGTGTGCTCGCTCACGACGAGGCGCGAGGCGATCTGGCGATTCGTGAGGCCTTCGGCGAGCAGCCGCAGGACCTCGCGCTCCCTCGGGGTCACGCCGGTCAGCGGGCCATCGTCGTCGGCGCCGCCTGCCGCCCCGAGACGGGCCAGGCCGGCCTCCGCGGCGGCCGCCTCGTGCCGCGCGTCCTCGCCGCGGCCGAGCGCGACCAGGCTCGTCGCCAGCTCGAGGCGGGCACAGGCCGTCTCGAACGGTGCGCGGCTGCGTTCGTACCCGTCGACGGCGTCCTCGAGCAGCGTGCGCGCGCGATCGTGGTCGCCCCGGGCCGCCACGAGCATGCCCTCGAGCAGGTCGGCGCACGCTCGCAGGGGCAGCGTGCCGACGACGTCGCTCGACCTCCCGCACCGCTTCGAGGCTCGCCGCGGCCTGGTCGAGATGCCCACGCGCGATCTGCGTCCGCGCGATCACCTCGAGCGCCGGGAGCCGCTGCAGCCTTCGGTGCTCGGGCAGCTGACGCAGGAGCCGCTCGGCGAGCTCGGCAGCCCGCGCGGCATCGCCGCGGTCGAGCGCGAGGCGGGCGCGGCACAGCTGCTCGGCCTCGAAGGAGCCGGCCCTGTCGAGCAGCGCGGTGGCCTCTGCCGGCCGTCCCTGGCGCCGCCGAAGCTCCGCCAGCCCGGCGAGCGGCGCCGCCGCCCAGGCCGGGCG
Source organism: uncultured Gaiellaceae bacterium (assembly GCA_963712865.1). Classification (GTDB taxonomy): domain Bacteria; phylum Actinomycetota; class Thermoleophilia; order Gaiellales; family Gaiellaceae; genus Gaiellasilicea. The sequence continues at coordinate 107,434 of CAVQJO010000002.1, forward strand.
AGAGGCCACGTAGTCCTCGTGCGAGGCGGTGAGCATGGCCTCGGCCTCCGGCCACCGGCCGTGCCAGAGGTGGACGGCCCCGTACTCGCTGCGGCAGAAGGCGAGCATGTAGCGGCTGCCGTAGCGCTCTGCGAACTCGGCGATGCGGTCGCACCACTGGCCGGCTCGCTCGAAGTCGAGCACGGCGGTGCAGGCGCCGACCAGCAGGCAGCACGCCCAGGCGCCCGAGATCGGGATCGTCGCCTCGTCCTCGAGTGCCGCCGCGGTGGACTCGTCCAGGTAGCGCATGCCCTCGGCGACGTCCGCCGAGGCGACAAGCACCGCGCCTTCGAGCGCGAGGCCGAGGATCTCGAGGTCGGGAACGGCGAAGCGCCGTCCGAGCTCGGCGGCGAACGCCGCGAGGCGGCGCGCGTCGTCGCTGTGGCCCGCCGCGTGGGCGAGGAACCCGTCGTGGAACGCGAGCCAGCCGTGATCCGGGCCGGGCTCCAGGTCGTCGAGCAGGCGATGGGCGCGCCGGAGCCAGCCGTTCGCGACCGCTGCGGCGCCGTAGAAGTCGAGCTGGTCGGCGGCGATCCACGTGGCCATGCGGGCGGCAGCCGCCGCGTTGCCCTCGGCGCGGTAGAGCCGGTACGCGCCCTCGCGCGCGGCGAAGACCGTATCCGCGTCGTCGAGCCACCAGGCCGCCCAGCTCAGGCCCTCGAGCGCCTCCGCCGTCTCGCCTGCGCTCTCGAACGCCGTGCGGGCCGATTCCCAGCGTCCCGCCCGCAGCTCCGTCCAGCCGAGCTCGCAGCCCACGAGCGGATTGTCGCTCAGCGGTCGATCGAGCGGTACTCGCGCACCGCGAGCGGCGCGAACACGGCCAGGAGACCGACCGTCCACACGACCGACAGGAAGAACGGGTGCTCGCCCGGGAACCCCGATGCGTATGGGTTGGGGTTCCCGAAGAGCTCCCTCGTCGCCGCGGTGAGCGAGCTGAAGGGGTTCCACTCCGCGAACGGCTGCAGCCAGTCGGGCAGCGTCTCGATCGGAACGAAGGCATTCGAGACGAACGTGAGCGGGAAGACGATCAGGAAGCCGAGCTGCTGGCCGACCTCGACCGACGGCACGAGCAGGCCGATGTAGACGCCGATCCACGCCATCGCGAACGTGAAGAAGAGCATCAGCACGACGGCCAGCAGGAAGTCCGCGAGCCCGTTGTGCACGCGCCAGCCGACGACGAGGCCCGACAGCATCAGCACGACGAGGATGCCCGCGTTGTAGACGACGTCCGAGATCGTCCGGCCGCTGAGGACGGCCGAGCGCGCCATCGGCAGCGAGCGGAAGCGGTCGATCAGCCCCTTCGCCATGTCGTCGGTGACCGCGATCGCGGTCGTGATCGAGGCGAAGCCGAGCGTCTGGATGAAGATGCCCGGCATCAGGTACTCGTTGTAGGAGCCGCCGCCCGGAATCGGGATCGCGCCGCCGAAGACGTACGCGAACAGCAGCACGAACATGATCGATTGGAGGATCGCGAAGATCGCGAGCTCCGGGATGCGCGGCACGCGCTTCAGGTTCCGCCACGTCATCACGGCGCCGTCGCTGACGGCCATCCGAAGCTCGGTCACGCCGCTTTCTCCTCGTCTCTCCGAGAGCGGCAGCTCCTCGGCGCCGTGGCCGGTGAGCGCGAGGAAGACGTCGTCGAGCGTCGGCCGGCGCAGGGCGATGTCGTCCACCTTGAGGCTTGCCTCGTCCAGCCGCCGGATGACGTCGACGAGTTGTGCCGCGCCGCCGTGCGCCGCGATCGTGATGCGCCGCACGTGCTCGTCGATCGACGCGGTCCCGTCGGGCGCCAGGAGCTGAGCCATCCGAGCGAGGTCGTCGGGCGCGTGGGCCACGACCTCGATCCGCTCGCCGCCCACCTGGGACTTGAGCTGGTCTGCCGTGCCGCGCGCGATGATCTCGCCCTTGTCGACGACGGCGATCTCGTTCGCGAGCTCGTCCGCCTCCTCGAGGTACTGCGTCGTCAGGAGCAGCGTCGCGCCCTCGCGCACCTGCGCTCGGATCACCTCCCACATCCCCAGGCGGCTGCGCGGGTCGAGGCCCGTCGTCGGCTCGTCGAGGAAGAGCAGGCGCGGCCGGCCGATCAGGGCGGCGGCGAGGTCGAGCCGACGCCGCATGCCGCCGGAGTAGGTCTTCGCCACGCGGTCGGCCGCCTCGTCGAGCAGGAAGCGCTCGAGCAGCTCGTCCGCGCGCGTCCGCGCCTCTGCGCTCGAGAGGTGGTAGAGCCGCCCGAACATCCAGAGGTTCTCGCGGCCGGTGAGGTTCTCGTCGATGGCCGCGTACTGGCCGGAGAGCCCGATCGCCTTGCGCACCGACTGCGGCTCGCGCAGCACGTCGAAGCCGGCGACCCGTGCGCTGCCCGCGTTCGGCCGCAGCAGCGTCGCGAGGATCCGCACGGTCGTCGTCTTGCCGGCGCCGTTCGGGCCGAGCAGTCCGAGCACGGTGCCCTCCTGCACGTCGAGGTCGACGCCGTCGAGCGCGCGCACCTCGTTCTTGCGGGAGCGGTAGATCTTGACGAGGCCCTCAGCTTCGACGGCGGCCATCGCTTCAGAGTACGCACGGGAGCCGGGCGGGGCGATCGTTGCAAGTGTCACCTGACAGGAGGACACTTGTCCGGTGAGCGTGCAAAAGGGCTCCGACTCGGTGGTCGGGAGCGAGTTCGCCGGCTATCTCGTCGAGGCGCTCATCGGCCGGGGCGGGATGGGCGCGGTTTACCGTGCCGAGGAACGGGGGCTGGGGCGGAAGGTCGCGCTGAAGGTGATCGCGTCGGAGCTCGCCGAGGACAGCCGCTTCCGCGAGCGCTTCCTGCGCGAGTCGCGGGTCGCGGCCTCGCTCGACCACCCGCACATCGTCCCGATCTTCCAGGCCGGGGACGAGGACGGCGTCCTGTTCCTCGCGATGCGCTACGTCGACGGCACCGATCTCGCGCAGCTCATCTCGCGCGAGGGGGCGCTCGAGCCCGCCCGCGCGGTCTCGCTGCTCGAGCAGGTCGCGGAGGCCCTGGATGCAGCGCACGAGAAGGGACTCGTCCACCGCGACGTCAAGCCGTCGAACGTCCTGATCGCCGTCGCCGCGGGCAAGGAGCACTGCTACCTCGCCGACTTCGGCCTGACCAAGCGGACGGGCTCGCTCAGCGGTGTCTCCGCCCCCGGCGACGTCGTCGGCACGCTCGAGTACGTCGCTCCCGAGCAGATCACCGGCGACGACGTCGACGCGCGCGCGGACGTCTACTCGCTCGCCTGCGTCCTCTACGAGTGCCTGACCGGGCAGTCGCCGTTTCCCGCGGGCGACCGACGTCGCGCTCCTCTGGGCGCACGTGCACGAGGAGCCGCGGCGGCCGAGCGAGGTTCGGGCCGAGCTGCCGCAGGCGGTCGACGCGGTGCTCGCGCCGCGCCCTCGCGAAGGAGCCTGAGCGGCGCTACGAGACGGCGGGCGAGCTCGTCGCCGCGGCGCGCTCCTCGCTCGGCCTCGTCGAAGCCAGCGCCGGCGCCGACGAAACACGCGCCTCCAGTGGATCTTCGGCGCGGTCGTGCTCGCTCTGGCGATCGGCAGCGGCGCTCGGGTTCCTGCTCGACGCGCGACTCCGGCGGCGGGCTCGCGTCGGTCGCACCCAACTCGGTCGGCGTGATCGATCCGGCGACGAACGAGCTCGTCGCGGAGGTTCCGGTCGGCATCGACCCCGGCGCGATCGCGGTCGGCGAGGGCGCCGTCTGGGTGGCGAACGTCGAGGACGAGACGGTGTCGCGGATCGATCCCGCGCGACACGCGGAGCGACAGCGGACGATCCCCGTCGGCGGACTTCCCGAGCGACGTCACGGTCGGCGGCGGCACGGTCTGGGTCGCGCTCGGCGCGCTCGCCGAGCTGGCGCGCATCAACCCCGATCAGAATGAGGCCGCGTCGCCGATCCCGGCGCTCGGGGAGACACGCCCGTGCGGGGCGCCGCGCGCCGAGCGTGGCCTTCGGCGGCGGCGCGGTCTGGTTCGTGTGCGAGAACGGCGAGCTCGGGCGCATCGATCCCCGGACGGGCAAGGCGAGGAGCATCGGCCTCGAGGCGGGCCTGCTCACGTCGCCGAGCGCCGTGCTCCCGAGCGTTCTCCGACATCGCCTACGGGCTCGAGTCGCTCTGGATCGTGAACCGCGCCGCGAACACGATCGTCGAGGTCGATCCGGTGACGAACCAGAAGCAGCGGCGAGCACTCGTCGGGCAGGGGCACCGAGCGCGATCGCGATCGGCCCCGGCTCGCTCTGGGTCGCGAACTTCGACGACGACACGGTGACGCGCCTCGCGATCGCCGGGACGCGGCCAGCCGGCCACGCGTCACGCGACCTTCCCCGTCGGCGACGGCCCGGTCGACGTCGCGGTCGGCGAGGGCGGCGTCTGGGTCGCGTCGAGCCTCGACCGGAAGGTGACGCGGCTCGATCCCGAGACGGACGAGGTCGTGGCGACGATCGAGATCGGCAACGAGCCGCAGCGCCTCGCGGCGGGCGGCGGCGCGGTCTGGGTCAGCGTGCGCGCGCCGGAGCAGGCCGGTGGTTAGAGCGCTGACAGCCGCGCTGGCGGCGTCGCTGCTCGTCGCGGCCGAGGGCAGCGGCGCGGAGACGCAGACGCCGAAGCGCGGCGGGACGGCCCGCGTCGGCTCGCCGGTTGCGGAGCCCGCGTGCCTCAACGTGCTGCTGGCAACGTGCGATGGCGACGGGCGGGGCACACGCGTCTTCGCCGACGAGGTGCTCGCGTCGCCGTTCGACGTCGGCCCTGACAACGCGTATCGGAAGAGCCTCGTCTCGGACGTCGACGTCACGACGACGCCGCCCGTTCACGCTCACCTACCGCATCCGCCGCGAGGCTCGGTGGAGCGACCGGGTGCCGATCACCGCCGCGCGACTTCGTCTTCACCCACCAAGCGCATGTGTCCCTGGCAAAGCGAGGAGCGCTGAGCCCGTTCCGTCGCGACCTTGTGGACGAGGTACGCCGGGTCACGGCCGTCGATCGCGAAGACGGTCAAGGTGGTTCTTCGCTCCCGCTTCGCCGGCTGGCGCGGGCTGTTCACGAACCTCCTGCCACGGCACGCACTCGCAGGGCGAGAACCTCGAGACGATCTGGGCCGACCGGATCGACAACCCGAAGACAGGCGCGCCGATCGGGAGCGGGCCCTTCGTCGATCGAGCGCTGGGAGCGCGCCCGGGAAGCTCATCCTCCGTCGGAACCCGAACTACTTCGGGCCTCACGCCGCCTATCTCGAACGGCTCGAGATCCGCTTCCTCTCAACCGCCTGCCGAGCGCGTGGCGTCCGTGCGGAGCGGTGCGGTGCACTTCGCCGCGGGCCTCGGGGATCCCCGAGATCGTGGCCGAGCTTCGGCGGGACTCGAGGCTCCAGGTGACGGCGAGGCAAGGCCTCGGGGTCGAGCACCTCGAGCTGCGGGTCGACGCCGGAGGTCATCCGCGCTCTGGAGAACAAGCTCGTTCGGCGCGCGCTCGCGTACGGCATCGACCGCGTCCGCGATCGTCCGGGAGCTCTATCGGGGAGGTCGACCCGAAGCTGCGGCTGCTCGACAGCATGGTTCTTCCGACTCAGAGCCCCGCCTATGCATCGAACTGGCGCACGTACCGACACAACGCCGGACTGGCGCGTCGGCTGCTCGAGCAGGCCGGCTGCCGGCTGGGGGCCGACGGCATCTACGTCTGCGGCGACCGACGGCTCTCGCTCCGCTTCGTGACCCGTGCCGGAGTTCCGGTGCGGGCGCGAGTGCTCGCGATCATCCAGAGACAGCTCCGTCAGGTAGGGATCGCGGTGGAACCCGACTTCGCGTCGAGCGCCGTGCTGTTCGGCCGGATCATCCCCAGCGGCGAGTTCGATGTCGCGCTGTTCAGCTGGATCTACTCGCCCGAGTCGAGCGGGCTGAAGGACGTCTTCGGCTGCGGAGCCGTCGACAACGCCATGGGCTACTGCCAGCGGCTCGTCACACGGGAATTCGACCAGGCCGACAGGATTCTCGACTCGGGCCGACGGGCGCGAAGCCCTGAATCGTGCCGATCGCCTGCTGGCCAGGGACGTCCCCGTGCTTCCCCTGTATCAGTTCGTGGAGCTCGCCGCGCGCAGGACGTCGCTGCGAGGTGTCATCCACACTCCGGCTACGCCTCTTGTCGGCGCGGAGAACTGGTGGCTCGCGCAGGGGCGTTAGCGGCGGCGCTCGCCGCCGCGCTCCTCGCCGTCCCGGGTGCGGGCGGCGCGGGCGCGCAGGCGCCGCAGCGCGGCGGCACCCTCACGATTTCCCGCCCGCAGCCGGCGGTTCCCTCGTGCCTCAATCCCTTTGCGTGTGGCATCAACGGACGTCGATCCCTTCGCTGAGTCAGGTCCTCGAGGGCGCGTTCGAGGTCGGGCCCGACCTCGTGCGCCGACCGAACCTCATCGGCGGCTTCACGCTCACGAGGAAGCCGTTCACGCGTCACCTACCACATCCGGCCGGAGGCGCACTGGAGCGACGGCCGGCCCGTCACGGCCGCCGACTTCCAGTTCACCCACGAGCAGTACCGCACGCTCGTGACGCCGGCGTTCGATCAACGGGAGATCTACCGGAAGATCCGGCGGACGCAGGCACTCGACCCGAAGACGTTCCGGGTCGTGTTCCGGAAGCCGTACGCCCTCTGGCGCGACCTCTTTCCGATCGTGCTGCCGCGGCACGTGCTCGCGGCGCACGACCTGACGAAGGTCTGGCTGGACCGGGTCGACGATCCGGCGACCGGCGCGGCGATCGGAAGCGGTCCGTTCCTGATCGGCCGGTTCGAGCGGGGCAAGCAGATCACGCTCGTCAGGAACGCTCGTTACTGGGGACCGCACACGGCATACCTCGACCGGATCGTCTACCGCTTCTCAGGGCGGCGAACGATCCAATCGGGCCGTTCCGCCGGAACGAGATCGACGTGTCCCTCGTCGCCGGGGTCGCGTTCCTGTCGCGTGGATACGGCCGCGTGAGGTGCGTCGGCTCCCCGGCTGGCGCGTCGTCGCGTGGCCTGCGGCGGCGATGGAGCACTTCATCTTCCGTGTCGGCTCCGGCGGGCATCCGGCGCTGAAGAACAGGCTCGTGCGTCGGGCGTTGGCGTTCGGCATCGACCGCGCGGAGATCGCGCGCGTGTTGCTGGCCGAGGCGCAGGCGCGGGACCGCCGCCCGCTCGACAGCACGGTCTTCGTCCCCTCCGAGCGCGACTACCGGCCGAACTGGAGCGGCTACCGCTATGCCCCCGCGCGGGCACGAAGCCTGCTCGAGCAGGCCGGCTGCCGCACGGGTTCCGACGGCGTCTACGTCTGCAACGAGCAGCGGCTCAGCCTGCGCTTCGTCACGACCGCTGGAGTGCCGGAGCGCGCGACGGTTCTGCAGCTCGCCCAGGCGCAGCTGCGCAGGGTGGGCGTCGAGGTCGTGCTCTCGTTCGCACCCCAGGGAGCGCTGTTCGGGCAGATCCTTCCGAACGGGGCGTACGACGCCGCGCTCTTCGCGTGGGTGACGAACGGCGGCGGCATCGTCTGGCCCGAGGGGGACTGCGGAGACGCCCAGAACTGGGCCGGCTTCTGCAGCCGGCTCGTCGCGCGCGACTACCAGCAGGTCGACGTCATCGTCGACCCGACGCAGCGGGCGCGCGTGCTCCACGCCCTCGACGCCAAGCTCGCTCGGGCAGTGCCGGCGTTGCCGTTGGTTCAGCCGGTCACGCGCGTCGCGCTTCGGAGTCACGTTCGCGGCGTGGTCGCCGGGGGCTCGGTGTTCGAACTTCACCCAGAACTCGGAGGACTGGTGGCTCGCGCAGGGGCGCTAGCGGCGGCGCTCGCCGCCTCGCTCCTCGCTGTCGCGGGTGCCGGCGGCTCGGAGGCGCAGGCGCCGCGCGTGGGTGGGACCGTCGTGCTACGGGGGGCCGTTCGGCGAGCCCGCCTGCCTCTCGCCGCTCCGAGACGAGTGCGCCCCTGGATCGACTGCGCTCACCCTCGGGTTCATCGGAGGCAAGGTGCTCGAAGGGCCGTTCGCCGTCGGCCCGGGTCTCACGTGGCGGCCGCGACTCGTCTCGAGCGTCACGTTCACGACCAGGCCGCCGTTCACGCTGACGTACCACATTCGCCCGGAGGCTCGCTGGAGCGACGGGGTGCCGATTACGGCGGCGGACTTCGTCTTCACCCACCAGGCGATCCTCAGGTCGCGCCCCGAGGATGTTCACAGGACGAAGGTTCGCAGCGTTCGAGCTCTCGACTCGAAGACGGTCGAGGTCGTCCTGCGCTCCCGTCTCGCCGCCTGGCGGGAGCTGTTCGGGGCCGTCCTGCCGCGCCATGCGCTCGCGGGCGTCGATTTGGCCCGCGTCTGGACGGACCGGATCGAGAATCCGAAGACGGGTGCGCCCATCGGGAGCGGGCCCTTCCTCGTCGAACGCTGGGAGCGCGGCAAGCAGATCACGCTGCGCCGAAACCCCCGCTACTGGGGGCCTCATCCTGCCTACCTGGACCGGCTCGTCGTTCGCTTCCAGGTTCAGGGCCCCGCGCTCCGCGAAGCGTTCCGGCGCGGTGAGCTGGACGTCGCCTCGCACTTCCCTCCGGGTTTCGTCGCCGAGCTGCAGCAGGAGCCTGCTCTGCGGGTGCTCTCGAACCAACGTGCGGCCGGCTGGGACCACTTCGAGATCCGCATGAGAGGCCCCGGCGGCCATCCGGCGCTCGGGAACAGGCTCGTGCGGCAGGCCCTCGCCTACGGGATCGACCGCGTTGCGATCGTCGAGCAGGTCCTGCGGGCGACCGACCGGAGCGCGTCGCAGCGCGACAGCGCCGTCTTCCCGACCCGGAGCCCTCATTACCGCAAGAACTGGGAGAGCTACCGCTACCGCCCGGCCGAGGCGCGCCGTCTCCTTGAGCAGGCGGGCTGCCGGCGCGGCGCGGACGGCATCTACGTCTGCGCCGGCAGCCGGCTCTCGCTCCGCTTCGTGACGACGTTCCAGATCGGCGGCTTCCGGCCGCGGGTGATCGAGCTCGTTCAGACGCAGCTCCGGCAGGCGGGCATCGAGGTCGTGCCGAGCTACGCCACGACCAATGCGATCTTCGGTCAGATCCTCGAGAAGGGCGACTTCGACGTCGCGCTCTTCTCGTGGCTCTCTACGCCGGGCGCGTCGTCAAAGTCCATCTTCGGTTGCGGCGGCGAGGACAACTACACGGGATACTGCCAGCGGCTGGTCACCGCCGACCTCGACCAGGCGGAACGGATCCTCGACGACCGCCAGCAGGCGCGTGTCCTGAACAGGGCCGACCTGCGGATGGCGAGGGACGTGCCGGTGATCCCGCTCTACCAGCAAACCCAGTCGGTCGCGATGCGATCGACGGTACGGAACTTCGGCCTGTCGCTCAACACGCAGCTCGTCCCGCTCTGGAACGCGGAGAACTGGTGGCTCGCGGACGGGCGCTAGCGGCCGTCCTCGTCGCCTCCCTCCTCGCCGTCTCGGGCGCGGGGGCCTCGGCCGCGCAAAGTCCGAAGCGCGGCGGCATCATCGTGACCCCACGACCCGTACTGCCGTGTCTCAATCCCTTCGCCTGCCCGCTGCGCGTCGACGACCCGGCTCTCACCCAGGTTCTCGAGGGCGCTTTCGAGGTCGGCCCCGATCTCGTCCCGCGATTCAGCCTCGTCTCAGCCGTCACTCTCGGCCGCAACCCGTTCACTCTCACGTACCACGTCCGGCGTGAGGCGCGCTGGAGGACGGCGTGCCGGTCACCACCGACGACTTCCAGTTCACGCACCGGACGTTCGCCACGGTCGTGACGCCGGCTCTCGCGCTCCAGAACAGGATCGACCGGAGGCTCGCGGAGGACGTCCCGGTGATCCCACTCTTCGAGCTGCCTGCCCTTCTCGCGCGACGGCAGACGGTCCGGAACGTCGTCCCGAACACCGGCGGTGACATCGCCTGGAACGCCGAGGAGTGGTGGCTCACGCGCTAGCCCGCATCTAACTCGCCGCGCGTCCGCGCGGCGTACTCCAGCGCCCTGGGGAAGTTGCCGGCCTGCGCGTGGTAGTGCGCGAGCCGATCGAGGTGCTCGTCGAGGTCGCCCGCGTAGATCGACTCGAACGCCGCGGCGATGCTCGCGTACAGCGTCCGCTTCCTCGCCGACGTGAGCGTCGAGAGCACGGCGTCGCGCAGGAGGCCGTGCGTGAAGGCGCACTCGAAGGCCGGGTAGCGGCTCACCTCACGGACCATCTCGGCGCGCAGGAGTGCGGTGAGCGCCTCGCCGACGGGCTCGCCCGACACGCGCTCGAGCACCTCGACCGGGAAGCGACGGCCGATCGCCGACGCGATCTGGGCGAGCCTGCGCGGACCGTCGGGTTGCCGGTCGAACCGAGCGACGAGGAGGTTCTCCAGGGTCGGCGGCAGCAACTCGAGCGACCCGGCCGTGACGGTCCAGGTGCGGCCGCGCGGCTCCAGCGCGCCCTCGAGGAAGGCCCGTGCGAGCTCCTCGAGGTAGAGCGGATTCCCCTCCGCCTCCCGGATGAGGAGCATGCGCGTCGCGGTGTCGAGCTTGTGCTCGACCACTCCGGTCAGCAGCTCGTCGCTGTCGGCATCCGACAGCGGCCCGAGCGAGAGCACCGTCGTCCGGTGCGCATAGCGCGCGACGGCGTGCATGCGCAGGGCCGCTCCCTCGGAGCCGGTGATCGGCTCCTCGGTGACCACGAGCGCGACGGGAGCGCGGTCGGTGAGCTCGAGCAGCGCTTCGGCGAGCTCGCGCGTCTGCACGTCCGCCCAGTGGGCATCCTCGACGGCGACGATCACCGGTTGCTTCGCCGCGAGCGCCTCGAGCCAGCGGACGTAGGCGCGGTTGACGGCGTCGCCGGTGGGGGCGGCCGAGGGCTCGACGCGCAGTCGCAGCAGCGACGCCAGGGGGAGGAGGACGTCGTCCAGCTCGTCGCCGAAGAGCGCGCCGAGACCGGCGCGCGCCTTCGTCCTGATCGCGATCTCGGGCTCGCCGATCTCGGCGCCGAGCCAGTCGAGCAGGATCTGGATGAAGGCCCAGCCCGGCAGGCCGCCGTAGGAATGGCAGTGTCCGCGGAGCCAGACGACGCGGTCCGCGACGATCGCCGAGACCTCCTTCAGCAGCCGTGTCTTCCCCATGCCCGGCTCGCCGACGAGGAGAACGACGCGGCCTCGGCCGGCGGCGAGATCGTCGACGACGGCGCGCAGCTGCCCGAGCTCCGGTTCCCTGCCGACGATCGGCGTCGTCGGGCGCGGCTGCCTCGCGATCCTTCGCGCGCACGAGGGTCGACGCGGTCACGGGCTTCTCTCTCCCCTTCACGGCGATCTCGCCGAACGGTTCGAGGACGAAGCGGTCGGCCAGCCGGCGTGCGGTCTGCTCGCCGACGACGATCGACCCGGGCTCCGCCGCCGCCTGCAGCCGCGCGGCGACGTTCGTCGCGTCGCCGAGCGCGACGATCTGCGGGTCGGCGGTGCCGACGAGCCCGACCGCGGCCGGCCCGCTGTTGACGCCGACCCTGACTGCGAAGCCCGAGATGCCCCACGCGCGCTCGATGTCGTCGGCATAACCGCGGATGACCTCGTGGATGCGGAGCGCGGCGCGGGCGGCGCGCTCGGGATCGTCCTCATGAGCGGCAGGGACGCCGAAGTAGGCGCAGATACCGTCCCCCTGGTAGGCCTGCACCGTGCCGCCGTACTCCTCGACGGCCCGGCTCATCATCGTCACGCACTCGCCGACGAGCACCTTGACCTCGTCGGGCGCGAGTCGCTCGCCGAGCATCGTCGAGCCGACGATGTCGGCGAAGAGGACGGTCACAGGTCGTCGCTCGTCTTCCCGCGGCTCGGCGCGCGCCGGGGCGGTCGCCGCCGGCTGTGCCGGCGTCTCGCGACGACCGAGGGACTCGTCCTGGCGCAGGATCGACTGCTCGAGCGCCCGGAGCTCCGGGCTCGGCTCCAGCCCGAGCTCCTCGGTCAGCAATCTCCTCGAGGTGCGGTAGGTCTCGAGGGCGTCCGCCTGACGGCCGGATCGGTACAGCGCCAGCATCAGCTGTGCGCGCAGCCGCTCGTCCAGCGGATGCAGTGCCACCAGCGCCTGGAGCTCTCCCACCGCCTCGGCCTCGCGGCCGACGGCCAGCATCGCCTCGAAGCGGGCCTCCAGCGCCTGCAGCCGAAGACTCTCGAGGCGTGTGGTCGCGGCCTGGGCGAAGTCCGGCGCCAGGTCGGCGAGAGCCGGTCCACGCCAGAGGGCGAGCGCGCGGGAGAGCGTCGCTTCGGCCTCGTCGAACGACCCGGCCCCGACCGCGTCCGTGCCGGCGGCGACGAGCCGCTCGAACTCGTCGGCGTCGACCTCACCTGGCGGAACGCGGAGACGGTAGCCGGGCGGCTCGGTGACGAGCGCGCCGTCGGTGCCCGGCTCCCCGTCGTCGAGAAGCCGTCGTAGCTTCGAGACGTAGACCTGGATGCTGTTCGCAGCGGATTGAGGCGGCTCCTCGCCCCAGAGGGCGTCCACGAGCCGATCGCGCGGGACGACGCGGTTGCGATCGAGCAGCAGCAAGGCGAGCAGCCCGCGCTGCTTGATGCCGCCGAGCGGGAGCAGGCGGCCCTCCCTTGCCACCTGCAGCGGTCCAAGGACACGGAACTCGAGCACGGGCTACCTCCGTCGCCGTTCGCATAACCGTAGTGCGCCCACCAGCAGTCCTCAAGCGCCCGCCAAGCCGAGCTTTAGCGCCGCCTGCGACAACCGGGGCATGTCCCTGCCGGTGATCGATCCGTCGTGAGGGACCAGAGAGACCGTGAGAGGAGTGAACTCATGAAGAAGGCAATTGTGATCATCTGCTGCGCCCTTGTCGCAGGCGTCGGCACGGCCGCCGCTTCGACGGGCAAGGCCGGCAAGAAAGCGGCCTGGACGGAGTCGACGGCGGAGCGGTACGTGCTGAGCCGTGCGACGGTCCGGGTCGCGGGGGAGGACCGCGCGGCGCTCGAGGAGGAGCTCAACCAGGCTGTCGAGCTCTACTGGACGCTCGCGCTCGACGCAACACTGGCCAACGACCACGACGCGGCGAACATCTATGTGGACCTCGCGCACCGGTACGGGCGAGCCCTCGTGAGAGTCCGCGGTGGGCTGTGGATCGACGCGGCCGACTGCAACGGACGGGGCACCGCAGCCACCGGGAGTCGTTTCACGAGCTTCCGCTGCAGCGTCACTTCCGAGTCGCTCGAGATCCCCTCGGCGGAGCTCGCCGACGACGGGAAGACTCCGGTCGAAGCGGACCCTCGGAGCCTCGGCCCGATCGAGGCCGTCCTCGATGTGCGCGTCACCGGCACGTCGAGCTTCTCGTACCAGGCGCTGTAGCGGTCGGATGAGAGAGCCCGCCGTTGTCGGCGGGCTCTCTGGCCGGCACGGGTGCAGCGATCCGAGGCGCGGAGGAGGGCTACCTCCGTCGCCGATCGCACGACCGTCGCTTTGCGCTCCAGCAGTCCTCAAGCGTCCGTCAAGCCGCGCTTCAGCGCCGCCTGCGACAACCGGGGCATGTCGAGCCAACCGGAGGAGGAAGCCATGGACGTTCACCCGTGGTCGAACTACGAGATCGCCCGCCTGCACGACGAGGAGCGCCTCAAGCTCGCTCGCGCGGCGATGTTGTCACTGGAGGCTCGCGCGGCGCGTTCGAGCGAGGAAGAGGCGGGAGTCGAGGAGCACGCGAGCTCCTGGCTCGACCGCATCCGGCGCCGGCCGAGCTCGTCGAACCGGGCGCCCGCGCGCAGCGGGACCGGCTAACAACCAGCAAGAGGGAGAGCAGTCATGAAAAACGTAGTCGTGATCATCTGCCTCGCCCTCGTGAGCGCCGGCGTTGCCGTCGCGTCACCGGGCGAGACAAGCAAGAAGGCGGCCTGGACGGTGTCGAAGGCCGAGCAGAACGTGCTCAGCAGGAGCGACGGTCCGCCTCGCGACCGAGGATCGCGCGGCTCTCGAAGAGGAGCTCCGTCGGGGAATGGTGCTGAACCAGGCGCTCGCGGCGGAGGCCGCGGTGACGGGATACGGCCCGGCGAACTGGGCGGCGAGCGTGTATCTCGACCGCGCGTATGCGTACTCGCTGGCCCTGAGCAAGGTTCGCCGCGGTCTGGCGATCGACGTCGCCGACTGCACAGGGTCGGGCCGGGCCGTCGCCGGTCGTTTCAACGGCTTCCGCTGCCGGGTGATCTCCGAGTCGGTCGAGATCCCGTCGCCGGAGCCGAGCCCACCACCTCGGAACCCGGGTTGATCCAGGTCGAAGAGGTGCCGAGAAGCATTGGCCCCATCGAGGCCGTCCTCGATGTGCGGGTCACCGGTAGCGCGAGCTTCTCCTACAAGGCGCTCTAGCGATCAGGAGAGAGAGCCCGCCGTCAGGGCGGGCTCTCTCTGGCCAAGCAAGCGTCAAGCCGCCGTCAAGCCGCGCTTCAGCGGCGCCTGCGACAACCGGTGCATGGCGAATCCAGGAGGAGAAGCGATGCGGCGGACGGCGATGGACGCCACGGCGTGCATCCGAGTGCGGCAGGCGGTGTCCATTGCGCTCGATGGGGAGCTCCCGCCGTCGGAGGTCGCCGAACGTCTCCTCACACCTGCTCGGCTGCGAGTGCTGCTGTCGGTTTGCAGTCGTCGCGGCCGAGCTCACCCAGTCCCTCCGGGCAGCGCCGTTCGTGTTGCCCGGAGGGCCGAGAACGATCACGACATCGATAGGAGAGCAGTCATGAAACAGGTACTAGCGGTGATCTGCATTGCCCTCGTGAGCGTCGGCGCAGCCGTCGCGTCGACGGGCAAGGCCGGCAAGAAAGTGGTCTGGACGGAGTCGAAGGCCGAGCGGTCCGTGCTGGACGGCGCGACGGTCCGTCTTGCGACCGAGGATCGGGTTGCGCTCGAGGCGGAGCTCCGCCCGGCGGTTGCGCTGTACAAGGCGCTCGCCCTGGAGTCCACGCTCACCGGGCACGTCCAGGACGCGGACGCCTACTACCAGGAGGCGTATCGCTACTCGCGCGCCCTTGCCGACGTGCAGCGTGGCCTGCGGATCGACAGCGCTGACTGCATGGGATCGGGCGTCGCGGCGGGCTTGACTCGCTTCGGCACCTTCCGGTGCAACGTCACGTCCGGGTCGGTCGAGATTCCGGCGTTCGAGCACCCAGAGGACGGCGAGCCTGCCGACGACGCGCAGTCGCGGACGATCGGCCCGATCGAGGCCGAGCTCGACGTGAGAGTCACCGGCAACACGACCTTCGCGTACCGGGCGGTCTAGCGACCGGGCGCAGAGAGCCCGCCGTCCCGGGCGGGCTCTCTGGTCGGCGCGCTACAACCTGACCGTGCGCCGGCTTGCGTTTCCGCTTCTCGCCGCCCTCGTCCTCGCCGGGGGCGCGCTTGCCGGCGATCGGTGAGCTCGTCGAGGCGAAGGAGCGCTACCTGCCGCGGGCGCAGCTCTCGTATCCCGCCACACCGGACGGCGCCCAGGCCGGCTACGACGCCGGGCGCGACCTCGTCGAGGCGGTGCTCGCCGCCGGGACGGTGCGCCCGGCTCTCCGCGAGCTGCGGAGCGACCTGCTCGCCCACGGCCGCGCGCAGGTCGGCTGGGCCGAGCAGCTCGACCGCCCGGGGGGCTCGACGAGCACGGCACCGCTCCGACCGCTCCCGGCCGCGACGGCCGGAGTCGGGCCGACGGCGGGCCGATCCGGCGCTCGGCCGGGAGCTCGCGCGGGTCGCCGCCGGCTTCGAGCGGCGTCGCCGGCATCTGGGTGCACGAGCTCGACACCGGGCGCTACGCCGGATTCGAGGCGGATACGCGCTTCGCGGCTGCGTCGACGGTCAAGCTCGGCGCGCTCGTGGCCGCCGTGCGCGCGTCGCCCGACCCGGAGCGGAGCCGCTGGTGGTACGACGCACGCCAGCTCGGGGCCTGGTCGTCGAATCTCGCCGCGAACCGGATCGCCGGGCAGCTCGGCTACGGCGCCGTCGCCGACGGGCTGCGCCGGCTCGGGATGACCTCGAGCACGTACCCCGGCCCGTACCGCGCGACCACCGCGGTGCGGCAGCGGCCGCCCGGGCCGCACACGCGCGTGACGACCGCGCGGGATCTCGGCCGCGCGCTGTACCGGCTCCACGCGGGCTCTCACGGCGACCCGCAAGCGCTCGCACGGCTCGGCCTCACCCGCCGGCAGGCGACGCTGGCGCTGCGGGTGCTCGCCTCGTCGCAGCCCGTCGGCGACAACGTCGGCGCGCTGCGCCGCTGGCTTCCCGGCACGAGCGTCGCCGAGAAGAACGGCTGGCTCTCGGACCAGCGCACGACCGCGTCGATCGTCTACGCGCGAGGCCGGGCGACGATCGTCGTCGTCGAGGCCTACCGGCCCGGCGTCACTCTGCGCGAGGCGCAGCGCCTTGGGCGCGACGTG
This sequence comes from uncultured Gaiellaceae bacterium, assembly GCA_963712865.1. Taxonomy (GTDB): domain Bacteria; phylum Actinomycetota; class Thermoleophilia; order Gaiellales; family Gaiellaceae; genus Gaiellasilicea. Next base: position 123,855 of record CAVQJO010000002.1, read on the forward strand.
CTGCTCGCGGCCGGGCTCGTTCCGTGACCGGTGCCCTGGCGCCTGTCGCCGTCGCGGCCAGCCCGTCGAGGGTCTGCTTGAGCTCCCGGTAGAGCGCCTGCGCCTCCGAGGGCGTGTCGCCGATCGCGGTGAGACCGATGCGGCCCGCGACGGCTAGCGCGCTCACCATGTGTAGCGCGACCCCCGCCTCGCGTTCGGCATCCCAGCCGAGGCTTCGCTCGGCGACGACGTCGAGCAGGTCGTCGGGGGTGAGAGCCGAGTACGCGGGCGAGTCGAGATGGTCGGTGGCGACGTAGTGCTTGATGTCGCCGAGCCGCGTCCTGAACTCGCCGGCAAGGGGGTCGTAGACACCGTCCGTCAGCGTCGAGATGGCCATGAACGGATGGGTCGTGCCGCCGCACCGCAGGTTGATCTCGATCGCGTACGGCTGCCAGCCGTCGTCCTGCCGCACGGCGACGAAGTCGACCGCGCAACGGCCGATGACCCCTTCGCGGGCGAGCCGGCGGCCGACCTTGAGCGCCTCGATCGCGATCCGCGGTGCGTACTCCTGATCGGCCGGGAATCGGCAGCCGAAGTAGGTCTGGCCGTTCGGCCCGCCCAGCACCTGGTCGTGCGTCGAGAGGATGTCCACCTGGCCCGACGGGCTGATGCGGAGCTGTACGCTCGGGCTCCGGAGGTCCTCGCCCTCGATCAGCTCCTCGACGATGCCGCCCTGGTCGGCGAGGGCCCGGAGGTAGTCGCCGACGACGGCCTCGGTGTCCTCGAGCTCGAGCGCGTCGGCGAGGGCATCGTCGTCGAGCGCCCGTCCGACGTCGACGATCGCGTTGCCGAGGCCGCTGACGCCGCGGTCGAGCTTGAGGATCGCCGTCTTGCAGCGGAGCTCGCGGAGCGCGCGCAGGACGTCCCGCTCGTCCGCGACATCGAGGCCGCGCGCGTGCGGGACGCTCTCGTCGGCGAAGACGCGCCGGCTCCCCGTCTTCGTGCCCAGCCACTCGAGTCTGGGATCGGCGCCGTACAGCGGCAGATCGAGCCGGACGGCGAGCTCGACCTCGTCCTGCGAGGTCGCGAACGGCAGGATCATCGCCAGCTCGGGCTGCGCGACGAGCCGCCGGATGCGCTCGATCGCGCCCGGGCGCTGGAGCAGCTTCTTCGTCAGCGGCAGGTTGCGGCCGTCGACGAGCGAGACGACCGAGAAGCGGCTGCGCGCGTCCGGCGTGTCCAGCTCGGGCACGAGGCCGAAGTAGTAGTCGACGAGGCGGGGCAGGATCGGCTGCGAGGTGACGTAGATCACGCGCGAGCGGGGCGACCGGAGCAGGCTGAGCACGAGGCACAGGAACCGCTCCTCGTAGGCCGGGAAGACCGGGATCAGCTGGTCGGGGACGTCCATGCTGATCGAGTGGACGACGACGATCGTGCGCTCGATGTCGCCGATCGAGCGCAGCGTCACCGACGGCCACTGCGTGCGCAGCCTCTTCTGCAGCTGGGCGAAGTCGTCGGACATGGGAGGAAGGTAGGAAAGGTGACTCGTCTAGCGCAACTGCCCGGATCGTGCCGATCGCAATCATCGGCCGCGCGCCCGGGCGCAGCCAGCGGAGCACAGCTCGCAGCTCGTCGCGCCGCAGGCTGACACAGCCGATCGTCGGCCCGCCGGTCTGCGCGTGCAGGAAGATGCCCGAGCCGCGGCCGGGCACGACGGGGCGCATGTTGTACTCGATCACCGCGAGGAAGGGATACGGGCGAGGCTGCTGCCACATGCCCTCGCTCGCGCCGCCGAAGGGCGGCTGCGTGCCGCACGGGACGTGCTGGAAGGAGTTGTAGGTCGGCGACGAGGGATCCTCGTCCCACCAGTCGCCGCAGCGGAGGCGCCGGTAGGCGAAACGGACGCCGGGGTTCGGCTCGTTGCCGTACATCGTGCGGCCGATCCCGAAGAGGCCCGTCGGCGTCGTGCCGTCGCCCTCGCTCCGGTTCGCCGAGAGCCCGTTGCGGCCGAGCCGGGCGGCGTACGGGCCCAGCTGCGGCGACCCAGCAGTCCCCGGTGCGGCGCCACGTCCGCAGCTCGGCGTGTGTCGTCTTCGCGACCTTCGCCTCGACGGTGACGAGCTGCCGTGCGCCCGGCGGCGTCTCGATCCCGTTCGCGAGGTTCTGCGGGCACGCGCCCGCGACGGCTGCTGTCAGCACGGCCAGGGCCAGCATCGCTCCAGAGTACGCTCAAGGTCGTGCTCGCAGCCACGCTTCTCGTCGCGGCCTTCGTCGGCGGACCCTCGCCGGCGTTCGAGGCGGACGTCCGGCCGGTGCGCTGGAGCGACCTGCGGCACTCGTACCGCGCGGGCTGCCCGGTCGGGCCGTCGAGCCTGCGCGCGCTGGACGTCTCGTACTGGGACTTCCGCGGCCGGCCTCGGAGGGGGACGATCGTCGTCGCCCGCGGCGTCGCCGGCGACGTCGTCGCGGTCTTCCGGCGGCTGTGGCAGGCGCGCTTCCCGATCCGCCGATCTGCGCCCGGTGTCGGCCTACCGCGGCAGCGACGACGCGTCGATGGCGGCCGACAACACCTCGGGCTTCAATTGCCGCTTCGTCGGCGGCACGACGCGCTGGTCGCAGCACGCCTACGGCGCGGCGATCGACGTCAACCCCGTCGAGAACCCGTACGTGCAGGGAGCACGCGTGTCCCCGCCGGCAGGGAGGGCGTTCGTCGACCGCACGCCGCCCCGTCCGGGGATGGCCGCCGCGGGCGGCGTGCTCGTGCGGGCGTTCGCGGCCGTGGGCTGGAAGTGGGGTGCGAGCTTCGGCGACTACCAGCACTTTTCGACGACGGGAGGGTGATGGACGCGCTACGTGCTTACTGGGACTTCGACGACCTCGACGCGACCGCGCGCCGCTTCCGCGCGCTGCGGGCCGAGGCGCTGACACAGCTGGCCCGGGTCGAGGGGCTTCGGGAGCGCTTCGACGAGGGCGACCGCCTGCTCGACGAGGCCGCGCAGGAGGACGACCCGCGGGTCCGGATCCGGGTCGATCTCGAGCGCGGGCGGCTCCGGCGCTCGAGCGGCGACAAGGCGGCCGCGCTGCCGCTCTTCGAATCGGCGTTCGCCGCGGCGCTGGAGGCCGGCGAGGACTGGCTCGCGGGCGACGCCGCACACATGTGCGCGCTCGCCGTCGCGGGACTGGGACGGGATGCTCGCCTGGTCGACGCGCGGGATCGAGCTCGCCGAGTCGTCGGAGGCCGCGGCGTACTGGGCCGGGCCGCTCCTCAACAACCTCGGCTGGGAGTACTTGGAGGCCGGCGAGCACGAGGAGGCGCTCGCCGCCTTCGAGCGCGCGCTCGCCGCGAGGGAGCGCGAGCCGGACAAGCCCGCGGAGATCGCGATCGCGCGCTACGCGGTCGCCAAGGCGCTGCTCGCGCTCGACCGGCCGGTGGAGGCGGCGTTCCAGCTCGAGCGGGGCGTCGCGCAGTCGCCGGCCCCCGACCACTACCTGCACGAGGAGCTCGCCGTGGCCTACGCCGCGCTCGGGCGGGAGACCGAGGCGCAGGAGCAGACGAGTGATCGTCGAGCGATTGCGGGACACCGCGGGGTAGGGTCGCGGCATGTGCTTCGAGCTCGACTCGGTCCCGCCGATCCCCGTCATCCGCGGCGCCGCCGTCTCGCACGACGAGCTCGTGCTCGAGTCAGCCGACGGGACGGCCTTCGCCGCGTTCGCCGCGACGCCCGACGAGCCGGGCCAGCACGGGCATCGTCATCCTCCCCGACGTTCGCGGGCTGTACCGCTTCTACGAGGAGCTCGCGCTGCGCTTCGCCGAGCGCGGCTATCCCGCGGTCGCGTTCGACTACTTCGGCCGAACGGCGGGAGCTGCGAAGCGGGACGACGACTTCGAGTACATGGAGCACGTCCGGCAGACGACGCCGGAGGGGTCCAGGCGGACGTCGCGGCATGCGTGGCGCACCTGCGCCCCGCCTGCGACGCGATCTTCACGGTCGGCTTCTGCTTCGGCGGGCGGCACTCGTGGCTCGCGACGGCGGGCGGGCACGGGCTGGCCGGCGCGGTCGGCTTCTACGGCCGGCCCGGCCCGGGCGCGGACGGAAGCCCGGGCCCCGCGCAGCGCGCCGCCGAGTTCGAGGCGCCGATCCTCGCGCTGATGGGCGGCGCGGACGAGGGGATCCCCCTCGCTGACGTCCGAGCCTTCGAGGAGGCGCTCGAGCAGGCCGGCGTCGAGCACGAGGTCGTCACCTACCCGGGCGCGCCGCACAGCTTCTTCGACCGGCGGCAGGAGGCGTACGCCGCCGACTCCGAGGACGCCTGGCAGCGCGTGCTCGCGTTCGTCGAGCGGTACCCCGCCAAACCCTCCTAGGCGAGAAGCTTCTCGAACCGCTCGGCGTCGTCGAACGGGCCGATGACGGCGAGGTGGAAGCCCGTGTCGAGGATCTCCTGCGCGACGCGCTGGATGTCGTCCGCGGTGACGGCGTCGAGCGCGGCCAGGAGGTCCGCGGGCTCCTCCGCGGCGCCCTCGAGCACCTCCCGCCGCAGGCCGAACATGATCGTCCCGTGCGGGCTCTCGAGCTGGAGCACGAAGCGGCCCTTGGTGAAGTTGCGCGCCTTTTCCAGCTCCTCGCCGGGGACAGGCTCGCTCGCGAGCAGCCGGAACTGCTCGACGATCGTCGAGACCGCGTCGTCGATCCGCTTGATGTCGACGCCGGACTGGGCGTAGAGAGAGCCGGTGTCCGTGTACGAGTGGTTGCGTGCTGTAGACGTAGTAGGCGAGGCCCCGCCGCTCGCGCACCTCGGTGAAGAGGCGCGAGGACATGCCGCCGCCGAGGATGGTGGCGAGCAGCTGGAGGACGTACCGGTCGGGGTCGATCAGCGGCCGGCTGCGGACGCCGAGGATGAGGTGCGCCTGGTCGGAGGCCTTCGTGTGCACCTTCACGCGGGAGCCGTTCGAGGGCAGCTGCACCGGCGGCGGCCCCGCCGGGGAGCCGGGCTCGACGTCGCCGAGCAAGTCTTCGAGCCGCTCCACGAGGCCGTCGCCGAGCCGCCCGCCGACGCCGACGACCATGCGCTCGGCGCGGTACCAGCGGTCGACGTACTCGGTGAAGGTCTCGCGCGTCGCGCCGCGGACGGTCTCCTTGCGGCCGATGATGTCCCAGCCGAGCGGCTGGTCGTCGTAGAGGAGGCTCTCGTAGACGCCGCCGATGAAATCGCGGGGCGTGTCGAAGTACATGTTCATCTCCTCGACGATGACGCCCTTCTCCCGTTCGATCTCGTCCGGGTCGAACTTGGAGCGGCGGAGCATGTCGACGAGGACGTCCAGCGCCGTGTCGCGAGTGTCGGCGGCGCAGCGAACGTAGTAGCCGGTGTACTCCTTGCCGGTGAAGGCGTTGAACTCGCCGCCGATCGAGTCGATCTCGCCCGCGATGTCCCGCGCCGTCGGCCGCCGTTCCGTTCCCTTGAAGAACATGTGCTCGGCGAAGTGCGCGATCCCGTTCGTCTCGGCGGACTCGTAGCGCGAGCCCGCGGCGAGCATGACGAAGCACGAGACCGACTGCGCCTGCGGCATCGGCGCCGTCAGCACCCGTAGGCCGTTCGAGAGCGTGTGCCGCTGGAAGACCCCCATCGCGGCCATGGTATAGAGGGCGGCATGAAGACCTTCAACCTGAACGGCGATGCCTGGGACCGGGTCGAGGACCGCCCCGGCTGGCGGAGCAAGGACGCGTGGGTCGGCGCGCACATCGGCTCCGAGCTGATCGGCGGCAGCATGTATGAGCTCCAGCCGGGCGACCGGCTCTGGCCGTACCACACACATCACGCCAACGAGGAGTGGGCGATCGTCCTCCGCGGCCGTCCGACGCTGCGGACGCCGGAAGGCGAGCAGGAGCTGGACGAGGGAGACGTTGTCTGCCTTCAGTCGCGGGAAGGACGGAGCGCACCAGGTGCGGAACGACACGGATGCACCGATCCGCGTCCTCATGCTCTCGACGCTCCTGAAGCCGGACATCGTCGAGTACCTGGACAGCGGCAAGGTCGGCGCGCGCGCCGTGGACGGCGAGCGGATCCTGATGAGCCGCCCCGGGCCCGAGCTCGACTACTGGGACGGCGAGGACTAGGTCGACGCTGGCCGACTAAGCCAGAGACGACTGTGTGCTCGGGAGTGTCACCCCACCGCCGCGTAGGTCTGCCAGTCGCCCGGCACGCCTTTCAGCACATGCGAGCCCCGTGGGTCGAACGCGAGGTCCGCGCCGACGGTCAGGTCCTTGACCGTCTGGGAGACGAGCACCTGGCCGCTTTCGGCCAGCTCCCCGACGCGAGCGGCGATGTGCACCGCGACCCCGTCCGGGCCGCTCTCCCGCAGCTCCACTTCGCCTGTGTGGAGCCCGGCACGGATGTTGAGACCGTGCGGCCGCAGCGCATCGCGGATCGCCGCCGCGCAGCGAACGGCGCGCGCGGCGCCGTCGAACATGGCGAGGATGCCGTCGCCGGTCGACCGGATCTGCTTCCCCCGGAAGCGCGTGAGCTCCGCCCGCACCACCTCGTCGTGGCGGTCGAGCAGCTCGCGCCAGCGGCGATCGCCGAGCTCTGTGGCAGTACGGGTCGAGCCCACGATGTCGGTGACGAGGATGGTGGCAAGCATGCGGTCGATCTCGTGCGGCTCGGGCAGCGTCGCGACGAAGGATCGGATCTCGCTCACGACCGACTCCATGTCACCGTAGAACGGGAAGTGGTCCTCGCCCGGCAGCTCGACGTAGCGCGCGCCTGAGATCCGCTCCGCGAGGTAGCGTCCGTGGCCGACCCGGATGTAGCGGTCGCCCGCGCGGTGGAGCACGAGCGTCGGCACGCGCACGGCGGGGAGAATGTCGCGCACGTCGAGCTCCGCGACGAGCCGGAAGAACGCGCGTGCGACACCGGGGCTCGCCGCGAGGCGCTCGACGCGACCCATTGCCGCGAGCTCGTGCGGGTCGTCGGCGAGCGCGGGCGCCGTCAGCTCCAGCTGGCGCCCGGTGCCCCAGCGCTCGAGCCACCACTGGATCCCGCTCTCCCGGATCCGCTCGGGGACGCCGACCGGATAGTCATCGGCCTCGTAGAGGCGCGCCCAAGCGTCGATCAGGACGAGCGCGGCGGCCCGGTCTGGATACGTCGCGGCAAACGGGATCGCGACCGCCGCTGCCGCCCCCTGCGCGAGCAGGACGGCGCGGCTCGAGCCAACTGCGTCCATCACCACCCGCACGTAGTCGCGCCACTCCTCCATGGTTGGCAGCTCGTCGAGCGCAACCGGATCGGACATTCCGGTCCCGGGCAGGTCGAAGACGATTACGCGCGCGAAGCTCTCGAGCCGGTGGAGGAAGCGCGCGAGCGGCGGCAACTCGAGAAACCCCTCGACGTGCGACGTCCAGTTGGGGCAGAAGACGATGTCGACCGGCCCTTCCCCGTGGACGGCATAGGCGATGCTCAGCTCGCCGACTCGCGCGTAATGGGTGTCGCTGGTCACCGGCGTCACTCTCGACGATGCGAACCGCGAGGACAAGTAGGCTCAGCATGTGCGCCTCTCGCGCCAGTCGAAGGTCGACCTCCTCAAGCGGATCCCCCTCTTCGCAGGCTGTTCGCGGGCGAGCTAGCGCTCGACCTGCGAGCCGCCGACGATCGCGTCGCGTCCGTCGGCATAGCGCACCCACGCCTTGTTCGTGCCGTCGTAGTCGGGCGCCCAGAGGACGAGCGTGGCCTCATCGCCGCGCACGCGGCACGGCTCGTCGCCCTCCTCGTCGAGGCCGCGCCAGATCCGGATGAACGGATTGGACTCCCACTCGTCGCCGATCGTGGTCGAGAGGGTGTGGCCGGGGTGGACGCGGGTCTCGGGCGGGAGGGCCATCAGCCGGTCCATGATCGAGCGCCTGTGATCCTCGTAGCCCGTCGGCCCGCCCCCGCCGGTGCCGCCGACGGTCCCCTTGAAGAGACAGTCGGCCGTCAGCACGTCCGTTCCGTTCACGAAGAAGGCGAGCTGGTCGCGGCAGTGGCCGGGGATCTCGATCGCCTCGATCGTGAGCCCGCCCGCGGCGATGGTGCCGCCGCCCTCGATCGTCTCCGTGAGCGGGACGCCGACCTCCTTGGCCAGCGGGTGGCCCACGAGAGGCACGCCGAAGCGGTCGGCGAGCGTCTCGATGCCGACGATGTGATCCGGGTGGTGGTGCGTGACGAGGACGTGCGTGATCGCGATGTTCCGCGACTCGACCTGCTCCAGCAGCCCCGGCTCGCCGTTGGCGTCGACGAGGACGCCCGTGCCTCCGTCGCCCTCCGCGAGGAGGAAGGCGTTCGACGTCCACTGCGGATGCTCGACGCGCTCGACGATCATGAGAAGGAGATTACGCTGCGGATCCCGTCCTGCGCCTCCATCAACTCGAAGCCGCGGTTCACGTCGTCGAGCGTCAGGCGGTGCGAGATGAAGGACGCCGCGTCGAAGTCGCCTGCGAGCCAGCGGTCGACGAGCTGCGGCACCTGGTCGCGGCCCTTGACGCCGCCGAACGACGAGCCGGCCACGCGGCGGCCGGTGATGAGGAAGCGCGGCACGATGTCGAGCGTCTCGCCCTTGCCGGCGACACCCGCGACGGTGCAGAGGCCCCAGCCCATCCGCGCCGACTCGACCGCCTGCCGCATCACCGCGACGTTGCCGGTCGCCTCGAAGGTGTAGTCGGCGCCGAAGCCGCCCGTCGACTCGACGATGCGCTCGACGGTGTCGGGGCCGCCGAGCATGGTCTCGGTCGCGCCGTGCTGCCTCGCGAGCGCCAGGCGCTCCTCGGACAGGTCGACGCAGACGACCCGCTCGGCGCCCTGGAGACGGCAGCCGATCACCGCGCCGAGGCCGACCATGCCCGCGCCGAAGACGACGCACGTCGAGCCGGGCGCCACCTTGGCGGTGTTCATCGCCGCTCCGAGGCCGGTCGAGAGGCCGCACGCGAAGAGCGCCGCGCCATCGAGCGGCGCCTCGGGGTTCACCTTCGCGAGCGCGATCTCGGGCAGCACCGCGTACTCGGCGAAGGTGGACGTGCCCATGAAGTGCCGCATCGGCTCGCCGGCGCGCGAGAGCCTCGTCGTGCCGTCGGGCAGGTAGCCCTGGTTCTGCTGATCCCGGATCGCGAGGCAGAGGCTGATTCCGGGCGTCTGGCAGTGGATGCAGTCGCGGCATTGCGGCGCGAAGAGCGTCACGACGTGATCGCCCGCGGCCGACGGACGAGACGCCCTCGCCGACGCGCTCCACGACACCGGCTCCCTCGTGCCCGAGCACCGTCGGCGCGTAGCCGGACGGGTCGGCGCCGGACGCGGTGTAGAGGTCCGTGTGGCAGACGCCGCAGGCGACGAGCCGGACGAGCACCTCGCCGGCCTTCGGCTCCGCAAGCTCGACCTCCTGCACCGACGAGCGGCGCTCCGAACTCCTCCAGGACGGCGGCGCGGATCTTCATCCGCGCGATGATTGCACGCCCGAGTCCTAACGTTTTCTTAACAGGGTCTGACCCCGTAAGGAGGCGAGCGCGGCGGTCTCTGCGCTGCCGTCGCCGTCCTCGCCTTTCAGGACGACGGCGACGAGCGGATCCGGGTCGACGACGGCGAACGCGGCCGCGCCGTATCCCGGGCCACCACCGCCGTGACCGATCAGCACGCCGCCCGGCCACTCCGGGTCGGCCATCACGCCGAGGCCGTAGCTGGCCCGGCCGAAGCCGTACGCCTCGACGCCGACGGGCACGAACCGCAGCAGGTCTGCCGACGAGCGCTCGAGCAGGCGGCCGCCGGCGAGGGCCGACCAGAAGCGGCGGAGATCGCCGGCCGTCGAGATCGCGGTGCGGTGCCCGACCCAGCCCGGGTGGTAGCGGCCGCGGACGTCCTGCGTCCCGGCTCCGATCTGGCTGCTCAGCCCGAGCGCGAGCCCGTGCAGGTCGTCGAGCTCGAGCGCGAGCGACGTGTCCGTCATGCCCGAGCGGGCCCGTGAGCTCCCGCTCGAGCGCGCCCGCGAATCCGCCGGCCTGCGTGTCGTCGAGGATGCGACGCAGGAGCAGATAGCCGGCGTTCGAGTACGTCCACTCACGCCGCCGCGGCCGCGCGAGCGCGTGCGCGAGCAGCTCCTCGTCGCTCCACGGCTCCGCCGGCCGCTCGGCGACTGCGGCCGCGTAGGCCGCGTCGGCGTAGTCGGGAATGCCCGCGGTGTGGTCGAGCACCTGCCGCAGCGATACGTCCGGCAGGCGCGGATCGTCGACGAATGCGGCGAGCGGGTCGTCGAGGGCGAGCTCGCCCCGGTCGGCGAGCCGGCAGAAGAGCACGGCGATGAACGTCTTCGTGAGGCTGTAGATCAGGTGGCGGGGCTCGGGGCCGGTCACCGGTCGGCGAGGCGGTAGACGAATCGGAGCGCCTGCCAGCTCTCGTCGATCGAGGCGCTCTTGTTGTCCACGAGCCCGGCGGCGAGGCCGATCGCCTGCACCGTCTCGAAGCTGAGGTCGTTCTCGATGCGGGCTGCCTTCTTCGGCCACGCGATCCAGAGGCCGTCCGCCGGGTCGAGCGTCGCCTTCAGCCCCTCGAAGCGCCGCTCGAGGTCCGCGCGGCTCGTCGTGAAGAAGACGACGACGCCGGCACCGGGCTTCGCGCCGAGCTTCTTCGCGAGCGGGGTGGCGGAGTAGTCCTTAGCGGGCATGCCAGGCCGCGAGCAGCTCCGCCTCGCGCTCGGGCGTGAGCCCGATCCCGTCCACGAGCTCCGCCTCGGCGAGCGTCGCCCGGGCGGTCTCGGCGAGCGGCCGGCACGTCAGGCCGGCCGCGACCGCCTTCGAGACGTCGGTCTCCATGAAGCACCGCCAACCGGGGTCGGCCGTGTCGATCCAGAGCGGCAGCTCCATCCACTGCCCCACCTCGCGCTCGACGAGCCAGCGCTCGTCGACGTGCGTGAACGCCGCCTCGCCCCGCTCTTCCCGGTGGGCACGCGGCGAGCAGGTCGCGCAGCGGGAAGGACGGCGAGATCGCGTTGAAGGTCCCTGCGAGACCGGCCTCCGCGCTCCGCACGATCCACTCGCCCAGGTCGCGGACGTCGATCAGCTGGACGGGCCGCTCGGGCGAGCCCGGCACGAGCACCTCGCCGCCGCGCGCGATCCGGTGCGGCCAGTACGTGAACCGGCCGGTCGGATCGTGCGGCCCGACGATCAGGCCCGCGCGCACGTGCAGCGCGCGACCCGGGAACACGCTCTTCGACGACCTCCTCGCAGAGCGCCTTGAGCGCGCCGTAGTGCGCCTCCACGTCCTCGGTCGACTCGTCCTCGACGGTCGCGACCGGGCTCGCCTCCGTGGCCGGCTCCCCGAAGCTCGGCGTAGACGGAGCAGCTCGAGACGAAGGTGTAGTGGCCGGAGTCGCGCAGGAGCTCGGCCGACGCGCGGACGACGCGCGGCACGTAGCCGGAGGGGTCGACGACCGCGTCCCAGCTGCGTCCCTCGCAGCGCCGACAGGTCGCCGTCGCGGTTCCCCCGCAGCCGCTCGGCCTCGGGGAAGAGGTCGGGGTTGGTCTCGCCGCGGTTGAAGAGCGTCAGCTCGTGCCCGGCGGCGAGGGCGGCCTCCGAGACCGCCCGCCCGAGGAACTTCGTCCCGCCGAGTACGAGGATCCTCACGCGAACCTCTGGATCGCCCGCCAGAGCGCCTCGGCCCCGAACTCGAGCGCGTCGACGTGGATGCGCTCGTCGGCGGCGTGGATGAGCGACGCGAACGGGGCGTCGTCGGGCAGCCGCATCGGCAGGTAGCCGTACGTCTGGATCCCGAGCCGGGAGAAGTACCGTCCGTCCGTGACGCCGGGCAGGAGGAGCGGCACCGGGATGCCGTCCGGATCGAGCTCGCGGATCACGCCGGCAAGCATGTCGAAGAGCCCGAAGTCCGGCTCGGCGGGCCCGGGATCGTGCCGGATGAGCTCGAGCTCGACGTCGTCGCCGACGAGCGCGCGCACCTCCGCCATCAGCGTCTCCGGCCCGTAGCCGGGGAGCGAGCGGCCGTCGAGCTGGAGCTCGATCTCGCTCGGGACGACGTTGAGCTTCTCGCCGCCGTGGACGATCGTCACGTTGACGGTGTTCCGCACCGCCGGCTCGAGTAGCCGCCCCTGCTCTCCCATCAGCCGCAGCGCCGAGTCGGTGAGCCGCGGCTTGAGCACCGACCGGAGCACGGCCGCCTGGGCCCGTGGCAGTGCCGCCGCCGTCGCCTCGATCTGCCGCCGGAGCACGGGCGTCACGTGCACGGGCAGACGGCCGCGGTCGAGATCGCGCAGCAGCTTCGCGAGGCGGGCGATCGTCCCGCCGCGGTGGATCTGCGACCCGTGCCCGCCCGGGCCGCGCACCGTTGCCTTCAGCCGGCAGGCCTGCTTCTCCGCCACCTGGATCGGATAGAACCGCCTGCCGCCCATCGTCTGCGAGAAGGCGCCGAACTCGCCGAGCGCGAAGCGGATGCCCTCGAAGAGCTCGGGGTGCTCCTCGACCAGGAAGCGCGCACCGATGTCGCCGCCGTCCTCCTCGTCGGCGAGCACGCAGAGGACGAGGTCGCCCGGCGGCCGTACGCCCTCGGCCTTCGCGCGCACGAAGGCCGAGACGAGCATCGCGACGCCGCCCTTCATGTCGAGCGCGCCGCGGCCCCAGATCTCGCCGTCGACCAGCTTCCCCTCGAACGGCGGGTGCGTCCAGGCCTGCCCGGCCGTCGTGACGACGTCGACGTGGCCGTAGAGGAGGAGCGGCGCGGCGCGGCCCTCGCCCTCGAGGCGCGCGACCAGGTTCGGCCGTGACGGCTCCTTCGCGTAGGTCCGCGTCTCGACCCCCACCTGCTCCAGCTGCTCGCGCACGAAGTCGATGCACGCCGCCTCGTTCCCGGGCGGGTTGGTGGTGTCGAACCGGATCAGCTCCTGGAGGAGCTCGGGAGCGCTCAGCACAGCTCGGCGAGCGCCGCGAGGAGGCGGTCGACCTCCTCGGCCGTGTTGTAGTGGACGAAGCCTGCGCGGACGGCGCCCGCCTCGCCGAGCCCGAGCCGCTTCATCACCTCGACCGCGTAGTAGTCGCCGTGCCAGACCGCGATCTCGCCGCGCGGCCAGCTCGGTGGCGACGTCGGCGGCGGCTCGCCCGGGGAGGTTGAAGCAGAACGTCGGCACGCGACCCGCCGTCGTCCGCAGCCCGTAGAGCTCGACCGGGTCCGGCAGCCCGGCGAGGAAGCGGCGGCCGAGCTCGGTCTCGTGGCCCACGATCGCCTCCCAGCCCAGCGACTCCACGTACTCGACCGCGGCGACGAAGCCCGCGAGCAGCTCGTGCTGCTGCGTGCCGTGCTGGTAGCGGTTCCCGACCGGCTCGTTCGACGCCGGGCGCACCTTGTACGGCCGCCACGAGCCGAGCAGCTCGCCGTCGCCGTAGGCGAGCCCGAGATGCGGCCCGAAGAACTTGTACGGCGAGCAGAGGAGGACGTCGACGTCCCACGCCTCGACGTCGATCGGACCGTGCGGCCCGTAGTGCACCGCGTCGGCCCAGGCGAGCGCACCCGCCGAGTGCGCCAGCTCGACGATCGCGCGCGACGTCGGGCATCGTCCCGACCGCGTTCGACGCGATCGGGAACGCGACGACCCTCGTGCGGTCCGACAGCTGTCGCTCGAGGTCCGCGAGGTCGAGCGTGAGGTCGTCGTTCACCTCGACGAAGCGGACGACGACGCCGAGGTCGTGCTCGAGCTCGAGCCACGGCGCCACGTTGGCGTCGTGGTCGAGCTTCGTGACGAGGATCTCGTCGCCCGTCGCGAGCGTGCGCCCGAACGCGCGCGTGAGCAGGAAGTTGAGCGAGGTCATGCTCGGCCCGAACGCGACCTCGTCGGGGTGGCAGCCGAGCCAGCGGCCGGCCGCCGCGCGTGCACGCTCGATCAGCTCCTCCGTGCGGATGCTCGTCCCGTAGGGCGCGCCGATGTTCGCGTTGTCCTCGCGGAGGTAGGCCGCGATCGCGTCGATCACCTCGTCCGGGCACTGCGTCCCGCCGGGCGCGTCGAGGAAGGCGAGCGGACGATCGAGCGCCGAGAACCTCGCGCGCACGGCCGCGACGTCCAGCAGTGTCGTGCTCACCGGACCTCCTCGCCGTTGACCGTCCAGCGGTAGTCGGGCTCGACCGTGAGCGAGGCGCTGATGAAGCAGTCGCGCTCGGCCCGCGCGAGCAGCTCGCGAACGTCGTCGGTCGCAGGCTCGAGCGAGACGTCGAAGTCGAGGCCGATCTCGCACGAACGCGTAGCGTCCGTCCGACTCGCGCTTCGTGACGACGCCGTCCGCGCTCGCCCGGGACGTCACGCCGAGCCCGCGCAGGCCGGCGTGGTAGCCCAGGCTCTGGAGGGTGCAGCGCGCCAGCCCGGCGAGGACGAGGTGCTCGGGCGTCCAGGCGTCCTCGGGCGGGATCGGCGTGCCGCCGCGGTCGCTCGCCGCCGCCCCGTCCCGCTCGAGCGCGACCGAATAGGTGAACGTGCGGGCGCGAAGCGGCATCGGCGGACCGTACACGGCGGTGTCGTCCGGGCCCCCGCTTACGGTGCGACCGTGCAACGGCTACGACGGCTCAGTGAGGCCGAGTGCTACGCAAGGTGCTACGGGTGGCGGGGCGGCGAGGACTCGGTGCGCGTCGTGAAGGTGACGCCGCGCACGCCCGCGCTTCGAGACGACCGTCTCCGGCGAGGTCCTGCGGGTGCTCTTCGAAGACAAGATCGACTCCAGGACACCTGAAGCAGCCTGAGAGCTCGGTTCAGAATGATCGCCAGCACCGCTCTGGCACGCTCGGCGGGGCATCATCCTGAACCGAGCTCTTGAGCGACGTCCCGGACGTCCTCGGCCCCGGGCTGACGGCGGTCTTCTGCGGGATCAATCCCGGCCGCGTCTCCGCGGCCGCCCACGCGCACTTCGCAAACCCTCGTAACGACTTCTGGCGCCTGCTCCACGCCGCCGGCTTCACGCCGCGGCTCTACGAGCCGCAGGAGCAGTTCGAGCTGCTCGCGCTCGGGATCGGCGTCACGAACGCGGCGCCGCGCACGACGCCGGGCTCCGGCGATCTTCGCCGCGCCGACTTCGCCGGCGCGGCGGCGCGGCTCGAGCGGATCGCAGTCGACCTCCGGCCGCGCGCGATCGGCTTCGTCGGCAAGGAGGCCTATCGCGGCGCCTTCGGCGAGCGGCCCGAGCTGGGCGCGCAGGAGCGCCGCCTCGCCGAGACGGCGCTCTGGGTGCTGCCGTCGACCTCGCCGGCCAACGCTGCGGTGCCGTGGGCCGAGCGGCTGCGCTGGTTTCAGGCCTTCTTCGACGCGCTCTCGACGAAGGGCGCGAGCACGACGTCCCAGCCGCCCGCGTAGTTCTCGCGCGCGTCGAGCGCGGCGAAGCCGCGGTGCTCCAGGACGACGCGGCTGCCCGGTCCCTCGGACTCGAACGTGACCTCGACCTGCGTGTCGCGCGCGTTGCCGATGTGCCAGTCGAGGATGAAGCCCCTGGGCGGATCCCACGCGAGCACGTGGGCCCAGTCCTGCTCGCCCTCGTCCGTCCGCTCGTAGAGCCGCCCGCCGACGCGTGGCTCGAGGACCACCTCCTGCACCTCGTCCCCGCCGTACGAGTGGGTGCCGACGGGCCACCAGGACGCGATCCGGGCCGTGAAGAGCTCGAATGCCTCCGCCGGTGTGAAGTCGACGACGACCGTCTTGCGGATCGCCTCTGTCGCCGTGGTGCTCATTGCCGCTCCTTTCGTGCCTCGTCGCGGAAGCGCTCCAGCGCGTCCGTCCAGAAGCGATCGAACATGTCGCGGATCTCGAGGAGGCCGTCCGGCTCGACGCGGTAGACGCGCCGCGTGCCGTTCTTGCTGTCGCTGACGAGGCCCGCCTGCTTGAGGACGCGGAGGTGCTGCGACACGGCGGGCCGGCTCACCGGCAGCCCGTCGGCGAGCTCGCCGACCGACCGCGGCCCCTCGCGCAGGCGCTCGAAGATGCTCCGCCGCGTCGGGTCGCCGAGTGCGTCCCAGACAGAACCGTTAGTCGTCCACTTACCGTAAGTATATGCTTACGAAAGCGGTCTGTCAATCCCGCCAGTGGTTCGTGATCGGCGTGCGCCGGTCGCGGCCGAAGGCCTTGGGCCGCAGCTTCACCCCGGGCGGCGCCTGGCGGCGCTTGTACTCGGCGCGGTCGATCAGCGCGATCGCGCGCTCGACGGTCGTCGCGTCGAAGCCGTCGGCGAGGAGCTCCTCGCGCGAGCGGTCCAGCTCGACGTAGGCCTCGAGGACCCGGTCGAGCTGGTCGTAGGGCGGCAGTGAGTCCTGGTCGCGCTGATCGGCGCGCAGCTCGGCCGACGGTGGACGCTCGAGGATCGAGGTGGGGATCAGCTCGCGCCCCGCGCGCTCGTTGAGGTAGCGCGCGAGCCGGAAGACGTCGGTCTTGTAGATGTCCTTGATCAGCGCGAAGCCGCCCGCGAGGTCGCCGTAGAGCGTCGAGTAGCCGACCGAGAGCTCGGACTTGTTGCCCGTCGCGAGCACGAGCCAGCCGTGCTCGTTCGAGAGCGACATGAGCGTCATCCCGCGCACCCTCGCCTGGAGGTTCTCCGCCGCGAGCCCGGTCGTGCCGACCGCCGACTCGTGGAACGCGCTCGACGATGTCCTCGATCGGCAGCTCCCGGAAGTCGCAGCCGAGGTTCTCGGCCACGCGGCGGGCGTCGGACTGCGTGCCCTCGGACGAGTAGCGCGACGGCATCGAGACGCAGTGCACGCGCTCCGGCCCGAGCGCGTCGACGGCGAGCGCCGCCACGAGCGCGGAGTCGATGCCTCCCGAGAGGCCGAGGACGACGTCGCCGAAGCCGTTCTTCCCGACGTAGTCGCGCAGCGCGAGCCCGAGCGCCTTGCGCATCTGCTCGAGCTCGGGATCGAAAGGAACGACGCGCGCCGGCGCGACTTTGTGTTGAAACAACACTTTCTCCGAGCTCGACCACGTCGATCCGGTCGGTCTCGGCCCGCTCGCGGGCGAGCGCGCGCCGCCGGACGTCGCGGAGCCTGCGCCCGATCGCCTCGCTCGGCTCGATGTCGAGGACGAGCAGCGCCTCCTCGAAGCCCGGGGCGCGCGCGAGCACCTCGCCCTCGTCGTCGAGCACGACGGAATGACCGTCGAAGAGCAGCTCGTCCTGGCCGCCGACCGCGTTGCAGAAGGCGAGGAAGGCGGAGTTGTCGCGCGCCCGGGTGACGAGCATCTCCTCGCGGTCCTCGGCCTTGCCCACGTGGTACGGGGAGGCGGAGAGGTTCACGAGCAGCTCCGCGCCCGCGAGCGCGAGATCGGTCGCCGGCGGGCCGGGCTGCCAGATGTCCTCGCACACCGTCGGCCCGATGAGCGTGCCGCCGAGCCGGAGGAGGACGAGCTCGCGGCCGGGGGCGAAGTAGCGGTCCTCGTCGAAGACGCCGTAGTTGGGGAGGAAGCGCTTCCGGTAGACCGCCTTCACCTCGCCGCCCGCGCAGACCGCGCACGCGTTGAAGAGGTCGCGGTCGAACCACGGGGTGCCGACGAGCGCGACGATGTCGGTGCAGGCGGCCGCGATCTCGCGCAGCGACGCCTCGGCCGCCCGTACGAACGCCGGGCGCAGGAGGAGGTCCTCGGGCGGATAGCCCGTGACCGCGAGCTCCGGCAGGAGCGCGAGGTCGGCGCCTTCCCCGCGGGCGTCGTCGAGAGCAGCGAGAATGCGCCGGCGGTTGCCCTCCAGATCGCCGACGACGGTGTTGATCTGGGCCAGAGCGAGCCGCACGACGGAAGCGTACAGGTTTGCGACTCTCAGGCGAAAACACGAAGTTGAAGGACACGATCACGATCGAGCGGCGGTACCGCGGCCCGCTCGACTCCGGCAACGGCGGCTACTCGTGCGGGCGCCTCGCCGGCGTTCCTCGACGGGCCGGCCGAGGTGACGCTGCGGCTGCCGCCGCCGCTCGATCGCCCGCTGGGAGTCGAGGCGCGAGGCGAGACGGTGGTGCTGCTGGACGGCGAGGCCGTCGTCGCCGAGGCGGTGCCCGCCGCGGTCGACGTCGAGCCGCCGCGCCCGCCCGTCGGTGGCCGAGGCCGAGGCGGCGGCAGCGCAGCACGTGCGGCTCGCGGCGCGACGAGTTCAACGAGTGCTTCACGTGCGGCGTTCGCGACGACGGCGACGGCCTCCGGATCCACGTCGGGCCGCTCGGCGACGGGCTGCAGGCGGCGCCGTGGACGGCGCGCGACGTCTCCCCGGAGGTCGTCTGGGCCGCGATCGACTGCCCGGGGGCGTGGGCGGTCGGCGCGCCGGGCCGCGGCGAGATCGTCCTCGGGCGGATGGCGGCCGAGCTCAGGCGCCTGCCGGCGGACGGCGAGCGCTGCGTCGTCGTCGCGTGGCCGCTCGGCGAGGACGGACGCAAGCTGTACGCAGGCACGGCGCTCCTCGACGAGGAGGGCGAGGTGCTCGCCCGCTCGCGGCAGACGTGGATCGAGCCGCGCAGAGCGACTAGAGCTCGTTCCAAATGAACGCCATCACCGCTCTGGCACGCTCGGCGGCGCGTGGCGGCGTCCTCAGTCGCGGCCATAGCTACGGCTATGGCCGCTCCCTGCGTCCTTGCCACCCACCACCGATCGCACCAGATCGGCGGGGCGTCATTCTGAAACGAGCTCTTAGTGTTGACAACACTAAGTCGGCTCGCGGCGCAGCCGGATCGCGTTCAGGTCCTCAGCGAGGATGCGCTCGATCCGCGCCTCGAGCTCGTCCGGCGGGTCGTGCTCGGCGTGGATGTAGCGCCCGGCGAGCGCGTCGAACCGGCCCGACGCCAGCTCGCGCACGAGCTGCGGTGCGAGCTCGGGCGGCGTCCACGGCGCGTCGTCCGGGAGCAGGCCGCGCGATCATCTCGGTCCTGACGAGGCCCGGGCTGATGACGAACACCTTGACGCCGTGCGGCTCGACCTGGGCTGCGAGCACCTCGCCGAAGCGGCAGACCGCGGCCTTGCTCGCGCTGTAGGCGCCGTGAGGTCGAGCCGGGGAGGTACGCGGAGCCGCTGCCCGTGATCACGACTCGGCCGCCGCCGCGTTCGATCATCCCCGGCAACGCGAGCCGGCAGCGTGAGGTAGACGCCGCGGACGTTGACCTCGAGGACGTGCCACCAGTCGTCCGGATCGGTCTCCCACGAGTCCTCCCACGCGGCGATGCCGGCGTTCGCGACGAGCAGGTCGATCGGCTCCGCAGCGGCCACCATCCGCTCGACGTCCTCCCGCTCGGCGACGTCGCCGACGACCGCCGCGCCGTCGATCTCGCGTGCGACGGCCTCGACCTGCTCCGCCGTCCGGCCGGTGACGGTCACGTGCCAGCCGGCTGCCGCGAGCTCCCGGGCGATCCCCGCGCCGATCCCGCGTCCGCCTCCGGTGACGAGCGCTCTAGACGGCATCCCTGATCTCCTCCAGCGTCTCGGGGTTCTCGACGGTCGACAGGTCGCCCGCATCCTGGCCGAGCGCGGTGGCGCGCACGGCGCGCCGGACGATCTTGGCGCTCCGCGTCTTCGGCAGCGCGCTCACGAAGATCACGCGCTCGGGCGCGAAGGGCTTGCCGAGCGCGGCTGCGACGGCCGTCCTCACGCCCTCCTCGTCGGCCTCGGCGCCGGGCGTGAGGGCGCAGAAGATCCACGCCGTCTCGCCCTTCACCTCGTGCGGGACGCCGACGGCGGCGGCCTCGGCGACGGCGGGATGGTCGAGCGCCGCGGACTCGAGCTCGGCCGGGCCGATCCGCTTGCCCGCGATGTTGAGCGTGTCGTCGGAGCGGCCGTGCAGGTACCAGTAGCCGTCCTCGTCGATCGAGGCCCAGTCCCCGTGCGTCCAGACGCCCGGGAACCGGCGCCAGTAGGTCTCGAGGTAGCGCTCGTCGTCGCCCCAGATCCCCCGCGTCATGCCCGGCCAGGCCCGCGTGCAGACGAGCTCGCCGACCTCGCCGCGCAGCGGCCGTCCCTCCGGCGAGAAGACGTCCATCGCGAGGCCGAGCGCCGGGAAGCCGAGCGAGCAGGGCTTCGTCGGCGCCATCGGCGTGACGGAGAGGAAGCACGCGCCGACCTCGGTGCCGCCCGAGATGTTGACGATCGGGATGCGGCCGCCGCCGGCGACGTGCCGGTTCAGCCAGTCGTAGGGCCCGGCGTTCCAGGGCTCGCCCGTCGTCGTGATCGCACGGAGCGACGAGAGATCGGCCTCGGGCTCGCCCTTCGGGATCAGCGCCCGCACGAGCGTGGGGGACACGCCGAGCATCGTCACGCCCTCGTGCCTCGACGAGGCGCCAGAGCCGGTCGGCGGGCCAGTCGGGCGCTCCCTCCATGAATACGGCGGCGGCTCCGAGCGCGCCCGCGCCGACCACCGTCCACGGGCCCATGATCCAGCCCATGTCGGTCGCGAACAGCATGCGGTCGCCGGCCCGCATGTCGGACTGGTACGCGGCCTCGCGCGCGATCGAGAGGAGGAAGCCTGCCCTGGACGTGCAGGGCGCCCTTCGGCCGTCCCGGTCGTGCCGGAGGTGTAGGCGAGCAGGTACGGGTGCTCGGCCGTCCACCTCGACCGGCGCGCAGCTCGCCGCGCTCCGAGCGGCACGCTCCAGCCGCCGTCCTCGCGCCGCCATTCGACGACGTGCTCGACCGACGGCGCCTCCCGCAGCGCCTCGTCGATCGTCTCGCGCATCGGCACGCGCGTGCCGCGGCGGTACGACCAGTCGGCCGTGATCACGACCTTCGCGCCGGAGTCCTGCAGCCTCTGCACGACCGCCGCGGCGGCGAAGCCGGAGAAGATCGGCACCTGCACCGCGCCGAGGTGGGCGCACGCCTGTGAGGCGACCGCCGCCGCCGGCGACATCGGCAGGTAGACGGCGACCCGGTCGCCCGGCTCGACGCCGAGCGCCGCGAGCGCCTCGGCCAGTGCGCACGGTCTCGAGCGACAGCTCGCGCCAGGTCCAGACTCGGCGCGGCTGCCGTCCTCTCCCGCGAAGATCGCGGCGATCTCGTCCGGGCGCTCGCGCGCCCAGCGGTGGAGGCAGGCGTCGGCGAGGTTCAGCCGCGCGCCCTCGAACCACGTCGTCCATTCGACGCCGCGCGAGTCGTCGAGCACCCGGTCCCACGGGCGGGCGAGCGGGAGGTCGAGGTCCGCGACGACGGCGCGCCAGAAACGGTCCGGCTCGTCGAGCGAGACGCGGTGGAGGCCGGCGTAGTCCTCGCAGCCGAGGCTGCGGGCGAGCCGCGTGACGTTGGCGGCCTCGAGCTGCTCCGGCGAGGGCGTCCACGCGAAGCCGACGTCAGCGCTCGTGGCCACGGCTCCAGTCTGTCAAAACGACCCCAGAAAGCAGATCGCCCCCGGCTGCGGCTCCGGGGGCGATCCAATCAGGCAAGCAGCCACTCTTTCGGCGACACCCGCGGGACATGACTCTGCGGCCCAGTCACGGCCTACGGTTGCGGCGGTCGCCTTATCGGTGGCGCGCCCTTGCACGTTGCTGGCCTTGGCGTTGGCCCGTGCAATTGAGCCCACTCTACGTGCCATGTCCGGAAAAGTCAAGTAGATCGGTCAAGTAGTTTGGTGTACCATTGCTTCACCCCGCTCAGGGAGCCGGTTTCCTCCCGACAAATCCCTGCAAAGGGGTATGCGCATCGCTTCACCAGCAGCTTCACTCTGACAGCCGCATGAACGAAGCCTTAATGAACGAAACCACAGCCGCTCATCCGTCACTCGCCCCCGCGCCGACGCGCTCGGGCGCGACGCGGCTGGGCGAGCGCCTCCGCCTCCTCCGCGTGGCCGCCGGGCTGACGCAGACGGAGCTCGCCGGCGAGCGCTTCTCGAAGGAGTACGTGAGCCAGATCGAGCGCGGCAAGACGCGTCCGACGACGGAGACGGTCGCCTGGCTCGCGGAGCGGCTGAACGTCGATCCGGCCTTCCTCGCGAGCGGTGTCTCCACCGACGAGCGCGGCCGCGTCGAGACCGTGCTCTCGCGTGCCGAGGCGCTCACCGAGGCACATCGGTACGACGAGGCGATCCTCGCGTACGAGGAGGCCGCCCCGGCGGTCGAGGCGACCAACTCGGCAGAGCTCGACGTCCGCCGCCGGTCGGGCGAGGCGTGGGCGCGCATGCAGGACGGCGATCCTCGCACCGCGATCGAGCTCCTGAACGCGGCGCGCGCGCTCGCCGAGGGCCTGATCTTCTCCGACCTCGACCGGGCGGACATCGTCTTCCGGCTCGGCGTCTGCCGCTACAAGCTTTCGAGCATCTCGACCGCGATCGCGCTCTTCGACGAGGCGCTGAACCTGGCCGAGCGCTCGAACCTGCCTTCCGACCTCCTCCGCGCCGACATCCTCGGCTGGCGGTCGCGCTGCCATCGCCGGCAGCGTGATCTCGAGGCCGCCCGCGAGGACGTCGAGCGCGCCCTCGAGCTCGCCCGCGCTCTCGACGACCGCCGCGCGACCGCGAACGCGTACTTCCAGGCGTCCCTCGTCGCCGAGCGGATGGGCCACTGGGTGCTCTCGCGCAACTACGCCGAGCAGGCGAAGGGGCTGTACCAGGATCTCGACGACGAGCGCAACGTCGGCCGCCTGCTGATGAACATGGGCGGCCTCAATCTTCTGCTCGGCAAGCCCGAGCAGGCGATCGAGCAGCTGAAGCAGTCGTTCGCGGCGGCCGTCGAGGTCGGCACGCAGGCGGACGCCGCCCAGTCGCTCGGCGGGATCGCGACCGTGCATCTCCATCTCGGGGAGTACGAGGACGCGGCGAAGAACGCACGACACGCCATCGATCTGCTCGACGGGCGTGAGGACTATCTGGACGAAATCGGCCAGTCGAAGCTGACGCTCGGGCGCGCGATGCTCGAGCTGGACCGACTGGACGAGGCGGAAGAGGCTTTCCGGGCCGCCGACGACGCATTCGAACAGCTCTCCTCGATCAGTCATCGAGCGGGTGCATGGGTCGCGCTCGGTGATCTGGCGGCACGTCGAGGCGATGACGCTCAGGCCGCCCGTTTGTTCCGGAACGCTGCGGAAGCGCTCCAGGATGTCCGTTTCTGATTTGGAAAGGAGGTAGCGAGGATGAAGACGCGGCTGCTCTCTCTGCTGCTCTCTGCATCGGTCCTGCTCGCCGTGTACGGCGGCTGGCTGGGCTGCATCGACACCTGGGCTGACGGGCATTAGCCCCCAGTAGTCGGTTTGGCGACGGCTAGACTCGCGGCGTGCGTGCGGCAGCCGCTCAGGGTCTAGCCGTCGCCGTTTTTCTGGCCGCCCCGCTCCTGCTCGGAGGCTGTGGCGGCGACTCGGAGCCGGCGCCGGAGGCGAACGGGCCGCCGGCGGTGGGCTCGCTCGAGGCTCTCTGGCGGGCGCCCGGTGAGGACGTCACGATCGTCCCCGGGGCGCAGGACTTCGAGCCGGGAACGGTTCGGCTGCCGTTTCTCGTCGTCGACGGGGAGGGACGCGTCGTCTCGCGGCCGACGGCGCGCGTCTGGCTGTCCCGCGGCCTCGAGCAGAAGCCGTTCCTGGAGACGACGGCCCGGCTCGAGCGGATCGGCACCGGCGCCGACGGGCATGACGCCGACGCGACCGAGATCTTCGTCGCCGAGCTCGATCTGGCCGAGCCGGGCACGTACTGGCTCCTCGCCGAGCCCGTCGGGGGGCGCAAGATCCAGGCACTCGGAAACGTCGTCGTCGCTGAGGAGGCCGTTGCGCCTGGGGTCGGGGACGCTGCCCCGGCGAGCGACACGCCGACGCTCGAGAGCACCGGCGGGCACATCGCCGCGCTGACGACACAGGATCCTCCCGACCGCGAGCTCCTGCAGCACTCGGTCGCCGACTCCATCGCCGCGCACGCGCCCTTCGTCGTCGCGTTCGCGACGCCGCGCTACTGCACCTCGCGCACGTGCGGGCCGGTCGTCGACGTCGTCGAGGCGGTGCGGCGGCGATACGCCGGCAGCGGCGTGCGCTTCATCCACGTCGAGATCTACGAGGGCAACAACCCCGATCGCGGGTTCAACCAGTGGGTCGAGGAGTGGCGGCTCCCGAGCGAGCCCTTCGTCTTCCTCGTCGGCCGCGACGGCCGGATCAAGGAGCGGTTCGAGGGCACCGTCTCGGTGCGCGAGCTCGCTGCCGCGGTCTCGGAACACCTGATCCGGTAGCATTACTTCATAAAATGAAGTGAGGAGGCGAGGATGACCGACAACGGGTATGCCAAGCATGTTCTCGTGACGACGGATTGGCTCGCGGAGCACCTCGGCAGCAGTCATGTCGTCGTCGCCGAGGTCGACGAGAACCCGGATCTCTACGAGGAGGGCCACATCCCCGGCGCCGTCAAGCTGCACTGGCGCGACGACCTGCAGGATCCGGTCGAGCGCGACATCGTCGACCGCCAGACGTTCGAGCGGCTGCTCGGCGAGCGCGGGATCACGCACGAGACGACGGTCGTGCTCTACGGCGACAAGAACAACTGGTTCGCGGCCTTCGCCTACTGGTACCTGAAGATCTACGGCCACGCCGACGTCCGGATCCTCGACGGCGGCCGGCAGAAGTGGATCGACGAAGAGCGCGAGCTGACCACCGAGGCCCCATCCGTGCAGGCCGCGTCGTACGCCGCACAGGCTGCCGACGAGTCGATCCGCGCCCGGCGCGACGACGTCCTTGCCGGCCTCGGGCAGGCGAGCCGCGCCCTGGTGGACGTGCGCAGCCCGCAGGAGTACGCCGGGGAGCTGCTCGCGCCGCCCGGCTACGAGCAGGAAGGCGCGCTGCGCGGCGGCCACATCCCGAGCGCGCAGTCGATCCCGTGGGCGCAGGCGGTGCGCGACGACGGGACCTTCAAGCCGGCAGGCGAGCTACGTGAGCTGTACGGCGGCAAGGGCGTCACCCCGGACCGGGAAGTGGTCGCCTACTGCCGGATCGGCGAACGCAGCGCCCACACGTGGTTCGTCCTTCGTGAGCTGCTCGGCTACGGCGACGTCAAGAACTACGACGGCTCGTGGACGGAGTGGGGCAACCTCGTCGACGTGCCGATCGAGCGTTAGTCAGCCGCCGTCGCCGCCGACGCGCTCGATGACGACCATGGGGATCCTCGCGCGTGGGCTGAGGCGGAGGCACATGCGAACCACCTCGGCGCAGTCCTCCGGCCGGATCATCTCGTCGTGCGAGAGCCCGGAGTACTCCGCCATCGGGGTGTCGACGAAGCCGGGGCAGATCGCGATCGCGCGGACGCCGTCGCCGTCGAGATCCTCGTTCAGAGACGTGCGTCAGCGAGATCACGGCCGCCTTGCTCGCGGCGTAGATCGGTAGCACCGCCACCGGGCCGGTGCCTGCGATCGAGGAGAGGTTGACGATCCAGCCCTTCGACGCGCGCAGGTGCGGGATCGCCGCCTGCGTCACGAGCGCGAGGCCGCGCAGGTTGATCGCGAGCTGGCGGTCGATGTGCTTCACCTGAGCGTCCTCGAGCCGCGCGGCGATGCCGACGCCGGCGGAGTTGACGAGCACGTCGAGACCGCCGTGCGTGCCGCACGTGGTCGGCGACGATCGCCTCGCAGTCCTCCGCCTTCGAGACGTCGACCGCGGCGGCGTGGGCGTCGAGCTCCGCCGCCGCGGCCTCGACCTTCTCGCGCGTGCGCGAGGCGAGCGTCAGGGCGAACCCCTCCTCCTTCAGCATGCGGGCGATCGCCAGGCCGATGCCCGACGAGCCGCCGGTGACGAGGGCGGACGGCATGAGGCGACTATCCCAGAACAGGCGAGCCGGGTTTCAGAACCGGAGTTCGTGCAAAAAGGAACACGTAGCTGAACGGCGAACTGGGATGCGAACCTCAGTTCCTCCTCTCCCCTGATCGAGCAACGGCCGCTCCCCCTAGGCGGCCGTTGCGACTGTTCGGGCGCGCGTACAGTCCTGGCGATGGCGACGAGACTGACGGAGCTCGCGAAGAGCGGCGGCTGCGCGGCGAAGTACTCCGCCGCCCGGCTCGAGGAGCTCCTCCGCGGCTTCGTCCCGGCGGACTCGCAGAACCTCCTCGTGGGGCTCGCGCCGGCAGACGACGCCGCCGTGTACCGGCTCGACGACGAGCGGGCGCTCGTCTTCACGCTCGACTTCTTCCCGCCGCTCGTCGACGATCCCGGCCTCTACGGCCGCATCGCCGCGACGAACGCCCTCAACGACGTCTACGCGATGGGCGGCACGCCGCTGCTCGCGCTCTCGATCGCGGCGCTGCCGGAGAGCCTGCCGAACGAGACGGTCGCGGCCATCTTCGCCGGCGCCGACGGGCAGGTTCGTGAGGCAGGCGCGATCCTCGCCGGCGGCCACACGCTCCGCGACGACGAGCCGAAGTACGGGCTCGCGGTGGTCGGGACGGTGCATCCGGACGGCTACTGGTCGAAGGCGGGCGCGCGTCCGGGCGACGCGCTCTTCCTGACGAAGCCGCTCGGGACCGGCCTCGTCCTGCACGCGGCCCGCCAGGGGCGGCGGCACGAGGAGGGCATCGCCGCGGCGGCCGAGTGGATGACCGTCCTCAATCGCGACGCCGCCGAGCGGCTGCGCCCGCTTGCGCCGAGCGCGGTCACGGACGTGACCGGCTTCGGCCTGCTCGGGCACGCCTGGGAGCTCGCGGAGCGGAGCGAGCGTGCAGGTCGTGCTCGACGCTGCGGCGCTGCCGGCGCTGCCGGGAGCTCTCGAGCTGGCCGCGGCAGGCGTCCGGACGGGCGGCGACGCGCGGAACCGCGACTTCGCCGGGCCGCACGTCGAGAGCGACGGCGTCGGCGAGGACGTGCTCGCGCTCGCCTACGACCCGCAGACCGCGGGCGGCCTGCTGATCGCCCTCCCGGCTGCGAAGAGCGCCGTTCTCGAGGCCACGTTCGCCGCGGACGAGCGCTTCCTGTGCCGGATCGGGCGGATCGAGGCCGGCCTCGGCGTCCGACTAGCATGATCGCGTGGACACGGTGCTCGCCCGTGGGCGGCTGCGCGAGGTCACGCCGCGCCGGTATGCCCAGCTCGCCGCCGCCTCGGCGCTCTCGCTCTACCTGATCGTCATCACCGGCGCCGCCGTCCGGCTGACGGGCTCGGGGCTCGCGTGCGAGTCGTGGCCCGGGTGCCAGGAGGGTGCGTTCTTCCCCGCCGTCGGCACGCACTCGGCGATCGAGTTCGGGAACCGCGCCTTCGCGCTCTTCCCGATCGTGCTCAGCCTCGTCGCGTGGATCGCCGCCTATCGCGTTCCCGGCCTGTCGCGCTGGGCGGTGTGGGTGGCGGCGCTCGTTTTCCTCGGCACCATCGGCCAGGCACCTCTCGGCCTCCTGACGATCCGGCTCGACCTTCACCCGCTGATGGTGCTCACGCACTTCCTGCTCGCGCTCGTCGTGCTCGCCGGCGCCGTCGTGCTCGCCGTCGAGTCGTGGGGCAACGCGGCCGGCCGGGCCGAGTCGCCGCTCTCGCTGCTGCTGCGCCTGCTCAGCCTGCGTGCTCGTGCTCGCCTGCGGGATCCTGGTCGTGACCGGGACGCTCTCGACCGCCTCCGGCCCGCATCCCGGGGACAGCGCCGACATCGACCGCTTCTGGAACCTCCTCGACGCCATGTGGCTGCACGTCCGCGCGACCGCCGCGTTCGGCCTCTCGTTCCTCGTCCTCCTCGTCTACCTCGCTCGCGCCCGCGATCGCGTCGGGCGGCTCCTGCACGGCGCGCTCGCGCTGCTCGGCCTGCTGGTGCGTGCAGATGGCGGTCGGTGAGATCCAGTGGCGCAACGAGCTGCCGTGGTGGCTGGTGCTCGTGCACGTCGGGCTGGCGGCGGCCGTCTGGGCGTGGACGGTGGGTCTCGTGACCGCGCTCTGGCGGCCGCCGGAGCCGCTGCTCGAGCAGCGCCCTGCTCGCTGAGCCCTGCTAGCCGAGGAGGGCGACGAGCAGGATCGCGATCGCGCCGATGCCGGCCAGGCCGACGGCGACCGCATTCGCGACGAGGAGGTAGAAGAGCCGCCGGGACTGGGGTGACTCCTCCGCTCGGCGGGCCGGTGCGCGGGGAGCCTCCTGCGAGCGACCCGTCGCCGTTCCAGCCGATCGCGCTCGCGAGCGTGCCGGTGATGAACTGGTTCAGGCTCGTCCCCTCCCGCTCGGCGGCCTCGGTCAGGGCGCCGTGGAGCGTCCGCGGCATGCGCAGGAGCAAGCGGCCGCTCGGAGTGGCTGATTCGGGCTTCTCAGCCGCTGCGGCGGCCCGACGGCTGGCGGCGCTCACTCTCTGAGTGTACGACCGCCGCAGGGAACGCACAATTACCTGCTCGCAGGCAGTATCACGCCGCGGGCCGGCCGAGCTCGCGCCCGAGGCGCCCGAGCGAGTCCCGCAGGATCCGGGAGACGTGCACCTGCGAGATACCGAGGTGGCTCGCGATACCACGCTGGCTGAGATCGCCGTAGTACCGCATCCGCACGACTCGCCGCTCGCGCGGCGGCAGCGACACGCAAGCCTGAGGCGACGAGGGCCCGGTCCTCGCTCCGCGCGAGCCCACGCTCGGCGTCGTCGTCGGGGCGTGAGCCCGCTGCGGCCTCCAGAGGTAGCGGGAACCGGGCTGCGGCGGCCTCGTCGCCGGCGTCACGCGGGATGCGGATCAGGGTCACCCGGTCCCGCAGATGACGCCGAATCTCGCCCGCGATCGTCGGCGCGGCGTACGCGCCCAGCGTGACGCCGCGTGCCGGATCGAACCGATCGACGGCCTTGATCAGTCCGAGAGCGCCGACCTGGACGAGATCCTCGAGCGGCTCGCCGCGATGGGCGAAGCGGCGTGCCACGGCATACACGAGCGGGAGATGCTGCTCGATCGCCAGTCGCCGCGCTTCGCTTGTCGCCGCTGCCGCCAAGACCTCGACTATACGCCGGGTCGGAGCGTTTCTCAAGAGGTGTTTCGTGATCCGACGGACGCAAGACAAAGAAAAGCCAAAAGAATTGTCTCACTAATGCCTGACGTGGGTATTTCACTGATAGATGCACCGTTCGTCGTTGACGGAGCACGGACTCCGGATCGCGGCAGCGGCGCTCGCCTCGATGGCGCTGGCGCCGGCCGCTCTGGCGCGACGACGGTATGCCCGCGCAGTCCGATCCGGCGGCTGCGGCGCTGGCGATGGTGGACGACGCGCTCGCCGGCATGCCCACGCTCGACCCCGCAGCCGTGGTCGCCGCCGTCCTGCCGACGGTGCCCGCGGTCGTCCAGGCCCCCTCGACCGATCCTGCGCCAGCTGCGGCACCCGAGACTGTGCCGGCGGCGGCGGCGGAGCCGAATCAGGCTATGGAGCCGCATCCATCGCCGCCGCCGCCTCCGGAACAGCCTCAGGTGCCATCGCCGCTCGAGGCAGCGGCCGACCTGGCGCCGATATCGGTCGCGGATGCGCTCCCAGCGGCCGCAGACGTCGCAGCCGAGCCGGAAGCCGAGCCGCAGTATCAGCCGACGGCCACGCAGTATCAGCCGGCTGCGGCTCCTGTGGTGACTCCGAGCGCCCCGTCGGCGGCTGCCCCGCCCCGGCGCCGGCCGAGCAGGACTGGAACTGGGACTGGACGTGGAGCTGTGGCGGCTCGAAGCCGCCGACACAGCCGCCTGCGATCCCGGGCAACGGCCTGCCGACGAACTGGAACTGGAACTGGGCATGGAATTGTGACCCGGAGAAGTCGACTGCCAAGAATAAGGCACAGGAATCCGGGACGCAGTATCAGCCCGTCAATACGCGATATCAGCCGCTCAATGTGAATGTGACGATTCGGATCGCCAGTCCCGGCGACAACGGGCCGGTGACTCAGACGAATGTCGTCTTCGCAGTCGACGCCGGACCGGCGTGTCGGCCGGCGTCCAGGCTGCTGTTCCGGCGGCCACCGCGGCGCCCGCAGCGAGCTCGGTGCCCGAGAGCGCACCGGCCACGCCGGGCGCCGCGACGGTCGACGAGAAGCCGGTTCGGCGAGCCGCAGCGAAGACCAAGTTCGCCTCTGCGGACGACGAGAGGCGCGCGGCACCGGCCGCGCAGCCCGTCGTCGCGGAGGCCCCCTACTGGACCGCACGGCCCGTCGTGCCGAAGCGGCTCCAGCCCGCAAACCCCGAAGCACACCGCAGCCGCACGAAGCACCGTCGGCCCACCCGGCACCCGCACACCCCGAAGCGGGCGCCGGTGATCCCAGTGGCCTCCGGCGGTGCCAGCCCCTCGGGCGGCTCCGACGGCGGTGGCTCCGGGTTCGCCCTGCTGCTCGTGCCGTTCCTGTTTGCGCTCGTCGACAGTGCGCGCAGGTCGGTCCGGGACATCACGCCGCCGATGGGCAGGGCGCACCGCTTGCGGCAGGAGCGGCCTGGCTGACCTCGCCCTTCTCCAGCAGTCCTCCGGGCCGCCGACGGGTCCGGTCACTCAAGAACTTGGAAGGAGAAGGAATCGATGAGACGCACCTTCACGGTCTTCGCCGTGGTCGTGCTCGGGCTCCTCGTGAGCTCCGGGCAGGCCCTGGCGCAAGCACCGGGAGGCTCAGCCGAGCAGGCCGCGGCGAACGCCGCAGCGAGCGCCCAGTCGGCGCTTGGCCTGGCCGGTGCGCTCCAGGGGAGCCCGAGCAACGCCAACACTGCAGCTCCGGCAGTCAGCCCGAGCACAGCTCCGGCGGCTAGCCCGAGCACCGCTCCGGCAGCCAGCCCGAGCACCGCTCCGGCAACCAGCCCGAGCACCGCTCCGGCAGTCGTGCCGAGCACTGCAGGCTCGGTCTCCCAGTCGAACACCGTCATCGCCGGCTCCGTGGCCGCGAACGGGAACTCGACGAGCCAGACCGCCAACCAGACCCAGGCGGGTGGCTCCGGAACGCAGACGGCAGGTCAGATCGCAGGCAACGAGCAGAAGGCGGTCAGTTCCGCCGACGCTGCTCAGCTTGGCGCAGCCAACAAGAACATCGACGTCCGCGTGCTGAGCCCTGGCAACAGTGGCTCGGTCTCGCAGGCCAACACCGTGCTCGCGGGCTCGCTCGCGGGCAACCACAACCAGACGACGCAGACGGCGAACCAGTCGCAGGCCGGAGGTCCGGGATCGGGGTCCCAGCAGACCGTTGGTCAGGCCGCGGCGAACAAGCAGTACGCCGACTCCGACGCAGACGCGAAGCAGCACGGGGCGAAGAACTCGAACATCAGCGTTCGGATCTTCAGCTCCGGTGACGACGGTTCCGTCGAGCAGTCGAACACCGTGGCCGGGATCTCCGCGGCGCTCAACGGCAACTCCACGACGCAGTCCGCCAAGCAGGGATCCTCCGGTGGCGGCGGCACACAGACCGCCCTCCAGGGAGCGATCAGCCACCAGGGAGCGAAGAGCTCCGCCGACGCCGAGCAGAAGGGCGCGACGAACGAGAACATCGCCGTTCGCATCTTCAGCCCCGGCAACAGCGGCTCCGTGTCGCAGTCGAACAACGCCATCGCCGGCTCGCTGGCGAAGAACGGGAACGCGACGACGCAGAATGCGTCGCAGTCCCAGGGCGGCGGCTACGGCTCGAGCCAGCAGGTGGTGGGTCAGGCCGCAGGGAACCACCAGGATGCGTGGTCCGATGCGGACGCGACCCAGTACGGCGCGTCGAACACGAACATCCCGGTTCGCATCTTCAGCGACGGCAACGACGGCGCCGTCGAGCAGTCGAACACGGTCCTCGGGCTCTCGGCTGCCTTGAACGGGAACGAGACGACCCAGACGGCGACGCAGACTCAAAGCGGCGGCGCACCGATGTCGAAGCCGGTGCCCTACGCCGAGAGGCTGTCGTACCCGGAAGGGGACATGTACTCGGACAAGGACAAGCAGTACCCCGAGAAGGACAAGAAGGACGAGGGAACGGGCGTGCAGGCGATCGGCCAGATCGCCGAGAGCAAGCAGGGTGCCGTGGCGTTGTCGGACGCCAAGCAGATCGGTGCCTCGAACACGAACGTCCCGGTCCGGATCGGCAGCAAGGGCGACGGTGGCTCGGTGTCGCAGGCGAACACGACGATCTCGGCCGCGATCGCGGCGAACAAGAACGGGACGTCGCAGACCGCGACCCAGAACCAGTCCGGCCCCGGCACGCTCGTGCAGGGGATCGGCCAGATCGCCAAGAACAAGCAGGACGCGCTTGCCCTGTCGGACGCGTTCCAGAAGGACGCGACCAACACGAACGCCCCGGTGCGGGTGTTCAGCTGGGGCAACGACGGCTCCGTGTCGCAGTCCAACACGGTCGCCGCGATCGGTGCGGCTCTGAACGGCAACTCCACGACGCAGTCGGCCTCGCAGACGCAGGCCGGCGGTGGAGGCTCGCCGCTCGTCCAGGCCGTGGCCCAGGCAGCTGAGAACCATCAGGGTGCGCTCGGCAAGGGCGACGCCCATCAGCTCGGCGTCGAGAACAGCAACACGCCGGTCACCGTCGGCCACGACTTCGACAAGCACAAGTGCGAGAAGGGCAAGGAGCGGTCGAGCCGAAGCCGGTCGAGCCGAAGTGCGACTGGAAGAAGGACGAGTGCGAGTCCAAGCGTCCGGTCGAGCCGAAGTGCGACTGGAAGAAGGACGAGTGCGAGCCGAAGCATCCGGTCGAGCCGAAGTGCGACTGGAAGAAGGACGAGTGCGAGTCCAAGCGTCCCGTCGTCGAGCCGAAGTGCGACTCGAAGAAGGACGAGTGCGAGTGGAAGAAGCCGGTCGAGCCGCGCACGTGCGACCACCGGATCCCGACGTACGAGCCGTGCGACCGGTGCGAGCGGCCGGAGAGCAAGAACTGCCCGAGCGAGGAGGTGGCAGCAGAAGTAGACGTCACGAGGCGATGGCCGTGGGCGGGCTCCGAGCCCGCCTGCGGCCGTCCGCCGCCTCGTTGACACGACTTGTACGCAGTACTACGGTCGAAGAAGGGAGATACCAGGGAGGGCGGGCGGAACATGCCCGAGAAGCACACGAGGTCGTCACTGCGGCGATCCCGGTCCCCTGGGGGGACCCTGCTCCTGCTCTGCCTCGTTCTCGCCGCCGCCCCGGCGGCCGGGGCTCAGGCACCGGCTCCCGACCCGCCGCCGGGCGCCGCACCGGCACCGTCGGTCACCCCCGATCCACCGCCCGTCGATCCATCGACGAGGGCACCTGCTCAGCCGCCGCCGGCGGCTCGGGTCGCGCCGACGCCGCAGCCGTCACGTGCAACCGCCGCCTGCCGCCCCGACCCGCTCGACGACGCGCAAGGCGCCGGTGACGCCCCAGCGGCGGACGCCCGTCGTCGAAGCCGAAGGCCGTTGCGGCACAGACCCCGTCGCGGTCCCGAAGCCGCGCGACTCGGCGATGCCGCCTGCGGCGTTCCTGCAGCGCGCCGACGTGCTCGAGCGCTCCCATCTCGTCCTCGCCGGACTGGCCCTCGCGCTCGTCGCGCTCGGCGGTGCCGTCGTTCTCGGCGCCGGCAGCCGCGCGCTCGGGGAGGCGCACGCGTGAGCCGCCTCGCGCTCCTGCTCGCGGTGCTGGCGCCGCTCGTCGTCGCGCCGGCGGCCGGGTCGGCGCCCGGAGCGCCGGTGCCGCAGTGCTCGCCCGGCACCGGCGGCGTGCACAGGGTGGTACACGGGGAACGTCACCGTCTCGTGGACGTTCGACCCGGCCGGGGTGACGCAGACGGTCGGCTGCAACGTCAAGACGATCACGAGCGACGGCGTCTCCTCGTCGTCGTGTGAGGTCTGGTACGGGGACTCGAGCTTCGCGCGGAGCGTGACCGTCCGGCGCGACGCCACGCCGCCCCAGGTGACCGGCTCGAGCTTCGAGCGTGGACCCGATGCGGACGGGTGGTACAACAAGCCGGTCGCGGTCGGCTTCTCCGGCACCGACGCGACCTCGGGCATCGCTTCCTGCGACCGCCCGACCTTCAGTGGCCCCGACGGCTCGTCGGCCCAGGTCTCGGGCACGCTGCCGCGACGTCGCCGGCAACACGAGCCCGTCGAGCAGCGTCTCGCTCAAGTTCGACGCGACGCCGCCCGCGGCGGCCGCGTCCCCGGATCGCGCGCCCGACGGGAAGGGTTGGTACCGGCGCCCGGTGACGGTCAAGTTCACGGGGAGCGACGGTGCATCCGGCCTCGCGTCGTGCACCCCGGCGGCGCGCTACGCGGGCCCGGACCGGCAGGACGTCGCCGTCGCGGGATCGTGCCGGGACGTCGCCGGCAACGTCTCGGCCGAGCAGCGGCTGACGTTCGGCTACGACGCGACCGCGCCGAAGCTGCGCGGCCGTCAAGGCACGCGTGGCGCGCGGCGTCGCCCGCATCGGCTGGCAGAAGCCTGCCGACGCGGTGCTCGTTCGGATCGAGCGCGTTCCGGGCGTGAACGGCGCGAAGCGGACGCACGTCTACAGCGGCACCGGCGAGCGGTTCCTCGACAAGACCGTGCGCGCGGGCGTCGCGTACCGCTACGAGGTGAGCGCGACCGATGCGGCCGGCAACGTGACCGAGACCGTCGTCGCCACCGGGCCGCAGGCCGCCCTCTACCAGCCTCCGGCGCAGGCGTCGGTGCGCGCGCCCGTCGTGCTCGCCTGGCGGGCGGCGCCGAGCGCGCGCTACTACAACGTGCAGCTGCACCGGAACGGCGTGAAGGTGCTGACGGCCTGGCCGCGGAAGCCGCAGTTCCGGGTCAAGCGCAGCTGGCGCTCCGGCGGCAGGCGGCACACGCTTCTCCCGGGTGTCTACACGTGGTACGTCTGGCCGGGCCTCGGCTCGCGTGAGCGTCCGCGCTACGGGAAGCTGCTCGGCTCGAGCCGCTTCGTCGTCAAGCGCTAGCAGCCGCCCCGAAC
Source organism: uncultured Gaiellaceae bacterium (assembly GCA_963712865.1). GTDB lineage: Bacteria > Actinomycetota > Thermoleophilia > Gaiellales > Gaiellaceae > Gaiellasilicea. The sequence continues at coordinate 158,558 of CAVQJO010000002.1, forward strand.
CGGCCTCTAGACTTCGGGGGTGGCAAGCCATGAGCTCCGCATGCTCGGCAGGCCCGAGCTCGAGCGGCCCGTTCTCGTGGCCGCGTTCCGCGGCTGGAACGACGGCGGACAGGGGGCGACGCTCGCCGCGGGCTATCTCGCCCGGCTCTGGAATGCCGAGAAGTTCGCCGAGATCGACCCCGAGGGCTTTGTCGACTTCCAGTCGACGCGGCCGCACGTCTCGCTCGACGAGGGTCTGACGCGCCGGATCGAGTGGCCCGAGAACGCCTTCTACTGGACGCGCGCGGGCGGCGCGCGCGACGTCGTCCTTCTGCTCGGCGTCGAGCCGACGCTGCGCTGGCGCACGTTCTGCGGGCTCGTGATCGACCTCGCGCGCGATCTCGACGTCCAGCTCGCGGTCACGCTCGGCTCGTTGCTCGCCGACGTGCCGCACACGCGCGCCGCCCCCGTCACGGGCGCGGCGAGCGACCCGAAGCTCGTCGCCGACCTCGGCCTCCAGCACTCGCGTTACGAGGGCCCGACCGGCATCGTCGGCGTCCTCGGGGACGCCTGCCGCCACGCGGGCCTGCCCGCAGCGAGCCTGTGGGCGGCGGTGCCGCACTACGTCTCGCTCGCTCCGAGCCCACGGGCCGCCCGAGCGCTCTGCGACCGCCTCGGGGCGCTCCTGGAGATCCCGATCGACACGGCGGAGCTGTCCGAGGCCGAGGAGACCTACGCCGCGCAGGTGACCGAGGCCGTCGCCGGCGATCCCGAGACGGCCGAGTACGTCGCGGAGCTCGAGCGGCGCACCGACGACCTCGATCTCGAGGAGCACGAGGATCTCCCCTCGGGGGACTCGCTCGCCGCCGAGCTGACGCGCTTCCTCCGCGAGCGCGACGCCGAGACCGGCGAGGGCGAGCCGCCCCGCGACCAGTAGCTCAGCGGCGGCGGTCGACGCGCCAGGTGCCGGCGACGGCGCCGTCCGCGACGACGGTGAGCTCGTCGAAGAGGTTCGCGACGACGCAGGCGTGGTTCGGCACGATGCGCACCTGCTGGCCGAGCTCGAGCTCGTCGCCGTCGGCGAGCTCGACGTAGCCGTGCTCCTCGTTCAGCCGGACGAGCTGCGAGGACGGCGCCTCGAGCACGAGGCCGTGGCCGGGCTCGCCCGACCGGTCCGACGAGAGCGCCTTCGAGCCCGCGTCGAGGATGGCCCGCCCGGGCGCGGGGCGGCTGACGACGGTGGCGCACACGGTCAGCGCGACGTCCTCCAGCCCGGCGGCACCCGCCTCGACCGTCATGCGGTCGTGGAACACGTAGGTCCCGATCCGGTACTCCGTCACGGTCGGCCGCAGCTCGCCGGCCGACCACATCGTCGGCGTCCCGCCCGCCGAGACGGTCTCCACCTCGAGCCCGCGTCGCGTCGCTTCCGCGACGGCCCGCGCGAGGAAGTCCCGCGCGACCGGGGAGCGAGGGGTACGTCGTGAAGCCGGCGAAGCGGAGCGGGGGACGGCGCGCGATCTGCTCGGCCAGGTCGGCGGCGGCCTCCGGCGTCGGGACACCGGTGCGCCCGAGACCGGTGTCGCACTCGACGAGCACGGCGCAGCTCTCGCCCTGCGGCGGCGCGCTCGAGCCCGGGCAGCAGACCGGCGTGGTCGGCGACGACGGTCACGGTCGTCCGTTCGAGCAGCTCGGCGAGGCGCGCGACCTTGCGGTCGCCGACGACGTTCGTCGCCAGCAGGAGGTCGTCGAGGCCGGCTTCGGCCATCAGCTCGGCCTCGCCGAGCGTCTGGCACGTGACGCCGGTCGCGCCGAGCTCGACCTGGCGGCGGGCGATCTCGACGCACTTGTGGGTCTTGATGTGCGGCCGGTTGCGGAGCCCGAGCTCGTCGCAGTGCCGCTGCCACCGCGCGAGGTTCTGCTCCAGCCTGTCGAGGTCGACGATCGGCGCCGGCGTCGCGACGTCGAGCTGGCTCACGACGGCAGGCGCGCGACCGCCTCGATCTCGACGAGGATCCCGCCCGGCAGGAGCGCGCCGACGGTCGTGCGCGCCGGGTACGGCTCGCCGAAGAACTCGCGATAGACCGCGTTGTACTGCTCGAAGTGGCCGAGGTCGGCGAGGTACGCGTTCACCTTCAGCACGTCCGCGGTGCCGCACCCGGCCGCCTCGAGACAGGCGACGAGGTTCTCGAGCGTGCGCCGGACCTGGGCCTCGATGCCGCCCTCGACGAGCTCGCCCTGCTCGTCGAAGCCGACCTGACCGGCCGTGAACACGAGGTCGCCGTCGACGACGACCGACGAGTACGGCGCCTTGGGCCGGACGACGCCCGCCGGTTGCGGCACCTGGCGTCGCATCAGACCGCGCTCGACCGGGCCCAGATGTTGATCTCGCTCTCGGTCGCGTGGCGGTCGATCTCCTCGAGCTCGTCGGGCGAGAGCTCGAGGCTGTCCAGCGCGGCCACGTTCGCCTCGAGCTGCTCGACGCTGCTCGCGCCGATCAGCGCCGAGGTGACCCGCGCGTCGCGCAGCACCCACGCGAGCGCGAGCTGCGCGAGCGACTGGCCGCGGCCGGCCGCGACCTCGTTGAGCGCCCTGATCTTCCCGAGCGTCTCCTCGGTCAGCTGCTCGGGCGAGAGCGAGGTGTCGCGGCTCGCGCGCGAGCCCTCCGGGATGCCGTGGAGGTAGCGGTCGGTCAGGAGGCCCTGCGCGAGCGGCGAGAAGGCGATGCAGCCGATCCCCTCCGTCTCGAGCGTGTCGAGCAGCTCCGGCTCGATCCAGCGGTTCAGCATCGAGTACGACGGCTGGTGGATCACGATCGGCGTCCCGAGCGCGCGCATGATCGCCGCGGCCTCCGCGGTCTTCGCGGCGGAGTAGGAGGAGATGCCCGCGTAGAGCGCCTTGCCCTGCCGAACGGCCGTGTCGAGCGCGCCCATCGTCTCCTCGAGCGGCGTCTCCGGGTCGAAGCGGTGCGAGTAGAAGATGTCGACGTAGTCGAGCCCCATCCGGCGCAGCGACTGGTCGAGGCTCGCGAGCAGGTACTTGCGGGAGCCCCACTCGCCGTACGGGCCGGGCCACATGTCGTAGCCCGCCTTGGTGGAGACGATCAGCTCGTCGCGGTAGGCGCCGAGGCCGTCTCGCAGCATGCGGCCGAAGTTCTCCTCCGCCGAGCCGTAGGGCGGGCCGTAGTTGTTCGCGAGGTCGAAGTGGAAGATGCCGAGGTCGAAGGCTCGCTTCGCGATCGCGTAGGCGGCCTCGTAGGGTCGGTCGTGGCCGAAGTTGTGCCAGAGGCCGAGCGAGATGCGCGGCAGCTGCAGCCCGCTGCGGCCGCTGCGCGCGATCGGCATGCGCTCGTAGCGCTCGGGCGCGGCGGCGTACGCGGCGACGTCCACCGGGACGAGCCTAACCGAACGTGAAGGCGTAGGCGGCCAGGCCCGGCTCGAAGCGCAGCTCGAGCACGTGGTTCCCGCCGCGCTCGCGTTCGACGAGCGTGTAGAGCCGGTCGCCGCGGACCTTGACGCGCCGCTCGGGCTTGCCGTCGACCAGCACCTCCACCTCTCCCGTGCCGGAGAGAACGAGGAAGACATCGCGGGCGCGGTAGGCGAGGCGAAGGCGCGCGTCACGGCCGGCGACCGCTCGCTCGTCCTCGACCCGCCAGGTGCCGCCGAAGGCGAACTCGCTCGCGTAGAGCTTCCGCGGGAGCTCGTAGCGCCGCTCGACGCCCGGGACGACGGCCTCGCCGCCATAGCGGGCGAGCCGCTGGAAGCCGAGGTAGGTCTCCGGCGTGATCAGCGGACCGTCGCTCTCCGCCTCCTCGGCGTTCGAGGCCGGCGGCAGGCCGTCTCCGAGGAGTGTCCGGATCGCGGCCTCCGTCTGGGCGTACTCGCCCTCGCCGAAGTGGTAGTAGCGGATGTGCCCGGCGCGGTCGATCAGGTACTTCGCCGGCCAGTAGCGGTTGTGCCACGCCGACCACGTGCCGAAGTCGTTGTCGAGCGCGATCGGGTACCGGACGCCGAGGTCGCCGGCGTTCTCGCGCACGTTCGACTCCACGCGCTCGAACGCGAACTCGGGCGAGTGGACGCCGACGATCGTCAGGCCGCTGGTCGCGGTAGCGGCGGTCCCACTCCTTGAGGTACGGCAGCGTCCGCAGGCAGTTGATGCACGAGTAGGTCCAGAAGTCGATCAGGACGACCTGGCCGCGCAGGCCCGCGAGGGTCAGCGGCTCGGAGTTGAGCCAGCTCGCGACGTTGCGGAACTCGGGCGCCGGCCCGAAGTCACGCAGCGCCGAGCCGTCCGCCGCCGCGTCGACGGGCTCCGGCTCGCGCGCGCCGGTCAGCTCCTCGAGCTCGCGCTGCGCCGCGTTCGAGTCCTCGAAGCGCTCCTGCAGGGCCTCGGTGTAGCCGGGCACGGCGGTCTGGAGGTCGCGGTCGATGCCGAACGCGATCGCGAGCGCGGCCACGCCGACGAGCACGCCGGCTGCACGCCGCACGGTCTCGGCGCGCAGCTTGAGGCTCTGCGAGGCGCGCTGGCCGAGCAGCGCGATCGCGAGCATCGGCACCGCGGCCCCGAGCGCGTACGAGAGCGTCAGGAGGACTCCGTCGAGGCCGACGTCGCGGTTGGCGGCGATCACGGTCACCGCCGCGAGCACCGGACCGGCGCACGGCACGAAGACGAGACCAAGGCTCGCGCCGAGGAAGAAGCCGCCGCCGAGGTCGCCCGCAGGACGCCGCGTCAGGCGGACGAGCGGCCGGGCGACGAGCTCGCCGACGCGCGGCGAGAGCAGCGTCAGCGCGACGAGGAAGAGCAGCGCGATCGCGAGGTTCCGCAGCAGGTCTGCGGGCAGCCCGGCGAGGTCGAGCAGCCATGCGGCGAAGAGCGTGAACACGGTGAAGCTGAGGACGATGCCGGCGATGATCGCGAGCGGGCCGGCGACCCGTGGCGCCGCCCGCGAGGACGATCGGGAGCACCGGCAGCACGCACGGCGAGAGAGCCGTGACGAGCCCAGCGACGAAGCCGATCCCGAGCAGCAGCAGCACGCCCGGAAACGCTAGCGAGCCGAAATTACGCGGGCGTTACGTTCTCGGGCGACGCGCCGGTCGCCGGCGACTCGCCGTTGCCGCCCCCGCCGTTCGAGGAGGGCTTCCGCCGGCGTCGCCGGCGGGGCTTGGCAGGCGCGTCCTCGGCCGGCGCGCTCCCGTTGGTCGACTCGGCGCTCGCGGCCTCCGGTGCCGTCGTCGCCGTCTCGCCGTTCTGCTGCTGCTCGGGCGCGGCGCCGCCCTTCTTGCGCCTGCGGCGCCGGCGGGACTTGCGGGTCGTCGCCTTCGGCGCGGGCAGGTTGTCGGCGAGCGCGTTCGCGATCGCCCCGGTCTCGCCGAGCTCCTCGCGCGCCCGATCGAGCGCTCCGTTCGCGCGTGGCGTGTACCCGTCCGCCGAGGCCAGGAGCGCGGCGCCGACCTCGAGCGGCATCGCCTTCGCCACCTGCACGAGCCGGCCGACGTTCTCCTCGTGCCGGTGGCCGCGCGAGTTCGCGACCGCGCCGAGCAGCCGCTTCGCCTCCGGGAACTCCGCGCTCGCGCGCCGGTCCTGCAGCTTCCGGGTCGCCTTGGCGAGCCGCCAGGTCCAGCGCTGGAGGATCTGGTCGGGCGCGTTCGCCTTGCCCTCGCCGATGGCGCGGAGCAGGATCCGGACGCCGGCGGCGCGATCCTTCTCCCACGGCGGCGCCTGGGAGACGAGGGTGACGAGGTCGTCGAAGTCGGCGCGCTCGACCGTCATCGAGACGCGATCCTGGAGCGCGGTCATGCGCAGGCGCCGGTTCGGGTTCTCGGCGGCGCAGATCGAGAGGAAGGTCTCGAGCGCCGCCTTCGACGCGCGGCCCTCGGCGAACTTCTTCGCGAACTCCGCGCGCTGGTCGAAGCGGATCTGGCGGCCGGCGATCGTGGCCCAGTAGCGCTGCTCGTCCTCGTCGAGGTACTTCGGGTCGATCCGCTGCCACTCGCGCTGGATCACGGCGAGCCGGCGCGCCACGTCCGGGGTGACGGGGACGAGCCACGGCGCCGGCGAGAGCCGGCGGCGCGCGCGGCGCTGGATGCGGCGTCGCGGCGCGGGGGTGACGCGCGCGCCCTCGCGGTAGAAGTCCGCGTCGAGCAGGGAGTGCAGGGAGATGACCCGGTCGCTGTGGGTCGACGACTTCGGCACGAAGTCGACCACGATCCCGGCCTCCTTGCGCGGATGCGTTCGCATGATGCGGCCGATCCGCTGCTGGTAGACGCGCTTGGACGCCGTCGGCGCGAGATGCATGCAGACGGTCGCGCGCGGCGAGTTCCAGCCCTCGGCGAGCAGCATCGCGTTGATCAGGACGTTGATCTCGCCCCGCTCGTAGGCCGCGAGCGTCTCGGCGAGACGGACGGGCGGCGTGCGACCCGAGACCGCCTCGGCCTTCATCCCGGCGGCCCGGAACTCCTGGGCGAGGTTGTAGGCGTGGTCGACGCCGGCGGCGTAGACGATGCCGGGGGTCGAGTCGAAGAGATGGCGGTAGAGGCTCGCGGCGGCCTGGTTCAGGGCCTGGTGGTCGAGAGCCGCGGCCAGTGCGCGCTCCTCGAAGTCGCCGCCGACGATCGGCACCGAGTTGATGGCGGCCGCGGGCGGCACGCGCAGGCACCGGAGCGGGGCGATCAGGCCGCGGCGGGCGGCGTCGCTCAGCGGCAGGTCGTCGACCGAGGCGGGGAAGACGTCGGAGACCTGCTTCGCGATCAGCTGCTCCGTCGCGGTCATGCCGATGTAGATCGGCTCCGGGAAGCTGCGGATCGCCGCGCTCGTCTTCTCGCCGAGCGCCGTGTGGGCCTCGTCGCAGATGACGAGCTGGTACGCGTCGCGCGAGATCGAGCCGACGTGGCGGGCGAACCAGGCGTAGGTCTGGATCGTGATCGGGTTCGGGCGGAGCGGCTCGGCGCCGCGCTCGATCACGGGCGTGAGCTGGTCGCCGTAACCCTCCGTCGTGAGGTCGCGCGTGAACTGGGAGACGAGCAGGCGGCGGTGGGTGAGGATCAGCACGCCGAGCGTCCGGGCCGACTCGACGAACCCGGCCGCCGCGATCGTCTTGCCGGAGGCGGTCGGATGGCGGAAGCGGTAGCGGCGGAGCGCGCCGGGATCCTCACCCGCGAACTCGAGCTCGTCCTCGTCGTCGCCGCTCTCGGCGACGTCGCCCGCCTGGAGCTCCTCCTCTTCCTCGAGCTCCTCGGCCTCGAGCTCGGCCTCGGCGACGTGGCCGTTGCCGTTCTCGTCCTCGGTCGCGTCGCGCTGCGTCGCGGCGATCAGCTCCGTGAGCATGCCGGCGAGCGCGTCGATCTGGTGCTTGCGGAGCTCGGTTCCCGCGGCCGTCGCCGGCGGCTTCGACGAGAGCACCCGCTCGAGCCCGAGCATGAGCCCGAAGCGCACCTTCCAGCGCGGCGAGGGCAGACGTCGTCCCGCGGCCATCTCGGCGAGCGCCTCCTCGAGCGCGGCCGCGCGGGCCGTCCCGGGCGCAAGGACCTCGCCGGCGTCCTCGTCGGGATGGAGGAAGGGCTCCCCTGCCCATTCCTGTGCTCGGAGCGCGTCGGCCGCCAGGCTCTCGGCTGCGTCCGACGTGAGTGTCGGGTTCAGTGTCGCTTCTGACATGTGCGCAGCACGTTCTCCGTGCCGCTACCTCTGAGGTTTCGCGCGCTCGTAGAGCTTCTCCGCCACGAACTGCGCTGCACGCAGCATAACCGATTTTCACCGGCCCGGGCGGCAGGCACGGAGCGGGATACTTCCCGACATGCCCGACTGGGACGAGCTGCAGCGTCGGGCGCGCGAGCGCTACGAGGACGGCGAGCGGCGCCTGCCGGACGATCCCGATGCGCGCCAGCGGCAGCTGACGCGGATGGGCAATGCGGCCGGCGCAGCGGGTCTCTCGGCGCTGATGGCCGGGGGCGGATGGCCGCGAGTGGTTCGCCCGCGCCGCCGACCGCTACCGCGACAGCTGGGAGCACGCGCCGCCGGGCAGCTGGGGCCGGCCGATCGGCGCGCTCAAGGCCCGCATCCTCGCCGGCGACTGGGACGGCGCGGCCGACGAGGCGCGCTGGGCGCTCGAGGCAGGCGCAGGCGAGTCGGACTCGCCGATCGGCCGCTACGCCGCCGCGCTCGCCGCTCTCGTCCTGGGCGACTGGGACGGACGCCCGCGTCCACGCCGACCACGCGCGGACGAGCGCGGAGTTCCCGAACGAGGTCGCGGACGCGCTCGCGTTCATCGCCGCGGAGGACGTCGTCGGCTACACGCAGGCGGTCGAGGACGTGCTCGAGTCGTTCGAGACGCGGACGGAGTACCTCGAGGACATCCCCGTCGCAGACACGGTGCTCGTGCTGCAGGCGCTCGCGCAGCGGCGCGGGATGGCCGCCGAGCTCGAGTCGCCGCTCCTTCCCTGAGCCGCAGGCGCTGTGGAAAGAAAGTTGCAGAATTGTTGCTCCCCCGACACGTCCGCTCGGGACGTGTCCGGGGACAGTCCCTGGACACGTCCCTCGGAGACGGCTCCGGAAGGGACGTGGCTCTAGGTGCTGAGGAGAGCTGCGGCCGGTCGGTCCAGGAGCGCGATCGTGGTGCGGCCGCGGACGACGCTGGCCGGCGTCTCCGGGCTCGGCTCGTCGGCGAACGCGCGGCGGACAGCCTCGGCCTTCCCCTCGCCCGCGACGAGGTAGACGAGCAGGCCCGCCGCCGCGAAGACCGGTGGGGTCAGCGTCACGCGCGGCACGAGCGGCTCGAGCCCCGGCTCGGCCGCGACCGCGCGCCGTGTCCGCTCCTGCAGCGCCGGCGCGCCCGGGAAGAGCGACGCGGTGTGGCCGTCCGCGCCGATCCCGTTCAGCGCGAGGTCGAGCGTGACGCCGTCGAGCTCCTCGTCGTAGCGCGCCGCCGCCTCCTCGGCGCCGAGCTCGCCGCGGATGCGATGGACGTGCGGCGGCACCGCGAGCCCGTCGAGCAGCGTCTCGCGCACGAGCCGGTAGTTCGAGCGCTCGTCGTCCGGCGGCACGACGCGCTCGTCGCCGAACCAGACGTGCACGTCGCGCCAGCGTGGCTGCAGCCGCGCCGCGGCCCGGTAGGCCGCGCCGACGCTGGAGCCGCCGCAGAGCGCGAGCTGCGCGCCCGCGACCGCCGCCTCGGCGAGCAGCTCCGCAGCGGCGTGTGCCGGGTCGTCCACGACGCGGATGTCGACCGTCATCCGTCGTCGCCGCGCGCGAGCTCTTTCGACCGGTCCATCGCCGCCTGGATCGCGTTCAGGAACGCGGCGCGCACGCCGGCCTGCTCGAGCTCGCGGATCGCGGCGATCGTCGTGCCGCCGGGCGAGGTGACCATCTCGCGGAGCTCGACCGGATGCATCTTCTCGTCGCGCAGCTGCTTCGCCGTGCCGAGCATCGTCTGGACGACGAGCTGCGTCGCGACCTCACGGGCGAGCCCGAGCAGGATCCCGGCCTCGATCATCGCCTCGGCGAGCAGCGCGAAGTAGGCGGGGCCGGAGCCCGAGACCGCCGTGACCGCGTCCATCTGCGGCTCGGACACCCGGACGACGCCACCGAGGTGCCTCAGGGCCTCCTCCGCGAGGGCGAGGTGCTCCTCGCTCGGCGTGCGCGCCGGCGCAGATGCCGGCGATGCCCTCGTGCACCGTCGACGGCGTGTTCGGCATCGCGCGCACGACCGGGACGCTGTCGGTGAGATGCCGCTCGATCGCCGCCGTCGGGATCGCGGCCGCGATCGTGAGCACGGTCTGCTCCGGCTGGATCAGCGGCCCGATCTCGCCGAGGAGGGTCTCGATGTCCTGCGGCTTGACCGCGATCACGACGAGGGCCGCTCCGGCCACCGCCTCGGCGTTCGACCGCGTGGCCTCGATGCCGTGCCGCTCGCGCAGCTCGGCCACGCGCTCCTCGCGGCGCGTCGAGGCGCTGATGTCGCCGCGCTCGCGCCAGCCGGAGGAGAGCAGCCCCTGGATGAGCGCCTCGCCGATCCGCCCGGCGCCGAGAATCGCGATCCGCCGCTCGTCGACCATGAGTCGGAGTGTATGAGCCTCAGGCGGCGCGTCGAGACTCGAGGCGGACGAGCCGCGCACGGTCGGCGCTCGCGCCGGGAACGAGCCCGGCCGTCCAGCCCCGCATGCAGGTAGACGCCCGCGAGCCCGGCCCACTCCTCGTACGGCGCGAGCAGCTCCGCCGTCTCCCAGCCCTCGACCCAGCGCCCGCGGAGCGCCGAGCAGAGCTTGATCAGCCCGAGATCGCCGACGAACCCGTAGCGGTAGCTGCCGAGGCCCTCGAGCCCGATCACGCCGAGCGACCACGGCCCGATGCCCCGCTCGCGCAGAAGCCGCGCCTCGACCGCCTCGGGCGGGAGCGTCGCGCAGGCGCTCGAGATCGAGGCTCCGGCAGAGCCGGACGAGCGTCGACGCGCGCGCCGTGCCGAGTCCCAGCCGCCGCAGCTGCGCGGGCGACAGCGCCCCGACCGCCTCGCGCGTCGGCGTCGGCCCGCACGCGCGCAGGATCGCCCGCTCGATCGCGCGGGCCCGCCGCACCTCGATCTGCTGCCCGCACACCGCGCGCACGACCGCCTGCGTGACCGTCGCGAGCCGCAGCGGCCGCAGTCCCTGGAGCTCGCGGAGCGAGCGTCCGAGCAGCGGGTCGGAGCGGAAGCGGCGGACGAACTCGGTGTGATCGTGGTCGAGGGCGAGCATGAAGCGGAGCAGCTGCAGCCCCGCCTCGTCGCCGGCGCGCAGGAGGACGACGCCGTCGTGGCGCTGCCAGGCCTCTCCGTGCGCCGCCGCCCGGCAGCGGCGTCCGGTACGCGTCGCCGCGTGCGCTCAGCCGCAGGGAGTACAGGCCACGCGGCTTGACGGCATCGGCGACCATCGCGCGCCGAGCTTACTGTTGCGACCTGATGCGACTCGCCGACGCCATCTCGCTCCGCTCGCGGCGGCGCAAGTTCGGCCTCTTCATGGAGACGATGCGGCCGACGGCGGAGACGACGGTGCTCGACGTGGGAGTCGACGACGTCGGCTTCGGGGCCGGCGCCGGCTGCGGCACGCTCAACTTCTTCGAGGAGCTCTACCCGTGGCCCGACCGGATCACGGCGCTCGGCCAGCACGAGGGGCGGGCCTTCTCGGAGCGCTACCCGGCGGCGAGCTACGTGCAGGGCGACGCGCTCGAGCTCCCCTTCGGCGACGGCGCAGTTCGACGTCGTCTTCTCGAACGCCGTGATCGAGCACGTCGGCGCCCGGCCGGAGCAGCAGCGCTTCGTGGACGAGCTGCTGCGCGTGGCGCGGCGCGCCTTCGTCACGACGCCGAACCGCTGGTTCCCGATCGAGGTGCACACCCGCCTGCCGCTCGTCCACTGGCTGCCCGAGGCGGCCGCGCACCGCGCCTACGACCTCGCGCGCAAGCCCTGGGCGAAGGAGAACCACCTGCTCGGCCCCGGCGATCTCGAGGAGCTCTTCCCGGAGGGGGCGCGCTTCGTCAACTTCGGGATGACGCTGGTGGCGATCGTTGAGTAGCTCGCTGCAGAACGGCGCGCGGGCCGTCAGGCCGGCCCGCCGAGCCCTGACGACAGGCGCTCCGATCGCATCCCGCGGTACGCGCTGTACGCGCTCATCGTCGGCCTCCCGTTCCACAACCTCGTCATGGCGAAGCTGTGGGAGCTCGGCGTCCGCGGGACGGCGCTCGACGTCGTGTCGGCGTGGAAGGAGATCCTGCTCGCCGTCGCGCTCGGCTACGTCGTCTGGCGCGCGCGGGGCCTCCCGTTCACGCCGATCGCGACCGACTGGCTCGCGTTCGCGTTCGCGGCGACCGTCGTCCTCTACGCGCTCATCCCGCAGGACTGGCTCGGCGGTGAGGCCTCTGCGCGGGGCATCGTCTTCGGCGCCCGGCACGCGCTCACGCCGGTCGCCGCGTACGTCCTCGGCCGCAGCCTGACTTCGACCGCGCCGAGCTGCGCCGGATCGCGGCACTCGTCCTCGCCACGGCGGCCGCCGTCGCCCTCTGGGGGCTCGTCGACATCTACGCCGTCTCGCTGCAGTTCTGGCGCGACTCGGGCGTGCCCGGCTGGTTCGAGGAGCAGCTCGGGCTCGACTACCGTGGCCTCTCCGGCCTCCCGGAGAACTTCGTCTACAACCCCGGCGACGAGCGGCCGCTCCGCCGTCTCGTCTCGACCTTCCTCAGCCCGCTCGCGACGGCCTACCTGCTGCTGGTCGCGATCCTCGTCGCGACGACGTGGCAGCGCTCGCGCTGGTTCTCGGCTCTGAGCGGGCTGCTGCTCGTCGCGCTGCTCTTCACGTACTCGCGGACGACGATCGCTGCACTCGTCTTCGCTCTCGTCGTGCTCGCCTACGCGCTGCGGAGCTGGTGGCCGGTCGCCGCCGCCGGCGTGCTCGTGGCGGCCGCGTTCTTCTTCATCCGGGCCTATCCGGACATCGCGCCGGAGACGCGCTTCACCCCGGCCGAGCTCGAGATCCAGCGCGCCGGCGGCCAGGAGGAGGAGACGAGCGGCGATCCGTTCAGCCCCAGCGAGTCCTCGATCGACAGCCACCTGGACAACCTCCGGGACGGGATCGAGACGGTTCTTCGCCACCCGTGGGGCTACGGGCTCGGGAACGCCGGCGTGACCGCGAAGCGAACCGGCGCCGAGATCAAGGCCGGCGAGTCGACGTACACCGAGCTCGGGGTCGAGCTGGGGCTCGTCGGCATGCTCCTCTTCCTCGCGTGGAACCTCTCGCTGCTGTGGCGGCTGCTGCCCAGGGCGCCGTGGCTCGGCGGCCGCGCTCGCGGCCGTGCTCGTGCTCGGCATCCAGACGGACGTGATCGGCGTCCACTGGCTCGCCTTCGTGCTCTGGACGCTGGCCGGCGAGCGGGCCTGAGCCGCCAACATCCCTCTCTTCAGGGATCCCGCCGAACGGCCGATAAGAGCCAGGTGTCGGCTGACAACAGCCCGGTAGACGCCGCCCAAGGCGATCGCAGACAGCTCGGACAGCTCATGGTCGATGAGGGCCTGCTCACCGCCGAGGCGCTGGAGCATGCGCTCGCCGAGCAGCAGCGCACGAGCCGGCCCGCTGGGCGAGCTCCTGGTCGAGCTCGGCTACGTCTCGCCCGGCGCCGTCGCGAACGCGCTCGCGGAGCAGCACGGCGGCCTGCTGAAGACGGAGTACGGCATCAGCTTCGGGCTCCAGCGCCCACCGGGCGGAGCCGCCCCCGCTGCCGACACGCCGCCGGAGCCGGCCGCCGGACTGCGCGTCGTCCGCGCGGACGGCGACGCGCCACAGCCCGAGCCGCCGCCCCAGGTAGAACCCAATCCGGAGCCGCCGACGGTGGCGCCGGAGGCGCCCGTGGTCGCCTGCGCCGCGCCGCGAGCCCGCTCGTGCAGGCGACCGACTCTGTGCAGGCGACCGACCCGGGAGCGACCGCGTCAGCGAGCTCGAGGCCGAGCTCGCGCTCCGCGAGGCGAAGCTCGCCAACGTCGTCGGGCAGGCGACCGCTCGCCTCGGCGACGCCCGCGCGCAGCTCGAGGCCGCGACAGCAGAGCGAGAGACGCTCGCCGCACGCGTCGGGGAGCTCGAGGCGCAGCTCGCGAGCGCTGCCGCCCGAGACGGCCCCGGATCCCGAAGCGGAGGCGGAGCTCGCACGGCTGCGCGAGGCGCACGCCGGCCTCGACACACAGGTACGGGAGCTGCATGCGGAGCGCGATTCCCTCGCCGCGCGTGTTCATGAGCTCGAGGCACAGCTCGCGGCGATGCCGGCCGAGCCGGTGATCGTTCTGGACCCCGAGGCCGAGGCGGAGTTGGCCCGGCTGCGCGACGCGCACGCTGCGCTGGATGCCCAGGTGCACCAGCTGCACGCCGAGCGCGAGGGGCTCACGATGCGCGTGCAGGAGCTCGAGGCCCACCTCGCGAGCGTCCCGGCCGAGCCGCGAGACCGTGCCGGATCCCGAGACCGAGGCGGAGCTCGCACGGCTGCGCGACGCGTACGGGCAGCTCGAAGGAGAGCTCGAGGCCGCTCGCGCGGCGGCGGCGCAGCCCGATCCGCAGCTCCAGGCCGAGCTCGACCGGCTCCAGGCCGAAGGCGTCGAGCTGCGCACCGCGCTCGCCGAGGCCGGTCGTTCGGCCGGCCGTTCCGCCGAGGCAGCCGCCGAGCTCCAGGCGGCGACGGTGCAGCGCGACGCGCTGGAGGCCCGCCTCGCAGAGGTCGGCGACTCGCTGGCCGCGAAGGAGCGCGAGCTGGCGACGCAGTCCGAGTCGATCGCCGCGCTCGAGGCCGAGACGGCCGCGTCGCGCGAGACGAACGAGGCCGAGCTCGTCCGGGTGGAGAGCGAGCTGCAGGAGGTGCGCGCCTCGCTGGCCGAGCGCGACGCGGAGCTCGCCGAGGCACGACGGGCGGCCGAGCGCCGCAGTCGGTTGCCGCACCGCAGCCGATACCGAGCCTGCAGCCGGAGCTCGACAGGCTGCGCGCCGAGGTGGCCCGCGCCGAGAACCGCCTCGCGCGCGCCGAGACGGAGGCCGAGTACTACCGGGCGACGCTCGGCCAGCGCGACGACGAGCTCGCCGAGGCGAGCGTCGTCAGCCGGCGTGCCGGCGAGCGGACGGCCGCGCTCCAGACGGAGCTCGAGAATCTGCAGTCGACGGCTCACCGACACCGAGCAGCGCCTCGTCGCGGCGACGCTCGACCTCGCTCGCATCGAGGCCGAGGAGCAGCACGTGCGCACGGAGGCCGGCCGCGTCGGCGGGCTCGCAGCCGAGCTCGCGACGCTGCGCGACGAGCTCGACCGGAAGGACGTCGAGCTCGCGGCGGCGACGCTGCTCACAGAGCACGCGAACGAGCGCACCGGGGAGCTCGAGACCGACGTCGCCGAGCTGCGGCGCGAGCTCACCGACCGCGACAGCCGGCTCGCGCAGGCGACTGCCGAGGCCGCCTGGCTCGAGCAGGAGCTGGAGGCCAAGATCGCCGCCGAGGCGGTCGACGAGGAGCTCCCACCAGCTCTTCGTGCCGAGCGCCGGCGGGTACAGCCTGCTCGATCGCGACGGCACAGCCCCCGACGTCGGCGAGTTCGTCGAGCTCGACGACGGCCGCTTCGTGGTCGCCAAGCGGGCGCGGTCGCCGCTGCCGGGCGTCCGCAGTCTCTGCGCGTATCTCGCCCGCGTCTGAATCTCTAAGGTTCGGGCGTGAGCGCCGCCCCGCTCGATCCGCGCGTCGACATCGGTCACGTCCACCTGAAGGTGGCGGACCTCGACCGCGCGCTCGGCTTCTACTGCGGCGTTCTCGGCTTCGAGCTGCAGGCGCGGATGGGCGAGCAGGCGGCGTTCATCTCGGCCGGCGGGTACCACCATCACATCGGCCTGAACACGTGGGAGAGCGCGGGCGGCTCGCCGCCGCCGCCGGGCCACACGGGCCTCTACCACTCTGCGATCCGCTACCCGGACCGGCGCACCCTCGCCGATGCGCTCCGACGGGTCGTCGAGGCCGAGGTGCCGATCACAGGCGCCGCCGATCACGGCGTCAGCGAGGCGATCTACCTCGACGACCCCGACGGCAACGGGGTCGAGCTCTACCGCGATCGGCCGCGCGAGGAGTGGCCGCGGACGGCGGACGGCGAGGTGGCGATCTTCACGCAGCCGCTCGACCTGCAGGCGCTCCTCGCCGAGGCCTGACGTGGCCGCCGTCCGCGACAGGTGGGCGACGTGGTTGCTCGAGACCCGGCACGGCGGGGACGACGCCGCGTTCGACGAGATGCTTCGCCACCTCGCGCCGATTCGGGACCGCGTGCTCGACGGCGCGCACGTCGAGGAGGGTGACACCGTGCTCGACGTCGGCTGCGGCGACGGGCTGATCGCCTTCGGCGCGCTCGAGCGGGTCGGCCGCGACGGCCGCGTCGTCTTCAGCGACATCTCGCAGGACCTCCTCGACCGCTGCGAGGAGATCGCGGACGGCGACGAGCGCTGCCGCTTCGTCCGCGCCGGGGCGACCGACCTCGACGCGATCGACGACGAGTCCGTCGACGTCGTCACGCTCCGCTCGGTGCTCATCTACGTCGACGACCGCGACGCCGCGTTCCGCGAGTTCCGCCGCGTGCTGCGGCCGGGCGGTCGCGTCTCGCTCTTCGAGCCCCTCAACTCGTTCGAGTACCCCGGCCCGGAGGACCGGTGGGGGCCATACGACGTGACGCCAGTGCGCGAGCTCGCCGACCGGGTGAAGGCAGTCTTCGCCGCGATCCACGCCGGCACCGGCGACGCGATGCACAACTTCCGTGCCGAGGACATGCCGGGCTGGGCCGAGCGGGCCGGCTTCGGCGAGGTGCATCTCGACGCGCGCTACGACGTCCTCCCGAGCCCGCCGGTGCACGACTGGGACACGCGTGAGCGCAGCCCCGGCAATCCCCTCGTCCCCTCACTGGCTGAGGCGATCGACTCCGTGCTCGACCCGGCCGAGGCCGAGCGCTTCCGCTCCCACCTGCGCGGCAAGGCCGAGGCCGGCGACGGCGTCGTGCGGAGTTCCCACGCCTTCCTGACGGCGGTGAAGTAGGTGCCGCGCGGCTACATGGAGGGACCGGCAGCGGAGGAGGCCGAGCGCCGCCTCGAGGAGCTCGAGCGCGGGGAAGAGGCCGAGGCTCCGGCCGAGCGGCTCGCCGTCATGGGCGCGACCGCCGACAACCCCGAGCGCCACTTCCTCGGCTGGCGCGACGACGTCGATCCGGACGCGCTCTTCGAGTCGGGCGAGGCCTGGGGGATCACGGTCGTCCGGGTGCGGGCGGATTGAGCGAGGTCGGGTCGGCTGGGCCCGGCTGGGCCGAGGTCGACCGCTACTTCGTCGCCCGGCTCGTGGAGACCGATCCTGCGCTCGACGCCGCCGCGGCCGACGGCGCCGTCTCGCCGCCGCAGGGCAAGCTGCTCCACCTGCTCGCCCGGGCGATCCGCGCCCGGCGCATCCTGGAGGTCGGCACGCTGGCCGGCTACAGCACGATCTGGCTTGCGCGAGCGCTGCCGCCCGGCGGCCGCCTGGTCACGCTCGAGGTCGACGGGGCGGCTGCAGCCGCGGCGCGTGCGAACCTCGCGGCCGCCGGCCTGGCCGGCGTCGTCGAGGTGCGCGTCGGCCCGGCGCTCGAGACGCCTGCCGCTGCTCGACGGGCCGTTCGACCTGATCTTCCTCGACGCCGACAAGGCCGAGAGCGCGGAGTACCTCGAGTGTGTGCTCGGGCTCGCCCGTCAGGGGACGCTGATCGTGGCCGACAACGTCGTTCGCGGAGGAGGGGTCGCCGAGCCGGACAGCAGCGATCCGCGCGTGCGTGGCGTCCGCCGCTTCTTCGACCTCGTCGCCGCCGACGCCCGGGTCGAGGCGACCGCGATCCAGACCGTCGGCGGCAAGGGCTGGGACGGTTTCACGCTCGCGCTCGTGACCGCTGCGCCGACCTAGACTTGCCGGATGCGCTCCGGGCTGCTCGCGCTGGCGATCGGGCTCGCGCTGGCGGACTCCTCGGTCGTCACGCTGGCGCTGCCCGAGCTGCTGCGGGAGTTCGACGTCGAGGTGACGACGGTGGCGTGGGTGCTGACCTCGTACAACCTCGTGCTCGCCGCCACCGCCGTTCCGGCCGCCTACGTCGCCAGGAGGCGGCCCGTGGCGGCGTTCGCCATCGGCACCGTCGTGTTCGCGGCCGCCTCGCTCGTGTGCGGGATCGCACCGTCGTTCGCCGTCCTGCTGGCGGCGCGCTGCGTCCAGGCCGTCGGCGGGGCGCTCATCGTCACGGCCGCGCTCGACCTCCTCTCCGAGACGACCGGCAGCGACGCCCGAGCCGCGCGCGCGTGGGTCGCCGCGGGAGTCATCGGCGCGGCGCTCGGCCCGGCCGCGGGCGGCGTCCTCACCCAGGCGCTCGGCTGGGAGTCGATCTTCCTCGTCCAGGTGCCGCTCGCGCTCGTCGCCCTGGTGGCGCTCCGGGGCGTGACGGCGACACCGTTGCCGGCGCCGGCCGGGCGGCCGCACCTGACCGCGAACGCCGCCCTGCTCCTCCTGTCCGGCGCGCTCGTGGCGGCGCTCTTCCTGCTCGTGCTCCTGCTCGTCGAGGGCTGGCGCATGCCGCCCTGCGGCGGCCGGGCTGGTCGTCACCGCGATGCCGCTCGCCGCGATCGCCGCCGCCCGCCTCGCCCCGGCGTCGGTCGGCCGCGGCATGCGCATCGCGACGGGGATCGTGCTCATCGCCGGCGGGTTGGCGGGCCTCGCGCTCCTGCCCCGGGCCGGCTGGGGCTGGACGATTCCGCCGCAGCTCCTCGTCGGCGCCGGCCTCGGCCTCGCGCTCGCGGCCCTCACCGAGCGCGCGCTCGCGGGCCGCGCCGAGCAGGTGGTCCACGGCGGCTGGACCCTCGCAGCGCGCCATGCGGGCGTCGTCCTCGGCCTGCTCCTGCTGGCGCCGGTGCTGACGACGGCGCTCGAGCGCAACGAGGACGAAGCGCTGCGCGCCGGCACCGCCGCCGTTCTCGACAGCAGCATCCCGCCGCTCGACAAGGTGCGCCTGGCGCAGGACGTCCTCGGTGGCGTCGAGGAGGCGGAGCTGCCCGACCTCGCGGCGGCGTTCGAGGACCGGCCGGACACGAGCGACTACCGCGACCTGCTGGCCGCACTCGAGGATCAGCTCGATCGGGCCGTCACCGATGCCTTCTCGGGACCGTTCCTGCTCGCCGCCGCCCTTGCGCTCGCAGCGCTCGTGCCGGTCGTGCTCGGGCGCGGAGAGGCCCTGTGAGGACGACGCAGTGAGGCGCGCGCTACCGCTCCTCGTCGCGGTCGGCGCAGTCGCAGCCGTGCTCGTCCCGTACGTCGCCCTCGGCGGCGCCTCGTACGATCCGACGCCGGTCGCCGACCCGTGCGCGCAGCGCGACTGGCGCGACCCGGGGGGCGTGCAGGAGGTGCTCGAGCAGGTCGCGCTCTCGGCGCTCGACGGCGCCGCGTGCGAGCTCGGCGTCTCGCGCGAGGAGCTCGTGATCGCGGTGCGCGACGAGGACTCGCTGGACGCCTTCGCGGCGGAGCACGGCCTCTCCCGCGAGGACGCCGAGCAGGCTGTCGCCGACGGGCTCGAGCGCGCGATCGACGACGCGGAGGAGGCGGACGCCCTGCCAGACCTGCTCGTCTCGATCGCCCGGAGAGTCGTCGACGCGGTGCCGCCGTGGCTCGTGCTGGACGCGCTCGAGCAGCTGAGCCGCCTGCTGCCCTAGGGCGCCCTTCTGCGCTATACCTAGGACGTGGCGAAAGCCGTCGAGCAACTCGACCGCGTCATCATCCGCTTCGCGGGCGATTCGGGGGACGGAATGCAGCTCACGGGGGATCGCTTCACGAGCGAGACGGCGATGCTCGGGAACGACCTTTCGACGCTGCCGGACTTCCCTGCCGAGATCCGCGCGCCCGCCGGCTCGCTCCCCGGCGTCTCGGGCTTCCAACTCCACTTCGCCGACCACGACATCCTCACGCCCGGGGACGCGCCCAACGTGCTCGTCGCGATGAACCCGGCGGCGTT
>CAVQJO010000003.1:0-293905 GCA_963712865.1 uncultured Gaiellaceae bacterium
CGCCCTCGAGGACGAAGATCTCGGCCGCCATGTCGGGGTCGAAGTGGACCTGCGACATGAAGGCGATCACCTTGCGGCCGGTGATCTCCGAGACGGCGTCGAAGAAGCGCTCTCTCATCGCCACCTGGAACACCTGGCGCGTGTGCTTCACCTCGTCCTGCCGGCCGGCGTCGAGCAGCGTCCGCTCGACCGGCGTGTAGATGTCCTCGAGGAACGCAACGAGATGATTGCGCTGGTACACGGTGCGCGTCGTGGTGGCGCCGCGGCCGTAGTGCTCGCGGTGGAGCCGCGAGATGGCGTTGCCGACGGCGATTGCCTGGCGCGCGCGCTCGGCCGGGTCGACCTGCGCCGAGTCGATCTGCATGGTGTCGCTCGATCCTCGCTCCTCAGCGGTGTGCGCCCGGAAGGTTGAGGGAGCGCTGGAACAGCCCGGCGGACGTCGTACACACCCACCATAGCGCCGCAAAACGCCGATTGAGCACTCGTCGACGACGGGGCTATAGTGGAAGTGGCTCGGGCATGTGGCAGGTGGCGTGCTCAAGCTGTCTCAGCATCGCTGGGGGCGGGGTCGGTTCTGAGCGGCCGACGCCGAGCCCTTCGGTCAGGAGCAATTTCTGCGAACCGAAGGGTTGGGCATGGCTACGTCCTCAGAATCCGACCGCCGCGGCGGGTCACTCGTCGAGATCGGGGCTTTCAGCGTCGGCAGGCAGGCTCTGCGCCGGGAGGTCAACGAGCGCATCCGAGAACTCGACCAGGACTGGGGCGTCGACGAGCTGGACGTCTTCTGCGAGTGCGGCCACCGAAGCTGCACTGCCCGCGTCGTCATCGGGCGGAGCCTGTACGACCACGTCCGCCGCACCCTGACGCACTTCATCGTCAGGACGGAGCACGCGGCGCCGAGAGCACAGCGCGTCGTCTCCCAGCATGGCGACGTCCGCATCGTCGAGAAGCACGACGCCGGTGACATCGAGGCACTCCAGGTTCAGCGCCGGAAGCTGCGGCTCGCAGGAGTGCCACGGAGGTGAAAGTCCGACCCGCCGCTCCGCATCGTGGTTCCCGACGACGAGACCGCGGGCGCGCTCCTGGGCCACCTGCAGGGCTTCGACGCCAAGTCCGTCGCCGTCGACGGACGCCACGAGGTTCGAGTGCAGCTCGGCTGGAACCCGGAGGATCGCGTGACGACCGTCCTGAGCGCGATCGACTCATGGCTGGTCGATGCGACCGTCCCCTTCGTCCGCGTGCACCTGGATGGGCGTGCCTACACGCTCCACGGTCGAGCGCTGCCGGACGTCAGCCCCGCGTAAAGACGAGATTGTCGAACGCGATCTCGATCGGCGCGGTGTCGTACGAGGCGGCGAACAGGTAGATCGACTGGAAGCCCGGCGCGCGGGCCGTGTCCGTGACGTTGATGAGCGTCTGCCCGTTCACCGCGAGGCGGAGACGCACAGGATTCCCGCGACATTCGACGGTCAGCCGGTTCGTGCCCGTCCCGCCCTTGATCACCGGCGACTGCTTCCACGCCGCGATCTCGATCGGCGATGCACCCGACCGGAGGCGCTTGTCCGCCCGGTAGAAGCCGTCGCTGCCGACGTGGAACTCGTAGGAGAGGCCGCTCTTCGCGTTGCACGTCAGGCCCGCCGCCGTGCTCGAGTCGTCGCCTGTGACCTTCGTCGAGTCGACGCTGTACTTGAGCGTCGCCGGGCGGACGAAGGATTGCTTCACGGTCTTCGACTTCGTCGCCGGATCGAAGTCCGCGGCATTCGCGCCGGACTCCCAGTTCGTCTTCGTCACCCGCACGTGGTAGGCCCCGTCCGCGACGAACGCCGTCCAGCCCGCCGCGCTGCTGCCCGTCGAGGCACCTGCGCCCGCGAACCAGTTGCGGACGTTGGCGAAGGTCTCCCGGACGGTCTTCGGAGCGGCGAGGACGACCGACGCGCGCCGCCCGTCGCCGACCTCGACCGTGCGCGCGAGGAAGCCCGGCGCCGCGACGGCGACGCTCCTGCCGGGACACGTGCCGTAGAGCCGGTAGCTGCCGGCCGCGTTCGTCCGTGCCGTCCGTCCTCCCTCCCGCACCGTCGCGGCGATCGGACGGCGGGTGAGGGCGCTCGTGACAGTGCCCGAGACAGCCAAGGGCTTCAGACGCACCGAGCTGCCGACGGCGTCGGCCGCGACCTGCCGCGGCGCGTACGCGCACGACGCGAACCCAAGGGTCGCGTCGCCGGGCAGGTCCCTCGATCGAGAACCGTCCGTCGGTGCCGGTGACCTCCGCGACCGCGTCCGTCTTGACGCTGACGCCCGCGACCGGCTTGCCGGTGCGTGCGTCGACCACGCGACCCACCGCGTCCACGGTGTCCGACCCGCCGAACAGGATCGCCGCCCCGGCCGCCGTCGCGCCGATCAGCACCGCGCCCGCCAGCAGCGCGAGCAGGAGGCCGCGGCGGCCGCGGCGACCTCCCGTCGCGGCGGACGCAGGCGGGGCGAGCTCCGTCTCGGGAGGCCGCGCGAGCTCCGTCTCCGGAATCGCGCGGCAGCTCCGACAGGACGGCCGGATCGATCTTCGTCGCGACGGCGGCAGCCGCGAGCGCCGTCGGCTGCGACCGCAGGACGCCGCGGGCCTCCTCGAGGAGCTCCCCGCACGTCGAGTAGCGCTCGTCCATCGGCTTCGCCATCGCGCGGCCGACGACGGCGTCCAGGCCCGCCGGCAGGTCCGAGCGCTTCTCGCTCGGCGTCGGCACCGGGTCGTGCAGCTGCGCGAGCAGCACCTGCAGGTCGGTGTCGCGCTCGTAGGGCGGCGCGCCCGTCAGGCAGGAGTAGAGGACGCCGCCGAGCGCGTAGACGTCGGTGCGGCGGTCGAGCGGCCTGCTCTCGATCTGCTCCGGCGCCGCGTAGTCGACCGTCCCGATGAAGAGCCCGGTCTTCGTGAGCCCGCGCGTCGTGCTGCTCTTCGCGATGCCGAAGTCGGAGAGGTACGCCCGGTCGCCGGCGACGAGGATGTTGGACGGCTTGACGTCGCGATGGATGAGCCCGCGCTCGTGCGCCGCGTCGAGCGCCTCCGCGACCGGCCCGAGCAACGCGACCGCACGCTCCGGGGCGAGCGCTCCCTCCTTCGCGATCAGCTCGTGCAGGTCGACGCCGTCGACGAGCCGCATGACGATGTAGAGCCGCCCGTCCTGCTCGCCCGCGTCGAGCACCTCGACGATGCTCGGGTGGTCGATCTCGGCGGCCGCGCGCCATTCGCGCTCGAACCGGCTGCGGAAAGCCTCGTCGGCGGCGAGATCGGGCGGCAGGAGCTTGATTGCACGGGCCTTGTCGAGCCGCAGGTGGCGGCCGCGGTACACGGCGCCCATGCCACCGCGGCCGATCACCGCCTCGATCCGATGACCGGCGAGGACCGCGCCGATCAGAGGGTCCGCAGCCACTGCAGTCCTTTCTAACGCACGCGGCCCCTCCCACCAAGCTCTCGCGGCCGCGATGCGGCCGTCGCCGGCTACAGCCGAAGCTGCATCGCGGCTTCGCCGTGCTCCACGACGCCCGTCGGCTCGAAGCCCGAACCGCTCGTAGAAGGCCATCGCGCTTCGCTCGCCCGGGACGACCGACAGCGTCACCTCGTCGACACCGTCGGCGCGCGCCTCGTCCAGCAGCAACTCGAGCGCGCGAGCGCCCGACACCCTTGCCCTGGAAGCGCGCGTCGACCATGAACCGCCAGATGTAGAACTGGCGCTCGTCGGGATCGCGCCAGACCATCGCGAAGCCGGCCGGCTCCTCGCCGAAGTAGATCGCCCGGAACCAGGCCTTCGGCTCGAAGTACGCCTCGGCGATCGAGACCGCATTCGGCGCGACGAACCCGCCCTGCTCCGGAGCGACCTCGAGGGCGGTGATCAGCCGGACCGTCTCGCTTCGTGATCTCGCGCAGGGTGGTCGGCGGGGTCGCCACAGGCTGAACGTACATGCCCTAGGCATCGCGGTCGTCGGCAGGTCCTGCGATACTCCGCGGCTCTGCGGAGCGGCGGTGAGGAAACTAGGCACATGGACGCGCAGTCTGCTGCTCGCAGCTGCGTTCGCGAGCAGCATCCTGGCCGCGCCGCCGCCGTTCGGCGCGACCTTCGGCGTCGCCGACGACGCGGGCAAGTACGCCGAAGGCCGGCCCCGCGTTCTTTCGCCAGCTTCGCGCGCTCGGCATGACCGAGAACCGCATCACGGTGCACTGGTACGCCGACCAGGCCGACGACGTCGTCTGGACAAGCCTTTCCTCGACCGCGCGCTCCCGGCCGCCGCGCGCAGGGCGTGAAGGTCGTCTTCCACGTGTTCGCGCTCGGCCTCGACGCGTCACCGGGTCGCCCGACCGCGGTCGCCGACTACACCGTTTCGTCGCGCGGCTCGCCCGCACCTATCCCCAGGTACGCGAGTACGTCGTCGGCAACGAGCCGAACCAGCCGCGCTTCTGGCGACCGCAGTTCACTCGATCGGCCGAGGCGCGGCCGCGGCCGCCTACGCGCGAGCTGCTCGCCAGGTCGTACGACACGCTGAAGGGGGTCGACCGCCGCGATCCGCGTAATCGGGGTCGGCCTGTCGGGCCGCGGCAACGACCTGCCGTTCGCGCGCTCGAACGCCTCGACCTCGCCGGTTCGCTTCCTGCGCGATCTCGGCGCCGCCTACCGCGCGAGCGGGCGGCAGGCTGCCGCTGATGGACGAGCTCGGCTTCCATCCGTATCCCCGCTCCGACCGCGACTCCGCGCTCGTCGGCGATAGCTGGCCGCGGGCGGGCTGGTCAACATCGCCCGCGTCAAGCAGGCGGTCTGGGACGCCTTCGCGGGCACGGGGCAGCCGACGGTGGAGCAGGGGCTGAAGCTGCGGATCGACGAGATCGGCTGGCAGGCGGCCGTTCCCGGTCCGCGCGCTCTGCCTACTTCGGTCGCGAGACCGCGCCGTCACCAGCGAGCGGGCCCAGGCGGCCAACTACGCGAAGCTGATCGAGCTCGCGGCCTGCGACCGGAGCATCTCCGCGCTCTACCTCCTGCACCTGCGGGACGATCCCGACCTCGAGCGGTTCCAGTCGGGGCTGCGCCGCGCCGACGGCACGCCGAGGCCGGCGCTCACGTCGGTGCGCGCAGGCGATCGCGCGCGCCAGGCGGGGCTGCGCGCGGAAGGTGGCGCCCTGGCGGCACACGACGCGGCGTCGTCGGGGCGAACGCGACGTTCGGCTCCGCGCGGGTCTCCTCGCCGATGCGGCGCGACTGGGGCTTCGGCGTCACGGCGGCCGAGGAGGCCACCTACTCCGGCGCCATCTACCGCCTGCCGGCGCCGATGGCGACGATCCGCCGGCTGACGGCGAACACGGCCCCGAAGGCGGTCGCGACCGCCGACGGGCCTCATCCGGGCGCACTGGAAGCCGCGCCTCCGGTTCCCGGCGGGGCGGCTGGCGCCGCGGCAGCTACGTCTTCGCGGTGCGGATCCGGGCGAGCATGAACCCGCACCGGACGACGCTCCGCGTGAGCAAGCCGTTCGTCGTCAGGTAGCTCGCTAGAGCTCGCCCTTCTCGCGCATGGCGCCGCGGATCGTCTCGAGCGCCGGGACGTAGCGCTGCCGCCGCATGCCGTCGCCCTCGGGCAGCGAGCGGATGCGCTCCATGTTCGTCAGCACGTCCGCGAGCTTGACGCGTCGCGCAATGCGTCCCGCCTCGCCGTCCGCCGCCGCAGTGCGCGCGATGAAGGCGCGGTAGGTCTCCTTCTCCGGCTCCTCGATCCGGCTGACGTGCACGACCGCCTCGATCACGACCGGCGGCACGCCGGCCCGCGCGAGATCCTCCGCGGTCCAGTCGGTGTCCTCGATGACGTCGTGCAGCACGGCCGCGGCGAGCTCGTCCGTAGAGGCGCCCTCGCCCAGCGCCGATGCCACCTCGACAGCGTGCGCGAGCTCGAGGATCCCGCTGCGATCACGTTGCGCACCGTGTGCGCGCGCCGCGATCGCGACCGCGTCGTGCCACTCCATGCGAGGTTCCTACCAGACGCGAGCGCGTCAGACGGCGGTTGCGAACGGCTCGGCGAGCCGCTGACGCGCGACCACCCGCTCGAGCGCCGCGACGCAGCGGGGGTCGAACGCGGTGTCCGTCTCGTCCCGCAGGAGCGCGAGCGCCTGCTCGTGCGTCCAGGCCTCGCGGTAGACGCGCTCGCGAGCAGAGCGCGTCGTACACGTCGCAGACGGTGAGCACGCGGGTCTCGAGCGAGAGATCGCGACGCAGCGGCCCCGTGCGGATAGCCAGCGCCGTCGAGCCGTTCGTGGTGGTCGCGCACGAGCCGGCGGACGCCGCCCCCGAACCCGAGCTCGCGCAGGAGCGCGTCGCCGCGGGCCGGATGCCGCTTCACGATCTCGAACTCCGAGTCGTCGAGCGGGCCCGGCTTCTTCAACACGTCGTCGGGGACGGAGAGCTTGCCGATGTCGTGCAGCAGGCCGCCGATCGCGAGCTCGCGGAGCCGCGCGGCGGGGATGCCGAGCTCCTCGCCGACGTCGACCGCCAGGAGCGCGACACGGCGGGTGTGGCCCTCCGTGTACTCGTCCTTGGCGGCGAGCAGACGCGTCAGCGAGCCGACCTGCGAGCCGAGGTAGGCCTCCTCGGCCGCCACGAGCTCGGCGCCGCGCAGGTCGCCGGCCAGAGGCCGCGACGGCGAGGCGCGGTAGAGGTCGGCCGCGACCGACGCGCCGACGAGCAGCACTCCCGCGACCTCGAGCCCGTGGCCGAGCCACCAGGCGAGGTCGAGGTAGCTCTGCATGAGCGCGGGCACGAGTGCTCCGGCGAGCCACACGAGCCCGATGAAGACGGCGAGATCCGCGGCCCGCCGGGTCAGCAGGACCGTGCGGAACGCGCGCAGGGTGAGGACGCCGTAGAAGACGAGCCCGAGGACG
Source organism: uncultured Gaiellaceae bacterium (assembly GCA_963712865.1). Taxonomy (GTDB): domain Bacteria; phylum Actinomycetota; class Thermoleophilia; order Gaiellales; family Gaiellaceae; genus Gaiellasilicea. Next base: position 6,901 of record CAVQJO010000003.1, read on the forward strand.
AGCGTGATCACGGCGGCGGGGCTTCCCGGCTCCGGCACGGACGGCACGAGCCCGGGCAGCCAGATGGCCGCGAGGCCGAGCCCGACGACGACCACCATGAGCACGCACTGGAGCACGAGCAGCGGGCCGACGGCCCGTGGGCGCCGCGTCGCAGGCAGCGCGCTCAGGGCGAGGATCACGGCCCCGATCGGGAGCGTGGCGGCGCCGGTGAGCGCGACGACGCCGTTCATGCCGACGACGAAGCCGGGGCTCGCGACCCCGTGCACGACGAGCAGCGACGCCATCACCGTGAAGGCGGTGCCGACGAGGACGGCGCGTCCGTCCCGCCGCCGTGCGCCGGCCACGGAGAGGGCCACGCCGGCAGCAGTCGCGACGAGCGCCGAGAGCACGACGCTCCAGAAGTGCGTCGCGCCGGACAGGGAGACCTGGTCGCGGCTGACGAAGTGGATCAACGCGGGCGGGAGCACCGCGCAGGCGCCGGCAGCCACCAGCATCGGAACGAACGTATCGCGCCGCACGAGCCTTGATATCGGCGGGTGCACCGACGTTCTTGAGCGGGCAGAGTGCGCTCGTGCGGGTACGAACGATGGGAGAGGGATCGCCGGTCGTGCTCGTGCACGGGCTGGCCGGCTCGTCGAGCTGGTGGCGCCAGGTCGCGCCCGCGCTCGCGGCCGAGCACACCGTCCACCTCGTCGATCTGCCGCGGTGGCAGCCGTACGACCCGGACGAGCTCGTCGACCGGATCGCGCAGCGGTTCGCCGACCTGAGCCCGGCGACGTACGTCGGCCATTCACTCGGCGGCCTCCTGAGCGTCCGGCTGGCCGCACGGCATCCCGAGACCGTCGGCCGGCTCGTCCTCGTCGCCCCGGCGGGAGTGCCCGGGCCGCTCCGCCGTCGGCTCGGTCGTCCCGCTCGCGTCGGCACTGCTGCGCGCCGGCCCGTTCTTCCTGCCGCGGCTCGCCGTACGACACCGCTCCGGTCCGGGCCGCTGATGGTGCTCGTCGCCGGGGCGAGGCTGCTCGCCGACGACGTCCGCCCCGACCTGACCGCCGTCTCGGTGCCGACGCTCCTCGTCTGGGGAGATCGAGATCCGCTCATCCCGCCCCACCAGGCGCGGGAGTTCCTGGACGCGCTTGCCCGACGCCCGGCTCGAGCTGATCGCGGGCGCGGCGCACGTGCCCATGCTCGAGCGGCCGGACGAGCTCAGCCGTACGGTGCTCGAGTTTCTGCGAGCAGACGGCTGACCTCGGCGGCGACCTCGCGCGGATGCGAGTAGTGCACCGCGTGCCCCGCGCCGGCGATCGTGACGAGCCTCGTCCGCAGAAGGACCGCCGCCTGCTGCCCCCAGGTCGCCGGGCAGAGCGGGTCGTGCACGCCGCGGACGACGAGCGCCGGCACCTGGATCTCCGGCAGCCGCTCCTCGATCGCGTCGTCGAGCGCGAAGCGCGCCTGCGCGAAGCAGCCGCCGCGGCCCGAGGCGCAGGTAGTCCGACAGGACGAGCGCCGGTGAGCCTCGGCGGCTCGAACCAGGCGTCCAGCGCGAGCCGAAAGGCGCTGCGGAGCGCGCTGCGGGCGACGGGATCGACGGTCGGGCCGACGAGCACGAGCGCCTCGACGAGCTCGGGGCGGCGGAGCGCCAGCACCGTCGCGACCTGACAGCCCATCGAGTTCGCGATCAAGACGGCCGGCTCCGACAATGCTCGACTCGAGCTCGGCCGCGAGCTCCGGGATCGAGAGGGGCTCGCGCCGCTCGGGGCGCAGCTGCTCGCCCCCGAGTGCAAGGGCGAGCGGATCGAAGTAGCGCTGTCCGACACCGAGGCCGGGGACGAGGCAGAACACAGGCCGACCGTACCGTTACCCTCCCGGGCGTGGCCCTGCTGACCTCGCAGATCGAGCGCGACGAGACGTTCGCGGGCCGCGAGCGCCGGATGGAGGCGCTCGTCGCCGAGCTGCGCGAGCGCTCGGCGCAGGTCGCGGCCGGCGGCGGCGAGAAGGCGCTCGAGCGCCACCGCTCCCGCGGGAAGCTGCCGGCCCGCGAGCGGATCGACCGGCTCGTCGATCCCGGCTCGTCGTTCCTCGAGCTGAACGCGCTCGCGGCGTGGGACCTCTACGACGGCCAGGCCCCCGGAGCCGGCCTCGTGAGCGGCATCGGCGTGGTCGAGGGGCAGGAGTGCGTGATCGTCGCGAACGACGCGACCGTCAAGGGCGGCTCGTACTTCCCGCTCACGGTCAAGAAGCACCTGCGTGCGCAGGAGGTGGCGCTGCAGAACCGGCTGCCCTGCATCTACCTCGTCGACTCGGGCGGCGCCTTCCTGCCGCTGCAGGCCGAGGTCTTCCCCGACCGCGACCACTTCGGCCGGATCTTCTTCAACCAGGCGCGCATGTCGGCGCTCGGCATCCCGCAGATCGCGGCCGTGATGGGCTCGTGCACCGCGGGCGGCGCCTACGTGCCCGCGATGTCGGACGAGACGATCATCGTCCAGGGCACCGGCACGATCTTCATCGGCGGCCCGCCGCTGGTGAAGGCGGCGACCGGCCAGGAGGTGTCGGCCGAGGAGCTCGGCGGCGCCGACGTCCACACGCGCCGCTCGGGCGTCGCCGACCACTTCGCGACCTCGGACGAGCACGCGCTCGCTCTCGCGCGCCAGATCGTCCGCAACCTCCACCGCAGCAAGGAGGCGCCGTGGGACCTCGCGCCGCCGGAGCCGCCGGCGCTCGACCCGCACGAGCTGTACGGGCTCGTCCCGGAGGACTTCAAGCACGAGCTCGACGCGCGCGAGGTGATCGCGCGGATCGTCGACGGCAGCCGCTTCGCCGAGTTCAAGGCGCTCTACGGCGAGACCCTCGTCTGCGGCTTCGCGCGCATCGAGGGCTACCCCGTCGCGATCCTCGCCAACAAGGGCGTCCTGTTCGCGGAGTCGGCCCAGAAGGGCGCCCACTTCATCGAGCTCGCCGCGAAGCGGAAGCTGCCCCTCGTGTTCCTGCAGAACATCACCGGCTTCATGGTCGGCAAGGAGTACGAGGAGGGCGGGATCGCCCGCGACGGCGCGAAGCTCGTGATGGCGGTCGCGTGCGCGGACGTGCCCAAGTTCACGGTGGTCACGGGCGGCTCGTTCGGCGCGGGCAACTACGCGATGTGCGGGCGCGCCTACGAGCCGCGGCAGCTCTGGATGTGGCCGAACGCCCGCATCTCGGTCATGGGCGGCGAGCAGGCGGCGACGGTGCTGACGATGGTCGGCGACGCCGACCCCGACGAGATCCGCGACAAGTACGAGGCGGAGGGCAATCCGTACTACTCGACGGCGCGGCTCTGGGACGACGGCATCATCGACCCGCTCGACACTCGCCGCGTCCTCGCGCTCGGGATCTCGGCCGCGCTCAACGCGCCGATCCCGGAGAGCACGTTCGGCATCTTCCGCATGTGAGAGGAGGCGAGGGGATGGATGTGAGCGCAGAACGGCTGGCCGAGCTGCTGCGCGAGGCCGAGGCGGCCCACGGCGAGTACGAGCAGGAGCTCGGCCGCCGCGACGACGACTGGCCGGACTGGTACGCCCGCTACATCGTCGACAAGCTCGCGCTCGAGAGCGGGTGATCGTCCGGATCGTCCTCTGGAGGCTCGCCGACTCGAAGTCCACGATCGAGGAGCTCCGTCGCTACCTGCGCGACGAGTCGGTCGACGTCTTCGAGGAAGTCGAGGGGCTGCGCTTCAAGGCCTGGCTCTCCGACTCCGTCAGGCGAGCGCTGGGGGGCGATCTACTTCTTCGAGTCGGTCGAGGCGGCGCGCCAGGAGCTGCCGAGCCGTGCGCGCGAGCTGATCGGCAAGGAGCCCGACCTCGTCGAGGAGTTCGACGTCGAGGCGACGATCGAGGGCCGCTACGCGGAGGAGCAGCTCTCGCGCCTCGGGCTCGCGTTCGAGTAGGCGCGCGCCAGGGAGAGCTTGTGTTGTTTCAACACAAGCTCCCACGCCGCGGTTTCGTGTCGAAGTCGGCACTCGGGCGTCACACGTGCGCGTGCACGCTGTCCACGTGCGCTTCTCGCTCTCGCCGAACGAACGCCGCATCCGCGACCTCGTCGTCGCGCTCGACCGGGACGACGTGCCGATGGCCGAGACCTGGCGTCTCGTCGGCAATGCCGCAGCCAATCTCGGTTTGCGCCGTCCGGGCTACCACCTCGTGCGCCAGCTCGCGGGCGCGAGCCGGGCCGAGCGCCGGGCGCGCGCGGAGCGGCAGCGAGCCGAGCTGGCGGCCGTGATGGCGTTCTTCTCGCCGCGGGTGACCGACCTGCACGTCGCGGTCAGGCGAGCGCGCGAGGCGCAGCGCGCCGAAGAGATTGTGTTGAATCAACACAAAGGGTCGCGCGGCCGGGACCCCGCCCCCGCTCGCGCTCCCACGCGCGCGCCTACGCCCGCCACCACCCGCGCGCCGCCCGGCTAGAGGACGAGCGTCTCGGGGAACACGACGCCCTCGGCGAAGCGATCCAGGCGATACGGCGCGAGGTCGAAGGGCGGCGTGAGACCGAGGAGCTCGGCCGCGACGGCCCGACCGACGGCCGGCGACTGCATGAAGCCGTGACCCGAGAAGCCGCAGGCGAGGTACGCGCCGTCGCCCGCCGGACCGATGATCGGGTGCGCGTCCGGCGTCATGTCGTAGAACCCGGCCCACGCCCGGACGACCGGGGCGCCGGCGGCAGCCGGGTAACGATGCGCGAGGCGTCGCCGCCAGTCGTCGACGAGCTCGTCGTCGACCGCCTCGGGCCCGTCCCAGCGCGGCGTCGCCTCGCCCATCGCCAGCCGCAGCCGGTCGGTGCCGACGCGGCGGAAGTGGAAGCCGGACTCCTCCACGGTCATCGGGAGATCGAGCGCGAGGCCGGCCACCGGCCCGACGTCCACGAGCTGGCGGACGAGCGGGCGCACCGGCAGCTCGATGCCCCGGGCGGCGGCCGCTGCCGGCGACCCTGCCCCGCACGCGATCACGAGCACGTCGGCATCGAGCTCGAGCGCATCGGTCCGCTCCCACACGTCCACCCCCGCCTCAGCTGCACGCCGCACGAGCTCCCGGGTGACGCCCGCAGGATCGGCGATGCCGTCCTCGCGGCAGATGACAGCGCCGAGGACGTCGTCCGCGCGTAGCCCCGGCACGTCGGCCGCGTCCATGCGCTCAACCGGCACGCCGAGCGACTCCTGCACGGCCCGTCGCTCCTCGAGCTCGGCAAGCCCGCGCTCGGTCGTCGCGAGGAAGAGGTAGCCGACCTGCTCGAAGAGCGGGGCGCCGAGCTCGCGGAAGAGCGTCGACGCTCGCCTGCGCGAGCCTGACCTCGGCCTCGGTCGTGAACTGCTGCCGTACGCCGCCCATCGCCTTTCCGGTCGCGCCGCCGGCGATCTCGCCCGCATCCGCGAGCACGACGTCATCGGCCCCGGCGAGGGCGAGGTGATAGGCGATCGAGGCGCCGATCGCGCCGGCGCCGGCTACGACGATGCGAGCCAGGCCTCGAGCTCCTTGCGCTCGTTCTCGAGCAGCTGTCGCAGCGGCGCCCGTACGTCCTCGCGCACCGGGACGCCCTTGAGCCCGAGCACGGCCTTGAGCGCGGCGTGCCGCGGCACGCGCTCGATCGCGGCTCGCAGCTCGCCGAGTGCGACCGACGCCGCCTGCGCAGGCTCTCGCACGGCTGCGGCGACCTGCTCCGGGAATGCGGAGCCGAGTGCCGAGACGGCGCCGACGGCGCCCGCTCCGATCCCGTCCGCGATGAGCACCTCCGGGCCGACGAAGACGTCGAGACCCTCGATCAGGTACGGCTTGAAGCGCTCGAAGGGAGCGTCGGAGACCTTGAGGCCTGCGAGGTTCGGCGCCCGCTCCCGCAGCTCGAAGAGCACCGGCAGCGGGACCGCGTAGCCGCTCGCGCGCTCGAACTCGTAGACGTAGAACGGCAGCGGCGCGCACGCGGCCGCGGCGGCGGCGAAGTGCTCCAGGAGCGCGCGCTCGTCGAGCTGGAAGTACGGCGGGCCGATGACGGCCACCGCGTCGACACCCGCGCCCGCCGCGTGCTCCGCCAGCTCGACGGTGTCGCGCGTCGTCTGCGCACCGCAGTGCGCCGCCACCTGCAGCCGGCCGGCGGCAGCTTCGACGTAGAGCTCGACCACGCGCCGCCGCTCCGCGGGCGCGAGCAGGATGCCCTCGCCGGTCGTCCCGAGCGCCAGAATCCCGTCGAGCCCGCCGGCGACGAGGAAGTCCGCGTACGGCCCGAACGCGTCCTCGTCGAGCGCTGCACCACCGTCCCGGAGCGGCGTCACGGCCGCGGCGAGCGCGCCCCGCAGCCTCGCCATCAGCGCTGCGCCTGGCCTGCGCGGACGCGCTCGACGGTCCCGGCGACGCGACGCGCGCGGGTCTCCGGCCGCTTGGCCTCCTCGATCCACTCCACGTACTCGCGCCGGTGTGTGAACGACATGCCCTCGAATGCTCGCCCGGCGTCCCGATCGCGCGCCAGCGCCTCCTGCAGGTCTGCGGGCACCTCCACCTCGCGCGGCTCCGTGTCGAGCGCCATCGTCACCTCGAACCCGCTCGCCGGCGTCCACCCCGGTCGCCGCCTTCACGGCCCGGTTGACGACGATGTGCCCGACGCCGCCGTAGACGCCGGGCGTCGTCCGCCACTCGTGTCCGCGGATCGTCACGCGCACCGGCGGCCGCGCCCGCCCGAATGCCTCTTCGAGGTCGAACGGCACGCGGAACATCGTCGCGGTCTTGCCGACGCGCTCGAGCTCGACGGTGAAGCGCTTCGCGGCCACGCCGACACCATAAGGTGCCTGCAATGAGCGCGCTCCGGATCGAGCGGGACGGCGACGTCCTCCGCGTCACGCTCGCCCGCCCGGAGACCCGGAACGCCTTCGACGCGGCCCTGATCGCCGAGCTCGCCGAGGCGTTCGTCGACGTCGGCAAGGCCCGCGCGGTGCTCCTCGCCGGTGAAGGCCCGAGCTTCTGCGCCGGTGCGGACGTCGAGTGGATGCGCGCGTCCGTCGAGCTCGACTACGAGCGCAACGTCGCCGATGCCAACGCCCTGCGCGGGATGCTGGAGGCGATCGACCGCTGCCCCGCGCCAGTCGTCGCGCGGATCCAGGGCCACGCGCTCGGCGGCGGCGCCGGGCTCGTCGCCTGCGCCGACATCGCGGTGGCGCACGCGGACGCGGTCTTCGCCTTCTCCGAGGTCAAGCTCGGGATCATCCCGGCGGTCATCTCGCCCTTCGCGCTCGCCAAGATCGGCCCGGGCGCCGCCCGGCGCTACTTCGTCACGGGAGAGCGCTTCGACGCTCCCACTGCGCTGCGGATCGGCCTCGTCCAAGAGGTCGCAAACGACCTCGACGGCGCGGTCGGGACGATCCTCGACGAGCTCGCGAGCGCAGGCCCGAAGGCGGCGCAGGCACGCGAAGCGGCTCGTGCTGGAGCTGCCCGACGGCGCCGAGACCGCGCGCAGGATCGCCGAGCGCCGCACGAGCGACGAGGGCCAGGAGGGCCTTCGCGCCTTCCTCGAGCGGCGCGCGCCGAACTGGCGCGGCTAGGAGACCGCGAGCAGCGGACTGACGAGATCCTCGTCGGGCAGCATCAGCCTGAACTTGGCACCGCGGCCGGCACGCACCGCGAGCGAGAGGAAGCCGCGCGAGCTCGTGAGCCGCGTGCCGCCGACGTCGTCCCAACTCCCGTTTCGGTGCTGCTGCAGGACGTAGCGCTGCCGTCCCTTCCCCGGCCGCACCTGGCCCCACAGGATCGTCCGACTCCCGGTGCGCGATGCCTGGACGAGCGGGAGCTGGTACGCGCGCAGCGCCGGTTTCGCGGCGCCGGTGAGCTTCGTCAGGCCGCTCTGCCAGCGGCCGACCTCGGGCTCGTCCCGGTAGAGGTAGTGGATGAGCATGTCGACGCGCGGGGCGAGGTACACGCGGCGCGACGCCTCCGCGATGCAGGCGCGCCTGGCGCGCGTACGAGACGCCGAGAGTGCGGTCCGGTGGGTTCGTCTGGTAGCCGTACTCGGTCAGCCAGATGCGCTTCGCGCCGAAGTTGCGCGACACCTCACGCAGCAGCCGCTCGAGCGTCGCCATCGTGATCGTCTCGCAGTGCGCGCACCCGCCGGTGAACGGCGTCGCCGCGCGGTCGAGCGGATACGGATGGTGCGCGTAGGCGTCGAGCCGGGCACGCGCGGCGCGCATGCCGCGGATGAAGTCGACCGGGGAAAGACCCCCGGACGAGCCCCGCGGCGCGGTGACCCCTCCGGCCACCCTGGTGCCGCGGCTCGCGCGGTGGATCGCGGTGTAGGCCGGGTTCAGCAACCTGCTGACGTAGGTCGCGGCGGTCGTCGGCCGCAGCCAGCGGCGCTGGTTCGGCTCGTTCCAGATCACCCACTTCTTCACCCACGGGTAGCGCTTGGCGGCTGCCGCGGCGAACGCCGCGAACGACGACCCCGTGGCCGGCGCCCAGTTCGGCGCCCGGCCGAGATTCGCCCAGCGTGGCGTGCCCCAGATCGAGACGACCGCGCCGATGCCTGCTCTGCGCAGGCCCTGCAGGACGGCGTCGGAGCCGCTCCAGTCGCGCTCGGCGCGTCGAGGCTCGATCACGTGCCAGTTGAGCGTGTAGCGGACGAGGTCGACACCGAGGGCATCGAGCTCCGCGATGCGCTCGTCGAGCGTGCCGTCGCCGTACTGAAGCCACGCATCGTCCTGGATGCCGTACTGGACACTTGGCGACGCGCCGGCGGGAGCCGCGGTCGCTCCGACGATAAAGAGCGTGCAAATGAGGACTATTTTCCGCATGCGGGGACCGTACCGAGCCTTCCTTGAAGACCGTGTAAGTACCCGTTCGAAGCGTTAGCTAACGCGGGACGACGGTGATCGTGGCACCTGCCACATCGCCGGTGGCGAGCCTGTAGCTCGTCTTCGCCCGCGGTCGCACCTTCACCGTGAACCTCCCGTCGACCCGGGGGCGCACCCTCCGCACGACCGTCCAGGCGCCGCCGTTCACCTGCTGCTCGAGGCGGACGCGGCGGAGACCGCGCACGAACCCGCCGAGCGCGACCGGGCGATCGGCGAGTGCCCGCCGAAGCGGCGGATCGAGGTTGAGCACGCGCACGGCGAACCACGTCGACCGCAGCCCGAGGGTCCGGCGGAAGTCCTGCGCGTCGATCCTGCGCACGGCCCGACCGGCTCTCGACATCGACCGCCGTCGCACGGCCGGACTCGGTCCGCTCGACGACGAGGTCGCGCACGCCGGGAACCTTGATCGTCCTCGACAACCTCCTCCGGCCGCAGCACCACGGGACCCCAGCGGTGGTGCTTCGAGATGCCGTCGTGCGGGTCGGGCACCGAGACGAGGTAGGGAACCGGCGAGGCCTTCGGCCACACCTGCTCGACGGGCGCAGTGCGGCCGCCGGAGGTCGAGTGGTAGAAGGTCGTCGCCACCGCGCCGTCCCAGAGGAGCACCCGGCCGTGCGTGGCCGCGATCGCCCTGTTCGTGGTGACCCGCTCGGCCTCGATGCCCCCGTAGACCTGGCTGCGCGTGTCCGCATAGGTGTCGAAGAGGTTCGTCGGCTTCAGTGTCGCGAGCGCGTACGAGCGGGCGACGACCGCCTGCGCCTTGAGCGCCTCCGGGTGCCAGTAGTACGGCATCTCCCACGGCACCACGCCGCGGAGGTAGCGGTCGAGCGGGAGGCGGTTGACGACCGTGAGGCGGGCGCCGCTGCGGTGCAGGGTCAGCGTCCCGCGATAGGCGCGTCCGTCGACCCGCAGCGGCGACGCGCCGGGCTCGAAGCGGATCGGGAACTTCAGACCGCGCCGCTTCGCGCACCGAGAAGCGGCGATCACCGTTCTTCAGCGTCCGCTTCTTGCCGCGGGCATCGACGACCCGAAAGGGCTTGGCCGAGCCGACGCGCACGCTCGGGCGTCCTTCCAGCAGCAGCACGCGCACTTCACGGCCCGGCAGGATGGCGAGCTCCGTGCCGCGGTAGTAGTGCGCGAGGATCCGCGGGTACCGCCAGCCGTCCAGCGCATATCCCTGAGCGCCGTACTGGCTCATGCCGACGCCGTGGCCCCAGCCGCGGCCGTCGATCACGAAGAGCGTGCCGGCGCCGGCCGACGCCGTGAGGGCGAGCGAGACAACGAGCGCAAGCGCCCAGCTGACCGGGTAGCGCGACATCGAGGCGAGGGAGGCTAGCAGCGGCCACTACGATCGACCGGTGATTCGACAGGCTCCTCGTCGCCAACCGGGGCGAAATCGCGCTCCGCGTCTTCCGGACCTGCCGGGAGCTCGGCATCTCGACGGTCGCCGTTGCCGCGCCGGACGACGCCGGCTCGCTGCATGCCCGCTCGGCCGACGTCACCGTCGCGATCGCGAGCTACCTCGACCCGGCGGAGCACCTCCGGGCCGCCGCCGAGAGCGGCGCCGACGCGATCCACCCCGGGTACGGCTTCCTCGCCGAGAACGCGGAGTTCGCCGCGGCGGTCGCCGCGGCAGGCGTCGTCTGGATCGGTCCGCCGGCCGACGCACTGCGCCGCGGCGGTGACAAGCTCCAGGCCAAGGAGGCGGCGACCGCGGCCGGAGTGCCGGTGCGTGCCGACGGGGGAGCCGGACGCAGATCGGGTACCCGCTGCTCGTCAAGGCGGCTGCGGGCGGCGGCGGCCGTGGCATGCGCATCGTGCGGAAGGCGGACGAGCTCGAGGAGGCGACAGCCGCGGCGCGCCGTGAGGCGGAGGCGGCCTTCGGCGACGGCACCGTGTTCTGCGAGCGCTACGTCGAGCGGCCGCGGCACGTCGAGATCCAGCTGCTCGCGGATGCCCACGGCACCGTGCTCGCGCTCGGCGAGCGCGACTGCTCGGTGCAGCGGCGTCACCAGAAGGTGCTGGAGGAGGCGCCGTCGCCGGCCGTCGACCCCGAGCTCCGCGGCGGCACTCGGCGCCGCCGCGGTCGCGTTCGCCCGCGAGGTGGGCTACGTCGGCGCCGGCACGGCCGAGTTCATGCTCGACGGCCGAGACTTCTACTTCCTCGAGCTGAACGGCCGGATCCAGGTCGAGCATCCGGTCACCGAGCTCGTGACCGGCGTCGACCTCGTCCGCGAGCAGATCCGCGTCGCCCAAGGCGAGGCGCTCCCGGCCGGACTGGCACTTGGCAACAGCCTGTTGCAAGGTCACGCGGTCGAGGCGCGGCTCTACGCGGAAGACCCGCGCACGTTTTTCCCGCAAAACGGCACAATCTCGCGCCTGAGGCTGCCGGCCGGCATCCGCGTCGACGCCGGTGTCGCCGAGGGGGACGAGGTCGGGCTCTCGTACGACCCGATGATCGCGAAGCTGATCGCGCACGGGCCGACGCGGGACGAGGCGTTCGCGCGGCTCGCCGACGCGCTCGCCGAGACCGAGGTCGAGGGCGTGACGACGAACCTGCCCTTCCTGCGCTGGCTCGTCAGGCACCCGGTCCTCCGGGCCGGCGAGGCGACGACGGCGTTCCTCACCGAGCATCCGCCGCTCTCGGAGGCGCCGCTGCGACTCCCGCAGGGCCCGTGGCGCGGCGGCTGGCGCCTCAACCTCCCGGCCGCGTCACCGGCTCCCGCGCCGGACGTCGACGCCGCCGCTCACGCCCAGACGGGCGCCGCCGGCGGGAGCTCGCTCACCGCGCCGATGCCCGGGACGGTGATCCGCGTGCACGTCTCCCCCGGCGAGCGCGTGGCGGCGCGCCAGCACCTGCTCGTGCTCGAGGCGATGAAGATGGAGACGCCGCTCGCGGCGCCGTACGACGCGATGGTGAAGGCCGTTCACGTCGAGGAGGGCGACCGCGTCGCCGGCGGCACGCTCCTCGTCGAGCTCGAGACGGAGTGACTACTCGGCAGTCGCGCCGGCCGCTCGCGGCCCGAGCCACCGGGCCGCACCGTCAGGAGCACGGCGAGCGCGACGGCGGCCGTCAGCGCGAGCACGATCGTCCAGCCGTCGTCGAACGACGGCTTCACCGTCATGTCGAAGACGATCAGGAAGAGGAGCACGAGGTCGATCCGGGAGATGACGAGGATGCGGCGGATGCGGGCCTGCGCCGCCGGAGAGTCCGCCCCCTCGGCCTCCACGAGCGCGGAGATCCGGCCCGACTCGGGGCCGAAGAAGCCGACCCCCGCGAGGAACGTGACGGCGAAGAGCGCGAGCGCGATCACGATCCAGTCGTCACCGAAGCCCCAGGCCTCGGACTCCCAGACGAGCGCGATGCCGGCGATCAGCGTCAGGATCGACGCGATCGCGAGCACGCGGTCGCCGATCCACTTGATGTCGAGCGCGAACGCGGCGATCCGCTTCGAGTCGCCCGAGGCGATGGCGCGCATGGCGAAGAACTGCGTCGCAACCCCGCCGCCGAGCCACGTGATCGCGGCACCGAGATGGACGAAGAGCAGGAAGTCGTAGAGCGACACGCGTGGGGGCTAGAAGAGCTTCTGGAGCTTCATCGCAGCGCCCATGTCCCCCTTGATCTTGAGCTTCCCCGTCATGTAGGCGGCGGTCGGGTTCTGCTCGCCGTTGACGATCTTCATGAAGTCCTCCTCGGACGCGACCAGCGTGCAGTCGGCCTCGCCGGCGCCCTCCGTGACGTCGATCGAGCCGTCGTCGACCTTGACGACCCACTCGCCCGCGCCGTCGATGTCGAACAGGTACGAGTTGTTCATGCCGGCCGTCTTGGCGGCATCGACGGACTTGAGGTTCTCGAAGAACTCGGACACGTTTGCGGCCACCGTCTCTTCTCCTTGCGCTCGAGATTGACTGGAAAGGAGCGTAACTACCAGTCGGGCGTCGCGTCGATCGACGCGTGGTTCGTCACCCGCGCCGGGCTGCTCCCGTTGGCGTTCACCATGTAGAGCTCGACGTTCCCGTCGCGCGTCGACGAGAAGACGATCTTGGTGCCGTCGGCCGACCAGTTCGGCGTGATGTCGACCGCCGAGTTCGTCGTCAGCCTCGTCTGGCTGGTGCCGTTCGCGTTCATCGACGTAGAGCTCGAAGTTCGGAGCTGCCGTGGCGGTTCGTCGAGAACAGCGATCTTCGTGCTGTCCGGCGACCAGTCCGGCTCGACGATCGGATGAGCCGGACGTCGTCAGCCGCGTCTGGCCGCTGCCGTTCGCGTTCATGACGTAGATGTCGCCGTCACCCGTTCGCGTGCTCGCGAACGCGATCTTCTGGCCGTTCGGCGACCAGGCCGGCGTCAGGTCGGCGTCCGAGTGCGTCGTCAGCCGCGTGCAGGCCGGTGCCGTTGGCGTTCATCACCCAGATGTCGAACTGGTTGCCGGTGCGGTTCGAGGAGAAGACGATCTTCGTGCCGTCGGGCGACCAGGCGGGCGAGGAGTCGATCGCCGAGTTGTTCGTCAACCGGACGACGTCCGAGCCGTCTGCGTTCATCGAGTAGAGCTCGATGTTGCCGTTGCGGGTGCTCGTGAACGCGATCGTCGAGCCGTCGGGCGAGCGGGCAGGCTCGGCGTCGATGCCGTTGTGCGTCGTCAGCCGCACGACCGCGCCACCGCCCTCGCCGACGCTGTAGATGTCGCCGAAGCCCGTGCGGGAGCTCGCGAAGAGGATCGAGCGGCGCACGACCGTGTAGGAGATCGTCTTGCTCGCCGTCATTGCCGAGGCGGTCCGTGGCGTTGACGGTGAAGGTCTTCGCGCCGACGGTCGACGTGTTGATGGCCGCGCCGTTCGCGACCGTGCCCGTGCAGGAGGCCGGTGCGACGCCCGCGCCCGCGTCGAGGCACGAGTAGTCGGCGGTGAGCGCCTGCCCCTGGACGACCTGGGAGCCGGCCACCGGGGAGGCGATCACGATCTGGGGCGGGCCGGTGTCGATCAGAACGGTCAGCGCGACCGTGCGGTCGTCGGGGTCCTTCGCCGTGACGGTGTGCGAGCCGTCGCCGGTGACCGTCACGGGACCGGTGTACGCGTTGAACCCGCCGCCGTCGACGTCCACCAGGAGACGGTCGTCGGCGTCGGCCGGCTGGCCGCCGAGCCGCACCGTCACCTGGACGCTCGCCGCCGTACCAGCCGCTCGGCGGCGCCGGCGGAGCGTCGATGGACAACGCGCCGTTCGTGGACGGCGCCGTCGCCGCCTCTTCGTAGTAGATGCCCTTGTTCGTCGAGACGGCGACGTTGCCCGCTCCGGTCGACCGCCTGGACGAAGTACTGGAAGTCTGCGGTCGCGCTCACGAGCGGACCGGCGCCGCTCCAGCGATCGGTCGAGCGGCGTCCTGAGGAGGTCGATGAACCGCCAGGCCCGCGTCGTGCCGCCGTCGGGCTGGTCGAGGTAGCCGACGCGCACGCGCACGACGTCGTTCGGCCCGTTCGGGGCCTGGTCGCGCGTCTCGACCGAGAACGCGACGGTGGCGCCGACGCCGGTCGCCGACATCCGGCCGAGGATCGGCTTGGCGTAGTCGTTCGACGGCGCCGAGAAGACGAGCGCCTGGATGTGCGGGAACAGCCGCTGCGTGCCCGGTCTCGCTGCCGCCCGGCGGCCCGGTGAACTGGCCGGTGGCGAGCACGAGCCGGTGGAGCTTCCTCGTCCCGAGCTTCGACGTGGTCACGGTCTGGAGCTTGGCGGGATGCACGAGCCGGTCCCAGTCGAGCAAGCGGCTCGATCGCGGTCGAGTCGACGATCGGCCTGGCGAAGTACGGGTCGAAGGGCGTCGTGCTCGTCGAGGAGAGCTCCGTGATGAGGGCGCCGTGCGCCGAGGGCACCGTCACCGGCAGCACCGTCTTCGGCTCGACCGGCCGGAAGTGCGTCACCTGCACGCCGTCCAGGCCGACGACGTACGAGCCTGCACCTGGAGACGGGCGTCGCCGTCGGCGGCGTCCAGTCGCTCGTCAGCTGCTCGGCGGTCAGCCCGGTCGTCGGGCTCGACGACGAGCTCCTGGTCGGTCGGCGCCGACTGGATGCCGAAGGCCGGCGCGGCCGCGGCGCCGGCTCGACGGTCGCCGCAGCTGCGGCGGCCGGTGCCGACGCGGGCGCGGCCGCGGGCGCGGTGCCGCCGATCTGCCACATCGGCAGGCCGTAGAGCGTGAACTCGGACGAGGCCTTCTCGTCGTAGACGCCGACGAGGCCGAGCTCGCCGAAGTAGTCCTGCTTGGCGAGCACCATCGCCTGGCCGATCGTCAGGTCGCCGGGAGCGGCGAGGCCGCCGATGTTCTCGGCGAAGCGCCGGTGGAGATCCTCGGAGTACGCGACCAGCTTCCCGTCGCCGTAGGCGTAGCCGCTCGAGCCCGCGTAGGTGCCGCCGCGCTGCGTGTAGGCCTGCGGCCAGTCGGCGGTGCCGAGCGGCGAGACGACGAAGACGTCGGAGACCGACAGGCCCGCGTGGCAGCCCATGCTGAAGACGAGCTTGCGGTCGTACGCCTCGATCGGCCCGCCCGTCACGGGCGGCAGGTCGCCGATCTCGAAGCAGCGCGGTGCCCGACGCCGGCTCGAGCCCGCGGTGGTCGGCATGACCGTTGATCGACGAGAGGTCGCGCGGGACGCCGCCGGGCAGGAGTGCCGGCGAGCAGAGTCGGCCTTGGTCCAGGTGTCGCCGATCAGCCCCGGCGGGTTGGCGCCGAGGACACCGGGGATCGAGCGCAGCGCCGCGTCGACCTGCTGGGCGCCGTCGGTGAGGAAGTCGTAGCCGCTCGTCGCCGCGGTGACGGGCGCGAGCCGGCCGTCGAAGGCGGTGAAGCGGACGACGGCGCGCGCGGCGGCGGCCGGGGTCGTCGGCAGGCGCCCGACGGGCACGTCCGGGATGTGGAGCTGCCGGTCGAAGAACGGGATCGGGTCGACGTCGCCGTACGGATCGTCGGAGAGGAAGTACCCCAGCCGCAGCGTGGTCGAGAGCTCGCTGCCGGATGCGAACGTCTCCGCGTAGCCGTCCTCGTTCGCGACCGTCGTCCGGTCCTCGAGGCGCGCCGACGGGGATCACCTCGTCGCCGCCGAGCAGGACGATGTTCTGGACGGTCGAGTTCGAGCCCGCGTCGACGTGTGCGGCGCGGAAGGCGTCGATCGCGAGGCCGATCTCGCGCATGACGGCGTTCGCCGCGAGTGAGCTCGGTCGGGCACGCGTTCCAGGTCGCGACGGCGGCCTGGACGTCCGGATCGGCGTCGACCTGCAGGATCGCGCTCGGATGGCCGTCGGTCGCCGAGGCCGGCCATCTGGCCGTCCAGCGTCGGTGAGCGCCGAGGCGACGGCCGCTGCGCCGTGGACGCGCTCCCACTGGGCCTTGTTGACGACGAAGACGGTGTCGACGATCTGCGGGCACCGTGCCGCGGGTGAGCGAGGTCGAGTTCGTGCCCGCGTTCGGGAACGTCCGCGCCTGGCACGACGGCAGCTCGATCGGTGCGCGCTGCTCCGGCCCGCAGCATGTACGGCTCCGCGGAGCTGCCGCCGTTGAAGCCGGTCACCTGGATCACGTAGTTGCCGGGCCGTGCCGTCCGAGACGACCGTGACGGCGTCGTCCTCGGTGCCGCGGAGGGTCGAGACGCCGAGGATCGGCAGGTTCGCGAGCGCGAGGTCGGAGAGCGTCTGCTGCTCGAGCGCGTCCGACTCGCTCGTCAGCGTCGGCCCGTCGTCGTCGAGCGGCTGCCCGTCGAGCGGCTCCGTGCCGGGCCGCTCGTCGCGGAGCACCTGCCCGTTACGGCCCGTAGACCACGATGTCGACGTCGAACTCGAGGTGGCTGAGGCTGAACGTGACGCGCGTTCCGGCGACGGTCGGCACCGGGTAGCTGAAGATGTCGACGTCGTCGGCACCCGTCACGTAGGAGAGATAGAAGGACGACGTCGCGAGCGCGGTGAGCGGGCCGGCCGGGTCGTTGTTCGCCTCGAACGTGTCCGCCACCGTGACGGTGGCCGGCGCGAGCACCCGCGACGAGCGGCCCGTTGGCCGGGTCGGCCTCGACCGTCGCCTGCGCCGGCCCGAGCGTCGACCGCGGGCGCGCGTCGAACGTCAGCCGGTAGCGCGGCCCGACCGTCAGCGGGAGCGTCCAGGTCAGCTCGTCGGCCGGCGATCACCGGGTCGGCGGCCGGGCTCGGCGGGCGCCGGAGTCACGAGATCGTCGAGCGCCGACGAGCCGCGGACGTAGGCGAACCCGTCCGGGCAGCGTGACCGTCGACGACGGTCGAGTTCGCCGCGCCCAGCCCCCGGGCGTGTCGGGCGTGAGCTTGACCTCGACGGCGTAGTGGGCCGTGCCGCTGTCGGCGGCGATCGTGTTCACCTTCGCCGCGTCGAGGTTGAGGCGCTCCCAGCCGAGTGAGCTCTCGGCGAGGAACGCGGCGAGCAGGTCGGCGAACGTCAGCTCGTTGTCGGGATCAGGAGGAGCGTCTCGACGAACTGCCGCACGGTGTAGCCGTTGAGCGTCGCCGGCGCGACCCAGAGGAGGACGTCGGCGAACGTGACGTTGCCGAGCGCGGCCGAGCCGACTGCACGCATCAGCTGCTCGAGCGTCAGGCCCGGCCGCAGCTGCGCCGACATGATCACGAAGCACGCCTCCCGACGGGCAGCTGGGCGTGCACGTGAAGAGCGTCGAGATCGCACCCGAGCGGGATCGCGCCGAGCGGGATCGCGCCGAGCGGCGACTGCTGCAGGTCGATCGCGCCGAGCGGGATCGCGCCCAGCGGGATCGCGCCGAGCGGGATCGCAGCCCAGCGGAATCGCGCCCAGCGGGATCGCGCCCAGCGGCGAGAACTCGATGTCGATCGCGCCGAGCGGGATCGCACCCAAGCGGGATCGCACCCGAGCGGGATCGCGCCGAGCGGAATCGCGCCCAGCGGGATCGAGCCCAGCGGCACACCGCGGAGCGAGGTCGAGAGGACGCTGTCGGTCTGGAGGCTCGCGGGGTTCGTGCAGTTGACCGGCGGCCCGGAGAGCCACTCGCACCAGTCGGCGAGGTTCGTGTCGCCGGCCTCGTCCGCGCCCTTCGTCGCCGATGCCGATCGCGCCGAGCGGCGCCACGCCGAGGCCGACCGCCTCGGGGGTCAGCGAGCCGAGCACGCTTCCCGCAGCCCGATCGCGCCGAGCGGGACGGCGGAGACGCCCGCGGGCTGCGCGGCGAGCGCGTCGAGCGCCTGCTGCAGCGAGAGGCTCTGCAGCGGGAGTCCCGGCCAGCGTCGTGCTCTGCAGCAGCGCCGACCACGACTGCGGCGGCGTCAGCGGCACGGTCGAGAGCGCGACGCCGCCGAGCAGCGCGCGGATCTGGGGCTCGAGGAAGCCGATCGCGCCGAGCGGGATCGCACCCAGCGGAATCGCGCCGAGCGGGATCGCGCCCAGCGGAATCGCGCCGAGCGGGGCCGGCTCGAGCAGCCGACTTGGCAGCCGCGATGAAGGTCTCGGCCGGCACGTCCTCGAGCTCGACGCGCGCCGGAGCCGATCACCGTCGTCGAGCCGGCCTGCGGCGCGATCGTCACCTCGGCCGTCACGCCGCGTACCGGGCTACGGGGAAGCAGCTCGAGAACTCGGAGGTGTTGCCGTTCGGGTCGGTGGCCGTGGCGGTGACGAACTCACCATCCGCAATCGAAGGGAAGCTCGCGCTGAACTCGGCGTTTCCGGTCTGGCCGGTCCCGATGCTGTCCACGGCGCCGAGGAAGCGTGCCCCTTCGCCGTTGCCCGACGGGTCGCAGGCGGCGCTCGCGAAGAACTCGAGCCGGTACTCGAACAGCGCCTTGCTGTGGAGGGTGCCCTGGATCGACCTCGCCGTCGACGGCGGTGATGACCGGGAAGTTCTGAGTGTCGTTCGCGCCCGTGTCCGCGTCGAAGGCGTCGTTCGCCGTGACGCCCGCGGCCTTCCAGGTCGATACCGAGCCCACCGTTCGTGTGGATCAGGTTCGCCGTGATCGTGTTGCCGGACGTTGCGGAACCGAAGACCCACACGCCCGGGCCGGTGCTGTTGGCGATCGTGTTGCCGCTCAGCCGGGTGCCGGTGGTCTCGGCGATGATGACGCCGATCGCGTTCGGAAGCGACTCGCCGCCCAGCAGGCCAGGCCCGAAGCCGACGTCGTTGTCCTCGACGACGTTGTCGGCTGCCGCGTGCCAGATGCCGATGCCGGAGTACGGCCCGCCGGTGCCGAAGCCGTTGCCGCCGATCACGTTCCGGCGGATCACGTTGCCGGCGGAGCCGAAGTCCGCCAGCACGCCGTAGGTGCCGTTGCCCGCCGCCGCAACCCCGTCTCCGTTCAGGCGGACGCCCAGCCAGTTGTCCTCGACGGTGTTGCCGTCCCCGTCCTGTCATCTTCACGCCGTCCCAGGTGAAGTTCGTGATCGAGAACCCGCGGACGGTCGTGCCGCCGCCCTGGATCTCGATCCCGGGCGTGGTCGCGCCGGCGCCGACGCCGTCGAGCCGGATCAGCGGAACGCCGCTGTAGCCGGGCTGCGTCGTCGCGTCGAGGACGACCGGCTGCGTGACGACCGGCAGCGCCGAGGTCGGCGCGATCGTGACGGGGCCGGTGCCGATCGAGAAGCGGATCGTCTCGACACCCGGAGTCGGCGTTGGCGGCGTTGATCGCCTCGCGCAGGGTGCAGTGCGCCGCGTTGCAGGTCCCGTCGCTCGTGTCGCCGGAGGAGTTGACGGTGAACTCCGTCTCGTCCGGCCGCGTCACCGCGAGGCCCGCGGAGAACTCGGAGGTGTTGTGCAGCGCGTCGGTCGCGGTCGCGACGACGACGTCGCCCGGCCAGGTCGACACCCACGCGACCGTTCGACGACCACGACCGCCACCGGTCGGGTTCGTCGTCATCGTCGTCGAGCCGAGAGCGGTCGCCCTCGCCGTGGCCGCTCCCGTCACACGCCGGCGACGAGAAGAGCTCGATCGTGTGGAAGCGAGTCGGGCGTACTCGTCATCGTCCCGGAGATCGTGGTCGGTCCGTGCGCTCGTCGCGACGTCTCGAGGTGGGGAAGTTCTGCAGGCCGTTCGGACCGGTGTCCGAGTCGGCCGGCGCCGCAGGTCGTTCAGCGTGACACCGTCGTCGCCCGAGATCGATGCCGAGGCCGAGGTTGCTCGCGGATCTCGTTCTGCGGTGACCCGGTTCCGGGTCCCGCTCGATGCGCGATGCCGGTCGCACTGGAGCCGTTGTCGACGATCACGTTCCGGGCCCGATCGTGTTGCTCGACGCGCTGATCGACACCCCGGCGCCGAGATTGCCCAGTCGAGGTCGCGCCGTCGGCGTCCGATGCCGATGTAGTTGCCCTCGACGACGTTTCGACGTGCCGTCGGCGCCCACGATGCGGACGCCGTCGCCGTCGTTCCCCGCGATGACGTTGCGCTCGGGAGCGTTGGCCCGCCGATCGTCGTCTCCGGTCGCGTCCTGCAGGTAGATGCCGGCACTCGTGGTTGCCGTCCTCCGCGGTGCCGGCAGCGTTCGTGCCGATGTAGTTGCCGGCGATCGTGTTGCCAGGGCCGTAGACGCCGATCGCGTTCGTCCCGAAGCCGTTCAGGACGAGCCCTCGGATCCTGCTACCCGGGCGCACCGGCGAAGAGCTCGATGCCGCCGTCGGTCGGCCCCGCCGAGACGCCGGAGCCGTCGAGCTCGATCAGCGGCGCCCCGGCGTAGCCCGGCTGTGATGTGCCGTCGATGTCGAGGGTGTCCGTCACGAGCAGCCGGCTCGTCAGCGAGATCCGCTGCGGCCCGCTGCCGATCGCGAACTCGATCACGTCGTCGCGTCGGCGTCGCGTTCGCGTCGTCGACCGCGTCGCGCAGCGTGCAGGTCGCGTCGCAGGTGCCGTCGCCGGGCTCGGCGGCGGAGTTGACGGTGAAGGTCTGCGCTTCGGTCGTTACCGTCGTGCACGCGGAGAACTCGGACGAGTTCCCGTCGGGATCGGTTGCCGTCGCCGTGACGACTCCTCCGACGGCCACACTGCCGCCTGCGCTGTCGGCGGAGAACGACGCCGTGCCTGAACCGTTCGTCGTCACCACCACGAAGCCACGCTTCTCCTGGCCTTCTCCATTGCCCGACGAGTCGCACGCAGGGCTGTAGAAGAATTCGAGGCGGTACACGGTGGATGGCGCGCTCGAATACGTTCCGGTGATTTCGAGGTCGCCCCCGCTCCCAGTCAGCTCGGCGGACGTGAGTACGGGGAAGTTCTGGAGGTTGTTCGCGCCCGCATCGGTGTCGCCAACGTCGTTCGGCGTGACCCCATCGGCACTCAGATCGATCCCGAGCAACGTGTTGTCGAAGATCGAGTTCCCGACGATGCGGTTCCGCGTTCCGGAGATCGCGGCCACACCGATGCTGTTGTTGTGCGCGATGACGTTCCCCCCGGCGCCGGTGTCGCCGATGCTGTTGTCCGAGGCAGTCAGGACGACGCCAGGACCTCCGGCACCGAGGTCTGCGCCGCCGGAGTTCGTGCCGATGTAGTTGCCGAGGACGAAGTTGCCCGTCGCCAGGTTCCCGGAGTCGTCGCCGATGTCGACCGCGGTGGTGGGGCCTGTGATCACGTTCGCCGCGCCCGTGGCCGTGCCGCCAATGAGGTTGTTGTCGGCCCCCATGATGCGGACGCCAATGTCTCCGGAGGCGATGACGGCCGTCCCCGCGGAGTTCGTGCCGATGAGGTTCCCCTGGATCGTGTTGCCTCCCGGGCTCTGGTAGACGGTCACGCCCGCCCAGCCGGCTACCGCGCAGCCTTGATTCCCGGAGATGACATTCCGGGCGCCGGCGGTGAGGCCGCCGACGGTGTTGCCGGAGCCGAAGATCCGAACGCCGCCGATGCAGTTGCCGATCGCCGCAGTCCCGGCGAGCGTTCAGACCGATCACGTTGCCACGGATCTCGTTCGAGTTAGCCTCGACGGTGACCCCGGTGACGTCGTTGCCCGAGATGACGTTTCCCTCGCCAGCGCCCGTGCCGCCGACGAGGTTGCCGGTGCCGAACACGCGAACGCCGGTACCGCCCGTTGCCGCGGTCGACCGGTTCCCCGTGACGTCGGTGCCGATGTAGCTGCCCCTCGAGCCTGGCGCCGCCGTGAACTGAACGCCGTCGCCGCCGAAGTCGTTCACGACGACGGCCGCGGAGGAGCGCCGCTGACGTGGAAGTACGAGCCCTGGAGCGGACGCGCCGGCGCCGCTCCCGTCGAGCTCGATGATCGGCGTGCCGGAGTAGCCCGGCTGCGTTGCGCCGTTGATCGTGTCTTCGCCCGTGAGCCCGGGCAACGGGGCGGTGATCGCGATCGTCTGCGGCCCGGCGAAGATCGCGAATCCGATCACGTCCACGTCGGCGCTCGTGTTCGCGGCGATGATCGCCTCGCGCAGCGAGCAGTGGTGACGTCGCAGATACCACTGACGACGTCGTCGGTGGTGTTGACGGTGAAGGCCGCGCCGAGAGCATGAGGCGCGGCCGGCAAGGGCAGCCGGCGGTTGCCACCAGAGCGATCAGACCCCTCCTCATGCGTGATCCTAGCGCTTTCACACCTACTCCTCGACCGCCGCAGTAGAGGCGCCTTGACTTGCCGCGCTGAGCAACTTGTCACATTTCAAACTCGTGTTCAAGGGCTCCCGAACCAAGCTTCACCTGGGTTGCGCGTCGTGCGCGTGTGCAGGATCTGTGGGAGTGCCGACGCCGGCTGGATCGTGATCGTGCCGCTGGGGACGACGGAGAACTGGATCGTGTCGGCCCCGATCTGCGTTCGAGTCGAGAATCGCCTGGCGGAGCGAGCCCGCGCCGGTGTCGGCCGTCGTCGTCACAGTGAAGGTCGCGGCGGCCGCGAGCGGGGCCGCTGTCAGGGCAGCGACAAGACGCAGCACAGAGGAGAAAGACCCTCCTGAGCGCCGTGCTTCCCCTGGCCGCCGCAGTAGCGGGCGGGTCGCCGATCCGGCCCACGCGGCCACCCTCGCACGATTCACCCATAGATTCAAGTGGGTTTCATGAGCTTTGCGGCCCTTGCTTGTACGCCTCCGAACGCGCAATCTTGCTCCATGGCGACGCCGACGGTGACACCCGGAGCGCTTCTCGCCCCGTACGTGCCGCGCCTGCTGCATGTGTGGAGCGCGGAGCCCGGCGAGCGACGGCGCGCCGTCGACGGGACCCTCGTCTCGGTCGACATCTCCGGTTTCACGGCGCTCGCAGAGCGGTTGGCCTCGCAGGGCAGGCGTGGTGCCGAGGAGCTCGTCACCCGCATCTCCGGCGTCTTCGCCGAACTGATCGCCGTCGCCGAGCGCCACGGCGGCGACGTCCTCAAGTTCCGCGGCGACGCACTCCTGCTCCTCTTCGCCGGCGACCGGCATGTGGAGCGCGCGTGCGGCGCGGCCTCGGACATGCAGTGGACGATCGAGTCGACGGGCTCCTCGGAGAGCTCGGTCGGGCCCGTCGCGCTCAGCATGTCCGCCGGCGTCCACACCGGCGTCTGCCACTTCTTTCTGACCTCCGTGCCACACCGCGAGCTGATCGTGGCCGGGCCGGCGGCGACGCGCGTCTTCGAGCTCGAGGACCTCGCGGGCGCGGGCGAGATCGTGGTCAGCGCCGGAGACGGCCGCGTCGCGTCGCGGCCGAGTGGCTCGGCGAGGAGCGCGAGGGCGCATACCTGCTGCGCCGGCTCGAGCCGGGCGCGAGCACGATCGAGCCGCCCCCGTACCTCCCCGGCGACGACCTGGCGGGCTTCGTCCCCCTCTCGCTGCGCGACCATCTGGCGGTCTCGAGCGGCGAGGCGGAGCACCGTCAGGTGACGGTCGCGTTCGTGAAGGTCGGCGAGACGGACGCGTTCCTCGAGCGTGAGGGCCCGGCCGCGCTCCAGGAGCGCCTCGACACGCTCGCCGAGGCCGTCGAGCGCGCCTGCTCGGCGCTACGAGATCACCTGGCTCGAGTCGGACATCGACGTCGGCGCGATCAAGCTCTACCTGACGGCCGGCGCCCCCTTCACCTCGGGCGAGGACGAGGAGGGGATGCTTCGCGCGGTGCGGGACATCCTCGCCGCCGACATCGGCCTGCCGATGCGGGCGGGCGTGAACCGCGGCCACGTCTTCACCGGCGACATCGGCGCGGCCACGAGGCGCACGTACGCGGTGATGGGCGACGCCGTCAATCTCGCCGCCCGGCTCACGGCCCGGGCCCAGAGCCGGCGACGTGCTCACCACCGTCGACGTCCTCGATCACGCCCGCACCGAGTACCGCACCGAGGTCGAGCCGCTGCTCGTGAAGGGCAAGGAGCAGGCGATCCTCGCGCAGCGCGTGCTCGAGCCGACCGGGACGCGCGCCGCGGCCCAGCCGGGAGCGACCGGCGCGCTGCTCGGCCGCGAGCCCGAGCTCGCGCAGCTGTCGGACGCCCTCAACGCCGCCCGGCTCAGGCAGCTCCGGTTCGTCGAGATCGTCGGGGAGCCGGGCATCGGCAAGTCGCGCCTCGTGCAGGAGCTCCGCGTGCTCGCGGCCGGGTTCCAGCAGCTCGAGGCGTCCGGCGAGCACTACGCGACCGCGGAGCCGTTCGCCGCGGTCCGTCCGCTGCTGCGGCGCCTCGTCGGGATCCCCGAGACCGCCGGGCGTGCGGAGGCAGGGCAGATCCTGGCGGCGTTCGTCGGCGGCGCCATGCCCGACCTCGCCCCGATGCTCCCGCTGCTCGCGGTGCCGTTCGACGCCGAGGTGCCGAGCACGGCCGAGGTGGACGCCATGGCGGCCGGCCCGAGCCTCGACCGGCTGCACGAGGTCGTCGGCGCGCTGCTGGAGCGCATGCTGCTCATGCCGACGCTCTTCGTCGTCGAGGACGGGCACTGGCTGGACGACGCCTCGCGCTTCCTGCTCCGCTCCCTGACCGCGGCTCCGGCGCCTCGACCCTGGCTCGTGTGCATCACGACGCGACCGCACCACGAGCCGCCCGCCGAGGGGGAGCACGTCGCGCGCCTCGAGCTCGAGCCCCTCAGCGTCGAGGCTGCGGCCGCGCTCGCGCTCGCACGTCGCGGAGGAGGCGGCGTTGTCGGACGAGACGATGAGCTCGCTCGTCGAGCGTGCGGGCGGCAACCCGCTCTTCGTCCGGGAGCTCGTGTGGGCGGCGCGCCACGGCGAGCAGCTCGACGCGCTGCCCGACACCGTCGAGCGGCTGCTGACCGCACGGATCGACACGCTCGACCCGATCGACCGCGTGGTGCTGAGATACGCCGCCGTCGTCGGGCCGTCGTTCGATCTCGCTCTGCTGCGGGAGATCGTGGCCGACGCCATGCTCGGCGAGAGCCTCGCCGACATCGGCACGGCCGACGACGAGCTCGACCTCTCGGCACCCCTGCGCGAGTTTCTCGTCGATGCAGGCGACGGCCGCTTCGCCTTCCGGCACGACCTCGTCCGCGTCACCGCGTACGAGGGTCTCTCGTTCGGCCGCCGCGCCGAGATCCACGGAGCCGTCGGCACGGCGATCGAGCGGCGGCTGGGAGAGAGCGCCGACGAGGAGGCGGCGCTCCTGTCGCTCCACTTCCACACGGCACGCGACTTCGCGCGCTCGTGGCGCTACTCGGTCTCCGCCGGGCGGCGGGCGCAGGCGGGCTTCGCGAACGTCGTCGCGGCCGAGCTGTACGAGCGCGCGCTCGAGGCGGCCGCGCCGTCGACGCGCTCGACGCCGTCGACGTCGCCGCGGTCGCGGAGGGCCTCGGGGACGTCTGCGAGCGCTTCGGCGACTACGCGCGCGCCGCGGACGCCTACGAGCGCGCCCGCGCGCTCGTTCCGGACGACCCGGTCCTCGAGACGCGCATCGCCTGGAAGCGCGGCTCGCTCGAGGAGCACGCCGGCCGCCACCAGGAGGCGATCGACGCCTACGAGCTCGGGCTCGCCCGCCTCGCAGAGCTGCCCGAGAGCGTCGAGCTGACACGGAATCAGATCGACCTCGAGCTCGGGATCGCCGGCGTCCACTACCGGCTGGGGCAGTTCGCGGACGCGCTCGACGTGGGGAGAGCGCGCCGCGCGAGCGGGCGCTCCAGATCGACGACCGCGGCCGTCTGGCCCACGCCTACTACCTGCTCGCGAACTACGACCTCGGCCACCCCGACGGGATCCGCTTCTGCGAGCTCGCAGTGCCGATCTTCGACGAGCTGCGGGACTTCCGCGGCAAGGGCAACTCGCTCAACAACCTCGGCATCCGCTTCTACTACGAGGGCCGCTGGGAGGAGGCGCTCGATGCGTACGCCGCCGCGCGCGAGGCGCTCAAGGAGGGCGGGTACGTGATCGGCGAAGGCATGGCCGCGAACAACGAGGGCGAGATCGCCTCGGACCAGGGGCACTTCGAGCGGGCCGAGGAGGCGTTCCTGCACATGCTGAGGGCCTCGCGGGCCGCCGGGTACGCCATCGGCGCGGCGCTCGCGACGAGCAACCTCGCCCGGGTCGCCGCCCGGGCGCGCAGGTTCGACGAGGCGCGAACGCTCTACGCCGAGGCGATCGACGGCTTCGTCGCGATCGACGCCCTCTACTACGTCGCCGACACGCGCGCGAGGCTGGCGGAGTGCCACGTCCTGGAGGGCCGCTACGGCGAGGCGATCCAGCTGGCGACCGAGACGCTCGCCGACGAGAGCGCGGGAGACGCCGTCCGCATCCTCGCGGAACGGGCCCTCGGCTACGCCCTGCACCAGGCGCGGCGGCCCGACGAGGCCCGGCCGCACCTGGAGGAGAGCCTGCTGCTCGCGCGTAAGGCGGCGTCGGAGTACGACATCGCGCTGACCTTGCGCGCGCTCGCGCGACGACCGGGCTCGGCGACGCGACGGCCGGCGCCGAGGCGGACGCGATCCTCGAGCGGCTCGGCGTCGTCACGCTCCCCGGCGTCCCCCTGCCCTAGCGCGGCCGCGGGTAGCATCCGCCGGCCGGTGGACCTCGACCTCACCTCCGAGCAGGAGCTCATCCGCGACACCGTGCGCGAGTTCGCGCGCGAGCGCGTGGCGCCCGTCGCCGAGGAGCTCGACCGCGAGTCGCGCTTCCCGTACGAGCTCGTCGCCGAGCTCGGCGAGCTCGGGCTGATGGGGCTACCGATCCCGGAGGAGTACGGCGGCGCCGGCGGCGACACGGTGTCCTACGCGATCGCGATCGAGGAGCTGACGCGGATCGACTCGTCCGTCGCGATCACCGTCGCCGCGCACACCTCGCTCGGGACGATGCCGATCTTCCTCTTCGGCAGCGAGGAGCAGAAGCGGGAGTGGCTGCCCGACCTCGCCTCCGGCCGGAAGCTCGCCGCCTTCGGCCTCACCGAGCCAGGCGCCGGCTCGGACGCGGGCAACACGCGCACGACGGCGGAGCTCCGCGACGGCGAGTGGATCGTCAACGGGGCGAAGATGTTCATCACGAACGCGGGCACCGACATCACGTCGTGCGTGACGATCACGGCCCGCACCGGCGACGACGAGATCTCGAACATCATCGTCCCGAACGGCACGCCCGGCTACGAGATCTCGCCGCCGATGAAGAAGCTCGGCTGGCGCGCGTCCGACACGCGGGAGCTCTCGTTCCGCGACTGCGCCGTTCCGGAGGGGAACCTGCTCGGCCCGCGCGGGCAGGGCTTCCGGCAGTTCCTCGAGATCCTCGACGGCGGCCGGATCTCGGTCGCGGCGATGGGCGTCGGCCTCGCGCAGGGCGCGTACGACCTCGCGTACGCCTACGCGAAGGAGCGCGAGCAGTTCGGCAAGCCGATCGCGAGCTTCCAGGCGATCCAGTTCAAGCTGGCCGACATGGCGACCGAGGTCGAGGCGGGCCGCGCGCTCGTGCAGAAGGCGGCCTGGCTGAAGGACCAGGGCCGGCCGTTCGCCCGCGAGGCGGCGATGGCGAAGCTCTACACCGGCGAGCTCTCGAACCGCGCCGTCAACTGGTCGCTCCAGATCCACGGCGGGTACGGCTACATGGACGAGTTCGCCATCTCGCGGCTGTACCGCGACCAGAAGATCCTCGAGATCGGCGAGGGAACGAACGAGGTGCAGCGGCTCGTGATCGCGAAGCTGCTGGGTCTCTAGCTCTACAGGCCCTCGGCGAGCGCGTGCCGCAGCTTCCGGCGCGCGGCCTTCCGCTCCTTCATCGCGCGCGGATCCGGGATCGGCACGGCGGAGAGCAGCGCCTTCGTGTAGTCGTGCTGCGGGTTCGTGTAGACCTGCTCGGCCGGGCCGATCTCGACGAGCTGGCCCTTGTTCATGACCGCGATCCGGTCGCTCATCGAGCGGACGACCGCGAGATCGTGCGCGATGAAGAGGTAGGTGAGCTGGAAGTCGCGCTGCAGATCCTTGAGCAGGTTGAGGATCTGCGCCTGGATCGAGACGTCGAGCGCGGAGACGGGCTCGTCGCACACGATCAGCTTCGGGCTCAGCGCGAGCGCGCGTGCGATGCCGATCCGCTGCCGCTGACCGCCCGAGAACTCGTGCGGGTAGCGGTTCGTGAAGCTCGGGTTGAAGCCGACGACGTCGAGGAGCTCGCGGATCCGGGACTTGCGGTCGCCCTTCGAGCCGATCCCGTGCACGATCAGCGGCTCGCCGACGATGTCGCCGACGGTCATGCGCGGGTCGAGCGACGAGTACGGATCCTGGAAGACGATCTGCATCTCGCGGCGCATCCGGCGCAGGTCCTCGCGGCCGAGGCTCGTCAGCTCCGTGCCCTCGAACTTGACCGAGCCGGACGTCGGCTTGATCAGCTGCAGGATGCAGTAGCCCGTCGTCGACTTGCCGGAGCCCGACTCGCCCACGAGGCCGACCGTCTCGCCCGCGGCGACGTCGAAGGTGACGCCGTCGACCGCTTTCACGTCGCCGACCTTGCGCTCGATCAGCAGCCCCTCGCGGATCGGGAAGTGCTTGTGGAGGTCCGCGACCTCGAGCAGGGCGCCGTTCGTGCTCACGCTGGGGCTCCTTCCCGGGCGGGGGCGGCTGCCCGCTCGCTCGCAGGATGGGCCGAGCGCACCCAGTGGTCCTTCCGGATCTCCCGCAGCTCGGGCGCGCGCTCGGTGCACGAGTCGCCGCCGGCGTAGCGGCAGCGCGGCGCGAAGCGGCACGCGTCGGGCGGGTCGAGCAGATCCGGCGGCCGCCCGGGGATCGCGGTCAGGCGGCCCTCGCGGATGCCCTCGCCCTCGAGCTGCGGCAGGGCGCCGAGGAGAGCCTCGGTGTAGGGGTGCTCCGGGTGGTCGAAGAGATCCAGCGTCGCCGGCATGCTCGACCACCTGCCCGGCGTACATGACGATGATGTCGTCCGCCGCCTCGGCGACGACGCCCATGTCGTGGGTGATGATGATCATGGCCATGTCGTGCCGGGCCTTCAGGTCGTCGAGCAGGTCGAGCACGGAGGCCTGCACCGTGACGTCCAGCGCGGTCGTCGGCTCGTCCGCGATCAGGAGCTTCGGGTCGCACGAGAGCGCGATCGCGATCATCACGCGCTGGCGCATGCCGCCGGAGAAGCGGTGCGGGTAGTCGTCCAGCCGCTCGCCCGCGCGCGGGATCCGGACCTCCTCGAGCAGCTCGATCGCCTTCTTGCGCGCCTGCGCCTTCGAGACGTCGTAGTGGCGTCGGATCGTCTCGGTGATCTGCGTGCCGATCGTCAGCGTCGGGTTCAGCGACGTCATCGGATCCTGGAAGATCATCGCGATCTCGCGTCCCCGGATGTCCTCGAGCTTCTTCTCGGAGAGCTTCGTCAGATCCTGGCCGTCGTAGACCACCGACCCGGAGACGATCTCCGCCGGCGGCTTCGGGATCAGGCCCATGATCGAGAGCGCGGTGACCGACTTCCCGGAGCCCGACTCGCCGACGATCCCGAGCGTCTTGCCGACGTCGACGGTGAAGTCGATGCCGTCCACCGCGCGGACGGTGCCCTCGCGTGTGAAGAAGTGCGTCCGCAGGTCGGTGACCTCGAGCAGGGCCATCAGTGGGTCTCCCGGTGACGGTTTCGCGTCGATGCCGGGCGAGCTGCAAGCGAGGCAAGGACGCAGGGAGTGTCCATACCAGGAGGTATGGACACGACTGAGGACGCCGCATCGCGCCGCAGATCGCCCGGCAGCGGCGCCCAAACTGTTGCCGGGAGACCCACTAGCTCTCCTTCGTCCTCGGGTCGAGGGCGTCGCGGAGACCGTCCGCGATGAAGTTGGCGCAGATGACGAGCGACGCGATCGCGAGCGACGGAACGATGATCGCGGTCGGGTGCGTGCGGTAGACCGTGCGTCCCTCCTGCGCCATCGCACCCCACGACGCGTCGGGCGGGCTGATGCCGAGACCGATGAAGGAGAGGAACGCCTCGCCCAGGATGACGCCCGGGAGCTCGAGGAAGATCGCGATGATGAGCACGCCGAGCGTGTTCGGCAGCAGATGGCGGCCGAGCACCCGGTACCAGCGCGCACCCACCGCCTTCGCCGCGCGCACGTAGTCGTTCTCCTTCAGCGTGATCACCTGGCCGCGCACGATCCGTGCGGTCGTGAACCAGCTCGCAATCGACAGCGCGATCACCATCGTCCAGATGTTCGTCGTGCCGATGATCGCGAGCGTGATGATCGCGAAGGGCAGGTACGGGAGGCCGTAGAGCGCGTCGAGGAAGCGCATCATGCCGTTGTCGAGCCGGCCGCCGACGAAGCCCGAGATCGAGCCGTAGACGACGCCGATGAAGAGAATCGCCAGCGTCGCGCCGAAGGCGATCGCGATCGAGACGCGACCGCCGATCGCGGTGCGCGTGAAGAGGTCGCGGCCGAACTTGTCGGTGCCGAACGGGTGCGCGAGGCTGGGCGTCTGGTTCGCGTCCGCGAAGTTGACCTCGTTCGGGTCGTACGGCGAGATGATCGGGACGATGAGGCAGTAGAGGACGATCAGGCCGAAGAAGACAGCGGCGACGAGGGCCCCGCGGTTCCGGATGTAGCGCCGCCAGGCGTCCTTCCAGAGGTTCGACTGCCGGATCGGCGCGCCGGCCGACGGCAGGCCGGCCGCGCCAGGCTCGACGATGAGCCCTTCCTCGCGGATGTTGGTCGGCGGATTCGCGACCATCAGGTGCGCGCGTCCCGCGTGCGTGGGTCGAGGATGCCGTAGAGGATGTCGACGACGAGGTTCGCGAGGATGATGATCACCGAGAGCAGCACGGTGAGGCCCATCACGACGGAGTAATCACGCGCGGTGATGGCCGTGACGAAGTACTGGCCGATGCCCGGGATGTTGAAGATCAGCTCGATCACGAACGAGCCCGTGATGATGAACCCGAGCAGCGGCCCGGCGGCGGTGATCACCGGGATCAGCGAGTTCCGCAACACGTGCAGCGAGACGATCCGCCGGTAGCGCAGGCCCTTCGCCCGCGCAGTGCGGACGTAGTCCTGCTGGAGCGTCTCGAGCATCGTGCCGCGCACGAGCCGCGCGAAGAGGGCCATCGGGGCGAAGCCCAGCGCGATTGCGGGCAGGATCTTGTGTTGCCAGCTCGTCCAGCCGCTCGTCGGTAACAGCCCGAACTCGAGCGAGACGAAATAGATCAGGAGCGTCGCCAGGAGGAAGCTCGGGATCGCGTGGAAGACGTTCGAGAAGAACATCGCCGTGTAGTCCACCCAGGTGTTGTGTTTCAGCGCCGCCAGCATCCCGAGCGGCACCCCCGTGATGATGGCGAACAGGAAGGCGTAGAAGCCGAGCTCGATCGAGGTCGGGAAGTGCGTCTCGATGATGTCGTTCACGGTCCGCCCGCGGATCACGAGCGACGGGCCGAAGTCGAGCGTCGCAACGCCCTTGACGTAGTACAGGTACTGCATGAACCAGGGCTCGTCGAGGTTGAACTTGCGCTCGAGGTTCCGCTGCACTTCGGCGGGGACGGCACGCTCGGTCCTGCGGAACGGGTTCCCCTCGATCTGACGCATCATCACGAACGTCAGGAAGATGACGACCAGCAGAACCGGGATCGTCCAGAAGAGGCGTCTGACGATGAACTTGAGCATCGAGCTCTCCTACCCGGATCGGAGTATTGCCGAACGCGGACGGGGCTCGCAGGAGCCCCGTCCGCGTTCCGCTGTGATGCGTGCTACTCGGTGACGACGACCTTCGTCAGGTCGGTCTGGTTGAGCAGGTTCGTGAAGAACGTGTCCTTGACGGACTCGCGCTCGAGGTTCACGAACGTGTACCAGTAGATCGGCAGGTTCGGCATCTCGCCGTCCTCGCCGTACATGATCTCCTCGGCCTGGGCGTACAGCTCGTAGCGCTCGTCGTTGTCCTCCGTCTCCGCCGCCTTCTTGATGATTGCGTCGTATTCCTTGTTGCACCAGTTCGTGTTGTTGTTCCCCGACTCACACGTCCACAGGTCGAGGAAGTTGATCGCGTCGACGAAGTCGCCGATCCAGCCGAGCCGGTACACGTCGACGGCCTGGTTCGGCGGCGGGCCGAGGAACTCCAGGAACTGCTGGAACTCCTGCTGCTTGATCTCGGTCTTGATCCCGAGGTCGTTCCAGGCGTCCTGGATCGCGACGGCGATCTCGCGGTGGCCCGGGGAATCGTTGATGTAGAGCGTCATGTCGGTCACCGGGTTCGCGACCTCGCCCATCAGCTGCTTCGCCTGCTCGATGTCCGCCGTCTCGGGCTGCCACGGCGACTCGGGGTTGATGACGTCGAAGCCGGGCATCCCCTGCGGCGTCATGCCGGTCGTCGGCAGCTGGTCCTGCTGCGCGATGTTGTCGATGATCGACCGGCGGTCGATTGCGAGCGACATCGCCCGGCGCTGCTTCACGTCGGGGATGTTCTTGGTGTTGAACCCGTAGTAGTACGTGCCGAGCGCCGGGTACTGGGCGTACTCGGGCGTCTCCTTCAGCCGTGGGATCTCATCCGGCGGCAGGCCCTGGAAGAGAACGTCGATCTCGCCGGCCTCGAACGCCTGCACGGAGGTCGTGCCGTCGGTGATCATGCGGCCGTTGACGCGCGTCAGCTTGACGGAGTCCGCGTCGCGCCACTCCGGCCACTTGGCGATGTTGATCTGGGAGTTGTGCTGCCACTCCTCGAGCGTGAACGGCCCGTTCGTGACGATGTTCTGCGGCTCGGTCCACCTGTCGCCGTACTGCTCGACGGTGGCCCGGTGCACAGCGAGGAACGAGGGGTGGGCGACCTGCTGCTCGAACCACGGCTGCGGGCGTCGTCAGCTTGACCTCGAGCGTCTTGTCGTCGACGGCGTTCACGCCCATCTGGTCGGCGAGCTTGTCGCACGCGGCCTTGTTGCCCTCGCAGCCGTTGTACTCCTGCGCGCCGACGATGCCGTAGAACTGGTACGCGTAGTCCGCGCCCAGCTCGGGCGAGACGGTGCGCTTCCAGGAGTACTCGAAGTCCTCAGCGGTCACCGGGTCGCCGTTCGTCCAGGCGAGGTCGTCGCGGAGCGTGAAGGTGACCGTGAGGCCGTCATCGCTGCGCTCGATGCTCTCGGCGGCGGTCGGTACCGGCTCCAGGCTCTCCTCGTCGAGCTTGACGAGCGGATCCATGATGTTCAGCAGGATGTTCGACGACGTGGTGTCGGTCGCAAGACCCGGATCCAGGGACGGCGGCTCGGCTCCCCAGTTCACGGTGATGACCTGCTCGGCGGCCTCGGTGCCGCCTTCCGTCGTCCCGGTTCCGGCCGCGTCGCCTCCGTCGTCGTCGTCGCCGCCGCAACCGGCAGCGACCAAGACGAGGCTCGCGACCAGCATGGCAAACAGCCAGAAGGTCTTGCTCCTCATATCGGTCCTTTCGTTTCCTGGATGCGTGGGGTCACCCGCCTGGGGGCGCGCTTCTGACGCTTCTTTCCCTCTTTGACGTGCGCAAACGTCAACCTGCTGTTTCTTCTCCGTTCCTTAACGCGCACGCGTGACCGAGAGGCAGGCTGCGTGACTTTCGGAACGAAAGCAGGACCCTTTGGTAGCGTCGGCGCCCGTGCACTTCCAGCAGTTCCTGGACGACGATCTCGGCTGCGCGTCCTATCTCATCGGCGACGAGGACGCAGGCCTCGCCGCCGTTGTCGATCCGGCCTACGCGATCGAACCGGTGCTGGCGGCCGCGGAGCGCGCGGGCCTCCGGATCGCGAGGACGATCGAGACGCACACGCACGCCGATCACCTCTCCGGCCACGGGCGCCTCGCACTCGACCACGGCGTCCCGGTCTCGATCCATCCCGAGGCGCAGCCCGAGTACGCATTCGACGCCCTCGAGGACGGGACCGAGATCGAGATCGGCGCTGTCGTGCTGCGGGCGATCCACACGCCGGGCCACCGCCCGGAGCACACGTGCCTCGCCGTCACCGACCGCTCGCGCGCCGACGAGCCGTGGCTCGTCCTCACCGGCGACTCGCTCTTCGTCGGCGACACCGGCCGTCCCGACCTCGCGGTCGGCGCCCGGGAGGGGGCCGAGGACCTGCTACCGGTCGCTGCAGCGGTTGCTCGAGCTCGGGGACGGCGTCGAGGTCTTCCCCGGCCACGTCGCCGGCTCCCTGTGCGGCAAGAGCATGAGCTCGAAGCCGTCGACGACGATCGGGTTCGAGCGCCGGTTCAATCCCTCGCTGCAGTTCCACGACATGACGCAGTTCGTGGCCGAGACCGCCGCCGTCAACACGCCGAAGCCGCCCAACATGCAACGGCTCGTGGAGCTCAACCGCGGCCCGCACGTCGGCGCCCCGGCGCCCGGTCGACGAGCTGCCCGTGCCCACGGACGGCGCGAGGGTGCTGGACGTTCGGCCGCTCGACGACTTCCTCGCTGGGCACGCGCCAGGGGCGATCAGCGTGCCTGTCGACGGCAGCTCGTTCGGCAGCAAGGCCGGCTTCGTGCTCGATGCCGACGACCGCATCGTCGTCGCCGCCGCGAGCGCCGACGAGGCCGAGCGCGCGATCCGCGGGCTGCGCGCGATCGGGCTGCTCGACCTCGGCGGCTACGTCCTCGGCGGCGGGTCGGAACGCATGGACCCTGTCTCGCTCGAGGAACTTGCCGCCCTGCTCGAGGCGGGCGCCGACCTGATCGACGTGCGGGAGCGCGACGAGCGCGACACCGGATACATCGCGGGCAGCCGCAACATCCCCTATCGGCTGCTCGCGCTCGGCGGCGCCGAGATCGCCGGCGGACGGCCGATCGTCACGATCTGCGAGTCGGGTGCGCGGGCGGGCATCGCCGCGTCGCTCCTGGCCGGCCGTGGGCTCGACGCGCGGCCGGTGCTGGACGGAGGCGTGGCGGCGTGGTCTGCCCGCGGCGGCCAGACGGTTGAATTCCGGCGCTGCGGTTCATAGTCTCTGTCGCCGCCAACTTACGAAGGAGCCGTCATGTCCCTGATGGACAAGATCAAGTCCTTTTTCTCCGGAGGGTCCGCCGATCAGGCGCACGATCACGATCATGACCACGATCACGATCACGACCACTCTGGCGAGCACGCGCACACCGAGCCCACCCCCGAGGAGATCGCAGCCGCCGCGCAGGCCGAGCCCCCGACTGACGACCGTCGAGGGCCTGTCCGAGGACGAGCCGCCGGACGAGGTCCACTAGCCCGGGCGACGTCCACGACCTCACAGCGAATCATCAGGAGCTCCTTGACGGTTTCCTGACAGACGGCTGCTCTCCTGACAGGGTGAGCAGCGAGCCGACCTCGCCGAGCCGCGAGCCACCGCGGGTGCTCGTGCTGGATGCCGACGCCGGCAGCCGAAGCAGGCACGCGGACGTGCTCCGGCGGGCCGGCTTCGCCACGCGGGAGGCGGAGTCGGCCGCCTCGGCCGAGCTCGCGCTCGCCGACGTGCTCCCCCACCTCGTCCTGCTCGACCCGGTGCTGCCCGGCGAGGACGGGCTCGGCTTCGCCGGCCGCGTCCGCGACGAGCACGCCGGCACCGCGCTGATCGCGCTCACGCGCGCCGGCAGCGTCGACGACAAGGTCGCGGCGCTCGCCGTCGTCGACGACTACGTCGCCAAGCCCGCGCATCCGGCCGAGCTCGTCGCGCGCGTCAGGGCGGTGCTGAGACGCACGGCCGGGACGAGCGCGGGGGTGCTCCGCTTTGCCGACCTGACGCTGAACGAGCAGACGCACGAGGCGCGGCGCGGTCCCACGCTGCTCGACCTGACGCCACGTGAGTTCGACCTGCTGCGGTTCCTCATGCTCAATCCGAGGCGCGTGCTGACCAAGGATCAGATCCTCGCCAACGTCTGGGAGACCGCGGGCGACGGCGGCACCGCGCACGCCGTCGAGACGTACGTCAGCTACCTGCGCGGAAAGCTCGACGCGAGCGGGCCGTCGCGCATCCGCACCGTCCGAGGCGTCGGCTATTCGTTGACCGATGCGCCGCGTTAGCTGGGACGACGAGTCCGGACGCCGTTAGTTCGGACGGCACAGGCCGCTGGCCCCCGCCAGCGCGCGCTGCTCGTCGTTCGCCTGCGCGTCCAGCGCCCGGTCGTACGAGCCGGGCGCCGATCCCTGCCACATGACGTCCGGGGTCACCCCCGGGCCGATCGCGGTGGCCCGGTAGGCCTCGCCCGCGCCGGCCGGCCGGTCGAGGCCGGCCTGGCCCGGGAAGAAGCCGTAACAGAAGTTCCCCGCAGGTCGTTGGGCGAGAAAGCCGTTCTCCCGCTTCCACCCCGGGCCGTACGCTGAGTTCAGCGTGTCGACGTAGACGTTCCGGCCGTAGTTGTCGAGAGGAGCGCCCCGCGACGTCGAGCGGAAGCCGTAGACCGGCCTGCCGGCGTACGTGAGCGTGCCGTACAGGTGGTCGAAGCGGCGGTACGCCCAGTCGACCTCGATCCGCAGCTCCGCGAGCGGCCCGTGCCAGTGCGACAGCCGCAGCTCCCACGCGGCTCGCGTTGCGTCGGGCTCGAGCCCGACGTTCGGGAGCCGCCGCTGCCAGCGCTGCAGCGCCCAGTACGAGCCGTCGGGCGCCGTGCAGCCAGTGACGAACCACGCCAGGCGCGGCCCGTCGTAGGGGCGACACCGGCTCCGAAGCGTCTTCCAGACCGGGCGGCCGACCGAGCCCCAGCCGCCCGAGTAGTCGAGCTCGAACGCGACCTGCGGCGTCGTGGGGCTCGGATGGCGCGCACCCACCGCGCCCCACGCGAGCACGTTGTGGCTGCCCCCACGTGCCTCGTACGAGACGAGGGCGAGCCCCGCCGCCGACACCTCGAGCGTGACGTCGCGGGCGTCACGCGCGATCAGCTCGGATGCCTCGGCCGCGCCTGCGCCGGTCAACGAGGCAGCGAGGGCGCACACCAGGCAGCGGAGCCCCACCTCTCGATCGAAGCACCGGCACCTCGGACGCAGCTCGGAACGCGGTTAGGGAAACGTAAGAACGTGCTCTGCCCGGCTTCTCAGACGGCTCACAGCCGGCGCTCAGAGCGGCCGCCTACCGTCGGCGCATGCTGCCAACCGAGAAAGGACTTCCCATGGAGATCGAGCTCAACCGCCGCGACGTGCTCAAGTCCGCGGGTGGCGTCGGCCTCGCAGCCCTCTTCGGCGCCAGGGCCCTCGACCTGCTCGGCGACGACGCCCAAGCCGCGACCACCTGCCTCCTCACGCCCGAGGTGACCGAAGGCCCGACGGGTCGAGAAACCCGCCGGAAACCGAGTTCCTGAACGTCTTCCCGGGCTGGTACCGAGGACGCACACCTCACATCCACATGAAGGTGCACGTCGGCGGGGACGAGGTCCACACCGGCCAGGTGTTCTTCAACGAGAAGGTCACGGCTGCCGTCTACGCCCAGGCGCCGTACAAGGGCCGCGGCCAGTACGACACGCCGCATTCGCGGGACATGATCTACGAGGAGGCGGGCGGCTCGACCGCGGAGCTGAAGCTGACGCGACGGAAGAACGGGCTCAAGGGCCACCTCGGGACGATCGCGATCGGCGTCGTCACCTGACGGGCGGACGGCCGGGGAGCCTTCGCGCTCCCCGGCCGTCGCCGCGTCGAGCCCTACTGCCCCGCGCCGGGGTCGGTCTGCCACAGACCGAAGTCGTTGCCCTCCGTGTCGGTGCAGAGCGCGAACCAGCCCATGCCCGGAACGGGCATAGCCTCTCCGGCGTCGCCTCCCAGCTCGCTGACACGGGCGGTGGCGGCGTTGACGTCGTCGACGTCGAAGTAGACCCGGGGGCCGCGGGCAGCGCCGTCGGCGGCCTGGATCGCCCCGCCCTGGCTCTCGGAGAACTGGGTCATGTGGTACTCGGTCGGCGAGCCCTCGTACTCCTGCCACTCCCAGCCGAAGAGCGAGCCCCAGAACTCTCGCGCCTTCGCCGTGTCGCCGGCCGGGATCTCCACGTGCACCATCTGTCCGGGCATCCGCCCCTCCTTCGCGTCGCTTCCCGGCGGCGGTCGCCGCCGGCTCATCCACTAGGACGAACGAGAGCGCCCGAAGTCGACAGATGTGTGGGCGGACCGCCTACCGCTGCCGGTAGACGATCCGCCCGCGAGTCAGGTCATACGGCGAAAGCTCGACCTTGATGCGGTCGCCCGGGAAGACCTTGATCCGATAGCGCCGCATCTTGCCGGCTGTGTAACCGAGTGTCTCGTGGCCGTTGTCGAGCGCGATCCGGAACATGCCGCTCCGGAACGCCTCGACCACCTCGCCCTCGAGCTCGATCTTCTCCTCTTTCTGGCCGATGACCGCCTCCTTACGACGTTGCGACGACGTTGAACGCCTCGGGGCCCTTGGCACCCTCGCGCGACTCGTACTCGACCTTCGCGCCCTCGCTCAGCGACTTGAAACCCTCGCCGCCGATGGCGGAGTGATGCACGAACAGATCCTTGCCGCCGTCCTCCGGCGCGATGAAGCCGTAGCCCTTCGCGTCGTCGAACCACTTCACGGTTCCTGCAGACATAGAAAAACACCTCCTTACCACTGATCACGAACGGTAAGAGAGGTGCGA
Source organism: uncultured Gaiellaceae bacterium (assembly GCA_963712865.1). Taxonomy (GTDB): domain Bacteria; phylum Actinomycetota; class Thermoleophilia; order Gaiellales; family Gaiellaceae; genus Gaiellasilicea. The sequence continues at coordinate 45,585 of CAVQJO010000003.1, forward strand.
AAACACCGCAGGTACGCGCTCTGACTTGGGGGCAGTGTAGCCGGGGCGAGCGCAGCCTGCGTGCGATCGCGTGCCGCACACGCGCGGCGAGCGGCGGCGGCTTCGACTCCACGCGCGTCAGGAGATTTCGCGGATGCACGAGGTCGAGTGGGAGCGCCGGCTCGCCGCCGGCCTCGGCGGCGCCTTCCTCCAGGTAGAGGATCGCGTTCTGCGCGTACCACCAGTCGACGCTCTCGTTCGTCCAGACGAGCGGGCGGACGACGTCGTGCGGGAGATAGCCGCGGCGTTCGAAGCGCTCGGCCCACCAGCTCTGCCAGTGCTCGTTGATGTGGTTGTCGCCGCCCTGGTGCGGCACGGCGGCCGAGAAGAGCACGGCCGGCCCGAGCGAGACGAGGGTGTCGAGAAACGCGTCCGAGGCGTGTTCGGGGACGTGCTGAGCGACCTCGAGGGAGAGCACGAGGTCGAAGCGGCGCCCGAGGTCGAGCGGCCGGCGCAGGTCGTGCGCGACGAAGCGGTCGTCCGGAAAGAGCAGCCCAGACTGACGAACGTGCTCGCCGTCGACGCCGGCCACGTCCTCGACCCCGAGCGCGAGCCACGCCGCCGGCCACGCGCCGGGGCCGCAGCCAATGTCGACGACGCTGCCGGGCTGCAGCCGCTCGTGGACGAGCGGTGCGATCACATCGGCGGAGCGTCGTGCTCCGGCCTGCTGCCAGGCGTAGTAGCCGGGGCTGTACTGCTCGGCCAGCCGTTGCGAGTAACCGTCCGTGGCGATTCCTGGACGCTAGCCGAGTCCTGGACTAAAGTTCAGGCCAAGTGACGCCGACATCGAGGGGACGTCGTAAGGGCACGAGATGATGACCCCAGTTCGGCTCACTGTGATCCTCTCCAGCTACAACGGCGCGTCGACGATCGCGCGTCAGCTCGACCGACTCAGCGAGCAGAGTTGGTCCGAGCCGTGGGAGATCGTCGTCTCGGACAACGGCTCCACGGACGGCACGCATGCCGTGCTGGCGGAGTTCGCGCGCCGGCTGCCCAACATGCGCGTCGTCGACTCGTCGGACGCACGAGGCCTCTCGCATGCGCTCAACGTCGGGGTCCGCACCGCCCGCGGCGATCACCTGCTCTTCTGCGACGAGGACGACGAGGTCGGCCCCGGCTGGGTGGCGGCGATGGGCGACGCGCTCGGCCGCCACGCCTTCGTCGCCGGCCGGCTCGACCACGAGCGGCTGAACGAGCCCTGGACGATCGGCGTCCGCGGCCAGCCTCAATCCGAGGGGCTGATCGAGTACGCCGGGTACTTTCCGTTCGCCTTCTCGGCGAACATGGGCGTCCGCCGCTCTGCACACGACGGCATCGGTGGCTTCGACGAGGCGCTCTTCACCGCTCAGGACATGGACTACAGCTGGCGCCTCCAGGCTGCCGGCATCGAGCTCACCTTCGTCCCGGCGGCCGTCGTGCACTACCGGCACCGAGGCTCGATGGGCGAGCTCTTCCGGCAGGCCCGCCACTACGCCAAGGGAAACGTCGAGCTGCGCCGCAAGCACTATCCGCTCGGACTGCCCCGCGAGCGCAGCCCCCTGCTGCAGGAGGTCCGACGCTGGCTCGGGCTCGTCCGCGAGGGGATCCTGATTCGCAACCGGTCGACTCTCGGCAAGTGGTGCTGGGATCTCGGCTGGCGCCTGGGCCACGTCAGCGCGCTCTCTCGCCGCTCGGTGGTGCAGTGAGCCAGACGAGCCATGTCTCTCTCGACGTCCCGGTCCGCGACGAGTACCTCGTCTTCGGGAGCCCCCAGCTGCTCGACGCCGAGATCGAGGAGGTCGTCGCGGCGCTCCGGTCCGGCTGGATCGGCACGGGCCCGCGAGTGGCAGCGTTCGAGAGCGCCTTCCGCGAGTACGTCGGCGCGGAACACGCGCTCGCGCTCCACTCGTGCACGGCCGCCCTCCACCTCTCGCTGATCGTCTCCGGCGTTCAGCCGGGCGACGAGGTGATCGTGCCGTCGATGACCTTCGGCGCGACCGCCAACGCCGTCGTACACGCCGGCGGCATCCCCGTCCTCGCCGACGTCGACCCACAGACGATGAACCTCGATCCGGCGGATGCCGCCCGGCGCGTGACGCCGCGCACGAGGGCGATCGTCCCCGTCCACTTCGCCGGCCGCCCGTGCGACATGGAGGCCATCGGAACACTCGCACGCCGCGCGCGCCTGATCGTGATCGAGGATTGCGCGCATGCGATCGAGACGCTCTACCGCGGCCGGCACGCCGGCACGCTCGGCACGCTCGGCGCCTTCAGCTTCTACGTGACGAAGAACGTCGTCACCGCAGAGGGCGGAATGGTGACGACGTCGGACGAGCACCTCGCCGCCCGCCTCAAGGTGCTCGCCCTGCACGGGCTCAGCGCCGACGCGTGGAGGCGGTTCTCCGACGAGGGATACCAGCACTACGAGATCGTCGAGCCGGGCTTCAAGTACAACATGACCGACCTCCAGGCGGCGCTCGGCATCCATCAGCTGGCGCGCGTCGAGGAGAACCTGCGGCGGCGGCAGCAGATCTGGAGGCGCTACGACGAGGCGTTCGCCGACCTGCCGGTCACGACGCCGGCGCCGGAGGAGCCCGACACCCGCCACGCTCGCCACCTCTACACGGTGCTGCTACGGCTCGAGGACCTCGGCATCGATCGGGACGGCGTGCTCGCGGCCCTCCATCGCCAGAACATCGGCACGGGCGTGCACTATCGCGCCGTTCATCTGCACGAGTACTACCGCGAGCGGTTCGGCTACGCGCCCGAGGACTTCCCCATCGCCACCGACATCTCCGCGCGAACGATCTCGTTGCCGCTCTCGCCGAAGCTCACCGACGACGACGTCGACGACGTCATCCTCGGCCTGCGCCGGGTACTCGAGCACTACGCTCGCTAGCGGCTGTGCGAGTAACAGGAGTAACCACGAACCTGCCGGTCGCCGACATCGACGCGGCGCGCGGCTTCTACACCGACTACCTCGGGCTCTCCGTGGAGGGTCTCAACCTCGGTTGGGTCGCACGCTTCGGGTCACCAGACGGGCGAGCGATCGTGCAGCTCGTGACCCGTGACGCCACAAGCCCTCAGGACTCGGTGATCTCGGTGCATGTCGGGAACGACGTCGACGAGGCCTACGTGGAAGCACAGCGCCGCGGCTACGAGATCGTTCATCCGCTGACCGATGAACCGTGGGGCGTCCGCAGGTTCCTCGTGCGCGACCCGGACGGGAACGTGATCAACATCGTCAGCCACCGGGACGAGTAACGCAAGCGCGCCGTTCCTCGCGTCCCCTGCGAGCGAGCTCGACCAGAGCCGCTGACTTGCCCGTGCCGGACATCCCCGTCACCAGCACCACGCCACGTGTCGATGACCTCTACGCCGCGCCCACCGCGAGGCCGGTCTCCGCGTCGAAGAAGTGTAGGCGCTCGACGTCGACCGTCAGCTCGAGCTTGTCCCGCTCCTTCGCGCTCGTGGTTCGATCGAGGCGCGCGACGAACGGAGCTCCGCTCCCGCGCGCCTGCTCGGCGGCGAGCCTCGTCTCCGCGTCCTCGGTGGCGTCGACGACGTGCGCCTCGAGCACTTCCTTCGTTGCGACCGGCTGGGCGTCGATGTTGAAGTGCACGTAGACCTCGGAGCCCATGTCCTCGCGGATGTCGCAGACGACAGACAGCCGACGGCCCGAAGCGCCCTCGCTCGCGAGCGACGCATCCTCCATGTCCTCCGGCCGGATCCCCAGCGCGATCGAGCGCCCTTCGAACCGCTCGAGGCCGGGATGGCGCGTGACTGCGGTATCGGCGAGGCGCAGGCGATGCTCGCCGAAGCGCGCCCAGAGCGCGCCGTCCTCTCGGGCCAGCTCGGCAACGACGAGGTTCATCGCCGGCGAGCCGATGAACTCCGCGACGAAGAGATTGCGCGGCCTCTCGTAGAGCACCTGTGGCGTGTCCACCTGCTGCAGCAAGCCGTTCCGCATGACCGCGACGCGATCGCCCATCGTCATTGCCTCGATCTGGTCATGAGTGACGTAGACGGTCGTCACATCGAGGTCCCTCTGGATCCGCGCGATCTCCGCGCGCATCTCGACGCGAAGTTTCGCGTCGAGGTTCGAGAGTGGCTCGTCCATGAGGAACGCCTGCGGGTCGCGGACGATCGCGCGTCCCATGGCGACCCGCTGGCGCTGGCCGCCCGACAGTGTCCGCGGCTTCTTCTGCAGCGAATCCGTCAGACCGAGGATGCGCGCTGCCTCGCGAACGCGACGATCGATCTCGCCCCTGGGGACGCCCTGCATCCTGAGCGCGAAGCCCATGTTCTTCGACGCCGTCATGTGCGGATACAGCGCGTAGTTCTGGAAGACCATGGCGATGTCACGGTCCTTCGGGGGGAGATCGTTCACGACCTGACCGTCGATTCTCACGTTCCCCGACGTGATCGTCTCCAGGCCGGCGACCATCCGCAGCGCCGTCGTCTTGCCGCAGCCCGACGGCCCGACGAAGACGACGAACTCGCCCGCCCCGACCTCGAGATCGAGACCGGAGACGGCCTTCGTGCCGTCGGGATACACCTTGGTCAGACGCTCGAGGACGATCTCCGCCACGTGGACCTCCGCGGCAATCTACTAATATCGCCCGCTCGCATGGAGGCGCAGGCTGCTCGGGCAAAGCCGGCTCCCAGCCGCTTGCGGCTTGCTTTGGAGAGCCGTCGTGTTCTCGCGGTGCTCCTCATCGCCCCGGCCGTCATCTTCATGGTGCTCGTCGTCGGGGTTCCCTTCGTCTGGGCGATCTACCTGGCGTTCACGAACGCCATCGGCGGCTCGCTGAGCGGCGACTGGGTCGGCTTCGACAATTTCACGAACGCCTGGCAGGACGAGAATTTCCGCCGCGCACTTCGCAACACGTTCATCTTCACGCTGGCGTCGCAGGCGATCGTCCTCGTCGGCGCGGCCGTCCTCTCGAACTTCCTGGTGCGTGACTTCCGTGGCAAGTGGATCGTGCGGTTCTTCGTCGTGTTGCCCTGGGCCGCTCCGGTCGTCCTCTCGACCATCGCCTGGCTGTGGCTGCTCGACTCTCTGTACAGCGTCGTCAACTGGACGTTGGCAAGGCTCAGTCTGGACAACGGCCTCGTCTGGCTCCTCAGCGCCGTGAACATCGAGGAGGACGCGCAGGTGCCGTTGCAGTGGCTCGGCCGTCCCAATCTCGCGCTCATCGCGATCACGCTCGTGCACGCCTGGCGGATCCTCCCCTTCGCCGTCGTGATCTTCATCGCGGGCCGTGCGTCGATTCCGAATGAGGTCGAGGACGCCGCCAGGATCGACGGGGCGACGGGTGTGAAGAAGCTCTGGTACGTCGACATCCCGCTTCAGCTCCCGATCGCGCTCGTGGCAGTGCTCTTCGGGATCGTGTTCACCGCGGTCGACTTCGCCGTCGTCTACATCCTCACCCGCGGCGGGCCCTTCAACTCGACGCAGGTGTTGCCGACCTGGGCGTACTTCATCGGCATCGACGGTGGCTCTCTCGGCGAGGGCGCAGCGATCTCGCTGTTCCTGTTCCCGCTGCTCGTCGTCGTCAGCGTGGCGATGCTGTTCTTCGCTCGAAGGGCACAGGTCAGCTGATGACGTGGCGCCAGAAGAGCGTGACGTACGCAGTGGTCGTGCCGTTCGCGATCGTGCTCGCGTTCCCCTTCTACTTCGCGCTCGTGACGATGTTCAAGACGAACCTCGACCTCGCGAACGTGGAGCACTCCCCGTACCTCTACAACGACCTCGAGGGGGGCTTCCACTGGGACTTCTGGAACTACGCGACGACCGAGCACGTCAGATTCCTCTTCGAGGACACCAACTATCCGACGTGGTTGCTGAACACGCTGCTCGTCGGCGCAGCGGTCGTGGCAATCACGCTGCTCCTCGCAATGCCGGCGGGCTACGCGCTCGCACGCCTGGCGGGCGGGTGGGGTCAGAGCGCAGGGGTCGCCATCTTCCTCGTCTACCTGATCCCGCCGACGCTGCTCTTCCTGCCGCTCTCGCGGCTCATCACGCAGCTCGACCTCAAGGACTCGCTCTGGTCCCTGATCCTCATCTACCCGTCCTTCACGGTGCCCGTTCGCGACGTGGCTCCTCATGGGCTTCTTCAAGACCATTCCGCAGGAGCTCGAGGACGCGGCGCTGATCGACGGTGCGTCGCGACTGAAGGCGCTCTTCCTGATCATCCTGCCGATCTCGCTCCCGGGGATCCTGACGGTGGTCATCTTCGCCTTCTCTCTCTGCGTCAACGAGTTCATCTACGCGTTCACGTTCATCTCGAGCTCCGAGCAGCGGACGGTGTCCGCCGGCATCCCGAACGACCTGATCCGGGGGGACGTCTTCTTCTGGCAGTCGCTGATGGCGGCGACGCTGATTCCGGCCATCCCGCTCGCGCTCCTCTACAACGCGTTCCTCGACCGCTTCATCAAGGGGTTTACGGGAGGAGCGTTCCGCTAAAGATCGAGCCGAAAGGAGGAACTTGTGGCAGATGCAGCCGACGAGCTCGTGCGGTCGAGCTCGGGACTGACCCGAGGTGACCTGCTCAAGAGGGGAACCGCCGCTGCCTTCGCCGTCGGCATGTTCGGCGGCCTCACCGACCGAGCGTTGGGCTTCTACGGCCCACTCAAGTACCCGCACAAGCAACTCGCGGGAGAGCTCAGGATCATGCAGTGGGCCCACTTCGTCCCCGCCTACGACACCTGGCTCGACAACACGTACGTCAAGCGCTGGGGCGAGGCGAACGACACCGAGGTCAAGGTCGACCACATCAACAACGCCCTGCTCTACAGCACGGGGGCATCGCAGGTCGCGGCCCAGAGCGGTCACGACCTGTTCTGGTTCATCTCGCCGCCGTCGACGTTCCAGAAGCAGGTCGTCCCCGTGACCGACCTCGTGCAGGAGGTCAGCAAGAAACTCGGGCCGATGTCGAGGGTCGCGAGGAAGAGCACCTACAACCCGAAGACGAAGCAGTTCTACGGCTTCCCGGACGACTACGCGCCCGATCCGGTGCAGTACCGACGCAGCTACCTGCAGGAAGCGGGGGTCAGCCTCAACACCTGGGAAGACCTGCGAAAGGGAGCCCCGAAGCTCAAGGCGGACGGCCATCCCGTCGGCCTCGGCATGTCGAACGAGATCGACTCCAACATGATGCTGACGTCACTCCTCTACTGCTACGGCGGGTTCATCCAGAACGAGGAGAACCGGATCGTCATCGGCCAAGGCTCGAACAGGAAGGGCGCGATCGAGGCGCTGACCGTCATGCGCGACATCTATCGCAACGGCATGACCGACGAGGTGTTTGCGTGGACCGCCGCGTCGAACAACCAGGCCTTCCTCGCCGGTCGGCTGTCGGTGGCGCTGAACGCGATCTCGATCGTACGCTCGGCCGAGAACTCCGGGAACGCCTCTCTCTCGGACGACACCTGGCTCTCCTCGATCCCGCGCGGCCCGCACATGCGCCTGGGCAACGAGCACGTGATGGGCGTCTTCGTGATCTGGAAGTTCGCGAAGAACAAGGAGGCGGCGAGGAAGTACCTCGTGGATCAGCAGCTCGGCTACCGCGAGCACTTCGTTCGCAGCCAGTACTACAACTTCCCGGCCTGGACGGGCGCGATCAAGGGCGGGTTCAAGGAAATCCGCAAGATGTCCGCGCAGGACACCCACAAGCCGAGAGGCAAGTACACCATCCTCACGACGATCGCCGAGAAGTACACGACCAACCCGGGCCATCCGGGCAACACGACGCCGGTGATGGACGAGATCTACAACACCTTCCTCATCCCGCAGATGTTCGCCGAGGTCGCGCAGGGCAAGTCCAGCCCTGCCGAGGGCGTCGCGACCTTCGCGCGCAAGGCCAACGACATCTACCGGAAGTGGAAGAACCAGGGGCTCGTCTAGGGATCTCCGGGCGCAGAACCGCCACGTCGGCGGTTCTGCGCCTGGAAACCGCTCGGCGCGGCCGCATCATGGCCGCCGTCTCGGGTCGCTTCGGCCCGCCAGCTTGTAGATGCCGTCGGTCGTCCTCACGACCAGCTTGGCGCCGACCAGCTCTCGCCGCAGCGTGGCGACGTCGTCGTGGAACCGCCGCAACACGTCGCTCAGCTCGCGTTCGCGATACGTGCGGCCGGCCTCGAGGTGCTCTGCGAGGTACTCGAGGACGACGGCCCGCTTGGCACGTGAGACGGGGATCGAGCGCAGCCGACCCTCCTCGTCGAGGAACGCCCGGAGCACCTTCGCGGAGTCCGAGGAGGTGCGCCGGTTGGAGTGCTTCTCGAGCCAGCCCAGGAGTTGCGAGTGCTCGACCCGCCAGTCGCGGCCGATGCGGTAGCCCGGGATGTCTCCTGCCTGGAGTTTCCGCTGCACGACCTGATGGTTCAGCCGCAGGAGCTCGGCGACCTCGGCTGCCGTGTAGAGGACGATCTGGGACATTGACGTACTTTAGCGGATTTTGGCGTAGCGTTCCGCTGAGCCACGGTTTCGGTCGGCGCGGTGCGTTCCTGCTCACGTCGCCCCTTGGCGCGCCGACTTGAGCCGCGGTACCCCTCCCCCTCCGCGAGGCGCACGCCGCGGCCTAAGCGGGTGCTTGCGGGAATACGCAGCCCCTGCCGGTGTCCTCGGGAGCATGGACATCAACGAAAGGCACGTCATGGGCCGCACGAAGCAACAGAACGAGCAGGACGGGCCTCGCGCAGCGAGGTTCGTCACGATCCGCGCACTCACCGTCGTCGCCGTCGTCACCGCCCTCGCCGTCTCATCAGCGGCCGTCGCCTCGGCGGGTACCGCAAAGAAACCGCCGCCACGCTCCGCAGCCATCGTGCTCATTGGGGCCAACGACTACGGGCTCGTCGCCAACCCGCCGCCACGCAGGCCCGGAGCCGCTAACAACATGAGCACGCTCAGTCTGCGGAAGGCCCCGCCCAAGCCGCAGGGCTGGTTTCTCGACATGGGGGCCATGGAGGCGCTCGACTAGAACGCGAGCGGCACGGCGAAGGGGCGGCGTGTCCTGCGTCCTCTTCAGAGGAAACAAGAAGGGCCCGTTTCCGGGTCTTTCCGAGTGGGCTCGAGCTTGTCGTGCTCTACGCGGGGGCGCGTGACGAGACGTTTGAGCGAGCGGCGTGGCCGGTGGCTCAGCCGGTTCACGATCGAGCGCAGGATCCTGAATTTAGGGAAGCGCACCTCGCAGCCGCGGCCCTGGCTTCGCTCGAAGACGCCCCGCTGACCGCGGCGACGACGCTCCGGTCGATCGCGAGCTGGACTCCCGGGTGAAGCCGGTACAGCGCGTGAAAGCATGGGCCAGCGGAGGGACCTCGGCCTCTCGACGGTGCTTCGGAGGGTTACTCGCCCAAGTGGCGGAATGAGTCGGGGGGTACTCGGACGCTACGCCCTTTGCTCTTGCTGCAGTCGCTACAGCGCTTGTACGCGTACTGCCCCTCGACGACGTGTTCCCACCGATGACCGATTGGCCACCGCCAGAAGCAGCGCCAGTGGGATCGCCTCACAGGCCAATGATGCGCCTCCGCTCGCCGGGATTCAATCGTCGTTGCGCTGCCACGCTTCAGGGGTCACCGACCGCGACGCCGGGCCACGTGAGTTTGGCGACTTCAATCCAGCGCACTAACCTCAGCTGTTAGATGTTTCGGGCGTTGTACCGGCAGATCGCCAGATTCCTCAACTGGATCAACCGCACTGGATCCGAGACGAGCGCCACCACCCGGGCCACAAGGGAAGCCGAGGAGCACCGCCGTGACGTCGAGAGTCGCTCGGGCGGCCCGGGTGGCGGCGATTGGGGCGGCTAAGGGGCGGGCGGCTTACGCCGCGAGTAGTACGCCGCCCGCTCTGGCGAGCGCATGCGACAACCGGGCGAGCATTTGGTGAGGTCGGCGTGAATCCTCAGGCCGTTCGATCGGTTGCAAGTTTCCGACTGCTCGCCGGACTTCCCTAGTGCGGCGCGTCCTCACTGTGGTCCCCTGCGGCCAGGGATCAGGGCGCGCCGCTTCGCCTTAGCCGCCAGTCCAGCCCATCCACTTCCATTCCCGAGGTCGCCAAAACCCCCAAATTGCGGGGGCTTCGTGAGATGGGCGGTACTGAGCTCGAACCAGTGACCCCCAGCGATGGCTAGAAGGTCGTCGCTTAGGCTCGCGAATCGAACACGCCCGGAATCCGTTAGCTCGGTGGGAAGCTTCGCGAACAGCTCGTCGGCGCGGGAAGGTGCGATCGCCTCGACGCCCTCGAAGTCGAGGATGACTTCACCTTCCGCGGCTGCAGTGTCGACGCGCACGCGGAGCTCTTCCCCGAGGTCTCGGGAGGTCGGAGCGGAGATCATTGGCATCTACGAGCACGAGCCCGTGCGGCCAACAGCCTCATCCGCACAAAGATCGTCGGCAGCGGGACGTCCAACCTCCGGGCCCGTTCCCGTCGCCGGCGAGACAGTCATCTACGGCCCGCCGGCGCGGTGCTCCGACGTCCCGGCATCGGCCAAGTCCTCGGAGTCCGCTAAAGCCGCCATTTTACAGGTGTTTTTCGTGCGTTACGGCGCGGCGTCGTGCAGGTCGTCGATGAGCGCGTTTCGCAGGTCGAAGATCCCTTCGGGCAGACCGGCATAGCCGCCGACTTTGCGGTGCCAGTCTTCGATCGCGCGCAAGAGATCGACCTTCTGCTCGAGCGTGAAGTTAGCCGGGCGGGTTGCGCCGACAGCCTCGAAAACGGTGCGGAGTGGATGGCTGCGGCCGAGTTCGAAGAGGAGGGAATCGCGCGATGCCCATGGGAGCTCGAGGGTGCGGCGGTTCAGGGCGATCTCGACGCGGTCGAGGCGTTCCGGCACGGCGCGAGGCTACGTTAGTCCGAGAGCATTGGGCCGGGGCGCTCCCCAAATGCGCCCCAGCCCCTGCTTGACCCCTTCTTTCCTCAAGAGGACAACGAGCGTCCGTCCGGATCGGTTCCGGAGGGGTCATGGGCGCGCCCGCGGAGGTGCGGCCACCTCCGCAACACGATCGACCTCGAGCGCCCTTGGGGGATCAGGCGACTCGGCGGCGCGGTCGCTGGGCGCGCCCGAGGTGACTTATTCCCCGCAGTTACAGATTGCTTACGGTGGTTCGCGTTCCCCTGTTTGGGTCGCGGGTACTACTACATTCCGGTGGCGCTCCGCGGATAGGGCCATCCTGCGGCAACGGGGAACCCCCAAGGTGGGCCGCCGCGCAGCCACCGACCTGCGGTCGGATTGTCAGCTTCGGGCGACGGCGACGCCTAGGCGTTCAGGCGAGAGCACGCTCGCGCAGCCGAGGGCAATTGGGGTCATGCATCGAGTCGGAGCACGACCTCGTCCGTTTCCTCGCCGCGACCATGAGCGAACCCGCGCCCCTCGCCCACGATCAGGAAACGGCACTTCGTCAAAACACGAATCGACGCGGCGTTGTCGCTCGCAGCGCCAGCGTAAAGAGGACGGGTTGCCTCCAGCTGCAAGAGCTCTTGTAGGGCACGCGTGGCAATGCCGCGGCCCCAATCTTCACGGCCGATCCAATAGGTGACCTCGCGGCGACCCTCCAAGTCGAAGCTCGCAATGTGACCCACAACTCGACCGTCGATCTCGACGACCCTGTTCGTCGTAGAGCGGTCGCTCCTCAGCCGCGCCCACCGTTGCTCGAAGGTCGTTCGATCATCGGCCTCCGGCGAAGTGAACGCGGCCATCCGTATAGCGTCGCGATCGCTTGAGTGCTCGAACAGCACGCCGAGATCACGATCTTCGACCTCGCGAAGGACAAGCTGTCCCGAGCCCTCCCGCACGGCCGTTAACGCTAACGCAGTTTGAGCGTGACTGCCGCAAACTCACGCGACATTCCCGAACTCTGGCGCCAGGCGAGGCGTAGTTCGGTGGAACTTCGCATGCTGCCTAACGCGCGGCTGCGACCTGGCCATAGACTGGGGCCTTGACTGAGCTCGACTCGCAGCTGATGTCGAAGGCGTGACGTCTCTTGCGTCCCAACATTCTCTTCTTCCACGTCGATAACCTCGGCATGGGGGAGCTCGGGTGCTACGGAGGGGGCGTGGTGCGCGGCGCGGAGACCAGAAGGACAGATGCATTTGCGCGGGAAGGTCTTCAGCTGTGGCACTACATCGCCGAGCCGCAGTGCACTCCATCTCGCTCGGCCTTGATGACGGGACGCCACGCGATCCGATCCGGGACGCACACCGTCCCGCGAGACGGGGGCAGCCAGGGATTGGTCGCGTGGGAGCGGACAATCGCCGATGTCCTGTCGGAGACGGGGTACGCGACCGCGTGCTTCGGGAAGTGGCATCTCGGGGCGGAGGACGGGCGGTGGCCAACCGACCACGGATTCGACGAGTGGTACGGGCCTCCGCGCTCGTACGACGAGAGCCGCTGGGACGACAACCCCTGGTACCGGCCGGATCGCGATCTGAGGTCGTACATGCACGAGGGCACGCGGAAGGCCGGCGTCCGGCAGCTCGACAACGAGCCGCTCACGATGGAGCGCCGGCGTGACGTCGACGTCGAGTACAAGCGACGCGCGACTGCGTTTCTCAAGAAGAGTGTCGCTGAGCGCCGGCCGTTCTACCTCTACTTCAACCACTCGCTGCTCCACGTCCCGACGATCCCGCGCATCGAGTTCCAGGGCGCGACCGGAAACGGCGACTGGGCCGACTGCCTCGCCGAACTCGATCACGACTTCGGCGACCTGCTGGACACGCTCGACGAACTCGGCGTCGCCGGCGAGACGATCGTCGTCCTTGCAGGCGACAACGGCGCGGAAAACCTGTTGATCGCGCGGGGGAGCGCGGGTGTTTTCGAAGGCTCGTACTTCACGTCCTCCGAAGGTGGGCTGCGGACGCCGTGTTTGATCAAGTGGCCCGGCGAGATCGTCCCGGAGCGAGCGTCGAATGAGATCGTCCATCAGGCGGACATGTTCACGACGCTGCTCGCATGGGCCGCCTGTCCCATTCCGGACGATCGCGAGATCGACGGCGTCGACCAGCGAGCCTTCTTCGCGGGCGCACAGGCGACCTCGAACCGCGAGGGTTGCCTCGTCTGGGTTACCGACGTGCTCCACGCCGTTAAATGGCAGAACTTCAAGGTCGCGTATGTGCGACACCGCTACTCGGACGAGGCGCCGCAGGTGATGGCAACACCGGTGATCACCAATCTGCTGACCGACCCGAAGGAACGCGAGAGCTGGCCGGTCATGCAGGCGTACAACTGGGTGCACGCACATGCCCAGCGTCTTCGTAAGGCGTATGAGCGAAGCATCCAGCGTGAGCCGCTGATCCCGGCCGGTGCGCCGATCGACTACGTGCCAAAACGTCGTCCCGAGGGTGGTTGAACGAAGAAGTCGAAGGAGGCCGCGCTTCACAGCTCGCCAGGTACCTCTCGGTGGGTCGCGTTCGAGGTTCCACCGGGGTCTGCACCACATGAGCTTGCGCGGCACAGCTGGCACGAACGACCCGCGCAACCATGCGGTCTGACGCATAGCTGCGCGGGTCTAAATGGGCGGTACTGGGCTCGAACCAGTGACCCCCAGCTTGTCGAGCTGGTTTCGCAGCAACGACTCACAACGACAGGCAGCTACTAACGGACGCAACCATGCCGGTTTGCGCGTGCACCGGCGTGCACGAACGGCTTGGCTCCGAGGGTCGATTTCGGACCGTTTGGGCGTGAGTGGTCCACGAGCTCGGCCCCGATACGGTAAGGCGGCGATGAGTTCACGCATGACCTACGAGCAGGCGATCGAGCTCGTGGAGGAGTACCCGAGGGGAAGGCTGGAGGCGCTCGCCGAGGAGAACCGGCTCGAAGCGATCCGGCCGGCGTGGGCGCACGCGATCGTGTGGCGCGCCCAGATCGACAACCCCGGCTTCGCCATGCCATTGCTCGAGTTCGTCTCGGTGGTCGAGTATCTGATCGGCGAGCCCGTCTGGACGGAGAGGCACTACTACACCGAGGAGAGCCGGCGCCAGCTCGACGCGGGCGATTAGCGAATGGCGTCTTTGCGCAGCGCGGTGCGGGGGGTGCGGACGGGTGCTGCTCAAGAACGGCGGCCCAGCCATCGCTCCGCAAACGAAGTACACTGCGCCTCTACGAAAGCTTCGAACTTCCTGACCTCCGGCCAGTGGGTACGGAGCGACTGGAGCACGGTGAATGGCTTTCGTTCCCTACCTTCCTCCTCTCGCCCCGCTGTGCGAGCCGGCGCCGGGGACGCTGCGCATCACACTCAACAACTCGGCTCAGGGCCGACACCTCCACGGCGCGCTCCGCGGCCACTGCGAGGTTGATCTCGTAGCAGGCAGCGATGGCGCGGCTGTCGGTGTCGTCGTAAGCCAGACCGGGAGCCGAAACGTGCTCCGCCGTGTGGATGCATGGCTGACCGAGTTCAGTGTCGCCTCCGCCACGCTCCAACTGGACGGCCGGACGTATGTGATGACGAAGTCGTAGAGCGGGACCGAACCACCCAGCCTGGGTCCCCCTCCCCGCCCGCGCGGCGGCCGCGCTCGAGCTCGTCCCTCGTCGGCTCGACACCCGGCTTGTCTTCCCTGGCCCGCGTGGCGCCCACATCGACCTCCGCAACTGGCGGAAGCGCGAGTGGAAACCGGCGCTCGAGGCCGCCGGGCTCCCGAAGTCACGACGCCCGTACGACCTGAGGCACTCGTTCGCATCATGGGCGCTTGCCGCAGGTGTTCCGGCCTACGACGTTGCGCGCTACATGGGCTCCAGCGTCCGAATGCTCGACCTGACCTACGCGCATCTCGTGAAAGGCTCGGAGAGCGCGGCCGTTGCCAAGCTCGACGTGTACACGGCGGGCGCAGCCAAAGCCCCTCAGTCTGAACGGGGCTTGTCGTCCTCGAATGGATCTTGAAGAAACGGCGCGTCCAGATTCCCGGAGTGCCGCTGCAGTCGCGCCGTGAACCGCTGCTGCTCGTGACTTCGTTTCCTCTGGAGCAGAACGATCTCATGCTCCTCGCCTTGCGGACCCGGCCCGGGTGGTATTGCGACCTCCCGACGAAGAAGCCGACGGATCAGGTGTCTCACAGCGAGGAGAGTCTACGCCGCCCCGTCCTAGCGGAGACGTTCGGGCCAAGAGCGGGCCACGTAGCGTGCGCTCCCGTGCTTTCGGAGCAAAGAAAAACCCTGCCGTAGCAGGGCTTCTCCGAGGTGGGCGGTACTGGGCTCGAACCAGTGACCCCCAGCTTGTCGAGCTGGTGCTCTCCCAACTGAGCTAACCGCCCCGGTCGCGGCGATTGTACTCCAAGCCGCGGGACGCGGCCCGAGGCGCTAGGTGCGGGACAGGCGCTCCCTGCAGGCGGCGCGCACGCTCTCGGCGAAGTCGGGCAGCTCGCGTTCGAGCCGCCGGAAGCCCTGGTCGAACACCGCGACCATGCGCATCGGCGTCAGAGAGACGACCGAGGCCGTTCGCCGGCCGGTGATGAGGAGGCCGATCTCGCCGAAGAAGTCGCCGGGCCCGAGCTCCGCGAGCCGGCGGCCGTCGCGGACGACCTCCGCCTTCCCCTCCTCGATGACGAAGAACTCGTAGGCGAAGTTCTGCTCCGCATTGACGGTCGTGCCGGCCGGGACGGAGACCGCCTCGGAGAGCTCTGCCACCCGGACGAGCTGCTCTTCGTCGAGCGTGGCGAAGAGCGGCATCGTGGTCAGCCGCTGCGGGTCGACCACCTCACGCGCGACCGCCATGGGCCGATGCTGCACCGCCCTTCGCGGCCGGTCAAGGCGGTTTACCGCATCGCTACATTCGCGCGCCGCGGCGCAGGAAAACCGCCGGGTCGACCGGGACGCCGTGCTCGCGCAGCTCGAAGTGGAGGTGCGTGCCGGTGCAGGAGCCGGTGCAGCCCGCGATCCCGAGCGGCTCGTCGCGGTCGAGCCAGTCGCCGACCGCGGCGTCGATCGTGGCGAGGTGCGCGTACAGCACCTCGTAGCCCTCCCCCACGTCGACGACGACGACGTTGCCGTAGCCCTCGTAGCCGTCGAGGTAACCGGTCGCCGTCACCGTGCCTGCAGCGGCCGCCCGCACCCCCGGCGAGCGGAGGATCCCGACGTCGATGCCGAAGTGCTGCCTGCCCCAGCGGTAGCCGAAGCCGTCGGTCACGGTGCCCTCGGCAGGCCAGGTGAGCGCCAGCGGCTCGAGGTGCTCGAGGTAGATGTCGAGCGGCACGTCCGGGACGGCGTGCGCCGACGGGATCGTGACAAGCGTGACGAGGAACGCGCCGAGCGCGCTGAGACGGAACCGCACGGCGCAGGAGGGTAGCAGGTGCTCAGGAGCCTCTATCTCTGCCCGGCGTCGGTTCGTCCGGTCGGCGGCGCCGCTGGCGCGATCGCCGCACGCGCAGCGCTGCGGAAGCTCCGGCGCTGACGAGCGCGACGACGAGGATCACGGCGACGAGCGGGAGCACGAAGGCCAGCACGACGAGCAGCAGCGAGCCGGCGTCCTCGCCGAGCGACAGCAGCGGGTTGCCGACGCCTCCGGTCGTCGCGGTCGAGACGGGGCGAACGGCGGCCCGCGCTGCGTGGATCGAGCCGGCCGTCGCGCCGCCCAGGAGGACGGCCGCCAGGGTCGGCAGGTCGGTCTCGGTGCCGGTCTGGCCGGTGAAGAGCACGGCGCCGGAGACCGGCGCGACGACCGTGCCGACGCGCGTGCAGTACGTGGTCGACCGCGGGGATCTTGTCGCCGACGAAGTCCGCCGCGGTGAGCAGGGCGAGCACGACGAGGCTCGTCGTCGAGGTCAGGTCGTCGAACGGCGCCGCGAGCTCGACCACGTCGAGCCGCGCGAGGAGGGCGCTCAGGAAGAGCGGCAGCCAGGCGTTGAGGCCCGCGGCGGCAGAGAGCCCGAACGCGGCGAGCAGGCTGCCGAGCGCGCTGTCGAGCCCCACTCAGAGGATCTCAGGACGCTAGAAGATCTCTGGACACCATGGCTTGACGTCCGTCCGGAAGACGGCGTCGGCGCGCGCGACGGCGCCGTCCTTCAGCTCGCGGACGAGGCCGGCGCCGAGGAGGTCGGCGAAGGTGAAGCCGCCGAGATAGACGGAGCCGAGCTCGGTGACGTTCAGCGCGAGGTCGGCGTCGGCGTCGGTCCGGGAGGCCTCGCCGCCTGCGAGCCGCCAGCGGCCGGCGTTCTCGGGGAGGAACTCGTCCGCCACCTCGAGGACGAGCTCGTCGTCGGCGCCGTACGAGCGTCCGGAGAGAGCGGCGCCGACGTCGACGAGCCGGCACCAGAGGCCGTCGCCGAAGCGGAGCTTCATCCGCCGCGGCGTGCGCAGGAGCAGCAGCAGCGGGTGGTCGAGCGGGAGCAGCGAGGCCCGGATGGTCGCGATCCAGTCGAGCTCGAGCAGGAACCGCCACAGCTCTCGCTCGGCGCGGGGCGAGTCCGCCATCGCCTCGATCACCTGCGCGTGCCCGGTGGACGAGCCGTCGTCCCAGCTCATCGTCAGCCGGTACAGCGCGTAGCCCGCCGGCTCGCCGTCGAGCTCGAGCAGGACAGCGTTCTTCGCACCGGCACCCTCGCGCCGCTCGGGCGGGTCGGCGAGGTTGCGGAGCTCCCACCACGGCTCCGTGCGCACGAACATGCCGGGCGTCTGCAGACGAACGCGGTCGTAGACCGGCGGCACGAGCTGCTTCGCCTCCTCGAGCGAGATCAGGCGAGTGCGTGCGCCGGCATCGGGCGGGTCGCGCAGCGCGTTGTACGTGCGCGGCAGCTCGATCGAGCCTGCGAGCGATGCGAGGCCGTACCCGAAGCGGCCGTAGATCGTCTCCTCGGATGCCCAGAGCGTCGCGAGCGACTCGCCACGCTCGCGGATGTCGTCCAGCTGCGCGCGCATCATCGCCCGCAGCACGCCGCGCCGCCGATGGGTCGGGAGGACGCCGACGACGGTGACGCCCCCGCAGGGAAGCGTGCCGCCGGGCACGGTGAGCTCGAACGGGAAGGCGCCGGCGCCGCCGATGATCCGCCCGTCGTCCCAGGCCGCGTGCATGCGCTCGAAGGGCAGGCCGGCGCGCGAGAAGCGCTCCGTGCGCTCGAGATCGGGCTCGGCCTGGCCGAAGTAGTGCGAGATGGCGCCGACGGCGGCGCCGAGCTCCTCGAGGCTCGTCGTCGGGCGCACGTCCCAGGCCATCAGAATTCCTCCGGTGTGTACGGGGGCAGATCGGTGCGGAAGAGCTGCGAGGCGCGCCGCGGCGGCGCCGTCACGCAGCTCCCGCGCTCGACCGGCGTGCACGAGCCGGTGGAAGTCGAAGGCGCCGAGGTAGACGCAGGCGAGGTCGGCGACGTCGAGCGCGAGCTCCGGGTGTCGCCCTGTACGCTGCCGGCGCCCTCGCCGACGCGGTAGCGGCCCTCGTTCCACGGGCAGAGCTCGTCGGTGACCTCGAGCACGACCGGCTCGCCGTCGGCGTACGACCGAGCGCGGAGCGCGGCGTCGACGTCGACGAGCCGCACCCAGAGGCCGTCCGACCAGCGGAGGCCGAGCGCCCGCGGAGTCGCGCACGTTGAGCGGCAGTGAGCGACGCAGGGTCGATCGTCGTACGCCGTCGACGCTTGACGTCGTCAGGTCGATGCCGAAGAGGAAGCGCCACAGCTCGCGCTCGGCGCGCACCGACGTCGCTAGCGCCTCGACGACGCGCACCTCGCCGCGCGGCATGCCGTCCTCCCACTCGCCCTTGACGCGGTAGAGCGCGATAGCCGGCGACCTCACCGTCGAGCTCGAGCGCGGCATAGAACTTCTGGCTCGCACCGCGACGCCAGCTCTCCGGGTCGGCGAGGCGTGAGCTCCTTCCACCAGTGCTCCGACCGCGTCAGCATGCCCGCGCGCGGCGCGCGGATGCGCTCGTAGACCGGCGGGAACAGCTCGTACGCCTCGTCAGCCGTCGACGAGGCGGATCGATCCCGTGCTGGACCGGGTCGTCGCGCAGCGCGAACGCGCGACCTGTCCGACTTCATGATCAGGCCCGGCACGGCGAGGCCGTAGCCGAAGCGGCCGTAGATCACCGACTCGGACGCCCAGAGGGCGGCGATCGGCTCACCCCAGACGTGCACGTCCTCGAGCTGGCGCCGCATGAAGTCGCGGAGGATGCCGCGCCGCCGATGCGAGGGCAGCACGCCCACCCACGTGACGCCGGCGCACGGTAGCTGCCCGCCGGGGATCGACAGGTCGAACGCGTATGCGCCGGCGAGCCCGACCGGGCGACCGCTGGTCGTACGCCGCGAGCGTTCGCTCGGACACCGGCAGGATCTTGCGTCTCGCGCTCCCAGTCCTCGTCGTCCACCTCGCCGCCGAAGGCACTCTCGGCGGCCTGCATCGCGGCGCGCATCTCCTCCGGCGTCGCGGGTGGACGGATGTCGACGTTCATCCGGCGATCTTCTCCAATGGCGCGTAGTCGAGCATCAGCTTCCGCTCGCTGCCGTCGTTCGCGAACCGGACAGTGACGAGGCCGCCGGCCTCCATGCGCGTGACGACGCCCTCCCCGAGCGTGCCGTGGCGCACGGAGTCGCCGGTCGCGAGCGCGGGCACGTTCTGCTGCGGCTGGATGTCCCGTGTCTGCGCCGGCGTGCCGTAGTTCCGCCACGACGACGCGCGCAGCCGCTCCCGCTCGACGTGCCGGTCGGGCAGCTCGTCGAGGAAGCGGGACGGCAGGTTGTGGTTCGTCCTGCCCCAGAGCAGGCGCGAGGACGCGTGCGTCAGCGTCAGCCGTTCCTTCGCGCGCGTCAGGCTGACGTAGAACAGGCGCCGCTCCTCCTCGATCCCCTGCTCTTCGATCGAGCGGCCGCTCGGGAAGATCTCCTCCTCGCAGCCGACGAGGAAGACGGCGCGGAACTCGAGGCCCTTCGCGTTGTGGGTCGTCATCAGCGTCACGTTGCTCTCACCGGTGAGCGCGTCCTGGTCCGAGTAGAGGGAGATCTCCTGCAGGAAGCCCGAGAGCGTCGCGTCCTGCGTGCCCTGCTGGTACTCGCGCGCGCCGTCGACGAACGCCTCGAGGTTCTCGACGCGGCCGCGCGCCTCGATCGTCCGCTCGGCCTCGTATGCCTCGAGCGTCCCGGTGCGCTCCAGCACGGCCTGCAGGAGGTCGGGGACGTCGAGCTCCTGCGCCGCCGAGCGGAGTGAGTCGAACAGGTTCTTGAGCGAGCGCACCGCCTTGACCGCCGCGGTGCCGAGCCCCGCCTCCTGCGGTCGGTCGAGCGCCTCGAAGAGCGAGATCCCCTGCGCGTCGGCGTACGTGACGAGCCGCGTGATCGTCGTGTCGCCGATGCCCCGCTTCGGCCGGTTCGCGATGCGCATCAGCGAGACGGCGTCGGAGGGGTTGTCCAGCACCTGCAGGTACGCGGTCGCGTCCTTGATCTCGGCCCGCTCGTAGAAGCGCGGCCCGCCGATCACCTGGTAGCCGATCTGCTGCAGGCGCAGCGTCTGCTCCAGCACCCGGGACTGCGCGTTCATGCGGTAGAAGATCGCGATCTCGCTGCCCGAGTAGCCCTCGTCGATCAGGCCCGCGATCTGGGCGGAGACGTAGCGCGACTCGGCGTGCTCGTCCTCGACCTCGATCACGCGCACGGGATCGCCCTCGCCGAGCTCCGACCAGAGCCGCTTCTCCTTGCGCTCGCTGTTGTGCGCGATGACGGCGTTGGCCGCCTCGAGGATCGCGTTCGTGGAGCGGTAGTTCTGCTCGAGCGCGATCGTGCGCGTGTCCGGGAAGTCGCGCTCGAACTCGAGGATGTTGCGGATGTCGGCGCCGCGGAAGGCGTAAATGGACTGGTCCGGATCGCCCACGGCACAGAGGTTCTGGTGCTTCTCGGCCAGGAGCTGCAGCAGGCGGTACTGCGCGTGGTTCGTGTCCTGGTACTCGTCGACGAGCACGTAGCGGAAGGCCTTCTGCCAGCGCGCGCGGGCCTCCGGGAAGCGCTCGCAGCACCTCGACCGTCAGCATCAGCAGGTCGTCGAAGTCGACCGCGTTCGAGGCGTGCAGGCGCCGCTGGTAGAGCTCGTACACCTCGGCGACGGTCTGGTCGAAGAACGACGAGACGCGCTCGGTGTACATCGCGGGCGAGACGAGCTGGTTCTTGGCGTTCGAGATCTGGGCGTGGATGCCGCGCGGGACGAAGCGCTTCGGATCCTTCTCCAGCTCCTCGAGGCACTGCTTGACGAGCCGCACCTGGTCCTGCGAGTCGTAGATCGTGAAGTTCGAGCGGTAGCCGAGCCGCTCGGCCTCTCGGCGCAGGATCCGGCCGCACGCGGCGTGGAACGTGAGGATCCAGATCGCCCGTGCGACCGGCCCGAGCATGCAGGGTGAGGCGCTCCCGCATCTCGCCCGCCGCCTTGTTCGTGAAGGTGATCGCGAGGATCTCGTTCGGCTTCACGCCGACCGCGGAGATCAGGTGCGCGACCCGGTGGGTGAGCACGCGCGTCTTGCCGGAGCCGGCGCCCGCGATCACGAGCAACGGGCCCTCCGTCTGCAGCACGGCCTCCCGCTGCGGCGGGTTCAGATTGGCGAGGTACTGCTCGGGAGAGGCGACCGCGGACACGCGCCCGATGCTAGCGACCGGGGCGGCGCCGGGATCGTCCGTCGCTCAGCGAAGCGGGAACGGCTTCCGCGCGAGCGCGGGCAGCACCTGGGACGTCACCCAGAGCGGCGTCGTCGCGTAGCGCGCCGAGTAGCGGTAGCTGCCGTCCGCGCGGCGCAGGCGGGCGAGGTAGCGGAACGCGGCGGTGCCCGGCGGCCGCCCGGCTGCGACGAGCGCCTGGATCGCCCACGCCGTCGACTGCGCGTCGGAGCCTCGACCGGTCGAGAGCTCGAAGCCCCCGTCCCGGTTCTGATGCCGACGGAGGAAGGCGACGCCGCGGTCGATCGGGCGGCCGGTGACGCCGACCGAGCGGAGCGCCTGGATCGCGGCCGCCGTGTCGTTCGTGTCCGGGCGCCGAGCCGCGGGCCCACGACCAGCCCCCCGAGACGTGCTGGGCCGCGCGGAGAGACGCCACGAGCGGCTCCGGGACGTCCTCCCCGGCCTGGCGAAGCGCGAGGATCGACCAGATCGTCGCGTTCACGAGCTTGCCGGGCGTTTGCGTGCGAAGACGCGCGAGCAGGTCGTCGGGCCGGTCGCCCGCCGCGGCCCGCGCCATCGCGACGAGCGCGACCTCGGTGACGCTCTTGGGCTCCTGGCGCGCGAGGAACTCGGCCGCGCCTCCCGTCTCGGCACCGGCGGCGACGAGACCGAGCGTCGCCCAGGCGGTGATCTGCGCATCGCCGAAGCCGCCGTCGGCCCGCTGCTGGCTCTGGACGTAGCCGACCGGCGTCGCGAGGACGGACGCGGCTGCGAGCGTCGCCAGCATCTTCACGCCCACACGACCTTCGTCCGCGAGCGCCGTTCGAAGCGTTCGAGCACGCGGCGAAGCTCCGGCCCGGCCGCGAGTGCGAGCACGAAGTTCCCGGCCGCGTGCGCGATGTTGAAGGGCACGCCGGCCGCGAGCCGCGCGAGCAGCGCCGCCTCGGTGTGCGGGTAGAAGCCGTACCAGAGCCAGACGTCCATCAGCATCCCGAACGCGAAGCCGAGCGCCGACGGTGAAGATCGCGAAGGCGAGCCGCCCCTTGAGCAGCGGCGCGAGCAGGCCGCCGAGCAGCCCGCACCCGCCCCAGGCGAGCATCTGCCACGGGGTGTGCGGGCCCTGGCCGAGGAAGAAGTTCGAGGCGAGGGCGGCGAGGGCACCGACGGCGAAGCCCCGCTTCGGGCCGAGCGCCACGCCTGCCGCCGCGACGAGCACGGTGACGGGCTGCACGCTCGGGATCGGCGCGAACAGGACTCTCCCGGCGGCGGCGAGGCCGCCGAGCGTCGCGATCAGCGTCACGTCCCGTGCCGCCATCGTCCCGCCCTCGAGCCACGCGAACCCGGCCGCGACGACCGCGAGCGCGGCGAGGAGCACGGCGATGCCGCCGCGGTCGGGATCGAGCGCCGCCCAGGCCGAGAACGCGAGCGCGGCGGCGGCGCAGAGCGCGACGACCCTAGACGGCAAGCGGGGTCCTCTTCGCGCCGACAGGCGCTTGTGTTGTTTCAACACTAAGTTCGATCCGGCGGTGGGCCGGGAGGCCGGTGTCGTGCGTCGCGACGAGCACCGCCCGGCCGGCGGCGGCGTGCTCGACGAGTCGGCGCCCGAGCTCCTGCTTGCGCTCCGGATCCATTCCTCGCGTCGGCTCGTCGAGGACGAGCAGGTCGGGCTGCCCGACCTCGACTGCGGCGAGCGCGAGCCGCTCCCGCTCGCCGCTCGAGAGGTCGCGGGGGTGCCGTCCGGCCGCCCAGCTCAGCCCGACCCGGTCGAGGGCCGTCCGCGCGCGGGCGGAATCCCCTGCAACTGCCAGGGAAACCTCGTCGAGCGCGGTCTCGCGGACGAGGTACCGGCCGGGATCCTGCGAGAGGTAGAAGACGCGGCCGCGGCGCTCGACGATTCCCGCGTCCGGCTCGAGCAGGCCGGCGGCGAGCTTGGCGAGCGTCGTCTTGCCGGACCCGTTCGGGCCGGCGAGGCAGACGATCTCGCCCCGGCGGAGCTCGAGATCGACCGCCGCGAGGACCGGCGGCCCGCCGCGGTAGGCGAACGAGACGTCGCGCAGGCGGAGGAGCTCGTCCGCCGGCGTGACAGGAGTTTGTGTTGAAACAACACAAGCGCTCTCGCTCGTGTAGACAGGTCGGTTTGCGGCAAGCCAGTCGAGCGCCTCGGCGACAGGAGCGTCGAGCAGGAGGCGGCCGCCGCTCGACGAAGAGCACGCGCGTCGCGAGCGCCAGCGCACGGGCGACGCGGTGCTCCGAGAGCACAACGGTCGCGCCGAGGCGCGCGACGGCGTCGAGGAAGAGCTCGGCGGCGTCCGGGTCGAGCTGCGAGGTCGGCTCGTCGAGGAGCAGAAGCTCCGGCTCGAGCGCGAGCGCCGAGGCGAGGCAGACGCGCTGGAGCTCCCCACCCGAGAGCTCGGCGGTCTTGCGGCCCAGGAGGTGGCGCGCGCCGACCGAGTCGAGCGCCCGCTCGACGCGCGGCCAGATCTGCGCCGGGGGTGTGCCGAGATTCTCGAGCCCGAACGCGACCTCGTTCTCCACCACCGTCATCACGACCTGGTCCTCGGGGTCCTGGAAGACCGTCGCGACCGTGCCGGCGAGGTCGGCGGGCCGCGCGACGCGCGTGTCGAGGCCGGCGACGACGACCCGGCCGGCGAAGGTGCCGCCGTGGAAGTGCGGTACCAGCCCGGCCAGAGCGCGCACGAGCGTCGACTTGCCCGAGCCGGAGGGCCCGAGCAGCGCGATCACCTCGCCCGGCTCGATCTCGAGCGAGACGCCGTCGAGGGCCCGCCCGCACTCCGGGTAGGCGAAGGAGAGATCCGGAGACGCTCGCTAGAGCCACAGCCACCGCCACCAGGACGAGGAGCACCGCCGCCAGCAGCACGATGCGGTCGCGGGCGGTCCACGCCGGGCCGCGGCGCGCGGGTCGAGCCGGCCCGGCCGAACCCCCGCGCCTCCATCGCCTCGGCGAGCGTCGTCGCGCGTTCGAGCGAGCCCGCGACGAGCGGCGAGAGCAGCGCCGCGTGGCCGCGGGCGCCGCGAAGCTCCACGCCCCGGCCTCGCACCGACTCGGCGAGCCCGGCCGCGTCCCGCTCGAGCGAGGGCACGAGCCTCGTCGCGAGCGCGACCGCGAGGGCCGATCGCCTGGCGAACCCGCGCCGACGCCACCAGCCGGTCGTGGTCGAGCAAGCAGCGCGTAGGCCGAGAACGCCAGCGCGAGCGCCGTCAGCCGCAGCGCGTTCAGCGCCGCCTCGAAGAGCTCGTCCGTGGTGATGTCGAGCGGCCCGATGACCGGGATCGTCGGCCCCTCCCAGAGCACGACTCCCTCCGGGCTCGACCAGAGAAACGGCGACACGAGGAGCACGCCGAGGCCGGTGGCGAGCGCGCCGAAGAGGTAGACGCGGCGCCGCTCGCTCGGAGCCCGCAGGCAGACGACGAGCAGCACCAGCGCGATCGCGCCGACCGTGACCAGGCGCTCGGCGAGGAGCGCCGCGAAGCCTGCGGCCGCCAGAAGCGCGGCGGCGGGAACCGGGCTGAGAGGCTGGCGGCTCACGGCAGCGCGTACCGCCGCGTCGGCTCGCCTGGGGAACCGGTGACGACGAAGCGAACAGGGTCGCCGGCGCTCTCGCCGAGGAGCTCGGCGCGCATCGCCGGCGCACCCGAACGGACCTCCAGCACGTTGCTCCCCGCCGGCACGGGCGTCCCGAGCGGCTCGATCGACGTGGCGCCGACCTCGGCGGCCAGCTCCTCGGCGCGCTCCTGCTCCGACGGCGCGTAGCGCACCGCCGCCGGCCGGACGTCGCCGGCGAAGCCGTGCACGAACGGCTCCGGGAACGCGCCGACGACGACGCGGGCCTCCCCTTCGCGGTCCCACGCCCGGTAGTCCCACCACGCGACGTCGCCGTCCCGAAGGCGGTACTCGGCCGCGCTGCGGTCGCCCTCGTACCCGTTCACGAACCAGAACCAGTCGCGCTGGTCGTCGAGGCTGCCCTCGAGCCCCGCCGCCGACTGGAGGAACCGTCCGCCGTAGCGCGTCTCGATGTCGAGCTCCGAGGCCAGGGCCCGCATCAGGGTCTGGCCCGCAGGCACCTCGGCCTCGAGCACGAGCTCCTGGCCGCGGTCCCGCGTGACCCAGAGCCGGGCAGTCCCCGCCTCCTCCCGGCTGCCACCGCAGCCGGCGAGGAGGCAGAGGACGAGCAGCGCGGCGAAGCGCCGCACGTCATTGCACCGAGTTCGAGCGCACGGCCCCCTGAGCGGTCGCGCGGACGAGACCCGTGTGGCGGCCGATGCACGCGCGGCCGTCTGCGCACCGGGAACCGCTTGTCGTCGGCGTGCAGCGTCGCCCGGGCCGCCCGGGTGCGCTTGCCCGCGTCGTCGAGCGTGTCGACGCTGTAGCAGTTGCCGGGCAGCCGGCGCAGGTCGAGCGTCGGCGGCCCGCCGGCGGCGCCGAACGTCGCCCAGTACCAGAGCACGACGTCCCCGTCCTTCAGCACCACCTTGTCGGCGCCGACCGGCGGCGAGAGCACCGTTCACCTTGAAGGCCCAGCCGGCCGAGCCCGCGGCCGCGTACTTGCCGACCTGGCTCGACGTAGTCGCCGAACGAGCTGGTCGTGACGTGCGTAGTGGAACTCGCCCGCGACGCTCGCGACATCGAGCGCCTGGAACGCGTTGTCGGCCTGCAACGAGGGTTGCGCCGAGCCGTAGATCGTCTGCGTCCTGCCCTCGACGCGAACCTTGACGTTGGCGGCGAGCGCGGACGACGTGAACACCGCTGCGAGGAGCAGCGAGAGAATGACGAGCCTGCGAAGCACGAATCCTCCTTCCGCGAGGGGTTCGGTGTGGAGGAGCCGGGCAGGTCTTCTGACTCGGGGCTTCCTTTCCGCGGCCTTCCCAGCCTCGTGGCCAGTGGCACTTCCGCGAAGAGCGCTTCCCCTCACAGCGGCGGGACCGTCCCGGACTTGCACCGGGTTCCCTCACCGGGCTCCGTGTGGAGCCGGAGCCTATCATCGTGCTGGTGCCGTCCGTGCTCCGCCTCTGGTTGCCGGTCGTGGCGTGGGCGGGCCTGATCTTCGCGTCTCTCGGCCGTTCCGGATCTCGGCACCGGGCTCGGCGGCTGGGACCTCGTCCTGCGCAAGCTCGCCCACACCGCGGAGTACGCCGTCCTCGGCGCGCTCCTCGTGCGGGCGCTCGGGGCCCCTGTGCCGGCGCTCGCCGCCGGAGTCGCCTACGCGATCTCGGACGAGGTGCACCAGCACTTCGTGCCGGGGCGGCGAGGCGCGCCGCTCGACGTCGCCATCGACGCGGTCGGAGTCGGCCTCGGCATCCTCGCGTGGCGACGTTTCGTCCGATGAGGATCGCGATCGACCTCGACGTCCTGGGCGACACGCGGCCGCTCTGGCACGCCTGGCTCGAGGACGTCTCGCGGGTGCTCGACGTGAGCGGCCTGCCGGAGGACCGCACCGCCGCCGCGGCAGAGCTCGACGCGCGCGGCGCGGGCAACTGGCGCGTGCTGCTCGAGCGCTTCGCCGACGACCGCGCGCCGGTGTACCTGCGACCCGCGGCCGAGGTGAGCGCGGCCTTGCGCGGCATCCAGGCGGACGGCACGGAGATCGTCGTCTTCACCGATGCGCCCGCTCGAGCTCGCACGCGTCGCCCTGCGTCAGCTCGGGGCCGCCCGGCGGGTCGCCGGGCTCGAGCCCTCGCCGCCGCCCGCGGACGTCGTCGTCAGGACGCGGGAGGAGCTGCTCCGCCTGCGTAGATCCGCCTGACGATCTCCTCGATGTCCGTCTCCTCGATCGCGAGGTCGATCAGGCGTGCCCGTGCCGCGACGGCGGCGGTCAGCTCGGCGGCGCTCGTCTCGTCGCGCCGGAAGGCGAGCCACTGGCGCGGGCCGTCGACGCGCACGACACGGGCGCCGGGAACGTCGAGCGGCGGCGCCGGCTCCTCGAGGTCGATCACCATCGTCCGCTCCTGCCCGTAGCGGCGCTTGAGCTCGTCGAGCCCGCCGTCCCAGATGAGGCGGCCGTGGTCGATGATCAGCAGACGCGAGCAGAGCCGCTCGATGTCGGCGAGGTCGTGCGTGGTCAGCAGCACCGTCACGCCGCGCTCGCGGTTCACCTCCGACAGGAACTCGCGCACCGCCGCCTTGGCGACGACGTCGAGGCCGATCGTCGGCTCGTCGAGGAAGACGATCTCGGGATCGTGCAGGAGCGCCGCGGTCAGCTCGCCGCGCATCCGCTGGCCGAGCGAGAGCTGGCGCACGGGCGTCGCGATGAACTCGGCGAGCCCGAGCGTCTCGGCGAAGCGGTCGAGATTCTCGCGATGCCGCCGCTCGGGGACGCGGTAGATGTGACGCAGGAGCTCGAAGGAGTCGGCCAGCGGCAGGTCCCACCAGAGCTGCGAGCGCTGGCCGAAGACGACGCCGATGCGGCGGGCGAGCTCGATGCGCTGCCGCGGCGGATCGAGGCCCGCGACCCTGAGGCGGCCCGCGGAGGGCACGAGGATCCCGGTCAGCATCTTGACGGTGGTCGACTTGCCGGCGCCGTTCGGCCCGACGTAGCCGACCATCGAGCCGCGCTCGATCGTGAACGAGATCCCGTCGACGGCCAGCACCTCTCGCCGCTCGCGCCGCAGCCGGCCGCGTCTTGGCCCGCACGACGAAGCGCTTCTGGACGTCCTGCAGCTCGATCATCCGCCGGCGCTCCGGTAGTGGCGGACTGCGTTCCGCCAGACGGCTCCCGCGACGACGACGGCGACCACCGCGACCAACGGCGAGCAGATACCGCAGCCCCTCGGGCAGCCCGAGCGTGTCCTCGCGGTCGAGGATGTACAGCGCCGGGAAGTAGGCGACGAAGGCGAGCGGGAAGACGAAGACGACGAGGCCGCGAAGCCAGCGCGCGAAGATCCCGATCGGGTACTGCGAGAGGAAGCTGCCGCCGTACGTGAAGGCGTTCACGACCTCGATCGCGTCGATGATCCAGAACGCGATCGTGGCGAGCGCGACCCAGACGGCGCCGTAGATGAGCGCCCCCGCGGCGATCGCGAGCGGGATCGCGAGCACACGGCCCGGAGTCCAGTCGATGTCGAGCGCGACGAGCGCGTAGGCGAGAACGGCCAGCCCCTGGAGCACCCTGCCGAGGCGCCGAATCGCGAAGTCGGACGCGACCACCTGGAAGAGCGACGGCAGCGGCCGGACGAGAATCTGGTCGAACGTCCCTTCGCGGATCATCTGCGGGAAGAGGTCGAGGTGGCCGATGGCGATGTCGGTGAAGGCGAACGAGACCGTCGCGAGCGCGTAGAGCAGGGCGACCTCCTGCGACCGTCCAGCCGCCGAGCTCCGGGACGTTCGCGAAGATGACGACGATCGCGACGAAGTCGACCGATCGTCAGCAGCGCGGTGCCGACGAGCTGGAGCACGGCGGAGAGCCGGTACTCGAGCTGCGCACGCACTCGCGCGCCCACGAGCCGCAGGTAGATGCGGCCCAGCTCAACCACCCTGCAGCACCAGCTTTCGCGTGCCGGCGGCGAGCGTGAGCTGCCCGGCGCACGTAGAGCGCGACCGCCCAGAAGAGTTGCAGCGCCAGCGCGAAGGCCGCGCTGCCGCCGACCGGCTGGCCGACGTAGATGTCGACCGGCGCCTGGAGCATCGCGGCGAACGGCGTCAGCCGCAGGATCGTGTCCAGCGGCTCCGGGAAGAAGGTGAGCGGGATGACCGCGCCCGAGAGCACGAGGTTGACGGCGATCGCGATCATCACCGGCCCGCGGTAGTCGAGCAGCCAGAACGAGCAGAGGTTGACGAGGAAGCGGATCCCGAAGCTGACGGCGACCGCGAGCGCGAGGCTGAGGCGCGAACGCGATCCAGCGCGCGGCATCCTCCGGCACGGTGATCGCGAAGAGCAGCGCGCCGAGCAGGAACTGCGGCACGGCACGCCAGACGAGCTGGTAGGTGGCACGACCGACGTCTGCGGCGAAGCCGGCGCGCTGCACGTCGAGCGGTCGCTGGAGGTCGGTCGCCACGTCGCCGGTCTGGACGCGGCGCGCGAGCTCGAACCAACCAGGGCCGAAGATGCCCGCGACCGACAGCAGCCCCTGCGAGATCCAGACGTACGCGATCGCGTCCTCGACGTCGTAGCCGCCGATCGCGACGGTCTCGTCGTAGACCGCGAGCAGGATGTACGCGATCAGGAACCCGAAGAAGACGTTCGTGAAGAGCCCGGCGACCATCGCGCCCGGATAGGCGGCGTAGCGGCGGTAGCCGCGTCGCGCGAGCTCGAAGGACAAGACGCACGGGGCGGTATTCTCGCCACCATGGACGCGAAGGAGATGCCGGATCGCCAGTTCGAGGCGATCCTGGCCCGCCTCGACCGCATCGCCGACGAGCTGGCGCGGCTCAACCGCCACCAGGAGAACGCCGAGGGCTTCGCGGTCGTGGCGCGCGAGCTGCGCAACCTGAACGAGAGCCTGAACGCGCTCGCCTACGCCGCGCTCGGGCAGTCGCCGCGCGTGCGCCGCGCGAAGTAAGCCCTAGGGCGTCAGGCGGTAGACCGTGCCGCCGTGCGAGACCGCGTAGAGCTCGCCGGCGGCGTCCTCGCCGAACGACGTCACGGACTCGATCTCGAAGCGCTCGCGCCTGAGCCCGGTCGCCCGGCCGTTCACGACCTTGAGGCTCCAGACGTTGCCGGAGCAGTAGTCGCCGTAGATGTAGCGGCCGCGCAGCGCGGCCCGCGAGCCGCGGTAGACGTAGCCGCCGGTGACCGAGCAGCCGTCGTCGTGCGAGTACGTGGCGATCGGCTGCACGAGCTTGCCGGGACCGAGCGGCTTGTCCTCGAACTTCGCGCGGCCCTCGTAGACGTCCCAGCCGAAGTTCGGGAGCCCGGCGCTGCCCGCGCGGAGATACGAGATCTCCTCCGTCGCGTTCTGGCCGACGTCGCCGAGGTAGAGATCGCCGTTGGCGCGGTCGAACGAGAAACGCCACGCATTCCGGAGCCCGAGCGCCTCGACCTTCAGGCCCTTCGTGGCGACGTTGATCGACAGCAGCTTGCCGAAGAGCGAGCGCCGGTTCTGGGAGCGGTTCTCTGGATCGCCGCCGGCGCCGCCGTCGCCCATCGTGAAGAACAGCCGGCCGTTC
The DNA here is from genome assembly GCA_963712865.1 of uncultured Gaiellaceae bacterium. GTDB lineage: Bacteria > Actinomycetota > Thermoleophilia > Gaiellales > Gaiellaceae > Gaiellasilicea. The sequence continues at coordinate 76,271 of CAVQJO010000003.1, forward strand.
GGCGCGAACGCGAGCATGCCGCCGTTGTGGTTGCCGTACGGGTCGTCGCTCCTGAAGAGAAGTCGCGCGCTGCCGGGGATCGCCGTCGTCCCGTTCGAGCGGTACTCGACGACGCGGGTGTCGCCGCCGTTGTCCGTGAACTGGACGTAGAAGCGCTTGTTCTGTCCGTACTCGCGGGTGGAAGGCCAGCCCGAGCAGGCCCTGCTCGCCGCCGGAGAGCACCTCGCCGGCGATGTCGAGGAACGGCTCGGAGCGGCGGCGGCCCCTGTCGACGACGACGATCCGACCGGTCTGCTCGACGATGTACAGCCGGTTGCGCTCGCCCGCCGGGGCGCCGACGAACACCGGCTCGGAGAGCCCACTGACGACCGCGCGCGGCCTGAACGCAGCACCGGTCGCCTCGTCGGCGCTGTCGTTCGCCGCCGACGCACAGGCCGTGACGACGAGGACGCCGAGGAACGTGACGAGGAGCCGCACGCGCCCCAGCGTAGCCGAGGCGATGGCCACCGCCCGCAGTAACCTCCCCGCGTGAAGATCTTCATCATCGGCGCCGGCCAGGTGGGGACGACGGTCGTCCAGGCCCTGCACGACGAGCACGAGCTCATCGTCCTCGACCTCGACGAGTCCCGGCTCGCGGCGCTCTCGCAGCGCTACGACATCTCGACCGTCGAGGGCAACGGCGCCAGCCGGCGCGTGCTCGCGGCGGCGGGCGTCGCCGGCTGCGACCTGTTGATCGCCTGCACGTCGCGCGACGAGTCGAACATCGTCTCGGCGATGATCTCCAAGGCGATCGCGCCGCGCGTGACGACGATCGTGCGCACGACGAACCCCGAGTACCTCGAGGTGTGGCACGAGGGCCAGCTCGACGTCGACTTCATCGTGTCGTCCGAGGTCGAGACCGCCCACGCCGTCGTGCGTACGATCGCGGTGCCGGCGGCTCGGCAGACGGACGTCTTCGCCGAGGGGCAGGTGCAGCTGGTCGAGTTCGACGTCGACGAGACCGCCGACCCGCGCGTCCTCGGCGTGCCCCTCCGCGACATGCCCGTTCCCGACGATTCGCGGGTCGCGGGAATCATCCGCGGCGAGGCCTTCAGCCTGCCGGGCGGGAAGGACTCCGTGCTCCCGGGCGACCGCATCGTCGTGATCGGCTCGCCGCAGGCGGCGCAGGCCTGGGGGGAGCTGATCGCCCCCGCGTCGGGCAAGGTCCGCGACGTCGTCATCTACGGCGCCGGAACCGCCGGGACGGCTGTCGCGCGCGCCCTCCTCGACCAGGGCATCGGCGTCCGGCTCATCGAGGCGTCGCTGGAGCGCGCGCGCATCGTCGCGGCCGAGCTCTCCCGCGCACGCGTCTACCACGCCACCGGCCTCGACCCCGACTTCCTCGAGCGCGAGCGCATCGCCGACGCGCAGGTGGCGATCTTCGCGATGCGCGACGACCTGAAGAACCACTACGCCGCATCACTCGCGAAGGTGCACGGCGTCGGCTTCACGGTCGCGATCGCCCACGAGGCGACCTCGGCGGAGGTCTTCGAGCAGGCGGGAATCGACGTCAGCATCAACCCGCGGCAGGTGACGGCGGAGGAGATCGTGCGCTTCGCCCACGACCCGCGCACGCAGCAGGTCGCGATGCTCGAGGGCGACCGCTTCGAGGTGCTCGACATCACCACCAGGCCGGGCAGCGAGTACGTCGGCATGCGCTTCAGGGAGATGCCGATCCGCGGGGCGCTGATCGGCGCGATCGTCCGCGACGGCACCGCCGTCTTCCCGCACGGCGACGAGGTGCTGCGGCCGGGCGACCGCGCCATCATCTTCACCGAGTCGCGGCGCGTGCCCGACGTCGAGCGCGCATTGTGAGCGTGGCCGCCGCCCGGCGGCAGGCGCGCACGCCGCTCCTCGCGGTCGACGTCCGGGGCGCGCTCAACGTCGTCGGCATGCTGATCGCGTACCTCAGCGCCGCGACGCTCGTCCCGGCCGCCGTCGCGATCGGCTACCGCGAGTCGCCGTGGCCGTTCCTCGGCGCCGGTGCGATCGCCGCGGCAGCCGGGCTCGGCGTCGCGTACGCAACCCGCGGCGACCACCGGCTCGGCATCCGTGAGGGATTCCTCGTCGTCGCGCTCACCTGGCTCGCCGCAGCGACCCTCGGCGCCCTGCCGTTCCTGCTCTCGGGCGAGCCGCAGGTCAGCAGGCCCGTGGACGCCTACTTCGAGGGCATGTCCGGCTTCAGCACCACCGGCGGCAGCATCCTCACCGACGTCGAGGCGCTGCCCAACGGGCTCCTGCTCTGGCGCCAGCTGACGCAGTGGCTCGGCGGGATCGGGATCATCGTGCTCGCGCTCGCCGTCCTGCCGCGCCTGCGCGTCGGCGGCCGCCAGCTGCTCGAGCACGAGATGCCGGGCCCCGAGATCGAGACGCTGAACACGCGGATCCGCGACACGGCGCGCCGCGTCTGGATCCTGTACGTCGGCCTGACCGCGACGCTCTTCGCCATCCTGCTGACGCCTCGGCCTGACGGGCGCCGACGAGGAGATGACCCCGTTCCAGGCGATCGCGCACGCCCTCACGACGATCCCGACCGCGGGCTTCTCGACGAAGGCGCGCTCGATGGAGGACTTCGCCGACGTCACGCAGTGGGTGATCGTCGTCTTCATGATCCTCGGCGGGATCAACTTCGCGCTCCTCTACCGGGCGATCGTGCGCCGCTCGCCGCGGGCGGCCGCACGCGACCACGAGTTCCGCCTCTACCTCGCGCTGCTCGCGGCCGGCTGCGTCGTCATCGTCGCCGAGATCTGGACCGAGGACGTCGTGCCCGGCTGGGCGTGCCGTCCGGACGGGCGTCTTCACGGCGGTCTCGACGATGACGACGACCGGGTTCTCGGTCGCCGACTACAACACCTGGCCGGTGCTCGCGCTGATGACGATCGTCGGCGCTCATGTTCGTCGGCGGGTCGGCAGGCTCGACGACCGGGTCGGTGAAGGTCGTCCGGCACCTGCTGCTCGGCAAGATCCTCCGCCGCGAGATCGACCAGACGCTGCATCCGGAGCTCGTCGTGCCCGGTGCGCCTCAACCGCACCGTCGTCGAGGAGCGCACGCTCCGGGCCGTGTCGTCGTTCATCCTCCTCTACATCGGCATCTTCGTCGTCGGCGCCGGCGTGCTCGCGATCGACGCCGCCCGCACCGGGCTCGAGCTCAGCGCGCTCGACGCGGTCTCCGTCTCGGCGAGCATGCTCGGCGAACGTCGGGCCGGCGTTCGGCATCGGCGGGCCGCTGGGCTCGTTCGAGCCGTTCAGCGACGTCTCCACGATCGCGATGATCGGGCTCATGTGGCTCGGCCGTCTCGAGATCGTCCCCATCATCGTTCTCCTCAGCCGCCACTACTGGCGCAACGTCTGAGCGCGCGAAGACGAGCTGCCTCGGCGCCCTCGTCACGAAGACGTGACGAAGCCGTGACACCGCAGACGCAGGCCCGGTAGCCGTTCTGCGGGGGCACACGTCCGCGAGGGACGTGTCCAGGGCTTTAAGCCCGGGACATGGCCCTGGCGGCGGTCGCTCGTGCGAGGCCCCGCGGCTAGCGCTTGAGGAGGACCCGGCGGAGCTGGTCCTCCTTGCCGGGCTCGAGGACCGCCAGCACCTGGTCGCCCGGACGGAGGACGCTCGAGTCGTGCGCGAGCTCCGAGCGGCCGTTGCGCATGATCGAGATCAGCCGCGCGCCGTCCGGGAGCGTCAGGCCCGCGATCCGCTTGCCCGCAGCGGGCGAGTCGCGATCGACCTGCAGCTCGACGATCTCGAGGTTCTCCTTGCGCAGCTCGAGGAGGCGGACGATCCCGTGCTCGGGCAGCTCGTGCTCCACGAGCCCGAGGATGTTCGAGGTCGCGCAGACCGTCTGCGAGATGCCGAGCAGGTCGAAGTGCTCCTGGTTGCGCGGGTCGTTCACGCGCGCGACGACCTTCGGGACTCGATAGCCCTCGCGGGCGAGCTGGCAGATGATCAGGTTGTCCTCGTCGTCGCCCGTGACGGCGAACACGAGCTCGGGCGGCCGCGCGATGCCGGCCAGCTCGAGCACGTGCAGCTCGGTCGCGTCACCGTGCAGCACCTGGTGCTCGAACTCCTCCTGGAGCTGGTGGAACCGCGGCGTGCGCTGCTCGATCAGCGTCACCTCGTGCCCGGCGCGCAGGAGCGACCGCGCGACGTTCGCGCCGACCTTCCCGCCTCCGGCGACGATGGCGTACATCCGCTACCCCGCCGCCACCGCGGCGGCCTTGCGGACGCGCTGCTCGAGCTCGGAGATCGCCGTCTGGGTCGGACAGACCGTCTCCATCCCGCGGGCCGAGTAGAACTCGGCGCGCGCAGGGTCGAGCACGCGCACGACGACCGTCTCGATCCCGTAGCGCTTCTTCACGACCTGTCCGATGACGAGGTTCGTGTTGTCGCCGTTCGTCGCCACGACGACCGCGTCCGCCTCGTCGACGCCCGCGCGGCGCAGGATCGTCGGAGTCCATGCCGTGCCCGACGACGAAGCCGCCGGCCCAGTTCGAGCCGAGCCGGGTGAGCGCCTCCTCCTGCTCGTCGACGACGGTGACGTCCCACCCGTCGACCTGGAAGTCGCGTGCGATCCGGGAGCCGACGCGGCCGCAGCCGATGACCACGAGTTTCACCCGCACAGGTTAGCCCTCGAGCACTCCCTGGGGGAACGCGACGACGAGCACCTCGCACGGCGCGTGGCGCAGCACGTAGTCGACGGTCGGGGAGAAGAACGCCGACTGCCGGCGCCAGCGGGGCGACGAGCCGAGGACGATCAGATCCGCGCCGCGGAGCGCCGCCTCGCCGACGATCGCCTGGCCGATCGACCGCGACCGGACGGTGACCGTGTTGACGGTGATGCCGTTCTCCTCGCCGAGCAGCTGGGCCTCGGACAGCGACGCCGCGGCCGCCTCCTCGAGGTCGTGCGAGCTCGGCGTCGAGGCTGTGCTCGAGGCCGATCTTCATCACGTAGAGCGCGTCGACCGACGGCGCCGCGCTCCTTCGCGAGCGCGATCGCCGTCGCGATCATCTCCTCGCCGACCGGCCCGAGCTTCATCGGCACGAGCACGCGGTGGAAGTCGACGCCCGGCGGCAGGTCGGCCGGCGGCGCCGTCTCGCCGAGGAAGCTGCGGTGCTCCCGGCGGCGCACCACGGTATAGAGCACGAGCCCGGCCAGGAGCCACGCGGGGCCGGCGTAGCGCGCGCCCGGGTGCGTCACCATCGCGATCAGCCAGACGAAGATCGCGAGCGGAACGCCGAGGAACGGCGCCGCCATCGGCGCCCGGAACGGCCGGGCCAGGTCCGGCTCCTGCACGCGCAGCCGGACGACCGCGATCTGCGCAGCGGCGAAGGCGAGCAGGACGCCGAACGAATAGAGGCTCGCGAGGAACACGACGTCGTCGTCAGCGAGCGAGCTGCCGATCACGAGCGCGATCGAGATCGTTGCGACCGCGAGGATCGCCTGCGGCGAGACGAGCGTCCGCCGGTTCAGGCGGCCGAACACGCGCGGCAGCTGCCCGTGCCCGCCGAGCGAGTGTGCGAGCCGGGTGAAGCCCGACATCGAGGTCGTCGCGGCCGTGAACAGAACGAGCGCGCCCGTGAGCCCGACGTAGACACGCAGCACGTCCTCCAGGCCCGAGGGCAGGCCGAGCCCGGAGACGATGCCGACGAGCGGCGCGAGCAGCCACTCCTCGCCGAGGGCGGTCGTGCCGTCCTCGACCGGGAAGGCCGAGAGACCGACCGCCGCGATCAGGACCGTGATCACGACCACGAGCCCGATCGCGGAGAACAGGCTCCGGGGCAGCGTGCGACCCGGCTCGCGCGTCTCCTCGGCGAGGTTCGCCACCGTCTCGAGGCCGGTGAACGCAAGGAGCGCGAGCGGCAGCGCGAACGCGAGGTCGTCCCACGTGGGCGCGACGCCGACGTCGACGCCGTTCGTGAGCGCGTCGGGCGAGAACACGAGCGCGAGGCCGAGCAGGACGAGCAGGAGCTGGGTCGCGAGGTCGAGCGCCGCCACGACGAGCGCCGCCGAGTGCAGCTGCGACCGCCGCACGAGCCGGACGCCGGCGATCGCCGGCGATCAGGAGCACGGCCACGACGACGTCGCCGGGCGAGTCGCGCAGCCAGTCGAGCCCGAGCGCCGCGCCGAGGTAGTGCGGCAGGAAGATGGCCGACAGCGCGATCACGATCAGGTAGTCGAGGAACAGCACCCAGCCGGTCAGGAAGCCGAGGAGGTCGTTGAACGCCCGCCGCACGAAGGTCGCCGCCCCGCCCGTCTCGGGGATGGCGGCCGTCCCCTCCGCGTACGAGAGCGAGACCAGCAGGAAGAAGACGCCGGCGCCGAGCAGGACGACCGGCGTCAGCCCGAGCGCGTAGCCGGCGACGATGCCGAGCGCGAAGTAGAGCGACGACGCGATCTCGCCGTAGGCGACCGAGAAGAGCGCCGGGGCGTCGAGGACGCGCTCGAAGCGGAGCTTGCGGGCCATCTACCGCTGCGCCCGTCTCAGCAGGGTCAGCCGCCCGACGCCGAGCGCGATGAAGAGCCCGCCGAGGAGAAAGCCGAGCACGCCGCCGCCCGCGGCCGCGGTCGAGACGAGCAGCGCCACGCCGATCGCGACGAAGAGCAGGGCGAACACGATCACCGCGTAGCGGTAGTAGCTCATTTCCCCTCCCTCGCCTGCGGCTCGGTCGCGCGGGGGAAACCCGGTTTCCCCCGCGAGCCCCCCGCGCGCCGACGCCGCTGCTCCGCAGCGGCGCGCTCCCTCGGGGGAACCGCCGGTTCCCCCGAACTCCCTCCTGGCGGCACGACTTCGTCATGCCGCGTCTTCCGACGCCACCACCATCACGCGGCACGGCGCCTGCTTGAGCACGTAGTCGACCGTGTCGCCGAAGACTGCACGCCTGCTTCGGCCCGCGTCCTTGCGGAGCGAGCCGACGACGATGATCTCGGTGCCGCGCCGCCTCGCCTCCTCGACGATTTCGGTACCCGCGCTCCGTCCGCGCACGAGCCGAGGGATGACGGAGACGCCGTACGACTCCCCGATCCGGCGAGCCTCGTCGAGCTCGCGGTCGGCCACCGCCATCCGCTCGGGCAGCTCCGCGCTCAGCGGCAGATCGAGCGGCACCTCGAGCACGTGCACGGCCGCGATCTGCGCCCCGCGCTCGGCGGCGAGGTTCGCGGCGACGTCGAATGCGTCGTCCGTCGCCTGGCCGCTGACGATCGGCACGAGCAGGCGCCGGTACTCGAGCGCGAGCGCCGGCCCGAACGCCGGCGGCAGCCGGACGGTGGCCCGCAGGGGATCGTGAAGGACGTAGCGGCGGTAGACGGCGTAGCCGGCGAGGCCGACGACGAGCCAGCCGATCCCGGTCCAGCGCGTCGCCTCGTTCTGGACGAGGATGACGACGAACGAGATCGCGGTCGCGATGCCCGCCGAGGATCGCGAAGACGGGCCAGTCGACGCCCCCAACGCGAAGGTTCGGCCGTGCTCGTCCGAGCAGTTCCGTCTCCGCGGCGGGCAGGGTGCGCAGCCGCACGATCGAGGCGTGGGCGACGGTGAACGAGAACGTGGCGCCGAACGAGTAGAGCGTGCCCACGAACTCGACGTCGCCCGGCAGCAGGATCACGATCGGGGCGACGCCCGCGAAGATGACGAGCGCGAGCCACGGGGTCTTGAAGCGCGGGTGCAGGCGGCGGAAGACCTCCGGCAGCTGCCGGTAGCTGGCCATCGAGTAGGTGATCCGCGACGCGCCGATGACGCCGGCGTTCGTCGCGATGAAGAGGATCGTCGCGGCGAGCACGCCGACGTAGATCTGCGCGGCGTCGAGCAAGTGGCCTTCGAGGCCGAGGTTCTCGACGACGCCGAGCACGGGATCGTTGGCGAAGCCTCCCTCCTCGGGCGGCAGGGCGAGCCGCGTCGTCAGCTCCCCGCCGATCTCCTCCACGGGCAGGGCCGAGAGCGCCACGAAGGGAAGCGTGAAGAAGATCGCGAACACGGCGAGAGCGACGAGCTTGTACGCGTCCGGCACGTTCCGGGTCGGATCACGCACCTCCTCGGCGAGGTTGGAGACGGTCTCGACACCGGTGTAGGCGAGCATCGCGACCGGCACGGCGAGCGCGAGGTTCGACCAGGTTGGCGCGACGCCCCAGTGGACGTTGTCGACGAGCGTCTCCGGACTGAAGACGAGCGCGACGCCCACGAGCACGAGCAGGACCTGAGTGGCGAGATCGATCACCGCCAGCGTGACCGAGAGCTTCGCGGCTTCCGAGACGCCGACGACGTTCAGGGTGACGAGAACGACGATGACGATCGCGCCGCCGACGATGTCCCACGGATTGGTGTTCAGGGGTTCCCAGAAGATCGAGAGGTAGTGTGGAACGAAGAACGCGGAGACGGAGACGGTGACGACGTACACGAGCATCTGCGCCCAAGCGGCCGTGAAGGACACCAGCTCGTTGAACGCGTGCCGCGCGAAGCTGGCGGAGCCGCCCGCCTCCGGGAAACGTACGGTGCCCTCGCTGTACGTCGCCGCCGTGCAGGCGAAGATCAGGCCTGCCGCGATGAACACGAGCGGCGTCAGCCCGAGCGCGAAGACCGCGGTCAGACCGAGCGCGTAGTAGATCGACGAGCCGACGTTGCCGTAGGCCGTGGCGAAGAGCGCCGGTGTCCCGAGGACGCGCTCGAGCTCGACCTGCCGTCGCCTGCGGCTGGGCACCGCGAGAGTCTAGAGAGCCGGGAGGCCGGCGTTGCCGCCGGCCTCCCTGATCGAAGCGTGGTGCTGGGTCGTGCTAGCCGTCGACGCGGATCGTCGTCAGCGGCATGCCCGACACCGGGTTGCCACCGGCCACACCGCTCCAGGCGATCCGGCCGAGGTACTTCGTTCCGGCCGTCAGGCCGGTCCATGCGAGCGTGACGTTCGTGGACGCACCCGTGGCCGCCGGGCCGGAGCTCGGCGTCAGGGTCGCGTTGCCCGCGTTGGCGGAGCCGAGAACCCAACCGAAGAGGTTGTAGTTCGTGTCCGGCCCGTCCGTCTGCCAGCCGTGGACGTAGACGTGGTACGTCGCTGCGGCCGGGTCGACCAGGTTGACTTCCTCCTGGGCCGTGCCGCCGCCGCTGGCGCCGACAAGGGTCTTCGTGCCGTTGGCGTTCACGCGGTAGACGTACATGTCGAGGTCGTCCGTGGCGCCGTCGTTCTCGTTGTCGAACAGCGACCAGCGGGCGTACGTCGTGCCGGCGGGCACCGTGTAGTCGTGCCGCGTCACGCCGGGGCCGTTCGAGTCGGGATCCGTCGGGAACGTGCTGTCCGGATCCTGGACGACGTTGCCGGCCCGCTTGTCGGCCGGGATGAGGCCGCGGATCGCGGACGCCCAGGTGCCGTCGTAGCCGGTCGTGATCGAGAACGTCGTGTTGCCGGACGTCCCGGTCCCGGAGACGGTGGCGGGCGCCGACAGCGGCACCGGCTTGATCGCGATCGGGCTCCGGACGACGTGGCCGTTGCTGCCGGTCAGCGTCAGGAAGCCGAACGAGTACGCGTTGAGCGCCGCCGTGGTGCGCGTGAAGGCGACGGTGAACGCCTGCGTCGCACCCGGTGCGATCGTGAAGCTCGACGGGCTGGCGACTGCGGTGATCCCGGTCAGGCCCGTGAACGACGCGGTGTACGTCTCCGACGAGCTGCCGACGCTCGTGACGCGCCGCGTCACCGTCTGCGCGCCTGCGAGCTGTCCGATCGCGATCGACGCCTGGTTCAGGTCGCTCGCGTCGATCCGCGGCGTCCCGCCGACGAGGCCCTGGCCGCGCAGGAACGCGAGCCAGTCGGAGAACCCGGCGTCGTAGACGAGGCCCGGATCGCCGGCCTTGGAGGCGTCGACGTGCCCTGCGCCCCAGTCGAACTGGTTGCCCGGGTAGCTGTAGGCCGTCGTCATGAGCGCGGACTTCTGCGCCGCCGGCGACCACGTCGGATGGAGCTGCGTGAGCATGGCGCCGAGGCCCGCGACGTGCGGGCTGGCCATCGACGTGCCGCTCAGCATGTCGAACAGGCGGCCGTGGTTGCCCGGAGGCGCCACGGCGGCGAGGACGTCCTGACCCGGAGCCGAGATGTCCGGCTTCAGGATGTCGCCGTCGCCCGCGAGGATCGGGCCGCGCGACGAGAACGCCGCGATGAACGGCGCCGGCAGGTTGTTCGTGACGACGCCCTTGGAGATGGACGCGGTCGCGCCTGCGCTGTTCGCGTACGCCTTGATCGCCGCGTAGTTCGTGTGGTCGATGTGGACGGACGGCACGAAGTGCAGGTCGGCGTTGACGCTGTTCGCCGACGTGTTGATCATCACCATGCCGATACCGCCGGTGTTCTTCACCTCGAGGCTCTTGTCGATCCGGGCGTTGACGCCGCGGTCGCAGAGCACGATCTTGCCGGCCACCTTCGCCGGATCGAGCGTGCCGAGGAAGCAGAGCCTGACCTCGGTCGCGTTCGCGCCGGCCTTGCCGGCGTTCTCCGCGTTGATGAACGGGCCGGACACCGCGTTCGGGGCCAGGGACTGGCCGGTCTGCGACGAGCCGTTGCCGAACGTGACCGTGCCGACGCCGCCACGCGGATGCGTGCTCGCGGCCGTCGAGGTGACCCACGGGCTCGGATGCGCGACCGTCGAGGCGCCCGGGCCCTCGTTGCCGGCCGACGTGGCGACGAAGACGCCCGCGTCCGCAGCGAAGAGGAACGCGACCTCGACCGGATCGAGGAAGTTCGTGCGCGAGCCGCTGATCGAGAAGTTGATCACGTCGACGCCGTCCTCGACCGCCTGGTCGATCGCGGCGACGCTGTCGGAGCTGGCGCAGCCGCCGTCCGAGCCGACCTCTTCCCAGCAGACCTTGTACATCGCGAGGCGGGCGCGAGGCGCCATGCCGCTGATCTTGCCGAGGGAGGCGGCGTCACCGGTCGCCTGGACGCCGTTGTTGCCGCCGGCCGTCGACATCGTGTGGCTGCCGTGGCCGTTGTAGTCGCGCGGCGACAGGTAGTCCCACGGAGCGACACGGTGCGCTCCGAAGCCGTCGACGTAGTAGCGCGCGCCGATCAGCTTGTGGTTGCAGTTCCGGCCGTTGAACTCCTCGCCGGTCTGGCAGATGCCGTTCCAGCGCAGGGGTGCCTGGCTGTAGGCGAGCTGCGGGAACCCGAACGGGCTCTTCTTGTCCGAGAAGCTCGGGTGCTCGGGCCAGACGCCGGTGTCGACGACGCCGATGATGACGTCCTCGCCGGCCTTCGCCGGGCCGCCGGCCTTCGTCCAGAGCCCCGTCGGGCTGTCGAGCCCGATGAAGGTCGGAGTGGTCGACGTGTCCGGCTGCAGCAGCGTGTCCTCGGTGACGGCAAGCACGCCCGGCACCTTCTCGAGCTTCGAGGCCTGGGCCTCGGTCAGCTGGGCTGCAAAACCGTTGTACGAGACGCTGTAGTCGTACACCTTCTCCGCGCCGCCGACCTGCGCGAGCGCGGTCGCGTGGTCGCCTCGCAGGTGCGCGATGTAGCGCTGTGCGGCGGGCGAGCTCACGTCGACCTTTTGACCCGGAGCGGGTGCCGTGGCCGGGATTCCGGCAACGCCACCGTCGTACGAGGCGACGGGGTCCTTCAGCATCTGAACGATGTAGGTCTTCCGTGCTGTGTCGGCAGATGCGCCCGACGCGGACACCGCGAGCAGCAGTGCCCCAAGTACCGCGAGCATGCCGAGCACGCCCAACGATCGCAATCGCATGTGGTCTCTCCCCTGTGCGTTTCTCTGTCGGCCGCCCTTCGGCGGCCCTGCCCCAACCGCGCCATCCTAGAAGTTGCGCCGACATCCCGCAAGACCTGCAACGGGTGGGTTTTTGCCGGACTGGCAACGCCGGGCCTGACAACGGCGAGGGGCCGGCTTTCGCCGGCCCCTCGCCTGGTCTGATCCCTGTCGGGATCGCGCGTCGCTCAGCGACCCCGCTGGCGGACGAAGCCGAGCACCTCGACCCGGGCTCCCCGCCGGTTGAAGTGGTGCAGCAGCAGGACGCCCTGCGACCCGTTGGCCGTGTAGGCCGCCTGGTTGAAGGTGACGCCGATCTGCTGACCCGCGAGATCCGGGTACATCGGCGTGGCTGCCAGCCCGTCGGAGAACGCCACGCCGGGCTGCGCGTGGTTGTAGTTCGCCCACGGGGTCGTGTCGATCGTGCCCCAGAACCGGCTCGCGCCGACGACCCGGTACCGGAACGACGTCTGCCCGGCCGGGAGGCCGAGGGCCCCGATCGGCACCGGCATCACGAGCACGCTGTTGTTGAACGGCGCCGTGTTCACGTTCGAGTTGAAGATGTTCGTGAACCCGGTCGCCGACGCGCCGACCGCGACGACGAAGACGTCGGAGTCGGTGAAGCGCGTGTTGAACGGCTGAGACATCGGGGTTGCCGTCACCGTTGCGGTCGATCTGGATCGTGAACTGGACGTCGGTTGCCGGCGTCGCCCAGTCGACGAAGGTGGAGAGCCCGAAGTAGACGTTCGAGCCCTTCGTCGCAGCCCCGACGTAGCGGATGTCGGCACCGCGGGCGAGATCGGACGTGCCCGGCGCCAGCGTCTCGGGCCCGCTCGTGATCCCGAGCTCGAAGGCACTCACCTTCGAGAGGTAGCCGAGCGGCTCGGCGCCGGTGTTGACGCCGTTGCCCTGGATCGTGATCGTGCCGGTGTTGCCGCCAGAGGTGCCGAGGTTCACGTTCGGCGCGGCGGCGCCCGTCGTCGACGCAGGCCTGGCGGCCGCGTAGACCGGCACCCTCAGCTCGACGGGATCGCGCTCCTGCGGGCGGATCAGCAGGTACCCGCTGGCCTCGCTCAGCCAGTGCCGCGGGTTGCCCGCCTGCACGCCGGCGATCGTCGCGTCCCGCGTGTTCTGCATCGCGGACGCATCGGCGTTCAGCTGGAGGCGGAACGTCGTGCTCCCGCCGGCCGGCACCGTGAAGGAGTTGCCGTCGGGGAAGCTGAACGAGACGCCCGGGATCCCGTAGCGCTGGTCGAAGCCGACGTTGTAGCTCACCGTCGACCCGCTGAAGTTCCGGATCCGCACGGTGCGGGTCAGCGTCAGCGAGCCCGGCACCTCGACGGCGCCGAACGAGACGCTGACCGAGCCGGAGCCGTCGTCGTTGTAGGCGACGGAGTGCGCGCTCAGCGCCTTGACCACGTCGGCACGTCCTGCACCGACACGGGCAGGCCCGTACTTGTCCCCGGTCTTCCCGAGGCCCGAGTACAGGTCGTGGTGCGCCGTGTTCATCGCGAGGGCCTTGAGCTGCTCGACCGTCCAGCTCGGGTGAGCGGACTTGAGCAGCGCCATCGTCCCTGCGATGTGCGGCGACGCCATCGACGTCCCCTGGTTCGTGGCACCGCGGGAGCCGGAGCCGTTGCCGACCGACCAGATCGACTGGCCCGGAGCCGCGATGTCCGGCTTCAGCCCCGTGTCGCGGGCACGCGGACCGCGCGAGCTGAAGACCGACAGGTTGTCCTCCCGGCCCGGCTCGCTCGCGTCACCGTACTTCGTGCTGTCGAGCGTGGCGCTGACCGCTGGATTGACGACGCCCGGCTGCAGCTGGCTCTTCAGGGCGTTGCCGGTGGTGACGATCGTGTACATCGCCGGGATGACTGCGCTGCCCGTGATCGCGGTGTCGAGCCACGTCGTCGAGTCGGCCATGATGATGCCGATCGCACCTGCGGCAACCGCGTTGGCCCCACGAGCCACCGAGCCGCACGGGAACGGGTCGTTCCCGACCTTCCAGTCGATGAGGACGATCCGGCCCGCGATGTTCGCGGCGTCGGCGCCCGTCCAGGCGCTGCACCCGAACCGGTTCGTGGCCGGGTAGTAGACGTTGCCGGTCCGCGACGGCGTCGCGTTCCAGTTGAAGGCAACCGACTTCGAGCCGATGTACTGGCCCGCTATCGCCGCGGGCGAGTGAATGACGATCGCCTCTGCACGATCAGCCGCGTCGACCGACGACGCCGTCGAGAGGGCCCGCACGGCACTGCCCGGGCTGCTCGTCACGTAGGTGACGTCGGTGTTGTTCCCGGCCGAGGTGACGACGATGACGCCCGCCGCAACGGCCGTGTTGCTCGCCGCCGCCGACGGATCGTCGGGCGTCCCGTAGGCCGAGCCGAGCGACATGTTGATGACGTCGACGTGGTCGGACGGGTTGCCGTCCCGGTTCGGGTCGGTCGCCCACTCGATCGCCTGCGCCGTCACTGCGGTGCTGCCGACGCATCCGAACACGCGGAGGCCGTAGATCCCGGCACGCGGGGCGACGCCCGGGCCGATGTGCATGCCCGCCGTGTTCAGCGAGGCGTTGTACGGGCCGGTGTAGGTGGTGAAGTCGGCGTTGACGCCGGTGCCCGCCGCAGAGCCGGCGACGTGGCTGCCGTGCCCGTTGCAGTCGAGCGGGTTGCGGTCCGGCATGGGAGTCGTCGAGCCCGGGCCGGCCGGATCGGCGTTGTAGTTGTCGCCGACGAAGTCGAAGCCGCCGACGACCTTGGCCGACGGGAACAGCTGGCCGCTCGGGCCGACGACCGTGAACCCGGCCGGGTTCACGTTCGGCGAGAACGGCGTGTTGTTCGCGGCTGCCCGCGCGGCGGTGTAGTCACCGGCCGTGCCTGGGCCGGCGAAGCCGCGGTGCACATAGTCGATGCCCGTGTCGATCACGGCGATCGACCTGCCGGCACCGGCGTTGCCAAACACCTGCCAGGCCGTCTGCGCGCCGATCAGCGGCACGCTCGAATGGTTCTCGAGCGTCACCAGCGGGATCTCGTGCACGGCGACGACGCCCGGGAGTGCGGCCAACGCGGCCACTGCTCCGGGCTCGGCCTGAACGGCGATGCCGTTGTAGGTGGTTTGCATCTGGTAGAGCGGCGTCGCCTCGATGCCTCGTGCGCTCATCGCCGCGAGCGCGGCGCCCTGCGCGGCCGAGTTCTGGTCGGCCTGGGCGCGGCTTGCGCTGCCGGCCGACGCGGCCGAGGCCCCTCGGTCCCGGGCCTTCGCGTACGTCTCCGCGGACGGCGCGCCCGCGAACTCCAGCATGATCGCCCCACCCGAGGCGTTGAGACTCTCCAGGCCCGCGCTCGTCGCGTTGACCTGCGTGTCGGCGACTGCGGTCGTGCGTGCAGCCGACGCAACACTCGCTGTCAGCGCCAGTACGGCGGCAAGAGCCACCCACAGGCGCAAACGCCCTGCATTCATCATTCTCCCCTCATGTGACGGATGGGCCGCAGGCACCAAGCCGCGCCAGCCGCGCGGCCCGAGCCAGGCCAGCCCCCTCTCCCCAACACTGGAAACAGGCCCCGACTTCCATCAGATCGTGCCGTGGGTGTCAAGGACGCGGCGGGGAGGGTTTCTTGAACCTCCCCGCCGCGAGCTCGAAGCGCTAGCCGTGGATCGAGAGGAGCAGCGGGATGATCAGGATCGCGACGATGTTCGCGATCTTGATCATCGGGTTGATCGCCGGCCCGGCGGTGTCCTTGTAGGGGTCGCCGACGGTGTCGCCGGTGACGGCCGCCTGGTGCGCCTCGGAGTTCTTGCCGCCGTAGGCGCCGTCCTCGATCAGCTTCTTCGCGTTGTCCCACGCGCCGCCGCCGGAGGTCATCGCGATGGCGAGGAAGAGGCCCGTGACGATCGTGCCGATCAGGAGGCCACCGAGCGCCTCGGGGCTGATGATGCCGACGGCGATCGGGATCGCGATCGGGATCAGGGCCGGCAGCAGCATCTTCTTGATCGCCGAGGCCGCGACGAGGTCGACGGCCTTGCTGTAGTCGGGCCGCTGCGTCCCTTCCATGATCCCCGGCATCTCCCGGAACTGCCGCCGCACCTCGACCACGACCTCGCCGCCGACGCGGCCGACGGCCGTCATCGCGAGCGCTGCGAAGAGGAACGGCATCATGCCGCCGATGAAGAGACCGGCGATCACGTACGGGATCCGACAGGTTGAACGTGACGTCGAGGCCCTCCTCGACGAGGCCGCGCGTGTACTCGTCGAAGAGCACGAGCGCGGCGAGGCCCGCCGAGCCGATCGCGTAGCCCTTCGTCACGGCCTTCGTCGTGTTGCCGACGGCGTCGAGCGGATCGGTGATCGCACGCACCGACTCGTCGAGGCCGGCCATCTCGGCGATGCCGCCGGCGTTGTCTGTCACCGGCCCGTACGCGTCGAGCGCGACGATGAGGCCGGTCATCGAGAGCTGTGCCATCACGGCCACCGCGATCCCGTACAGGCCGGCGATCTCGTACGCGACCACGATCCCGACCGCGATCACGATCACGGGAGCCGCGGTCGCGCGCATGCCGACGGCGAGGCCCTCGATGATGTTCGTCGCGTGGCCGGTCTGTGACGCCTTCGAGATCGACTTGACCGGGTTCCAGCGCGTGCCCGTGTAGAACTCGGTGATCGCGACGAGCGCGAACGTGATGACGAGGCCGACCAGCGCGGCGCCGTAGAGCTCCCAGAAGCTGAAGGCGCCCTCGTCGAAGGCGAGGGTGACGGGGATGAAGCCGATGGCCGACAGCACCGTCGCCACGATCACGCTCTTGTAGAGCGCGTTGATGATCGAGCCGCTCTTGCCGACCTTCGCGAAGTAGACGCCGATCACGGAGGCGAGGATCGAGATGCCGCCGAGCGCGAGCGGGTAGAGCGGCAGGTTGCCGGCGGGGAACGCCGTGCCGAGCAGCATCACGGCGACCGCGGTCACGGCGTAGGTCTCGAAGAGGTCGGCGGCCATGCCCGCGCAGTCGCCGACGTTGTCGCCGACGTTGTCGGCGATCACCGCCGGGTTGCGCGGATCGTCCTCGGGGATGCCGGCCTCGATCTTGCCGACGAGGTCGGCGCCGACGTCGGCCGCCTTCGTGAAGATGCCGCCGCCGAGCCGGGCGAAGACGGAGATGAGGGAGCCGCCGAACGCGAGGCCGATGAGGTCGTCGATGGCCGACTCCTGGCTGTTGTCGAGGACGGTCGTGAGGAAGCCGTAGTAGCCGGCGACGCCGAAGAGGCCCGAGGCCGACGACGAGCAGGCCGGTGACGGAGCCGGCGCGGAAGGCCACGTCGAGCGCCGGCCTGAGGCCGCTCTTGGCCGCCTCGGCCGTGCGGACGTTCGAGCGGACGGCGACGTTCATGCCGATGAAGCCCGCCGCCGCCGACAGGATCGCGCCGATCGCGAAGCCGATCGCCGTCCCCCAGCCGAGCTCGGAGTAGAAGCCGATGACGAGGAACGGCACGACCGCGACGGCCGCGATCGTCTTGTACTGCCTGCTCAGGTACGCGGCGGCGCCCTCCTGAACGGCGCGCGAGATCTCCTGCATCCGCTCCGAGCCGGCCGGCTGCCGGAGCAGCCACATGGTGAAGTAGACGCCGAAGCCGATTCCGACACCCGCGCAGATCAGCGCGAACGCGACTGCGTGGTCATTGAAGAAGTCCATCCACCCTCCCGCCGTCCGTCCGGCGCATCAAGTCTTGGCACAAAGTGAGCGCCGAGCGTGCTCGGCGCGGGGGATTATGTATCACAAGCGCCGGAGGCCGTTCTACGACGCGTTCGGCCCGACGGCCGCCGCGAAGGCGAGCTGCAGGTTCGTCGTCACCGCCTCGAAGTCCCGCGCCAGCTCGGCCGGGAGCGACTCCCGCAGGACGGGCTGAAGCGCTCGCAGCACCTCGATCGCGAGCCGCGCCTGCTCGAGGTCGCGGTGCTCCTCGGACAGCCGGTGAAAGCCCAGCGACGAGATCGTCGAGAGCGACTGGACGAGCACGTCCGAGACCCGAAGCTGCCGGAGCGCCTCGAGCAGTTCCTCCTGCGAGACCTCTTCCGGCGGCTTCAGCTCGCTCGTCATCCACGAACCGGGACCCCGACCTGCTCGGAGTAGATCTGCTCGAACGTCGCGCCCTCGGCTGCGCGCGCGATCTGGCGCTCCGCGGCGTTCCGCTCCGGGATCGCCAGGTACGGCGCCGCGCCGATCTCCTCGGCCACCGGCGCGATCCAGTCGAGCAGACGCTCCAGCCGCGCGCGCGCCGGCAGCGGCTCCCCGCTCTCGAGGTCGATCAGCTCGCCGGAGAGGCCGTGGCGGATCGCCCGCCACATGTTCTCCTCGATCAACCGGTGCGGCTGGTCGGGCACCGGCTCGCCCTCGTCGGCGGCGCGCGCGAGCCGGGCCGCGAGCGCCGCGGCGAACGCGGCGAGCGCCTGGGCCTCCCCCACGTCCGGCTGCGCGTCGCAGATCCGGATCTCGACCGTCGGGAAGCTCAGGTGCGGCCGGACGCTCCACCACAGCTGCGTGCTCTCGTCGATCGAGCCGCGTCTCGTAGAGGAAGCGGACGTAGCGCTCGTAGTCGTCCCACGACGCGAAGACGTCCGGCACGCCGCAGCGCGGGAAGAAGCGCGTGAAGATCTGGGTGCGCGCCGAGTGGAGCCCCGTGTTCACGCTCTCGACGAACGGGGAGCTCGCCGACAGCGCGAGCAGCTCGGGCAGGAAGTTCCGCAGGCCGTTGACGACGCCGATCGCTCGATCGGCGCCGCGGATGCCGATGTGGACGTGGAGGCCGAAGCTGTTGTTCCTCCAGACGACGTAGCGGAGGATCTCGTCGTTGCGGCGGTAGTGCGGCGTGTCGATGATCCGCTGGTCCTGCCAGCGCGCCCAGGGATGCGTCCCCGTCGCCCCGAGCGCGAGGCCCATCGGCTCGACGAGGGCGGCGAGCTGGAGCGCGGCGCTCGACGACGGCGGCGGGAACGTCCGCGAACGTCTCGCAGCGGCCGGTCTTGACCTCGACCTCCGAGGCGATCAGCTCGCCGACGAGGTGCGCCTCGAGCGGCGTCCCCTGCGCCGCCTCCTGCACCTCCTCGAAGCGGTTGACGAGATCGAGCGTCTGCGGGTCGAGCAGCGCGAACTCCTCCTCCACCGCGACGGTGAAGTCGGCCCCCTCGTCGAAGCGCTCCCGCGCCGTGCGCAGGAGCTCGTCGTACGGCACGCGCTGCGAGTCACCCATGCGCAGGAGGGTAGTCGAACGGTTCCAGCAGCCGCGCGGCGACGCCGGCCCACGACCAGCGCCGCACCGTCGCGCGGCGGGCGGCCTCGCGCAGGGCCGCCCGGTCGGCCGGCGGTAGCGCGAGGAGGTCGCGTCAGCTTGGTCGCGAGCTCTGCGGCGTCGCCCGTCTCGAACGACGCGAGCCGGCGCAGGTGCGGCGGGTACTCCTCCTCGAGCCCGGCGGCGACCTCGGCGAGGCCGGAGTGGCGGGCGACGAGCGGCGGCGAGCCGGCCGCGGCGGCCTCGGCCGCGACCATGCCGAAGGCCTCCGGGAAGATCGACGGGACGACGGTCGCGTCGGCCAGGGCCAGCAGGTGGACGAGGTGGCGGTGCTCGAGCGGGCCGGTGAAGAGCGTCCGCGGACCGGCGAGCTCCTCCAGCTCGCGCCGGTAGTCGCCGAACCCGACGATCACCGCCCTGGCGTCGACCTGCCGCAGGGCCTCGAGCAGGACGTGGACGCCCTTGTTGTAGAGGAGCTTGCCGAAGTAGACGACGGTCGGCTCCTCGCCGGCGAGGAAGCGCGCCAGGCGCTCCGCGTTGTCCTCGTCCGGGCGCCGCTCCTCGCGGTTGCCCGGGTTCGGCGGGTCGGCCCGCGCCTCCTCGACGAGGGCGGCGAGCGCCTCGTCGCCGGTCCTGCGGCCGCCACTCGTCCACATCCACGCCGGGCGGCACCTCGAAGACACGATCGACGTGACCGACCACCTCCTCGAGCACCTCGCGGATGTGCGCCGAGCCGACGTACACGGCCTCGGCGCCGGCGAGCGCCTCGCGCCCCCACGCCTGCAGCTCCGGGTCGCCGCGCATCGAGTACTCGAGCTCGGACCCGTGCGCCTTCACGGCGTAGCGCGCGCCGGTTGCCGCCCCGACCGGGCCGCCGAGGAGGACGTGGTTGCAGAAGACGAGGTCGGCGGGGAGCCGCTCGCGCAGAGCGGCGGCGTTCGCCTCGACCCACGCCTCGCGCTCCGCCGGGGTCGTGTCCTGCAGGAGCTTGACCTCGTACCCCTCGTAGCGGTCGAGCACGAACACCGGCAGGAGGCCGCCGACGTCGGGCCGCACCACCTCCGCGCCGCCGAGGTCGAACTGCTCCGGATGGGGCTCCTGGCAGAAGACGACGACCTCGTGACCGCCGCGGCTCCATTCGCGCGCGAGGGCGCGCGTGTAGACGTTCGAGCCCGTCCCGCCGAGCAGATAGCCGTGCCAGAGCAAGATCTTCAACGCGTGTAATCCTCTCGTTCGAGGGGTGTCCGCCGGCCTCCATCCTGCCGATGTCAGAGGCTGGTCGACGGCCCCGACACGTAGGAGACCTCATGCGCGCACCTCGTCTGTTCGTCCTCTCGGCCCAGCTGCTGCTCGTGCTGGCGCTCGCCGCCTTCGTCGGGCCTGCCACCGGGGCACCGTTCCCGTGCGAGCCGCCGGCCTGCGAGCCCAGCGATGAATTCAGTGACGAAGCGGACGAGGGCGACGCCGGCGACGAGTTCTTCGAGGACGAGCCGGCCGACGACGAGGAGCTCGAGGACGACGTCTCGTACGAGCCCGAGGACGAGCTCTTCGACGACGAGGAAGAGGCGGCCGAGGAGGACGAGGGCTCGTCGAGGACGACGAGCTCGGCGACGCGTTCTTCGACGACGAGGACTTCGACGACGACGGACTCGAGGACACCGTCGACGGGGACGACGACGAGGACGGCGTCGACGACCGCCGCGACTACGACCGCGACAACGACGGCGCCTCCGACGCGAAGGACGGCGACGACGACGGCGACGGCACTCCGGACGCGAAGGACTACGACGACGACAACGACGGCGTCGCAGACCGCGCCGACTTCGACGACGACAACGACGGCACGCCGGACCGCCGCGACCCGGACAACGAGAACGACGGCCTCGGCGACCTCAAGGACGCCGACGACGACAACGACTCGGTTCCCGACGTGCGCGACCGCGACTGCGACAACGACGGCACCGCCGACGCGAAGGACGGCGACGACGACGGCGACGGCGTCGGCGACCGCAAGGACGCGGACGACGACAACGACGGCCTCGCCGACAAGCCGGACGCCGACGACGACAACGACGGCGTGCCGGACAGAGAACGACGCAGGGCTGACCCACGACGTGACCGCTGCGGACGACCCGCCGCGGGTTGCACTGCACAGCTTCAGGGATGTCGACGTGACGGGATCCGCTTCCGCGGATCCGTTACGTCAGGTGAAAGTACAGCGCGTAGAGCAGCTCGACGGCCGGGTTCGAGGCGTGTACGGCGACGTCGCCGGGCACGTCGAGGAGCGCCTCCGAGTAGTTGAAGATGATCTTCACGCCGGCGTCGATGAGGTCGTCGGCGGCCTGCTGCGCGCTGTCGGCCGGAACCGCGATCACGCCGACGATGATGTTGTTCTCGCGGACGGCGTCACGGAGGCCCGAGTACGGCTGCACCGTGAGATTGCCGATCGAGCGGCCGGTCTTCTCGGGATCGGTGTCGAGCACGGAGGCGATGTTGATCCCGTGCTCGGCGAAGATCGGCGAGCTCGCGATCGCCTGGCCGAGGCGGCCGGCGCCGACGAGCGCGATGTTGTGCTGGCCCTGCGTGCGGAGGATCTTGCGAATCTCGCCGAGCAGCGAGTCGATGTTGTAGCCGACCCCGCGCTTGCCGAACTTCCCGAAGCCCGAGAGGTCGCGCCGGATCTGGGTCGCGTTGATGTTGGTGTAGTCCGAGATCTCCTGGGAGGAGATCCGGTCCTTGCCCATCTTCTTGGCCTGCGTGAGCACCTGGAGATACCTGCTCAGGCGCGCAGCAACACCAACCGTCAACCTCTCCGCCACAACCACGTCGCTCCTTTCCCCCTGTGACCAGCCCGGCACATGATGCCAGCGGCCTCCCGGCGGCCGCCGAGGAACCGTCAGCCCGGCGCCGCGAGCCGCTCGCGGAGCGCGTCCGGATCGACGAAATACGTGAACGCGACCGTGCCGTCGATCGAGACGACGGGAATCAGCTCGCGGAACCGCTCCTCGAGCTCGGGCACGCCGTCGATCGCGACCAGCTCGAAACTCGTCGCCGCACACGTCGCGCACGATCTCGACGGCGCGGTCGCAGAGCCCGCAGCCGGCGGCCGAGTAGACGACGACGCGCGGCAGGGCTACGGGTACAGGCCGCGCGTCACGGTCGCCTCCGAGACGCGCCGCACGGCGAGCCCGTACGCGGCCATCCGCATGGTCGTCGAGTGCTGGGCGCAGCACCTCTCGCGTCTCCCGGAAGGCGCGCGTGACGATGTCGTTCAGCCGCGCGTTCACCTCCTCCTCCTTCCAGAAGTACTCCTGCAGCCCCTGCACCCACTCGAAGTACGAGACGACGACGCCGCCGGCGTTCGCGAGCACGTCGGGGAGCACGAGGACGCCGCGGTCCTCGAGGATCTCGTCGGCGGACGGCGTGACCGGGCCGTTCGCGCCCTCGCAGATGATGCGGGCCTTCACGTTCGCGGCGTTGCCGGCGTGGACGACCTGCTCGAGCGCGCACGGGGCGAGGATGTCGCAGTCGAGCACGAGCAGCTCCTCGTTCGTGATCGCGTCGGCGCCGCGGTAGCCCTCGAAGCTCCCGGTCTCGCCCTTGAAGGCCAGCGCCGCCGGGACGTCGAGCCCGTCCGCCTTGAAGACGCCGCCGCGGGAGTCGGAGATCGCGATCACCGTTGCGCCCTCCTCGGCCAGCATGCGCGCGAGGTGCGCACCCACGTTCCCGGCGCCCTGGACGACGACGCGGATGCCGTCGAGCACGCGCGACTCCTCGCGCAGGACCTCCTCGATGCAGTACAGCGCGCCGCGCGCCGTGGCCTCCTGCCGGCCCAGCGAGCCGCCGATCGCGAGCGGCTTGCCGGTCACGACGCCGAGCACGGAGTGGCCCTTGTTCATCGAGTACGTGTCGAAGATCCAGGCCATGACGCTCGCGTCGGTGCCGACGTCGGGCGCCGGGATGTCCTTCTCCGGGCCGATCTCGTTGATGATCTCGCTCGTGAAGCGCCGCGTCAGGCGCTCGAGCTCACGCCGCGAGAGCCGCTTGGGATCGACGACGACGCCGCCCTTCGCGCCGCCGAACGGCAGCCCCATCAGCGCGCACTTCCACGTCATCCACATCGACAGCGCCTTGACCTCGTTGCGGGTGACCGCCGGGTGGTAGCGGATGCCGCCCTTGGAGGGGCCGCGCGCGATGTTGTGGGTGACCCGGAAGCCCGTGTAGACGTTGACCGAGCCGTCGTCCATCGAGACCGGGATCGAGACCTCGACCGACTTCTTGCACCGCTCGAGGACGTTGATCAGGTTGGGGTCGATCCCGAAGGTCTCCCCGACCTGGCGAAGCTGCTGCCGGGCGATCTCGTACGGATCCTCCCGAAGATGCGTTGCCGGCGTCTCGGTCGTCGTCATCGCTCGCGCGCCGGAGTCTAGAACGAATCGGGCTAGCGGAGCGTAAAGCCGACCGAGGCGACCTCGCGCTGGCCGTCGGGCGGGACGGCCACGATGCGCAGGCGGTAGCTGCCACGCGGAAGCGCGCGCCCGCGCGGGCCGCGACCGGTGACGCCGAAGGCGTAGTTCCCGGGCAGCACGTCGCGCAGCCGCGCGAGCAGCCCGATGCGGCGTGCGCCACGCCAGAGCTCGACGTCGAGCCGCGAGAGCGGCTGGAGCTGGGTCCGGCCTCCGCGCACGGTGACGCTGCCGGCACGCATGCTCAGCACGGCCGGGGCCCGATCCGAGACCCGGAAGCGCGCCGACGACAGCTCGACGTCGGAGACGAGCGGCTTGGCTCGCGGCCGGGAGCGCCACCGCCCAGGGGATCTCCGTCGACCCGCCGCCGCGCGGGACGAGGCGGATCGCGCCGAAGATCGCGCCGCGCCTGCGCGGCAGGAAGGCGGCCCGCGCACGCACCGTCAGCCGCACCGACCGGCCGGGCGGGATACGCAGCTCGGTCGGCCTCGCGATGACGGCGATGCCCGTGATGCCCTCGACGTCCGCCTGGACGGCAAGCCGCAGGGGCCGCCTCGACACGTTCGTGACCGTGACGCGGCGGATCGCCTGCCAGCCCGCCTGGTCGGCTGCGCCGAAGGCGATCGTCGCGGGCGCCGCGGCCACCTCGGCGGCGACTGCGCCGGCGGCATCGATCGCGCCGGCGCCCTGTGCGCCGACGGACGCGCCGCCGGTGGGGGCGGCCGCGCCGACGAGGACGCCCTTCAGCCCGTGCGCGTCCAGGGCGGGCCGCGCCTGGGCGAGGACCGCCGCCGCCCCCGCGGCGAGCGCAGCGGCTGCGCTCGTGCCGCTGATCGTCCCGTACCGCGCCGACTTGTCCTCGTTCCTGCCCGATGTCCGCGGTCACGAGCTCCACGCCCGCCGCGGTGACCTCCGGCTTCACACCGCCGCCGAACGCGAGGCCGTGCGACGAGAAGAGCGCGACGCGACGGCCGTCGGGGTTGTCCGACCAGCCCGGCGCCCCGAGCGAGACGGTGACCTCCGCCCCACTCGCGATCAGGCGGCGAGCCTCGCGCGCGACCGCCGCCGGCAGGCCGACCACCGGCACGTCGATGCGCTCGTCCAGCCCGAGCGCGCCGGCCGGCACCGTGCCGTCGACGACGACGGCCTGCGCGCCCGCGAGCGCCGCCCGGCGGCCGGCCTCGGCCGGTGCAGCCGAGCGCTCCAGCAGCGCGGCCTTGCCGGCCACGAGGCTGTAGCCGCGGGCGTCGAAGAAGCGGCCCAGGGGGTCCGACCGGAGGCCCGCGCGTGGCTCGGCGCCCGGCCGGACGAGCGCCAGCGTCAGCTCCCGGTCGGGCGCGACGGCGCCGGCCAGCGGCAGCTCCTGGTCGAGGAGGACGCGCAGGCCGGCCCTGACGACCATCCGCGTCGTGGGCGTGCGCTGGCGCGCGTCGACGGCGCCGACGGTCAGCGCGGCGGGCGCACCGCCCGGCCCGGAGATGCTGCCGTAGTCGGGCCCCGCGTCCCCGTCGTTGCCGGCCGGCGCGACGACGAGCGTGTCGAGCCGGGCCGCGCCGGCAGCCGCGCGCGCGAGCGGGCCGTCGGAGAACGCCGCGAACGGCTCCGCGACCCCGACGAGGGCGACCCGGGCGGCGTCGAGCGTGCTGCCGTCGGCGTCCGGATCGACCGCGCGCTCGAGACCGGCGAGCAGCTGATCGGTGCGGCCGTACACGGCGAAGCCGCCTTCCGCGCTCGGCTGCCACCCGGCGACCCTGATCGGGAGCAGGGACGCACCGGGTGCCGCACCCCGCAGGCCTGCCGGGCCGTCGTCGCCGACGAGGAGCCCCGCCATCTGCGTCCCGTGACGCTCGACGAGTGCCGGATCGTGCGGATGCGGCCGTGCGAGCGGCGAGGCCGTCCGGGTCGACGATGTCGATTCCCTCGAGCACGCGGCCGCGGAGGTAGGGATGTGTCGCGTCGACGCCGGTGTCGAGCAGCGCGATCGTGACGCCGGTGCCGTCGTAGCCGGGCACCCGTGGCACGGCGCGCCGGCCGGCACCGAGCCCGAACTCGTCGCTGCCGAGGAGCCGCGTCGCGTCGGAGGCGGGATAGGCGACGCGCACCGGATAGACGCCGACGACGTCGCGGTCTCGCTCGAGCAGCGCCAGCGCGCGGGCATCGAGCACGGCCGCGAAGCCGTTCAAGCGTCCTCGTGTAGACGAAGTCGGGAACGATCTGGACGCCCTCCTGCGAGAGCCGCGCGGCGATCTGCTTCTGGCCGGCGAGCGCAGCCGCCGCCCAGGTCCGCAGCTGGACCTCGCTCGCCTTCCCACCCGCGCGCCGCACCCGCTCGGCGAGCGAGGCGTAGCGGAGCACGACGATCGCGCGCTGCCCGACCGAGACGGCAGTGCGGTCGCCGTCGACGAAGCCGCGCCACGCAGCGGCGCCGGTGTCGACGACCGGGCGCGGCTCGGCGCCCTGCCCACCACCCGCGAGGAGGAGCGCCGTGAACGCGAGCGCGGCGCCGGCGAGCAGCCGCCGCCTGTCAGGGGCGCGAGGCATAGGCGTCGAGGTCAAGGTAGCGAGGATAGGGAAGGCGTCTGCCGTACCGGCCCGCGGACGCGATCATCGCCGCGTTGTCGGTGCAGAGCGCGAGCGGTGCGAAGCGCGCGTCCGGGAGCGCGGCGCGGAGCTCGGAGTTGGCGGCGACGCCGCCCACGACCGCGACCGTGGTCCGGCGAGTTTGTGTTGCAGCAACACGAAGTCGCTCGACGAGCGCGCGCACGATCGCGCGCTGGTAGGACGCCGCGAGGTCTGCGCGGCGCGCCTCGAGCTCCGTCGCCGAGATCGCGCGTCGCGTACAGGAGCGCGGTCTTGACGCCCGAGAACGAGAAGTCGAGCTCGCCGACCCGCGCGACCGGGAACGCGAACGCCTCGGGGTCGCCCTCCTGCGCCAGCCGGTCGATCGCGGCGCCGCCGGGGTAGCCGAGGCCGAGCAGCCGCGCGCCCTTGTCGAACGCCTCGCCGGCCGCGTCGTCGATCGAGGTGCCGAGCACGCGGTAGCCCTCGCGATCCTCGACGTCGAGGAGCAGCGTGTGGCCGCCGCTCGCAAGCAGGCAGAGGAACGGCGGCTCGACGGGGTCCGGCCCGAGATAGAGCGACGCGACGTGACCCTGCAGGTGGTCGACGGGCGCGAGCGGCAGGCGGCGTGCCCATGCGAGCGCCTTCGCCGCGTTCAGGCCCGACGAGGAGCGCGCCGACGAGCCCAGGCCCCTGCGTGACGGCGACCAGCCTCGACGTCGTCGAGCGAGTCGCGCCGCCGGCCGACAGCGCTTCGGCGATGACGGGCGAGACGAGCTCGAGGTGCCGCCGCGACGCGACCTCGGGGACGACGCCGCCGTAGCGCGCGTGCAGCTCGGCCTGCGACGAGACGACGTTCGAGCGGATCTCCCCCTCCGGCGTGACGAGCGCGGCGGCCGTCTCGTCGCAGGAGGTCTCGATCCCGAGGATCACGCGCTCTCGACCCGCGGCTGCACCGGGTCCTTCCACATGATCAGGGCGTCCTCACGGTTGTCGGTGTAGTAGCCCCGCCGGACGCCGCGCGCGACGAAGCCGAGCCGCTCGTAGAGCTTGATCGCGCCCTCGTTCGAGACGCGGACCTCGAGGGTGTAGCCGCGGCGGTCGTCCGTCGCCGTCTCCTCGAAGAGCCGCTCGAGCATCGCCCGCGCGATGCCCTGGCGCCGGTGAACGGTGGCGACCGCGACGTTCATCACGTGCCAGGCGTCGACGTAGCGGGAGATGATCAGGTAGCCGACGAGGTCGCCGGTGTCGTCCGCGAAGGCGCCGAGCGAGATCGAGCTCGGCTTCGCGAGCTCGCTCGCGAACATCGAGCGCGACCACGGCGTCGGGTACGACTCGCGCTCGATCACCTCGATCGCGTTCAGGTCGCGGAGCTCGAGCGGCCGGAGCTCGATCTTCATCCGAGCGACCTGCTCGGCGTCGGGGACGCGCACGTAGATGGGCTCGACCAGCTCGGCCGGGCCGAAGTCGCGCGCGAGCGCAGCGTGGAAGCGCGCCCGTGGCAGGTGTCGCTCGTCGTCGTCGGGCGGGACGTCGGCGCCGGCTGCCTCGAGCACGTCGCGGTAGCGCACCGCGCCGTCGCCGACGCACACGGTTCCGGGCGCGAGCTCGAGCTCCTCCGGCGGCAGCACGCGCGGGCCCGGCACGAACACCTCTCGCCGGCGCGCGTCGATCACGGGCAGCGCGTCGGGCGCGCCCGCGGCGAGCGCGTCGAGGGTCGAGACGCCGGCGGCAGGCACGTCGAGCGCCAGCGCGAGCCCGCGCGCGGCGGCGAGGCCGATCCGCGTGCTCGTGAAGCTCCCGGGACCTGTGCCGACGACGAGCGCCTCGATGTCACGGGCGTGCGCGCCGGCCTGCCGCAGCAGCGCGTCGACGTCCTCGAGCAGCGTCGACGCCCGCGAGACGCGCTCGCCCAGCACCTCTCCGTCGTGGACGATGGCGCTCGTCGCCCGCTCGGTCGCGGTGTCGAAGGCCAGGATCAGCACGTCCGATCCGTTCTACCAAGTGTCGAGCCGGATGCGACGGTGCGTCTCGTCGACGTGCTCGAGCACGACCCTGGCCCGCGGCGACGGGAGTCCGTCCGCGGCCGCCTCCGGCCACTCGACGAAGACGATGGCGTCCTCGAAGTACGGCTCGAGATCGGCCCATTCGGCGTCGGAGACGCCGGTGAAGCGGTAGAGGTCGAGGTGCGAGACGTCCGGATCGCCCTCGTAGCGGTGGCCGATCGTGTAGGTCGGGCTCGTCACCGGCGCGGTCACGCCGAGGGCCCGGCAGGCGCCGCGGACGAAGGTCGTCTTGCCGGAGCCGAGATCGCCCGAGACGGTGACGACGTCGCCCGGCCGCAGGACACGGGCGAGCGTGGCGGCGACGGCCTCCGTCTCCTCCGGCGAGCCGGAGACGATCTCCATCGAGGGGGCTAGAAGAGGCCGAGCTGCACGGCCTCGGCGAGCACGGGCTCGGGCGCCCGGACGCTCGGGCGGCGCTCCGGCACCGGTTCGGTCGCCTGCTCGGCTCCTTCGACTGCAAGCAGCTCGGGGATCCGCGCGAAGTCCGAGGCGAGCACGCTCTGCATCGACGGCGTGTACAGCGCGGCGGCGGGATGGAAGAGCGGGTAGAGCGTGACGCGGTTGCCGCCGAGCGTCACCTGCTGCGCGACGCCGTGCACGCGCGTGATGCCTGCCGGCTTCCCGGAGAGGAGCTTCGTCGCGAAGTTGCCGAGCGTGGCCACGAGCGTCAGGGCGGATCAGCTCGATCTGCCGGAAGAGATGCGACTCGCAGGCCTCGATCTCCTCCGGCTGCGGGTCGCGGTTGCCCGGTGGCCGGCACTTGAGGACGTTCGCGATGTAGACGTCGGTCCTGGACAGGCCGATGCCGTTGAGCAGGCGCTCGAGCAGCTTGCCCGCCTGGCCGACGAACGGCACGCCCTGCTGGTCCTCGTGGAAGCCGGGCGCCTCGCCGACGAACATCAGCTCGGCGTGCGGGTTCCCGGAGCCGAAGACGACCTGCGTGCGGGTCGCCGCGAGCGGGCAGCGCGTGCAGCCGAGGGTCTCGTCGCGGTAGTCAGCGAGGAGCCGCGCGTGCTCACGGACCGGGAGTGTACGACCGCTCGGCGGACGGTCAGCAGCCGCACGAGCCGCCGCAGCACCCACCGCCGCCGCCGAAGCTCGGCTGCGACGAGGCGCCGGTGACGGCGAAGGTGGAGAGCTGCTTCAGGACGTTCGCGGCACCGCACTCGGGGCACGCGATCGCCTGCCCCTCGCTCCGCACGAGCTCCTCGAAGTGCGACTCGCACTCCATGCAGGCGTACTCGTAGATCGGCATGGCTGCGATTCTACCGCGCGTGACCGACTGGACCGCGACGATCCTGACCGGCGAGCTCGTCCGGCTCGAGCCGCTCACGGCAGAGCACGAGGAGGGCCTCTGGGAGGCCTCGCGCGACCCGCGGACGTGGCGTGGCTGAGCATCCTCCAGCCGCAGACGCCGGCCGAGCTGCGCGACTACCTCGACGACGCGCTCGCGAACGCCGACCGCGGGGCTCGAGCTGCCGTTCGCGACGGTGCGCCGGGCCGACGGTCGGGTCGTCGGCAGCACCCGCTACCTGACGCTGCGGCCCGAGCACGCGCAGCCTCGAGATCGGCTGGACGTGGCTCGCCCCCGACGCCTGGGGCACAGGCGTCAACGTCGAGGCGAAGCTGCTGATGCTCGAGGACGCGTTCGGGCGCCTCGGCTGCCGCCGCGTCGAGTTCAAGACCGACGCGCAGAACGAGCGGTCGCGGCGGGCGATGGAGGCCCTGCCCGCGCAGTTCGAGGGCGTCCACCGCAAGCACATGCTCGTGCGCGCGCGGCGAGAACCGCGACAGCGCCTGGTACAGCGTCGTGGACGACGAGTGGCCCGCGGTCCGCGCGAACCTCCTACGCCGGCTCGGTCGCGAATAGGAACTGCCGGACGAGCTCGACCGCGTCCGGCGCGTCGCGGAAGACGCCGTGCCCGACGTTCGGGAGGCTGTGGAAGGTGACGAGCTCGGGCGGCAGCGCGTCCCGCAGCTCCTCAGCAGCCCGCGAGCGCGGCGCCCGGATCGTCCTCGCCCGCGAGGAGGAGCGTCGGGCAGCGGACGGCCGCCGCGTCGGCCCGGAGGTCGAAGTTCGCGCTCGCCGCTCCGGTCCCAGATCGCGCTCAGCGCCGTGTTCATCTCGAGCCGCGCGATCGACTCCGGCGAGAGCGGCGTCTCTCGTGTAGAGCGGCACGCAGACGCGCAGGTACTCGGAGAAGGTCGCCTCGGTCGGCTCGGAGAAGTAGCGGGCGGCGACCTCGCCGGCCTCGGGGCCGCCGAGGCGGTCGAAGATCGCGATCACGCGCGTGTGGACGTAGCGCGCGACGACGCTGACGAGCACGAGGCGCTCGACCCGCTCCGGATGCCGGGCGGCGAAGAGCAGCGCGATCAGGCCGCCGTGGCCCGTCCCGAGCACCATCGGCCGCTCGAGCTCGAGCGCGTCGCAGAAGTTGGCCACGTCGTCGACCCAGGTCTCGAGCGTCCAGTCCGCCTCGGAGCTCCAGTCGCTCCGGCCCGAGCCGCGCTGGTCGAGGTAGACGACCTGCGCGTCGCGGGCGAGCTCCGGGCCGATGTGCTCCTTGTAGAGCGAGTGGTCGAGCCCGGGCCCGGTGTGGAGGAGGAGGACGGTCGGTCGGTCGCGCGCCCAGGAGCCGTCGAGCACGACCTTCGCCCCGTCGACGTCGAAGAAGAGCTCGATGTCGCCGGCGCGGACCTTCACTCGTCGCCGCCTCCATGGAGACCGGCGAGGAAGCGCTCGAGCTCCTCGTAGGCCGCGGGAGCATCGAGGAAGATCGAGTGGCGTGCATCGGGGAAGCTGCGAAAGACCGTCTGCCCGCCCAGGCTCTCGACGACCTCGCGCACGGACTCGAGCGGCGCCCACGCGTCGTCCTCGCCGGCCAGCACGAGCGCCGGCGCCTCGATCGCCGCGAGCGCGCCGCGCAGGTCGATCGCAGCCGCCTCTCCCACCATCCAGCCCATCAGCGCGTCGGGGTTCCAGTCCGGCGCGGACCATCACGTCGGCCGTCAGCTGCGACCGGGAGAGGAGCGGGAAGCACACGCGCAGGAAGTCGGCGAACGACTGCTCGCTCATCTCCTCGTAGAAGCGCGGCCCGCCTCGACCGCTGCCGCGCCGCCCAGCCGCTCGTACACCGCGATCGAGCGCTCCGGGACGATCCGCGCGACCGGCCCGACCAGCACGAGCGCCGCCGGGTGCGACGGGTGGCGGGACGCGTAGTCGAGCGCAACGACCGCGCCGAAGCCCATGCCGAGCACGACCGGCCGCTCGATCGTGAGCGCGTCGCAGAGCTCCCGGACGTCGTCGGCCCAGCGCTCGAGCCGGAGGTCGGCCGGGTCGGCAGCGCTCGCTCCGCCCGCCGCCGCGCTGGTCGACGTAGACGACCTGTGCGCGCTCGGCGAGCCACGGGCCGAGCTGGATCTTGAAGAGCAGGTGGTCGAAGCCGGGCCCGGGATGCAGGAGCACGACTGTCGGACGCTCGCGCATCCAGGGGCCGTCGGGGACGAGCTTCGGCGCCGTCCACGTCGAAGAAGAGCCTCGTGTCGCCGACCTCGATCCGCACGCGGCTACACTACTCACGCCCGGTATCCGGATCCCGGAACTGGAGCCAAGCAAATGATCAACGTGTCCACGTCGTCGGTGCAGGCCGCGTCGGCACTGCGGTGGCCGCGAGGCTGGCCGAGCGCGGGCTCGCGGCGGCCGAGGCCGAGCCCGACCTCGTTCTCCTCTGCGTGCCCGATCGCGCGATCGGCGAGGCGGCGCGCTCGCTCGAGCCCGGCCCGTGGCTCGCGCACGTCAGCGGAGCCACCTCACTCGCGGCGCTCGACCCGCACACGCGCCGCTTCGGCGTCCATCCGCTGCAGACGTTCACCCTCGCCCGCGGGCCCGAGCAGCTCGACGGCGCCTTCGCGGCGGTGACCGCGGAGAGCGACGAGGCCCGCGAGCACGGCTTCTGGCTCGCGCGGACGCTCGGCCTCGAGCCGTTCTCGCTCGCGGACGAGAAGCGCGACGCCTACCACGCGGGCGCCGCGATCGCCTCGAACTACCTCGTCACGCTGCGACGGGCCGCCGGCTCGCTGCTCGACGGCGGCCGGCGCGCCGCCGCAGGCGCTCGACCCGCTGATGCGCCGCACGATCGAGAACGGCTTCGAGCTGACCGGGCCGATCTCGCGCGGCGACTGGGCGACCGTCGACGCGCACGTCGCCGCGATCCGGCGGGAGCGTCCGGAGCTCGAGGCGATGTACACGGAGCTGGCCGAGACGACGAAGGCGCTCGCGTGAGGATCGTCCGCACGATCGCCGACGTCCGGCGCGAGCTCGAACCGGTCCGCGGAGGCCTCGTCGGCCTGGTGCCGACGCTCGGCGGGCTGCACGCGGGACACGTGTCGCTCCTCGACGGCCGCCCGCGCGCGAGTGCGACACGGTCGTCGCGAGCCTCTTCGTCAACCCGGCGCAGTTCGACCGACGCCGCCGACCTCGAACGGGTACCCGCGCGACGAGGCGCGCCGACGCCGAGGTCGCGGCCGCGGCGGGCGTCGACCTGCTGTTCGCGCCGGGCGTCGACGAGATGTATCCGCCCGGCTTCCAGACGTGGGTCGAGGTCGAGGAGCTCGGCCGCATCCTCGAGGGCGAGCACCGGCCGGGCCACTTCCGCGGCGTCGCGACGGTCTGCCTGAAGCTCTTCAACATCGTCCGGCCGCAGCGCGCGTACTTCGGCCAGAAGGACGCGCAGCAGGTCGCGGTGCTGCAGCGGCTCGTCCGCGATCTCGACCTCGAGGTCGAGCTCCGCGTCGCTGCCGACCGTGCGCGACGCGGACGGGCTCGCGCTCTCGTCGCGCAACGCCCTGCTCACGCCGGACGAGCGCCGGCTGGCCCTCGCGCTGCCGCGCGCACTCGCGACGCGCGACCGCCGACGCGCGCGCTCGCGCCGCCCTCGACGGTCTCGACGTCGACTACGTCGAGGTCGCCGACTTCGACCCACCCGTCCTCGCCGCCGCCGTGCGCATCGGCCCCGTCCGCCTGATCGACAACGTCGTCCTCGACAAGGAGCACGCCATGACCACCCGCCCGCGCAAGCCTGCTCCCGGAACTCCGGCCCCCGGCAAGCTGCCGCTCACCGAGCTCGTCGAGCTGAAGGCGCGGCGCCAGCCGATCGCGATGATCACCGCCTACGACGCGCCGTCCGGGCGGCTCGCCGACGAGGCGGGCGCCGACATCATCCTCGTCGGCGACTCGGCGGCGATGACCGTGCTCGGCCACGACTCGACCGTGCCCGCGACGATGGACGAGCTGATCGTGCTCACGCGCGCGGTCAACCGCGGCGCGCGCCGGCCGCTCGTGGTCGCCGACATGCCGTTCGGGTCGTTCCAGGTCTCGGACGAGGAGGCGCTGCACAACGCGATCCGCTTCCTGAAGGAGGCGGGCGCCGACGCGGTCAAGGTCGAGGGCGCCGGCGCGACGCTCTCGCGCGTGCCAGGCGCTCGTCGGCGCAGGGATCCCGGTGATGGGCCACATCGGCCTGACGCCGCAGTCGGCGACGATGCTCGGCGGCTTCAAGGCGCAGGGCCGCACCGCCGAGAAGGCGCGGCGGCTCTTCGACGATGCGCTCGCGCTCGAGGCGGCCGGCGTCTTCGCGCTCGTGCTCGAGGCCGTGCCGGCGCCGGTCGCGGAGCGGATCACCGAGGCGCTCGACGATCCCGACGATCGGCATCGGCGCAGGCGCCGGCTGCGACGGGCAGGTGCTCGTCTGGCACGACCTGCTCGGCCTCTACGAGGGCCACGCGCCGCGGTTCGTCAAGCAGTACGCCGATCTCTCGACGGAGATCACGCGGGCGGTGTCCGCGTACGTGGCCGACGTGCGCGAGCGCCGCTTCCCGGAGGAGCAGCACACCTACGCGATGCCCGAGGAGGAGCTCGCGCTCTTCGAGGCGGCGCTAGAGGAGCGCGGCGAGGTAGTAGAACGCCGCTAGGAACAGCGCCGTCAGGCCGACGACGCCGAGCGCGCGCCACCAGCTCCAGCCGTGGACGGTGCGGATGCCGACCACGAGCAGGACGCACGGACCAGAGCCCGAAGGCGTACTCGAGCGTCGTGAAGACGTCTCCCGCCGCGCCGTCGTCGGAGCCGCCCGTGTCGAAGCGGTCGCCGCCGAAGACGCGCGAGCTCGAGCGGCCAGAGGAGCAGCAGCGAGAGGGCGAGCGGCGCGACCGCGAAGCCGAGCACGTGGCGCGCGCGCCGGTAGTTGCCGAGGCTGCCGAGCCCGCGGCCGGCGAGGTGGAGCGCGCCGCCGATCACGAAGTAGCCCACGACCGCGGTGAGCCCGCCCGCGAGAAACGCCCAGACGGCGACGAGGGCGCCGGTCGTACGCCGGGTCGTCGTAGAGCGTGCGCGCGGTCGGCGAGGCGAGAGCGGCGGCGATCCCCGCGAGCATGACGATCGCGAGCACCGGCTCCGCGCGCGCATCGACGTCTTCCGGCGCGTCGTTGCGGAGTGCCGCGAAGACGGATCTCGGGCTGAGGAAGACGGCCGGCACGCGCAGCCACCACTGGCGCTCCGGGCTCATGCGGTGAGGGTAGTGGCTAGCGCAGGGAGCCGGGATGGTGACCGGCTCGTTGGCGGCGGTGAGCCGGTAGCGGAGCTCGAGCTCGAGCGTCTGCCCGGAGGCCTCGATCTCGAGGGTGACGAGCGCCGCGGCGAGGAGGTGCGTCGTCTCGTCGATCGTCAGCACCGCGTGGATGTCGCCGATCTCGACGCCGAGCTCGCCCAGGTCCGGCAGCTCGAGACCCTGCGGCGCCGAGCCGCTCAGGCTCGCGAGCTTCGAGAGGGAGCCGAGCAGGCCGACGGTGTCGATCTCGCCGGCGATGATGGTGACCGGCTTGCCGCCGACGAGCTCGTGCTCGGACACGCGGACGTCCTCGACGTGCTTCGTCAGCTCCTGGAACGCGGCCGAGCCGAGGGACGGAGAGGCGCCGAGATCGACGCCGGCCGGCACGGTGCGTGCGCTCCCAGACACCGTTCAGCCGGATCCAGGCGGTGTCGCCGCGGAGGACGAACGCCGCGTCGAGGGCCTCGCCGGGCATCCCGCGCGTGCGGACCGAGACGTACCGCGCCTTCTTCGAGCCGGCGCCCTTCGAGCAGCACCTCGACCTTCTGGCCGGCAACCGTGAAGGAGAGACCGGCGTCGAAGGCCGCCGTGCGCAGCCGCGACTCCGCCGTCTGGGCCTGCAGGATGAGCTCCTGCGCGCGCTGCCCCTCGACGGAGCTGCAGCCAGATGCGACATGCGAGCGCGGCCAGGGCCGCCGCCAGGGTGAGCGCACGCCGCCGCATGACGCCTTAGGCATCGGCCGGGGAAGCCGCTCCGCCCAGACCCGTTCGGGTGATCGGCGCTATCGTCGGACGCGGATGGACGCGTCGACCGTGAACGACGCAGGTGCGCGCAGCGATGCCGTTCGCCGGCGAGCTCGGGCTCGAGATCGTCGCCGCGGAGCCCGACGAGGTGCGCGCGCGGCTCGCCTGGGAGGAGCGGCTGTGCACCGCGGGCGGGCTCCTGCACGGCGGCGCCCTGATGGCGCTCGCGGACGCGGTCGGCGGCTTCTGTGCCTTCCTCAACCTGCCCGAGGGCGCCGGCGGGACGGCGACGATCGAGTCGAAGACGAACTTCTTCCGCGGAGTCCGCGAGGGACACGTGCACGCCCGCTCGCGCCCACTGCACCGCGGCCGCACGACGATCGTCGTCGAGACCGATCTGCACGACGACGCCGACAAGCACGTCGCGCGCGTGACGCAGACGCAAGCCGTGCTCTGATGCGCCGGTCGGCCGCGCTCCTGCTCGTCCTGCTCGCCGGCGGGTGCGCCGGCGACGAGGAGGCGGCCGAGCCGGTCACCGTCACCGTGACGCAGCCGGTCACCGTGACGGACGAGCCGGCCGGCACGACCACGACCACCACCACGACCGCCGCGCCCGGGACGTGGACCGGCCCGCCCGACCCGGCGGACGACGGGACGATCTCCGTCGACGAGTTCAACGCCTACGCCGAGAGCGTCGAGGAGCCGTGGGAGCGCGACATCGCGCTCGTCACGGAGGAGTTCGTCCAGCGGGACATGATCGAGGCCGCGAACACGACATATCAGGGCAGCGCGAACAACGACATCGCCACGACGTCGCTCGTCCTCGACGGGCTCTTCGACGACTCCGTCCGTGCGTGGCGCTACGACCTGACGCTGAGCCTTCGGCCGGACGGCACCTGGCGCGTCGACTCGGCCCGCTGGGGCCAGCGCTGCCAGCAGGGCCGCGGGCACCAGGCCTTCACGGCCGAGCCCTGTATCTAGGCCAGAACCGTCTCGAGCGCGGCGGCGCCGCGCAGGACGGGCGTGCCGTGCGAGACGAGCACGCGCTCGACCGGCAGGTCGAGCAGCGGCCGCAGCGAGCGCCGCAGGTCGGCGTGCGTCGCCTTGCCCAGCCAGCGCTCCGGGCAGAGCCGCAGCGGGTCGTCCGTCGCGCGCGGCTTCGCGCCGGCGCCGAGGAGCACGTCGCCGACGACGAGAGCCCGGTGATCCGGGAGCCAGAAGACGAGCTCCGACGGACGCGCGGTCGCGTGGGCGCGGATGCCGCCCGGCAGCTCGTCGTCGGGCCGCACGACCTCGCCGACGGTGATCGCCGCGGTTCTCGAGCGGCTTCGCCGAGCGCGATCCCGCCCAGACGCGGCCCGGGAGCCCCTTCGTCGAGCGCGCGTGCCAGAAGACGGTGACGAGGACGTGCGCCGGCTTGCGCAGCTCGGCCGGCGGCTCGATCGGGTCGATCAGCACGAGCCCGTCGTCGGTGTCGACGGCGACGGCGCCGACCTCCTCCTCCCAGTGGTCGTGGAAGGACGTCCAGCGGCGCAGGCCCGGTGCGATCTCGTCGACGGTCACGCGGCGACGGCCGCGCGGCCGCCGGCCAGGACGCCGCGCAGGAACTGCCCCGTGAACGAGCCCTCGACCTCTGCGACGTCCTCCGGCGTGCCGGTCGCGATCAGCTCGCCGCCGGCCTCGCCGCCCTCCGGCCCGAGGTCGACGACCCAGTCGGCCTGCTTGATCACGTCGAGGTTGTGCTCGATCACGAGCACCGTGTTGCCGGCGTCGACGAGCCGCTGCAGCACCTCGAGCAGCTTCTCGATGTCGGCGAAGTGGAGGCCCGTCGTCGGCTCGTCCAGGATGTAGAGCGTCCGCCCGGTCGCCACCTTGCAGAGCTCCGCGGCGAGCTTGACGCGCTGCGCCTCGCCGCCCGAGAGCGTGGTCGCCGGCTGGCCGAGCTTGATGTAGTCGAGGCCGACGTCGTGCAGCGTCTGCAGCCGCCGGCGCAGCTTCGGGATCTTGGCGAAGAAGGAGAGCGCCTCCTCGACGGACATCTCGAGCACGTCCGCGATCGACTTGCCCTTGAAGCGCACCTCGAGCGTCTCCTTGTTGTAGCGGTGCCCGTGGCAGGTCTCGCACGGCACGTAGACGTCGGGCAGGAAGTGCATCTCGATCTTGATCGTGCCGTCGCCCTTGCAGGTCTCGCAGCGGCCGCCGCGCACGTTGAACGAGAAGCGGCCCGGCTTGTAGCCGCGCACCTTGGCCTCGGGCGTCAGCGAGTAGAGCTCGCGGATGTGCGTGAAGAGGTCGATGTACGTCGCCGGGTTCGAGCGCGGCGTGCGGCCGATCGGCTTCTGGTCGATGTCGATCACCTTGTCGAAGACGTCGATCCCGTCGACGCTCTCGTGGTCGCCCGGCTTCATCCGCATCTTGTTCAGCCGGTTCGCGAGCGCCTTGTAGACGATCTCGTTGACGAGCGTCGACTTGCCGGAGCCCGACACGCCCGTGACGCAGACGAACTTGCCGACCGGGAACTCGACGTCGATGCCCTTCAGGTTGTGCATCGCGGCGCCGCGGACGGTGAAGTGGCCGCGGTCGTCCTCGCGCCGCGGCGGCACCGCGATCTGCCGCTTCCCGGAGAGGAACATGCCCGTGACCGAGTCCTTCGCCTTCATCACCTGCGCCGCGGTGCCCTCGGCGACGACCTCGCCGCCGTGCTCGCCGGCGCCGGGGCCCATGTCGACGAGCCAGTCCGCGGTGCGCATCATCTGCTCGTCGTGCTCGACGACGAGGACCGTGTTGCCGAGCGCCTTCAGCCGCTGCAGCGTCGCGATCAGCTTGTCGTTGTCGCGCTGGTGGAGCCCGATCGAGGGCTCGTCGAGGATGTAGAGGACGCCGACGAGCTGCGAGCCGATCTGCGTTGCCAGCCGCAGCCGCTGCGCCTCGCCGCCCGAGAGCGTCTTGGCGGCCCGGTCGAGCTGCAGGTAGCCGACGCCGACGTTGTCGAGGAACGTCAGGCGCTCCCGGATCTCCTTCACGATCCGGTGGCCGATCAGCTCCTCGGTCTTCGTCAGCCCGAGCTCGTCGAGGAACTGGAGCGCACGCGTGACCGACATCCGCGTGAAGGTGTGGATCGACTCGCCGCCGATCGTGACCGCGAGCACCTCGGGCTTGAGGCGCGCTCCCTTGCACGTCGGGCAGGGCCGGAAGCTCATGTACTCCTCGATCCGCTCGCGCTGCTGCGAGGAGTCGGTCTCCTTGTAGCGGCGCTCGAGCGAGGCGAGGATGCCCTCGAAGGCCATCGTGTACGAGCGGCGCCGGCCCATCCGGTTCCGGTACTGGACGTAGACGCGGTCGCCGTTCGTGCCGTGGAGGAACAGGTTCTGCTGCTCCTCGGTGAGCTCGTTCCAGGGCGTGTCGAGATCGATCTCGTAGCGCTCCGCGACCGCCTGCACGACCGACTCGTAGAAGCCGCCGTTGCCGACCGACCAGGGCACGAGCGCGCCCTCGCCGATCGAGACGGAGGTGTCCGGGACGATCAGGTCCGGGTCGATCTCGAGCTGCGAGCCGAGCCCCGTGCAGCGCGGGCACGCGCCGTGCGGTGAGTTGAACGAGAAGATGCGCGGCTGCAGCTCCGGCAGCGAGACGCCGTGCTCCGGGCAGGCGAGCTTCTCGCGAGAACAGCATCTCATCGCCGTCGATCACGTCGACGGCGACGAGCCCGTCCGCGAGCGCGACGGCCGTCTCGACCGACTGCGTCAGCCGCTGGCGCAGATCCGCCTTCAGCACGAGCCGGTCGACGACCACGTCGATCGAGTGCTTGAACTTCTTGTCGAGGGTGATCTCCTCCTCGAGCAGCCGCGTCTCGCCGTCCACCTTCACGCGCGTGAAGCCGTCGGCGCGCAGCTCGTCGAGGACGTCGCGGAACTCGCCCTTGCGGTCGCGCACGACCGGCGCGTTGACCGTGAACCTCGTCCCCTCCGGGCAGCGCCAGGATC
This sequence comes from uncultured Gaiellaceae bacterium, assembly GCA_963712865.1. Lineage (GTDB taxonomy): Bacteria > Actinomycetota > Thermoleophilia > Gaiellales > Gaiellaceae > Gaiellasilicea. The sequence goes on from CAVQJO010000003.1 coordinate 115,733, forward strand.
TGCTCGACGATCTGGTCGAGGCTCTGCCCGGCGATCGGGCGGCCGCAGACCGGGCAGTGCGGGCGACCGACGCGCGCGTACAGCAGGCGCAGGTAGTCGTAGATCTCGGTCACCGTCCCGACGGTCGAGCGCGGGTTGCGCGAGGTCGTCTTCTGGTCGATCGAGATCGCCGGCGAGAGGCCGTCGATGGAGTCGACGTCGGGCTTCTCCATCATCTGCAGGAACTGGCGCGCGTAGGCGGAGAGGCTCTCGACGTAGCGGCGCTGCCCCTCGGCGTAGATCGTGTCGAACGCGAGCGAGGACTTGCCCGAGCCGGACAGCCCGGTGATGCAGACGAGGGAGTTCCGCGGCAACCGGACGTCGATGTCCTTGAGGTTGTGCTCGCGTGCCCCGTGGACGATCAGCTCGTCGGCGGCCATGTCGCGGCCATTCTAGCCTGCGAACATACGTTCGTCCAGGTACATTTCCGAGGGCTTTGGAGGTCCGTTCGATCATCGCGTCGGTGGCCTTCGTCGGCGCGGCGGCAGTGATCTTCGTCGCCGGCGACGAGTGGGATTCCGCTCCCGGCGCGCTCTTCCTCGTCTGGCTCGGCGTGCACCTCGCGTACGGTGCCGTCATCGGCGCCTTCTGGGCACTGCCGGTGGCGCTCCTCGTGCCGCTCGCGATCGCGCCCGCACGCCTGGGACGGCGACGAGACGGAGCTCTGGGTGCAGGCGCTCGTTCGACGGAGCTCTTCTACGGGATCCCGTTCGTGTTCATCGGCGTGATCGGGCGGCGGCTGTGGCGGCTCCGGCGCCCGCCGAGTTACCTGCCTGCAGCGCGGCGGGAAGAAGTCCCGCGAGATGACCGAGACGGCCAAGCGCGCCGCCGTCGCGACGCTCGTGATCGGCGGGGTCGTCGTGCTGGCGCTCGCCCTCTGGAAGATCCGGCTGATCGTCGCGCTGCTCTTCCTCGGCTTCATCATCGCCGCGGCGATGAGGCCGGGGGTCGAGGCGATGCGCCGGTGGGGCGTCCCGCGCGGCATCGGCATCGGCTTCCACTACGCGGTCTTCTTCGCGATCCTCGTCGGCCTGCTCTGGCTCGTCGTGCCGCGGGCGAAGGACCAGATCAGCGCGGCGCTGCCGACGTCCCAGTCGGAGCTCGAGGAGGAGGCGAGCCAGTCGACGGGGCTGCGGCAGGACATCCTCCAGGAGATCCAGGAGCGGCTCGACGAGCTGCCGTCCGCGACCGAGCTCGTCGACCCCGCGCTCGAGCTCGGCGTCCTCGGCTTCGAGATCCTGATCGGGATCTTCTTCGTCCTCGCGAGCGCCGCCTACTGGATCTTCGAGCGCGACCGCGCCGTCGACATCGTGTGCTCGCTGATCCCGAGGCCGCGGCGCAAGAAGGTGCGCGACACGTGGGACCTGATCGACCTCAAGCTCGGCGCCTACGTGCGCGGCCAGGGGCTGCTGATCCTGATCGTCGGCACGGTGCTCTCGATCGCGTTCTGGTCGATCGGGCTCCCGTACTGGGTGCTCGTCGGCGTCTTCGCGGGCATCGTCGAGCTCGTGCCGGTGATCGGGCCGCTGACGGCGGGCGCCGTCGCGGTCGGCGTCGGCCTGACGGTCTCCTGGCAGGTCGCGCTCGCCGCGGGGCTCATCGTCCTCGTCGTGCGGCTGCTCGAGGACTACATCGTCATCCCGCGCGTGCTCGGCGAGGCCGTCGGCCTTTCGCCGCTGCTCGTGCTCTTCTCGATCACGTCCGTGGCGATCCTGTTCGGCGGCTTCGCGGTGCTGCTCGCGATCCCGATCGCGGCGGTGATCGCGACGCTGCTCGACGTGGTCGTGCGGGGCAAGGATCCGGCGGGCGAGGACGTGCCGACGGTCATCTTCCCCGCGCGCGACTCCGAGACGGCGTAGGAGGGTTGGCGAAATATCGGCTGAGCCGCCGGGCCGCGCAGCTCGCCCCGATGCGGCGTCCTCGGTCGCGCCCGTATTGACCAATACGGGCGCTCCCTGCGTCCTTGCCTCGGAACGAGCACCGCACCCCGCGACGAGATTCCGCCAACTCCTAGCGGTCGGCCGTCGCGACGCGCAGGCCGAGCGCCACGAGCACGGCGCCGGTCACCGCTTCCAGCGTCCGCCGGATCCGCGGCCTCCGCAGGAGATCGCCCGCGCCACCGCGGCGGACGCGGCGAGCCAGCAGAACGTGAGCGAGCAGAAGAGGAGGCCGAGCGCGAGCAGCTCCACGAACGTCCCCTCACCGCCCGACGCGAACTGCGGCAGCAGGCTCGTGAAGAAGACGGCCATCTTCGGGTTGCCGAGGTTGCTGACGAGCCCCTGGCGCAGGGCTCGCCGAGGTGCGAGACCGTCGCCTCGTCGAGCCGTCCCGCTGCGAGGCGCCGCGTCGCGGAACGCGTGCCAGAGGGCGCCGAGCCCCGAGATAGACCAGGTACGCCGCGCCGGCGTACTTGAGCGCGAGGAACGCCGGCTCCGAGGCGACGAGGAGCGCAGCCACGCCCGCGCTCGCCGCCAGCGTCCAGACGGCCTGGCCGGCCGCAACGCCGCTCGCCGTGAAGACGCCGGCCCGGCGCCCGCCGACGAGCGTGTTGCGGATCGTCAGGGCCGTGTCCGGGCCGGGGGTCGCGATCACGACCGCCGCGACAAGGAGAAATGCGCCGAGCTCACCCATCACCGCTCGAAGCTACGCCCCTGACGCTTCCTGGCGCGTGGCTGAGCGTGCGCGGCCGGAGGGGATAGTGCTCCGCACAGACCCGGAGAGCCGCGTGCGCTCAGGCGCGCGAGGGCGGCGGAGCCGGGCTTCGCCCGGCGGGAGCCGCCCGGCCAGGGAGTGTCAGGCTTTGCGCCAGCGGCCGAAGATCAGGCCGCCGAGGGTGAAGCCGAGGCCGAAGGTGCCGATCGAGAAGGCGCCGACCGCGAGCGCCTTGCGGCCGATCGAGAGGCCCTGCCAGCCGCTCGAGCGCCTCGCGCTCCTCGTGCGTCAGCGGCTCGCCGCGCCGCTTCTTCCGCATCGCGCCGCCTGCACGGAGACCGAGGTACAGATCGTCGAAGATCTCGGGTGAGTCGCTCGTCGGCGTCTGCTCCGCCATCCCTCGAAGTGTATAGAGGCGCTCCCGGGTTCCCATGCCTCGTTCGGGGAGTGAACGCCTAGTCTCCCGACGGTGCAGACGCGCGTCCTCCACGTCTCCGACCTCCACTTCGGGCGCAACGACAAGCCCGAGTCGATCGAGGCGCTCGCGCGGCTGATCGAGGAGGTCAAGCCCGAGCTCGTGATCGCGAGCGGCGACCTCACCCACCGCGGCTTGCAGTCGCAGCACGAGCGGCCGCTGCGTTCCTGCGCGGTCTCGACCTGCCGCTCGTCGCGATTCCGGGCAACCACGACATCCCCTACACGTTCCCGAAGCGGTTCACGAAGCCCTGGCTCGAGTTCGACCGGCAGTGGGACGGGACGGAGCCCGTCTACCGGTCCGACGCGCTGCTCGTCGTCGGGCTGAACTCCGTGCGCCCCTGGCGGCACCAGTCCGGCAGGCTCCGGCCGACGCAGATCGAGCGCGCGCGGCGAGCTCCTGCGCGACGCACCGGCGGAGGCGCTGCGCGTCGTCATCTTCCACCATCACCTGCTCGGCGCCCCCTGGCGCTCGCGCAAGAAGCCGGTCGCGAAGCGCAACAACGTGCTCGCCGGCCTCGTCGACGCCGGCGCCGAGCTGATCCTCGCCGGGCACATCCACCAGAGCACGATCGCCGAGCGCCGCGAGTTCGAGCTCTCGACGCCGGGGGCGAGCGCGCCGTGGTCGTCTCGATCGCGCCGGGCTTCGGCCAGCCGCGCCCGCACCGGCGCGGCGAGGCGCGCGGGCTGCACGTCTACGAGGTCGAGGCCGACGGCCTGCGCACGCTCACCTACATCTGGCGTGAGGACGGCTGGGCGCTCACGGCCGCGCGCAGGTTCCCGCGCGGCCGTGAGGCCCTCGCCTCACGCTAGGCCCGTTCTCCGGTTGCGGCCGATGACGACGCGGTAGATGACGAGCAGGATGATCGCGCCGACGATCGCGGTCAGCCAGCTCGAGATGTCCCAGAACTCGTCCATCGGGTCGGCGTTGAAGAGCGCCGCGGCGAGAAAGCCGCCGATGATGGCGCCCGCGATGCCGACGAGCGTGGTGACGATGAAGCCCACCGGGGTCGTCCCCGGGGAGGAGCGCCTTGGCGATCGCCCCGGCGATCGCGCCGAGGATGATGAACGCGATGATTCCCAACGTAGGCCTCCAGGTCTCTTGATGGGGGCTTGGCGTTCGCCCCGCCCGACATGTCTCCTTTGGCCAGCTGTGCGAAACGGAATCTACGACTAGAGTCAGGGCGACCGCCGCACCCGACGAGGAGTGACCAATGAACGACCGCTTCGCCGAGCTGAAGACCCGGCTCGCCGAGATCCACGACATCCGTCGCGCCCAGGAGGTGCTCTTCTGGGACCAGACGGTGATGATGCCGCCGGGGGGCGGCCCCGTCCGCAGCGAGCAGCTGACGACGCTCGACCGCATCGCCCACGGCAGGTTCGTCGACGACGAAACGGGCCGGCTCCTCGACGAGCTGGAGGAGTACGAGCAGAGCCTCGACTACGACTCGGACGAGGCGTCGCTCCTGCGGACGACGCGCCGCGACTGGTCGAAGGCCCGCCGCATCCCCGCCGAGCTCGCGGCCGAGATGGTGATGGCCGCCGCCGAGGGCCACGACATCTGGGCAAAGGCACGCGAGGAGGACGACTACGCGTCGTTCATGCCCCACCTCGAGAAGACCATCGAGCTGAAGCGGCGGTATGTCGACTGCTTCGACGGCTACGACGAGCCGTACGACGTCCTCCTCGACGACTACGAGCCGGGCATGAAGACGGCCGAGGTGCGCGCAGTCTTCGACGAGCTGAAGGCGGCGCTCGTGCCGCTCATCGCCGAGGTCGGCTCGACCGAGCCGGAGGAGGAGTTCATGAGCGGGCCGTTCCCGATCGACGCGCAGCACGCGTTCTCGCTGCGGGTGATCGAGCGGTTCGGCTACGACCCGCAGTTCTTCCGGCTCGACCTCACCGTCCACCCCTTCGCCGCCAGCTCCGGCACCCAGGACATCCGCCTGACGACGCGGTACAAGGAGGACGACATCACGTCCGTCTTCACGGCGATGCACGAGTGCGGCCACGGGCTCTACGAGCACGGCGTCTCGCAGAGCCTCGAGCGCACGCCGCTCTGCGCCGGCGTCTCGTCGGCCCTGCACGAGTCGCAGAGCCGGCTCTGGGAGAACATCGTCGGCCGCAGCAGGCCGTTCTGGAACTACTTCTACCCCCAGCTGCAGGAGGCGTTCCCGCAGGCGCTCGGCGAGGTCGAGCAGGAGCGCTTCTACCGGGCCATCAACCGCGTGCGACCGTCGTACATCCGCGTCGACGCGGACGAGGCCACCTACAACCTCCACATCATCCTGCGCTTCGAGCTCGAGCAGGAGCTGATGGCGGGCAAGATCGCGCTCCGCGAGCTCCCCGAGATCTGGAAGGCACGCTTCGAGGAGTACTTCGGCATCGCCTGCCCCGACGACCGCCTCGGCATCCTCCAGGACGTCCACTGGTCGGGCGGCGGCTTCGGCTACTTCCCGACGTACACGCTCGGCAACATCGTCTCGGTGCAGATCTGGGACAAGGTCTCGTCCGAGATCCCGGATCTCCACGACCAGTTCGAGCGGGGCGAGTTCGGGCAGCTGCACGAGTGGCTGCGCTCCAACCTCTACTCCCTCGGCCGCAAGTTCACGCCGCAGGAGACGCTCGAGCGCGTCGTCGGCGGGCCGATCGACGCGAAGCCGTACAGCCGCTACCTGCGCGAGAAGCTGGTCACGCTCGCGGCCGCGTAGCCGGCGGAGATCCCCGCCTGACCGGGTGGCGCTGCGCGCGCCGCCCGGTCAGCCGGTCGAAGCTCGCGGCGAACGCGCGTCCTCGGAGCGAGCGCGTGCCTTCGCCGCCTCGACCTCGCGGTCGCGCGGCGACGCGGCCGTCTGCAGCCCGTCGAGCAGCCGGCGGGTCGCCGCCGTGATCTCCTCGACGGCCCGCTCGAAGACGGCCTCGTTCGCCCGGGACGGCTTGGTCGTCCCGCTCAGCTTGCGGACGTACTGCAGGGCCGACGCGTGGATCTCGTCCTCGGTCGCCGGCGGCTCGAAGTTGTGAAGAGTCTTGATGTTTCTGCACATGCCACAAGACTAGCCCCCAACCCCCCGTTTCTGTGTGTACCCTCTCGCCCGTGAAAGGCTCTCTCATCCTCACTCTCGCGATCGTCGGTCGTCGCGCTCGCCCTGCCGGCGGCGTCTTCTGCCCGCGTCGACGCGGCACCGTCGACCATCGCCGACATGTGGTCGCGCAACGTCAGGGCGGCGGACGCCAAGCGTCGCGGCCAGGTCGCGACCGGGCCGTGGCGGTTCGAGCTGAAGAGCTCGGGTGCGATGAGCCTCTACAACGGCGCGAGCAAGAAGCCGATCGTGACGGGACGGCTGACGACGGGAACGTCCGGCACCTTGAAGATGCTCGACATGCGCATCACGGGCGGCGGTCGGTGCGAGGACGACGCGACCTACCGGTGGCGGCTCGTCGAGCGACAAGCTCGTCCTCTCGACGAGCGGAGCCGACAAGTGCGCAGGCCGCGCAGCCGTGCTCGTCGGCACCTGGCGCCGAGCCTAGCCCGGTCGCTCAGGCAGCGGCTTCGGCCAACGCGTTCAGCTCGCGCCGCAACTCCTTGATCTCGTCGCGCAGCTTCGCCGCGTACTCGAAGCGCAGCTCCTCGGCCGCGGCGAACATCTCCTCCTCGAGCGTGACGACGAGCTTCTCCAGCTCCTCGCGCGACAGCCCCTCGACGTCTGCCTTGGCGCCGCGGCGGCGCGTCCCCGGCACGTTCGGGTTCTCGAACGAGAGGAACTCGGCGATGTCGGACACGCCCTTCGTGATCGAGAGCGGCGTCGTGCCGTTCTCCTCGTTGTAGGCGAGCTGGATCGCGCGCCGCCGCTCGGTCTCGTCCATCGCCCCCTTGATCGCCTCGGTCAGCTTGTCGGCGTAGAGCAGCACACGGCCGTTCACGTTCCGCGCCGCGCGCCCGATCGTCTGCACGAGCGCGGTCTTGCCGCGCAGGAAGCCCTCCTTGTCGGCGTCGAGGATGGCGACGAGGGAGACCTCCGGCAGGTCGAGTCCCTCGCGCAGCAGGTTGATCCCGACGAGCACGTCGTACTCGCCGAGACGGAGCTCGCGGATGATCTGGATGCGCTCCAGCGTGTCGATCTCCGAGTGCAGGTAGCGCGCCCGCACGCCCGCCTCGAGCAGGTAGTCCGTCAGGTCCTCGGACATCTTCTTGGTCAGCGTCGTGACCAGCACCCGCTCGCCCGCGTCGGCGCGGCGCCGGATCTCGTTCAGCAGGTCGTCGATCTGGTTCTTCGTCGGGCGCAGCTCGACCTCGGGATCGACGAGGATACGTCGGGCGGATCAGCTGCTCGGCGATGACGCTGGAATGACGCGTCTCGTAGGGCCCAGGCGTCGCCGAGACGAACAGGAGCTGCGGCACTTTCGCCAGGAACTCGTCGAAGCGAAGCGGCCTGTTGTCGAGGGCCGACGGCAGCCGGAAGCCGTGGTCGACGAGGGTCTGCTTCCGCGAGCGGTCGCCCTCGTACATGCCGCCGATCTGCGGCACCGTCTGGTGCGACTCGTCGACAAAGACGACGTAGTCGGACGGGAAGTAGTCGAGCAGCGTGTGCGGCGCGGAGCCCGGCGGCCGGCCGTCGAGGATCCGCGAGTAGTTCTCGATCCCGTTGCAGAAGCCGAGCTCGCGCATCATCTCGAGGTCGTACTCGGTGCGCTGGCGGATCCGGTGCGCCTCCAGCAGCCGGTCCTGCGACTCGAAGAGGGCCACCTGCTCCTCGAGCTCGTGCTTGATCTCGTCGTAGGCGCGCTCGATCGTCGGCTTCGAGGTGACGTACTGGGTCGCCGGGAAGATCGTGATCGTGTCGAGCTTCGCGTAGACCTCGCCGGTGAGCGGGTCGAAGTGCGTGATCAGCTCGACCTCGTCGCCGAACATCGAGACGCGGTAGGCCGTCTCCGAGTAGGCGGGCTGGATCTCGATCACGTCGCCCTTCACACGGAACCGCCCCCGGCCGAGGAGAGTGTCGTTGCGGACGTACTGGATGTCGATCAGCTTCCGCAGCATCAGGTCGCGGTCCGTCTCCTCGCCGACAGTGAGGAAGACGACACGCTTCTCGTACTCCTCCGGCGAGCCGAGGCCGTAGATGCACGAGACCGAGGCGACGATGACGACGTCGCGGCGCGACAGCAGGTTCGAGGTGGCGGCGTGGCGCAGCCGGTCGATGTCGTCGTTCCGCGAGCTGTCCTTCTCGATGTAGAGGTCGGCCTGCGGGACGTACGCCTCGGGCTGGTAGTAGTCGTAGTACGAGACGAAGTACTCGACCGCGTTGTGCGGGAAGAACTCGCGGAACTCGTTGCAGAGCTGCGCCGCAAGCGTCTTGTTGTGGGCGATCACGAGCGCCGGCCGCTGGACCTGCTCGATGATCCAGGCCATCGTCGCGGTCTTGCCGGTGCCGGTCGCGCCGAGCAGGGTCTGATAGCGCTCGCCGGCCTGAAGCGAGCGCGAGAGCTCGGCGATCGCGGTCGGCTGGTCGCCGGTCGGCAGGTAGGCCGCTGAGGTTTTGAGTTCTGCCACCGGGAGAACAGGGTAGCTCCCGTGGCAACGCAGACCCAGTCACCTCCGTACACGAGCTACGCGGCGCTCGTCGGCATCTTCGGCGCCGGTCTGACGGGCGCAGCCGGGCTCGCACACCTGCTGGGCAAGCGGCCTGAGCGGCTGACGGCGCTCGATCTCGCCGTCCTCGTCGGGGCGACATTCAAGGCTTCCCGGACGGTGACGAGCGACGAAGTGTTGAGCTTCGTGCGCGACCCGTTCGTGCAGGAAGAGGCGCACGAGGGCGACGAGCAGGAGGTCGAGACGGGTGGCCCGCGCCAGGCGATCGGGGAGCTCGTCACGTGCTCGCGGTGCATCGGCGTCTGGGCGGCGGCCGGGCTCGTGTCGGCGCACACGCTCGCACCGCGCACGGGGCGCCTGCTCACGTGGTCGCTCGCGGCGGCGGCCGCGAACGACTGGCTGCAGGCGGGCTTCGCCGCTCTGACGAGCAAGGCGAACGAGCTCGAGCAGCGCGCCGGCTGACCGCTTGTAACGCACGACCGGTTCCTCTACAAGGAAGTGGTGCGGGTCGCGTGAGTGCCCGGTGACCGGGCCATGAGCCGCATCCCGGACAGTGGTCGCCATGATCGGATCCCGCGCACTCCTCGCCGCCGTCGCCCTCGGGGCAGCCGGCTTCACGCTGATTGCCGTCGCCCACGCACCCGCGCGGCGGCTCGCCTCCACCCACGACCACACCGCACACGCGCATCCGCTGCGCGAGCCGGGCAGCGTCCCCGCCGCCACGTCCGCGCGCACCGGTGCATTCGCGGGCCGCGCCGGGATCGAGGTCGCCTTCCCGTACGAGAGCTACCGGCCCGGCGACATCGCGCGGCTGCGGCTCTGGAGACGGATTCCAGGGTCGGCTTCGCTGCAGGTCTTCCACGTCGGCCGGAAGCGGGTCGCGACGTTCGGTGACGACGAGATGCGCGGCACACCGGTCGGCCCCTCGACCAGAGTCACGGGGCTCCGGGCCGGCCGCGAGCTCCAGGTGCCGATCGGCGACTGGCCGACAGGTCTCTACTTCGCGCAGCTGACCGCCCCCGGCCGCGTCGGCTTCGCGCCGTTCGTCGTCGCACCGCGGCGCCTGGGCGAGAACCGTGTCGCGGTCGTGCTGCCGACGCGAACCTGGCAGGCGTACAACCTGCGGGACGACGACGGGAACGGCGTCCCCGACACCTGGTACGCCGTCCCCGGCGCTCGACCGCGTCCAGCTCGGCCGCCCGTTCGAGCACCGCGGCGTCCCGCCTCACTTCCGCGCGTACGACCTCGGCTTCCTGCAGTGGCTCCACGACACGGGGCGCGGCGTCGACGTCCTGGCGCAGGAGGATCTGGACGAGACGACCGGTGCGGAGCTCGCCGCCGCCTACGACCTCGTGGTCTTCCCCGGCCACCACGAGTACGTCACCGAGGCGGAGTACGACGCCGTCACCGCGTTCCGCGACCGGGGCGGGAACCTCATGTTCCTCTCCGCGAACAACTTCTTCTGGCGCGTCGACGTCCGCGACGGCGTGATGACCCGCGTGGCGCAGTGGCGGACGATCGGTCGGCCGGAGGCCGCGCTGCTCGGCGTGCAGTACCTTGCCAGCGACAGCGGCGACAGCCGCGCTCCCTGGCAGGTTCGCCCGTCGGCGCCGCCCTGGCTCCTTGCCGGTGTCGACCTCGGCGCCGGGCCGGACGTTCTCGCGCGCCGGCATCGAGATCGACGCCGTCGCGCCGAGCTCGCCGCGGGGCACCCGCATCGTCGCGTCGATCCCGAACCTCCTCGGGCCCCGGCCTGTCGGCCCACATGACCTACTACGAGACGCCGAAGGGAGCGAGGGTCTTCTCCGCGGGCGCCTTCACGCTCGCCGGCTCGATCCGGCAGCCGGTGGTGCGGATGCTGCTGACGAATGTCTGGGAGCGGCTCGCACGGACTGTCAAGACGCCGAGCGGCCTCCGGCGGATGACGCCCGAGCAGAACCGGCGGCCGGCTCCGCCGAGCGCGCTGCGCGGCCTCGCCCACCTGCTGCCCCACTACCCGGCGCTCGAGCTCGCGCGGCCGCTGGAGCGCGCGGAGTCGGCACGCCTGCTCGCAGAGATGGTGCGGGCGGCTACGGCCCTGGGTCGATCCGCGCGCCGCCGCGCGCGATGGCTTCGACATCCGGCGGCCGAAGCGGGAGCGCGGCGACGACCGGGTGATGTGGTTCCACTCGGAGCAGCGCCGGTCACGCCGGGACGACGCCTACTTCGACCCGCGGCGTCCCGACACGCTCATCTACGCGGACATGCCCGGCTACCCGCTCTCGCTCGTCGGATTCATGTTCAGCATGCCGAGAGGGCTCGAGGGAGGCTCGCCCGGTGGCCCGATCACCCGCTGGCACTGGCACGTCGTCTGCGCGAACGCGACACACGCGCGGGACGAAGCCGCCTGGCGACGGCTCCTGCCCGCCCGGCACGAGGCTCTACGGCGGCAGCGAGATGCTGCACGTCTGGTTCACGGGCGAGCTCCGCAGCGCCTACGCGATCCATGCTCCTGTGCCCGAGCTGTGCGAGGCCAAGCTCGTGCCGCCCGCGGGGTGCAAGCTCGGGCGTCACGAGCACGGCATGTAGGCGCTGCCAGCCCGCCGGCTAGAGGCCGAAGCGGGCGCGCTCGGTCGGCGTGAGCACTCGACCCGTGCCACGCAAGCGCTCGTCGGCAAGCGTTACCAGCTCGGGCGGAGCGCGACAGACTTCGCATTCGTAGGCTTTGACCCCGTCCTCCGCGCCGGTGACGATCCGTGTCTGGGTCTCGAACGCCGCGGCTCGGAGCGGGGGCGAGTGTCGCCGGAGGAAGTAAAACCGCTCCCCGGTCTCGATGAGCCAGACCCCAGCAGTCGTCGGCCCAGCAGTGACGACCCAGTTTCCGTCAGGGCTGAACGATGCGTCGAACACCGCGCCCGAATGCCCCGAGAGGACCCGCAGCAAGCCGCCGGTGGCTGCATCCCAGATACGAGCGGTTCGATCCTTGCTCGCCGTGACGACGCGACTTCCGTCCGCGGAGACTTCCACCGTCACGACCTCGCCGGTGTGCCCCTTCAACTCGACGGTGCGGCCGTCGAGGCGGAGCTGAACAGTGTCTCCCTCGATCGTCGCCCGCGGATCGATCGTCGGCATAGGCGCAGGTCGACCGGGCGCGGGCTGGAGCTCGGATGCGAGATTTGCCTTCCACAGTCGCAGCGTGCCGTCCTGTCCGCCTGTGACGAGTCGGTCGCGATCGACGAGAGCAGCGGCACCGACCTCGCCGGCATGGCCGGCGAACGCGATGCGGAGACTCCCGACGTCCGCCTTCCACGTGCGCGCGATCGCGTCAGCGCTTGTCGTGACGAGTGAATCCTCGTTGGCAACGAACCGCGCCCGCGTCACGAAGTTGCCGTGTCCGGGCATCGTCGCGACTTGGGTCCCTGCGAGCGGCCGCCAAACGCGCGCGGTACCGTCGCTGCCGGCGGTGACGAGGAAGCTGGAGAGCCGGCTGAACGCGACATCGAACACACGGCCGCGGTGGCCGCCTAGGACGTGCAGGAGCTTGCCCGATACCCTCCACACGCGCGCATCGCCGTCTGCGCCTGCTGTGGCGACGAGTGTCCCGGCCGGGTTGAAGGCTGCGCGCTGCACCATTGCCGGGTGCGGCAGGTTCGCGAGCAGCAGCCCGTTCGAGTCGAGCACGGACGCGCCGCGCCTGCCCGCCACGAGAACGCGATCTCCCAGCGGTGATGCCGTCGCGTAGCGAGTTCCGGCAGGCACGCCGATCGTCCTCTTGCCGTCGGCGCCCTCGAGTGCGAGCACTGTCAGTTGGCGCCCGCGCAGCGTCAGCGCGTGCGTGTCCGTCAGCCAGCTCGCGGCCCTCGAACCGCCGCTGACGAGTGTCTCGAGGCCGCCCTGGGCGTCTCTCTTGAGGATCCTCCCGTCGTCGACCGCGACCGCGAGCCCGCCATCCGGCAGGGGAGCGAGGTCTGTGATCGGCGCTCCGATCTGCGCAACTTCTCGCAGGTGCGAGCGCCATAACGCGCGGCGAAGGGTGTTCTCGGTTGCGGCAGTTGGGCGAAGACGCGCGGCCTCCCGGGCGAGGAGCATGGCGAGCTCGGGATCGGTCCCAAGGAGCGTCGCGGAGTTGGCCTGGAGGGCGTTCGCGAGTGCGTCGGCCTCGCGATCCCTCGCCTGGCCACGGAGTGCGAATGAGTACACCGTTAGCGCGGTCATGACCGCGAGGGCGGCGCAGGCAGCTGCTGCGACGATCGCAAGCCGGCGGTGGCGCCGCCGTGCCTCACCGCGTTCCCGCTCCAGGATCCGGTCGGCCTGATGCTTCGTCCGCCAAGCGAGCACGGCACCGGCAAGTACGTCATGGAAGATCTCGTATCGAGGCTCGCCCTGCTCATCGCGGGCGACAGTCCGCAGGATGCGGCCGTCGGTCAGTCGCGCGACGACCGGCAGAACCTCGCCGAGCGACACACCCGCATACTCGGCGAGGTCGGAGACCCCGTGTGCCACCTTGGATCCTGATGGCGTGACGAGGTGATTGAAAAGACGGCCTGCGATGTCGCGCTCGCGAGCCGACAGCGCGTCGATCGCAGTCTGGAGGTGCTCGGCAACAATCGTTCGCGCCCCGCCCAGGCGCTCGAAAGTCTGCAGTCGGAGCAGTCCGGAGCCGGTCCGGCGTTCCTCGTCCCACACGCGTTGCATGACCAGTTGGAGGTACGGCGTCTCGATGCCCGAACCGGCGAGGTCTTCGGCCGCCCCACGTCCGCCCATCCCCGGGTCGATGCGGCCGGCTCCGACTTCGTCGAGCACGACCTCCACGAGTCCCGGCTCGACATCGACCACTCCCGCTCCGTTCGCCAGCGCGGACCAGGACTCGATCGGCTTGACGATGGCGTCGCGGCCCGCGTCGCGGCTCAGCCGGTCGAGCCGCAGGTAGTTGCCGAGCACGTCCGGGATCCGCGACTTGAACGCGTCGAGACGAGAGAGCGCGTCGTCGCGGACGCTGAGCAGCACGTTCACCCGCAGGTCTGCCCGGTTCACGAGTTCCGGGAACTCCTCGACAAAGCCGTCCGAGTCGTAGAGGAAGAGCTCTTCGGCCTGGTCGAGGATGACGAAGACCTCTGTGTGCCGCCGCGCCGCCTCCTCGAGTACGTCCACGAGCCGACCGGCCCGCGCTATCCCCGCGGCCGCCGCGACCGACTCGGCGAGTGCACGCGCCGGTGCCTCGGACCAGCTCGAGAAGAGGACGACCAGCGGCTGCTCCGGAAGCTCGCGCAGCTGGCGCGCGACGCCGGCGTTCAGAACTGAACTCTTCCCGACACCGCTCGGCCCGTACAGCACCGTCAGCCGCGCTGCCAGCATGTTGGCCGCGATCACCTCGCGGTCGCGCTCACGTCCGAAGAAGAGACGCGCGTCGAGATCGGAGTCGTCGAACGGACGTAATCCCTTGTATGGGCTCGAGGGTGCGCCGCTCACAGCGGTACCTCGGCGGCGAGTCGCTGTTGAAGCAGCCCCACGAACCCTGCGGGTTCGATGTCGAGGACATCGACCTCCCGCTGACGCCAGAACGCGCGCTCGAGCGCGCTCGGACTCGGCTGGACGGCCCACGAGGTGTACGCGAGCGGTCTCCCACCCCAGATGCGGCCGAGAATCAGCCGGAGATTCCAATCGACGAGGTCGTATCCGAGAAAGAGGAAATGGCTCCTTCTCAGCGTCGCCGCGACCGAGACCGGAACTGCGGCGGACAGCTCGCCGCGACCGAGATAGTCGATGTGGTCGTCCTCGGTGATCACGAAGCTCTCCCACTCGCGTTCGGGTAGGAGGTCGACCGCGCCGCGCAGCTTGAGGACGATCGTGCGCCGCTCGAGCGAAAGCTCGGTTGCGTACTCGTTCGGCAGGGCGATCGGCCGCGGCTGGCCGCCGGGCGAGCGATGCCAGAACTTGCCGCGATGCGGTCCCGATGCGACATAGGAGACGACATCGATCTCCTCACCCGCATCCTCGAACGCGCGTTCGAGCGCGAGATCGTAGTGCGTCGTCACGATCAGGAGGTGCGGTGCGCCCCTGGCACGCAGCACGCGTGGGAGCGCGGCGAGGAACCGGTGAATCGACTCGGGCTCCACCGCCATTTCGAACAGCTCGTGCAGCCTGTCGTACAGCGGCCCCGAGCCCCGGAGCGTCGCGACGCGCTGCGAGATGCGCGCGAGATCGACCACGCCGTCTCCGTCGAGGCCGAACTCCTTGGCGAGCTCCTCGGCCAGCTCGGTTGCACCGCCGCCGCCGAGGACAGGCACGACACGGCCCGCGAGCAAGCACCGCAAGACCTCATCGTCAACGTCCTCCGGTTCGGGCACGACAGCTGCCCGCTCCAGACCGGAGTCCTGGCGCAGGATGGCACCGTGGAGCTGCTGGAGCGCCGCGCTGGGATCGATGCCGAGCTCCTCAGTCAGGACGCGTCGGGCATCCTGAAACGCCGCCAACGCCTCGGCCTGCCGGCCCGAGCGATAGAGCGCGAGCATCAGTTGGCCGCGCGGCCGCTCGCGCAACGGCTCCTGCTCGATCAGCGCCTCGAGCTCACCGATCACGTCGGCGTGCCCACCGAGCTCGAGCTCGGCTTCGAACCGTTCTTCGAGCGCAGCAAGACGCAACTCCGAGAGCCGCCGGATCTCGGGCTGCGCGAACGGCTCGAGCTCGAATTCGGCGAGCGGCAGGCCCCGCCAGAGCTCGAGCGCCTCGCGCAGCAGCGCGGCTCGCACGGAAGCAGCCTCGTGGCGCGCGCGGCGGACAATCTGCTCGAAACGATGGACGTCGATCGCAGTCCGTTCAACCCGCAGGACATAGCCCGGTGCACGCGTCTCGAGAGCATCCGGTCCGAGGAGCTTCCGCAGCTGCGAGATCGAGTTCTGCAGCGACGTCACTGCAGTTCGCGGCGGTTGCTCGCCCCAGAGCTCGTCGATTAGCCGTTCGCTCGGTACAAGCTCACCGGGGCGGAGGAGCAAGAGCGCAAGGAGGGCACGCTGACGTTGCCCCGCCAGGGCGACGGGGCTGCCCTCGCTCGTGACCTCGAGCGGGCCCAGAAGCCGAAATTCCAGCATCTCGTCCTTGTAACAGAGTTCACGATCGTTCGAAAGACGCGAACGGGTCACATTAGTAAGCCGTTAGACGCGCGTTAGAGGCGGCTTTGGAACCCGGCCGAGCGTGGCCGCATGGCTACCTCGCGCACCACCTCAACCCGCGGCCGGTCTCACCATGGCGCCTCTGCTGCCATCGTCCTGATCGCCGCCTTGTCGTCCGTGGAGTCCGCTCCCGCCCGCCTGGCCGAGACCACGGGCGTCGATCGGACCGTGGTGACGTCCTCCTCGACCGCCGTCCGCACGTGGACGATCCAGTACACGAGCCACGCTGGTCTGCCCCGCGTCGCGCAGGTGGTACTCCCGGCGTGGTACGGCCCGAATGCAAACCCACCGCTGCCGGTGGTCATCTCGCCGCATGGTCGTGGCGCCAATGGGCGCTCGAACGCCGAGTTCTTCGGCCGCACGCCGGCGATTGGCGGCTTCGTGCTGATCAGCCCGGACGGCATGGGTCGGCGGCTCAAGCGACTCTCGTATGGCCATCCCGGCCAGATCGACGACCTCGCCAGAATGCCCGATTTCGCCATGCGCGCACTGCCGTGGCTGCGCCTCGACCGGTCGCGAATCTTCGCGCTGGGAAGCAGCATGGGCGGGCAGGAGACGCTGCTTCTGGTCGCGCGCCACCCGCGCCTGCTCGCAGGGGCAGCGGCCATGGACTCCGTCACCGATCTTGGCCGTCGCTACAGGCAGCTGCCCGAGCTCCCGTGCAGCGCACGTTGCATCGAGCTGTGGGGTGGGCCCTCCGGAGTCGCCCTGCAGTCGGCGATGCGACGCGAGGTCGGCGGCGACCCGAAGACCAGCGCCCGCGCATACGCATCACGGAGCGGCCTCAGCCAGGCCCGTCAGATCGCCCGCAGCGGCGTGCCGCTGCAGCTGTGGTGGAGCACTCGCGATCGGATCGTCTTCGACCAGGAGCACCAGTCGGGCGCGCTCCTCGATGAGATTCGTCGTCTGGACTCCTGCGCGCCGGTGAGTGCATACGTCGGTCGGTGGGCTCACTCGACCGAGATGCGCGCTTCAGCGCTGCTGCCGATTGCTCTCAGCCGCTTCGGTCTCCTTTCAGCGAAGGTCAAGAAGCTCCCGAGATCCGTCCGACATGTTCCGGCGGAGCCGTGTTCGCAGCTGACCTGAGCGGCATTGGCCGCTGTCCGATCTAGGATTCCCGGAACGTGCGCACTCTCTCGGCGACCAGGCGTACGTTCTCCGCACGCATGAGTCAGAACGATCACCCCTCGCTGACGCGGCGCACGCTGCTGCGGCTGGGCGGCCTGGGCGCACTGGGGCTCATGTTCCTGCCGGATCTCGCCCGCGGCGCGCCGCAGCGCACCAAGGCGCCGCGGTTGCGCTCCCTCTCGGTGCGCAGCAAGCGGCCGTTCGCGGGTGACCGCCGGCTGCTCGCGACGGTCAGCCCAGCCTCCGACTTCCGTGACAAGGCGCTGATCAGCTTCGATCTCGAGCGTCCGGCAAATGTCCGCATCGAGGCGATCCGCGGCGGCCGGCCGCAGCTGCAGCCGTTCTGGATGGCCGGTGCCGACCTGCCGCGCGGGCGGCATCACTTCACCTGGAAGCCGGGGAGGCACATGGCGCCCGGCACCTACGTCATGCAGCTGACCGTCGACGGCCGCCGCGTGTACACGAACCGGGGCCCGGGCGAGCCGCACGCTCCGGCCGCGCCCGTCGTGCGGATCCTCGGCGTCGAGGCCGCATTCCGCAAGCGGAGCTACGCGCCTGGCAGGCTCGCGCGTCTTCGCGTCGATGCGGACGCCGATCGCTTGGCGGTGCAGATCTTCCGCGCGGGGGGCGAGGCGGCCAACACCGACCGGCCGGACGAGATGAAGGGCGTCGCAATGGCACGGCCCCGCCGGATCGACTGGAGCCACCTTCGTCACCGCACCGGCACCATCACGCTCCGGCTCGGCGACTGGCCCTCCGGGCTCTACTTCGCCCGCCTGATCGCGTCCGACGGCAGGCGCGGGTATGCGCCGTTCATCATCCGGCCGAAGCGGTTCGGGGCGACGAGCCGCGTCGCGGTCGTCCTCCCCACCAGCACGTGGCAGGCCTACAACTTCCGCGACGCGAACGGCGACGGGTGGGGCGATACCTGGTACGCCGGCGGCAATCCGCCCGTGCGGCTGAACCGGCCGTTCATGAACCGCGGCGTCCCGCCGCGCTACCGGCGCTACGACCTACCCTTCCTCAGGTGGCTGTACCAGACGGGCAAGAGCCCGGACTTCCTCTCCGACGAGGACCTCGGCCGCTTCGACGGGAAGACGCTGGCCAAGCTCTACGACCTGATCGTGTTCCCCGGGCACACCGAGTACGTCACCAATCACACCTATACCGTGATCGAGAAGTTCCGCGACCTCGGGGGCAACCTGATCTTCCTCTCCGCGAACAACTTCTTCTGGCGGGTCTCGCGCCGGGGCAACCTGATCCGCCGGGTCGCGCTCTGGCGGAACCAGGGCCGGCCGGAGGTACGGCTGCTCGGAACGCAGTACCGCGCGAACGACGACGGCACGCGGCAGGGGCTGTTCCGGGTCACCGGCGCGCACGCCGTCCCGTGGCTCTTCGCCGGCACCGGCCTCGGGAACGGCTCCACGATCGGCGACCAGATCGGCGGCTACGGGATCGAGATCGATTCGACGACACCGGACTGCCCGCCCGCGACGCAGGTCATCGCCGACATCCCGAACCTCTTCGGCGAGGGCCTCACGGCGCAGATGACGTACTACGAGACGCCCGCGGGTGCTCGCGTGTTCTCCGCCGGGGCGCTCGACTTCGGGGGCTCGATCCAGTTCTGCCCGCCCGTACGGGGGCTGCTCGAGAACCTCTGGGCTCACCTGACGCAGCCGTAGGCCGCAGCCCTCGCACGCCGGTTGACGGCCGCACGTCGGACCATGTAAGGATTCCCGGACCTGTTCTGTAAGGTCACCCTTACTCCGACGGAAAGGCGGTCGCCATGACCGAGACGGCATTGCCCGCGGCAGCCGACGAGCTGCTGCGCGGCGCGTACGAGACGAACTATCGCTTCCCGCCGGGCTTCGGCGGCTTCCGCAGCGTGCTCCACTTCCGCGGGCCCGACGCGGAGGGCCGCGGCACCGCCGTGTTCGAGGCGGGCTCGAGCCCGGTCGTCGAGATCGAGCTCCCCGAGGCCGACCTGCGCTCGCTCCGCCACGAGCTCGGGTCGATGGCCGGCCACCGGTTCCACCGGGACTACGACGACGCGGACGGTGCGCACGACAAGCGGCTCGAGGACGACGAGAACCCGCTCGGGCGGCTCGTGACGATCGAGGACGCGATGGACTCGAGCTATCGCGTCGGCGACGGGTCGATCAACCAGATCACCCGGACGCACGGCGGCAGCCGCTTCACGATCGTCATCCTCGCGCGCGACACCGCCCCCGACGGCCGCCGCGTCTCGAGTGCGTTCACGGTGTGCCACTGGTCGAGGAGGACGGCCGCTGCTGCGCACGGACGCCTACCAGGACGCGTACACGGTCGTCGACGGCGTGCTCCTGCCCGCCCGCAGGCGCGTCACGACCGCGAGCGACGCCGGGCTCGCCGTGCGCGAGATCCGCCTCGAGCGGCACACGCTCCTCGCGGGTCCCGAGGAGCAGCGATGAGGCGCACGCTCGCCCTCTGTCTCGCCGCGCTCGCGGTCGCGGCGGTTCCCGCGGCGGCCGGCTCGACGGCCACCGCCGGCCGGCAAGCCGCGGGCCGACGAGACAGCGCCGGTCCTGCCCGCCAGGGTGGTCGACAAGGACGGCCGCACCGTCGTCGTCCGCGATCTCAGCCGCATCGTGTCGCTGAACGGCGACATCACCGAGACGATCTTCACGCTCGGCCTCGGCGACCGGCTCGTCGGCGTCGACACGAGCGCGCTCTACCCGCCGAAGAGGGTCGCCACGATCCCGAAGATCGGCTACCAGCGCACGCTCTCGGCGGAGGGGATCCTCTCGCTGCGGCCGACGCTCGTGATCGGCACCGCGGAGGCCGGCCCCGCACCCGTGCTCGACCAGCTTCGTAGCGCCGGCGTCCCCGTCGTCATCCTGCGGCCGAACGACACGCTGCTGGCCGGCGCCTGGAAGCTCCGCGAGGTCGGCAAGGCGCTCGGCCTGCCGAAGCGCGGCGACCGCCTCGGCCGGCAGGTCGCACGCCAGATCGCGATCGCCAAGCGCGAGGCCGCCTCGCCGACCACCCGGCCGCGCGTCGCGTTCCTCTACGTGCGCGGCCCGCGCACGCAGCTGATCGGCGGCACGAAGACGCGCGCCGACTCGATGATCGTCGCGGCCGGCGGCGTCAACGCGGGCGCCGAGGCCGGCATCGTCGACTACCAGCCGATCACGGCCGAGGCGCTCGTCGCCGCGCGGCCGGACGTCCTGCTCGTCCTCGACGACGGGCTCGCGTCGGTCGGCGGCGTCGAGGGCCTGCTCAGGATCCCCGGCGTCGGGCTGACACCGGCGGGCAGGAACCGCCGCGTGCTGTCGTACGACGACCTGCTGCTCCTCGGGCTCGGGCCGCGCACGGGAGCGATCCTGCGCCGGCTCATCCGCGACCTCCACCCCGAGGTGCGCTGAGCGCGTGAGCTCGGGCCCCGCCGAGACGGTCGCGCCGGTCGCGCGGCCGGCCGTGCGCGCTGCGCCCCGCAGGCTCGCACGGCCGGCCGCGCTCCTCGGCAGCCTCACGCTGCTGCTGGTCGCGGCGATCCTGCTCGGGGCCGGTGTCGGCGCGATCCGGATCCCGCCGCTCGAGGTCGCGGCGGTGATCGCGGGCAAGCTCGGGCTCGACGTCGGCGTCACCGTCGACCAGCAGACCGAGGCGATCGTCTGGGCGATCCGCCTGCCGCGGGTCGCCCTCGGCGTCATCGTCGGCGGCGGGCTCGCGCTGGCGGGAGCCGCGCTGCAGGCGATCTTCCGCAACCCGCTCGCCGACCCGGGCCTGATCGGCGTCTCGAGCGGCGCGTCGCTCGGGGCCGTGGCAGCGATCGTGCTCGGATTCTCGGCGCTCGGCACGTTCACGCTCCCGTTCGCCGCCTTCGTCGGCGGGCTGATCGCAACCTTCGTGGTCTACGCGCTCGCCCGCTTCGAGGGCCGTACCGAGGTCGTGACGCTCCTGCTCACGGGGCTCGCGGTGAACGCGATCGCGGGCGCAGGTATCGGCTACCTCGTCTTCAGGGCGACCGAGACCGAGGTGCGGGACGCCGTCTTCTGGACGCTCGGCAGCCTCGGCGGCGCGACCTGGACGGCGGTCCTGTCGGCGCTGCCCGTTCATCGCCCTCGGTGCGATTCTGCTGCCCGCGTACGCCCGCGAGCTCAACCTGCTCGTGCTCGGGGAGCGCGAGGCGGCCCATCTCGGCGTCGAGACGGAGCGCGTCCGAATCGTCGTCGTCACCGGCGCCGCGCTCGCGACCGGCGCGGCCGTCGCCGTCGCAGGCACGGTCGCCTTCGTCGGGCTACTCGTCCCGCATCTCGTTCGGCTCGTCGCAGGCCCGGACAACCGCGTCGTCCTGCCCGCCAGCTTCCTGGCCGGAGCGACGCTGCTCGTGCTCGCCGACCTCGCGGCCCGGACGATCGCCTCGCCGGCGGAGCTGCCCCTCGGGGTGCTCACCTCGCTGATCGGGGGCCCGTTCTTCCTCTGGCTCCTGCACCGGACGCGGCGACAGCACGGCGGTTGGGGATGAGAGCGCTCCTCGAGGCCCGTGACGTCGGCTACACCGATCGGCGGCGCGACGCTCGTGCGCGACGTCCGGCTCGTCCTGTTCCCCGGCCAACTGCTCGCGGTCGCCGGGCCGAACGGCGCCGGCAAGTCCACCCTGCTCCGACTGCTTGCGGGGGACGTCGCGCCCTCCGCGGGAGAGGTGCGGATCGACGGCCGCCCGGCCGCAGCGTACCGCCAGGACGAGCTCGCGCGGCTGCGCGCCGTGCTCCCCCAGCAGACCGTGCTCCAGTTCGCCTTCACGGCGGAGCAGGTCGTCGAGTTCGGCCGCAGCCCGTACCGGCGCCGGTTCCGCGGGTCGCATCCCGACGACGAGCGCGCGGTGAGCGCGGCGATGGCAGAGGCCGACGTCGCCTATCTCGCGACGCGCAGCTTCCCGACCCTCTCGGCCGGCGAGCAGGCCCGCGTCGCGCTCGCCCGCGTGCTCGCCCAGGAGACCGAGATCCTGCTCCTCGACGAGCCGACCGCCACCCTCGACCTCCGTCACCAGGAGCTCGTCATGCGCCTGGCCCGGCGCCTCGCCCGCGCGGGCCGCGGCGTCGTCGCGGTCGTGCACGACCTGAATCTCGCCGCCCGCTACGCGGACACTGTCGTGCTCATGAAGGCCGGCGAGGTCGCCGCCTGCGGCTCGCCCACGGACGTGATGACGGAGGAGAACGTCGAGGACGTGTTCGAGCAGGCCGTGCACGTGCTCACGCACCCCGAGGGCGGCCGGCCGCTCCTCGTCGCACGCGGCGCGGCCTGCTCCTAGGCCGTCACCGGCGACCTCAGGCACCGTCTCGCCCGACCGCAGGGCGATCGCGGCGAAGACGAGCGCCGTGGCGGTCATCCCGACCGCGACCGCGGCGAGCACCATGTTGACGCCCCACGGCTCGAGCAACTGGCCGGCGATGAGGAAGCCGAGCGGCGTCGCAAGGGTGCTGATCGAGATCAGCGCCGTCATCATCTTCGGCCGCAGCTCGACCGGCGTCCGCGCGGTGATGATGCCGATCACCGGCCCGTTGACGAGCGGGGTGAACACCATCGCCGTGAAGAGCGCCGCCATCACGCCGCCGGCCGGGAGGTCGAGCGGGAGCAGCCACAGCGGCAGGGTCAGCGCGACGATCGCGAAGGCAGCCAGGCGCAGCGGCTGTACGCGCTTGATCACCGCGACGGCGGCGAGGCTGCCGATGAGCGCGCCTGCGCCGATGGCGGTGAAGAACAGCCCCGCGATCTTCGAGTCGCCGGAGAAGCTCTCGTAGGCGTAGTACGGCAGCACAGCGGAGAGGCCGGAGGCGAGGAAGTTGAGCACGATCACGGTGCCGCTCAGGGGGCCGAGCAGCGGGTCACGGAGCATGAACTTGATGCCCGGCCAGGACGCCGCGCTGGGCGCTGCCCACGATTCGCTTCGTCCTCGGCACGAAGCCCGCGAGCAAGCAGAACGAGACGAGGTACGTGGCCGCGTCGACGTAAAGGACGTTCGGGGCGCCGAGGAACGGGATCAGGATGCCCGCGAGGGCGGGGCCGGCGAGCCCGGCGAAGGCGGTGCCGCCCTCGATGACGCTGTTCGCCTGGGCGATGGCCCGCTCGTCCTCGCCGACGAGCTCCGGCAGGATCACCCGCTGGGCCGCGAAGTACGGCGCCATGAAGCAGCCGAGCGCGAAGACGAGTGCGAGCAGCAGCGGGAAGCTCAGCAGATCGGCGCCGTGCAGCAGCGGGATCGACGCGAGCAGCGGCGCACGCGCGGCGTCGCAGACGAGCATCGTCGTCCGGCCGCCCAGGCGCTCGACGACCGTGCCGCTCGGGATGCCGAAGATCGCCATCGGCAGGATCTCGACGGCGAGGACGATGCTCATCTTGGCCGCCGACCCCGTCGTGACGAGCACGAACCAGGGCAGCGCGAGGTAGGTCATACGCGAGCCGAGGATCGAGACGATCTCGGCGGTGACGAGTGCGGACAGCGGGGTCTTCTGCACGGCTGCCTCCTCTCGGGTGGCGACGATAATAGTACGACTGTACGTTTTTGTAAAGTGAGGAGATGCCGAAGGTCTCAGAGGAGCACAAGCAGCGCCGCCGCGAGGAGATCCTCGACGGCGCGCAACGCGCCTTCGCGCGCCACGGCTACGAGGGCGCGACCGTCGCGCGGATCGAGGAGGAGACCGGCCTCTCGCGCGGCGCCATCTTCAACTACTTCGAGAACAAGGAGGCACTCTTCGTCTCACTCGTCGCCCGCTCGTCGGACCGGTTCGTCGAGATCTGGCTCGAGCAGGGCTACCGGGCGCTGCTCGAGGCCGTTACGCACGCGGATCGCCGACTGGCTCTCGGTGCAGGTGGAGGCGAGCCGGCCGGATCCGCACCGACGCGGGCTTCCGAGAGCAGATCGCGAAAGCTGGACGAGTCCGTCGAGGAGACGCGTGCGGAGCGGTACGCGCGGCTCAGCACATCGGTGCGCGACGACATGCCCGTCGCGGTCGTCGCGCAGTTCCTCGGCCTGATCGCGAACGGCCTCGCGTTCGCACGGGTCACCGACGACCCGATGCCCGACCTCGACGACCTGATGACCTTGATCGAGACGGGCGTCGCGCCCCGCTGACTGCCTAGGAGAGGCCGAGCTCCTCGGCGTAGGTCCGCGCGTACATCTCCTTCAGCTCGGCGACCCGCTCGACGTAGTGCTGCGTCTCGGGGAACTGGATGCCGACGCCCTCGTCGCGCCAGCGGTCGACGTTCGTCTGGCCCGCGTTGTACGCCGCGAGGGCGAGCTCCTCGTCGCCGTACTTGTCGAGCAGGTGCCGCAGGTACCACGCGCCGTAGCGGATGTTCAGCTCCGGGTTGAGCAGATCCTCGGGCCGCCACTCGTTGCCGCCGGTGCGGTCGGCGATGCCCTGCCCCGTCTCGGGCAGCAGCTGCATGAGCCCGACGGCGCCCGACGCCGAGCGCGCGTCCCGGTCGAACTTGCTCTCCTGGTAGATGACCGCGGCGAGGAGCTGCGGCTCGAGGCGGTAGTTCTCGGCGTGGCCCATGATGAGCTCCTCGTAGCGGAGCGGATAGCGCAGGCGCTCGTACCAGCGCGGCTCCGTCTCGTAGACGTAGAGCGCCGAAGGCGGCCAGGACGAGCGCGAGCAGGCCGAGGACGCCGAGCCTCGTCATGCCCCGGTCAGCTCCGCCATCACGCCCCGCACCCACTCGTCGAGATCGTCCAGCGAGCCGGTGTTGACATAGGCGAAGTCGGCCCGCTTCGACCTTCTCGGCGTCGGGCAGGAGCCGCTCGTCCCGGTCGTCGCGCCGCACACGGCGCCGCTGGTCGCGCAGCTTGGCGGGCGCCGTGATCACGACGACCTTGTCGAAGCGCTCCTCGGCTCCGGACTCGTACAGGAGCGGCACCTCGGTGACGCAGACTCGAGGAGGGTTCGGCAGCTGTCCCAGCTGCTCGCGCCAGCGCAGGTACTCGGCCGCGACGCGCGGGTGGAGCAGCGCCTCGAGGAAGTCGAGCTTCGCGCGGTCGGCGAAGACGACCTCGGCGACCCGCGAGCGGTCGATCGTGCCGTCGTCGGCGAGGATCCCCTCCCCCAGCTCGTGCACCATCGCCTCGCGCACCTCCTCGTCGGAGGCCAGCAGGTGATGGACGATCTCGTCGCTCGAGACGGTGGCGGCGCCGGCCTGCTGAAAGGCGGATGAGCGCCTCGCTCTTGCCCGCGCCGATGCCGCCCGTGATGGCGACGGCGATGGGTGCGGCAAGGCGGTCTAGGCGGCTTGGTCGGGCTCGTCGTCGCCGGCGGCGCCGTCGGCCGTGGCGGTCGACTCGGCCTCGACCTCGAGCTCGGCGGCGGCGTCCGACTCGGGCGCCGGCGCGTCCTCGAGCTCCGGCTCGGCCTCCGCGGCGGGCTCGAGCTCGGCCTCGGCTGCGGGCTCGGACTCCGGCTCCGCGACGGCCTCCGGCTCGGCCTCGACGACGGCCTCGGGCTCGGCTCGGCCACGACCTCGGGCTCGGCGCTCGGCCACGACGTCGGCTGCAGGCTCGGCCTCCCGACGGCCTCGGGCTCGGCGTCGGCCTCGGGCTCGGCGTCGGCCACAGGCTCGGCATCGGCCACGTCGGCCTCGGCTCTCGGCGACCTCGTCGACGACCTCGGCCTCGTTCGCTGCCCCGGCCGGGAAGACGTCCTCGGACAGATCGAGCTTCGGCGTCATGTGCACCGACTCGGCCCCGTCGGCGCGCGGCAGCGGCTCGGCGCCCTCCTCGACCCGCTTCAGCGAGAGCGAGAGGCGCCGGCGGTCGGCGTCGACCTCGAGGATGAGCACGTTCACGGCGTCGCCCTGCGAGACGACCTCGCGCGGGTTCTCGACGTGGTGCTGCGCGAGCTCGGAGATGTGCACGAGGCCCTCGACGCCGGGCAGGATCTCGACGAAGGCGCCGAACGTGACGACCTTCGTGACGCGGCCCTCGACGACGTCGCCCTCGTTGTAGTTCTCGATCACCTGCTGCCACGGATCCGACTGCGTCTGCTTGAGGCCGAGCGAGATCCGCTGGCGCTCGCGATCGATGTCGAGCACCTTCACCTTCACGTCCTGGCCGATCTCGAGCACCTCGGACGGATGGTTGACGTGGCTCCACGAGAGCTCGGAGATGTGGATCAGGCCGTCCATGCCGTCGAGGTCGACGAACGCGCCGAAGTCGACGATGTTCGAGATCTGGCCGTCGACGACGTCGCCCGGGTTGAGCCGGTCGAGGATCGCCTGGCGCATCTCCTTGCGCTCGTCCTCGAGCACGGCGCGGCGCGAGAGGACGACGTTGTTGCGCGAGCGGTTGAGCTCGATCACCTTGCAGCGGAGCTCCTTGCCCATGAACTCGTCGAGATCCTGCACGCGGCGGATGTCGACGAGCGAGGCGGGCAGGAAGCCGCGCACGCCGAGGTCGAGGATGAGGCCGCCCTTGACGACCTCGATCACCTTGCCGACCACGGGCTCGCCGGACTCGGCGGCGCCCTCGATCTTCTTCCAGGCGAGCTCGAAGCGGGCGCGCTTCTTCGACAGGATCAGACGCCCCTCGGCGTCCTCCTTCGTCATCACGAGCGCGTCGATCTCGTCGCCGACCGAGACCTCGTCGGCCGGGTTCACGGAGCGCCGGATCGACAGCTCGGCGACCGGGATCACGCCCTCGGACTTGTAGCCGATGTCGACCAGGACCTCGTCCTTGTCGACGCGCACGACCGTCCCGTGGACGACCTCGCCCTCGTTGATGGTTGGGAAGGTCGACTCGTAGTCGGGTACGAGCTCTCCGTCGGGGCCTGTGACCCAGACCCCTTCTTCGGCCTGGGCAGGCTTTTCGATCGTTTCGTTCACCACGGCGAGCGCGCAGTATAGCCAGGTCCAGCCGTCGCGAACCAAACGCGCCCGGGCCAGAACGGGCCCGGTGTCGTGTCAGCTCTTGGCTTCGTTCCAGTCGTCGCCGACGCCGACGTCGACGGCGAGCGGCGGGTCGAGCGGGTACGCGCCGCACATCTCCTCGCGGACGAGCTCCTTGACGGCGCTCGTCTCGGTCTCGGGCATCTCGAGCAGGAGCTCGTCGTGCACCTGCAGGACGAGGCGGGCCGCCCTGCCCTCGTCGCGCAGCCGGCGGTGGATGCGGATCATCGCGACCTTGATGATGTCCGCCGCCGTGCCCTGCATGACCGAGTTGACGGCGAGCCGCTCGCCGAGGCCGCGCGTCTGCCGGTTCGACGCGCGGATCTCGGGCACCGGCCGACGGCGGCCCAGGAGCGTCGTCACGTAGCCGTCGCGCTCGGCCTGCTCGATCGTGCGCTGGATGAAGTCCTGGACGTGCGGGAAGCGCGCGAGGTAGGTGTCGATGTAGGCCTGCGCCTCCTCGCGCGGGATCTCGAGGTTCTCGGAGAGCCCGAACGACGAGATGCCGTAGATGATCCCGAAGTTGACCATCTTGGCGACGTTCCGCTCGTCCTTCGTCAGCGTCGCCGCGTCCTTGCCGAGCACCTCGGCGGCCGTGCGCGTGTGGATGTCCTCGTTGCGGGCGAACGACTCGCGCAGCACCGGCTCGCCCGACACGTGGGCGAGGATGCGCAGCTCGACCTGGCTGTAGTCGGCGGAGACGAGCCGTTGACCCGGGTCGGCGACGAAGGCCGAGCGGATCTCGCGGCCGAGCTCCGTCCGGATCGGGATCGCCTGCAGGTTCGGGTTCGTCGTCGAGAGCCGGCCCGTGGAGGCGACCGTCTGGTTGAACGTCGTGTGCAGGCGGCCGTCCTCGCCGAGCAGCGACGGCAGCGGCCCGAGGTAGGTGTTGATGAGCTTCGTCAGCTCGCGCCATTCCTCGAGCACCTCGACGATCGCGTGCTCGTGGCGGATCGAGCGGAGCACGCGCGTGTCGGTCGAGTAGCCGGTCTTGCCCTTGCGGCCCGGCGTCAGCTCGAGCTTCTCGAACAGGATGCGGGCGACCTGCTGCGTCGAGCCGAGCATGAACTCCTCGCCGGCGAGCTCGTACGCGCGCGCCTCGAGCTCCTCGACGCGGTCGGCGAGCCGCGCCGTGATCTCGCCCATCCGGTACGTGTCGATCCGGACGCCCGCGTCCTCCATCGCGGCGAGCACGGCCGTCAGCGGCAGCTCGATCTCGTCGTAGAGGTGCTGCGAGCCGCGCTCGGCGACGCGCTCGCGCATCCTCGGCGCGAGGCGGCGCGGCGCCTCGGCGCGGCGGATCAGCGCCGCCGTCTCCTCCTCGGTCGCCGGCTCGGGGACGACCTCGAGCCCGTACTCGGCCGAGAGGTCGTCGATCGCGTACTCGGAGCGTCCCGGCTCGATCAGGTACGCGGCGATCAGCGTGTCGTCGGCCGGCTGCATCGTCAGCCGCGGCAGCGACTTGTAGTCGTGGGCGACGATCTCCGCGTCGCGGAGCCGCGGCAGGAGCTCGGGATCCCAGGTGCCGACGACGACACCGTCGTCCTGCGCGAGCGCGAAGCGGCCGTCCGCGATCGCGAGGCCGACGCGACCACGCGCGGCGGGCAGCTCGCCCTCGCGCCACGCCACCTGCGGTGCCGACGACCGTCGACGGGCGCGGCCGCCGGCACCGCCTCGTCGAGCTCGTCGACCCGGTTGAGCAGGTTGCGGAACTCGAAGCGCCGGAAGGTCTCCCGCAGCTGCGCCCCGGTCGGGCGGCGCGAGCACGAGCTGCGACGGATCGCAGTCGAGCTCGAGGTCGCGGCGCATCGTCGCCAGCACCTTCGACGTCCCTGGCCTGGTCGGCGTGCTCGAGGATGTTCTTCTTGCGCGCCGGCGAGAGCTCGTCGGCGTGCTCGATCACGTTCTCGAGCGAGCCGTACTGGGCGATCAGCTGGCCGGCGGTCTTGTCGCCGATGCCCGGGACGCCCGGGATGTTGTCGGAGCGAGTCGCCCTTGAGGCCGATGAAGTCCGGCACCTGGTCGGGGCGGACGCCGTAGCGCAGCTCGACGCGCTCGGGCGTGTAGACGTTCACGTCGGCGACGCCGCGCGGCGTCATCATCAGCGAGATGTTCTCGGAGACGAGCTGGAAGGCGTCGCGGTCGGTCGAGACGACGGTCGTCTTGACGCCGGCCTCGTCGGCGCGCGTCGCGAGCGTCGCGATCACGTCGTCCGCCTCCCAGCCCTCGAACTCGAGGTTGCGGTAGCCGAAGGCCTCGACGATCGGCCGGAAGTGCGGGAACTGCTCGCGGAGCAGGTCGGGCATCGCGCGCCGGTCGCGCTTGTAGTCCTCGGAGATCGCGGCGCGGTGGACGGGGCGCGTGTCCCACGCGACGGCGACGCCCTTCGGCCGGTAGTCGGCGAGGAGCTTGAAGAGCATGTTCGTGAAGCCGAGCAGCGCGTTCGTCGGAAAGCCGTCGCTCGTCGCGAGCTCCTCCGGCAGCGCGAAGAAGGCGCGGTAGGCGAGGTTGTTGCCGTCGACGAGGAAGAGCTCGGAGTCGCGCGCCGGCCCGTCGTCGAGCTGCAGCTCCTGGCCGGTGAGCGTCTTCGGCACGGTCTCAAGCTATCGTCTCGCGCCGATGGCGCGGCTCGAGGTTCGACCATTTTCCGCGGAGTTCGTCGAGGCCGCCGGCCGCCTTCTGGCGGCGCGGCACCGCGCTCACCGCGCGCGCCGAGCCGCTGCTCCCGCCGCAGTACGAGGATCCGGCGGCCGCAGCCGCCGAGGTCGAGGCGCTGGCGGCGGCGGAGAGCGCCTCGGGCGCAGTCGCGCTCCGCGACGACCGCGTCGTCGGCTTCCTCCTCGGCTCGCGGCGCGACGAGGCGATCTGGGGCCCGAACGTCTGGGTCGAGCTCGCCGGTCACGCGGTCGAGGAGGCGGAGGATCTGCGCGACCTCTACGCCGCCGCCGCGGCGCGCTGGGTCGACGAGGGCGCGTCTGCGCCACTACGCGCTCGTCCCAGCGAGCGACGTCGCGCTCGTCGACGCCTGGTTCCGCCTCTCGCTTCGGGCAGCAGCACGCGCACGGCATCCGCGAGGTGCCCGACGTCGCCTGGCCGGACGGCGTGCGACGCGCGGAGCCGCGCGACGTCGACGCGCTCGTCGAGCTGACGCCGCTGCTCGGCGACCACCAGGCCGCGTCGCCGGTCTTCGCGCGCGGCTTCCCGGCCGACGACCCGGAGGAGCTGCGCGCCGAGATCCTCGCCGACCTCGTCAAGGAGGAGATCGGCGAGCTCGTGTTCGAGCGCGACGAGACGATCGTCGGCGCGTTCGAGTCGACGCCGGTCGAGCTGTCGAGCGTCCACGTCGGCTCGGCGCGGCCGCCGGGAGCGGCGCTGCTCGGCTGGGCCGCGACGCTGCCCGGACGTGCGCGGCTCGGGCGCCGGGCTCGCGCTCACCGACGGCGACGCTTCGCCTGGGCGCGGCGAGCGCGGTCACGCGACGATCGTCACCGACTGGCGCGTCGACGAACCTGCTCGCGTCGCGCTTCTGGCCGGCGCCGCGGCTTCCGGCCGACGTTCCTCCGCCTGTACCGCGCACATCCCGTAGTGCGCGTCGCGATGCTCTCCGGCTCGCGGGTCGTCGGTGCTCACGGCGCCGGACGACGCGCTCCTGCTCCGGCCGCCGCGGCCGCAGGAGGCGATCGGCGACGTCGGCGCGGCCGTGCGGGACTCGCTGCGCTTCCCGCTGTCGGGCCCGCCGCTCGAGGCGCTCGCGACGCGGGGCGGCACGGCGACGCTCGTCGTCGAGCCGCCGGCGCTGCCGCTGCCGGGTGCGCCGGTCGATCCCCGGCAGGCGGCGCTCGAGGCCGACGATCGGCGAGCTCGAGCGCCTGGGGATCCCCTCGCAGCGGCAGACGCTGCTCGTCGCCGGCGGGCTCGAGCGACGGGCCGGGAGCCGCGAGCTCGAGGCCCTGCTCGCGCCGACGGCCGCGCGTGCGTTCCGCGGCCGGGTCGAGGTGCACGACGCCGAGTCGGACGAGCTCGTCGTCGGTCGGGGAGGCGGGCCGCACGGAGCTTCGCGTGCATCCGGCATGCTCGTCGACACCGATCTCGTGGTGACCGTGACCGCGGCCGAGACCGTGCTCCACGGCGGCGCCGCAGCGCTCGTCCGCGCCGCCGGCGCGCACGTTCTGCGCGGCGCCGGGCGCGTACTCGCTGCTCGAGACCGCGGCCTCGCGCGGCTGGCAGGTCGCACTCGCGCTCGAGCGAGCGCTCGCGAGCCGGATGCCGGTGATCGGCACGTCGCTCGTCCTCAACCCTCCGCGCCTCACCGGGCCGGCTGCGCGGCTATCCCGACGACGACGCCGCGATCGAGACGCTCGTCGCGCTCGCCGGTACGCCGCATGGTGCTGCTGCCTGGCCGCGTGCGACGCCGGATCCTGCAGGGCCTCGCGCGCGAGGTGACGGCGGCCGCCGCGTTCGCCGGCCCACCGTCGGTCGCGCACGCGGAGGCGCTCCTGCGCGGCGTCGCCCGCCGCTCGGCGCGCGGTGCCGGAGCCGCTCGACGCGATCGTCATCGGCATGCCCTGGGAGCACCATCACCAGCCGCGCGAGCGTCTCAACCCGATCACGGTCGCGGCGATCGCGCTCGGCCTCGTCCTGCGGCTGTGGCGCAACACCTTTCCCGTGCGGGAGGGTGGCACCGCGATCATCCTGCACGGGCTGTCGCGCCACTTCGAGCACACGACCCAGGACCCGTACCGGGCGCTCTTCCACGAGCTCCGCGAGGGGCGGAACCCGCTCGAGCTGCGCGCGTCGGAGCACGCCGCGGCCACGGATGCCCGCGCGCTCGACGCCTACCGCTCCGGCCGCGCGCCGCACCCCTTGCTGCCGTACGTCGACTGGGAGTCGTGCCAGCCGGCGTTCGACCAGCTCGGCGCGGTCGTCGTCGCCGGGTGCCGCGACCACGCAGGCCGCGCGGACGCTCGGCCTCGTCCCGACCCACGGAATCGCACCGGCGCTCGAGATGGCGCACGGTCGCGCCGGCGGCACGCGCCAGGCTCGGGCTCCTGCTCGGCCCGCCCTACTTCCCGCTCGAGGTCGGCCCGACCGAGTCGCTACTGGAAGAGGAGCAGGAGCGCGTCCGTCGGCGCGTAGTCGTCCGTCAGCACCGGCACGTCGTCCGTCGGGATGTGGCCGTCGCGGCGGTCGAGGATCGGCTGCTCGAGGTCGGGCACGCCCGGCGTCGCACGCCGGATCTCCGACCACCGGTCCGCCAGCTGGCGCCGGCCGGGGACCGCCTTCTCCGTCCCGACGAGGATCAGGTTCCGGTACTGCTCGTCGCCCTGGTCGCCGGCGAGGATGGTCGGGTGCACGAGCACGGTCGGGAAGGTCGTGCGGTAGGTCTTGTAGATCGAGCGGAAGAGGCGCGAGCCCGGGCCCTCGATCGCGCCGATCGCGTTCGTGACGACGACGCCGCCGGGTGCGAGACGTGTGCGCACGAGCTCGAGGAACTCGCGCGTGACGAGGTGCGCCGGGATCGCGTCCGCGAAGAACGCGTCGATCACGATCACGTCCCAGCGGCGCTCGTCCGCCGCGAGGAAGCGCCGGCCGTCGCCGACCCGGATGCGCAGCCGCGGGTCGCGCGGCACGCTCGAAGTAGCGGTAGGCGACGTCGACGACGACCGGGTCGAGCTCGACCGCCTCGATCTGCAGCTGCGGGAAGTCGCGCCACAGCCGCTTCTCCGAGGAGCCCGCACCGAGGCCGACGAAGAGCACGTTCCGCGCGTCCGGGTTGTACGCGATGCCGAGATGGAAGAAGTCGGTGTAGCGGTAGCGCGTCCGGAAGGGGTCGCCGAGGTACATCGCGCTCTGCAGGGAGTTGTCGAAGCGGAGGTACCGCGTCTCCTCGTCGTCGACGACCGCGAGACGGTGGTAGCGCGTGTCCTCGGCGAAGACGACGTCGAGCCCCTGCGTCTCGAGCACCGCCCGCGGGTCGCGGACGTCGAGATAGCCGTAGCCGCGCGTGCGGTAGAGCGGCGACCAGTTCTGCGCCGACGTCGCCGTCAGCGGCTCGATGTGCTGCGTGCCGAGCGAGACGGCGTACGCGCCGACGACGAGGCGAGCGCGAGGCCGGCGGCGGCCACGGCGCGCAGCCGGCCCGCAGCCCCGACGAGGGCCGCGGTGCCGAAGAGCGCCGCCGCGCCGAACACGAAGAGCTGCTCGATCCCGAGCTCCGGGATGAGCCAGAACGCGGTCACGAACGTGCCGGCGATGCTGCCCGCGGTCGAGATCGCGAACGTCCTGCCCGCAGTGCGCCCGACCCGCGGCAGCGCGCGCACCTGCAGGCGCACCGCGACCGGCCCGACGGCGGAGAGGAGCACGCTCATCGGCCCGAACAGGAGCACCGCGCAGAGGACGGGGTCGAGCCGCGGCCCGGGATCCCAGCCGAGCACCCACTCGATCACCGGCCGGTCGAGCAGCGGGATCGCGAGCACGGCCACGGCGCCGCCGGCGATGACGACGGCGAGCGTCAGCGGCGTCGGGAAGCGGTCGGCGAGCGCGCCGCCGAACCAGTAGCCGACGGCCAGGCCGCCGAGGATGACGCCGATGATCGCGGCCCAGACGAAGAGCGAGTTGCCGAAGTAGGGCGCGAGCACGCGGCTCGCCGCCATCTCGACCCCGAGCAGCACCGCGCCGGAGAGGAAGACGGCGCCGAGCAGGCCCCACGTGCCGGCCCGTCGCGTTGCGGCCAGCGGGACCACGACCACACTCTCCGCCGGTTGCGGACGCGCCGGCTCGCTCATGCCTGCAACTTACCCCTCGCCGAGGTAGGTCTTCCGCACCTGCTCGTTGTCGCGCAGTTCCTTCGCCGGCCCCTCGAGCGCGATCCTGCCGGTCTCCAGCACGTAGCCGCGGCTGGCGGCGTCGAGGGCCATGAGCGCGTTCTGCTCGACGAGCAGGATCGGCGTTCCCTGCGCGTTGATCTCCTGCACGATCTCGAAGATCTTCTCGACGAAGATCGGCGCGAGGCCCATCGACGGCTCGTCGAGCAGGAGCAGCTTCGGCCGGGCCATGAGCGCACGCCCGATCGCCACCATCTGCTGCTCGCCGCCGGAGAGCGTCCCCGCCTTCTGCGTTCGCCGCTCGGCCAGGCGCGGGAAGAGCTCGTAGACCCGGTCGAAGTCCTCGCGCAGCGTCGAGCGGTCGGTGCGCTGGAAGGCGCCCATCTCGAGGTTCTCGTAGACGGACATGCGCGGGAAGAGACGGCGCCCCTCGGGCGACTGCGAGATGCCGGAGGCGACGATGTCGTGCGGCCGCTCGTTCGTGATGTCGCGGCCGGCGAAGCGGATCAGGCCGCTCCGCGGGTGGTTGAGCCCGTTGATCGAGCGGAGCGTCGTCGACTTGCCGGCGCCGTTCGCGCCGATCAGGGTCACGATCTCGCCGTCGTGCACGCGCAGGGAGATGCCCTTCAGCGCGTGGATCGAGCCGTAGTAGGTGTGGACGTCCTCGAGCTCGAGGACGACGCCGCCGTTCTGGCCGGGGCTACTCATCGCCGCTCGCCGCCCCCTTGCCGAGATAGGCCTCGATCACGCGCTCGTCGCGCTGGACGTCCTGCGGCGACCCCTCGGCGATCTTCTCGCCGTACTCGAGCACGGTCACGCGGTCGGAGACGCCCATCACCACCTTCATGTCGTGCTCGATCAGGAGCACGGTCAGCTTGCGCTCGTCGCGCAGGCGCGAGACGAAGCCGATGAAGTCGGCCGTCTCCTGCGGGTTCATGCCGGCCGTCGGCTCATCGAGCAGCAGCAGCTTCGGCTCGGTGCCGAGCGCGCGCGCGACCTCGAGCCGACGCTGGTCGCCGTAGGGCAGGCTCGACGGCGTAGTCGTCGTGGCGGGTCGCGCAGGCCCGAGTAGCGCAGGAGCTCCCGGCCGCGCTCGACCGCCTCCCGCTCCTCGCGCCGTGTGCGCGGGTTGCGGAAGATGGCACCGAACACACCGGCGTGCATCCGCGAGTGCATGCCGACGAGCACGTTCTCGAGCGCGGTCATCTGCGGGAAGAGACGGATGTTCTGGAAGGTGCGGCCGATGCCGAGCCTCGTGATCGCTGTGCGGCGGCATGCCGGTGATGTCGGTGTCGTCGAAGACGGATCTTCCCCGCCGTCGGCTTGTAGACGCCGGTCAGCATGTTGAAGAAGGTCGTCTTCCCGGCCCCGTTGGGGCCGATCAGCGACACGATCGAGCCGCGCGGGATCGTGAAGTCGACGTCGTTCGAGGCCACGAGGCCGCCGAACTCCTTGCGGATCTGCGCCGCATCGAGCAGCAGGTCCTGCGGAGTGGGCTCGACGGCGAGTGCACTCATGCGGAGACGTCGTACAGCGATTCGTCGTGGACGCCTTCCGCCATCTCCTTCCGGCGGCGCCGCTCGGGTATCAGTCCGGTGGGCCGTATCAGCATCACGAGGACGATGATCAGGCCGTAGACGAGGAAGTTGTACTTCGGCACGTCGATCGCCTCGTCGAAGAGCGGCACGCTGATGTTCTCGCTGACCCAGTTCCCTGTCTTCGCGAGGCCCTCCTGGTCGAGATAGGAGAGAAAGAGCCCGCCGACGACGACGCCCCAGACGGAGCCCATGCCGCCCAGGACGACCATGCAGAGCAGGAACACGGAGAAGTTGAAGAAGAAGTCGCTCGGGAAGGCCCCGCTCTTGAACGTCGCGTAGTACGCGCCGGCGACGCCGCCGAAGAAGGCGCCGAGCGCGTACGCCCACGTCTTCGTCTGCATCAGCGGGATCCCCATCGCGGCCGCCGCGGTCTCGTCCTCACGGATTGCGATCCACGCTCGCCCGAGTCGCGAGTCCCGCAGTCGCACGGAGCAGAAGACCGTGATCAGGAGCAGCGCGAGCGCGACCCAGTAGAACCAGCGCGCGCGGTCGAACGACTGCTGGAAGCTGAGCGGCAGGCCGAGCGACTCCCCCACCTCGCCGAAGCCCGGCGAGTCGATCGGGCTGATGCCGAAGCTGCCGTTCGTCAGGTTGAAGCCGCCGAAGCTGTCGCCGTTCCGGACGACCTGCGGGATGATCTCGCCGAAGCCGAGCGTCACGATCGCGAGGTAGTCGCCGCGCAGCCGGAGCGTCGGCAGGCCGATGAGGATGCCCGCCAGGGCCGTCAGCCCGCCGGCGATCAGCAGCACGAGCCAGATCGAGAGATGGATGCCGACCGCATCCGAGCTCGATCCCGACCGAGCCGAGGTGGAAGCTGACCTGGCTGAAGTGCAGCGACGCCAGCCAGGCCGCCGTGTACGCACCGACCGCGTAGAACGCGACGTAGCCGAGGTCGAGCAGGCCCGCGTAGCCGACGACGATGTTCAGGCCGACGGCCATCATCGTGAAGACGAGCATGATCACCATCGTCCCGACGGCGGGGAAAGCGCCCGGGAGGCTGCTCGCGTAGTACGGGTAGAGGAACGCGAGCACCGCGAGGACGGTCGGCACGAGACCGACCTGCACCCAGTGCGGCAGCTGGTTCCAGCGCGCGCGCAGCGGCTCCAGGCGGGCGGCGTCGTCTGCGGCCTTGGGGTGGGCGCGGGTGCGGTATCTCATTGCCCCTCCGGTGTCCTTTCGCCGAGGATCCCCTCCGGCCGGAAGACGAGGATCGCGATCAGGAGGCCGAACACCATCGAGCGCGTCCAGTCGCTCCCCGGCGTCTGCCAGTCGAGCCCCTCGTTGAAGGCCTCGATGAGCCCGATCGTCAGTCCGCCGACGAGCGCGCCGGTCATGTTCCCGATGCCGCCGAGCACGGCGGCCGTGAACGCGATCAGCCCGAGCTGGAAGCCCTGGTCGTAGCGGATGGTGGTGAAGTTGAGGAGGAAGAGCAGCCCGGCCGCGCCGGCGAGCCCGCCCGCGAGGATGAACGTGAACGAGATCGTCCGGTTGACGTTGACGCCCATCATCGCCGCCGCCTCGGGGTCCTGCGAGGTCGCCCGCATCGCCTTCCCCTGCCTCGTCGAGCGGACGAGGTACGTGAGCGCGAGCAACACGGGGATCGTGATCAGGATCACCGCGATCTTGTTCCACTGGAAGTTGACGTCGCCGATCGAGAACGCGATCGAGTTCGGCACGAGGCGGGGCACGGACGTGTAGTTCACGCCCCAGAAGATGAGGCCGAGGTTCTGGAGGATGAACGACATGCCGACCGCGGTGATGAGCGGCGCGAGCCGCGGCGCGTTGCGGAGCCGGCGATAGGCGACGAGCTCGATGCCCGCGTTGAGGCTCGCCGAGAAGGCCATCGCGACTGCGAGCGTCGCCGCGATGCCGAGGACGATCACGGCCGCCGAGTCGGCAGTCGAGATGTCGAAGACCGTCAGGATCATCGTGCTCGCGACGAGGCCGCCGAGCGCGAACACGTCGCCGTTCGCGAAGTTGATCAGCTGCAGGATGCCGTAGACGAGCGTGTAGCCGAGCGCGATCAGGCCGTACACCGAGCCGTTGGTGAGGCCGATCAGGAGGATGTTGAAGAACCTGGTCGGATCCTGGAAGAGATTGACGACCACCCAGACCGCCAGGAGCACGAGACAGACCGTCCCGAGCGCGGACACGATGCTGTGGGGCAGCAGCCCGCGGAGGCGGTCGAGCGGCAGGATCTCGGTGCGAGCGGACGAGTTGATCTGGCGATCCTATGACGTTCGGGGGAGGGCACAAGCCCTCCCTCGAACGATCGCGGACTATCGCCTGACGGGTTACGTGCCCCGTGCGGCGTCGACGTTCTCCTGCTTGGGCGAGAGCGTCGTCTCGGTCTCGAGCTTCGTCGTCGCCCGGTAGATCGTGAAGCCGACGACGGCACCGCCTGCCTGCGCGGGATCGCCGTTCTCGTTGATCTCGAACGTGCCGAGCAGGCCGTCGCGTGACCTCGGCGTTGAACATCGCCTCGATCACGCCCTGGCGCGTGCCGTCGGAGGCCCCGATCGCGTCGATCATGATCTGTGCGGCCTGTGCGCCGTAGATCGCGTACGGGTCGATCGGCTTGCCGCCGAGCCGCGGCAGGAAGTCCTCGGCGAAGGTCGCTCCCTCGCCCTTGAACTCGTCGATCGGCACGCCGGCGACGCTGAGGAACATCCCGGCCGCCGACTCGCCGGCCTCGTCGATCGTCTGCTGGGTCGTGAACCCGTCCGGTGCGAACAGCTTGACGGCGCCGTCGTTCGCGCCGAGCACGGCCACCTTGTCCTTGATCACCTGGGCGCCGTTCTCGTCGATCAGGCCACCGAGGAAGACGGCGTCTGCGCCGGATGCCTTGATCGTGTTGAAGAGCGCCTCGTAGCTGGCGGCCTTCGGATCCCAGGCGGCGAACCCGGCGATCTCGATGCCGAGGTGCTCCGCCGCGTTGCGGGTGTTCGTCGCGACGCCGAGGCCGTACGCCTCCTTGTCGTTCAGGACGTAGAGGCTCTTGACGCCCTGCGCCTGCATGAACTCGGCCATGGCCGCGCCCTGGTAGGCGTCGTGCGCGACGACGCGGGCGTAGTTGCGCGTGCCCGTCGGGTAGTACTTGTCGGGCTCGGTGGTGTCGCAGCCCGGCCCGCCCTCGGTCAGGCAGACGTACGTGTTCGCCGGCGACATCATCGCGACGCCGCCGCCCGGAGCGTTGTTCAGGACCGGGATGATGATGGCGGCGCAGCCGGAGTTGAAGGTGCCGATGACACCGACGACCTTCTCGTTCCCGGCATAGGCCTGCCCGTTCGTCGAGCACTTGCCCGAGTCCCACTTGCCGGCCTGCGCCGTCGCGTCGTCGCACGACTGGTACGCGACGTTGTGATCGCCGGCCTTCCAGTCCTGCTGCTCGAGGAGGAAGCGGATCGCCTCGACGATCTGCGTCGTCTGCGTCCGCGACGAGCCCTGGAGCGGGAAGTCCGACGCCAGCAGCACGTCAGGATCGCCCTCGCCCTCGTACTCGATCGCGGTGCACGACGACGAGGGCAGCGCCTCGATATCGCCCGTCGAGCCGCTCGACTCCTCTGTCGTGTCGCCTGAAGCTTCGTCGTCGTCATCGCCGCCGCAGCCGGCCGCCGCGAGTGCGAGAGCGGCGACGAGCAGGGCGAGAATGGCCAACCAGCCATGCTTTCTTGACATCAACTGCGTTCCTCCTCCTCAACCTGAATGACGGTTTGCCGCTGCAGGTTCAAGCCGCCGACATAGAGACCTGCAACAGCGAAGCGGGAAGTATCCGGGCAAACGATGCCGCTAGCAACTTTGAGGATGCGTTAAGAAGCGCGGGGGAACCCATGGTTCCGCCGCGATCCCCCTCCTCGCTCGCGAAAATCGCCAATCTCACGTCGCCTCCCGGCCGGCCGAAGCGGGCCTTCGGCCGCATACGGAAGCTCCACCAGAGCCGGGCTAACATCCCTCTCCGAGCCGAAGTGGCGGAACTGGCAGACGCGCCGGACTCAAAATCCGGTGCCCTCCGGGGCGTGTGGGTTCGATTCCCACCTTCGGCATGCACGTGGCTCGGAGGGACCTTGCGGTCCCCCCGAGCGCCGTGAGATGCGAACCGCTAGGTCGGCTGTACGCCGCCGTCGCGCCTGCGCGCGAAGGCGGCCGCCGTGATCAGCAGCGCGATCCCTCCCGCAACGCCACCGGCGACGGCCGCCGTCGGAGCGTCGACGGACGGAAGGTCGACGGTGAACCCGTCGTCGCCGGAGACCGGCGTCGGTGCGATGCCGCGAGCCGCGAGCGTGGTCTCGTCGTGCACCGACGCGACCGGCGCCACGATGCCGCGGTCGACGAGGGTCGCCTCGTCGTGGACGGCCGGAGCCGGGTCGATCCCACGGGCCGCAAGCGTCGTCTCGTCGTGCGTCGGCGTCGCCTCGATACCCCGGGTCGCCAGGCCCGCCTCGTCGTGCACGGCGGCCACGGGCTCGGCCTCGATCCCGCGGGCCGCGAGGCCCACCTCGTCGTGCGTCGCCGTGGACTCGATACCCCGGGCCGCCAGCCCTGCCTCGTCGTGGATCGATGACGTCGGCTGAGCCTCGATCCCGCGGGCTGCGAGCGTCGCCTCGTCGTGCGTCGGCGTCGCCTCGATGCCGCGCGCGGTGAGCCCGGCCTCGTCGTGGACGCTGGTCACGACCGGCTGCGCGCCCGTGGTCCCGCTCTCGGCGATCGCAGCTGCCGCGTTCGACGTCGCCGACGCAGCGGCAGCGGCCGTGGCGGCCGCCACGGTGAGCACGAGGGCACGATCCCGGAGGCCGTGCACCTCGACGTCGTCGACGGCACGTTCGAGATCGTCGCGCTCGAACATGAGCCGGATCGCGTCGCCCTCGGCCTGGTCGAGCAACCGCTCGAGATCGTCACGCCGCCAGGCGACGCTGACCTCGAACCGCTCGTCGCCGTCGCGCATGAGCTCGAGAAAGAGCTCCGGCGGCTCGGCGGCGCCCAACGCCTCCTCGACCTCGGCCCGGCTGATCGTGGCCGTGATGGCGGCGAGCTCGGCGTTGAGGTCGTCGGCCTTGACGAGCTCCGCGGTCGCGCTCGTCATCTCCATCCGAACTCCCTTCTCTCGGCGCCCCGGGGAAGGGCGCATCCCTCACCAGACGCGAGAGCGGCGGCAAATCTTCCCCCATCGCCCACGCCGGTGGATCGTTGCACCCCTGGGTCGCCCTTGCAACGACGCCTGCCGGCGCGACGCGGCAGACTGCGCCCATGACGCAGCGAGTCGGCATCCTCACGGGCGGCGGCGACTGCCCGGGACTGAACGCCGTCATCCGGGCCGTGTCGCGGCGCTCGTTCGACCGCGGCTGGGAGGTCGTCGGCGTGCGGGAGGGTTGGCGCGGGCTCGTCGAGGGGATCGTCGAGCCGCTCGGGCGCCGGGAGATCTCGGGGATTCTCCCGCGCGGCGGCACGATTCTCGGGACGACGCGCACAAACCCGTACAAGGTCGAGGGCGGTGTCGAACGGGTGCTCGAGAACATCACCCGCGCGGGTCTGGACGCGCTCGTCGCGATCGGCGGCGAGGACACGCTGGGCGTCGCCGCGAGGCTGTATGCCGAGCACGAGTTCCCGGTCGTCGGCGTTCCGAAGACGATCGACAACGACCTCAACGCGACGGACTACACGTTCGGTTTCGACACGGCCGTGACGGTCGCGACGGAGGCGATCGACCGGCTGCACACGACGGCCGAGTCGCACAACAGGGTGATGGTCGTCGAGGTGATGGGCCGGCACACGGGCTGGATCGCCGTCCACAGCGGCATCGCGGGCGGAGCCGACGTCATCCTGATCCCGGAGCAGCCCGTCACGGTCGAGGAGGCCTGCCGCCAGGTGCAGAAGCGCCACGACGCGGGCAAGGACTTCTCGATCATCGTCGTCAGCGAGGGCTACGAGCTCACGTACGAGTCGGGCGAGCGGCGGCTCGTCGCCGGGGAGGCGCGCGAGACGGATCAGTTCGGCCACGTCGTCCTCGGCGGCGTCGGCGAGGCGCTCGGGCACGAGATCGAGCAGCGCACCGGCTACGAGACGAGGGTGACGGTGCTCGGCCACGTGCAGCGTGGCGGGACACCGACGCCGCGCGACCGCGTGCTCGCGACGCGGTACGGGCTGAAGGCAGCCGACCTCGCCCACGAGGGCCAGTTCGGCCAGATGGCGGCGCTGCACGGGGACGCGATCGTCGCGGTCCCGCTCTCGGAGGCGACCGCCGAGCTCAAGACGGTGCCGCCCCACTGGTACGACACCGCGCGGGCCTTCTTCGGCTAGAGCCGGTAGACGGCGACCCACGGCCCGGCGAGGCCACCCCCGGGCTCGACCCGCAGCAGACGCGGGTGGCCGAGGCCTCCAGCTCGCGGTAGAACCGCGTCTCGCGCGGGTACTCGGCGGGCGCGGCGAGCACGCGGTCGGCGACGGCGCCGGTGACGAGCGCGTACGCGACCCCGCGGGCACGCAGTTCCGCCAGGTCGCGCGCGGGGTCGCTGGGCCGGCCGGGGCCGGGAAGCTCGAGCCGAAGTGCTCGCCGCGGCTCGACGGGCGGCGTCGACGGATCGACCGCGACGAGGGCGTCGCGCGGAACGTTGTCCTCGATCCAGGCGTGCGCGACGAGCCGCGTGTCGGTTCGCCTCAGCTCGCGCACCTCACCCACCGACCACGCGAGCGGCACGACGAGCAGGACGAGCGCAACGGGGACGAGCGGCCTGATGCGCCCGGCGAAGGCGCCCAGCACCGGCACCAGCGGCAGGACGTAGCGGTCGAAATGCGCGTCGAGCGTCAGGAGCTGGACGGCGTAGACGAGGACGAAGGACGCGAGGACGAGATCCGCGCGCCGGGCCGAGCGCTTGTGTTGATTCAACACAAGCGCCCGGAGCGCGAGCGCGAGCCCAACCGCGGCGACGAGCAGCACGGGCCCCAGGCTCTCCCACAACCGGTCGAGGAACGCGATCGGCGTCGCATGGTCGTTCTCGAAGCCGAGCCAGCCCTCGCGGGCCAGGCGCTGGACCCGCGACACGTCGTCCCAGGCGGCGCCGATGTTCAGGAGCACGAACGGGCTCGTCAGCGCGAACGAGGCCAGCGCGAGACCCGCCGCCGCGGCGAGCCGGCGCCAGCGACCCCAGCCGGCGAGCAGGAGGGGCACGGCGAGAAACGCGCCCGGATACTTCGCGGAGACCGCCAGGCCGATCGCGACGCCGGCCCACTCCAGCCGATCGACGACGAGCAGCGCGAGGGCGACGGTGATCCCGGCCGTCAAGAGCACGTCGGTCACCGCCATGTGCGAATAGGTCACGTGCACCGTCGCGACGGCGGTCGCCGCACCGGCGACGAGCGCCGCCGGCGCCCCGTAGGCGACCCGCCCGAGCCACCAGGCAGCGCCGACGCCGGCGATGCCGATCGCGGCGGCGACGGCGCGGGCAACTGCCGTACGAAGGCCCGTCGGCCAGTGCCTCGAACGGCGCCAGGAGGTAGAAGAGCAGGCTCGGGTAGTCGTACCAACCGGGGTCGAGGCCGTCCCCGTGGCCGATCGCCCACGCCCGCGGCACGATCGAGCCCTCGTCCGGGTTCAGCAGCGGAAACGGCAGGCCGTAGCGGAGTCCCGGCAGCCGCAGCGCCGCTGCCAGGAGCAGCACGCCGGCGAGCGCGACCCCCGTGCGGCGGTCAGGCCGTGGGAGCGCGGGCACCGACGAGGACGGCGTCGCAGCCGGCCCGCTCGAGCTCGGCCAGCTCCTCGTCCGCCGGCTCCCACAGGACCCCGATCGCCAGCTTCCCCGCGGGCACGTCGGCAAGCAGCTCGAGCACGGGCTCGACCCCGTGGTCACCCGGTGCGAGCAGCAGGATCTCCGGATCGTGCCGCTCGAGCACGTCCTCGAGCTCGTCGTCGCTCGTGACGTTGAAGATCAGCTCGGTGTCGCCCGGAGGCGCGGGCGCACCGACCGACACGACGCAGGCGTCGGCGACGCCGTGGGTGTCGTCGTCGAGGAGGATCAGGGGAACGGTCGTCGCGGCGCGCACCGGCCGCG
Source organism: uncultured Gaiellaceae bacterium (assembly GCA_963712865.1). GTDB lineage: Bacteria > Actinomycetota > Thermoleophilia > Gaiellales > Gaiellaceae > Gaiellasilicea. Next base: position 159,146 of record CAVQJO010000003.1, read on the forward strand.
CATCGCCCCCACCCGCGCCGAAAACCACGGCCTTCGCGCCGGCTCGCTCCGCCTCCGCCGCGGACTCGGCACCGTCGACCGCGACGATGAGCGAGATCCCGTCACCCTCGGAGATGGCTTGGCTCAGACGTCTCGGGGTGGCCACGCGCGGTCAGGCTAACACCTGGTTAACCGGAAGGCGGGTAGGTTCACGTCCGTGCGCGCCCGCCTCGTCGGCCTGCTGATGCTCGCGGTGCTCGCCGGCGGCGCCGCGGCCGGCGCCGCGCCGGTTGCGCGCATCGTCGGCACGCCCCGGGCGGACGAGCTCGCCGGACGGGAAGGCGCCGACTCGATCGCCGCCGGCCGCGGGAACGACCGGATCGCGGCCGAGTACGACAGCGGTGTCGACGTGATCTCGTGCGGCCCGGGTCGCGACGTCGTCGTGGCCGACCCGCAGGACCGCGTCGGTCAGGACTGCGAGGTCGTCAGCCGACGCCTCTCGCGCGATCCCTATACGAACCCGGAGAGCCACCACGAGACGCAGGCGGAGCCCGACAGCTTCACCGTCGGCGCCACCACGGTCACGACCTTCCAGGTCGGGCGGCGGAGCTCCGGCGGAGCGACGAATCTCGGCTTCGCGACGTCGAAGGACGGCGGCCGAACCTGGCGCCGCGGCCTGTTGCCGAGCCTGACGACGGCGTCGGTGCCGCCCGGACTGTCCGACCGCGCCAGCGATCCGGTCGTCGCCTACAGCGCCAGGCACGGCGTCTGGTTGATCTCCGGGCTCGCGATCCAGAACGGCATCGCGACGCGGCTCACGATGCACCGGTCGCGGGACGGGATCGCCTGGAGCGGCCCTGTCGAGGCGGCGATCTCGCCGACTGCGGAGCTGGCCTACGACAAGCAGTGGCTCACCTGCGACAACGGCACGTCGAGCCCGTACCGCGGCCGCTGCTACCTCGCCTACACCGACCTGCAGCCGAGCGGCGAGGTCTTCGCGTTGCAACGCTCGGACGACGGCGGCCTGACGTGGTCGCCGCCCGTGACCTCGCCGATCTACCTCACAGGCGTGATCCCGGTCGTGCAGCCGACCGGCCGGCTCGTGATCAGCTCCTGGGCCCAGACGGCGCAGACCATCGTCGCCATCACCTCGAACGACGGCGGCGTCACCCTTGGCGCGCCGGTCCAGATCAGCGACCTGCGGACGCGGAGCGCGCAGCCGTTCCGCGCGCCGCCGCTCGTGGCGGCGGAGCTGGATCGAGGCGGCGGCATCCTCGTCACCTGGCAGGACTGCCGGTTCCGCGCCGCGTGCACGGCGAACGACGTCGTGCTCACCCGCTCGGCCGACGGCGCCACCTGGTCGGCGCCGCGGCGCGTCACGTCCGGGCGGAACGCCGTCATGCCGACGATCGGCGTCGACCCGGCGACCGGGCGGCTGGCGATTCTCTTCTACGCCTCTTCCCGACCGGGGCCGACGTCGAGCTCGTGACGTCGGCGGACGGGGTGCGCTGGTCGGCGCCGCAGCGGCTGAACGCGCGGCGGATGTCGTTCGACTGGATGCCGCAGACGACGCTCGGCCGCATGCTCGCGGACTACATCGGCGTCACGTGGTCGCGCGGCCGCCCGGTGGCGGTGTACGCGCATGCCTCCCCGCCGCGGAACGGCGAGCTGCGAACGGCGATCTACGCGACCGACCGGTAGCGCGCTACGGCCGCCCGCTACTGGCCGCCCGCTACTGCCCGAACCGGGTGCCAGACCGTCTTCAGCTCGAGGAAGCTCGAGATCGCCCACGGGCTCTGCTCGTCGGCCGTGCCGTGGACGACCCGCTTGACGTTGTCGGCGGCGAGGCGCTCGAGCTCCGGCGTGAGGCCGTCGGCGCCGGTGACGTCGAGCGCGTTCACGTCCATGTGGCCCGCGAGTATCGGGCCGACCTCGTCCCGGGAGCCCGTGAGCACGTTGACCACGCCGCCGGGCACGTCGGACGTCGCGATCGCCTCCGCGAGCTCGATCGCCGCCAGCGGCATCGACTCCGACGCGAGCACGACGACGGCGTTGCCGCCGACGAGCGCCGGCGCGACCCGCGACACGAGCCCGCCGAGCGCCGGCTCCTCCGGCGCCAGGATGGCGACGACGCCGGTCGGCTCGGGAACGGTGAAGTTGAAGTAGGGCCCGGCGACGGGGTTCGACGAGCCGATCACCTGCGCGAGCTTGTCCGCCCAGCCCGCGTACCAGACGACGCGATCGACGGCCGCCTCGACCTCTTTCTTGCCCGAGCAGACGGCGGCGAGGTCGCCCGCGCGGGTCTCCATCATCTCCGCGAGGCGGTAGAGCACCTGGCCTCGGTTGTACGCCGTCGCGGCGGCCCAACCGGCCTGGGCGCCGCGCGCCGCCTTGACGGCGTCGCGGGCGTCCTTGCGCGAGGCGCGCGCCACGTTCTGCCCCTGCGCCTCGTACGTGCGGCCCGACTCCGAGCGCGGGAAGTCGCCGCCGATGAAGAGCTTGTACGTCTTCCGGACCGGGAGACGGCTCACTCGAACTCCAGGTACGGCTCGAGCCCGTGGCGTCCGCCCTCGCGGCCGAAGCCCGACTCCTTGTAGCCGCCGAACGGGGACGACGGGTCGAAGCGGTTGAACGTGTTCGCCCAGACGACGCCGGCCCGGAGCCGCTGCGCCATCCAGAGGATGCGCGAGCCCTTCTCCGTCCAGACCCCGGCGGAGAGCCCGTAGGCGGTGTTGTTCGCCTTCTCGACCGCCTCCTCGGGCGTGCGGAACGTCAGCACCGAGAGCACCGGGCCGAAGATCTCCTCCTGCGCGATCCGGTAGCTCTGGGCGACGTTCGTGAAGACGGTCGGCGCGAACCAGTAGCCCTTCTCGGGCAAGCGGCACGGCGGCTGGTAGATCTCGGCGCCCTCCTGCTTCCCCGACTCGACGAGCTCGGTGATCTTCTCGAGCTGCATCTTCGAGTTGATGGCGCCGATGTCCGTGTTCTTGTCGAGCGGGTCGCCGAGACGCAGGGTCAGGAGCCGGCGCTTGAGCTTCGCGATCGTCTGCTCGTAGATCGACTCCTGGACGAGCAGACGCGAGCCCGCGCAGCAGACGTGGCCCTGGTTGAAGTAGATCCCGTTGACGATCCCCTCGACCGCGCCGTCGAGCGCTGCGTCGTCGAAGATGATGTTCGCGGCCTTGCCGCCGAGCTCGAGCGTGAGCTTCTTGCCGGTGCCGGCCAGCTCGCGCTGGATCGCCTTGCCGACCTCGGTCGAGCCGGTGAACGCGATCTTGTCGACGTCCGGGTGCGTGACGAGCGCGGCGCCGGTCGAGCCGTCGCCGGTGACGATGTTGACGACGCCGGGCGGGAGCTCAGCCTGACGGCAGACGTCGGCGAAGAGCAGGGCCGTTAGCGGCGTCGTCTCCGCCGGCTTCAGCACGACCGTGTTCCCGGCTGCGAGGGCCGGCGCGATCTTCCACGCGAGCATGAGCAGCGGGAAGTTCCACGGGATGATCTGGCCGGCGACCCCGAGCGGCCTCGGCTTCCGGTTCGGGAAGGCGTACTCCAGCTTGTCCGCCCAGCCCGCGTAGTAGAAGAAGTGCGCGGCCGCGAGCGGCAGGTCGACGTCGCGGCTCTCGCGGATCGGCTTGCCCCCGTCGAGGCTCTCCAGCACGGCCAGCTCGCGCGAGCGCTCCTGGAGGATCCGCGCGATCCGGAAGAGGTACTTCGCCCGCTCCGACGCCGCCAGCTTCGACCAGCCGTCCGCGAACGCCCCTCGCGCCGCCTCCACGGCCGCTCCGACGTCCTCCGCGCTCGCCTGCGCGACCTCGGCGAGCTGCTCCTCGGACGCGGGCGAGATCGTCGGGAACCACTCCCGCGAGCGCGGGTCGACGAGCTCGCCGCCGATGAAGAGCCCGTAGCGCTCCTCGAGCCGGACGATGTCGCGGGCCTCCGGCGCCGGCGCGTACTCCCAGTCGGTGAGCGCGGGCGTCGTCGGCTTGTGATGCTCGACCGCCATCAGTCAATCGTGAAGTAGTCGGGGGACTGGTACTGGCCGGTCTTCTGCTTGCGGATCTGCATCAGCACGTCGTTCAGGAGCGACGAGGCGCCGAAGCGGAAGAGGTCGGGCGTCATCCACTGCAGACCGAGGGTCTCGTGGAGGACGACGAGGTACTGGATCGCCTGCTTCGCGTTGCGGATGCCGCCGGCGGGCTTCATGCCGACGACGCGTCCCGTCTCCTCGTGCACGTCGCGGATCGCCTCGAGCATGCACAGGGTCACCGGCAGCGTCGCCGCCGGGCTCACCTTGCCCGTCGAGGTCTTGATGAAGTCGGCGCCCGCGGCCATCGCGAGGAGCGAGGCGCGGCGGACATTGTCGTAGGTGCCGAGCTCGCCGGTCTCGAGGATCACCTTCAGGTGCACCGGCCCGCAGGCCTCCTTGACCTTGACGATCTCGTCGTAGACCTTGGCGTAGCGGCCGGAGAGGAACGCGCCTCGGTCGATCACCATGTCGACCTCGTCCGCGCCGAGCTCGACGACGTCGCGCACCTCCTGCACCTTGACGTCGAGCGGCGCCTGGCCGGAGGGGAAGTACGTCGCGACCGACGCGACCTTCACGGTCGAGCCCTCCAGCCGCTGCCTCGCCACCGGAACGAGGTTCGGGTAGACGCAGACCGCGGCGACGGGCGGCACCGAGGTATCGACGGGGTCGGGCCGCAGGGCCTTGGAGCACAGCGCCGCGACCTTGCCGGGCGTGTCGGCGCCCTCCAGCGTCGTCAGGTCCATCATCCGCACGGCGAGCTCGAACGCCTGCAGCTTCGACTCCTTCTTGATCGAGCGCTTGGCGAGCGTTGCCGCGCGCTCCTCGAGCGCGACGGCGTCGACCGCGCCGATCCGGGGCAGTCGGGGCTCGAGCGGCAGCTCGAAGCCGCGCGGGAGTGCGGGCGCCTGGGCCATACTCGGAGTGTACGCCGGAGCGACTAGAACCGGCCCGAGCGGGAAGGACAGCCAGGTGAAGTGGCGTAGGGGCGGCTCCGGACAGATCGAGGACCGGCGTGGAGCGGGCGGCGGCATGCTCGGCGGCGGCGGCCTACCCATTCCGATGGGCAAGGCCGGCGGCGGGCTCGGGCTCGTGATCGCGCTCGTCATCTACCTCCTGATCGGCGGGATCCCGGGCGGCGGCAGCGGCGGCTTCGGCATCGACCCCGGCACGGGCGGCCTCGGTGCGGCGCCGGCCGGCCAGAGCGCGATCGAGAACGCCCCGGCCGACGACGACGAGCAGGAGGCGTTCGTCCGCTTCGTCACGGGCGAGATCGACGAGACGTGGCAGCGGATCTTCGCGGAGAGCAGTCAGACGTACCAGAAGCCGACGACCGTGCTGTACGAGCAGGCGGTGCAGACGAACGGCTGCGGCAGCGCCCCGTCGTCCGTCGGCCCCTTCTACTGCCCCGCAGACGGAAAGGTCTACGTCGACCTCTCGTTCTTCCGCGAGCTCTCGGAGCGCTTCGGCGCGCCGGGCGACTTCGCGCGCGCTTACGTGCTCGCGCACGAGGTCGGGCACCACGTGCAGAACCTGCTCGGGGTGAGCGCGGACGTGAATCGTGCGCAGCAGGAGGACCCGGGAAGCGCGAACGAGCTCTCCGTGCGCCTCGAGCTCCAGGCCGACTGCCTCGCCGGGGTCTGGGCGCACGCCGCGTACCAGGAGCAGCTGCTCGACAGCGGCGATCTCGAGGAGGGCCTGGCCGCGGCGGCGGCCGTGGGCGACGACCGCATCCAGGAGCAGGCCGGCGCACGGATCGACCGCGAGTCGTGGACGCACGGCTCGTCGGAGCAGCGGCAGACGTGGTTCCGGAAGGGCTTCGACTCCGGCGATCCGACCGCCTGCGACACCTTCGAGGGCGACATCTGACGACGGGCGGGCCGCCCGTGAGGGCAGCCCGCTCGCCTTCCCCCGGGTCTAGGGGCACGTCACGAGGGGATTCCAGTCCGCGAACACGCCGGACGGATTGCGCTTCCAGATCCAGGCGTGCGTCAGGTAGAAGCCCACGGCCGGGACGAGGATGTGCATCTCCATTCCGAGCACGCTCGGCGCGGCGGTGACGCCGGGCGGGTTCGTGTTGGGACCGCGTACGACCCACTCGACGGCGACCAGGTGAAGCTCTCCATCGGCGCGCCGTTCGTAGACCATGACCTCGGGCTGGAGCGGATCGACGCCGTTGTCGGCAACCAGCTCCGGGTTGAAGTAGTGGTAGCCCATCGCCCCTGCCGTCGGATGGGAGACGCAGCCGGTGATGATCCTCACACCGGAGCCGTTCACCCAGCCGAGCTCGTAGCCGTCGGCGACCGCCGCCTCGACCCGGTGGTACTTCGCCGTCGCGCGGCGGAGCTTCGCCAGGTCGAACGCGTGGCCCGCGTGCCCCGAGTGGTCGTGCGCCTGCTGCTCCTCCTCGGCCGAGGCCACGGAGGGGATGAGTGCCACCACCCCCGCAGCCACGAACGCGGCCAGCCCGAGCACGAGCGCAAGCTTCCAGCTGATTCGTTGCTTCACGATCTCCTCTCCTTTCCGATGCGGGCCTTCGACATCGCTATTCCTCTCCGGACAAGGCCGCTTCGACGACCCGGACCGGCTCGAGCGTGGCGCGCTCGGCTGCGAGCGTCGCCTCCCGGCTCGACGGTGCGTCGAAGACGAAGAAGCAGATCTCGTCCTCCGGAACATGAATGGATCGGTCGAACCGAACGCGCGTCCCACCACGCGTCAGCTCGTCCGCCACCGCGCGTGCCCGCCGCTCGCGCGCGGAACGCCCTCCGGCGTCGCCGCGGGCCAGGTACGTCTCGACGAGATAACACGGCACGCCGCCGACGCTAGAACCGGCGGCCCGCTGCGGAAACGTCAGAACGTCTGAACTTTGCGCGCGAGCTCGGTGCGCGAGCGCACACCCAGCTTCGCGTAGATGTGGGTGAGGTGGCTCGCGACGGTGCGCTCGCCGAGGAAGAGCGCCGCCGCCACCTCACGGTTCGTCCGGCCCTCGGCCACGAGCGCAACGACGCGGAGCTCGGCGGGCGTGAGCCCTTCGACGCGGGTGCGGCCTCCGACACGCCCAAGCTCGAGGCGGGCTTTCTCGGCCCAGCTCGACGCGCCGAGCGTCTCGAAGCCGGCGAGAGCCTGCTCGATCGCGTCCCGCGCCGCCCGCTTCAGCCGCCTGCGACGCCTGGCGACGCCGAGAGCGAAGAGCGAACGGGCCTGGCCGAACGCGTCACCGGCTGCCTCGTGCTTCGCTACTGCTTCCTCGAGCGTCCACACGGCCTCGACGAGCTCGTTCCGCGCGGCGGCGGCCAGGCCGCGACAGCGCGCAGCGTTCGCGAGCACCCACGTACGGCCGACCCGCTCCGCCGCGTGCTCCCAGTCGTCCAAGACGACCAGCGCCTCGTCCACTCGGCCGAGCTCGAGCAGCGCCTCGATGTAGTCGTCTCGCCAGTGGCGAAAGTGCGGCTCGCCCCAGTCCGCTGCGTCGGCGTGCCGCTCGGCCGCAACGAAGGACTCCAGCGCAGAGGTAGCGTCTCCGCTCCAGGCGGCAACGACTCCGGTGATGGCGGCAAGGCCGCCGAGATGGGCCGTCTCCTTGTCGGCGAGCTCTCGGCCGCGGAGGGCGAAATCACGAGCCCGGTCGAGCTCGCCGCGGTGAAGGGCGACGAGCCCGAGCGCGAACATGTGCTGTGGCGTCGGCCGGCCATACTGCTCACTGATGTCTCGCGCGCTCTCCGCGTGGCGCTGAGCGAGATCCCAACGGCCCGCGTGCAGCTCGACGAGCGACAGGTACCAGTGCGCCTCCATCGCGATTCGCTCGTCGCGGTCGCGCCCCTCGCGGTCCTGCTCTTCGAAGAGGTCGCGTGCGCGCGTGGTCTCCAAGGTCCACACGAGCACATGGCCGAGCGTCTTCCGCGTCTCGCGACGCTGGTGCTCGTCGCCGCTTTCGAGGGCGAGTCGGTAGGCGCGCTCCGCATCGGCGGGCGCGCCCGGCTCCCCGAGACCGAAGCGAAGGAAGGCCAGCTTCGAAAGCGCGCCGGCGCGGAGGCCGTCGTCGCCGAGGCCGTCGGCGAGCTCGACCGCCTGGCGCGCATGCCGCTCGGCCCACCGATGGCCGCGGGTGAAGCGCCCATGGCCCGCGAGCCGCTCGTGCAGCGACGCCTGCAGCGCAGGTTCCAGCTCGGCCTCGGCAAGCGCCTCCTCGAGGAGCTGAGTGGTGCGTTGGATCCCCTCGGTCTCGGACAGGAGCATTAGGACCTCCGCGCGCGCCGGGCCCGAGGCTGCCTCGGCCAGCAGCTCCAGCGCGATCGCTCGCGGGCGCGCAGCTTCTCCGGCAGCGAGGTGAGCGCGAGCCGCAGCAAGGGATCGCCTGCGGCGATCCTCCCGTGCTTCCGCCGGCGTCGCTTCGATCGCGAGCTCGGCGAGCTCGGCGGCGGCGATCGGAGCCCCATGCTCGACCGCAGCACGCGCCGTCTCCTCGAGCGTCGAGGCGAGGCCGGCGTCGGGTTCGTCCGCCGCGAGCGCCTGGTGCCGGGCTCGCGCCAGCGGATCGTCGACCCAGTCGAAGATGTGTGCATGCGCTCGCCGCCGGGCTGCGGGAGTTGCCTCCTGATACAGCGCGGAGGAGAAGAGTGGGTGCGTGAAGCGGATCGCGCCGTCCTCGAGCTCGATCACTCCGTCCAAGAACGCGGGTTCCAGTAGACCCGCGTCGAGCCGGCCAGCGGGCAACCGGCCGTGGACGCAGGCGAGGAGCAGCGCCGCCCGCGTGCCTTCCGGGAGGCCGTGCAGCCGTGCGCGCACGAGCGCCTCGAGGCCTTCCGGAACGGGCAACGGGTGCGTCGGGTCGACGTCCGCTCCAAGCGCGCGGGCGATCTGGAGCGCGTAGAGCGGGTTCCCGCCGGAGGCCTCATGGAGGCGGAGCAAGGTCGGCCGGGCGAGAACCCGCCCGAGCCGCGACTGGATGAGCCGCTGCAGAGCACCGGCGCTGAGTGAGCCGACGGAGACGCGCTCGACACGATCGCCGACCGCCTGCTCGAGCTCCGAGGTGACGGCACCGACCCCGATGCGACGGGCGAGCAGGAGTCGGATCCGGGTATCGGGCAGCCGCCGCAGCGCGAACGCGAGCGCGCTCTCCGACGACGCGTCGAGCCATTGGACGTCGTCGATCGCGACCAGTACCGGTTCGCGCTCGGCGAGCGCCTCGAGTGCGGTGCGGACCGCCACGGCCACCGTCAGGAAGTCGACCGGGGCGCCCTCCGGCTCGCGGAGGAGCAGAGCGACCTCGAGTGCGCGCCGGCGAGGGCCCGGGAGCTCCGAGGCGACGTCGGCAAAGGCCTCCTCGAGCAGATCTCCGAGCGCGGCATGGGCAACGCCGCGCTCGAGCTCACCGGGTCGCGAGGACAGGACACGGAAGCCGTGCGCGCGAGCCGCCGCTGCTCCCGCCGACCACAGCGTCGACTTGCCGATGCCCGCCTCGCCCTCGAGCACGAGTGCTGTGGTCGCGCTCTCGGCCGTGCCGTCGAAGAAGGCCTGAATCGTGCGGAGCTCGTCGTCCCTGCCTACCACGTCCACCGGCCTAGAGACCCAGCCGCTCGAGCGTCGCGTCGTCGCGGCGCCACCGCGGGCGCACCTTGACGACGAGCTCGAGGAAGATCTTCCGGCCCAGCAGCCGCTCGACCTCGGGCCGCGCCCGCACGCCGATCTCGCGGATCATGGAGCCACGTTTCCCCACGAGGATCTGCTTCTGCGACGTCGTCTCGACGAGCACGAACGCCCGCAGGACCTTGTCGTCGAGCTCGTCGAGCTCGACCGAGATCGAGTGCGGAACCTCGTCGCGGGTCAGGTGGAGGGCCTTCTCCCGGATGATCTCGGCGATGCGCTCGTCGACTGTCTGATCGGTCGCGGCCTCGCGCGGGAAGTAGGGCTGACCCTCCGGCAGGAGGTGCACGAGGTCGCCGCGCAACTCGTCGATGCCGTCCTTCGTCTTCGCCGAGACGGGATGCAGCGCGTGGAAGTCGCCGAGCGCCGCTCCGGCCTTCATCTGGGTGATGATGTGGCTCGGCTTCAGGTTGTCGACCTTGTTCAACGCGACGATCACGGGCACGCCGAGGTCGTAGACCCGGCGCGCGATGAACCGGTCGCCCCCGCCGATGCGGTCGCGCGCGGACAGCACGAAGAGAACGATGTCGATGTCCTCGAACGACGTGTCGACGGTCCGTTGCATGCGCTCGGTCAGCTTGTCCATCGGCCGTTGAAAGCCGGGCAGATCGGCCAGCACGAGCTGGTAGTCGTCGCCGTTGCCGACGCCGAAGATGCGGCGTCGGGTCGTGTTCGGCACCTGCGAGGTGATCGCCACCTTCTCGCCGATGAGCGCATTGACGAGCGTCGACTTGCCGACGTTCGGGCGGCCCGCGACGGCGACGAAGCCCGACTTCACGGGCCGCTTGCCGCCGGGAGCTCCCAGGTGTCGGGCAGGAGCTCGGCGGCCTCGTACGTCGCGATCGACCCGTCGTCCCGCCGGAAGCTCACCTGCGGGATGCGGAACTCCACGAGCCACTGCCGGCAGCCGCCGCACGGCGAGGCGGTGATGCCGATCGCGGCGAGGTCGCCGGGCCGGCATCCTGCCGCGACGGCGCTCACGATCGCGCTCTTCTCGGCGCAGACGCCGAGCGGATACGCGGCGTTCTCGACGTTGACGCCCTCGAACTCGCGGCCGTCGTCGCCCGTACCACCGCCCCGACGAGGTACTCCGAGTAGGGCGCGTACGCCTTCGCGGCGACGTCCTCTGCGCGGCTGCACCAGTTCCTCGCTCACGGCGTCAGCTGGAAGACGGCGAGGGTGACGAGCGCGCCGAGCAGCCCGCCGTAGAGCACCTCGACGGAGGAGTGGACACCGGATTCGATTCGGGTTTGCGCCACGAGCAACGCCATGATGAACGCGAGCGACGAAATGAGGAAGCGGTGAGCCGGAGCCCTCGAGGATCAGCGTCATCGCCATCCAGCCGGCGAACGCGACCGCGGCGTGCCCCGACGGCAGGCCGCCGCGGAGCGGCGTCCCGCTGCCGGTGAGCGCCTTCGTGCCGATGACGATGATCGTCGTCAGGAAGAGCGCGATCAGGGTCAGCTCCGCGGGCGCCTGCGGAGAGTCGGTCGAGCAACCGCGAGCTACGGTCGGCGACCTGGCCGGAGAAGACGAGGTAGCCGACCGCGACCGCGACCGCGGTCGCGATCAGCACCGCCCCCGCCGCGATGTCCTTCGCGAGCTTCGCCATCGGGTCGAACGACGTCGTCGCGACGTCGACGGCGGCCTCGACGGCGGTGTTGACCATCTCGGCGATGAGCACGAACGCGATCGCGAGCAGCAGCACGATCAGCTCGAGCTTGTCCACGCCCGAGACCAGCGCCGCGACCAGCACGAGGGCTGCGACGAGGAAGTGGATCCGCATGTTCCGCTGCGTCCGCAGCACGTGGATGATCCCGGCGAACGCGAAGTTGAAGCTCTCGATGATCGACGGCGGCCGTCGCGGAGCGCTCACGTCCCTGGCCGCCTTCCGCTCCCGCCCGGCAGAGCCGGGCTCCGCGAAAGGCTGACGCCGCTCGCGGCGCTCCAGCCAGGGGCCCGTATTCCAATACTGTTCCCCCGGCCTACGCACCGCGAGCGACGCCCCAGGAACGGAGCAGCTCATCGGTGCGCCGCCTCTCTCGCCTCCATCTCGCGGCCGTGGTCGTAGCCGAGCAGGTGCAGCAGTCCGTGCACGAGCGGCTCGCGCCACGCGTCGCCGACGACCTGCGGGCAGAGGACGACGTCGCCGAGTGCGCGGGGGACGCCCTCCGGCACGTCCTCCCGCCCGTCGATCGGAAACGAGAGGACGTCGGTCGCCTCGTCGATCCCGAGGTGCTCGCTCTTCAGCTCCCGCATCTCCTCCGGCCCGACGAACGCGAGCCCGAGCTCGCCCGGCGTCGACGCCCTCGACCGCGAGCACGCGCCGCGCGAGCGCGACTGCCGCTTCCTCGTCGACGTCGACGCCGCTCCGGTTCTCGACCTCGACGGAGACGGTCATCGGCGACGCGCGGTGCCCGTCTCCTCGGCGTGCAGCTTGTACGCCTCCACGATCCGCTGGACGAGCTTGTGCCGCACGACGTCCTGGTGCGAGAACTCGACGAAGGCGATCCCGTCGATCGAGCCGAGGATGTTCCGCACCTGGATCAGCCCCGACGCCTGGTCGCGCGGGAGGTCGACCTGCGTCACGTCGCCGGTGACGACGACCTTGGAGCCGAAGCCGAGGCGGGTCAGGAACATCTGCATCTGCTCCGGGCTCGTGTTCTGCGCCTCGTCGAGGATGATGAACGAGTCGTTCAGGGTGCGGCCGCGCATGAAGGCGAGCGGCGCGACCTCGATCACGCCGCGCTCCATGTGCGCGTTCAGCCGGTCGGCGTCGAGCATGTCGTAGAGGGCGTCGAACAGCGGGCGCAGGTACGGGTCGACCTTCGCGAGCATGTCGCCGGGCAGGAAGCCGAGCCGCTCGCCGGCCTCGACCGCGGGCCGCGTGAGGATGATGCGGCCGACCTGCCGGTCGGCGAGCGCGGCGACGGCGAGCGCCATCGCGAGGTACGTCTTCCCCGTGCCGGCCGGCCCGATCCCGAAGGTGACCGTGCACTCGCGGATCGCGTCGACGTAGCGCTTCTGCGTCACCGTCTTCGGCGCGATCTTCTTGCCGCGGTGCCGCCAGACGACGTCGTCGAAGACCTCGCGGAGGTCCTCCGCCTGGTCGAGCGCCGCCACGACGGCGCCGACCGTGTCGGGGCCGATCTCGTGGCCCGCCTCGACGAGCTCGACGAGCTCGTCCACGACCGCGCGGGCGGCGGCGACCTGCCCGTCCTCGCCCTCGATCGTGAGCTGGTTGCCGCGCAGCCGCAGGGTGCACTGGAGCCGCGCGCGCAGCGTGTCGAGCACGCCGTCGCCGACGCCCGCCAGCTCGGCCGCGACCTCGTTCGGAACGGACAGGACTTCCTGCACGCACTGAGTGTAGGGGAGGCATAACTCGCCTCCGGCGGCCCGTTCCAGTACTAAGGTCGTGTGCATGGCCGACGAGCACAGCGGAGGCGACGTCTACGCCCGGATCCGCGACCTGGCGAAGGAGGTGAGCGGGAACCACGAGTCGCTGGACGTCGACGATCTCGACGACGACGCGACCTTCGCGCGGCTCGTCGAGCTGCTCGCCGATCGACGGCGCACGCCGGACGACGTCTTCGGCGCGGCGCTGCACGACGCGTCGGTGTGGGTGCGGTCTGCCGCCTACAGCGCGATCGCCGGCGGGCGCACGTTCGGCGGCGGGTGGAGCGCAGCGGGCGACGAAGCGCTTCCGCCGAGCCGGCTACGACGAGAGCTGCTTCCTCCTGCGCGCACTCGCCCGGTCCGACCAGCCCGTCCTGAGGGCGATCCTGGCTCACGTCGAGGACAACTGGAGCGGCGGCATGATCGTCGAGAAGGTGGCGGAGTTCCTCGACGCCCGCGTCGAGCGCGGCGAGCGGCTGACGGTCGCCGACCTCACCCGTCTCGACGTCGACGTCCAGCCGGTCGTCGAGGAGCTGGTGGCGAAGGCCGCACCCGGCACTCGGGCCGTCCTCGGGCCGCCCGTCGAGGAGTGGCGCCTCGAGTCGATCGACATCGACTTCTTCAAAGAGCTCGGGAGGATCGTCGAGCCCGGGGAGCACCCGAGCCCGACGATCGTCGGCTCGCGCGCACTCGCCGTCGATGCGGTGGTGTCTGCACTCACGGCGGCGCGGCCGAAGTCGGTCCTGCTCGTCGGCGAAGAGGGCGTCGGCAAGACGACGCTCATCGTCGAGGCGCTCCGCCGCGCGGAAGCAAGCCGCTTTCGGCTCGCGTTCCAGGCGACCGCGGCCGACGTGAACGCCGGCCAGATGTACATCGGCATGCTCGAAGCTCGCGTTCAGGAGATCGTGGCCAAGCTCGCGCGCCGCCCGATCGTCTGGGTCTTCCCGAACTTCGAGGACTCGCTCTGGTCGGGGACACACACGCAGAGCCCGCGCGGCCTCCTCGACGCGCTGCTGCCCGCGGTGGAGTCGGGCGACGTGACGATCATGGGCGAGGTCGACCCGCTCGCCTACGAGCTGCTGATCCAGAACCGGCCCCGCGTCGTCCGGCTCTTCGACGTCATCCGCCTCGCGCCGATGACCGACGACGAGACCCTTGCCGTCGGGCGGGGCTGGGCGAACGACAACGAGGTGGACGTCGACGCGAAGACGCTCGCCGAGGCGCTCGACCTGGCGACGCACTACCTGCCCGCGACTGCGGCGCCGGGGAACCTCCTGCGCCTGCTCGGGCTCGTCCGCGACCGGATCGACCGCGGGCTCGCGACGGCGGTGACACCGGAGACGATCATCGCGACGCTCAGCGAGGCGACCGGCCTGCCCCTGCACGTGCTCGACCCGAGGGCGCCGCTCGACCTCGCCGAGGTGCGGCGGTTCTTCGAGTCGCGTGTGCTCGGCCAGCCCGACGCGGTGACGTGCCTCGTCGAGCGGATCGCGCTCGTGAAGGCCGGGCTCACCGACCCCACGCGCCCGCTCGGCGTCTTCCTCTTCGTCGGGCCGACCGGCACCGGCAAGACCGAGATCGCGAAGGCCCTGGGCGCGTTCCTCTTCGGGTCGGAGGACCGGCTCGTCCGGCTCGACATGAGCGAGTACCAGACGCCCGAGAGCCTCGAGCGCCTGCTCGGCGACGCCACCACCCAGACGGAAGCGGCGCCGTTGATCGCCGCCGTTCGCCGGCAGCCGTTCTCCGTGCTCCTCCTCGACGAGTTCGAGAAGGCCGCCAACAACGTCTGGGACGTCTTCCTGCAGGTCTTCGACGACGGCCGTCTGACCGACAGGAACGGGCGCACCGTCGACCTGCGGCACTGCGTCATCATCCTGACCTCGAATCTCGGCTCGGCGATCCCGAGAGGCGCGCGGCTCGGCTTCGGCGCGGACTCGCCGGGCTTCGAGCCCGAGACGGTGCTGAAGTCCGTCCGGCGGTCGTTCCGCCCCGAGTTCCTGAACCGGCTCGACCGCGTCGTCGTCTTCCGTCCGCTGGGCCGCGAGATGATGCGAGGGCTGCTCGAGAACGAGCTCAACAGCGTCCTGCGCCGGCGCGGGCTCCGCATGCAGCCGTGGGCGGTCGAGTGGGACGAGGCCGCCGTGGACTACCTGATCGAGCAGGGGTTCAGCGCCGAGCTCGGCGCGCGGCCGCTGAAGCGGGCGGTCGAGCAGCACCTGCTCACCCACATCGCCACGACGATCGTCGAGCGCAAGTTCCCCGAGGGCGACCAGTTCCTCTTCATCACGGCCGCGCGGGGCGGGCTCGAGGTCACGTTCGTCGACCCGGAGCTCGCGGAGGACGAGCCCGCGGCGACGCCCGCCGGCGGTGACCTGACGGTGGCGGCGATCGCGCTCGATCCCCATGGCTCGGCCGCGGAGACGGAGTGCCTGAAGTCCGCGCTCGCGCGGGTGTCGGACTCCATCCGCGAGTGGGAGGACACGAAGTCCGAGGCGCTCGAGGCGATGCGGGCCCCCCACTTCTGGGAGTCGGACGAGCGTCACGGCGTGCTGTCGCGGATCGAGTACCTCGATCGGCTGAGCGCGGCGGGCGCGACGGCACGGCGGCTGGCGGCACGGCTCGACACCGGCCGCGAGACGCAGTCACGCGAGCTCGTCGGCATGCTCGCCCGCCGGCTGCACGTCCTCGACGCCGCCGTGCGCGGCCTCGAGGCGGGCGAGCCCGCCGACGCGGAGATCGTGATCCGGGCCGCCCACGGCGACGACTCGCCGGCGGCCGAAGACGGCGTCGAGAGGCTCGACCGCGATGTACACGGCTGGGCGGACGGACGTGGCATGCGTGCCCGTCGCCACGATGCCGAGCGGGGACAGGCCCTGACGGTGACGGGATTGGGAGCGTTCACGCTGCTCCGCTCCGAGGCCGGCCTGCACGTGTTCGAGGTGCCGACGCGCGAGCGTTCCTTCGACCGCGTCGCAGTGCTGGTGACGGTCGCACCGCGCGATCACGAGGCCCGACCGGGCGAGGCCGACCTGCCGCCGGCGAGCGAGCCGACGATCGTCAGGCGCTATCGGGAGGCGCCGTCACCGCTCGTCCGCGACGCCTCGGGCGGCGCGGACCGGCAGGATCGACCGCGTGCTCGGCGGCGACTTCGACCTTGTTGGCGAATCGCTCGGCGCGTAGTCGGCCGACCAGTCCGGATCGTCAGTCGAGCTCAGTCGTCGGCCGGAGCAGGAGCATGCCGCTCGTGCCAGAGCCGCGACCACTCTGCCCACTCACCGACCTCGTCGGCGGGCGGGGCCTCGATGTCGGCCTCCACTCCGAAGTCGAAGAACTCGGTCGTCGTCACGTAGGTCGGCATCGGTGCACCGGGAGCCGCGAATCCCGCCGGTGCAGTGACCTCCTCGACGATCCGCCGCACGAGCCCGTCGTCGTCGACCCAGACCTCGACCGCGGTCGTCGAGTCGAGGAGCGACTCGAGGTATCTCTCGATGTTCGCTTGCTTCCAGCCGGCGGTCTCGAGCTGGTGGCGGGTCGCCCGGCGCTCGTGAACCGCCGCCCGCAGCCGGGTCGTCGGCACGCCGCGCACCTCTTCTCGGCGGACCGTTCGAAGCTCGTCCGTGACGGCCTCGAGCTCGGCCAGGTACCCGTCGGGTGTCCGCACGGATGGCGCGTCGACGAAGACCATGGTGGAGGTGCGCCCGTCCTCCGAGACGAACTCGCTCTCTTCGAACTGGCTCTCCAGCATGTCGCCGTCGGTTCGGAGCCAGCGCTTCCCCTCGGGCAGCGCGGGGTCGGCTTCGCCAGCCGCTCGGGCGTAGGTGACGTCGCCGATCGTGATCGTCCGGCTCTCGAGCGGCGCTTCCGTGACATAGTCGCTCCGGCTCCGGCCGTAGTCGATGACGCCGGTCGTCCTGATCCTTTCGACGCGGGTCCCGTCGCTGGTTTGCACCAGGATCTCGACGCGTGCCGTCTTCTGCGCCGGCGCACCCGCCTCGAGAGCGGTCTCGCTCCCGCAAGCCGTCGCTCCGGTCGCAACCAGGAAACCCGCAAGCCCGGCGACCCGTGCGATGGGGAGCAGACGGTACATCGTCAGTCGAGCTCGGCGCCGCGGCCCGGGTCGGCCGCGAGCGCCAGCACCGGGGCGAGGTGTTCTGAAGGCGTCTTCGGCGACAGCTCGGGCAGGTCGTCGAGGGCGAAGAACGTGGCTTCTTCCGTCTCGAGGCCGTCGCCGGCCGGACTCCCGCCGGCCGCGACGCACCCGACGTACAGCTTGTAGACATGCGCCGGCCACTGCGTCCGCCCGCGGAAGTCGCGGTCGTACACCGCCAGCACGCGCTCCGCGGACACGTCGAGCCCGGCCTCCTGGCGCACTTCCTTCTCGACCGCCTGGCTGGGGGTCTCCCCGACGTCCGCCCAGCCGCCGGGCAGCGTCCACCGTGACTCGCCGGTCTCGCGCACGAGCAACAGGCCGCGTTCGTCGAGGACGACGCCGCGGACGTCCACCTTCGGCGTCGCGTAGCCGTACTCGTCGGCGAAGCGGGCGCGCAGCACGATCGCATCCTCGCCCGACTCGGCCGAGGCTAGCTCTGCCGCGATCGACCGCACCGCCTCGAAGCGCTCGCGGTCGAAGGGGCTCTCGCTGTAGGTCAGCCCGCTGCGGGCGATCGCCTCGAGCGCGCGTGCCCACCGCACCAGCTCGGACACGTTCAGGCGAGCTTTTCGCGGACGAGCTGGCTGACGGAGGAGCCGTCGGCTCGCCCGGCGATCTGCGGCATCACGTCGGCCATGACCCGTCCGATGTCGCGCATGCTGGTCGCGCCGACCTCGGCGATGACGTGGTCGACGATGTCCTCGATCTCGTCCTCGGAGAGCGGCTCGGGCATGAACTCCTCGAGGATCTCGAGCTCGGCCTCCTCCTGGTCGGCCTGCTCCTCGCGCCCGGCGGCGCGGAACGCCTCCTCGGCCTCGACCCGCTTCTTCCGCTCCCGCTGCAGCACCTGGAGCTCCTCGTCCTCCGACAGCGTGCGCTGGAGCTCCTTCTCGGCGCCCTGGAGGCTGGAGAGGATCAGGCGCAGCGTGTCGCGACGCGTGTCGTCGCGATCGCGCATCGCCTCCTCGAGCTGCGACTTTATCTCGGTGATCAAGGTCCTTGCTCCTTCATTGGGGAATCCCGGTGATCCTGCCACCGAGCACGTGCCAGTGCAGGTGGAAGATCGTCTGCCCGCCCCCTGGGCCGACGTTCACGACGACACGATAGTCCTCGAGGCCCATCTGTCGAGCGGTGTCGGCGACGAACTCGAGCATCCGCTTCGCCTCGTCGGCCGGAAACGCCCCGATGTCGCGGAAGGTGTCGACGTGCCGCTCGGGCAGCACGAGCAGGTGTGTCTCCGCCTGCGGGTTGATGTCCCGAACGGCCGCGAAGCCGTCCGCCTTCGCGACGTGGTCGCCCTCGCGCGCGAGGTTGCAGAAGAGGCAATCGTCTAGGCTGCATCCGCGAGGATCCCCTCGTCCGTGACCGCCCGCGCGCGCACGCGGACGAGCTCGCCGACGGGCGCGTCGACGAGCCACGGCGAGTAGTCGGCGCCGTAGCCGCGTCCCGGACGGTCGACCAGCACCTCGTCCTCGCCGCCGAGCAACGACCGCCAGCGCGCCCGGCACGCCTCGTCCGAGAGCGAACGCAGGCGCGCGCTCCGCTCCTTCTTCACGTGCGGCGGCACGACGTCATCCGCCGCCGTCCTCGTCCCCGGCCGCGGCGAGTACGGGAAGACGTGGAGCTTCGTCAGCCCGGCGGCGCGCACGGTCGCCACCGTGCGCTCGAACGCCCGCTCGTCCTCGGCCGGGAAGCCGACGATCACGTCGGCGGTGAGGTTGAAGCCGGCGAGCGGCTCGAGCTTCCGGAGGTAGGTCTCGACCGTGTAGCGGCGGCCCATCGCCCGCGAGCACACCGTCGTCGCCCGACTGGAGCGGAACGTGCAGGTGCGGCCCGACGTTCGGCGTCTCGCGCAGCGCCGCGACGAGCTCGTCGTCGACGTGGTTGATCTCGATCGACGACAGGCGCAGGCGCTCGACCCCGTCGACCGCGCCGGCTGCCCGGATCAGCCGCGCGAGCGTGTAGCCGGCCTCGCGGTCGCGGAAGCAGCCGAGGTTGACGCCGGTGAGGACGATCTCGCGATGGCCCTGCGCGACGCGGGTCCGGATCTCGCGGAGGACGTCGTCGGCGCGGCGGCTGCGCGTCGCGCCGCGCACGAGCGGGATGACGCAGAAGTGGCACGAGAACGAGCAGCCGTCCTGGATCTTGACGAACGCGCGGATGCGATCGAGCCGCGCGTCCGCCCGGACACAGCCGATCGCGCCGACGTCGCCGGCGATCTGCTCGACCGCCTCCTCGATCTGCCCGCGGACGACGGTCACGTTCGGCGGCAGCCCCGCGAACGCGGACTCCGAGAGCCGGGCGCCGCAGCCCGTCACGAAGACGCGGTCGTGCGTGCGTGCCGCACGCGCGGCGGCCTGCCGCGACTTCGCGAGCGCCTCGTTCGTGACGCAGCAGGTGTTGACGACGGCGATCTCGCCTGCGCCCTCGACGTGGCCGTCGCCGAGCAGCCGCTCGCGCACCGCCTGCGCGTCGGTGTGGGAGACCTTGCAGCCGAGGAAGGCGATCGAGAACCGCGCCATTTGAGAACTTAGAGAGTCAGTCAGACTCGGGCGTGCAGGTCGGCGGCCCAGCCGCCGTCCGAGAGCCGTTCCTCGCGCCGGTAGCCGGCCAGCTCGGGGTCGTCGGAGACGAGGTAGCCGGACGTGATCAGACGTCGGGCACGTCAGCCTGCCGCCGAGGGCGACAACGGCGTCCGCGGCGATGTTCGCGACCGCGAGGTCGGAGTCGGGCAGCCGCTCCTCGCGCAGATCGGCGAGCCGGGTGTCGACGACGACGTCGTTCTCGACGGCGTTGCGCTCGGTCGCCTCCACGGCCTGCGGGTCGAAGTCGACGGCGACGATCGGGTCGAAGCCGAGCTTCGCCGCGGCGATCGCGAGCACGCCCGAGCCGCAGCCGATGTCGAGCGAGGCTGCCGCGGTCCGCGCTCTGCAGGAATCGCAGGCACAGCTGCGTCGTCGCATGGCCGCCGGTGCCGAAGGCGAGCCCGGGATCGATCACGACGGCGATCGCGTCCGGGTCCGGCGCCTCCCACGGCGGGCCGACCCAGAGCGAGCCGACGCGCACGGGCCGGTGGAACTGCCGCCAGCGCTCCTCCCAGCCCTCCTCCACCTCGGACACGGCCGCGCCGCCGAACGCCTGCCAGAGCCGCTCCTCGCCGGCGGCGTTCGTGTAGGCCGCGAGCTCGAGCTCGCCCTCGGACTCGAGCTCCTCGAAGCCGGTGGGAAAGAGCTCCAGCATGACCGCCCTCGCCTGCTCCGCCCGGGCGGGCGGGACGCTGACGGAGACACGCTTCAGGAGGGTCAGCGGAGTGCGTTTCTGAGCTTCTCGAAGAAGCCCTCGTCGCGGCGATAGGTGTCCTCGTCGGACTGCTCGTCGAACTGCTCGAGCAGCCTGCGCTGCTCGTCGGTGAGGCGCCGCGGCACGTTCACGTTCACGAGCACGCGCTGGTCGCCGCGGCCGAAGCGCTGCAGCACCGGCATCCCCTTGCCGCGCAGCACGCGCACGTCGCCCGGCTGGGTGCCGGGCTCGAACTCCAGCTCGACCTGGCCGTCGAGCGTCGGGACGACGATCTGGGCGCCGAGCGCCGCCTGCACGATCGTCAGGTCGACCTGGGTGTTGATGTGGTTGCCGTCTCGCTCGAAGCGCTCGTCCGGCTGAACCCGCACCTCGACGTAGGCGTCTCCCGCCGGGCCCGACGCCGGCCCCGGCATGGCCCTCGCCGCGAAGCCGGATCTGCTGGCCGTCGTGGATCCCCGGCGGGATCTCGACCTCGAGCGTCTTCGTGCCGAGCTTCCGGCCGACGCCGTCGCACTCGGTGCACGGCTGCTGCACGACGCTGCCGGCGCCGGCGCAGGTGCCGCAGGTCTGCGTGCGCACGAACTCGCCGAAGACGCTGCGGGAGACCTGCTGTAGCCGTCCGCTGCCGCCGCACGTGGGGCAGCCGACGCGGCTGGTGCCGGGCTCGGCTCCCTCCCCGTCGCAGCGCTCGCAGACGACCGCGACCTCGACGTCGACCCGCCGCGTCACTCCTTCGAAGGCCTCGACGAGCTCGATCTGCGCGACGACGCCGACGTCCGCGCCGCGCGCGGCGCCGGGCGCGCCGCGTCCGAAGAGGTCGTCGCCGAAGAAGGCGGAGAAGATGTCGCCGAGGTTGCCGAGGTCGAAGTGCGTCGGGGTGAAGCCGCCGCGGCGCAGGCCGGCGTGCCCGTAGCGGTCGTACAGCTCGACGCGTCTCGGCGTTCGAGAGCACCTCGTACGCCTCGGCGACGGCCCGAAAGCGCTCCTCGGCGTCGTCCTCCTTCGAGACGTCCGGGTGCAGCTCGCGGGCGAGCCGCCGGAACGCCTTCTTGATCTCGGCGTCGTCGGCGCCGCGCTCGACGCCGAGAACCTCGTACAGATCGCGCTCGATCGTTGCCATCTCAGAGAGCGTAGCCGCGCGCTCAGTCGTCGTCGTACGCGCTCTCGACGAGGCGCGAGAGCTCGAACGCGGCGGCGCGGACGGTGCGCACGGCCAGGTCGTAGTCCATGCGCACCGGCCCGAGGAGGCCTACCGTCCCGAGCGTGCGCGTCGGCAGGCCGTACGTCGCGCCGACGAGGGCGACGTCCTGCAGGCCGGGGTGGTCGAGGCCGACCCGGACGAACGGCCTGCCGGGCGTCGAAGGAGTCGCTCATCAGCTCGAGCATCGCGGCGCGCTGCTCGAGCACGGAGAGCAGCCGGCGGCACGCCTCGAGCTCGTCGGCGTGGACGTCGTCGAGCAGGGAGGCTGCCCCGCCGACGAAGAGCGCCCTGCCGCCAGGCGCTGCCAGGTCGACGAACGCCGGCCGCAGGGCGTCCAGGAAGGCCGCCTCGCGCGCGGTCAGGCTCGCGTCGTCGATGCGGTTCCGCAGCTTGTGCGTACCGAGCTGCACGCCGACAAGCCGCTCGTTCAGGTACTCGTTCGCCCACGCCGCGAGCCCCGCGTCGACGGGCTGGTCGAACGAGAAGAGCTTCTTGGCGACGCCGCCGGTCGACGTGATCGTCACCACCATGACGAGCGTCGGCTGCAGCACGAGCACCTCGATGTGCCGCACCGACGCCGTGCCGAGGCCCGGCGCGGACACGAGCGCCAGCAGGCGAGTGACGCGGGAGAGCATCTCCGTCGTCGACTGCAGCGCATCGTCGAGCTCGCTCCGCATCGCCGAGAGGTCGAGCGGGAACCTGGCGGGCCGCGCATCGACCCGAGCGAGCACCTCCTGGGCGTACACGTGGTAGCCGGCGCCCGTCGGGACGCGCCCGGCCGACGTGTGCGGATGGGTGAGGAGCCCGAGCGCCTCCAGCTCGGCGAGCTCGTTGCGAACGGTCGACGCCGAGAAGCCGAGCCCGGAGCGCTCGACGAGCGTCTTCGAGCCGACGGGCTCGCGCGTCGCCACGTACTCCTCCACCACCCGCCGCAGGATGTCGCGCTTGCGTTCGCTCAGCTCGGCCATTTGCAGGGAATTTTACGCGAGAAGCTCGGCCGTGACGCCGCCGCCGAGGAAGCGGCCGCGCGGGGTGAGCGCGAGCTCGCCGGCCTCGACCGAGCCCCGGACGAGGCCGAGCCGCCGGAGCCGGTCGAGCGCGGCGCCGTCGATGGCGTCCTCCAGACCGGCGGTCCGGAGCGGTTCGTCGAGTCGGAGACCGAGCAGCACGCGCTCGCGTGCGCGCGTCGCGTCCTCGAGCGGCTCGAGCTCGCGTGCGGGCTCCTCGCCGCGCGCCGATGGCGGCGAGGTAGCGCGGCAGGCTCGGCGCGTTCCGCCAGCGCAGCGCCGCGACCGTGGAGACGGCGCCGATGCCCACACCGAGGTAGTCGCGGCCGCGCCAGTAGCCGAGGTTGTGCCGCGCCCGCAGGTCGCGACCATCGTCGGCGCGGCAGAAGTTGGCGGTCTCGTACCAGCGGTAGCCGGCGATCGTGAGCGTCTCGACGACGAGCTCGAAGTACGTCTCCATCGCCTCTGCCTGGGCTGCGAGCGCCGGCCCCGTGAGCGTGCGTGAAGCGCGTGCCCGGCTTCGCCTCGAGCTCGTAGCAGGACAGGTGCTCCGGGGCGAGTGCGACCGCCGCCGCGAGGTCGGCTGCGAGGTCGTCGGGGCTCTGCCCGGGGATGCCGTAGACGAGGTCGAGCGAGAGGTTGTCGAACCCCGCCTCCCGAAGCGTGCGGAAGGCGGTGCGCACGGTCTCGGGCCCGGCCCGGCGCTCGAGGACGTCGAGCAGGTGCGGCTGGAAGCTCTGCGCGCCGAGCGACACGCGGTTGACGCCGTGCTCGCGCAGCAGCGCGGCCAGCGCCGGGGTGATCGTCTCCGGGTTCGCCTCGACGGTCAGCTCCTGCGTCGGCGGCAGCGCGGCGAGCAGCCGTGCGAGGTGGGCCGGCTCCGTGAAGGTCGGCGTGCCGCCGCCGAGGAAGATCGTCTCGGGGGCCGGCGCGAGCAGGTGGCGTTGCGACGCGAGCTCCTGGAGCACCGCGTCGACGTAGGCCCCGTCCTGCCCCCGTCCGCCGAGGACGGTGACGAAGTCGCAGTAGCCGCACCGGTGGGCGCAGAACGGCAGGTGGACGTAGAGGTGCTGCGCGAGCGCGGCCGCTGGTCCAGCCCCCCACGGGGGAGACGCGAGGCCCCCTACCGGAACGCTACGGGCGGGCTCGTCACGGGTGTGCAACGGCTTCGTGCCGACTTCGTGCCAATCGTGCTCGACCCGGCTCATCGATCGGCCTCGAGGTTCAGGACGGCGAGGAAGGCCTCCTGCGGCACCTCGACGCCGCCGACCTGCTTCATGCGCTTCTTGCCCTTCTTCTGCTTCTCGAGCAGCTTGCGCTTGCGGCTGATGTCGCCGCCGTAGCACTTCGCGAGCACGTCCTTCCGCTTCGCCTTCACGGTCTCGCGGGCGATCACGCGGGCGCCGATCGCCGCCTGGATCGGGACGTCGAAGAACTGGCGCGGGATCTCCTTCCGCAGTCGCTCGACGAGGAGCTTGCCGCGCTCGTAGGCGAACTCGCGATGGATGATCAGCGACAACGCGTCGACCGGCTCGCCCGCGACGAGGACGTCGACTCGAACGAGGGTGCCGGCGCGGAAGCCCGCGAGGTCGTAGTCGAAGCTCGCATAGCCGCGGGTGCGCGACTTCAGCTGGTCGTAGAAGTCGAGCACGATCTCGCCGAGCGGCAGCTCGTACGTGAGGTGGACGCGCTCCTCCGACAGGTACTCGAGGTGGTCGAACTTCCCGCGCCGCTCGTTGCAGAGCTCCATCACCGCGCCGACGTACTCCTTGGGCACGATCACGGACGCCTTGATGTACGGCTCCTCGACGGCGTCGAACTCCCGCGGCATGTCGGCCGGGTTGTGCACCTCGATCCAGTCCCCGCCCGGCAGCTCCTGCACGCGATAGGCGACGTTCGGCGCGGTCACGAGCAGGTCGAGGTCGAACTCGCGCTCGAGGCGCTCGCGCACGATCTCCATGTGCAGGAGACCGAGGAAGCCGCAGCGGAAGCCGAACCCGAGCGCCTGCGAGGTCTCCGGCTCGTAGAAGAGCGCCGCGTCGTTGAGCTTCAGCCGCTCGAGCGCGTCGCGCAGCTCCGGGTACTCGTCCGAGTCGGTCGGGAAGAGGCCCGCGAAGACCATCGGCTTCACGTCCTTGTAGCCGGGCAGGGGCTTGGTCGCCGGCCGCCGCTCGTTCGTCAGGGTGTCCCCGACGCGGAGCTTCGAGACGTCCTTGAGCCCGGTGATCACGTACCCGACCTCGCCGGCCTCGAGCGCCTTG
The DNA here is from genome assembly GCA_963712865.1 of uncultured Gaiellaceae bacterium. Classification (GTDB taxonomy): domain Bacteria; phylum Actinomycetota; class Thermoleophilia; order Gaiellales; family Gaiellaceae; genus Gaiellasilicea. The sequence continues at coordinate 184,107 of CAVQJO010000003.1, forward strand.
ACCGGGCTTCGCTCAGGCGAGAAGAAGCCGAGCTCCTCCGCCTCGAAGCGGGTTCCCTGGGCCATCGCGCGGAGCGCGTCGCGCGTCTCGAAACGTCCGTCCACGACGCGGACGAAGGCGAGGACGCCGCGGTACTGGTCGTAGGCCGAGTCGAAGATCAGGGCGCGGGCAGGCGCCTCGGGGTCGCCGCTCGGCGGCGGAATCCGCTCCACCACGGCGTCGAGCACGGCCTCGACACCCTCGCCGGTCTTGGCGGAGATGCGGAGAACGTCGGCCGGGTCGACGCCGACGAGCTCCCCGACCTCCGCCGCCGCCCCGTCGGGGTCCGCCTGCGGCAGGTCGATCTTGTTCACGACCGGCACGATCTCGAGGTCGTTCTCGATCGCGAGATAGGCGTTGGCGAGCGTCTGCGCCTCGATCCCCTGGGCCGCGTCGACGACGAGCAGCGCTCCTTCACAGGCCTGCAGCGAGCGGGACACCTCGTACGTGAAGTCGACGTGGCCGGGTGTGTCGATCAGGTTCAGCTCGTGGCCCTTCCAGAGCACACGGACGCCCTGCGCCTTGATCGTGATCCCGCGCTCGCGCTCGAGCTCCATCGAGTCGAGCAGCTGCTCCTTCATGTCGCGCTCGGCGACCGTGTCGGTGAGCTGGAGGATGCGGTCGGCGAGCGTCGACTTGCCGTGGTCGATGTGCGCGATGATCGAGAAGTTGCGGATGTGTGCTTGGTCCATGCGCTAGCGATCCCGTCTGGAGCGGTCTCGCAGCGATAGTAGCGTCGCCAGTTCGGGCACCCGGAGCGCGCGGCAGGCGAGGAGGTAGATGCCGCTGCCGACGACGAGGGCCGTCCCGACCGAGACCAGCTGCGCGGCGAACGAGTCGCCGAGCGCGCGCTCCAGGGCCCACCACACCCCGTAGGCGCACGCCCCGAGGGCGAGGCACGCCAGCGCGACACGGAGAAATGAGGACACCGTGGCCGCGAGGTCGAGCCGGCCGAGGCGCCGGCGGAGCGCGATCACGAGCAGCCCGACGCCGGCGATGTTCGCCAGCGAGATCGCGAGCGGCACGGCCCAGGCGCCGACGGGATAGAAGACGAAGTAGAGGGCGGTGTTGAAGACGACGACGAGGAGGGCGATCGCGGTCGGCGTCCAGGGCGCCTGCAGGCTGAAGAAGCCGCGGTTGAGCATCAGCATCATCCCGTTGAACGCGAGCCCGATCGAGAACGCGGCCAGGCACTGCGCCACGACCGTCGTCTCCTCGGGATCGAACGCGCCCCGCTCGTAGACGAGCCGGATGATCGGCTCGGCGAGGACGATCGAGACGACCGCGGCCGGCAGGAGCAGGAAGTTGATCTGGCCGAGACCGGAGGTGACGGTGTTGCGGAAGCCGCGCATGTCACCGCGGGTCGCCAGGCGCGCGAGCGACGGGTAGAGGACGGTCGCGACGGCGACCGAGAACATGCCCTGCGGCAGCATGTAGATCCGGAACGCCTTGTCGATCGCGTTCGGCGCGATCGTCGGGTCGATCAGCTTCGAGGCCACGATCGTGCCGATGACCGCGTTGACGTTGATCAGGCCGAGGCCGAGGACGACCGGCAGCATCAGCTTGAAGACCTGCTTCACGGCCGGGTCGCGCAGGTCGAGCGCGAGTCGCAGGCGCCCGTCCAGGCCCCGCACCCACGGCAGCGGCAGCAGCAGCTGGATCACGGTGGCGATCACGATCGAGCCGGCGTAGACGTAGAGCTTGCCGTCCTCCGTGTCCGCGCGCGGCACGCCGAGCACGAGCCCGAGGATGATCGCGAGGTTCCAGAAGACCGGCGTGATCGCCGGCACCGTGAACTGGCCGTAGCTGTTCAGGATGCCGGTGAAGATCCCGAACAGGCCCACGAGGACGACGATCGGGAAGAGGATCTGCGAGAGCGTGACGGTGAGGTCGTCGTACGCGTCCGTCAGCAGCGGCATGAAGAGGGGCGCGGCGAGCATGAAGACCGCCGTGAGCCCGCCGACGACGAGCAGGAACAGCCAGAAGACGGTCGAGGCGACACGCCAGGCCCGCGCCTTCTCGCCCTTCTCGAGCAGCTCGCTGAAGACCGGGACGAAGGCGGAGGAGACGGCGGCGTCGGCGACGAGCGCCCGCACGAGGTTCGGCAGCTGGAAGGCGACGGTGAAGGCGTTGATCGAGCCGCGGGCGCCGAAGTAGTTCGCGGCCACGATCTCGCGGAGGAGGCCGAACAGGCGCGAGAGCCCCGTGGCGGCCGAGAACATCGCCGTCGACCAAGCGAGCCTGCGCGCGTTGGCTCGCGAGTCCACGCGGCGAGTATAGGAACGGCGTCAGCCGCCGCAGGCGCGCTTTGCTACGCTCTCGAACGCCCGCCGAGTGCGGGCCTTTCTTCGCAGATGCCGAACATCAAGCAACAGATCAAGCGCGTGCGGGTGGCGGATCGCCAGCACGACGAGAACCTCCGCTACCGCTCGACGGTGAAGACGCTGACGAAGCGGCTCGAGACGGCGGTCGCCGACGGCGACGCCGAGAAGACGGCCGCCGAGCATCGCGAGCTCGTCCGCCTGATCGACAAGGCGGCATCGCGCGGCGCGCTGCACAAGAACACGGCGGCGCGGAAGAAGGCGCGGGCCTCGCGGCTCGTCGCCGGCGTGTCTTCCTAGCCTCTGTCCTCTTTCGGCGCCTAGCCCTCGCGGCTGAGGTCGACGAGCGCCCGCTGCAGCTCGAGATCCGGCTGCACGCGGCTCTTGCCCTTCAGGGCGAGATCGAGCTCGGCGAGCCTGACCACCGCATCGCGCAGCTCGTCCTGCGAGAAGTTGCCCGCCTGCGCGAAGACCTTCTCCGCGTAGAAGGGATGCATGCGGAGCTTGCCGGCGGCGTCGCGCGGGCGGACTCCCTCGGCAGCCAGCCGCTGGCACTGGCGCACGCGGCCGACGTGGTTCGCGAGCGCCCCGGCGAGCCGCGGCGCCGTGTCGCGCCTCGGCCTCCCCTCTCGCTCGAAGATCGTCTCGCTCGCCTCCAGCGTGCGCGCGGCGTCCCGTTGCGCCCAGGCGTCGGTGAGCGCGAACGTCGGCGTCTCGGCGAGCGCCACAACGAGCGCCTCGACCTCCCGTTCGCCGATCGGCTCGCCGCCGGCCCACGTCGCGAGCTTCTCGACCTCGTTCGCGAGCTGGTGCAGGTCTTCGCCGACGAGGTGGACGAGCGCGGCGCAGGCCTCGGGCTCGGCCCGGGCGCCGGCGAGCTTGAACTGCTCCGCCACCCATTGCGTCAGCTGCCGCTTGACGACCGAGAACGCGAGCACCTGGCCGACCTTCGCCACCGCTTTCGCCAGCGGCGCGTCGGCCTTCAGCTCCTCCGCGACGAGCGCGAGCACGGTTCCCGGAGCGGGGCTCTCGAGGTACGTCGCAACCGCCTTGACGTCGGCGGCCTTCCATTTGTCCACCATCTGGACGACGACGAGGCGCGCCTCGGCGGAGAAGAAGCCGAGTGAGTTGCAGGCGGCAACGGCGTCGTCGCCCGTCGCCGGCGGCGCGTCGAGGTGCTCGACGGAGTCCTCCCCGACCCGGGCGCGCAGGCGCTGCAGCGCGCGGCCGATCTTCGGACGATCCGTGCCGGTGAGCAGGTAGACGGGCTTGAGGTCCGACTGGGCGGCCATCGCTCCACCCTACCCACGCTGTGCGCTGACCACGATGTGCCTGCCGTCGGACTCCAGGACGACTTCGCCGTGGACATCGGTGCGGTAGAGGCGGAGTCCGGGGACGGTTCGGAGCGCGGCGAGCGTCTCGGCCCGCGGGTGGCCGTAGTCGTTGTCGCGGCCGCAGGAGATGACCGCCACGGAGGGGCGGAGCTCGCGCAGCTCGTGTTCGAGCGCCGGATCCTCGGAGCCGTGGTGCGCGACCTTGAGCACCTCGATCCGGCGCGAGAGCAGGGACGCGGTCACCTCCGACTCTGCGTCGGCCGTGAGCAGGACGTCGATCTCGCCGTACGTCGCGAGGAGCACGACGGGGAGCCGGTTCGGATCCTCGCTCGCGGTGCCCGGCCGGTCGGGCCAGAGCGCCCGCAGCCGCAGCGCGCCGAGCTGCCAGGACGCGCCGGCGCGGACGATCGTGACGGGAACGCCACGCTCGTCCGCCTGGGCGAGGGCATCGGCCTGGTAGGGGCTCGAGGCGGTCAGCGCCGGATGGAGCACTCGGTCGGTCGTCACGCGTCGCAGCACCTCCGCGGCGCCGCCGATGTGGTCGCGTTGGGGATGCGTCAGGACGACCGCGCTCAGGCGTCGCACGCCCAGATCGCGCAACTGGGAGGCGACCTTCGCCTCGGGCGGACCCTGGTCGACGAGAACCGCTCCCTGTGGCACCTGCAGGACGATGGCATCGCCCTGCCCGACGTCCAGGAAGGTCACCCGCAGGCCGGCGGGTGGCGGCGGCGCCGTCTCCGGCCAGGTCTGCCACGCGACGAGCAGCGGCACGGCGGCCGCGGCGCACGCCCGCGCGAGGGGCCGCCGCCACGGCGGCAGCCGCCTGACGAGGATGATCACGACGGGCGTTGCCAAGGACGACCGCCACCGCGACGCCGGATGACACGCGCGCGTGCGGCAGCCCCGCCACGAGCACGCGCGCAGGCGGCGATGTACGCGGCGATCCAGCCGTTCAGCCACGCGAGCGCCAGCGCCGCCGACGGGAGGATCGGCTCGAGCAGCGCACCGACGAGCGAGAGCGCGAGGAGCGGCGCCACGGCCACGCTCACGAGCGCGTTGGCGACGAGCGAGTAGAGCGGCACCTCGCCGAACTGGAGCCAGAGGATCGGCGCGGTCGCCGCTCCGCACGCGATCGAGATCGCGAGCACCGTGCCGAGCCCTGGCGGGAGCGGATAGCCCTCCAGCGCACGCTCGAGCCGCGGCACGAGCACGAAGATCGCCGCAACGGCCGCGAACGAGAGCTGAAAGCCCGGCTCGAGCAGTGACGCCGGCGTCCAGGCGAGCAGGACCGCGGCCCCGAGGGCCATGAAGTGCCAGCGGTCGCGCGGCCGCGAGAGGAGCCACGCCAGAGACGCGAGCGCGCCGGCGACGCCCGCGCGGACGACGGACGGCTGCCAGCCGACCGCGAGCACGTACCCGCCGATGGCGGCGAGCGCCGCGACCTCGGCGGCGATCCGCGGCACGCCGAGCAGCCAGGCCAGGACGAGCACGAAACCGGCGAGGAACGCGACGTTCTGGCCCGAGACGGCGAGCAGGTGGAAGAGGCCGGATGTCTTGAAGCTGTCGCGGAGCTCGTCCGAGAGACCCTCGTCCTCGCCGAGCACGATGCCGGCCAGGACCGCGCGGCGTTCTCCGGTGAGCCCGGCACCGATCGCGGTCGAAACATGTGCACGAAGCCGGTCCGACACGCCGCCGATGCCGCCGCGGCGTCCCACGATCGTCCACCGACCGCCCCGCAGGATCACGTGGACGCCGCGCCGAGCGAGCCAGCCACGTTCGTCGAACTCAGCCGGCGAGCGAGCGGCTCGAGGCGCCTCCGCACGCGCGTGCAGCTCCAGGACGGCGCCCTGGGGCGGCGAGCGACCGACGGGAAGCTCGAGCAGGACGCGCTCCCTGAGCGCCTGCTCGCCGAAGCGTCGAACCTCGGCCGGCACGCGAATCGCGAACTCGGAGTGCCGGGCCGGGCCGGTGATCACGACCTCGGCGGCGGCGGAGTGTCCGATCTCCGGCGCCAGCAGGCTCCGATCGAAGGCGTCGAGCCTGACGCTGCCCCACCACCAGCCGCCGACGAGGACAGCGAGTGCGAGCACAAGCGGTCGAGCCGGCGGCGGCACGAAGGCCGCCGACACTCCGATGACCGCGGTCACCACGACGATCCAGCCGGGCGCTCGAGCCGCGTTCGCGAGCGCCATGCCGGCGCAGGCCGCGACGATCACGAGCGTCGGCCAGGCGCGCGTGATCACGGCGACACCAGCTCGCGTAGCTGCTCGAGTCGGGCGGGACCGATCCCCGGGATCGAGTCGAGGTCGTCGACCGAGCTGAACCCGCCGTGTGCGGTGCGGTAGTCGAGGATCTTCTGCGCCGTCACCGGCCCGACACCGGGAAGCGCGTCGAGCTCGGCCAGGCTCGCGCTACTCAGGCTGACGCGGACGCCGGCCGCCGTGCCACCGCCGGCCTGGCCCGTGGCCGCGGCTCCCGCCACGCCGGCGACCCGACTCGGTACGACGACCTGTATCCCGTCGGCGAGCGGCGCGGCGAGATTGACCGCGGCCGTGTCCGCCTTCGCCGTCGCCCCGCCCGCGCGGGCGACGGCGTCGGCGACCCTGCTGCCCTCCTTCAGGCGATAGAGCCCCGGACGCCGAACCGCACCGGCGACGTGCACGACGAGCCGGGCCGATGCCGCCGGCGTCTCCGGCACGAGCTCTGCAGCGGGCAGCGGCGTCGACGCACCCGCGCCTGCGAGCGTTCGGCCCGCGACGGCGAGGACGACGAGAAGCACGGCCGCGCCGGCGAGCGCCTGCCGGCGGGAGACGTTGAGAGTGGGCATGCCTCGAGCGTGCCCGGACGGGTGTCACGGGTGTGTGACGACTGTGTGTCGAAAGCGTGCCAATTGCGGCACGTTCGCCGGACGGGCGCTAGACGACGAAGTTGACGAGCTTGCCCGGGACGACGATCGTCTTCCGCGGCTCGCCGCCGTTCAGGTGCGCCTGCACGCGCTCCGAGGCGCGGGCGAGCGCGACGAGCTCGTCTTCGGGAATCGAGGCGGCGACGTGCAGGCGGTCGCGGAGCTTGCCGTTCACCTGCACGACGACCTCCAGGGTGTCGCGCTCGAGCATCGACACGTCGGCGACGGGCCACGACTGCTCCCACAGCCGCTCGTGGCCGAGCCGCTCCCAGAGCTCTTCCGCCACGTGCGGGGCGTACGGCTGGAGCAGCGAGACGGCTGTCTCGGCGGCGAAGCGAGCGTCCGCGCTCTCCGGGTCTCGCGAGAGCTCGTTGACGAGCTCCATCACGGCCGCGATCGCCGTGTTGAACGCAAAGCGGCGCCCGATGTCGTCGGTCGCCTTCGCGATCGTCTCGTGCGCCTTGCGCGCGAGCGGCCCGTTCTCGGGCTCGCCCTGCGGTGCGCGCTCGACCACCTCGTTCACGACCCGCCACAGGCGGCGCACGAAGCGCGCCATCGCCTCGACCGCCTCCTCGGTCCACTCCATGTCCTGATCGGCCGGGCCGAGGAAGAGGATGCAGAGCCGGACGGCGTCGGCGCCGTGGCGCTCGACGGATTCGTCGGGGCCTTCCGCGGCGCCCGATCGCTTCGAGATCTTCTTCCCCCCGCTCGTCACCCAGCCGTTGGAGAAGAAGCTCGCAAACGGCTCCCGGAAGCCGACCAGGCCGAGGTCGTTGAGCACCTTGACCCAGAAGCGGGCATAGATCATGTGCATCGTGGCGTGGTCGACGCCGCCGATGTAGAGGTCGACCGGGTTCCAGTAGTCGACGAGCGCGCGATCGAACGGCGCGGTGTCGTTGTCCGGATCGCAGTAGCGCAGGAAGTACCAGGACGAGTCGACGAACGTGTCCATCGTCTCGGTCTCTCGCTTGGCGGCGCCGCCGCAGGCGGGGCAGGAGGTGTTGACCCAGTCCTCCGCCTGTGCCAGCGGCGGCCGGCCCTTCGGCATGTAGTCCTCGATGTCCGGAAGGACGACGGGCAGCTCGCTCTCCGGGACGGGAACGATCCCGCAGGCGTCGCAGTAGACGACGGGGATCGGGCACCCCCAGTACCGCTGCCGCGAGAAGCCCCAGTCGCGCAGGCGGAAGTTGACCGCGAAGCGGCCGAGGCCTCGCGCTCGAGCCGCTCGACGATGCGGCGGCCGCCCTCGTCGGCGGGCAATCCGTCGAACTCGCCGGAGTTGACGAGGACCTCGCCCTCGGAGTGCTCGACGTAGGGCTCGCTCTCGTCGACGTCGCCGCCGACCGGCGCGACGACCTGTCGGATCGGCAGTCCGTGTGCGCGCGCGAAGTCGAAGTCGCGCTGGTCGTGTGCGGGCACCGCCATGATCGCCCCGGTGCCGTAGTCGGGCAGGACGTAGTCGGCGACGTAGATCGGGATGCGCTCGCCGTTCACCGGGTTGATCGCGTGCAGGCCGGTGTCGACGCCCGTCTTCTCGTCGGCGGCGGCGCGATCCTTGGTCTTCTTCGCAGCGGCACGCCGGACGTACTGCTTCACGTCGTCCGACGCCAGGCCCGCCACGAGCTCGTGCTCAGGAGCGAGCACGAAGAACGTCGCGCCGAAGAGCGTGTCGGGCCGCGTCGTGAAGACGGTGACGGCATCGTCCGAGTCCTCGATCCGAAACACGATCTCGGCCCCCTCGGAACGGCCGATCCAGTTCCGCTGGCGCGCCTTGATCGATTCGGGCCAGGTCACGGTCTCGAGATCGTCGAGCAGCGCGTCCGCGTAGTCGGTGATGCGGAAGAACCACTGCTCCATCACCCGCGACTCGACCTCCGCGCCGCAGCGCTCGCACGTGCCGTCGGCGAGCACCTGCTCGTTCGCGACCACCGTCTGGTCGTTGGGGCACCACTTCACGTGTGCGCCCTTGCGGTAGGCGAGCCCTCGCTCGAGGAACTTCAGGAACTGCCACTGCTGCCACCGGTAGTACGACGGCTCATGGGTGGAGAGCTCGCGCGGCCAGTCGATCCACCAGCCGATGCGGTGCATCGAGCGCCTGATGCCGGCGATGTGTCGGTCCGTGGTCGGGCGCGGGTGCGCTCCCTCGCGGATGGCCGCGTTCTCGGCGGGCAGGCCGAAGGCGTCGAAGCCCATCGGATGGAGCACGCGGTAGCCGTTGCGGCGCCTGAAGTGCGTGGCGACGTCGCCGATCGTGTAGACGAGCAGGTGACCCAGGTGGAGCGTCCCCGATGGGTACGGCAGCATCTCGAGGACGTAGCTCTTCCGCCGATCCGCGGAGTCGCCGTCCGGGTTGGGCACGACTGACGCCTGCTCGTCCTCCCAGACGCGCTGCCACTTCGCCTCGATCTGCTGCGGGTCGTATCGGTCCATCGGGTCTCCGGAGACAAAAAAGCCTCTCGCTCGGAGAGGCTCGCGGGAGGCCGACGCGGCGCCGCCGCGGTGGCTCCCTGGACTACTGAAGAAGCTGATTCACTGCGCCAATGCTAGCACTCTTCCCGGAAACGGCCTCGACCGCGGGCGGCGCTCTCGAGGTCGCGGGCGTGCGTGCGAGCGCCCTGGCCGACGAGTTCGGAACGCCCCTCGTCGTCTACTGCGAGCGCACCCTCCGCGAGCGCGCGAGGCTCTTCCGTCGGGCGGCGGGCGACGCGCTGGTCGTCTACGGCACGAAGGCGTTCGCGAACGTGGCGCTCCTGCGGCTGTTCGCCGAAGAGGGGCTCGGCGCGGACGTCTCGACACTCGGCGAGCTCGCGTTCGCGCAGGCGGCTGGACTACCGGGCGACCGCCTCGTCGTCCACGGCAACAACAAGTCGGACGAGGAGCTGCGGCTCGCCGCCGAGCTCGGCGCCCTCGTCGTGCTGGACGCCCCCGACGAGCCGGAGCGCGCGGCGGCGGCGGGAGTCTCGCGCGCCATGATCCGGGTGACGCCCGGTGTCGACGCGGAGACGCACGACGCGATCCGGACCGGGCATCTGGGCGCGAAATTCGGGCTGGCGCCGGATGCCGTCCTCGGTGCGCTCGAACGGGCGCACGCGGCCGGGATGACGGTGGCTGGGCTCCACGTGCACGTCGGCTCGCAGCTCGCGGACGTGCGGGCGCACATCCTGGCGATCGAGCGGCTCGCGGAGCTCGCGGAGCAGCTGCCGCGAGGCGCTCGGCTGGACGCCGGCGGTCGTGGACGTCGGCGGCGGCTTCGGCGTCCGGCAGACGCTCGACGAGCCCGAGCTCCCGCTCGAGCAGCTGCTTCGCGACGTGGTCGAGGCGGTCGCGAGCCAGTGGGAGGCCCGTGGGCTGCCGCAGCCGAGCCTGATCGTCGAACCGGGTCGGGCTCTGGTCGGGCCGGCGGCGTTCAGCCTCTACCGGGTCGGCGCGGTCAAGGAGGCGAGCGGCCGGTCGTGGGTCGCGATCGACGGCGGCATGTCCGACAACCCCCGGCCACAGCTCTACGGCGCGCGGTACTCGGCGCTCCTCGCCGATCGCGCCGACGAGGACGCCGCCGGCGAGTACGCGATCGCGGGCAAGCACTGCGAGTCGGGGGACGTCCTGATCGAGCGGGCTCGGCTGCCCGAGCCGCGGCGGGGGGATCTGCTCGCGGTGCCAGCGACCGGCGCCTACACGCTCGCGATGAGCTCGAACTACAACGGCGTGCCTCGGCCCGCGGTCGTCCTCGTCGCGGACGGCGACGCGAGGTTGATCGTCCGGCGGGAGACGGTCGCCGACCTGCTCGCCCGAGAGATCTAGAGCTCGCGGCGGGGCGTTTCGGCGCTGTCGCCGCCGAGATCGACCGCCCCACGTACCCCCAGGGGCACCCCGGGTGTCCCTACCGAAACGCTATCGAGGAAGTCGTGACGGAACTGTTCCGACTTCGTTCCCGATGTGTCACGAACTGCGAGGGCTTTGTCGCGAGCTCCGAGCGCGCACCGAGCGTCAGGAGCCCGCCGGCCGCCTCCGCGCGGCGCAGCAGCTCGTCCTCGACCTGCGCCGGGTCGAGGCCGCGCGCTGCCAGGAGCGCGTAGGAGTGGAACCACAGATCCGCCAGCTCCGCGACGAGCCGCTCGTCCGACTCGGAGGCACCGGCGAGCGCCGCCTCGAGGCCCTCCTCGCCGACCTTCCGCGCCGCGAGCTGCGGATCGTCGACGAGCGTGACGACGTACGACCCCGCCGGCCGCTCCTGCGCCCGCTCCTTGACGCGCCGCCAGAGCCACGGGGCGAAGCAGGAGACGGCGCCGGTGTGGCACGTCGGGCCGGCCGGCCGCACGCGAAGCAGGAGCGCGTCGCCGTCGCAGTCGTCGCGCAGCTCCTCGACCGCGAGCGTGTTGCCCGAGGTCTCCCCCTTGCGCCAGAGCCGCTCGCGGGAGCGGCTCCAGAACCACGCCTCGCCGCTCTCGCGGGTGCGTCGGCAGCGCCTCCTCGTCCATCCACGCGAGCATCAGGACGCGACCGGTGTCCGCGTCCTGCACGATCGCAGGCGTCAGATCCGGACGTTCCATCCCGCCTCCTCCAGCTCGAGCTTGAGCTCGCGGAGCCGCTCGGGCCGCTCGTGCACGATCGATGCCACGAGCGCGGCCTCGGCACCCGCGGCGAACGCCTCCCCGAGATGGCGGGCCTCGCCGGCGCCGCCGGACGCGATCACCGGCACCTCGACGTCCGCCGCGATCTGGCGCGTCAGCTCGAGGTCGTAGCCGTCACGCGTGCCGTCGGCGTCGATCGAGGTCACGAGCAGCTCACCGGCGCCCGCCGCGACGGCTGCGGCCGCCCACCGGGTCGCGGAGAGGCCCCGCGGCTGCCGCCCGCCGTGCGTGACCACCTCGCCGGCGCGCGCGTCGATCGCGCACACGACCGCCTGCGCCCCGAACTCCGCCGCCAGGTCGGTCAGCAGCTCCGGCTCGTCCACCGCCGCACGGTTGACGGCGATCTTGTCGGCGCCGCCGCGCAGGAGGCCGCGGGCGTCCTCGAGCCCCGAGATGCCGCCGCCCACCGTGAACGGCACGGTCAACGAGTCGGCCGCACGCTCGACGAGCTCGAGCATCGGCCCGCGCCCCTCCACCGTCGCCGTGATGTCGAGGAAGACGATCTCGTCCGCGCCCAGCTCCGAGTAGCGCTGTGCGAGCTCGACGGGGTCTCCGACGTCGCGCAGCGACTCGAAGCGAATGCCCTTCACGACGCGCCCGCCGGCCACGTCGAGGCACGGGATCAGGCGCTTCTTGACCATCGCAGCACGTTCTCGAGCAGGCGCGCGCCGGCGGCACCGCTCCGCTCCGGGTGGAACTGCACACCGGCCAGCGCCCCGCGCTCGATCGCGGCGACGACCTCGCCGTCGTGCTCTACGACCGCGACGGCGACGCCGTTCGCGGGCTCGGCCGCATAGCTGTGGGCGAAGTAGACGTCGGCGCCCTCGAGCCCCTCGAGCGCGAGCGACGGCCGTCGGAGAGACAGCGTGTTCCAGCCCATGTGCGGCACGCGCCGCGCGCGCAGCCGGCGCACCGGGCCTTCCAGCAGGCCGAGGCCGCGGCCGCCCTCCTCGCTCTCCTCGAACAGGAGCTGCATGCCGACGCAGATCCCGAAGGTCGGCCGGCCCTGCGCCACGCGCTCGCGCAGCGCGCCCGCAACGGGCTGGAGGCCACGGGCGGCGCTCTCGACGTGGCCGACGCCCGCGATCACCGCGAGCGGGGCCTCGAGCACCTCGGCCGGATCCGTCGAGACGACCGGCGCGGCGCCGGCACGCCCGAAGGCCGCGCCCACGCTGCGGAGGTTGCCCGCGCCGTAGTCGCAGAGCACGACCTTCACGAGAGCCCCTTCGTCGACCGCACGCCGGCGTCGCCGGGCGCGCAGGCCTCGCGCAGCGCACGCCCGAGCGCCTTGAAGGCCGCCTCCGCGACGTGGTGGTCGTCCGCTCCCGCGGACTCGACGTGCATGGTGAAACCGCCGGCCATGGCCAGGCGCTCGAGCGCGTGCGGGCAGGAGCGAGAGCGCGAGCCCGCCGACCCGGTCGCCGTCGAAGCGGAGCGAGACCTCCGCATGCGGACGCCGCACGAGATCGACCGCGGCCGTCGCGCGAGCCTCGTCCATCGGGACCGTCGCCGAGCCGTAGCGCGCGATCCCGCCGCGGTCGCCGAGCGCGTCGGCGAGCGCGGTCCCGAACGCCGCCAGCACGTCCTCGACCAGGTGGTGGTCGTCGACGTCGAGGTCGCCGCCGGCGACGAGCTCGAGATCGAAGCCGGCGTGGAAGACGGCGAGGGTGAGCAGGTGGTCGAGGAAGCCGACGCCCGTTCGCACGTGCGCGTGGCCCCGCCCGTCGAGGTCGAGCGAGAGCCGGAGCGCCGTCTCCGTCGTCACGCGCGAGACGAAGGCCGAGCGGGACGGCGCCGGCTCCGATCGGTGCGCCGAGCGCCGCGAGCACGACGTCGTTCTCGGGTGGCCGGCGCAGCGTGATCCGGATGCCCTCGCGGAAGATGCGGACGACGAGACCCTGCTCCTCGAGGCGCTCGCCGAGCGCGGGCTCGCAGGGCACGAAGACGAAGTTCGTGGCGGTCGGCGGGCACTCGTGGCCGGCGGCCAGCAGCGCGCCGCGCACCCGCTCCCGCTCGGCGATCGTCTCCTCCACGTCGAGGCGCGGATCGCGGAGGGCTGCGGCGGCGATCGCCGCGGCCGGCCCGCTCACGTTGGCCGGCGCGCGGCGCAGCTCCAGCTCGGCGGCGACCTCCGGGCTCGCGACCGCGTAGCCGACCCGCAGCGAGGCGAAGCCGAACGCCTTCGAGAGCGTCCGGAGCACGATCACGTTCGGGTGCTCCTCGAGCAGCGGCACCGAGCTCTCGCCGCAGTACTCGAAGTACGCCTCGTCGACGACGACCGCGGCGTCCGGGTGCTCCCGCGCGAGCTCGGCGATCCGGCTCTGCTCGAGGAGCTCGCCCGTGGGGTTGTTCGGGTTGCAGACCCAGATCACGTCCGCTCCCGCCGCGTCGGTGACGACCTCGGCGCCCTCGATCTGGCTCGCGAGCCCGTAGAGCGCGTACGTGGGCGGCGAGATCGCGGCCGTGCGGCCGGGCGCGAGGTAGGTGCGCGCGCAGACCGCGATCAGATCGTCGGCTCCCGCGCCGACGACGATCTGCTCCGCGGTCACGCCGCAGTAGCCGGCGGCCGCCTCGCGCAGCGCGCGGTACGTGCCGTCGGGGTACTCGTTGAGGCGGGCGAAGCTCTCGGCGAGCGGCACCAGCGGCACCCCCGGCACCGGCGGCGTGTTCTGGTCGTAGCGGAGCACCTGCTCCGGCCGCAGCCCGTGGCGGGCGGCGACCTCGGCCGAGCTCGGCGACCACGCGTACGCCGCGAACCCCGGCGGCAGCGCGCGGACGTTCACCGCGCCTCCAGCGCCGCCGCGTGCAGCGGCAGGCCCTCGGCGCGGGCGAGCGGAACGGCGATCTCGCGGGCGCGCCGCACGCCGTCGGCCGTCGCGCGGACGATCTGGACCGGCTTGAGGAACGACTCGAGGCCGAGGCCGCCGGCACCGCGGGCGAGACCGCCGGTCGGGAGCACGTGCGTCGCACCGGCCGCGTAGTCGCCGACGACCGCGGAGGTACGGACGAAGATGGTGCCGGCATTCCGGACCCGCTCGGCCGCAGCGTCGGCCTCGTCGAGCCAGAGCTCGAGGTGCTCCGGCGCATACGCCTCCGAGCGGGCCAGCGCGTCGTCCAGCGACGCCACGTCCTCGACCGACACGTTGCCGCTGCCGTCGACGAGGCTCGCCACGCGCCGTCGACAGCGCCGGCGAGAGGCTCAGCAGGACGGCCCGGCTGTCCGGCCCGTGCTCGGCCTGCGCGAGCAGGTCGGCCGCGCACTGCCCGGCGTCGGCCGTCGCGTCGGCGATGACGACGACCTCGCTCGGGCCCGCGGGCAGGTCGATCGCGACGCGGCTCGAGACGAGCAGCTTGGCCGCTGTCACCCACTGGTTCCCCGGCCCGACGATCTTGTCGACCGGCGGGATCGTCTCGGTGCCGTACGCGAGCGCGGCGACCGCCTGAGCGCCGCCGACGGCATAGACCTCGCCGATGCCGAGCTCGCGCGCCACCGCCAGCGTCGCCTCGGCGGGCCGCGGCGTGACGACGGCCAGACGGCGCACGCCGGCCACCGAGCGGGCACGGCGGCCATCACGAGCGACGACGGATAGGCCGCGCGGCCGCCGGGCACGTAGATGCCGACGGAGTCGAGCGGCAGCCAGCGTCGCTCGGCCCGTACCCCGTCGACCGCCTCGACCGCCGTGTCCGGCGGCCGCTGCGGCGCAGCAGAACTCCGCCACGGCGCGGGCCATCTCGCGCACGGCCCCGAGCACGTCCGCGTCGAGCCGCGCCGCGTCGAGCACCGACGCCGGCACGCGCAGCTCCGTCCGCTCGCCGTCCAGCCGCTCCGTCCAGTCGGCGAGCGCGGCGTCGCCGCGCGCGCGCACGTCGGCGACGATCTCGGCGACGCGCGGCAGCACCTCGTCGAGCCCGGCTCCTCTCACGGGACGAGCCGCTCGACGGGGAGCACGAGGATCGAGGAGGCACCGGCCGCCTTGAGCGGCGGCAGCAGGTTCCAGACGTCGTCCGCGTCGACCGCGGCGTGGATCGCGATCTCGCCCTCGGCGGCCAGGTTGAGCACGGACGGCGCGCCCATGCTCGGCAGCACGTCGCGGATCGCGGGCAGGGCCGTCGACGGGCGCATTCATCATCAGGTAGCGGCGTCGGCGCGCGGCCACCACCGCCGAGAGCATCAGCTCGAGACGCCCGACCGCCTCGCCCCTGCTCGGCGACGGCGGCCTCGCTGGCGACGAGCACCGCCTGCGAGTCGAGCAGCGTGCCGATCAGGCGCAGGCCGTTCGCGCTCGCGGTCGAGCCGGTCGAGACGAGGTCGACGATCGGCGTCCGAGAGCCCCAGCCGCGGCGCCGCCTCGACCGACCCCGACACCGAGACGAGCTCCGCCGACACGCCGAGCCGGCTCAGGCACGCCTCGGTCGCGACCGGATACGCGGTGGCGACCCGGAGGCCGTCGAGGGCGGCGAGCTCCTGCTGCGGCGCGTCGTGCGGCACCGCCGCCTGGAGGGTGCAGCGCGCGAAGCCGAGCTCGGCGAGCGTCTCGACCCGCGCCTTCGCCTCGACGACGAGGTTCGCGCCCGTGATGCCGAGGTGCACGACGCCGTCCTGGACGTACTCCGGGATGTCGTGCGCGCGCACGAGCAGCAGGTCGACCGGCGCGTTGGCACACGGCACGACGAGCGCGCGCTCGGTCGTCTCGAAGGCGAGCCCGGCATCGGCGCACAGCCGCAGCGCGGGCTCCGCCATCCGCCCCTTCGCGGGGACGGCGAGCATGAGCCGACCGTTCGCGCCGGCCCGCGTGAAGCCGTTCGTGCTCACCGCCGCTTCCGCTTCGCCCGGTCGAGCGCGATCCGGTAGCCGCCGGTGCCGTGACGGAGCCACTGCGCCACCCGCGTCACGGTGGCCGTGCTCGTCGGCACCTGGTGGGCGATCTCGAGGTACGGGACGTTCTGCTCCAGGAGCTGCACCGTCTGCCAGCGGTGGACGAGCGCCTCGAGCTCGGGCAGCGTGCAGAGATCGCGCAGGAAGCGCCGCGCCTCGTCGCGGCTGCGGAGGCTGATGACGGCGTCCGCGAGGCCGTCGAGGCCGTCGATCGGCTCGACCTCGTGCACCGTCCCGACTGTGGACTTCACTGCCATCGCTCTATGTTAGCATGCTAGCGTGCTAGCACACAAGTTCACGATCTATCCCGCGATCGACGTCCTCGCCGGGCGGGTCGTCCGGCTGGAGCAGGGCGACCCGGAGCGCGTGACGACGGAGGGCGGCGATCCGGTCCTCGCCGCGCGGCGCTTCGCCGACGAGGGCGCCTCCTGGCTCCACCTCGTCGACCTCGACGGCGCGCTCTCCTCGGCTCCGTCGCTCGCGCTCCTCGAGCAGGTCGCCGGTGCGGTGACGACACCCGTTCAGGTGGGCGGCGGCTACCGCAGCGCGGCCGCGATCGAGTCGGCGCTCGATGCGGGCGCCGCCCGCGTGCTCGTCGGCACCGCCGCGCTCGACCCCGAGCTCCTGCCGGAGATCGCCTCTCGCTTCGCCGACAGGGTCGTCGTCGCCGTCGACGTTCGCGACGGACGCGTCGCCGTCGACGGCTGGACGCGCGACTCGGAGCTCGAGCCGGCCGAGCTCGCCCGCCGCTGCCGGGAGGCGGGAGTCGAGCGGTTGCTCGTCACGAGCACACGTCGCGACGGCTCGCTGGCCGGCCCGGATCTCGACCTCGTCGCCGAGGTGCGCGCGGCGGCCGGTCTCCCCGTGCTCGCCGCCGGCGGCGTCGCCTCGCTCGAGGACGTCCGCGCGCTGCGCGAGCTCGGCTGTGAGGGAGCCGTCGTCGGCAGCGCGCTCTGGCGAGGCCGTTTCACTCTCGCGGACGCGGTTAGCCTGGAGATGTGACGCCTCCCCGGATCACGATCTGGAGCGACTACATCTGACCGTTCTGTCGCGCGGCGCAGCCCACGGTCGCGTGGCTCCGGCGCCGGTTCGGCGCCGAGGTGCTCTGGCTCCCGTTCGACCTGCATCCGGAGTACCCGCCGGAGGGTCTGCCGCGCGCGCAGCTGCTCGCGCGTTACGGCGAGGGGATGACGGAGCACATGCGACGCTTCTTCGCCGCACGCGGGCTGGAGTACAACCCGCACCCCGAGGTCGTGCCGAACTCGCAGGGCGCGCTGCGGCTGACGGAGCTCGCGCGTGACCTCGGCCGGCACGAGGAGACGCACGACCGGCTGATGGAGGCCTACTGGGACGAGGGAGCGAACATCGGCGACGCCGAGGTGCTGCGCGGGCTCGCCGCCGAGCTCGCGCTTCCCGCCGACGAGGTCGACGACGTGCTCGGCGGCGACCGTTACCGTGACCGCGTGGCGGCCACGACCCAGCAGGCGCTCTCGATCGGAGCCAACGCCGTGCCCGCCTTCCTGCTCGACTCACGGCTGCTCGTGCTCGGCGCCCAGCCCGAGGAGACCTTCGAGCGCGCCTTCGAGCAGCTGGGCGCCGCGTGACCGTCCGCCTGACGGACGAGACCGACTTCGGCTTCGGCTGGATCGAGGAGGCCGCCGAGGCGAAGACGGGCCACGCGCTCGTCGTCGACGGCCGCGTCTGGCTCGTCGATCCGATCGAGCCGGAGGACGTCGAGGAGCGCGTGCTCGCGCTCGGCGAGCCGGCGGGCGTGCTCCAGCTGCTCGACCGCCACAACCGCGCCGCCGCGGCGCTCGCCGCGCGGCTCGGCGTGCCGCACCACGTCGCGCCACGGGAGCTGCCGGGCACGCCGTTCACGGTGCTGCCCGTCGTGCGCAACCGCACTCTGGAAGGAGGTCGCGCTCTGGTGGCCGGAGCCGCGCGTCCTCGTCTGCGCCGACGCGCTCGGGACGATCCCGTTCTTCCGCGCGGGCGACGAGCCGGTCGGCGTCCACCCCGCGCTGCGCCTCAAGCCGCCGCGAGGACTCGTCGGCCTCGGCCCGGAGCACCTGCTCGTCGGGCACGGCGACGGGCTGCACGGTCCCGGCACCGCCGCCGCCGTCGACGACGCGGTCCGGAACGCGCGTCGCCGGATCCCGCGCTGGCTGCGCGGCCTGCCGCGGATCGTGCGGCGCGGCTCCTAGCGCGCGCGGGCCAGCAGCCCGGGACGGACGAGCCGCGGAGGCGCCTTCAGCCTCGCGTCCTGCACCGGCGGGTTCAGCGGCTCCGCGAGCGGCGCGGCCCCGAAGGAGGCGGCAGCGACGTTCCGGAGGCACCTCGCCGTACAGGGTCGTGCGCTGTCGCGGGACGCGGCCGTTCGCGCGGATCAGCGCCTCCATCGCCTCGGGCGGCATCTCCTGCCCGTGCTCGGAGCCGGCGGAGCGCGAGATCGACTCGTTCATGAGCGTGCCGCCGAGGTCGTTCACCCCGGCCCGCAGCGCCGCGGCGACGCCCTCGGGCCCGAGCTTCACCCACGAGGCCTGGATGTTCGTGATCTCCGGGTGGAGCGCGAGCCTGCGCGACCGCGTGGACGAGCAACGTCTCGCCGAAGGTCGGGCCCGAGCGCGCGCGCCCCTGCAGCCACATCGGCGCCTCCATGTGCACGAACGGCAGCGGCACGAGCTCGGTGAAGCCGCCCGACCGCCGCTGCTGCTCCTTCGCCCGCAGCAGGTGCCGGGCCCAGTGACGCGGCGCCTCGACGTGCCCGAACATCATCGTCACGTTCGAGCGCAGCCCGACGCTGTGCGCGGCCTCGTGCACGGCGAGCCACTGCGTCGGTCGTCACCTTGTCGGGGCAGATGACGGCGCGCACCTCGTCGTCGAGGATCTCCGCAGCCGTCCCGGGCAGCGAGCCCAGCCCGAGCGAGCGCAGGCGCGCGAGGTACGCGTCGAGCGGCACGCCGAGCGTCGCCGCGCCCTGCCACACCTCGAGCGCCGAGAAGGCGTGGATGTGCAGACCGGGCACCGCCGCGTGGATCGCCTCGACGACGTCCGCGTAGTAGTCGCCCGTGAACGCCGGGTGGATGCCGCCCTGCAGGCACACCTCGGTCGCTCCCCGCTCCCAGGCCTCGCGGGAGCGGCGGACGATCTCGTCCATCGGCACGAGGTACGGAGCGCCGCGCAGGTTCGCCGCGAGCCGGCCCTTCGAGAACGCGCAGAAGCCGCAGCGGAAGTAGCAGACGTTCGTGTACTGGATGTTGCGGGTGACGACGTAGGTGACCTCGTCGCCGCAGACCTCGCGGCGCAGCCGGTCGGCGGCGGCGAAGACGCGCAGCCGCTCGTCGCCGCGGGCGCGGAAGAGACGGACGAGCTCCTCCTCGCCGAGCGCGTCGGCCGTGTCGACGGGGAGCGCGTCGCGCCCGATCTCGAACGGCACGCCGCCGCGCTCGCCGGGGTGCCAGCCGGTCCTCGCGCGCGAGCCCGAGCGCGTCCGCCGCCCGGAGCGCGGCGGGCAGGACCGTCGGCGTCGAGCCACTCCGAATCGAGGTAGCGGGGATAGACCGGGAGCCGGGGCGCGAGCTCGAGCCCTCGCGACCGCGTCGCCTCGGCGAGCGCAGCCCGCTCGGGCCAGGGCGCCTCCGGGTTGACGTGGTCGATCGTGACCGGGGAGACGCCGCCCCAGTCGTCGATGCCGGCGTCGAGCAGGCGCGGGAAGCCGTCGAAGGCGAGGTTCGGCGGTGCCTGCACGGCGACGTCGTCGGGAAGGAGGAGGCGCGCCGCGGCGATCGTCCAGAGGTGGTCGTCGAGCTCCGGCTCCGGATGGCCAGCCATGCGCGTGCCGGGCTTCGCGCGGAAGTTCTGGACGATCACCTCCTGCAGGTGCCCGTGCCGCTCGTGCAGCTCGGCGAGGGCGGCGAGCGCGTCGAGCCGCTCGGCCCGTGTCTCGCCGATGCCGATCAGGATCCCGCTCGTGAACGGGATCCGCAGCTCGCCGGCGAGCGCGATCGTCTCGAGCCGGCGCGCCGGCACCTTGTCCGGCGAGGCCCAGTGCGGCCCGCCCTTCGCCCCGAGCCGCTCGGCCGTCGTCTCGAGCATGATCCCCATCGACGCGGAGACCGGGCGGAGCTGCGTGAGCTCCTCGCGCGACATCACCCCCGGGTTCAGGTGCGGCAGCAGGCCGGTCTCCTCGAGCACGAGCCGGGCGACGCGGGCGAGGTACTCGAGCGTCGTCTCGCACCCGAGCGCGCGCAGCTCCTCCCTCGCGACCTTGTAGCGGAGCTCCGGCTTGTCGCCGAGCGTGAAGAGCGCCTCGGTGCACCCGGCCGCGGCGCCGGCGCGCGCGATCCGCGAGCACCTCGTCCTCGGTCAGGTACGCGCGCTCGCCGCGGCGCGGCGGCCGCGCGAACGTGCAGTAGCCGCAGACGTCGCGGCAGAGCGTCGTCAGCGGGATGAAGACCTTCGGCGAGTACGTGACGAGCCCGTCGCCGCGGCGGCGCGAGCGCGCGGCCGCCAGCAGGTCCTCGAGCGGTGCCGCGAGGAGGTCCGCGCCGTTCACCCCCGGAGCTTACGTCGGGCTACGAGGCGCGGCGCATCATCGCGATCGCGGTGATCCGGCGGAAGAGGCCGGCGGCGCCGCCCGGCATCGCGAGCATGAAGAGGATCAGGACGACGCCGAACGCGACCGCGGGCGCACCGGGCACGTCGGTGTCGAGGTCGCCGACGATCGGCAGGAAGTCCGGGACGGCGCTGTCCGCGTTCTGCGCCCACTCGATCTGCATGAAGTGGATGAAGATCGCGCCGAACAGGAGCGGCCAGAGCGAGCCGAGGCCGCCGACGACCACGCCGACGAGCAGGAAGATCGAGAGCGTGATCGGGAACGTGTCCGGGTTGACGAACGTCGTCGCGATCGCGAGCAGCGCGCCCGAGACGCCGGCGTAGAAGGCGCTGATCCCGAACGCCAGCGTCTTGTAGGTCGCGAGGTTGACGCCGGAGGAGGCCGCCGCGAGCTCGCTGTCGCGGATCGGCGCGGAACGCGCGGCCGACGCGCCCGCGCAGGATGAACCAGGCCGCGGCGAACATCACGAGCGCGATCACCCAGCTCAGGTAGTAGAGCCACTCGTTGAAGCTCGGAATCGTCGAAGCCGAGGATGTGGATCGGCTCCGCCGATCGTCTCGAACGTGATCGGATCGGTCGTCTCGGTCGGACGCGTGAGCGTGTCGACCTCGAAGATGTTGATCCCGCCGCCGCCGCCCGTGAAGTCCTCGAACTTCCGGATGATCGCCGGCGTGGCGACCGCGACCGCGAACGTCGCGAGGGCGAGGTAGAGACCGGTCAGCCTGAGCGCCGGGAAGCCGAAGAGGAAGCCGATGACCCCGGCGACCAGGCCCGCGATCGGGATCGTCCAGATGTCGCGGACGTCGTTCGTGAAGTGGTGCCCGAGAGCTCGAGCGGCGGGCTCCTGGTTCGACATCAGGATCGCAGTCGTGTAGCCGCCGATCGCCATGAAGGCCCCGTGGCCGAGCGAGATCTGACCGGTGAAGCCCGTCAGGACCTGGAGGCCGAGGAGGGCGATCAGGTAGATGCCGACGTACGCGAACTGCTGGGCGCGGAAGTCGCTGACGAACCGCGGCAGGAACATGAGCGCGACCGCGCCGAGCAGGAACAGCGCGATCTTGATCGCCTCCAGGCGGGTGAGGCCGAGGCGGCTCATACGCGCCTCGCGATCGGCTTGCCGAAGAGCCCGGCCGGGCGGACGAGCAGGACGACGAGGATGATCAGGAGCGCCGCGGGGATGCGGAGCTCGCCGCCGATGAAGTCGATGTAGGTGCCGAGCAGGTTGAGGCCGACGCCGAGCAGGAGCCCGCCGGCGACCGCGCCGAACGGCGAGTCGATCCCGCCGAGCACCGCCGCGGCGAAGGCGTAGATGAGCGTCGCCTGCATCATCGTCGGGTCGAGCGTCGTCGTCGGTGCCGTGAGGACGCCGGCGACGGCGCCGAGCACCGCCGCGAGCCCCCAGCCGATCGCGAGCATCCAGCCCACGCGCACGCCGACGAGGCGGCTCGCGTCCGGGTTCAGCGCCGAGGCGCGCAGCGCCAGCCCGATCTTCGTGAACTGGAAGAAGGACCAGAGCGCGAGCGACCATGACGAAGACGACGGCGATCGTGCCGAGGTCGATGACGGAGATCGCGACGCCGCCGATCGTCGACGGTCTCGTTCGGGAACGGGCTCGGGAAGAAGCGCACCTCGGCCGTCCAGATCCAGGCGGCGAGGCCGTTGAAGACGAGCACGAGGCCGATCGTGATGATCACGATCGTGAGCAGGTTGCCTCCCTCGACCGGCCGGATGACGATGCGCTGGATGCCGAGGCCGAGGACGAAGGCGAAGACGAGCGTCGCCGCGTAGGCGAGCCAGTCGTTCCAGCCGTGGTTCGTGATCAGCGTCCAGGCGATGTACGTCGTGAACATCGCCATCTCGCCCTGCGCGAAGTTGATGACGCCCGTCGCGCGGTGGATGAGGACGAGCGCGAGGGCGAGGGCCGCGTAGATCGACCCCACGGCCACGCCCGAGACGACCTGTTGGAAGAACTCGGTCATCAGCTAGTACCCGAGGTAGCTCCGCCGGACGGACTCGTCGCGGGCGAGCTCGTCGCTCGTCCCCGACACGGCGACCTTGCCCACCTCGAGCACGTAGGCGCGGGAGGCGACCTCGAGGGCGATGGCGGCGTTCTGCTCGACGACGAGGACGGTCAGGCCCTCCTGCTCGTTCAGCTCCACGACGATGCGGAAGATCTCACGCGTGACGAGCGGGGCGAGCCCGAGCGAGGGCTCGTCGAGGAGCAGCAGCCGCGGGCGGCTCATCAGCGCCCGGGCGAGCGCGAGCATCTGCTGCTCGCCGCCCGAGAGCGTGCCGGCGTGCTGGCCGAGCCGCTCCGCGATCCAGGGGAAGTACGTCGTCATGCGCGTGATCTCGGCGCCGAGCGGCCCGCGCCGCGTGTACGCGCCGAGGCGGAGGTTCTCCTCGACGGAGAGCTCCGCGAACGTCCCGCGGCCCTCGGGGACGTGCGCGACGCCGAGCTTCGCGACCGCCTCCGGGCCGCGGCGGCCGAGCCGCTTGCCGTCGAGGACGATCTCGCCGCTGCGGCGGACCGTGCCCGAGATCGAGCGCAGCGTCGTCGTCTTCCCGGCCCCGTTCGCGCCGAGGACGGCGACGATCTGCCCCTCGTCGACGGCGAGCGAGACCCCGTGCAGCGCACGGACCGGCCCGTAGCGGGCCTCGACGTCACGCAGCTCAAGGAGCGCCATTCGGCTCCGTCGCGTCGGCCGGCTCGAGGGGCGCTCGTCTCCGGAGGAGGCAGCACGACCGGCGGCGGTGGCGCTGCGCCGTCGTCGTCCGTGCCCAGGTACGCCTCGATCACGGCCGGGATCCGCGCGTACCTCCGCCGGCGCGCCGTCGGCGATCTTGCGGCCGAAGTTGAGCACGTGCACGTGGTCGGAGATGCCCATGACGAGGTTCATGTGGTGCTCGACGAGGAGGACGGTGAGCTTGCGGTCGTCTCGGATCTGCCTGATGAAGCGGCCGAGCTCCTCGACCTCCTCGTGGTTCAGGCCGCCGGCGGGCTCGTCGAGGAGGAGGAGCCTCGGCTGCGCGACGAGCGCCCGGGCGAGCTCGACACGCTTGAGCGTGCCGAACGGGCAGGCCGGCGACGTACCGCTTCGCGACGCCCGAGAGCCCCACGTAGTCGATCGCCTCCAGCGCCTCGTGCTCGACGCGGCGGCCGCGCGTGTGGGCGCCGACGAGCACGTTGTCGAGCACCGTCATCGTCTTGAAGAGCTCGACGTTCTGGAACGTCCGCGCGATCCCGCGGCGCACGATCCCGTGAGACGGGCGCCTTGAGCAGGTTCTCGCCGTCGAACTCGACCTCGCCCTCGTTCGGCGTGTAGAGCCGCGTGATGACGTTGAAGGCCGTCGTCTTGCCGGCGCCGTTCGGCCCGATCAACCCGGCGATCTGGCCCTCCTCGACGTCGAACGAGACGCCGTCGAGCGCGACGATGCCGCCGAACCGCCGCGTGACGTTGCGCAGGGAAAGGAGGGCCATGAGGGTCGGCGTACCCTACGGGTCGCGGCGGAATCCAGGCAACCCGGTACTCTGGTTCGCGTGTCGACCGCCGCCGCGACCGCCGACGTCGCCCTGCCCGAGATGAGCAGGGGCCAGAAGATCCTGAACCTCGTCGGCGTCACCGTCCCGTTTGCGGGCTTCCTCGCGTCCGTCTTCTTCCTCTGGGGACAGCTGATCACGTGGCGCGACATCGTCATCCTCGTCGTCGGCTACCTCGTCACGTGTCTCGGGATCTCGATCGGGTTCCACCGGCTCTTCACGCACCGCTCGTACGAGACGTTCCGGCCGATCCGGTACACGCTCGCGGTCTGCGGCTCGATGGCCGTGCAGGGCCCGGTCATCCGCTGGGTCTCCGACCACCGCAAGCACCACAACTTCGCCGACCGCGAGGGCGATCCGCACTCGCCGCACGCCGGGTTCGGCACCGGCGTGCGCGGCAAGATCGCCGGGCTCTGGCACGCCCACGTCGGCTGGCTCTTCCGCAACGCCGGCCGCGCGGAGTGGACGAAGTACGCGAAGGATCTCCTGGCCGACCGCGGCATGGTGCTCATCTCGCGGACGTTCGGCCTCTGGGTGGCGCTCTCGCTCGCGCTGCCGTTCGCAGCCGGCTGGGTCTGGGGCGGGACGCTCGGCGCGGCGCTCCAGGCGCTCTTCTGGGGCGGCCTGATCCGGATCTTCCTGCTCCACCACATCACCTGGTCGGTCAACTCGGTGTGCCACTTCGTCGGCTCGCGCCGGTTCCGCGTCAAGGACGAGTCGCGGAACGTCTGGTGGCTGTCGTGGATCTCGCTCGGCGAGTCCTGGCACCACAACCATCACGCGTTCCCGTCGTCCGCGTTCCACGGCCTGCGGCCGTGGGAGCTCGATCTCGGCGGCCTCACGATCCGCCTCATGCGCCGCCTCGGCCTCGCCTGGAAGGTGATGGAGCCGCCGAAGGACCTGCAGCGCCGCCGTGAGCTCGTCCCCGACTGAGCCGCCGACTCCCGCCGACTCGCCCCTGCGGCTCGGCGACGTCATGTCGTCGCCCTTCTACCGCGGGCTGATGACACCCGAGCGTCGCGCCCGGCGACCCGGCGTTCCCGTTCGATCTGCCACGCCTCGACGGCGAAGGCCGCGTCCGGCTCGCCGACTTCAGGGGCAAGCAGCCGGTCGCGCTCGTCTTCGGCTCCTACACCTGACCGCCCTTTCGCCGCCAGTTGGGCGAGCTGGAGGAGCTCTACGACCGCCACGGGGACGAGGTCGCGTTCTTCATCGTCTACATCCGGGAGGCGCACCCCGAGGACGGCTGGGTGCTCGACGAGAACCGCGACGAGGGGATCGCCCTCGTCGACCCCGTCTCGCTCGCGGAGCGCGCCGCCGCTGCGGAAGCGTGCGCCGTGCGGCTGCAGACGCGCATCCCGACGCTGCTCGACGACGTCGACGACGCAGTCGCGCTCGCGTACGGCGGCTGGCCGGATCGGCTCTACCTGGTCGGCCGCGACGGCCGCGTCGCGTTCCAGGGCGGGCGCGGCCCCGACGGGTTCAGGCCGGAGGAGCTGGAGGCGGCGATCGAGGCGGAGCTCGCCTGACAGGCCCGCCCGGTTGCACTCGGGACGTGACCGTGCTCCAATCGAGGCAACGGCGGCGCGGCGGCGGCGGAAGATCGAGCGGCACATCCGCGTCTGGTTCACGGCGTAGGTCCCTGATGCGGAGAGGAGACTGGGCATGACAGCGATTCCGGCAACTGCGGCGCTCGTCGCGGCCGACGAGCTCACGACCGGCACGAGCGGCGTCTCGGCACGGCCTGACACGGCACGACATCGAGGAGGCGCTGGGCTTCGAGGAGATTCCCCAGCTGCTCCTCGAGGCCACGAGCAGCGACGGTCAGCTCCACGAGCTGAGTGTCGGCTGGACGCGGGCGGATCTGGAGAGGCTGCTCGCGACGGACGGCAGCGAGATCGAAGTGATCTTCGACGCCGACGAGCTCGACCGCGTCCTCGACGAGGACGTCGAGCTGCACCAGCTCCGCAGGTCCGCGCTCGTGCTGACAGTCGCTCTCGTGGGCGCCGCCGCCGGCAGCTCGGCGGCAGGCGCGGCGACCCCGGCCGATGATCCGACCGCGAAGCGCTTCCACGGCATCGAGCTCACCGCCAAGCGCTTTCACGGCGTGAACCCGGACGCCAAGCGCTTCCACGGCGTGAACCCGGACGCGAAGCGCTTCCACGGCGTGAAGCCGCAAGGCGGGTCGGATGCGCGGCTGACGCGCTAGTCGCGCCAGGGGCGCGGGTCGGTGCTGAGGAGCGAGTAGAGCAGGACGTCCTGGTTGCGCCCCGCGTTGTAGAACGCCCCGCGCGCCGTGCCCTCGAGCACGAAGCCGCACTTCTCGGCGACCCGCCGGCTCGCCGCGTTCTCGGGGACGATGACGAGGTGAATGCGGTGCTGCTTCTTCGACCCGAAGAGGTAGTCGACGAGCAGCTGCACCGCCTCGGTCGTGTAGCCGTGGCCCTGCGTGACGCTCGTCGTAGAGCTGGTACGAGAGCTCGAACGCGTCCCAGTACGGCGACCGGCTTGAAGAACTCGATGTGGCCGGCGAGCTCCTCGTCGCCGGTCCAGATCAGCAGCGTCCCGGCCTCGCGCTCCCACAGCCCGTTCTCGGCGTAGCGCTGCCGGAGGACGGGCTCGGAGACGACGCCGAGCGGGAAGTACGGCCCGCGCGAGCGGATGTCGGCGTGCGCCTCGCAGAACGCGTCCAGGTCGGCCGGACGGATCGGATGGAGCCGGACGCGCTCGCCGCTCAGCACGGCGAGACCCGCCTAGTCGAAGCGGTAGACACCGCCGTCGGCGAACTCCTTCAGGATCCGGCGACTGACGACCATCCGGTGCACCTCGTCGGGGCCGTCGTAGATGCGGGCGCCGCGCGCCAGCGCGTACATCGCCGCCGAGCGGCGTCTCGTCCGTGAGCCCGCGCGCGCCGTGCACCTGGATCGCGCGGTCGATCACCTCGTTCAGGACGCGTGCGGCGTAGAACTTGATCAGCGACACCTCGACCCGCGCCTCGCCGCCCTCGTCGAGCTTGGCGGCCGCGTCGAGCGTGAGCAGCCGGCACGCCTGGATCTCGGCCGCGGAGTCGGCGATCCAGTTCTGCACCGTCTGCTTGTCGGCGAGCGGGCCGCCGCCGACCTCGCGCTCGAGCGCGTAGCGGCACATCAGCTCGAACGCTCGCTGCATCTGGCCGAGCCAGCGCATGACGTGGTGGATCCGCCCCGGCCCGAGCCGCTTCTGCGCGATCCGGAAGCCGTCGCCCGGCTCGCCGAGCACGTTGTCGCGCGGGCACGCGCACGTCCGTGTAGCGCACCTCGCAGTGGGTCGACCAGCCGCGGCCGGCGTGCCCCATGACCGGGATCGCCCGGATGAGCTCGTAGCCGGGCGTCTCGACCGGGACGAGGATCTGGCTCATGCGCCGGTGCGGCGGCGCGTCCTGGTCGGTCACGGCCATCACGATCCCGAACATCGCGCCTTCGGCCGCGGACGAGAACCACTTGTGCCCGTTGATCACCCACTCGTCGCCGTCGAGCACGGCGGTCGTGCGCAGCGCCGTCGGATCGGCACCGGAGACCTCCGGCTCGGTCATCGAGAAGAACGAGCGCGCCGTGCCCTCGACGAGCGGCTTGAGGAAGCGCTCCTTCTGCTCGTCGGTGCCGAACATGTGCAGGATCTCGCCGTTGCCGGCGTCGGGCGCCTGGCAGTTGAAGACGAGCTGCGCCCACGTGCTGCGACCGATCTCCTCGTTCAGGAGCGCGTACTCGATGAAGCCCGAGCCCGTCCCGCCGGCCTCCGGCGGCAGGTGCGGCGCCCAGATCCCCGCAGCCTTCGCGCGGCCGCGCAGCTCCTCGAGGAGCGCATCGGACGACTCGTCCTCGCGGGCGAGCGCCGCCTCGTTCGGATAGACGTGCTCCTCCATGAACGCGCGCACCTCCGCGCGGCGCGCCTCGACGTCCGGCCTGATCGCGAGCTCGGTCACGACGTAGAGTCTCGCACGTGATCGAGCCTGGTGGCCAGGTACAGAACGCGATCTACCTCGGCGGCGGCGGCGCCGAGTGGCCGCTCGGAGCCGACGCGTGGGAGGCGGCCGCCGCGGAGGCGCTCGAGCCGGGCCCGTTCGGCTACATCGCCGGCGGCGCCGGCAGCGAGGCGACGATGCGCGCGAACCTCGAGGCGTTCGAGCGTCGGCGGCTCCGGCCGCGGATGCTCGGCGGGCACGTCGAGCGCGACCTCTCGGTCGAGGTGCTCGGCCTGCGCTCGCCGGTGCCGTTCCTGCTCGCGCCGATCGGCGTCCTCTCGATCGCCCACGCCGACGCAGAGCGCGCGGTGGCTCGCGCGGCGGCCGCGACGGGCGTGCCGATGGTCCTCTCCAGCGCCGCCTCGACGCCGCTCGAGGACATCGCCGCCGACCTCGGCGAGACCCCCGGCTGGTACCAGCTCTACTGGTTCAACGACCGCGACCTCGCCGCCAGCCTCGTCGATCGCGCGGGCGCGGCCGGCTACGGCGCGATCGTCGTCACGCTCGACACGCTCATGCTCGGGTGGCGGCCGCGCGACCTGCGCCTCGGCTACCTCCCGTTCCTGCAGGGCGAGGGCCTGGCCCAGTTCTTCAGCGACCCGATCTTCCGCTCGTACCTCGACGCGCCGCCGGAGGACGACGTCCTGACCGCGTCAGTGCGCGCGCTCGCGATCTTCTCGAACCTCGGCCTGACCTGGTCGGATCTCGACTGGCTGCGCGGCCGAACCGAGCTGCCGATCCTCGTCAAGGGCGTCCTCACCGCCGAGGACGCGCGCATCGCGCTCGAGCACGGGGTCGACGGGATCGTCGTCTCGAACCACGGCGGCCGCCAGGTGGACGGCGCCGTCGCCGCGCTCGACGCGCTCGTCGAGGTCCGCGACGCCCTCGGCGACGACGCGACCGTGCTCATGGACAGCGGCATCCGCACGGGCTCGGACGTCCTGAAGGCGCTGGCTCTCGGTGCGGACGCCGTGCTGCTCGGCAGGCCGTACGCCTACGGCCTGGCCGTCGGCGGCCAGGCCGGCGTCGAGGCCGTGATCCGGGAGCTGGCGGCCGACCTCGACGTCACGCTCGCGCTGATGGGCGGCCGCGCGGCACGCGAGCTCGACCGCAGCGCGGTCGCGTGAGGCTCTACCGGGAGGAGCACGGCGACGGGCAGCCGCTGTTGCTGCTCACCGGCCTCGGCTACGCGCATCTGGTCGTGGCAGCGCCAGCTCCCGGCCTGGTCGCAGCGCTTCCGCTGCGTCGCGGTCGAGAACCGCGGCACGGGCCGCTCGCCGAAGCCGCCCGGGCCGTACTCGATCGAGGAGATGGCCGACGACGCCGCCGAGGCGCTCGAGGGCCGCCGGGCGCACGTCGCGGGGTTCTCGATGGGCGGCTACCTCGCCCAGACCGTCGCGCTCCGCCATCCCGGCCTCGTCGAGAGGCTCGTCCTCGTCTGCACCGGCACGGGCGGCCCCGACTACCACCCGATCCCGGCGGAGACGAACGCCGCGTGGCTCGCCAACGCGGGCAAACCGCCGCCGGAGTACGCGCGCGCGACGATGCCGCTCTCCTTCCGGCCCGGCTGGACCGGAGGAGCACCCGGAGGAGTTCGAGCAGCTGCTGCGCGACCGGCTCGAGCACCCGACGCCGCCGGAATGCTGGCGCGCGCAGTACGACGCCTGCACGCGCTTCGTCGCCGAGCACCGGCCCGTCGAGGAGATCGCCGCGCCCACGCTCGTCGTGCACGGGGACGCGGACCGCGTCGTGCCGTACGAGAACGGCGTCGAGCTCGCCCGCCGCATTCCCGGCGCCCGCTTCGAGCGCTTCGAAGGCGCCGGGCACCTGCTCTTCCTCGAGGAGCCCGAGCGCTTCAACCGCCTCGTCGAGGAGTTCCTCGCGTGAGAACGCGCGCCGCGGTCCTGCGCGAGCTCGGGCTCGAGCGGCCCTACACGGAAACGCAGCCGCTGCGGATCGAGGAGCTCGAGCTCGCCGGGCCGGGCGACGGTGAGCTCCTGATCCGCGTCGGCGCGGCCGGCCTGTGCCACTCGGACCTCTCGGTCGTCGACGGGACGCGTCCCAGGCCCGTGCCGCTCGCGCTCGGACACGAGGCCGCCGGCGTCGTCGAGGCGGTCGGGCGCGGCGTCACGGACGTCCGCAAGCGAGATCACGTCGTCCTCACGTTCATGCCGAGCTGCGGGCTCTGCGCAGAGTGCGCCGGCGGCGAACCGGTGCTGTGCGCCGCCGCAGCAGCCGCGAACGGCGAGGGCCGCCTGCTCGGCGGCGGCCGCCGCCTCAGCGCGAACGGCGCCGACGTGCACCACCACCTCGGCGTGTCGGCCTTCTCGGAGCGCATCGTCGTCGCGCGGCAGTCCGCCGTCGTGATCGACCCGGCCGTTCCACTCGAGGTCGCGGCCCTCTTCGGCTGCGCCGTCGTCACCGGCGTCGGCGCCGTGCTCAACACGGCGCGTGTCCGCCCGGGCGACTCGGTCGCCGTCTTCGGGCTCGGCGGGGTCGGGCTCGCCGCCGTGCTCGGGGCGGCGCTCGTCGGCGCCAACCCGATCCTCGCCGTCGACCCGATCCCGCTCAAGCGCGAGCTCGCGCTCGAGCTCGGAGCGACCGAGGCGCGCGACCCCGGCGACGTCGACGACATCCGGGCGCGGCACACCTTCGAGGCCGCCGGCTCTCCCGCCGTGCTCGAGGCGGCGTACGCAGCGACCGCGCGCGGCGGCACGACCGTCGCGATCGGCCTTCCCGACCCGTCGCGGAGCCTGACGCTGAACGCGCTGTCGCTCGTCGCGGAGAGCCGGACGCTCGTCGGCTCCTACCTCGGCTCGTCGGTGCCGCAGCGCGACATCCCGCTCTACGTGTCGCTCTGGCAGGCGGGTCGGCTGCCGGTCGAGCGGCTGCAGGCCGGCACGCTGCCGCTCGAAGGGCTGAACGAGGCGCTCGACGCGCTCGCCGACGGAGCGGTCGTGCGGCAGATCGTGCTCCCCTGAGCCGCGCATCCGACTAAAGTCGTACCCGTGGATCTTCGCGACACGCCCGAGGAGGCCCAGTTCCGCGCCGACCTGCGCGCCTGGATCGAGTCGAACCTGACGGACGAGATCCGGCGCGGCCGCTTCGAGGAGGCCGGGCGCGACGTGGAGCCGGCGCCTCTACGAGGCGGGCTACGCCGGGCTGACGTGGCCGAAGGAGTACGGCGGCGCCGGGCGCGCCCTACAGCCACCAGGCGATCTTCCTCGAGGAGATGGCGCGCGCCGAGGCGCCGCCGCACCTGGGCGTGATCGGGCTCGGCATGGCCGGGCCGACGATCATCGCGCACGGCACCGACGCCCAGAAGGAACGCCACCTCGAGAAGATCCTCTCCACCGAGGAGATCTGGTGCCAGGGCTTCTCGGAGCCGGGCGCCGGCTCCGACCTCTCGGCCGTCCGCACGAGCGCACAACTCGTCGCCGACGGCGACCGCTTCGTCGTCAACGGGCAGAAGGTGTGGTCGTCGTTCGCCCACATCGCCGACTGGTGCATCCTCGTCACGCGCAGCGACCCCGACAGCGAGCGGCACGCCGGGCTCACGTACCTGCTCGTCGACATGCACGCGCCCGGCGTCGAGGTGCGGCCGCTGCGGCAGATCACCGGCGAGGCCGAGTTCAACGAGATCTTCTTCAGCGACGTCGAGGTGCCCGTCGAGAACGCCGTCGGCGAGATCGGCGGCGGGTGGCAGGTGGCGATGACGACGCTGCTGCACGAGCGCGGCACGCTCGGCTTCGCGCTCACCGCCGGCCTCGAGTCGCAGATCCGCAAGCTGACCGCGCTCGCGAAGGAGACGGGCGCGACCGAGGTGCAGCGGGACGCGATCGCGCGCGAGTGGATCGGCCTGCAGGCGGTCCGGTACACGAACTACCGCTCGCTGACGACGCTGATGAAGACCGGCATCCCCGGCCCAGAGGGCTCGGGAGCGAAGCTCTGGTGGTCGGAGGCGAACCAGCGCGTGACGAAGCTCGCGCTCGAGCTGCTCGGCTCGGAGGCGCAGCTTCTGAACGGCGACAGCGCCAATCCCGGCTACTGGCAGCACCAGCAGCTCCGCTCGCGCGGCAACACGATCGAGGCCGGCACGTCGGAGATCCTGCGCAACATCATCGCCGAGCGCGTGCTCGGCCTTCCGAGGAGCCGCTAGTGGAGTTCGCATTCACGACCGAGCAGGAGGAGCTGCGGCGCGAGGCGCGCGCGTTCCTCGAGGCCAATCCCGAGGCCGCGCTCGCCGACCTGCGTGAGCTCGGCTGGCTCGGCGTGTCGGTGCCGGAGGAGCGCGGCGGCGGCGGGCTCTCGTTCGTCGACGAGGCGATCCTCTTCGAGGAGGCCGGGCGGGCGCTCTACGCCGGCCCGTTCCTCACGACCGCCGTCGTCCTGCCCGCGCTGCCCGAGGTCGACGACAACGCGTGGTCCGTCGAGATCGACGGGCTCGTCCCGGATCTCGACGCCGCCGACCGCGTGCTACGCGAGGACATGACCGCCGTCGCCGCCGACGGCGAGACGCTGCCGACCGTGGACGAGACGCGCCCGCTCGGACGGCTCTCCGGAAACGGCGGCGAGAGCGTCGACGGCGACTTCGAACCGGTACGCCTCCGCCTCCTCGCCGCGCTCTCCGCCGAGGCGGTGGGGATTGCGCAAAAGGCACTCGAGCTCGGGGTCGAGTACGTCTCGCAGCGCGAGCAGTTCGGCAAGCGGATCGGCACCTACCAGGCCGTCTCGCACCCACTCGCCGACACCTACGTCGAGACCGAGCTCGCCCGCTCTCTCGCCTACTGGGCCGCGTGGTGCGTGGCCGAGGACGACGAGCAGGCGGCCGTCGCCGCCGCCGCCGCGAAGGCCCAGTGCGCCGAGACAGCCGTCGCCGCGTGCGAGCGCTCGATCCAGGTTCACGGCGGCATCGGCTTCACCTGGGAGCACCCACTGCACCGCTACTACAAGCGGTCGCAGTGGATCGACGCCTTCGGCGGCCACGCCGCGACGCATCGCGCGGCCGTCGCGGCCGCGCTGCTCGATCCCGTCCCCGTCGGCTGAGGAGGCGCAGTGCCGGTCCCGAAGGCGGAAGTGCTCGAGCTGATGCGCATGGAGGTCGACCCGGCCGAGGTCGACGAGATCCGCGAGCTCTGGAAGGAGCACTCGAAGGCCGAGGACAACCGCTCGATCGAGGGTCTGCTGGCGACGCTCAGCGAGGACTGCGTCTACACGGTCTACCCGGACGACGTCTCCTGGCACGGTCACGAGGGGGCCGCGCGCTTCTACACCGAGCTGCTGACGGCGTTTCCCGACATCGTCTTCGAGCTGCAGAACATCGTCATCGGCCCGCAGGGAGTCGTCGAGGAGGCGATCGTGACCGGCACACACTCGGCCAAGTGGCTCGACAACGAGCCGACCGGCGAGCGGATGACCTGGCGGAACGCCATCTTCTTCCCGTGGGACCGCGAGGCTCGGCGTTTCGCGGGCGAGAGGGTCTACACCGACATGCCGAGGAGGGCCACCTCATGACACACGCGTTCTCGTCCCTCGACGAGCTCGGCGAGGGTTACGGCTTCCGCAAGGTCCGCAAGCCGCTGGGCGTCACCGCCTTCGGCGTCAACGGGGTCGTCTATCCCCCGGGCTTTCCGGGCGTCAACCACTACCACGACACACAGGACGAGCTCTACTTCGTCCACAGCGGCACCGCCAAGGTGGAGGTGGACGGCGAGGAGCGAATCCTCGGCCCTGGTGGCCTCGTTCCACGCGGAGTCGACGACGCCGAGGCGGATCTCGAATGTCGGCGACGACGATCTCGTCCTCCTCGTCGTCGGCGGCAAGGATGGCTACGTCGAGCGGGACGGCCACGCCGTCAGCGACGAGGATCTGAAGATCCGCCAGGGTCTCGGAAAGGAGCAGCAGCAGTGAAGGGCCTGATGATGGACTTCCAGCTGACGCTGCCGACGATCCTGAAGCGGGCCGAGACGTACTTCCCGCACCAGGAGATCGTGACGCGACTTCCTGACCGCAGCTTCCACCGCTACTCCTTCGCCGACTTCGGCCGCAGGGCGCGGCAGCTGTCGGTGGCGCTCAAGGGTCTCGGGCTCGAGCCAGGCACCCGCGTGGCCACGCTGTCCTGGAACCACTACCAGCACCTCGAGGCCTACCTCGGCATCCCGTGCGCCGGCTACGTCCTGCACACGCTCAACCTGCGACTGCATCCGAACGACCTCGCCTACATCGCCACGCACGCCGGCGACCGGGCCGTGATCGTCGACCGCTCGCTGCTGCCGCTCTGGGAGCAGTTCGCGGACCGCACGCCGATCGAGCACGTCTTCGTCGTCGAGGACTCCTACGAAGAGCTGCTGGCGGGCGCCGATCCGGACGCCTACGAAGATCCCGGCCTCGACGAGGATGCCGCCGCGGCCATGTGCTACACGAGCGGCACGACGGGGATGCCGAAGGGCGTCCTCTACTCGCACCGCTCCGCCGTGCTGCACACGCTCGGGCAGGCGCTCGCGGCGCCGCTCGGCCTGCACGTGACCGAGAAGGAGACGCTGCTGCCGGTCGTGCCGATGTTCCACGCGAACGCGTGGGGCTACCCCTACACGTGCCTGATGGTGGGCGCAAAGATCGTCTTCCCGGGGCCGTTCCTCGACCCCGAGTCGCTCCTCGACGCATTCGAGAAGGAGGGCGTGACCATCACCGCCGGCGTGCCGACGATCTGGATGGGCATCCTCGGCATGCTCGACAAGGAGCCCGACCGCTGGAACCTCTCGACGCTGCACTCGATGCTGGTCGGCGGCTCCGCCGCGCCGCGGGCGATGATCGCCGGCTTCAGGCAGCGCCACGGCAAGACCGTCGTCCACGGTTGGGGGATGACCGAGACCTCACCGCTTGCAACCACCTCCGACTACATCGGCGAGTTCCGCAGCGCCGACGAGGAAACCCAGATCGACGTCGTCGCGATGCAGGGACTCCCGCTGCCGTTCGTCGAGCTGCGTGGGATCGACGATGAGGGCAAGGAGATCCCGTGGGACGGCGAGGCAATGGGCGAGCTCGAGGTGCGCGGCCCGTGGGTGGCGTCCGGCTACTACGAGACGCCCGAGCAGGCCGAGCGCTGGACCGCCGACGGCTGGTTCAAGACGGGTGACATCGCGTCGTTCCACCCGAGCGGCTACGTGCTGATCAAGGACCGCTCGAAGGACGTGATCAAGTCGGGCGGCGAGTGGATCTCCTCGGTCGACCTCGAAAACGCGCTGATGGCGCATCCGGCCATCGCCGAGGCGGCCGTGATCGCGATCCCGAACGAGAAGTGGGACGAGCGCCCGCTCGCCGTCTGCGTGCTGCGCGAGGGCCAGACCGCGACCGCGGACGAGCTGCGCGAGTTCCTCGCGCCGAACTTCGCGAAGTTCTGGCTGCCGGACTCGTTCGAGTTCATCGACGAGATCCCGAAGACCGCGGTCGGCAAGTTCCGCAAGACGGCGCTGCGCGACCAGTTCGCGAAGCAGCCGACGTCGGCGTAGTGGAGATCGCGGGCAGGACCTTCCTCGTCACCGGCGGCAAGTCGGGGCTCGGCGAGGCGACCGCGCAGCTGCTCGAGTCCGAGGGGGCGCACGTCGTCGTCGCGGACTTACCGGAGACGGACGTCACCGACGCCGACGCCGTGCGCGCGCTCGTCGATTCGTGCGACGCAGCTGCACGGCGCCGTGAACTGCGCCGGGATCGGCGGCGGGGCGCGGGTGATCGGCTTCCCGCTCGACCGCTTCCGCCGCGTGATCGAGGTGAACCTGATCGGGACGTTCAACGTCATCACGGCGGCGGCGGAGAAGATGGCGGCGGGCGAGCCCGACGCCGAGGGGACACGAGGTGTCATCGTCAACACGGCGTCGAACGCCGCCTTCGACGGGCAGATCGGCCAGGCCGCCTACTCGGCCTCGAAGGGGGGCGTGGCCGGGATGACGCTTCCGGTCGCCCGCGACCTCGCGTCGAAGGGCATTCGCGTCTGCACGATCGCCCCGGGGCCCTCCGACACGCCGATGCTCGGCCCGATGCGGCCGGACATCCGCGAGAGCCTCGAGTCGCAGGTGCCCTTCCCGAAGCGGTTGGGCCGGGCGACCGAGTTCGCCGCCCTCGTCAAGCACATCATCGAGAACGACTACCTGAACGGCGAGGTGATCCGGCTGGACGGGGCGCTTCGTATGGGGCCCCGATGACCGGCACAGCAAAGGAGCGACATGGCTGACTTCGTCAAGGTCGAGCAGGAGGGCGCCGTCGCCCTCGTCACGCTCGACCACCCGCCCGTCAACGCGCTCTCCTCGCAGCTGCTCGAGGAGCTCGAGGCCGCGTACGACCGGCTCGACACCTCCGACGACACGCGGGTGATCGTGATCCGCGGCGCGGGCGAGAAGGCGTTCGTGGCCGGCGCCGACATCACCGAGTTTCCCGCCCTGCGCGAGTCCGCGCTCGCCGCCGCCGAGGACGGCGGCTCGGCCCGCGGCATCCAGAAGGTCGCCCTTCAGATCGAGGCGGGACGGACGCCGGCGATCGCGGAGATCCACGGCTACTGCCTCGGCGGCGGGCTCGAGCTCGCGATGGCCTGCGACATCCGGGTGGCCGCGGACGACGCGCAGCTCGGGCAGCCGGAGATCAAGCTCGGGCTCATCCCTGGGGGCGGTGGGACGCAGCGCCTCCCGCGGCTCGTCGGACACGGGCGTGCGCTCTATCTCAACCTGACCGGCGACCCGATCTCCGGCGCGCAGGCCTACGAGTGGGGCCTCGTCGAGCGTGCCGTGCCCCGCGCCGAGCTGCACGACGCCGTGATGGAGATCGCGGGCACCCTCGCTGAGCGCTCGCCGCACTCGATGGCCGTGATCAAGGAGCTCGCCAACGAGACGCGCGACGTGCCGCTGGCGGAGGGCCTGCGCAAGGAGGCGCAGGGCTTCATCCGCTGCATCGGCAGTGAGGACGGGGCCGAGGGCGTGATGGCGTTCCTCGAGAAGCGGACGCCGCAGTTCACGGGCAGATGAGAGCCGCTGTCCTCCACGAGATCGGCGGGCCGCTCGACGTCGAGGACGTGCCAGAGCCGGATCCGGCCGGGGGACAGTCCCTGGTCGACGTCCGCGCGGCCGGCATCAACTTCGCCGACGTCCTGATCCGCCTCGGCCACTATCCCCAACCGCCGCCGCTGCCGGTGATCCTCGGCAACGAGGTCGCCGGCGACCTCGACGGCAGGCGCGTCCTCGCGTTCGTCCGGCACACGGCGGGCGGCTACGCGGAGCGGGTCGCCGTCGAGGACGAGTGGGTGTTCGACCTGCCGGAGGATGCAAGCTACGCCGAGGGCGCCTCGCTCCTGACGACCTACCTGACCGCCTGGTTGCCGTTCACGCGGCAGGTGCACATCCGCGAGGGCTCGCGCGTCCTCGTCACGGCCGCCGCCGGGGGAGTCGGGACGGCGGCGATCCAGCTCGCGCGGCATCTCGGCGCCCACGTGATCGCCGCGGCCGGCTCGGAGGAGAAGCGCGCCTTCGCGCAGGAGCTCGGAGCCCAGGAGTCCGTCTCCTACGAGGGCATCGGGGAGCTGCGCGACGTCGACGTCGCGATCGACCCCGTGGGCGGGCCGGTGTACACGGCCACCCTCGGCGCGCTCGGCCCGCTCGGCGCGTCGATCGCGATCGGCTTCGCGGGCGGCGCCTGGGAGCCCGTCGACCCGGCGCGTCTCGTCGGCCGCAACACCGGCGCGATCGGCTTCTACCTCGGGCGGCTGATGGGCTTCAAGCCGGACCTCGTGCGGGACGCGGTCGCCGAGCTGCTCGACCTCTGGCGGGAGGGAGCGATCAAGCCGGTCATCGGCGCAGAGTTCCCGCTCGACGAGGCCGCCGCCGCGCACGAGCTGATTGCGTCTCGCGCCTCTCGAGGCAAGGTCGTGCTTGTTCCCTGAGACCGCCGTCGTCACGGGCGCCGCGGGCGGGATCGGCCGGGCGATCGTGGCCGCGCTGGAGGCCGAGGGAGCGACGGTCCGGGCGCTCGACCTCGTCACGGGATTCGACGTCTCGAACCCGGACGCCTGGGAGGACGTCGAGCCGGCGGATCTCGTCTGCCTGAACGCCGGCGTCCTCGCCGCGGACGAGTGGTCGGTCGCGGACTACCGCCGGATTCTCGGCGTCAACGTCGACGGCGTCGTCTTCGGACTGCAGGCGCTCGCGCCGAGGATGCGGCCGGGCAGCGCCTTCGTCGTCACCGCATCGCTCGCGGGACTGATCCCGATGGAGTCGGACCCCCTGTACGTGCTCACGAAGCACGCCGTGGTCGGCTACTCGCGCTCGATGGCGCCGCTGCTGGAGCCGCGGGGGATCCGGATCAACCTCGTCTGCCCCGGCATCGTCCGGACGCCCATGACCGAGCCGACGCAGGAGGCTCTCGATGCCGCCGGGCTTCCCGCTGATGGAGCCCGAGCAGATCGCCGAGGCCGTCCTGCTCGCGGCACGAAGCGAGGGGACCGGCCAGGCCTGGGTCTGCCAGCCGGGCCGCGAGCCGCTCCTCTTCCGCTTCCCCAACGTCCCCGGCCCGCGCGTCGAGGGCAAGGAAGGGATGGTGCCGCAGCTCTGAACGTGCAACAAATGCGCAACAATCTCTCCACCGCCGTCCCTTCGGGCCACGTCTAGGGACAGTCCCTGGACGTGGGCCTTTCGGCCAGGTCTCGTAGGATCGCCAGCATGAAGCTCGGCCTCCAGCTCGGCTACGACGACCCGAGGTCGGCGGTCGAGCTACGGCATCGAGGCCGACCGGCTCGGCTTCCACTCGGTCTGGACGTCGGAGGCCTGGGGCGCGGACGCAGTCACCGTCGCGAGCTGGGTCGCAGCCCGCACGGAGCGGATCGGGATCGGCACCGCGATCATGCAGATGCCGGCTCGAACGCCCGCCGCCACGGCGATGACGGTCGCCACGCTCGACCAGCTCTCCGGCGGCCGCGTCCTGCTCGGCCTCGGCACCTCCGGGCCGCAGGTGGTCGAGGGCTGGCACGGCGTCCCCTGGGGGAAGCCGCTCGGCCGCACGCGCGAGTACGTCGAGATCGTGCGGACGGCCCTCCGGCGCGAGACCGTCGAGCACCACGGGGCGCACTACGACATCCCGTACTCGGGCGACGACGCGACGGGGCTCGGCAAGCCGCTGAAGCTGATCCTGAAGCCGCTCCGCCGCGACGTGCCGATCTACCTCGCCGCGCTCGGCCCGAAGAAC
Source organism: uncultured Gaiellaceae bacterium (assembly GCA_963712865.1). Classification (GTDB taxonomy): domain Bacteria; phylum Actinomycetota; class Thermoleophilia; order Gaiellales; family Gaiellaceae; genus Gaiellasilicea. Next base: position 223,586 of record CAVQJO010000003.1, read on the forward strand.
GTCGCCCTCGCGGTCGAGATCGCCGACGGCTGGCTGCCGATCTTCTTCTCGCCGTACCGGTTCCGGGAGATTCACGGCCCGTCGCTCGCCGGCGCCCGCGAGGGCTTCGAGATCGCTGCGCTCTGCCCGGTCGTCGTCGAGGACGACGTGCAGGCCTGCCGCGACATGTTGAAGCCGATGCTCGCGCTCTACATCGGCGGCATGGGCGCGCGCGGGAAGAACTTCTACAACTCGTTGACGCAGCGCTACGGCTTCGAGGAGGCGGCGGCGAGGATCCAGGAGCTCTACCTCGCCGGGCATGAAGGGCGAGGCGGCGATGGCCGTCCCCGACGAGCTCGTGGACGAGATCGCGCTCGTCGGCCCGAAGGAGCGCATCGCCGAGCGTCTCGAGCCGTGGCGCGAGTCCGGGGTCTCGACGCTCCTCGTCCAGACGCGCCAGAAAGAAGCGCTCGCCGTGATGGCCGAGCTGCTCCTGTGAAGGACGCGTTCGCGGCAGCCCTGGACGCCCCGGTCGAGCATGCGGTGCTCCTCGCCGGCGGCGCGTCCAAGGAGGCCTGGGCGGTCGACTCGGCGGGACGCGAGCTGATCGTCCGCCGCGCGGCCGGCGGCGTCATCCACCAGGGGACGCTGACGCTCGAGCAGGAGTTCGAGGTCCTGCGGGCGGCGTACGAGGGAGGCGTCAAGGTGCCCGAGCCGATCGCCTACCTCGGCGAGGTCGAGGGCCGCGAGGCATTCGTGATGGAGCGGGTCAGCGGCGAGACGATCGGCCGCCGGATCGTGAAGAGCCCGCCCGCCGGGCTCGACGTCCAGCTCGCCGATGAGCTGGCGAAGATCCACGCGATCCCGCCGTCGCGCCTCCCCTTCCTCGTCGAGCCGGACAAGATCGGGCGCTTCTACGCGGAACTCGATTCCGTCGGCGAGCCGCATCCTGCGATCGAGCTCGGGCTCCACTGGGCGAAGGAGCGGCTGCCCACCCACCGTGAGCCGGTCGTCGTCCACGGCGACTGGCGCATCGGCAACGTCGCGGTCGACGAGAACGGCCTCGTCGCCGTGCTCGACTGGGAGTTCGCGCACCTCGCCGACCCGGTGGAGGACCTCGCGTGGCCGCTCGTCCGGGCGTGGCGGTTCGGAGCGGACGACAAGCGGCTCGGCGGCGTCGCCGACCTCGACCGCTACCTCGATCGGTACGCCGAGCTGACCGGGATCGAGGTGACGTCCGACGAGCTCCTCGTCTGGGAGGTCTTCGGCAACGTCAAGTGGGCGGTCGGCTGTCTCACGCAGTCGCGCCGCCACCTGAACGGCCAGGAGCGGAGCGTGGAGCTCGCCGTGCTGGGCCGCCTCGCCGCCGAGATGGAGTACGAGCTCCTGGATCTGATCGACAAGGCAGCATGACCGCCCCACGCTTTGATCGACCGACACCGCAGGAGCTGGCGGAGGCCGTCCGCGAGTTCCTGCAGGGGGAGATCCTCCCGATCCTCGACGACCACCGGCTGAGGTTCCGCACCCTCGTCGCGATCAACGGCCTCGGCATCGCCGAGCGCGAGCTCTGGGCGACGACCGCTCCACGTGAGGAGGACTGGGAGCTCGCGCGCAGGATCCGCGCCGGCGACGTGCCCGAGAACGCGGTCGCGCTGCTGAAGGAACAGGTGGCGCAGAAGCTCCGCGTCTCGAACCCGCGCTACCTCGCGAAGTACGAATGACGCGGAGACGGCTCTACCTGATGCGGCACGCCGAGGTGTCGTACGTCGACGAAGCCGGTCGGCCGGTCAACCCAGAACGGGTGTCGCTGACGCCGCGAGGGCGCGAGCAGGCGGAGGCGGCGCGGCGTGCACTGGACGGGATCGAGCTCGACCTCGTCGTCGCGAGCGGGCTGCCTCGGACCGCCGAGACCGCCCGGGCGGTCGCGCCGGGTCACGAGGTGGAGCAGTGGGAGGAGCTCTCGGAGTGGCGCGGCGGCAGGCTCGACGCGATCCCGCGGGAGGAGCTCGAGCGCGCGTTCGTCGGCGCCCTCCGCGTCACCGACGAGGAGGCGCGCTTCCTCGGCGGCGAGTCGCTCGGGGAGGCGCTCGACCGCGTGCAGCCGGCGGTCGACCGGCTCGTCGCACGGGACTGGGACACGGCCCTCGCAGTCCTGCACGGCGGCGTCAACCGAATCGTCCTCTCCTACGCCCTCACGGGCGCGCGCACCTATCTCGGCGCGTTCGAGCAGGCGCCCGCGTGCCTGAACGTGCTCGACCTCGGCACGGACGGCTGGATCGTCCGGATCGTCAACTACGTCCCGTACGACCCGCTCCACCCCGCCCGCGAGACGACGATGGAGCACCTCTGGGAGCAGCTGCGCGGGTACCTAGACGAGCGCGCGTAGGACCTCCGACTCGTTCTCGTCCCTGCCCAGGCACGCGCCGCGAATCACGGCCCAGCGCCGCATCCGCTGCTCGTCGAGCCCTGCCGCGGCGAAGGCGGCGAGCCGCCGCTCGGTCACGTCGCGGCGCATGGTGTAGGGAAGCGGGTTCCAGAGGAACGACGGCACGTCGTACTCGGGCTCGCCCAGCATCGGCTTGGCGTCGATCGCGACGGCGCCGCGCGGCGAGCGGAGGATGTTGTGGTGGTGGAAGTCGCCGTGGACGAGCGTCTCCCGGCCGACCTGGAGCGAGCCGTAGAGCTCGCGCGCCAGCGGGAGCAGCTCGTGCCCGGCCGCGCGGTCGAGCCACCTCGGTACGTGGTCGCCGATCCAGCGAAACGGCGCCGTCGCGGGTCTCCACAGCCGGAGGCCGAGCTGAACGGCGATCCCGGTCGCCTCCTCCTCGTCGAGCCCCGAGATGTCGTCCCCTGCGCGCTCGAGCAGCAGCACCCGCCGGCCCCGGTCGTGCCGGAGCAGGCGAACGGCTCCGTCGCCGCCCCAGAGCGCGAAGGCGTCGGCCTCGTCGTCGGCCTCGTCGTCGCCCGGCGGCGTCACCTTCAGCACGGCATCGGCGCCTGCCGGCGCGACGAAGGACCAGCAGGCGAAGTCGTACGGCGCGCCGAGCTCGAGCCCCCACTCGGCCGCCACTTCCCGCGCGGTCGCCTCGAGCGCTGCGAAGCCGGCGGCCGAGAGCACCTAGCTCAGACGCTCGACGACCATCGCCATCCCCTGGCCGCCGCCGACGCACATCGTCTCGAGGCCGACCGTCCTGTCGAGCGTCTCGAGATCGTTGAGCAGCGTGCACATGATGCGCGCGCCGGTCATGCCGTAGGGGTGGCCGAGCGCGATCGCGCCGCCGTGCGGGTTCAGCTTGTCGGAGAACGGGTCGACGCCGACCTCGCGGCAGACCGGGATCACCTGCGCAGCGAAGGCCTCGTTCAGCTCCATCACGTCGACGTCGTCGATCGTCATGCCCGCCCGGCCGAGCGCGACGCGGATCGCGTCGATCGGCCCGACGCCCATGATCTCCGGGTCGAGGCCGGTGACCGCGCGTCGAGACGATGCGGGCGCGCGGCTTCAGGCCGAACTCGGCCGCCCGCTCCTCGGAGGTGATCACGAGGGCGGCGGCGCCGTCGTTCAGGGGGCAGGAGTTGCCGGCCGTGACCCGGCCGTCGGGCCTGAACGCGGGCTGTAGCTCGGCGAGCTTCTCGAGCGTCGAGGACGGCGCGCGGCCCGTCGTCGGCCGAGACGACCGTGCCGTCCTCCTTCGTGTAGGGCGACAGCTCGCGCGCGGAGAAGCCCGACGCCTGGGCGGCGACGGCGCGCTCCTGCGACTGCTGCGCGTAGCGGTCCATGTCCTCGCGCGACACGTCGTACTGGTCGGCGACGTTCTCGGCCGTCATCCCCATCGGGATGTAGACGTTCGCGATCGCGCCCTCGCCGACGAGCTTCGGGTGCAGCTCGTCCGTGTCCTTCGGGTAGCCGTCGACCTGCGAGATCGATTCGACGCCCGCCGCGACGTAGACGTCTCCCTCGCCCGACTTGATCGCGTGGAAGGCCATGCGGGCGGTCTGCAGCGAGGACGCGCAGAAGCGGTTGACGGTCGTGCCCGGGACGCGCTTCGGCAGCCCCGCGAGCAGCGCCGCGCGCCGCGCGAGGTTCATCCCCTGCTTCTCCTGCGGGAAGCCGCAGCCGACCATGACGTCGACGATCTCGTTCGTGTCGAGCTCGGGCACCTGCGCGACCGCCTCGGAGATCGCGAAGGCGAGCAGGTCGTCGGGCCGGACGTCGGCGAGCGACCCCTTGGCGGCGCGGCCGATCGGCGTGCGGGCGGCGGCGACGATGACTGCTTCCGGCATGGCTTCTCCTTAGGTGAAGGCGTTCTCGCCGGTCAGGGCGCGACCGACGATGAGCGTCTGGATCTGGCTCGTTCCCTCGTACAGCGTCGTAACGCGGGCGTCGCGCAGATATTTCGCGACCGGGTACTCGTCGACGTAGCCGTAGCCGCCGAGCACCTGGACGGCCGCGTTGGCCGCCCGGACCGCCGCCTCGCTCGCGTACCACTTCGCCACGGCCGCCTCGGTCGTGTACGGCCGCCCGGCGTCGGCGAGCGCCGCCGCCTTCCACGTCAGGAGGCGCGCGGCCTCCGTCTCGACGTGCATCTCGGCGAGCAGCTGCTGGACGAGCTGGAAGCCGGCCACGGGCTTCCCGAACGCCCGCCGCTCGCCGGCGTAGGCGACGCACGCGTCGAGGCAGCCCTGGGCGATGCCCGACGCAGCCGGCGGCGAGCGAGATGCGGCCGTTGTCGAGCGCCGACATCGCGACCTTGAAGCCCTGGCCCTCCTCGCCGAGTCGAGCGGAGTCGGGCACGCGCACGCCGTCGAGCGCGAGCTCCGCCGTGTCCTGCGCCCGGAGCCCGAGCTTGCCCTTCATCGGGGTCGCGACGAAGCCGTCCGCGTCGGTCGGGACGAGGAACGCCGTGATGCCGCGCGGCCCGTTCGCCGCCCGTACGCGCGAACACGATCGCAGTGCTCGCCCACGATCCGAGCGTGATGAAGACCTTCGACCCGGACAGCACCCAGTCGTCGCCCGCACGTTCGGCCCGCGTCGCGAGCGCGGCCGCGTCGGAGCCGCAGCCCGGCTCGGTCAGGGCGTAGCAGCCGAGCCGCTCGCCCGACGCGAGACCCGGTAGGTGCTCGGCCCGCTGCTCGTCGCTCCCCCACTTCGCGATCGTCTTCCCGTACAGGCCGTTCGAGACGGAGACGATGCCGCGCACCGAGGAGTCCGCCCGGCCGAGCTCCTCGCAGAGCAGGCAGTACGAGACGGAGTCGAGCCCGCCTCCGCCGAGCTCCTCCGGCAGCGAGGCGGCGAGGAAGCCGGCGTCGGCCAGCGTGCCGACGAGCGAGCGCGGCAGCTCCTCGGCCTCGTCCCAGTCGCGCGCGTTCGGCACGAGCTCGCGCTCGCAGAGCTCGCGCGCCGTCGCGCGGATCAACTCCTGGTCGGGCGTGAGCGTGAAGTCCATGAAAGCTCCGGGGCCGGCGAATGCCGGCCCCGGAGACTACCGCGAGACGGGTGCGCCGCTAGCCGCGAGGCCGCCCGTCGACGAGCTGGCCCGTGAGGGACCAGCTGCCGTTGTTGAACCGCATCATCTGCTGCTGCGAGATGATGAAGTGGTCGGTCGCGGACGACTTCAGCCGGACGCCCGGCAGGGCGAACGGGCTCGTCTCGTTGAAGCTGAGCAGCGCCCGCATGAGGCCCTCGCGCGTCGGGCTCTTGCCGGCCTTGTACATCGCCTGGACGAACGAGTGCGCCTTGGCGAAGCCGTAGAAGTTCAGCCCGTCGGACGTGCGCCCGCGCGGGTTGTACTTCGCCATCAGGGCCAGGTACTGCTTGACCGTGGCGTCGTTCGCGAACTGCGGCGAGGCCGGATCCTTCAGGTACGACGAGCTGATCGAGCCGTTGACCGTGTCGGCGCTCGACGAGGCGACTGCCGTCGTCATGAACGCGTCCGTCGAGGAGACGGAGTTGACGTAGATGTTCGCCGGCTTCCAGCCGAGCGCGCGGATGATCGCGTACGTCTGGATCGTCGGCCGAGGCGTGACGAAGATCATCAGCGTGTCGGCGCCCGACCCGCGCAGCTTCACGAGCTGCGACTGCGGGCTCGTCGCCGTCACCTCGAACGGCTCCTCGCCGACGATCTGCGACCGCACCTTCGCGGTGCCGAGCGCGGCCTTGAAGCCGTTCAGGTAGTCCTTCCCGTAGCTGTCGTTCTGGTACAGGATGGCGATCTTGGCGTTCGGCTTGTTCTGGCGGATGTCGGTCCCGTAGAGGCGACCCTCGGCGACGTAGTCGGGCTGCCAGCCGATCGTCCACGGGTACTTGCTTGCCAGTTCGTGCCCCACTCGCTCGCACCCGTCGAGACGAGGACGTGCGGCACCTTCGAGGAGTTCAGGAACGGCTGCACCGCCTGGTTCACCTCGGTGCCGAGCGTGCCGACGACCGCGAACACCTTGTCCTCCTGCACGAGCTTGCGGTGCAGCTGGACCGAGTTGACCGGGTTGTAGCCGTCGTCGTAGTACTTGAAGACGATCTGGCGGCCGATGACGCCGCGCTTCCCGTCCGGCCCACGCCGGGCGTTGATGTAGCTGAAGTACGCCTTCATCGCCTGCGGGATCGGCGCGTAGCTCGACGCCGGCCCGGTCAGCGGGAAGGTGCCCCCGATCGTGATCGTGCGAGGCCGTGATGCCCGGCACCTGCTCCGCTTCGTCCGCCTTCGCGAACGCGGCGGGAATGGCCAGTGCGCACGCTCCCAGAACGGCCAGGACGGCGAGTGAACACCCTACGCATGTACGACTCCTTCTTCGACAAAGGAAAACGGCCGCCAACCGGCCCGACTCTACTCTCTCCCAAGGAGTTAAGACAACGGCCCGACTCGTAAGTTAGTGATTCAGAGTTGTAAGGAATTCGCGTCGGTGACCGGCGCCCGACAGGCGAACCGCTCGCAGACGTAGACCGCGGTTCGGCCGTCGACGCGGCGTCTTGCCCGCCAGGAGCGGCACCGACTCGGCAGGCCCGATCGCGACGACGGCGTCCGGGTCCCAGGGCGCGAGCGCCGCCCGGGCCACGTCGGCGTCCAGGTCGCCGACGATCGCGAGCTCCCGCGGGGGGCTGAACCAGAGCTGCAGCGCGCAGAGCGCCCAGCCGAAGGCGGACGGCGCCCGCTCGAGAGCCGGGCGCAGCAGCCGGAACACCGAGACGGCGCGGCGCTCGAGCTCGTCGTCGCCGTAGATCCGGGCGAGGCGCAGCAGGACGTGCGCGAGCATCGAGTTCCCGGAGGGGAGCGGGTGGTCGTCGAGCGGCTTCGTCCGCGCGACCAGCGGCTCGCCCACGTCGTCGGCGAGATAGAAACCGCCGCGCTCGTCGTCCGCGAAGAGGTCGACCGCGAGCCGCGCGAGCCGGTTCGCCTCCTCGAGCCAGCGCAGCTCGCCCGTCGCGACGTGCAGCTCGAGCAGGCCGTGCGCGACGTTCGCGTAGTCGTCGAGGTAGGCCATCGCCGCTCGTGCGGCCCTCGCGGTGGCTCCGCAGCAGGCGCCCGTCCGGCGTCGACAGCGACGTCAGCAGGAACTCGCGCGGCGACGCGCGCCTGGTCGACCCAGTCCGGCCGCTCGAGGCGCCGGCCCGCCTCCGCCAGCGCGGCGACCGCGAGCCCGTTCCACGACGCGATCGCCTTGTCGTCGCGCAGCGGCTTCGGCCGCAGCTCCCGCTCCTCGAAGAGCCGCCGTCGCAGCTCGTCGTCGAGCGTCGCCGCGGACGCACCGAGCGGCCGTGCTCGAACGGCTCGAGCAGGTCGGCGGGCACGCCCTCCTCCTCCGTCCACGTGAAGGTCAGGCCCTCGACGCCGTCCGTGTCCGCGTCCTGCGCCGAGGCGAAACCGCCGTCGAGCGCACAGCTCGCGGCGCATGTACTCCACCGTCTCCTCGACGATCTCCCGGTAGCGGTCCTTCCCGGTGACGAGCCAGCCGTGCAGGTACGCGGGGACGAGGAGCGCGTTGTCGTAGAGCATCTTCTCGAAGTGCGGCACCAGCCAGCGCTCGTCGACGGAGTAGCGATGGAAGCCGCCGCCGACGAGGTCGTACATGCCGCCGAGCGCCATCCCGTCCAGCGTCGCGGTCGCCATCGCTGAGCGCCTCCTCGTCGCCCGTCCGCCGGTGGTGGCGCAGCAGGAACTCGATCGTGGGCGCGGGCGGGAACTTCGGCGCCCTGCCCCAGCCTCCCCACTCCGGGTCGAAGCCGTGCCGGAGCCCGCGCGCCGCCGCGCCGAGCAGGCTCTCCGTCAGCGGGTCGGTCGAGGGCTCGAGCGCGCTCGAGTGGCGCACCGCCTCGACGAGCTGCGCAGCCGACCGCGCGATGTCCGCGCGCCGCTCGCTCCATGCGTCCGCGATCGCGTCGAGCACCTGGCGGAAGCTCGGCAGCCCGTGGCGAGGCTCGGGCGGGAAGTAGGTGCCGCCGTAGAACGGCTCGCCCTCGGGGGTGAGGAAGACGGTCATCGGCCACCCGCCCTGGCCGGTCATGGCGACGACGGCCTCCATGTACACGGCGTCGAGATCGGGCCGCTCCTCGCGATCGACCTTCACGTTCACGAAGTGCTCGTTCATGAGCCGACGCCGTCGCCGCGTCCTCGAACGACTCGTGCTCCATCACGTGGCACCAGTGGCACGCGGCGTAGCCGATCGAGAGGAGGATCGGCTTGTCCTCGTCGCGGGCGCGGGCGAGCGCCTCGTCGCCCCACTGGTACCAGTCGACCGGGTTGTCGGCGTGCTGGAGGAGGTACGGGCTGGTCGCGCCCGCGAGGCGGTTCATCCCAGCACCTCGCGGACGCCGCGCAGCCGCGTGCGGACGAGCGCCTGCGCGCGGGACGAGTCGAGAGAGCAGTCCAGCGGCCTGTCGGCCGGCGCCGTGGCGGTCGCCACGGGACCGCCGCCGACGAGCTCGGCGAACTCGGCGCGCGAGACGGCGTCGGCGCCGGCCACGTGCAGCGGGCCGGTCGTGTCCGCCCAGGCGAGCTCGAGCAGCGCCGCGGCGAGGTCGTCCACCTGGACGGGGCAACGGATCTCGTTCGTGTAGAAGGCGTGCGCGCCGTTCGCGACCGCGGCCTCGTGCTTCGACGGCGCCGGCCCGCCGTAGAGGAGCGACGTCCGCACCAGCAGCGCCCCGGGGTGCGCGGCCGCGACGCGTACTTCCGCCTCCGCCTTCGCGCGGCCGTACTCGGTCACGGGCGCAGGCGGGTCGTCCTCGACGTACGGAGCGCCCTTGCGGCCGTCGAACACGACGTCCGTCGAGAGATGGACGAGCCGCGCACCGACCGCGGCAGCCGCGCGGGCCACGTGCTCGGCGCCGTCGACGGTGATCGCCCAGGCGTCCGGGCCGTCCTGGCGATAGGCGGTGTGGACGACCACGTCCGGCCGCACGCGCTCGAGGAGCGTCCGCACGGCTTCGGCGTCGCGGATCTCGACGCGCTCGGTCGACGCGTCGGGCCTGAGGCGGACGAGCGCAGCGCCGAGGTACCCCGTCGCACCCGTGACGTGGAGGCGCATGCTTGCACGCTATCCGGCTCGCAGCTTAGGCTCGCGCGCATGAGACGAACCTTCCTGTGGATCAACTTCGTGCTGTCGTCGCTGATCGTCGTCGGCGTCTTCGTCCAGGCCTACCTGATCGCGTCGTACGCAATGGGCGCCGGTGAGGATGCACTGGACGCGCACGGCGTCGTCGGCGGCCTCTTCGTCCACGGCTTCGAGCTGCTCGTCTTCCTGACGGCGTTCGGCGCGTGGCCGCGGCAGTGGAAATGGATCGGGCTCCTGTTCGGCTTCTTCGTCCTCGGCACGGCGCAGATCTTCCTGCTCCCGCCCGACGAGGATCCGGCCAGCGGCTGGATCCACGGCCTGCACGGGCTGCTGGCGCTGTTCGTGCTCGTCGCGTACGCGTTCGTCGCGCACCGCGGCATGCGGGACCTCGGCCTCAGGGGTGGGCGGCCCGCCGAGCCCGCAGGTGCCGAAACGCCTCCACCGCTGCCGTAACGGCAAGCGCGATCCCGAATCCGAGGAGGAGCCCCTTCCAGGGGTCCTCCTCGAACGTCTTGCCGCCGAGGTAGCCGAGCATGACCGTGTACGTCCCCCAGATGATCCCGGCGATGACGTCGAAGAAGAGAAAGCGGCGCCACGGGTACGTCTCGACGAAGCCGGCGGTGAACGTCGTCACCGTTCGGCCGCCGGGGATGAAGCGCGCGACCACGATCAGGTAGCCGCCGCGTGCGTCGAGCGTCCGCTGCGCCCACGCGAGGCGCTCCTGCGACTTCTCGCCCTTGAAGAACCGGTTGACGACCCGATCGCCGAGAAAATGGCCGAGCGCGAAGCAGATGTTGTCGCCGACGATCGCCCCGAGTGACGCGGCAGCGATGAGCACGAGCACGTTCAGATCGCCCGCACCGGCGACGACGCCGGCCGCGATCGCGGTCGCCTCGCTCGGCACGACCGGGAAGAACGCGTCGATCGCGGCCACGAGGAACACGATCACGTAGCTCCAGTTGGAGTCTCCTATGGCATCGACGATGGTGTCCACGGCGGCCGCTCATCGTCGCAGAGATGACCGCCTGGACTCGGTCACTGGCGCGGAACGAGCGAAAGGTGGTCCGGGGCTAGAGAGCCGCCGGGCTGAGCCTGCCGACGACGAGCGACTCGGCGGCGGCGTGGCTCTCAGCCTGGCCGGTGACCGCGCCGAGGAAGTGCTCCCGTTCGAGCGCGTAGAGCTCGAGGTCGGTCAGCGCGATCACGGTTGCGGTTCGCGGCACCTCGCGCAGCAGCGCGATCTCGCCGAACCCTTCTGCCGGCCCCAGCTCGGCCACCGGCTCGCCGTCGACCTCCACCTGGACGCGCCCGGCATCGATGAGGTAGTAGTCGTCGCCCGGGTCGCCCTGCGCGAAGACCGTCTCGCCGGCCGCGAGGCGGCGAGGCTCGAGCCGAATTGCGAGCGCCTCGAGCACGGGCGGAGGCAGCGGCGCGAAGATCGTCGACGCCGTCAGCAGCTCGAGCGCCCGCTCCGGGACGATGGCCTCGGCGTCGATCGCCACCAGCCGCCGCCAGACGAAGGCGGCGAGAACGGGCAGGAACGCGCCGGCGACGAGGAGCGCACCTCGGACACCGATCGCGTCGGCGAGCAGCGGTGCGCCGAGTGCCCCCACCGCGAGTGAGATCAGGATGATCCCGTCGACGGCGCCGAACACACGGGCGAGGACCTCGGGCGGGGCCGAGCGCTGCAACAGCGTGTCACCCGCGACGGCGACCAGGGTGCCGCCCGCACCGACGACGGTGAAGAGGACGAGCGCCAGCGCCTGCTCCGGCCAGGCGGCGATCAGAACGAGGGGCAATCCCCAGAGAACGATTCCGGCGCCGAGCGCGCTCGCCAGACGACCTCGCGATGCGAGACCGCTGACCGCCAGTGCGGCGGCGATTCCGCCAACGCCGGCCGCGGAGTTGAGAAAACCGAGGCCTGCGGCGCCGACGTCGAGCAGCTCGAAGGCGAGGAGGACGATGAGCACGTCGAGCGCGCCGTCGATGATCGTTTGGGCGGCGACGAGCCCGACGACGAGGCGGATCCGGGGGATCTCGCGAAGCGTGCGGAAGCCGGCGAGCGCGCCGCGAAGCGCGCCGCCCTCGTCCGCCTCCGTCGGCTCCCTCTGGTCGGAGTGACGGATCGTGCCGACGAGGACTGCCGACCAGAGGTGCAGCGCCGCCGCGGTTGCGAAAACCACCTCGACGCCCGCCCCGGCAACGAGCAGACCCCCGAGCGCCGGCCCGAAGAACGAGCCGACGTTGTCGACCGCGCTCGTCGTCGCGTTCGCGGCGGTGAGCTCGGCGGGCGAGCGCGCGAGCTGTGGGAGGAGCGCCGCCTGGGCGGGACTGAACGGCGTCGCCGAGAGCGTCGCCAGAATCGCGAGACCGTAGACGGCGAGGACGGGCCCATCGGCGAGCACGATGACCGTCATGGCGACGAGCATCAGCGCCCGGACGAGGTCGGACGCGACCATCACGCGGACGCGTGAATACCGGTCGCCGATGATGCCGGCGACGGGCGCGGCCAGGCCCGCGCACAGCCACCGCGCCGTCGCGAGGAGCCCGACGGCGAGCGCACCGTCCTCGCGGTACGCGTAGACCGCGAGGGCGACCATGTACGCCCAGGCTCCGACGACGGCGCCGGCGTTCGCGAGCTGCAGCCGGCGCAGCGCAGGGTTCTCGAAGACCGCGCCAAACGACCGCACCGATTCGCGGATCGCCCCCCAGAACCGTGCGCTCACCGTGCGAGCATTGCAATTTCGTTTCCCGGTGGGAAGATGGAGGGAAGAAAACTGCAGCTCAGCGCGTCCAGTGAGGCGACCTGCAGGACAAAGCCAGCCGAAAGGAGCAATCCGTGTCGGAGCAGGACAGCACGATCACGCCGGACGAAGAGGACGTTGAGGCGCACGGGAAGTCCCGGAACAAGGCGGCCGTCGACGAGCCCACCGACGCCGAGTCGGAGAGCGACGACGACGTCGAGCTTCATGCGAGGAACGTTCGGACGAAGTCGTAACGCCCGCTACGAAGAGGCTGGAAGCGAGGCGGCAGGTGCCGCCTCGCTCCGTTTAGCGAGCGAGAATCCGCTCGAGCGCCGCGAGCAGCGCCACGCCCGCCTCACGCCGGTCTGGCGGGAGCGCGTCGAGCGTGGCCGCGAGCCGGGACAGCACTGAGAGCGAGCCTCCCTCGACGACGTCCCGCGCGCGGCGGGCGCGCCCGAGCACGTCGAGCGCGATCGCCGCCTGGTGCGCGAACTTGCCCAGGAGATCCATCTCGGCGAGCGAGAACGGCTTGTCCTGCGGCCGGTCGAGCACCTGCAGCACGCCCAGACTGCGCTCGCCGTGCAGCAGCGGCACGGCCATGATCGACGTGGGCACATAACCGGTCGCCTCTGCCACGTCGCGTGCGAAACGTGGATCCTTCGAGACGTCGGAGAGGACCATCGGCTCGCCCGACACGAGCACCCAGCCGGCGATGCCCGTGCTCGACGGGATCCGCAGCCCGATGACCGTGTCGGCACCCTCGCCGGCGACGGCCTCGAACACGAGCTCGTCGGTCTGCTCATCGAGGACGAAGATGGAGGACGCGCGCGCGCTGAAGATCGCGCGGGCCACTTCGACGATCGACTGCAGCAGCTCCCGTTGCCCCGCCTCGGCAGCGAGCACGCCTGCCGCAACGGCGTCGCGGAGCTCGGTCTCAGCCATGGTTGCCTCCGACGTTGTTGGCGGTCAAGTACAACACGCTCTTCACCTGGAACGGCGTCAGCTCCGGGTGCTTGGAGCGGATGCGGGCGCACATGCCGGTGATGTGCGGCGTCGCGAAGCTGTTTCCCGTCGAGTGCACGGTCGAGCCACCGAGCCACGGCACCTCGACCTCGACGCCGCGCGCGAAGAACTCGACCGGCGGGGCCGGGTTGTAGAAGTAGGCCTCCGGATCCTCCAGCTCGTGGCTCCCAACCGACAGCACCGACGAGAACCGCCAGGGATAGCTCTCGACGGGCATGTTGTGCGCTGACGCAACGAGCAGAGTCCGGTTGAAGTACGCGGCGTCGGCAAGCTCGTGCAGGACTGCCGCGAGCTCGCGCTTCGTCGTCGAGAGGCTCATGTTCACGACCTCGATGCCCTGTTCGATCGCCCAGCGCAGCCCGGCGACGAGCATGCGGCCGCTGCCGGTCCACCCGCCGCCGAGGACGCGCACGCTGACCAGGCGGCAGTCGGGCGCGAGCGAGCGAACGATGCCGGCGCACGCCGTGCCGTGGCCGACCGTGTCCCCTTCGTCGTCCGCGCTGATTACGGGTTCCTCCCCGGCAGGTCCCGTTACGACGACCGCCTCGTCGACCTCGCCGACGAGCGGATGGCCTCGCTCGACGCCGCTGTCGACGATCGCGACGCGGATGCCGGCTCCGGTCGCGCCGCCCCAGGCCCAGTCGCGATCGACGTGCTCCGGCCACGTCGGCGGGATCCGGATGGCTTCCATGGATCCCGCGGGAAGGCTCCACGCCGGCAGCTCCTCGTCGTCCGCGGCGCCCATCGCGCCATCGTACGGCGGCGCTACGGCGAGGGGAAGCCGCCGGCCCTCGACACCCGGCCCGGCAGCTCGCGACCGAGCACGCCCTCGAGCCAGTGCGCCGTCTCGACACGCGGTCGAGGTCGACGCCGGTCTCGACGCCTTCGCGCTCGAGGAGGTAGAGCACGTCCTCGGTGGCCACGTTGCCCGTGGAGTTGGGCGCGAACGGACAGCCGCCGAGCCCGCCGACGGACGCGTCGAGCACCGTCGCGCCGGCCTCGAGCGCAGCCCAGGCGTTCGCGATACCGGTGTTGCGCGTGTCGTGGAAGTGACCGCCGACGACGGACTTTGTGTTCCTGGAACACAAGCTCTCGACGAGCGCGCGGACTCGGCCCGGCGTGGCGACGCCGATCGTGTCCGCAAGCACGACCTCCCCCGCGCCCGCCGAGGCGAGGCGCTCCGCTAGGTCGAGCACGACGCCGCCGTCGACCTCGCCCTCGAACGGGCAGCCGAAGGAGCAGCTGATCGTCGCCGTCGCCGGCCGCTCGGACAGGCGCAGGATCTCTTCGACGCGCTCCGTCGCCTCCGCCAGGGACGCGTTCGCGTTCCGCCGGTTGAACGTGTCGGTGGCGGCGAGCGTGACGTTGACGTGGTCGAGGCCGGTCGCGGCGAGCCGCTCGTAGCCGCGCGGGTTGAGCACGAGTCCGGAGAGCTCGGCGCCGACCTCCCCTACCGCCGTGACGACCTCCTCGGCGCCGGCCATCTGCGGCACGCGTTCCGGGTGGACGAAGCTGACCGCCTCGATGCGCGGGAGACCGGCGTCGGCGAGCCGCCGCACGAGCTCCGCCCGGACCTCCGGCGAGAGCCGCTCGGGCTCGTTCTGGAGCCCGTCCCGCGGCCCGACGTCGCAGACCGTGACGCGCACGCGCTACTCCGACGGCTTGCTGTACAGGCGTAAGAAGCCGACCACCGCGAGCACCATGCCGATCGCCAGGATCGCCCAGAACCCGAGCGTGAAGCCGCTGCCGACGAGGAGAACGAGCGCGATCACGAGGTCGATGCCGGCGAAGAGCAGGATCGGCAGCGCCGACACCCGCTGGCGATGGAAGTCCTCGGCCGACACGGCCGGGACCCTACTCGTACTGCAGGGCCTGCAGCGGATCGAGCCGCGCGGCACGCCGCGCCGGGAAGATGGCGGCGATGATGCCGACGACGACCGTCAGGATCGCGAAGACGATGATCTGGGTCGTCGGCAGCGAGAACTCGATGAAGTCGACGCGGGCGATCAGGAGCGCGCCGAGCACGACGCCGAGAACGATGCCGAGCACGCCGCCGATGAGCGCGGTGATGACGCTCTCGTGGCGGATCATCCGCCGCACCTGGCGGCGGGTCATGCCGATCGCACGCAGCATGCCGAGCTCGCGCGTGCGCTCGAAAACGGTCAGCACGAGCGTGTTCACGATGCCGAACAGGCTCACGATCACGCTCAGCGCGAGCAGCACGTAGAGGATGTTCAGGATCTGGTTGAGGCCGCTGATCTGGTTGTCGACGAACTCGTCCTTCGTCTGCGCCTTCGCGTTCGGGAAGTCCGCCAGCGCGTCCTCGAGCGCCCGCGTGTTCGCGTCCGTCTCGCCGCCGTCCATCAGGACGAAGCTGTAGAGGTTCCGCGGGGAGTCGTACTCGCGGTCGAACACCTCGCTCGAGAAGGTGACGGTGCCGAACGGCGAGCCGCCGGCCGGCGGGTCGAAGATGCCCTCCACCTTCAGGTTCAGCCGGTTCCCCGACGGGACGATCACCTGGATCGGCGAGCCGATGCCGAGGTCGTGATCCTCCGCGTAGCCGTCGTCGACGAACGCGCCGTCGTCGCCCAGCTCGGCGAAGACGGCCTGTGAGCCCTCGACCCAGTCGGCAGCAAGCACCTGGCCGAAGTTGTCGTCGACCGCCGTCACGAACTCGGTGCTGTCGAGGACGCGCGCCTCGCCGGTGCGCGTGCTCGCCACCGCCTCGACGCCGTCCGCCTGTGCGGCGGCCTCCGCCGCGTCGATCGGGATCGGCGAGAAGTTGTTCTGCGCCGTGATCGCGTAGTCGGCGATGAAGAGGTCGTCGACCGCGCCTCGGAACGTGTTCGTGATCCCGGCGGCGAGGGTCGCGACGAGCGTGACGAGGGCGAGGCCGATCATGAGCGCCGCCGCCGTGGACGCGGTGCGCTGCGGGTTGCGGCGCGCGTTGTCGCGCGCGAGCTTGCCGGCCGCCCCGCCGACCCGTGCGGCAGGCGCACCGAGCGCGGCGGCGAGCGGCCGCACGAGCTTGGTGGCGAAGAGCGCGACGCCGATGAAGATCAGCAGCGCCCCGAGACCCATCCAGAGCAGGATCTGCGTCGTGCCCAGCCCGCTCCCGAAGAGGCCGTAGGCGAGGGCGGCGAAGCCCAGAGCGATCGTCACGAGCGACCCTGCGGTGCGGAAGCGCGCGAAGCGCGACTCCGGCAGCGTCGCGCCCTCACGGACAGCCGCGATCGGAGGCACGCGCGTCGCGCGAAGCGCGGGCCGCAGGCTCGCGATCAGCGTGACGAGGATGCCGACGAGGAGCGAGACGACGATCGTCCGCGTCTCGAATAGGAGGCCGGTGTTCGGGAGCGTGAACCCGACGGCGTCGAAGAGCCAGAAGAGGAGCGACGCGAGCCCGAGGCCGAGGAAGAGCCCGATCACGGAGGCGGCGATCCCGACGACGAGCGCCTCGATCACGATCGAGCCGAGCACCTGGCGGCGCGAGGCGCCGAGGGTGCGCACGGTCGCGAACTCGCGCGTGCGCTGGGCGATCGTGATCGAGAGCGAGTTCGCGATCACGAAGGAGCCCACGAAGAGGGCGATGCCGGCGAAGGCGAGCAGGAACCCCTGCAGGAAGGTGATGAACTCGTTCGTCTCCGACGCGTCCTCGCTGGCCTGCTGCTGCCCCGTCCGCACCTGCGTGTTCGGCGGCAGGACGGCGCTGATGTTGCGCACGAGCTGCTCGTCGGTCGTGTCGGCGGAGGCGGCGACCGCGATCTCGTCGAGCTTGCCCTGCTTCTTGAAGAGCCGCTGCGCGGTCGGCAGGTCGAAGCCGGCGAGGGTGGCGCCGCCGATCGACAGGTCCGAGTTGAAGCGGACGATGCCGGCGACTCGCAGCCGCTCGACGGGGCCCTCCGCCTGGACGCCGATCGTCTCGCCGATCGTGAAGTCCTCCTCGTCGGCCGTGCCCTCGTCGATGACGACCTCGTTCGGGCCGGGCCAGTCGCCGTCGACGAGCGCCAGCGGGTTGAACGGGGACTCGCCGCGCGCGATCGAGAAGCCGAGGTTCGGGGCGCCGCCCTTGACGACCGCCTTGCCGTCGCGACCGATCAGCGTCGTCGACTCGCTGTCGACGCCGCCGTCGGCCTCCGCCACGCCGGCGACGCCGCGGACCTCCTCCAGCACGCTCTCGTCGAAGGGCGGTGCGGAGGCGCCGCTTCCCTCGGAGAGGTCGAACGCAGCCTTGCCGGTGATGACGGCGCTCGACCCCTTGCGCACGTCGGTGAAGATCTGGTCGAAGGCCTGGTCGATCGAGTCGGTGAGGATGTACGTCCCACTCACCATGGTGACGCCGAGCACGATCGCGAGCGCCGTGAGGATCGTCCTCAGCTTCCGGCCGAGGAGGCCCTTGAGCGCGAACCGGGTCACGCGATCGTGAGCTCCGTCATCGTCGCGAGGATGTCGCCCTGGCTCGAGCGCGGGATGTCCTTGACGATCAGGCCGTCGGCGAGGAAGAGGACGCGGTCGGCGATCGCGGCCGCACGGGCGTCGTGCGTGACCATCACCATCGTCTGCCCGTACGCCTCCACCGACTCGCGCATGAGCTCGAGGATCTCGTGGCTCGTGGTCGAGTCGAGGTTGCCGGTCGGCTCGTCTGCGAAGAGCACGGTCGGCTGCGAGACGAGACCGCGGGCGATGGCGACGCGCTGCTGCTGGCCGCCCGAGAGCTCCGCCGGCCGGTGGTGCAGGCGGTCGGCCAGGCCGACCTTGCCGATCAGGTCGTCGAAGAAGGCCTTGTCGGGCTTCTCGCCGGCGATCGACAGCGGCAGCGTGATGTTCTCGTCCGCCGTCAGCATGGGCAGCAGGTTGAAGAACTGGAAGACGAAGCCGATGTGCTTGCGCCGCAGCTTCGTCAGGTCGCTGTCCTTCAGCTGCGTGATGTCCGTGCCGGCGATCGAGACCGAGCCGGACGTCGGCTTGTCGAGCCCGGCGAGGATGTGCATCAGCGTCGACTTGCCGGAGCCGGACGGGCCCATGACGGCGGTCAGCCGGCCCTGCGCGATCTCGAGCGAGACGCCGCGGAGCGCGTCCACGGCGGTGTCGCCCTCCCCGTAGCGGCGCGTGACATCCGTTGCGACGACAACGGCGCCGGTCTTTCCGTCCTCCATGTGCCCTCCTCGGCTGGTCCTCTCGAGGTTACCCGTCTAGGAGGGTTTGGCGGAATGTCGCTCGTCGCCGGGGTGCGCTGGTCGTTCCGAGGCAAGGACGCAGGGAGCGCCCGTATGTCAATACGGGCGCGACTGAGGACGCCGCATCGGGACGATCCAGCGCATCCCGGCGGCTCAGCCGATATTTCGCCAAACCCTCCTAGGCGAGGCCGACGCGCCGGCCAGCGTCGGCGAGCACGTCGCCGAGGATGCCTGCGATCTCGTCGAACTCCGCCTGCGCCGCGACGAGCGGCGGCGAGATCTGGACGACCGGGTCGCCACGGTCGTCCGCTCGGCAGATGAGGCCGCGCGAGAAGAGCTCGCCGGAGAGGAAACCTCGCAGAAGCGTCTCGGACTCCTCGTCGGTGAAGGTCTCGCGCGTCTCCTTGTCCTTGACGAGCTCGAGCGCGTAGAAGAAGCCCGAGCCGCGCAGGTCGCCGGCGATCGGCAGGTCGAGGAGCTGCGCGAGCGTCTCCCGGAACGCGTCCTGCGTCTCGTCGACGTGCTCGACGACGCGCTCGCGCTTCATGATCTCGATGTTCTTGAGCGCGATCGCCGACATGACGGGATGCCCGCCGAAGGTGATCCCGTGCATGAACGCCGAGCGGCTGTCGAGGAACGGCTCCATCACGGCGTCCGTCGCGATCACCGCCCCGATCGCCGCGTAGGCGGACGAGAGCCCCTTCGCGCACGTGATCAGGTCGGGCCGGATGTCGTAGCGCTCCGAGGCGAACCACGCGCCGAGCCGGCCGAACGCGCAGATCACCTCGTCGGCACAGAGCAGGATCCCGTAGCGGTCGCAGATCGAGCGCACGCCCTGGAAGTAGCCCGCCGGCGGCGTGAACGAGCCGCCGGCGTTCTGGACGGGCTCCATGATCACCATCGCGACGGTGCCCGGCCCGGCCGCGAGGATCGTCGCCTCGAGGTCGTCGAGCAGGAACGCGGTGAACTCGGCCTCCGTCTCCTGCGGCGGGCGGTGGTACCGGTTCGTGTTGCGCACGTGGAGGACGTCCGGGACGAGCGGCTCGAACGGGTTCCTGAGCGCCGCGATGCCGTTGATCGACAGCGCGCCCATCGTCGTCCCGTGGTACGCCGTTCGCCGCGAGATCGCCTTCCAGCGCCGTTCGCCGCGGGCGCCGTGGTACTGGCGCGCGAGCTTCCAGGCCGACTCGACCGCCTCCGAGCCGCCCGAGACGAAGAAGACGCGGTTGAGGTCGCCCGGCGCGAGCTCTGCGAGCTCGGCGGCGAGCTCGATCGCGCGCGGGTGCGCGTACGACCAGTTGGTGTAGAACGGCAGCTCTTTCATCTGCGCGTGCGCGGCAGCGCCGATCTCGTCGCCGTGCGAGTAGCCGAGCTGGACCGCGAACAGGCCTGCGAGCGCGTCCAGGTAGCGCTTGCCGTTCGCGTCCTCGAGATAGCAGCCCTCGCCGCGAACGATGATCGGCACCTCGGCGTCCCGGTAGCCGCCCATGCGGGTGAAGTGGAGCCACAGGTGGTCGCGCGCCTGCTGCTGGAGCCGTGCTGCGACGTCGTGCTCGGCGAGGGTCACGGCGAGACGTTACAGCCGCGGCTCGACGTCGGAGCTCACGTCGGTTCCTCCTCGACGCGCACGTCGCCGGAGGCGACCGCTGGATCGACGGTCTCGAAGGCATGCCGCGCGAAGAAGCTGTCGCCCTTGCCTGTGAGGCGCCAGACGATCATCAGGACGGCACCGAGCAGGAGAAAGCCGTAGCCGATCGCGAGGGGCGGGGCGACGCCGAGGATCTCCTGGCCGGAGTACGACGCATCGGTGTCCGCGAGCGATCGCGTCGCCTCGACGAAGAGGTAGCCGAGCAGGAAGGCGCCGACGGCCGGGCCGATGCCGATGACGACGAAGTTCCAGACCGACTTCGTCAGCTCGCGCCGGTAGTAGATGAGGCAGGCGACGCCCGAGAGCGCGTAGTAGAAGGCGATCATCAGCGCGAGCGCCGACAGCGAGTCGAAGAGGAAGTTCTCCGAGATGAGGTTCGCCGGGACGTACCACGCGATCGCGAGGATCGCGACGAGCGCCGTGGCGATGTGCGGCGTCCGGTAGCGCGGGTGGATCCTCGCGAGCGGCGCCGGGTAGGCGGCGGACCGCGCCATCGAGAGCGTCGTCCGTGAGGCCGGGATGATCGTCGTCTGGGTCGACGCGACCGCCGAGGTGACGATCGCGAGGATGACGAGCTTGTCCCACGGCGACCCGAGCACGTCGAGCGCGAGCACGCCGAAGATCCCCTCGTCGTCGTCGAACTCCTCCAGCCGCGCGAGCCCCGCGAACGCGACCACCGCGACCGCGACGGAGACGTAGGTCACGAGCAGGATGACCGTGCTCGTCAGCGCGGACAGGCCGGGCACGAGCCGGCTGTTCGACGTCTCCTCGCAGAGGTTGACCGCGCTCTCCCAGCCCCAGTACGCGAAGACGCCGATCAGGAGCGCGGCGATCAGCGCGTCGCGGTCGTCGATGGCGAACGGCGAGAACCACGACCACGAGGGATCGATCGCGTCGGGCCCGGCGTCACCGCTCCAGACCTTCCCGAGCGCGACGCCCGCGAACAGGAGGAGCGACGCCACCTGGGCGATGATCATCACGTTCTGAATCCGCGCCGAGAGCTCCGTGCCGAGGATGCAGATCCACGTGAGCACGAGGATGTACGCGATCGCGAGCACGGTCACCGCCGCCTTCGAGCCCGCCGCACCGTCGGCGCCGAACAGCAGGTAGGTGTACCGGGCGCCGACGTCCGCGAGCGAGCCGATGACGAGGATGCCGGTCGTGCAGACCGCCCAGCCGCCGATCCACCCGAGCCAGGGGCCGAGCGTGCGGGTGACCCAGGAGAACGTCGTGCCTGCGTCCCGGTCGGCCCGGTTCATGTAGAAGAACGCGCCCGCGATCAGGAACATCGGCACGAACGAGGCGAGCAGGGCCGCAGGGGCCTGGATGCCCACCACGACGACGAGCGAGCCGATGATGGCGGCGAGGGAGTACGCGGGCGCGGTCGAGGCGAGGCCGATGACGAGCGAGTCGACGAAGCCGATCGCGTTCGGCTTCAGCGTCGCCTTCTCCTCGGCCTCGACGGGCCGCCGCTCGACCGTCGTCACGCGAGCTTCACCGCGACGTGCTTGACGCGGGTGTACTCCTCCATCGAGTAGAGCGACATGTCCTTGCCGTAGCCGGACTGCTTGAAGCCGCCGTGCGGCATCTCCGAGGCCAGCGGGAAGAGGTGCTCGTTCACCCAGACGGTGCCGAAGTCGAGCCTGCCGGCCGCCGCGAGCGCCCGCCCGACGTCACGGCTGAAGACCGAGCGCGGCCAGGCCGTAGCGGACGCCGTTCGCCATCGCGATCGCCTCGTCGTCGGAGGCGAAGCGCTGCACGGTGACGACCGGGCCGAAGACCTCGTCCTGGACGATCTCGTCGTCCTGGCGGACGTCGGCGACGATCGTCGGCTTCAGGAAGAAGCCGCGGTCGCCGACCGAGCCGCCGCCGGTGACGACGGTCGCCGTTGCGGGAAGCCGCTCGAGGAAGCCGAGCACGCGCTCTCGCTGCTCCGGCCGAGATCACGGGCCCCATGTCGACGTCGTCGCCCTCGGCCGGGTCGGCGACCTTCATCGCCTCGACCGTCGTCTGCATCGCGCCGAGCACGTCGTCGTAGATGCGCTCGCTGACGAGGATGCGCGAGGACGCCGTGCAGTCCTGGCCGGAGTTCCAGTAGCCGCCGATCTTGACCGCCTCGGCGACCTGCGCCGGATCGGCGTCGTCGAGCACGACCATCGGCGCCTTGCCGCCGAGCTCGAGGTGCACGCGCTTGAGCGTGTCGGCCGCGTTGCGGGCGATCGTCTTGCCGGTCTCGACGTCGCCGGTGAGCGAGACGAGCGCGACGTCCGGGTGCCGCACGAGCCCGTCCCCGACCGGCACGCCGTCGCCGGTGATGACGTTGAGCACGCCCGGCGGCAGGACTGTCCTGGGCGAGCTCGGCGAAGCGGAGCGTCGTCAGCGGCGTCTGCTCGGCGGGCTTCAGGATCTGGGCGTTCCCGGCCGCGAGCGCCGGGCCGAGCTTCCAGACGGCCATCATCAGCGGGTAGTTCCACGGCGCGATCCCGGCGACGACGCCGAGCGGCTCGCGGCGGATGATCGACGTGTAGCCCTCGACGTACTCGGCCGCGGCCTTGCCTTCGAGCGTCCGCGCGGCCCCGGCGAAGAAGCGCAGGTTGTCGGCGCAGAACGGCATCTCGTCGGCCGCGATCGCCATCGGCTTGCCGACGTTCAGGGACTCGAGCTTCGCGAGCTCGTCCGCGTGCTCGTCGATCACGTCGGCGAGGCTTCAGCAGCAGCTCCATGCGCTCCTTCGGCGGTCGCGCACCCCAGGCCGGCGCGGCCCCCTTGGCCGCCTCGACGGCCCGCTCGACATCGTCGGCCGTGCCGCGCGGGACCTCGGCGATCGTCTCGCCGGTGGCGGGGTTCAGCACCTCCATCGTCTCGCCGGAGGTGGACTCGACGAGCTCGCCGCCGACGAGGTTCTTGTGTCGCGTCACCGCCACGCCCACGGCCGCGACCCTACTCGATCCGATATGCGTCGACACGCCGAGGGGCGATGCGGACGAGGACGCGCTGCTCGCCCGGCTTGAAGTTGTACGAGTCGCGGCCGAAGTAGACGCCCGCCTGCGCGACGATGTGCTCGGCGGCGCCGTCCTCAGTGATCTCCGCGACCGTGCCGTCGATCGCGAGCCAGCGATACGGGTCGTCGCGGTGGATGACGAGCAGCGAGACGCGTGGGTCGGCGCGCAGGTGCGCGAGCTTCGCGCGCCACGTGTTCAGGTTGAGCACGACGTGCTCGCCGTCCCAGTCGACCCAGACGACGGTCTGGTGGGGCGACCCGTCCGGCCGCAGCACGCCGACGATGCCGTAGTTCGGCTCCTGCAGGAAGCGGCCCTGGGCGTCGGTGAGCGTCGTCGCGTCATCTCCCGTGGGTGCCCGCTCCGGCCCGGTCCGATGCTTTAAGCCTGGGACGGGGGTGCGATACGACACGAATGTGTGCCGATTCTGTGCCAGTTCTGCGGACGGGCGTGACTCGCCGCGGCGTCGGGCTACGGTGCCTCGATGCCCCGTCCGCCGGTCGTCCTCTCGCCCGAGACCGTGAACCACGTCACGCAACACGCGACGGATTCCGAGGTGTTCGCGCGCGACTCGCTCGACCGGGACGCTGCGGTCGCACTGCTCGGCAGGACCGTCACTCGGTTCGACCTCGAGCTCTACGACTACTGCGTGCTCACAAACCACCTCCACCTCCTGGTGAAAGCCCCGAAAGCCAATCTCCCCCGGGCGATGCAGTACTTCTTCGCCCGGCTCGTGGAGCGGTTCAACCGCCGCTACTGTCGCGAGGGACACCTCGTGCAGGCGCCGTATCGTGCAAAGCCGGTTCTGAACGACGAGCACGCACTCTGGGTCCGCGCCTACATCGCTCTCAATCCCGTCTGGGCAGGGATCTGCGCTCGGCCGGAGGCGTATCTCTGGAGCGGCTACGGAGGCCTGGGCCGGCTCGTGCCGCCGCCGGACAGAGAGACGCGCCAGCTCGTCCAGGCTGCCCTTCGCGACGGCCTTCGCCCGGCGCCGCACCGCCGACGCCGAGCGGCTCATCCGGCCACGTCCAACGCTTAGAGCGTTGGACGTGGCCCGCGCAGACGTGAGGGCTGCGGCGGCCACGTCCTGGGCTTAAAGCCTCGGACATGGCCGCCGCGGACGCGTCGTTAGCCGGCGCTGACCTCGGTCGGGATGTCCGCGATCTCGCCGTCCGCGATCTGCTGTTCGACCGTCCTCGACCTGCTCGATGTCCTCCTGCGGCACGTCGGGACTGACCGTGCCGAGGCCGACGCCCTGCTCCTTCAGGCCGAAGGTCGAGTTCCCGCCGCCCTCGAACTCGCCGTCGAGCAGCGATTCGATCGTGAGAAAGACAGCCGCGTCGACGCCCTTCTTGGCGCTCGTGAGGATGTGGTCGCCGAGCGACGACTGGTCTGCGTCGACGCCGATGCCCCAGCGGTCGCGCTCACCCGCGGCGTTGAGCGCGCCGAGGCCGCAGCCGCCGGCCACCTGGAACACGATCCCCGAGCCACGCGCGATCTGGTTCAGAGCGAGCTCCTTGCACTTCGCCTGATCGTCCCAGTCCTGCGAGTAGTCGAGTAGCAGTCGCAGGCCGGGCGCGGCCTTCTGCGCCCCGGCCTTGTAGCCGGCGATGAACCGATCGACGGGCGGCTCCTTCATCCCGCCCACGGCGCTGATCACGTCCGGCCCGCCGCGCCGCTTCTCGGTGAGCCCGGCGAGATAGCCGGCGAGGTAGCCGACCTCCTCCTCGCGGAAGAGCAGCCCCTGCACGTTGGCCGGCTTCCCCGGCACGAAGGCCTGGTCGACGTCGATGATCGCGAACTTGGAGTCGGGGAACCGCTGCGCCACCTTGCCGAGCGCGTCCCCCTGTGCGAACCCGACGCCGATGATGAGGTCGTAGCCGTCACGGGCGAGCGACGTCATGTTCGGGACGTAGTCCACCGCCGTCGCCGACTCGACCACGCGGCCCTGGATCCCGAGCTCGTCCTCGGCCTTCGTCAGGCCGCGAAAGGCGAGCTCGTTGAAGCCGTTGTCGTCGAGCTGTCCCTGGTCGACGATCAGCCCGACGCGAAGCGCCTCGCCGGACGGGCCGGTCTCGGCGGCCGTCGTCGGCGCGGCGGTCTCGTCGTCGTCGTCGGAGCCGCAGGCGGCGAGCGCGAGAACGAGCGTTGCGGACAGCGCCAGCAGCAGGAGTCGAAGTGTGTGCCGGTGCATCGTGGCGGGCCTTTCGGTAGGTTTTAGCCTGAGAGTCAAAAACTCGTGGCCGATACTACCACAGACCCTTCGCCTCGCCCCCGTCACGCCGTGCTCGCAGTCGTCCTGCAGGTGCGCGGCACGAAGCTCCACGTGCTGCTCTGGCAACGGGCGCGGGATCCCGACGCGGGTGCCTGGGCTCTGCCGGGCGGCGCACTCGGAAACCGCGAGACGCTCGACGAGTCGATCCGCCGCCACCTGGCCGAGAAGGTGGACGTCGCCGAGCTGGCGCACGCCGAGCAGCTCGGCACCTGGAGCGACCCGGTCCGCAACCCGGCGGGCAGGGAGCTCGCGACCGGCTACCTCGGGCTCGTCCCCGCCGATGCCGTGCCGCAGCTCCCGTCGGACACCGCGTGGCACCCGGTCGACGTGCTCCCGCGGCTCGCCTTCGACCACGGCGAGCTCGTCCTCGCCGGCCGCGAGCGGCTCCGCGGCAAGCTCTCGTACACGAACGTCGCCTTCGCGCTCGCGCCGCCCCTGTTCACGATCTCCGAGCTGCGCGATCTGTACGTCGCCGCGCTCGGCCACGAGGTCTCGGCGACCAATCTGAAGCGGGTGCTCCTGCGACGGAACGTGCTCGAGGAGGCAGGTGGCAGGCGCGATCCCGGCAGGGCAGGCGGCCGCCCCGCGGCCCTCTACCGCTTCCGCGCGCGCCGGCTCGAGATCACCGATCCCTTCGCCGCGCTGCGGCCGCCACACTGACACCGCCCGAAACGGGTGAGGCCGCGGCGCGGAAGCGTGCGCTCGATCCCGCGTGAACGTGGATCGGGTTCGAGGGCCGTTCGGACGACCTTGTTCGGCAGATGCGTCGTCATCTGCTTCTTGCGGCTGCCTTACTCGCACTGGTCCTGCCCGGCTCGGCCCTTCCGGCGACGGCCGGCGCCGACCTCGCCTTCGTCGGCGGCACGCCGCACGAGCGCGCTCAGGTGCGGGCCGCTCTCAGGACGAGCTCGTTCGACTGGCGGCTCGTGCCGGCGCGAGTGACGGTTCACATCGGCGCGCACGGCACCTCGCGGTCGGCACCGGGCCATGTCTGGCTCGACGCGGGCCTCCTGCGCTCGGGCCGGTTCGCCTGGGCGACCGTGATGGACGAGTTCGCGCACCAGATCGATTACTTCCTGCTCGACGACTCGCACCGCGCCATCCTCCAGGAGCGGCTCGGCACGACCGCCTGGTGCTACGAAGTGCGCGGGCCTCGACCACGCCGCGTACGGATGCGAGCGCTTCGCGTCCATGCTCGCGTGGGCGTACTGGCCGTGCAAGGAGAACGCCTATCGCCCGCGGTTGGCGACGGACGAGACCGCCTCGATGTCGGCGCCGGCGTTCCGGGCGCTCGTCGCCGAGCTGATCGGTGCGCCGGCGGCGCGCTAGGTGCCCGGCTAGGCGATCAGGCTGTGGCGCAGCGCAGTCGCGACGGCCTGCGTCCGCGTGTCCGCATCGAGCCGGGCCATCGCCTTGCGGACGTGCGTGCGGACGGTCTCGGGCGAGATGAAGAGCTCCTTCCCGATCTCCTCGTTCGAGAGACCGTCGGCGAGCAGCCGGAGGACGTCGCGCTCGCGCTGGGTCAGCTCCGTGACCTTCTCGGTCGCAGCCGAGCTGGAGAGCACGCCTGCCAGGACCGGGTCGACGTACGTCCGGCCGGAGGCCACGAGCTCGACTGCGCGGACGACCTCGGTCAGCGGTGCCTCCTTGAGCACGAACCCGCGCGCGCCGGCGTCCATGGCCTCGGTCAGCAGCGCGCGGTCGCCGAAGGCCGTGTAGAGGATGACCGCGGTCTGCGGGGTCGACTTGCCGAGCCGGCGCGCGACCTCGATGCCCGAGTGGCCCGGCATGCGGAGGTCGAGCAGCGCCACGTTCGGCTGCATCGACTCGATCTTCTCGAGCGCCTCCTCGCCGTTTCGCGCCCGTCCTGCAACGGCGATGCCGTGCTCCTCGAGGATGTCGGCGACCGCCTCGACCACGGCGGGATGATCGTCCGCGATCAGGCACGACGTGGGTTCGGAGGCAGTCACCGTGGAATCATAGAGCCGTGACGGACGGGGCCGGTTTCACCGCCGAGGACCCACAGCTGATGACACTCGGCCGGCTGACACGCGGCGCCCTGCACGAGCTGGCGAACCCGCTGCTCGCGCTCGTCGGCACGGCCGACTTCGCGTTGCTGGAGGCCGAGCCGGGAACGGCGCTCCACGACCGCATCAGCACGATGCACACGACGGCGCTCGAGATCGCCGGCATCGTCCGCGCACTCCAGGCCTTCGCGCGCCAGCGCCACGAGCCCGCGCGACGTTTCGGGCTCGCCGACGCGGCGGGCGACGCAGTCGGGCTCGTGCGCCTCGTCGCGGCCGCACCGGACGTCGAGATCTCGACGCGCGCCGACGCCCGGCCCCGTGTGCACGAGGCGCCGGGCGCCGTCGCCGGCGCGCTCGTGGAGCTGCTGCTCGACGGCCTCGCGGCCGAGGATGGTGGTGGCACCATCGTGCTCGTCGTGCGCGAGGACGGCGGCGAGGCGGTGGCGGCCGTCGAGGGTGGCGCCGAGATCAGGTTCGCGCGCGTCGGTGACGCGGCGTGAGCAGGATCCTCGTCGTCGACGACGAGCAGATCGTGCTCGAGCTGACGGTGCGGGTGCTCGAGCGCGCAGGCTACGACGTCGTTCCCGTCTCGGCCCCGGAGCGTGCACTCGAGCTCGTCGACGCCGAGGACCTCGATCTCGTCGTGAGCGACGTCGTCATGCCCGGGCTGTCGGGCGTCGACCTGCTCGACGAGATCCGGCTGCGCCGGCCCGACCTGCCGGTCGTCCTGATGACCGGTGGCTCGCCGGAGCCGGAGCGGACGAGCGAGGCGCTGCGGCTCGGCGCGACCGGCATCGTCTACAAGCCGTTCTCGCATGCGGAACTGCGTGGGGCCGTCGAGGCGGCGTTGAACGCCTAGGTCAGAAGCCGAGCGACGGCGGCGGTCGTGGCGGCGGCGACCATGACAAGCAGGAGGGGTGCGCGCAGGCGGATCGCGACGACCGCTGCCGCCAGGCCGAGCAGACGGGCGTCGAACACGAGCTCCCGGTCGCCGGCAACTGCCTGCGTCACGACGAGCGAGGCGAGCATCGACGGCGCGAGCACCTCGACGAGCGCGAGCACGCGCGGCGGGAGTGCCCGGCGGCCCAGGAACACCGGGCCTGCGGCCTTGAAGAGGATCGTCGCGACCCCGACCGTCCCCACGACGGCCCACACGACCGTCATCGCCGCAGCCCCAGGAGGCAGGCGGCGCTCGCAGCGACGATGGGCACGCCGGGTGGCGTGAACGGGATCAGGACGAACGTGATCAGCGCCGCCAGCGCGGCCGCCGCGCGGGCCTGCGACGAGCGCAGGTACGGCGCGAGCAGCGCCAGGAAGAGCGCCGGGAACGCCGCGTCGAGCCCGATCGCGGTCGGATCCAGCAGATCGCCGACGACCGTGCCGAGCGCCGTGCTCACCACCCAGAGCACGTAGAAGATGAGCCCGACGCCGACAAGGACGGCGTAGTCGAACCGGCCGCTGCGCCCGGCGAGCGCCCAGGACTCGTCGACGATCAGCTGTGACTCGAGGAGCCGCCGCCGGCGCGAGCCGGGGAAGATCGACGCGACGGAGAGGCTGATCGGCACGTAGCGCGCGTTGAGGAGGACGGCGGCCACGATCGCCGCGGCGGCGCCGCCGCCGGTGTCGAGGATCGACGCAGCGGCGAACTGCGCCGAGCCGGCGAACGTCGTCGCCGACATGGCGACTGCGGCCGCCGCGCCCATGTCGGCTTCGACGGCGAGTAGGCCGAACGAGGCGCCGAAGAGGATCGGCGCGAGCGCGAGCGGCAACGCGGCGCGCACGCCGTCCTTGAAGCGGGGAGAGGACACGCCCCGACGCTAGCGGGAGCGGAGGGGGCGGCCGCGTGGCCGCCCCCTCCCTCGGTCGTCCTTACGGAACCAGGATGATGCGGTTCTGCGGCGCCCGGCGCGATCCGCCGAGGTTCGCCTTCAGGTAGTTCTCGAAGGCGTCCGTGTCGACGTTGCCCGCGATGCGGTTCGTCCCGTCGCGGAACGTCGCGTAAGTCGTCGCCGCCGTCGGCCAGGAAGCTGTTGACGGTGACGCGGTAGGACGCCGGCGGGTGTCACCGCGGCACCGTTCATCGTGATGTTGCGGATCGACCTTCGAGCCGACGGGAGCGCCGCGCTGTAGCTGTACGAGAACCCGTTCGAGACCTGCAGGATCCGGTTCCGCCGGTGAACTGCTGCTCGAGGAGCGGCGTCGATCTGCGCGCCGGTGCAGCGTCATCGTGACCAGGCTGTTCCCGAACGGCTGCACCGTGAAGGCCTCGCCGTAGGTGACATTGCCGTCGCCCTCGCCCGCCGCGCTGCTCGGGAAGAGCAGGTCGCCGCGGATGCCGCCCGCGTTCATGAACGCGAGCTGCGAGCCGCGAGTCCGACGCGCTTCGTCGCGTCGAACTGCTGCGTCGGCGATGACGTCGCCGAGCGTGGACTCGCCGGCCGCGTTCGCGGTGCGGCGCGATCGTTCGCCGTGATCCAGCCGACGATGCGGTTCGCGATCGGCGCCGACAGCGTCTGGTAGCGAGCGAGCAGCTGGGTCGTTCGCGGTCGGCGCACCGTCTGGGTGACGACGTTGTTCTGCGCCGTGGCCGAGACCATCTCGCCGTGCGCCGGTCGATCGTCAGGTCGATCGACGTGATCAGGCCGGCCGAACGACGACGCGCCGGTGACGAGCTTGCCGTCGATCGTGCAGATGTACGGCGCGTGCGTGTGCGCCGCTGACGACGACGTCGATCTCCGGTCGAGACGGCTGACGACGATCGACCAGCTCGGCCCCGCTGAAGTTCTCGCAGGCGTTCACGTCAAAAGCCTCGTGAGAACGGGCGTTTGGAAGCCGCCCTGGTGGAGCAGGAGGACGATCGTCTCGACGCCCTGCGCCTTCAGCTGCGGCACGAGCGCGTTCGCCGTGTCGGCCTCGTCGAGGAAGTCGAGCCCGCGCAGACGCCCGACGGCGTGACGATCGAGCGGCGTGTCCTCGAAGGTCTCACCGATGAACGCCACCTTGCCCGCCCGCGGATGCGGCGAACGGCGTAGCGGCGGGAGGATCGGGTTGCGCGTTCGCCTTCGTCCACGACGTTCGCGGCGAGGTAGCCGAACATCGACGCCGACGAACGGCGTGCCGTCCTGGCAGCCGTCGACCGGGTGGCAGCCGCCGTACTGCATGCGCAGGAGCTCGTCGACGCCCTCGTCGAACTCGTGGTTGCCGACGCCGATGTAGTCGGTGCCGATCAGGTTGAGCGAACTCGATCGTCGGCTCGTCGTGGAACAGCCCGGACAGGAGCGGCGTCGCCGCCGATCAGGTCGCCGGCCGCCGACGACGAAGGTGTTGCCGTTCTCCGAGCCGAGCGCCTTCATGTGCGTCGCGAGGTACTCGACCCCGCCGGCGAGTACGCTCGCGCCCGTGACGGGATCGTTGATCCGGCCCGGCGTCGGCGGCTCGAGGTGGCCGTGGAAGTCGTTGAACGCGAGCATCTGGACTTTCGTCAGGAAGGCTCCTGGGAACGAACTGGTCGATTGCCGCCGACGCCGGGCGCCGCCGCCACAGCAGCTCACGACGAGCGCCGCGAGCAGTAGCCGCTTTCTCACTCTCTTCTCCTTTTCTTCGTCATGGGTTTCAGTCGGCTGACGTCCCTCACCGCGCAGGCACCCGGATGTAGGCGACCTGCGGGTCGTGATCCGACGCCTGGTTGGCGAACTCGGCGTTCACGTGCACGACGTCGTAGAGCGAGTAGTACGGATCGAGCAGGTGGTTCGCGACCAGGATCTGGTCGAGGACCTGCGAGTTGCCCTCGAAGACGTACGAGTAGCGCTGCGACTGGGGCAGCTTCTTCATCAGCGTCGTCATGACGCCGCCCTCGAGGATGTCGACGGTCGTCGAGAACTCGAAGTCGTTGATGTCGCCGAGCACGATCACGTTCGCCCTCGGATCGACCGCGAAGAGCTGGTCGGCGAAGTCGTTCACGACCTGCGCCTGCTGGTGCCGGCGAACCTCGCTCAGCCGCGCGGGCGGCTGGAACCGGCCGAAGAGCGGCTGATCCTCGCCCTTCGAGCTGAAGTGGTTGACGACCACGAACAGCTTCTTGCCCTGCCACATGAACTCGCCCGCGAGAGACTTGCGCGTCGCGGTCCAGGCCACGTTCGAGGGGTCGATCCGGCCGGGGCTGAACGTCAGCTGCGGTCCCGACGGGCCGGCGACCACGCCGGTGGCGCTCGTCGACGTGCCTCCCGGCCTGTCGACGAAGCTGAGCCCGCGATCCGTCCGGAAGAGGAAGCCGACCCGGATGTTGCCGCCCGGGGCGCCGCCGTCCTGGTTGTCCACGGGGTCGATCTGGCGGTACTGGTACGTCGGCCCGCCGGCCGCCTGGATCGCGGTGATGAGCAGGTTCCAGCTCTGCGAGGCGTCGACGACGCCGTTGTTCACCTCACCGTTGTTGTCCTGCACCTCCTCGATCCCGATCAGATCGGGCGACAGCAGGTTGTTCACGATCTGGCCTGCCAGCCGGCCGATCGTCGCCCCGTCGCCGGGGTCGAGGTTCTCGACGTTGAACGTGGCCACCGCGAGCGCGAAGAAGCGCGGGAACGTCGTCTCCGGACGCAGGTCGCTCGGCGCCGCCGTCGGCATCGAGGTCGCCTGGATCTTGAAGTTCGCGAAGCTGTAGTCGAGCGGGCCGACGATCGGCGACGTGATGCGGTCGCCGACGTTCACGTCGACCATCGCCTTCGACGGCCGCGGCACGATCAGGTCGCGGAGGATCTCGTCGTCGACGGTGAGCCGCTCCGGGTTGCCGTCCTCGTAGCGGTAGAGGATCCCGCCGCGAGGCGTGCGCGGGCCGGTCGCCCAGGAGCCGTTGTCGGGCAGGAAGACGAACTCGCCGAAGTCCTTCGTCGGGCCGACGACGTGCGGCGTTGTTGACCTGGACGATCATGCCCTCGAGGCTCTCGTAGAAGTCGATCCCGTCGTTCGCCGGGTCGAAGACCGTCGGCCCCACCTCGATGTCGCCCGACGTGTCGTCGTCGATCACGTTCGTCGGCGGCATCCGGCCCCCGAGGCCGACGATCGTCGGCGCGGGCACCGTGTTGCCCGACGACAGGATCGTGACCGTCGGCGTGATCAGCTCGGTGATCGTGAGGTTGTTCGTGCCGCCGGTGCCGCCCGGCCGGAACTCCGTCACGCGGCCGACGACGCGGACGCTGTCGCCGACGGCGACGGTCAGGGCCGCGTTCGTGAAGACGAAGAGCCCTTCGGAGGTGGCGCTACTTGCGTCGGGCGTCGGATCCTGGATCCAGAACCCGCGGGCGACGGCCGGCTTCAGCGCCGTGACGATGCCGGTCGTCGTGACGAGCTGGCCGTTCTTCGGCGAGACGTGCGAGGCGCCCTGGATCTCGCCGATCTCGAACGTCGGCGGTGGCGGAGGCGTCGGCCCGCTGCCGCTGTTCTGCGGAGCGGGGGCGCCGACGGTGAAGTCGGCGGCGTTGTTGTCCGTGTCGGTGTTGCCGTTTCCGTTCCGGATCGCCGCGGTCGTGTTCGAGAGCCCTGCCGGTCGCCCCCGTGCCCTCGAAGCAATTCGCGCGTGCCGTAGCCGACGAAGTCATGTGTCGAGGCGAGCGGGCATGACTCCGGTGAGCGCCGTCGCAGTGGTGACCAGAGCGACCTTGCCGGCGGTCGCGCTCATCGCGATCGAGCCCGTCGCGTCGGGCGTCGGTAGCGGCGTCGTGCCACCTGCACCCGCGGCCTCCTGAACGAGGTAGTAGCCGCCCGCTGCGATCGTGCCGGACAGGGCGGTCACCTGCCACGTGGTGCCCGCCGCAGACCCATACTGCACCGACCAGCCCGTGACGTCGATCGCCGAAGCGGTGCGGTTGTGCAGCTCGATGTAGTCGTTCGTGAGCGTGGCGCCGGAGTTGCCGCCGCCGCCGTAGACCTCGCTGATCGTGATGTTGCCGACAGCGAATGCGTTCCCCGCGCCCGCGAGCGCGGCAAGCAGTTGCCGCAGCCACTGCGAGCCGCAGTCGAAGATGAGCCACCGGTGTCCTCCCCTTGATTTGGTGCTGCTCCCCTGACCAGACAGGGCCGTAGTGGCCAAGCCCGCGGGGACTCTACCCCCTGTCGTGCCGCACGCCAAGCGGTCGGCCGGCGCGGTTCGACTTCTGCACGAGTCGCAGGCATACTGTTTTCGACCCGACGACGAAGGAGGTTCGAAAAATGACCGAGCTTGCCACCTTCGCCACTAGAGCTCCGCGGCTCTAGAGGCTCGTCGGCCACACCTCCCGCGAGTCCCTGAGCCGCTGCGGCGCCAGCCGGCGCCCGCGTGCCCACACCCTTTCGCTCAAGGAGACTCGCTTGTACGCACTTGAAGACCTCGGCTGGTCGGACCAGCTGACAACAGACTTCGAACCCCACGTCGTCGAGGGCCTCGCCCCGGCTCGCGTCGCGGTGCAGCACCGCGGCGTCTACATCCTCTACTCGGCCTTCGGCGAGCTGCGCGCAACCGTGACGGGCCGGCTCGAGCACGTCGCCGCCGGCGCCGGCGAGCTGCCGGCCGTCGGCGACTGGGTCGCCGCGGCCGTGCGGGCGGACGAGGGCGCGGCGACGATCCAGGCGGTCCTGCCGCGCCGGACCAAGTTTTCCCGCAAGGTCACCCTCGGCGCTGCCGAGGAGCAGGTGCTGGCCGCGAACATCGACACCGTCTTCCTGCTCTCGTCGCTGAACGAGGATCTCAACCTCCGCCGGCTCGAGCGGTACCTCGCCATGGCGTGGGAGAGCGGCGCCCAGCCGGTGGTCGTGCTCACGAAGACCGACCTCTCGGACGATGTCGCCGGGCAGACCCTGCAGGTCGAGAGCGTGGCCTACGGCGTTCCCGTCCACGCGATCTCGAGCATCACCGGCGACGGCCTCGCGCTCGTCCGCTCCTACCTCGCGCCGGGCAGAACCGTCGCGCTGCTCGGCTCGTCCGGTGTCGGCAAGTCGACCCTCGTCAACACGCTCGCCGGCGAGGAGCTTCTCGCGGTGAGCGAGATCCGCGAGTCGGACGGCGAGGGACGTCACACCACCACCTTCCGGCAGCTCGTCCTCCTCCCGGAGGGCGGCCTCGTGCTCGATACGCCTGGACTGCGCGAGATTCAGTTGTGGGAGTCGGCAGACGGCCTCGGCGAGACGTTCGGCGACATCGAGGAGCTCGCGGCGCAGTGTCGCTTCTCGGACTGCGCGCACGGCACCGAGCCCGACTGCGCCATCCGGGCGGCCCTCGACAACGGCACGCTCGACTTCGGCCGCTGGACGAGCTACAAGAAGCTCCAGCGCGAGCTCGCGCACCTCGAGCGCCGGCTCGACAAGCGCCTGCAGTCCGAGGAGCGCAAGCGCTGGGCGAAGAGCCGGCGCCGAGGGGCGCGCGCGAATGCTCGCGAAGCGACAGGGGCCGCTAGCAGCGCGCCGAGGCATCAGCCTCCGGCCACGTTGGCGGCTCCCGCCGTGACGGTGCCCGTGAACTCCCAGTCGGTCGCGGCGTCGTCGGTGTCGCCGCCGTTCGGGATGCGGGCGAGCGAGCCGACGACCGTGTTCGAGTCGGCGACGGACGCGGGCAGCGCCGTGCCCTCGACGAGGTCGTACGTCTGGCCGTCGATCGTCGCCGCGGTGATCTCGCCCTCGTATGAGAGTGCGTCGAGCAGCAGCTTCTCGCCGTCCAGGAGCGCCACGCCGTCGGGCGCGCCGTTCTGGGCGTCGGCCGGAACGACGAGGTAGGCGCCCGGCGCGAGCGAGCCGGTGAGCGCCTTGCGCAGGTACTCCTCGCCGTCGGTCCCGTCGACGAAGACGAGCGCGTGGCCGGTGAGGTCGGCCGCCTCGGTGCCGGCGTTGTAGATCTCGACGAAGCCGTCCGCGTCTGCGCCGACCTGGTCGTAGTCGACCTCGTTGATCACGAGCTCGGCGCCGTCGCCCGGCGGAGGCGGCGGGGGCGGAGGAGGAGGCGGTGGCGGCGTCCCGCCGGCCTCGCACGTCAGGACGATCGCACCGTCCACCTCGACGTCGACCGAGACGGTGCCGGCGGTGTCCTCCACGGTGGTGCAGCCGATGCCGTTGAGGGCGTCGATCGAGTCGACGCCGCCGCCGGTGCCGGGCGGGCCGGGCGGGCCCGCTGGGCCGGTCGCGCCGGTCGGCCGGTCGCGCCCGTGTCGCCCTTCGGCCCCTGCGGCCCGGCGGGACCGGCCGGCCCGGCAGGCCCAGCGGGCCCTGCCGGCCCCTTGACGTTCCAGCTGAGCGCCTGCTCCGACTTCTTGCAGGTCTTGCCCGCCGACGGCACGAGCAGGTACCCCGACTTGTGGCGGCAGGCGTTGACGACGCCGTCCTCGACGGCCTCGAGCGCCGCCTTCGCGCCGCCGGCGGCGACGGCGAGCGCGACCGCGCTCAACACGACCGAGCGCCGCATGAGGCTTTTGAAGCGTGACTTCATCGCTCCTCCTTGGAAGGGTGTGGAGCAGCCTGGATAGCCGCGCGCATGCCGCCTGCCTAGTGGCGAGAAGGGACAGTCACCGTCCGGAAAGGGCGTGTTTGTGTCTCATCTGGAACGAAATCGGCACACTCCCTCCGCGATGAGCACCGCCCTGGCCGCACCGATCCGCGACGACGAGCTCCGCTTCGCCTACCGCGAGCGCGGGCCGCGCCTGGCGGCGGTCCGGCTCGCGCACGAGCTCCCCGGGCTGCCGTACGAGCTCACGCGCCGGGGCCGCACCTGGGAGCTCGCCTGGCCGCTGCCCGACCCCTCCAACTTCATGGTGGCTCGGCTCGAGTACAAGTTCGAGCTGATCCACCGCAACGGCCGCTCCGAGTGGATCGTCGACCCCGACAACCCGCTCCGCGCCTCTGGCCCCTGGGGCGAGAAGTCCGTGCTCGAGCTCCCGGGGTACCGGCCGCCCGAGTGGCTCGAGGACAAGCGGGTCGGCGAGCTGCGTCCCGCCGAGATCGAGAGCAGGGTCCTCCGGCGCACGCTCCCCGCGCTCCTCTGGTCGCATCCGGACGCCCACGAGCGCAGCCCGCTGCTGCTCGCCCACGACGGGCCCGAGTACGCCGAGCACTCGTCGCTCGCGACGCTGCTCGGCAGGCTGCCGCCGCTGCGCGCGGTCCTGCTCGCGCCGGTCGACCGGAACGAGATCTACTCCGCCTCGGCGCGCTACGCGCGGGCGCTCGCGGATGAGATCCTGCCGTCATTCGGCGACGCATCGATCCGGATCGGACTGGGCGCGAGCCTCGGCGCGCTGGCGCTGCTGCACGCTCACCGGCGGCACCCGGAGACGTTCGACGCGCTCTTCCTCCAGTCCGGCAGCTTCTTTCGCCGCCGCGACCACCACGAGCGCTGGTTCCCGCGCTTCGAACGCATCTCGCGCTTCGTCGGCACGACGCTCGCCCAGCCGGGCGAGCGCCCGATCCCGGTCACGATCGCCTGCGGTACCGTCGAGGAGAACTTCCCCGGCAACGTCGCGATGTACGAGGCCCTGCGCCGCCAGCGCTACGACGTCCGTTTCCAGGAGTTCCGCGACGGCCACAACTGGGTGGCGTGGCGCGACTCCTTCCACCCCCACCTCCTCCGGCTCATCCAAAGGACGTGAGACCTGAGCGGCCGCCACGTCTCGCTGTGGTCGCCGGCGATCGAGGCCGAGGGCAGCGTGATCGTCTACGGCCACTGGGGCCGGCCCGTGCTCGCCTTCCCGTCGCAGCAGGGGCCGGCGTGGCAGTACGAGGAGCGCGGCATGGTGGACGCGATCGGCGACCTGATCGAGGCCGGCCGCGTGAAGCTCTACGCCGTCGACAGCTACGACTCGGACAGCTGGTACCGCGACGACCTCCCGCTCGAGGAGCGCGCTCGCCAGCACGCGCGGTACGAGGACTGGATCCTGAACCAGGTCGTGCCGTACATGAAGGCGGACTCGGACGGCGCCGAGCTGCTCGCCACCGGCGTCAGCTTCGGCGCCTACCACGCCGCCAACTTCGCGCTCAAGCACGCCCACGTCTTCCCGCTCGCGATCTGCCAGAGCGGTGTCTACGACGTCTCCGTGGTCGCCGGCGGCGAGCGCGGCGATGCCGTCTACTTCAACAACCCGGCCGACTTCGTCGCCCATCTCGGCGGCGACCACCTCGACTGGCTGCGCGACCGCGTCAGCCTCCTGCTCGTCTGCGGCCAGGGCCAGTGGGAGGACACGACGGGCGCGCTCGAGAGCACGCGGAGCTTCGCCGGCGCTGCTCGGCGAGAAGGGGATCCGCCACGAGCTCGACGTCTGGGGGCACGACGTCCCGCACGACTGGCCGTCGTGGCGCGCCCAGTTCGCTCATCATCTGCCTCGCTTCTGCTGACGACGATGGCGCACACGCACCTCATAGGGCTCCTGCTCGGCACCGAGGAGGACTGGCCGACGGCCTTCGAGCACCTGCTCGGGAAGGTCGGCCCGATCTCGTACGGCGGCGAGACGCACGAGCTGACGAGCGAGCGGATCACGAACGAGCCGTTCGACCTCCGCTACCGCCCGCGCTACCGCCTCGTGATCGACCGGCTCGGGTGGTGGTACACGGTGCCGCGCGAGTGGCTGAAGAAGATCTCGCTGATGGACGACGTCTACCTCCTGAACAACCCGTTCACGTTCCAGGCGATGGAGAAGCACTCCGCGTACTGCGCGATGATGCGGCTCGGGCTGCGGGTGCCCGAGACGTGGCTGATCCCGCACAAGAACCCTCCCGCGAACGAGCGCTTCCAGCCGACGGCCGAGCGCTACAACCTCCCGTTCGACCTCGGCGAGATCGCCGACCGGGTCGGCTTCCCGCTGTACATGAAGCCCTTCGACGGCGGTCAGTGGGTCGGCGTCACGCGCATCCGCGACCGGGACGAGCTGCACGCCGTCTACGACGCCTCGGGCGAGCGGCTGATGCACCTGCAGGCCGCCGTGGAGGACTTCGACGTCTTCGCGCGCAGCCTCTCGATCGGCGCGGAGACGATGGTGATGCACTTCGAGCCCGACCGGCCGATGCACGACCGCTACCAGGTCGACCACGGCTTCCTCTCGCCCGAGCTCGGCGACGAGGTGGTGACGATCAGCAGGCTCGTCAACGCCTTCTTCCGCTGGGAGTTCAACTCGTGCGAGACGATCGTCAAGGACGGGCACGCGTACCCGATCGACTACGCGAACGCCTCGCCGGACGTCGCGCTGACGAGCCTCCACTACTACTTCCCGTGGGCGATCCTCGCGCTCGTCCGCTGGAGCGCCTTCTGCACGGTCACCGGACGGCCGATGCGGATCAACCAGTCGACGCGCGACTACTTCGAGATCGGCGACCGCGACGACCTCTCCTACGAGGAGAAGCTCGCCGCCTACCGCGTCCTCGCCGACGACTACTTCCAGGTCGAGGACGTACGAGGCGTTCTGCGCCGAGCATCTCCCCCACCTCGAGGAGGCGCTGCTCGAGTACGTCGGCGGGCCAGAGTTCGACCGGCTGCTCGTGGACACGGTGCAGTCGACCTTCCCGGCGCACGAGCACGAGCACTTCACCGAGCACTTCCGCGGCCTCCTCGCGTCGTGGACGCGCGACAGCAGCGACTGACGTGACGCTCGAGGTCGAGGTCGAGCGCACGGCGGCGTTGGACGAGCGCGCGCGAGCGGAGATGATCCGCGTCTGCCTCGCGGCCCATCGACGAAGCCCGACTTCGAGAACCTGTTCTCGTATCTGCCGCCGGACGGACTGCACGTCTGTGGGCGGCTCGGACGGTCGGCTCGTCAGCCACGCCGTGACGACGACGCGGCGGCTACAGCACGAGCGAGCGGCCGCTGCTGCGGACGGCGTACGTCGATGCGGTCGCGACCGACCCGGCGACATCAGGGACGCGGTTACGCGAGCGCGGTGATGCGGGCTCTCGCCGCGAACGTCACCGACTACGACATCGCGTGTCTCGAGTCGAGCGACGCGCAGGCCTTCTACGCGCGTCTCGGGCTGGGAGCTCTGGCGGGGGCCGCTCGCCGGGAGATCCGGCGAGGAGCTCATCCCCACGCCCGGCGAGGCGCGTCATGATCCTGCGGCTGCCGCGCACGCCTGCACTCGACCTCGACGGTCTCCTGACCGTGGAGGTCCAGGGTCGCATCTGGTGAGAGGTACCGTGGGGCGATGGCGCCCGCGCACGACACGCTCGTCTTCATCCCGGCCTGGAACGAGGAGCAGAACCTGCCTGCCGTGCTCGACGAGCTGCGGCGCGAGCTGCCCGAGGTGGACGTCCTCGTCGTC
This sequence comes from uncultured Gaiellaceae bacterium, assembly GCA_963712865.1. Lineage (GTDB taxonomy): Bacteria > Actinomycetota > Thermoleophilia > Gaiellales > Gaiellaceae > Gaiellasilicea. The sequence goes on from CAVQJO010000003.1 coordinate 263,253, forward strand.
GACGACGGCTCCACCGACGAGACGGCCGCCGTCGCGCGCGCCGGCGGCGCCGAGGTGCTCTCGTTCGGCGAGAACCGCGGGCTCCAGAGCGGCATCGCGGCGGGGTACGAGTGGGCGCTCGAGCACGGCTACGCCTTCTGCGGCCGCGTCGACGCCGACGGGCAGCATCCGGCAGTCGAGCTCCGGCGGCTGCTCGAGCGCGTGCGCTCGGGCTCGACCGACGTCGCGGTCGGGTCACGGTTCGTCAGCGGCGACGGGCTACGAGCCGTACCGGTACGAGCCCGAGGGCGTCCGCAAGCTCGGCACCGGGCTGCTGCGACGCGGGATGCGGGTCGCGCTCGGACGGCCGTTCAACGACGCGACGAGCGGGCTCTACGCGGCGTCCGCCAAGGCGCTGCCGCTGCTCGCGGAGCCCTACACGACGGGCGCGCCCGAGGTGCAGGCGCTGCTGCGGCTGCACGAGGCGGGCCTGCGCGTCGAGGAGGTTCCGGTCGACATGCGCGAGCGCGCGAGCGGCGAGTCGAAGCTCCGCGGCAAGAAGGCGTTCCTGCTCGTCGTCACCGTGATCGCAACGCTCTTCGGGGCGAAGCGTCTCTGGGGCCGGCGTGGCTGAGCGGCGGCTGGTGGCCGTCCTCGGCTACTCGCGGCGCCGCGGCGACGGCCTCCACCCCATCTGCGCCGCCCGGCTCGAGGCCGCCGAGCGGGTGGCCGACGGCGCGGTCGCGGTGCTGCTGAGCGGCTGGGCGCGGCGGCCGACCTCCCGGTCCGAGGCGGAGCTCATGGCCGCGGCCTGGGCCGGGCCGGAGGTGCCGCTGCTCGCGGACGGCGACGCACGGTCGACGCTCGGCAACGCGCGCGCGGTCGCGGCAGCGGTGCAGCGAGACGGGCGCCACGCGCGTCACGGTCGTCACGTCGTCGTGGCACCGGCGACGGGCTTCCGCCCTCGTGCGGGCCGCCCTCGGCCCCGGAATCGGGCTCGACGTCGTCTCGCCGCCACCGACGCGGCCGCTTCATCTCGTCGGCCGCGAGCTCGCCTGCCTCCTCGCGGTGCCGCTGCAGCGAGCGCTCAGCGCACGACCGTCGAGCGCTGCACGGCCGGGTCGCTGAAGACGTCGAGCTCGTCGCGGCTCGCGCTCGAGAACTCCGTCACGACCGCTCCCTCGGGCCCGGCGCGGAACCAGTGCAGCGTGTCCGGCGGGATCGTGTACTGGTCGCCCGGGCCGAGCTCGAGCTCTCCACGCGTCCTCGACCCAGAGCGTCACGCGCCCGCGCCTGCACCTGAACGTCTCCTCCTTGCCGGGGCCGCCGTCGAACGGCGGGTGCCTGTGCTCGGGGCAGGTCTGACCGGGGTAGAGGACGAGCTCCTTCGCGCAGTAGCGGTCGGTGTTGACGTAGACGAGGAGCTGCAGCCCGATCTCGCGCAGCCGCGAGAGGCCGAAGTCGGCCACCTCGATCGCGGCTCGTTCGTCCTCCCGAGCACGATCCCGGCCGCCTCGAGCTCCTGGGCCGCGTAGGCCTGCGCCTCCTGCTGCTCGGCACGCGTGATCACGCGCCGGTGCGCTCGCGCTCCATGCCGGCGCCGTCCTCCGGCCGGCAGACGAAGGCGCGCGGCTGGCGGCCCGTGCGCGCCCAGTAGCGGCCCGCCGCCTTCTCGACGACGGCGTCAGCCGTGTCGCGGCTCGCCAGCCCGACGACGCAGCCGCCGAACCCCGCTCCGGTCAGCCGCGCGCCGAGCGCGCCCGCCGCGACGAGCTCCTCCGCGAGGGCGTCGAGCTCCGGCGTCGAGACCTCGAAATCGTCGCGCAGGCTCGCGTGGCTCGCCGCCAGGAGCGGGCCGAGCTCGTCGATCGCGCCTTCGGAGAGCGCCCGTGCCGCGTCGAGCACGCGGGCGTTCTCGGACACCACGTGCCGTGCGCGCGGCTCGTCGGCCACCTGGTCGGGGGTCGCGTCGCGGAGCGCGTCGACGCCGAGCCGCGCGGCGACCATCTCGCACGTCCGGCGCCGCTCCGCATAGGCGCTGTCGGCGAGCGTCCGCGTGACGCCGGAGTGCACGATCACGACGGCCAGCCGCGGTGGCAGCGGGATCGGCTCGATCTCGAGGCTGCGGCAGTCGATCAGAAGCGCGTTCCCACGGCGACCGGACAGGGACGCGAGCTGATCCATGATCCCGACCTGCACCCCGGTGGCGAGCCCTTCCGCCTGCTGGCACGCCTGGGCGAGCTCGACCGGCCCCAGCGTGAGCCCGGCGGCTTCGCAGAGGGCGAGCGCGAGTGCGACCTCGAAGGCCGCGCTCGACGAGAGACCGGCGCCAATCGGCACGGTCGACGAGACGACCGCGTCGAGCCCGGCCGGGCTACGCCCTCGCTCGGCGAGCGCCCGCACCACTCCGGCCGCGTGCCGGCCCCAGGTGGGCTCGACCTCGCGCGGGGTCAGTGCTGCCGTCGGCCGCGACGTGCACGTCCTCGCCGAGGTCGAGCGAGGTCACGTGCACGACGCCGTCCGTCCGCGGGGTCGCGCGCACGAGGCAGCCGAGGCCGATCGCGAGCGGGAGCACGAAGCCCTCGTTGTAGTCCGTGTGGTCGCCGATCAGGTTGACGCGCCCGGGCGCGCGGAACGACTTCACGAAACCCTCGTCACCGGGCCCACTCCAGCGGTGCGGGCGGATCGAACGTGGAGCGCACGTCGACGGGGGCCGCCGCCGCTCCCGAGGCCGCGATCGCGCCGAGCACCTCGACCACGTGCGCTGCGTGCTCGGCGCTCGCCCGGTGCGGGCGCCCCTCGTCCAGCGCCTCGGCGAGATCGACGAGCGCTCGGCTCCAGTCGATCCCCTGGTACGGCGCGCGCAGGTACGGGACGGGCGTGGGCGCGTCGCCGTTGGCGGACTGCTCGAGGGCCGAGTCGAACTCCATGCCAGCTCGCGAGGTACAGCGACGAGCTCTCGCCGTGGAACTCGATCCCCCGCTGTCTCGCCGACCGCACCCAGAAGGTCGCCGTCAGCCGGACGACGACGCCCGACTCGAGCTCGACGCAGCGCGACGTTGAGATCGGGCGCCGCCGGGTTGAACGACTCGCCGGCGAGCGTCGTGCGGGTCGGTTCGAGCATCGTGCCGTAGGCGACGACGCGCCGGGCAGGCCCGAACATCGCCGTCAGGATCGTCAGCGGGTAGATCGCCGACGTCGACGACGGGCCCGACGTCGTAGAGGTCCTGCGGCGACGGGTGCCAGGTCTCGATCCGGCCCCAGTTCGCCTCGGCGTAGACCGCGCGCACCGTTCCGATCGCGCCGTCGCGAACGTGCTTCCAGGCGGTCTGCTGCGCCTCGCCGAGCAGCGTCGCCGGCGCGGAGCTCAGCCTGACGCCGCGCTGCTCGGCGAGCTCCGCGAGGCTGCGCGCCTCGTCGTAGCGTCAGTGCGACCGGCTTCTCGGTGTGGACGTGCTTGCCGGCCTCGAGGCTGCGGGCGGAGACCTCCGCGTGCGCCTGGGGAGCGGTCAGGTTGACGACGGTGTCGATGCCGTCGTCTGCGAGCAGGGCGTCGAGCGAGGCGTACTCGCTGCCCGCCGAACTCCGCGACCAGCTCCGCGGCGCGACCCGGGAGGACGTCCGTCGCGCCGCCGAGCTCGAGCCGCGGCTCGGCGACGATCGCCTTCGCGTAGCGCGCGGCGATGTTGCCGCAGCCGACGAGCGCGACTCTCATGCGAGCCACTCTCGCAGCTCGGCGAGCATCGACCGGCACTCCTCGCTCGGGTCGTGATCCTCCGGCTCGTGCTCGACGGTCAGCGCGCCGTCGTAGCCTGCCGCGAGGAGGGCGCGCACGCAGCCCTCGATGTCGACGACGCCCTCGCCCCAGCGGCAGGTGTCGTGCGGCTCGCCGACCGCGCGCACGTCCTTCAGGTGAACGTGGCGGACGTGTGAGCCGAGCTCCTCGATCGCCTGCACGGCGTCGTAGCCCTGCGTCCCCCACCAGCCGGTGTCGACGGTCGCCGCCAAGGTCCCGTCGCCCTGCTCGATCTTGTCGAGGACCTCCTGCGGCGTCCGCTCGGGATGGTTCTCGATCGCGAGCGTGACGCCGTGCTCACGCAGCGCGGGCGACGAGCTCGCGCACGTCGCCCGAGGCGCCGCCGCCGATGACGGTCGTGCCGAGCGCGGTTGCCAGCTCGCAGGCGCGCTCGATCGTGCTCGGTCCCGACCCACGTGGCGCAGGCGACGACGTGCAGCCCGTGCCTGGCGAGCAGCTCCTGCGCGATCGCGACGTGCTCGGGCGTCGCCCAGTCGGGATGGAGATGCGCACCCCAGAGATCGACGGCGTCGAACCCGAGCTCCCGCACGTCGCCGAGCAGCTGGTCGAGCCGCTCGCCGTACGTCTCGAGCGGCCGGAACGCGTCGTTCGTGGCGCGGTCGCCGTGGCCCCAGCCGTGCATCGCCCAGCCCGTCTCGCGGGCGACGTAGTTGGCTGTGACGAAGGCGATCTGGTTCAAGCGGCGAGGATCTGGCCGGCGGCTCGGAGCGATTCTTGCAGCGCCGGGATGTCGACATCTTGCACGGCGACGCCGCGGCGGGCCGCCTGAGCCGCGGCCGTGCCCGCGGCCTGGCCCAGGAGCATCAGCGTCGGCTCCATCCGCACCGACGCGAAAGCGACGTGCGAGGCGGACAGGCAGACCGGGACGAGCAGGTCCTCGGCGTCCTCGCGTCGCGGGAGGAGCGAGCGGTACGGGATCGGGTACGGCGGCACGGCGACGGAGAGGTAGCCCTCGTTGCAGACCGCCGGCGTCCGCGTGTACTCCGGGAGGTAGCGCCAGGTGCGCTCGATCTCGCGGACGTCGATGTTGTACGAGCCGAGCGCGACGACGTCCTCCTGCGGGCTCGCGTCCAGGAGATCGCTCTCGCGCAGGACGTGCTCGCCGATCAGGCGGCGCCCGTCGCGGACGTAGAGCTGGTGCGGCCAGCCGTCGGTGCCCGTGAACTCGTCCGCACAGAGCCCCCAGCGGGAGACCTCGTCTCGGATGTGCCGGGGGACATCCTCGTCGCGCGCGAGGAACCAGAGCAGCCCGTGGGCGAAGCGGCGATGCCGCTCGCGAACCTCTCGACGCGTGGCGTCGTCGCCGTCCGGATAGGCGCGGTTGCTGCCGTCGAGGACGTTCAGCGAGAAGGGGCCGATCGAGTTCACGTCGCACTTGCCGTTCGGCAGCAGATCGGGGACGAGCCCGAGGAGGTCGCCCGCCTCGAGCCGGTCGCCGGCGGCGTGGAGGTAACGCCGCAGCACCTCGAGCTCGCCCGGGTCGTAGCCCTCCGGCTCCGGCCACTCGAGCCGGTTCTCCGGCCGATGGGTTAGACAGAGCCGGAAGCCGTAGGCCTGGAGGCCGCCGTCGCCCTCGCCGAGTGCCTCCTCCGGCCAGCCGCGCTCGTCGAGGTCGGGCTCGCGGATGTGCGGCAGCAACGCGCCGTCGCCGGCGAAGGGCGAGAGCGTGACTGGGAAGTTGTGCTTGCCCGGCCGGTACGCGGGCTGGCGGCCCGCCCAGCGTTCGCCGTACAGGCTGCGCGGCTCGCGGCCGACGGCGTAGGGGACGCCGCGGGCAGCCAGCAGATCGCCCTCGTAGCCGGCGTCGACGTAGACGGCCGCGCCCGGGAGCTCGGCCTCGCCCAGGCGCACGTCGACGCGCGCCCGCTCCAGCAGCTTCGTCAGCAGACGCTCGGCGACATACGGCTCAGGGCCCTCTCACGCCCCAGAGCGGCACGCCGTAGTGGTCTGCGACCGCCGCGTAGAACCCGCGCGCGAGGCCGCCGATCACGTTCGCGTCGCCGACGTCCGTCCACGAGAGGCCGCCGGAGACCATGCCGCCGACGTGGGCGCCCGGCTCCACGAGGACGGTCTCGGCTCCTGCGTCGGCAGCGGCGACGGCCGCGATGACGCCCGCGGCGGTCGCGCCGTAGACGACGACGTCGCTCACGCTTGCAGCTGGAACTGCGGCCGCCGCTCCCAGTAGAGCGGATTCCGGCCGGCGACCATCAGCCCCATGCCCCAGTCCACGTGCTCCTCGCGCCCGTCGCGCAGCAGCGGCGGATCCTCGGGGTCTCGGTACTGGAAGAGGACGTTCCGTCGCGGCCGGTCGCTCGCGTTGACGCCCGAGCCGTGGATCGTCAAGTAGTTGAACAGCAGCACGTCGCCCGCGGCGGCGGGAAGCGGCACGCCTTCCTCGAGAGAGACGTCGAGGGTATGGCTCGGCCCGTGCGCCTCGAGCGGGCCGCGCGCGTGCGAGCCGGGAACGACGTGCAGGCAGCCGTTCTCGAGATCGGTGTCGTCGAGATGGACGCTCGCCGCGACGACGGAGTGCCGCTCGTGCGGGAAGTACGGGTAGTCCTGATGCATTGGGAAGGGCGCACCCCGCTCCGGCGGCTTGACGAGCATCTTGGTGTGGTGCAGCTGGACGTTCGGGCCGATCAGGTCCGTCAGGATCCCCACCAGGCGCGGCTGCGCCAGCTGCGCGCGTGAAGGACGGCGTCGTGGTACTGGATGTTGTGGAAGCCCTTGAGCACGGCCTCCTGCGCGACCGCCTGCCAGGTGTGGTTCTCGTCGAACCTCGTCCCCGCAACGTCGTCGAGGATGCGATCGATCGCGGCGCGCATCTCTTCGACCTCGGCGCTGTCGAAGACGGCCCGGGCGTGCAGGTAGCCGTGCTCGCGATAGTGCTCGGCGTCGCTCATCCCTTCTCCCGCCACGGGCGCCCGTGCGCGTCCACGATCGCGTTCAGCTCCTGCAGCCTCGGGACGGAGAGCTCACGTAGGAGCTCGGTCGGGTCGTCGGCGCCCAGGGTGGACGTCCAGAGGGCTCGGCCGGCGAGGAAGCCGGACGCGCCGCCGCGGCAGGCCGCTTCGACCGCTGCCGGGAAGTCGTCAGGCTCGACGCCCTGCGAGAGAACGACCCAGGGGCACGGCAGCGCTTCGTCGATCGCGCGGGCACGCTGCTCGAGCTCCACCGGGTCGCCGCGCCCGTACAGCGGCACCTGGCACTTGTACAGCGAGGGGCGCACCTCCCCCAGCTCTCGCGCCGCCTCGACGATCGCGTCCTCCCGCTCGCCGTCGGGGACTCGAACGACCGGCTCGAGGACGGAGAGGCGCCCGTGTCGCTCGGCGAGCTCGACGAAAAGGCGCGACATCTCGACGCGGTCGCCGCGCCGCGCGTCGTCGCGCCAGATGACGAGCAGCTTCAGCGCCACCACGCTCGACGGCGGCTCGACGACCTCGTCGAGCAAGGTCTCCTCGACCGGGCCTCCGACCTCCTGCTCGAGCCGGTCGACGGCGAGGATCAGGCCGTGCGGCACGAACGGCGCGACCGCAGCGAGGTGCTCGCCCTCGATCAGGAAACCCGAGGCGTGCGGCGCCAGCTCCCGTGCCACCGCGACCTTGAAGCGCTCGACCCGCTCGTCGGTCGGAGCGTGGCCGTGCTCGCGCAGCATCGTTCGCAGCGACTCGCGCTGGTCCATCGCCACCATCGCGAAGGTGCCGCTCGGACGCGCGAGAGCCTCGAGGCTCACGGCACCGGTACCTCGGCCGCGACGAGGGCGTTCGCGGCGATGACGCGTGCGTAGTAGCGGCCGCTGTCCTTGATCGTCCGCCGCTGGGTGTCGTAGTCGACGTGGACGAGGCCGAAGCGCTGGTCGTAGCCGAGCGCCCACTCGAAGTTGTCGAGGAGCGACCAGTGGCAGTAGCCGAGCACGGGCACACCCTGGTCGATCGCGGCGTGCACCGCCGCGAGGTGCTCCTCGAGGAAGCGGACGCGCCGGAGGTCGTGGAGCCGGTCGGAGAAGACGCAGCCGTTCTCGGTGATCAGGATCGGCACGTCGCCGTAGTCGTCCCGCAGCCGGACGAGCAGGTCGGTGAACGCACGCGGCTGGATCGGCGTGCCGGCGTCGGTGCGGGCGACCCCGTCGGTGCCGCCGTCGGTCGTCGCGACGTCGTCGGGGACGATCACCTCCCACGGATACGGCGTGCGGCCCGGCACGGCTCGGATCGTGCGGCCCGCGTAGTAGTTGACGCCGAGGTAGTCGGTCGGCGTGGCGATCGTCTCGAGATCGCCGTCGCGGATGAAGTCGAGCGCGCCAACGAGGCTCTCGTAGCGGCGTCTGCATGTCCTCGGGGTACGCGCCGCGGAAGAGGGCATCGAGGAACCAGCGGTTCACGTAGCCGTCGGAGGCCCACGCGGCCTGCCGGTCGGCCTCCGATCCGCTCGCCGGATAGTGCGGGGAGAGCGAGAGGGCGATCCCGATGCGGCCGTCGCGGCCCGAGCGCCGGAGCTCCTGGACGGCCCGTCCGTGGGCGAGGAGCAGGTGGTGGAAGGCGGTCGCCTCGCCGCGCACGTCGTCCTTGTAGCCGGGCGCGTGAAGGCCGTGCAGGTAGCCGAGCAGGCCGATGATCCACGGCTCGTTGATCGTCAGCCAGGAGCGGACCCGGTCGCCGTACGCCTCGAAGCAGGCCGAGGCGAACTCGGCGAAGCGCTCGGTCGTGTCGCGGGCGAGCCAGCCGCCCTCGTCCTCGAGCGCCTGCGGGAGCTCCCAGTGGTAGAGCGTCACGACCGGCTCGATGCCGCGGTCGAGCAGCGCGTCGATGAGCCGGCGAGTAGTGGTCGCGCCCGCGCGGCTCGAGCGGCGGCCGGCCGGTCGGGAAGAGCCGTGGGCCACGCGATCGAGAAGCGGTACGCGCCGAGACCGAGCTCGCTCATCAGCTCGACGTCCTCGCGGCCAGCGGCGGTAGTGGTCGCAGGCGACGTCCCCCGTGCCGCCGCCCTCGATCCGGCCGGGAAGATGCGTGAACGTGTCCCAGATCGACGGGCCCTTGCCGTCCGCGTCCGGCGAGCCCTCGATCTGGTACGACGAGGTCGCGGCGCCCCAGAGGAAACCGTCCGGGAACGCCTTCACAGCCCCAGCTCCAGCGCGTCCTCGCAGGCGAGCAGGAGGACGCCCGCGCTCCAGGCGTGCGAGAGCGTCAGCAGCATGCCCTTCGCCTGGAAGCAGTCGGTCTGGTAGTAGCGCTCGCTCACCATCCCGCGCTGGGCGTTGAAGTCGCCGTCCTCGCGGGCGACGAACTGGCGGAAGCAGTCGAGGTTCTCCCGCGTGCGGTCGAGGTAGTAGTCGTCGCCGGTCGCGCGCGCGAGCGCGATCATCTCGCGGAGCGCGATCAGGCCGAAGGCGTGCAGGTGCTGGTTCGCCGGCGAGGCCTGGTCGGCGCCGCGCGTGCGGAAGCCGTAGCGGCCGAGCAGCGTCGTGTCGGCGAGAACGCGACGTCGTAGGTGTACCGGAAGGTCAGCATCCAGTCCGCGGCGCGCCGGGCCGCCTCCCAGTCCTCGAGGGCTACGAACGCCATCACGGCCATGTAGCCGTCCTCCGAGGTCGGCGCGAGATCGACGTCCTCGGCGGCGCCGTAGAACGTCTCGAAGCGTCGCGGTAGTAGTCGCCGGCGCGCCGGGCCGCCTCGAGGTGCCCGGCCTCGACGAGCGCCGGGATCCAGGCCATCCCGGCGGTCCCCTCCCACGACACCGCCTCGCCGGTCTCGACGTGGTGCGCGGCGGGCAGCGCGCCGTCGGCGCGCTGCGTGCGCAGGACGACGTCGAGGTTGGACTCGACCGCCGCGGTCCACGAGGGCTTGTGTTGTTTCAACACAAGCTCGTTCGCGCGGAGCAGGAACAGCGTCGCGTCGGCGAGCGTCCGCGCGTGGAGGCGCGAGTGGTCCGGATGCCAGCCCCACGTCCAGCCGCGGCTCGCGCGTCCACTGGCTCCAGAACGTGCCGCCCGGCGTCAGGTTGCCGGCGACGTGGTCGAGAACGGACGTCGGCCGCTCCGACGTACTCGTCGTTGCCGACCCGCTTGCCATGCCGCAGGAGCGCGTACGCGTACGGCACGCCGCTCACCCAGGCAGACGTGCATGGCGTCCCGGTCGCCGGTCTCGCCGATCCCGTCGCGGTCGAACGCGGCGGTCTCGATCAGCCGTGGCGGATCGGGGCGGTAGTGCCAGCGCCAGAGACCCCAGGCGGCGAGCTCGGCGGCCCGCTCGACCGAGACCCACGCCGCGCTCTGGCCCGCCGCTTGTGTTGAATCAACACAAAGTTCTCGGAGCACGCGCGCGTGGTCGTCGTGGTCGAGCACCTCGAACGCGAGCTCGACCCGCTCGCCCGGCTGCCAGCGGTACGTGCGGACGTCGGGCGGCGCCGGGGTCTCCGAGCCGTCGTAGCGGAGCGGCTCCTCGCGAAACGGGAAGTCGAGCCAGATCACCGGCCGCGCCGTCGCGCGACGCGAAGCCGACCCCGGCCTGCCCGAGCGGGCTCTCCTCCGTCGTCAGGAGCCCGCCGCCGCGCGCGAACACGGCCGGCGTCGCGCAGCGGTCGGCGCGGAACGACCACGAGTCGGACTCCATCCGGGCGACGTCGACCCGGCCGGGCGTGAACCGCGGGTAGATCCGCGTGCAGCCCTCGGGCCGGTTCTCGCCGTAGAAGACGCCGGGCACGAGCCAGCGCGGCTCGTCCGTCCGGCGCAGCTCGACGTCGACGCGGATGCCGGCGTCGACCGTGCTCGTCGCCCTCGTACGTGACGGTGAGCGCGCCCTCGAAGCGGAAGCCCGGCCACCGGCGAGCCGTCGGGCGCGAGCGCGCTAGCCGCGAACATTCCATCCCTCGGGCGACGCCGTCGAAGTCGACGGCCCGGCTCTCGCCGGGAAGCAGATCGACGACGTCGCCGGCAAGGACGCCGATCGCTGCCGGGCCGTCGCGGTGGCTCAGCACTCCGTCGCGCAGCTCGAGCTGTGCCGGCGGGAGGTCGAGCAGCGGCGCGAGGTTCTCCGGTCGTCGTCATCACGTAGCGGTTGCGGCCGTCGAGATCGAGGAGGAAGACGTCGCCGCGATCTCGCTCGACGGGCACCGCGATCTCCCCCTCCGCCTCGGCGACGACGCGTGCCGTCGAGCTCGACGATCCGCGCCGTCGCGTCGCCCCAGATCGCGCGCCCGCACCTCCTCGTCGCCGCCCCAGGCGCACGTCGCGAACGAGGCGCTCGGCGCGCCCGCGTACGCCCGCCGCACGCCCCAGTAGGCGGGCTTCGGCACGCCGTGGTAGTCGACGGCGGCCGTGCACCAGGCGTTCGGGTAGGACTCGTTGAGCTGCCACGGGATCGTGCCCGGCGCCGCGCCGCAGGCTCGCCTCGACGGCGTAGCGCAGGCCGTCGTACTGCAGCCACTGCGACGCGCGTCGCATCGTCTCGAGGTCGTCGATCCGGCCGCCGAACGCCTCCTGCACGAAGGGCGACGTTGTTCCACCACGCGCCGAGGTGCTCGTAGACCGGGTTCGTCCGGTCGGCCGGCCAGCGCTCCTCCTTCGGGATCAGCGCCTCGTGCGCCTCGCGGTTCGTCATGCCCTCGACGCCGAACTCGCTATGGAGCTCGCAGACGCGGGAGTCGTAGTGCTCGTAGTGCTTGCGGAGACCCTGGTGCTCCCACGGCCCGTGCAGGTCGCGGTCGTCCGGCGACGGCGAGCTCGCGACCCACGCGCGCCCGGGATCGAGCTCGTGGACCACGGCGCGGAGCGCCGCGAGCGCCGGCGTCGAGTCGTCGCCGTCGAGCTCGTTGCCGCCGCCCCAGATCGCGAGCGAGGGCCGGTGGCGCAGCCGCGGCACGATCTCGCGCGCGTCCGCGGCGAGCGTCGCCACGAACCCGGGATCGTCGGACGGGGCGCTCTCGATCCCGGAGCTCGACTGGCTGAACTCCTGCCAGACGAGCAGCCCGAGCCGGTCGCAGTGGTCGTAGAACTCGTCGGTCTCGATCAGCCCACCGCCCCACACGCGGACGAGGTTCGCGCCCGACGCCGCGGCCAGCTCGAGTAGCGCGCCGCAGCTTCTCGGGCCGCGGCACGCCGTACAGCGGGTCGAGCGGGCACCAGTTCCAGCCCTTGATCGGCGCGCGGACGCCGTTGACGACGAGCGCGTAGTCGCGCGTGAGCTCGACCGTCCGGAAGCCGACGCTGACGCCGCTCGACCTCGTAGAGGTGCTGCTCGCCCATCCCGTTCGGCCACCAGAGCCTCGGCTCGTCGACGCGCAACACGACCTCGCCGTCGAGCTCAACCGTGCCGAGGCCGTCCTCGAGACACACGATCGGCCGGACCGGCGGGGCCGGGTTCAGCGTCACCGGCCGCCAGATCCCCTGGTTGATCATCCGCGGGCAGAAGTCCCAGCCGTAGCCCATGCGGCTCTTGTGCACGCGCACCCTGCTCGTGCGGCCGACCTGCGGCTCGCTCGCGGGCGCCGGGTGGACGACGACGGCGAGCGCGTGCTCTCCCTCGCCGAGCTCGACTTCGAAGGGCGTGAACGCACCCTCGTGCGCGGCGACCTCCCCGCCGTCGACGAACACGGTCGCGGCGTGGTCGACGCCGTCGAAGCGGACCACGCCAGGCCCCTCCACGGGCCGCCGGTAGACCCAGGCCCGCTCGGGCACCCATTCGACGAGTCGGCTGTTGCGACCGTGGTATGGGTCGGGCACCTCGCCGGCCCGCCACAGGTCGTCGAGGACGCTGCCCGGCACGCGCGCGCGGATCCACCCCGGCGCGTCCCACGGCTTCTCGAGGTGCCAGCGCCACTCGTCGCCGAGGAAGCCCCGCAGCTGCCACTCGCTGCCGAGCGTCACCGCCACTCGAGCAGGTCTGTCTCGACGACGTCCTCGCCGGCAGCCGCCGGCACGAGGAAGGTCCTGATCTCGTGAGCGCCGAGCTCCGCCTCGAATCGTCCGCTCGAGCAAGCGGCAGCTCGATCCTCGCGCGCGACGGGCGACCCGCCGACTCGTGGGCGCGCAGGACGAGCGCCCCCTCGCCGTCCTCGGCGCCCTTGAGGACGGTGACGACGACGTCGCCGCCGCCGTCGGACAGGTAGGACGCCTGCTGCGCGAGCGGCCCCTCGTGGTACGTCTCGATGAGGGCGAACGGCGGCTGGTTGAGCTCGGCGGCCAGGCGCACGACGCCCGCCTCGCGCCAGTCGCCGGCGTGCGGGACGAGGCGTACGATGAAAGTCTGCCGCGCTTGGTCGAGGTAGTCGAAGTCCCCGCCCTCCTCGAGCTCGCGCGGGTCGTGCCACGCCCAGACGGGGCTCCGCACCGCGGTGATGCCGATGTCGCCGCCCCGCACGTCGTAGCCGTACTTGGCGTTGTTGATCACCGTGAGCCCGCGGCCGACCGCCGGAGACGTCGACCCACGACTGGCCGGGCTCCTCGTCCCCTCCGGCCGGACGCTCGAGATGGCCGTACGGCGTCTCGAACGTCGCCGTGTCGGTCTCGACCGAGCGTCGGGTAGCGCAGCTTGAGGAGCTTCAGCGGCTCGCGCCAGTCGAGCGCGACGCGCACGTCGACGTACGGCGCGTCCGCGCTGAGCACGTAGTCCTCGCGGAGCGTCGAGGAGCCGTGGCGGCTCTCGACGCGGAGGATCGCCCGCACGGGGCCGGTCTCGAGCAGCCGCACGGCGACGCACTCGAACTCGGCCACCTCGTCGTCGTAGGCGCGGACGCCGTGCCCCCAGGTGTCGCTCTGGTCGTCGACGACGACGGCGTGCCGGGAAGCCGGCGCCGCCAGATCCGCGCCGCTCGCCTTGTGGACGAGCCCCGCGATCCGGCCCGTCGCCGGATCGAGCTCGAGCACGACGTGCCGGTTCTCGAGCCGGGTGTCGGAGGCCTCGAGCGGCTCTCCCGGCACGGACCCCTTGCGGACGCGGTAGGTGCGATAGCCGAGCGGCGGCACGTCCACCGGGAAGACGAGCCGGCCGCGGAGGCTGCTCATCGTCGTCAGCGGCCGCGTCAGCTGCATCGGCACCGATTCGCCCGCGTCGTCGACGACGCAGGCGCCCTTCCTCGCGCATCCACGTGTACTCGATCTCGACGTCGGCGCGGAGCGGCCACGGATGCGAGTTGAAGACGACGACGGGCCGACATTCCTCCTCCGGCTCGATCCGGATGTGCCGCGCGATCGTCTGCACGGCGGCGTTGTACGCGTTCGCCGCGAGCGACACGGCATGCCCGATCTGGTCGCGGGCGTCCTCGTACGCCGGCTCGATCGACGTGCCGGCGAGCGTGTCGTGGAACTGGTTGAAGAGCAAGAGCTTCCACGCCCCCGTCAGCTCCGCGTGCGGGTACGGCCGGAGGCCGAGCACGGCCGCGATCGCGCTCCACTTCTCCGCGCGCTGCAGGACGTTCTCCGCACGCCGGTTCCAACGCTTGATCCCCGAGTGCGCCGTGTAGCAGCCGCGCGAGTGGTGCTGCAGCTCGCCGCGGTGCACAGGCAAGTCGCCGGCGCTCGCGAGCACGCCGTCGAAGAAGCGGCGCAGCGAGCTCAGCTCGAGGCGCGGCACGCCGTTCGCTTCGCTCAGCCGCGCGATCTGGTCGAGGTTCGCCCTCGTCGGCCCGCCGCCGTGGTTGCCGACGCCGTAGAAGATCGCGGCTTCCTCGCGGTCCGGCGGCAGCAGCGCGAGCGCCTTCTCGAGATGCTCGGCGAGATCGTCCTTGGGCGCGAGGTACTCGTTCGGGATCCGGTAGGCGAGCACACGCGAGCCGTCCGCCGAGTCCCACCAGAAGAGCGGGCTCTCGAGCTCGATCTCCTCCGGACCGGGCCGGAGGAAGACGTACGAGTCGGCCCCGCTTCGGCGCAGGAGCTGCGGGATCGCCGCGTTGTGGCCGAAGGAGTCGACGTTCGCGCCGGTCGTCGCGACGATCCCGAACTTCTCGCGCAGGTACCGCTGGCCGTAGAGCGCCTGCCGCACGAACGACTCCCCCGACGGGATGTTGCAGTCCGGCTCGACCCACCAGCCGCCGACGATCTGGAAGCGGCCCTCCGCGACGCGCCGCTTGATCTGCTCGAAGAGCGCCGGGTCGCTCTCCTCGACCCACTCGAAGAAGACGACGGAGTCGCACGTGAAGACGAAGTCCGGGTACTCCTCCATCCGATCGATGGCGGACTGGAAGGTGGCGCGCACCTCCTGGTAGCCCTCCGGCCACTGCCAGAGCCACACCGGGTCGATGTGCGCGTTGCCGATCATGTGCACCGTCTTCACCGTTCGCCCGCAGCCCACGCGTCGACCTGGTCGATGACCGCGTGCAGGAAGAAGACATGCAGCTCCTGGATCCGGGCGGTCGAGTCGGACGGGACGAGGAGCGCGAGGTCGGCGTGCTCGGCGGCCGGACCGCCGTCGCCGCCGCCGAACAGAACCGTGGCTGCGCCGGCGTCGCGCGCCGCCGCCAGCCCGCGCACGACGTTCGGGGAGCGCCCGCTCGTGGAGAACGCGATCGCCATGTCGCCCGTGCGGACGAAGGCCCGCACCTGACGCTCGAACACCTCGTCGAAGGAGTAGTCGTTCGCGATACAGGTCAGCGCGGCAGCGTCCGCCGCGAGCGACTGCGCCGGCAACGGCCGCCGCTCCCGCCGGAAGCGGCCAACGAGCTCCTCGGCGAAGTGCTGCGCATCGACGGAGCTGCCGCCGTTCCCGAACGTGTACAGGCGCCCGCCCCGCTCGTACGTCTCGATCAGCCTGCGCGCGACCTCCTCGGCCTGCGGCAGGAGGCTCTCGGCCGGCCCCAGCAGGGCCAGGTGGTCTGCGAGGGCGCGCGCGGAGGCGTCACTCATGCGGGACGACGTTACCGGCGGCACGCTCGTGCACGATCGCCGCCGCCCCGACCACGCCGACGTGGTCGCCGAGCGCGGACTGCACGATCTCGGCCGCCGCACCCGCGGGCCGCATCGCCTCGGCCCGCACGCGTTCCCGTACCGGGGCGAGCAGCTGCTCACCGGCGCGCGTCACGCCGCCCCCGAGCACGACGAGCTCCGGCTCGAACAGGTTCACGATCGAGGTGAGGCCGCAGGCGAGAGCGTCGACCGTCTCGTCCCAGACGGACTGCGCGAGCCGGTCGCCGGCCCGCGCGGCGCTCGCGACGTCTGCGGCGGTCGAGCTCCGCCACGCGCGCGAGCGTCGAGTTGCCGTTGGCGCCTGACCGCCTCGGCGGCGCGCTCCGCGATCGACGTGCCCGAGACGTACGCCTCGAGGCAGCCGCGGCGGCCGCACCCACGGCAGCGGGCGGCCGTGCCAGTCCACGGTGACGTGGCCGAGCTCGCCCCCGTTACCCGAGGCGCCACGATAGAGGCGGCTGTCGAGCACGACGCCGCCGCCGACACCCGTCGAGATCGTCAGGTAGATCATGTTCCGGGTGCCGGCGCCCGCCCCGTACAGGTGCTCGCCGGCGGCGCCGGCGGTGGCGTCGTTCTCGAGCGCGGCGGGCCGCCCGTACGCGGCCTCGACGAGCGCCGTCACGGGAACGTCGCGCCACCCCGGCAGGTGCGGCGGCGCGATCAGGATGCCCCTGGCTCGGCGTCGAGCGGGCCCCCGCAGCCGATCCCGACGGCGACCGGATCTCCTCCCAGCCGAGGCCCGGACTCCTCGACCGACCCGACGGCCGAGCTCGAGCAGGCGCTCGATCCCGTGCGCCGCGCCCTGCTCGGCAAGCGTCGGCTCGACGAGGAACGAGAGCACCCGCCCGGTCCCGTCGACGACACCCGCCGCCAGCTTCGTGCCACCGATGTCGAGTCCGAGCACGGGAGCGTGCTGCGCATCGACGCGGCCCTCGGCCGCGGAGAGCGATCCTGCGCGAGCCATCAGCCCTTCCGTCCCTGCGTCGCGATCCCCTCGACGAAGTACCGCTGGAAGACCGCGAAGATGATGATCATCGGCACGACGGTGATGACGGTGCCGGCCATGATGATCTCCCATCGGCCCTCGCCGCCGCCGCCCGCGCCCTGCGTGTCGAGGATCGTCTTGAGGCCGAGCGGAAGCGTGAACAGCGCGGTGTCGCGTAGGTAGATGAGCGGCGTCATCAGGTCGAACCACTTCGACTGGATCTCGAAGATGATCACGACGATGAGCGCGGGCTTGGCGAGCGGCAGCGCGATGCGGCGGAACATCGACCAGTAGCTGTCCCCGTCGATCCTCGCCGCCTCGAACAGCTCGCGCGGTATGCCGAGGAAGAACTGCCGTAAGAGGAAGATGTAGAAGGCGCTGCCGAACAGGTTCGGCACCCAGAGCGGGTACTGCGTGTTCACGCCGATGTGCGGCAGCCACGAGTGCTCGGCGGTGAAGGTCCCGACCTCGTTCCAGATCAGGTAGAGCGGGATCATCGTCACCGCGCCCGGCAGCATCATCGTCGCGAGGATGAGCGCGAAGAGGAAGGTGCGGCCGGGGAAGCGGAAGTAGGCGAACGCGAACGCGACGATGGCGCTCGAGAGGGCGACGGCGATCGCCGCGAGGGCGCCGATCCAGACGCTGTTGAGAAACCAGGTGAAGACGGGCGTGTTCGGGAGGTCGAAGAGCTTCTCGTCGCCGAGCGTCGGCGACGGGTCGCCGGTGAAGTTCCACTGCCACTCGCGCGGGATGAGGCGGTTGTCGAAGACGTCGCCCTGCGGCTTCAACGACGCGCTGATCAGCCAGATGAACGGGTAGATCGCGAGGATCGAGAGCGAAGGTCAGGAGAGCGAGGAAGAGAAGGTTCTTGACGCCGCCGAAGAAACGCGGCCGCCGCTCCTGGCCATGCCGTTCGGCGACGACGCTCCACACCCGGCACCGCCGACGCGCGGTGTCACCGCTGCCGGCACCGCCGGTCGGGAAGTTGTCGGGTCCGCCGGAGCTCATCGCTTCTCGCCCTGGTAGAAGACGAAGCGTCGGCTGACGATGAACTGCACGGCCGTGATCACCATGATGATCGCGAACAGGAGCCACGCCATCGCCGACGCGAAGCCGATCTCGAAGAACTCGAACGCCTGCCGGAACAGGTAGACGACGTTCATCAGCGCGGCGTCGGGGGATTCAGCGCCCGGTCGAGCCGCCGCCGAAGTAGGCCGTGTAGACCTCGGTGAAGGTCTGTAGGCCCGCGATCGTGAGCACGATGAAGGTGAAGAAGAGGGCCGGGCTGATCATCGGCAGCGTCACGTTGAAGAAGCGGCGCCACGGACCGGCGCCGTCCATCGCCGCCGCCTCGTAGAGCCCTCGCGGCACGGCCTTGAGCGCGGCGAGGTAGATCACCATGGTGCCGCCGATCGTCCAGATGCTCATGATCGCGAGGCTGGGCTTGATCCAGGTCGGATCGGTCGTCCAGAACGGCCCGGGGATGCCGATGAGGCCGAGTCCCCGGTTGATGATCCCCGTCGAGCCGTTGAACAGCACGAGGATCAGGATCCCGATCGCGACCGGGGGCATGATGTCCGGGAGGTAGAAGACGGTTCGGAAGAACCCGGCCGCATAGGCCAACCGGGCGAGGATCATCGCGAGCGCGAGCGCCACGGCCATCTTCACCGGCACCGTCATCACCGTGTAGATGAAGGTGTTCTTGAGCGACGTCGCGACCTTGCGGGTCGTCGAGGAGCTGCTCGGTAGTTGTCGAGCCCGACGGTGTTCGTCGGGGCGCCGCCGATGATCTGCTCCACCCCGTAGTCCGTGAACGAGAGGTAGAGGCTCCGGAACATCGGATACGCCGTGAGCATCACGAAGCCGATCACCCACGGCAGGATGAAGGCGTACGCGTACCAGGTCTCACGCTCGCGGAAACCCGCGAAGTAGCGCCGCCGGGCCCTCTGTGGAGGGCCCGGCTTCGCGTCACTGGCGACGCTCGCCACGAGGGAGCCTCTACCGGCGTCCTACTTGGCGTCGTCGATTGCCTTCTGTGCCTCGCGCTGCGCCTGGTCGAGCGCCTGCTCGGGAGTCTGCCTCCCCTCGAGCACGCGGTTGACCGCGTCGACCCATGCCTGCCGGAACTGCGCGCTGGCCGGCGAGAGCGGGATCGAGAAGGCGTAGCGCGGCGCGCGGACGAGCAGCGTCACCGCGTCGTCGAACTGCTTGTTGCCCATCGGCTGGTAGATGTCCTCGAAGATCTTGACGTCCGCGGCGTGTTCGCCGTGTAGAGGCCCGTGAACGCGCGACCCTGCCGCTTGCGCAGGTCGAAGCGGCTCTTCGCGACGGTCCGCCACGCGTCGATCGACGTCATCGACTTCATGAACTTGCAGGCGAGATCCTGGTTCGCCGAGCCGCGCGGGATCGCCCAGGCGTTCCCGCTGATCATCGTGATCGGCCCGCCCTTGCGGTTCGTGAAGTACTTGGCGGTGATGTCGACCGGGTTGCCCTCGGCGAGAACGTTGTACCAGAAGCTCTCGAAGGGGGTTGCGCCCATCTGGTTACCCGACATCGGGTTGACGCGCCCGAAGTAGTCGAACGTGTCGCGGAACGCCTTGAAGCGGTTCCAGCCGCCGTGATCCTGGATCAGCGAGTACGCGAACGCGAGCGCCGCGACCGCTTCCTTCGAGTTCAGCTGCGCCTTCAGGCCGTCCTTCGAGATCAGGTCCTTGCCGGCCCACTTGACCCAGAGCGGGAAGAACTCGGGCAGCTTCGGGTCGAAGCCGATCCGGGTGACGCGACCGTCCTCGACGCGAACCATCTTCTTGTTCGCCGCGCGAAGCCGCGCCCAGTTCGTCGTCTGGATGTCCGCGACGTTGACGCCGGCCGCCCGTGCGACGTCGTTGTTCACGATGAGCGTGATCTGGTTCGTGAACTCGGGCAGACCGTAGAGCTGGCCCTTGTAGGTCACCTCGTCGAGGGCGGCCTTGCGGTACTGCGTTGCGGTTGATCTTCTCCGACCTGATGCAGTTCGCGAGCGGCAGCAGGGCGTTACGGGCGGCGTACGTGCCGATGTTGCCGCGGCCCATGTAGACCAGGTCCGGGATGTCCCGCGCGGCGAGGCGCGCGAGGAAGGCCTGGTCGTTGAACGCCGTTGACCGGGTTGTCGACCTTCGCGCCCGTGTTCTCGATCACCTTGTTCGCGATGTCCAGCCGACCCTGGGCGACGTCGTCCCGTCCGCCCATGCCGTAGATCGTCAGCGTCTTGCCCGCCTGACTCGGACCGGAGAGGCTCGACCCCTCCAAGAGCTGTGCGCTTGCGGCGCTCGCGACCACCACGACTCCGAGCACGGTGAGGGCAAGAAGCAGCACACTCCGCTTCCATCGACTCGACATTGCGTGAACCTCCCCAGACGTAGAAAGCCAACGACGACACCGAGTGGGTGTGCGAATGTGGGAACGTAACCACACCCTCTCGTCGTCTGTCAAGACGGTGCCTCGGGGCGGAAGTTAGGACGCTGCGGGCGGAGGCGGAGCGGTCGAGCCGCGGACGATCAGGGCCGGCTCGAGGCAGACGAGGGCGGTCGGGCAGGTCGGCTCGTCGGCCCGGCGAAGAAGCAGCCGCGCAGCTCGGCGGCCCATCTCGACGGTCGGCTGCGCGACGGCGGTGATGCGGGGCTCCACCATCGTCATCCACGGGACGTCGTCGAACGCGACGAGCGAGATGTCGCGCGGCAGCTTGCGCCGTCGGCGGCGCAGCACCTGCCACGCGTCCTCGGCGAGCAGGTTGTTGGCCGCGAAGATCGCGGTCGGCTGCTGGGCGTCGAGGAGCGCCTCGATGCGCTGCTCCGAGTCGGGCGCGTGAAAGCCGATCGGCAGGATCAGTCGCTCGTCGATCGGCTGCCCGGACGTCCTTGTGAGCGAGGCGGTAGCCCTGCAGCCGGCCCGGCGTCGCTCGTCCAGTCGGTGTCGGCGACGAGGAGCGCGATCCGACGGTGCCCGAGCGAGAGCAGGTGCGCTGTCGCTTCGCGGGCGCCGCGCTCGTTGTCGACCACGACGGCGTCACAGTCGACCTGGGCGAGCCGCCGGTCGACCTCGACGACGTCGACGCCGTCGCGCACGAGCATCTCCGCCGCGGCGCTGTCCGCCGGCGTGATGATCACGCCGGCCGCGCGCATGGCGAGGAACACCCGCGCACAGGCGAGCTCCTGCGTGCGGTCGCTGTTGTCCGAGACGAGCACCATCTGGTAGTCCGCCTCCCGCAGCACCTGCTCGATGCCGGCGGCGAGATGCGCGTAGAACTGGTTGCCGAGATCCGACACGGCGACGCCGACGACCCTGCTCGTCCGCTGCTTCAGCGTCCGCGCCGAGGCGTTAGGCACGTAGCCGAGCCGGTCGGCGGCCTCCCGGAGCCGCGCCCGGACGTCCGCGGAGACGTAGCCGCGGCCGCTGAGCGCGCGCGAGGCGGTGGACGGCGACGTGCCCGGCGGCCCGCGCGATGTCGGCGAGCGTGACCGGGTGGGGCGTGAGCGGCGTCGGCGAGCCGCCGTCGGCGGTGAGGCTCATGGGTGTCCCGCCTCCCAGCGGCTCCAGGCGTCGGCGATCGCGGCGTAGTCGCGAGGCTCCAGCGCCTCGCCCGTCGCGTCGAGGTGCGAGACGTAGTACAGCGACGGGATGCCGAGCTCGGGCTTCGCCTCGAGGTACTCGCGCCACGCTGCGAGGTTCGGGACGCGCCAGTCGTCCGTGTCGATCAGGAGCTCCGGGCATGCCGCCAGGGCGACCTGCGCCCGGTGGCGCATCTGCGGCACGACGGAGCGCACGCCGCCGATCATGTCATTCAGCCTGACCATGTCCGTCACGTCGACGAAGGCCGGGTGCGGCGTGTGGGTCATCACGAGCGCGTCCTCTTTCGCCTCCTTCGCGGCCGCGTAGACGAGCTCGAGCAGCTCGTGCAGGAGCGCGATCCCCCAGCGCTCCCCGCGCCTCGCAAGAGCGCGGCCGCTCGGCGTCCTCGCGGTGAAATCGATCTTGAGCCCGTCGGCGTCGAGGCCGTCGGCCGAGAGCATCCGCAGGACGCTCGCGCGCAGCACCTCGCGTGCCGCCGGGTTGCCCGGGTCGATCCCCATCGCCTCGCCGTCCGGGTTGCGGATGCAGAGCTCCGGATCGACGCCCTCGGGATCCCACGCCTTCCACCAGAGGAGGACGTGCTGGCCGCGCGCGTGCCGGCCGGCGATCCACCCCCGGAGATCCGGCCACTTCGCCTGGTCCGGCTCGTTGGTTCCGTACGCCGCCTGCCACTTGTCGTCGAGCACGACGGTGCCCGGCACGACGCCGTGCCGTTCGAGCTCGGCAAGGAAGGCGTCGTAGTTCTCCTGGGTCGCGAACGTGGCGGCGATCGCCGTGTCCTTCGACTCGAGGTAGCACTGGGCTCCCCAGCCGCAGAAGATCGGCTCCGACCACCACGCAGGAACCTCCCTCGTGCGCGTCCGCGGCGCCGCGCCGCGGGCGGCGAGCTCCTCGCGATGCCGCCGGAGCCCCTCGTACGGATCGGCGACGCCCGGCGTGAGGAGGAGCGCCGGTGCGGCGAACGCACCGTCGACGCGGGTGTGGCCCTCGTACTCGAGCCTCAGGTGGATCCCTCCATCTCGCGGCTCGTAGGCGAGTTGCGTGAACGTGAGCTCTGCCACCGGGGCGGCGAGGCCCAGGTCGAGCCACTCGCCTGCCTCCTCCGCGGCCGCGGTCGTGAAGGCGAGATAGAGCGGCGCCGGGGTGAAGAGCCAGTGCCCGCGGCCGGGCTCACCGTCGCCGACGACGCCGATCACCGCCGGCTCGCTCGCAGGCCTGACGGCGCGGTCGTCGCTGGGGTTCGGCGAGAAGATCGTCCGGAGCGCGGACCCGCTCGGCAGCAGGCCGTGCGGCCTGCCGCGGAGGAGCGACCGGCCTGCGAGCAGGAGCAGGTCGGTCAGCTCACCGTGGCCGCGCACCGAAGAACGCAGCTCGATCGTCTCGTCCGAGCACGTGAGCGTCGTCAGCGCGTCGTCCCAGAGGGTCGAGCGACGCTCGATCTCGATCCGTCCGTCGGCGACGCGCGGCGGCGAGACCGCGAGCGTCTCGTCGAGCCCGTCCGTCCGGTCGAACGCCGCCAGGGGCCGGAGCGCGAGCCACTGCTCGCCCTCGGACGACGTCAGGGTGGCCCTGAGACCGTCCGCGCGCACCTCGAGCCGGTAGCGCGGAGCCTCGACGAGGACGCTGCCGTCGTCCCGGACGACCGGCCCCGTCACCTGATCTCCAGGAGCGCCTCGGCCTGCTGGCCGAACGGGACCTCCGTCGACGGTGACGTCGGCGGCCACGAGCGCGCGCTCGACCGGCGCCACGCCAGTCGTCTCGATCTCGAAGCGAAGAACGCCGATGGCACGGGCGTCGAGCTCCAGCTCCTGGGGCTGCGGCGCGGCCCAGCCAGGCGCCACGACGAGCGCGACGCGGGCAACGCCGGCGCGGCCGAACGGGTTGCGGACGCTGACGTCGAGGACGACGGGCTCGCCGCTGAGCACGGAGGAGCGGTACGGCTCGATGCGGGCGGCGAATCCCTCGAGGCCGAGGTCGACCTCGTCGAGCGGCAGCAGCTCGCGGTGCAGCTCGGCCAACCGAGCGCCATCCGCCTCGAGCCCGTCGAGGACGTCGTCGGTCACCTCGAGCGGGAGCCAGTGGCCGCTCACGATCACGTCGGGACGCAGTGCGCGATAGAGCTCGGCGCTGCGGACGTAGTCGTCGATCGCGAACCGGTTGCGGTACTGGTAGTTGAGGATCGGTCGCTCGCCGCCGGTCTGCTGGTCGCCGGTCGCGAGCACGCGCCGGCCGTCGACCTCGAACTCGATCGCCGCGGCGTAGAGCGTGTGTCCGGGCAGCGCGTGGATCGTGAGCTCGTACTCGTGCCAGTCGACCGGCTCGCCGAGCGGGAGCGACCGGTCGACCGCGATCGGGTCGAACCACAGGCAGGGCAGGTCGTAGCCGCTCGGGCTGCTCCGAGGATCGGCGCGACGTTCTCCGGCGCCCACACCTCGGTGCCCTCCACCTCGCGGAGCAGCTCCAGGCCCGCGACGTGGTCGTCGTGGTAGTGCGTCGGGATCGCGACCTCGATCCGCTCGACGCCGTGGTCGCGCCGGAGCGCGTCGAGCGGCCAGAGCAACGAGCGCCGCGCCGTGCGCTCGGTGCTCGGCACGAGGCCGGTCGTGACGTCGTAGCCGGCGTCGATGAGGAGCGCCGCCCCCGACTCCGAGAGCAGCGCGTAGCTGTTGGCGAAGCTCGCTCGGTTGCGCAGGAGGTGCGGCGTGATCGGCACCCAAGGCCGCCGCCGCATGTCCTCGAGGTCCCACGGCGCCTCGCGCCGGATGTTCAGGAGCTCCTGCACCCGTCGGATGCGCGCACCGAGCGCCCCCGGCGGCTCGTCGATCGGGTCGCCGTGCGAGGGCAGCAGCCGGTCGGGCTCGCGCTCGGCGAGGACGCCGCAGGAGACGACGGTCGCCGCCTGGCCCTCGATGCCGCTGTACGACCACTGTGTCGCCGCGAGCGACCACACCTTGCCGTCGCCGTAGACCAGGTCGCCGCTGAACGCGACGCGCGCGCCGTCGACATCGACGAGGTACGTGACCGAGCCGGGTGTGTGACCCGGCGTCGGCAGCGTGTAGACCTCGAAGGCGCCGTAGCGCTGCGTGCGGTACTCCTCGACGACACCCGTCGACCTGCACCGGCTCGAGGAGCGAGAACCGGTCCTCGCGCAGGTCGTAGTCGTTCTCGAGCCGGCGCCGGCGCCAGTAGCTCGTCGACGTCCGGCGATCAGCTCGAGCTCGATCGGCGGCACCCAGATGCGCGCGCCGGCTGCGACAGCGCGATCGAGCCCCTGCACCTGGTCGCGGTGATGGTGCGTGACGAGCACGTCGGTCAGCCGCTCGACGCCGAGCTCCTCGAGGTGGTCGAGCACGAGACCGCTGCCGAAGTCGATCGCGATCGCGTCGGTTTCCCGCGCTTAGCACGTAGACGTTGCAGGTGTCCTTGACGCAGACGACGCTCGCCGAGATCGGCGTGATGGGAGTCGTGATCTTCACCGCGTGTGGCAACGATTGCATGTTTCGACCGAAGGCGATAGATTCCGCCCGTGGGCCAGATCACGCTCGACCACGTGACCAAGGACTTCGGTAGCGGCGAGGTGCGCGCCGTCGACGACGTCAACCTCACGATCGGCGACGGCGAGTTCATGGTTCTCGTCGGGCCGTCCGGCTGCGGCAAGACGACGCTCCTTCGCTCGATCGGCGGCCTCGAGAAGGTGACCGACGGCCGAATCCTGATCGGCGACCGCGACGTGACCAGGCTCGAGCCCGGCAAGCGCGACCTCGCGATGGTCTTCCAGAACTACGCGCTCTACCCGCACATGACCGTGCGGCAGAACCTCGGCTACGGCCTGAAGGTCCGCAAGACGCCGAAGAAGGAGCGCGAGGAGCGCGTGCGAGAAGGTCGCGAAGCTGCTCGGCCTCGACGAGCTCCTGAACCGGCGGCCCGGCCAGCTCTCCGGCGGTCAGCAGCAGCGCGTGGCGATGGGACGCGCGATCGCGCGCGAGCCGGCCGCGTACCTGATGGACGAGCCGCTCTCGAACCTCGACGCGAAAGCTGCGCGTCGGCATGCGCACGTCGCTCCAGCAACTGCACAAGCGACTCGGCACGACGACCGTCTACGTCACGCACGACCAGGTCGAGGCGATGACGCTCGGCGAGCGGGTTGCCGTCATGCGCGACGGTCAGATGCAGCAGGTCGACGCCCCGCAGAAGCTCTACGACGAGCCCAAGAACGTCTTCGTCGCCGCGTTCATCGGCTCGCCGGCGATGAACCTCGTCGAGACCGACGTCGGCGGTGACGCGATCGGGCTCGGCGGCTTCTCGATCCCGACTCGACCGCGAGCGACGGCCGCGCTTCGCCGCAGTCGGCCAGCGCGATCGTCGGCATCCGGCCGGAGGCCTTCGAGGACTCCGGCGTTCGCGCCGTCGGGCCTGCCGCAGATCGACGTGCGGGTGCATCGTGCTGGAGGAGCTCGGCTCGGACGTCTTCGTGTTCTTCGAGGTCGACGCCGCGCCAGTCACCGTCGAGGGCGCCGTGCACCGATGAGCCCGAGGACGAGGCGGGCCTGCTCGCGGAGGAGCGGACGCAGGCGCTCTTCGCGGCGCGCGTCGACGCCCGCACGAAGGCGCGCGTGGGCGAGATGCTGCGGCTCTCCGTCGACCCATCGCGGCTGTACTTCTTCTCGCCCGAGACCGGCGAGAGCCTGCTCCACGGGAACGGCTCGGCGCAGTAGCCTCAGCCGCTTGATCCGCCATCCCGAGTACACGCGCGCCCGGCTGGCGCAGACCTCGGAGCGGCTGCGCGCGCTCGTCTACCCGGAGCTCGGGGCGCTCGACGAGCTCCTTGTCGCCGGCCCGGTCGACCGGATCTCGCGCGAGGAGGCGCAGAGCGCTCTGCTACCGGCCGGCCGAGCTCGGCGAGCGGTTCGGGCCGCTGTGGGCGACGTACTGGTTCCGCGGCGCGGCGACCGTGCCGCCGGGCCGGAGGGGAAGCCGCGTCGACCTCCTCTGGGACTCCGCGAGCGAGGCGACGCTCTGGCTCGACGGCGTGCCGGCGCAGGGACTGAACCGCCACCACCACGACGCGGTGCTCGCGGCGAGGCGGCCGACGGCGACGAGAGCCTTCGGCTCGAGGTCGAGCTCGCCTGCAACGGCATGTTCGGCGTCGCAGGAGTCGCCGTTCGAGCTCCACCGCTGCGAGCTCGGGCGGTTCGATCCCGACGCGTGGCGACTCGCCTTGGACTTCGAGACGCTGCGGCGCCCTCTCGACGAGGAGCGGGCCTCGACGAGGCCTGGGCCGGCGAGGCTGCTGTCGGAGCTCAACCGCTTCTGCAACGTGTGGCCGGAGGCGGAGACCGCCGACATCCTCGCCGGGCTGTACGAGCGGCGGAACGCCTCGACTGCCCACGAGGTCGCGCCGATCGGCCACGCGCACATCGACACTGCCTGGCTCTGGCCGCTGGCCGAGACCCACCGGAAGGCGATCCGCACGTTCACGACGCAGACGCGCTACCTCCGCGAGTACCCCGACTACCGCTTCGCTGCTCGCAGGCGCAGCAGTACGCGTGGATCGAGGAAACGCGGCCGGAGCTGTGGGCGGAGATCGAGGCGCTCGCCGAGGCCGGCGGCTGGGTGCCCGTCGGCGGAACGTGGATCGAGCCGGACTGCAACATCCCCTCCGGCGAGTCGCTCCTGCGTCAGTTCCTGCACGGCCAGCGCTACTTCGAGCAGCGCTTCGGCAGCCGCTGCTCCGAGTTCTGGAACCCGGACGTCTTCGGCTACAACGGCCAGCTGCCGCAGATCATGCGCGAGGGCGACGTCGCCCGGTTCCTGACGCAGAAGCTCTCCTGGAACCGCTTCAACCGGCCCGAGCACCACACGTTCACGTGGCAGGGGATCGACGGGAGCGAGGTGCTCGCGCACTTCCCGCCGGCAGACACGTACACGAGCGCGGGCACGGTCGCGGAGCTGTGCAAGACCGCGCGCGACTACCGCGACCATGAGCACTCGCGGACGGCCGATGCTCGTCTACGGCCACGGGGACGGCGGCGGCGGGCCGACGCGCGAGATGATCGAGACGATGCTGCGCGCACGCGATCTGCAGGGACTGCCGCGGACTCGCATGTGCGCGCCGGCCGAGTTCTTCGATGCGCTCGAGGCCGAGCCCGGCGAGCGGCCGACGATCGTCGGCGAGCTCTACTTCGAGTACCACCGCGGCACGTACACGACGCAGGCGCGCACGAAGCGCGGCAACCGACGCGCGGAGATCGCGCTCCACGACGCCGAGTTCCTCGCGACGCGGCCAGCGACGACTACCCGCGCGCCGAGCTCGACCGGCTCTGGAAGCTGCTCCTGCTGCAGCAGTTCCACGACATCCTCCCGGGCTCGTCGATCCGGCTCGTGTACGAGGACGCCGAGCGCGATCTCGCCGAGGTGGAGGCACGTGCGAACGCGATCGCGGAGGCGGCTCTGGGGACGCTCGGCGGCGGCCCCGTGAACACGACCGGGTTCGCGCGGCGCGAGGTCGTGCGCGCGCCGGACGGCGAGCTGAAGGTGGTCGAGGCTCCTCCGTACGGGGTCGGGTCCCGTTGGAAGGCGACTTTGTGTTCCAGGAACACAAAGTCGCTCGTGACGGCCTGTGTCTTGAGAACGAGTACCTCCGCGCCGAGCTCGGCGAGGACGGCAGCGTTCCTCGGCGTCGTCGAGCGCTCGACCGGCGCGGGAGACGCTCGCCGCGCCCGGAAACCGCTTCGAGCTCTACGAGGACCGGCCCGTCGCGTTCGATGCGTGGGACATCGATCCGTTCCACCTCGAGACGCGGAGGGACTGTCCCCCGGCCACGTCCCACGCGGTCGTGTCGGAATCGCCCCTGCGCATGGAGGTCGCGTTCGAGCGGACGGTCGGCGAGGCGAGCACGATGCGCCAGGTCGTTCGGCTCGACGCGTGCGCGCGGCGCCTCGAGTTCCACACCGAGGTCGACTGGCACGAGGAGCACAGCCTGCTCAAGGTCTGCTTTCCGCTGGCAGTGCGGGCGCCGCACGCGACGTACGAGATGCAGTTCGGCTACACGGAGCGGCCGACGCACTACTCGACGAGCCACGACCGAGCCCGCTACGAGGTGCCGGGCCACCGCTTCGCCGACCTCTCCGAGCACGGCTTCGGCGCCGCGCTCCTGACGGACTGCAAGTACGGCTACAGCTGCTACGGCAACGAGCTCCGCATCAGCCTCCTGCGCGCGTCGAAGAGCCCGGATCCGGAGGCCGACATGGGCCGGCACGAGTTCGCGTACGCGCTCCTCCCTCACGCCGGCGGCTGGCGCGAGGCAGGCGTCGTCGCCGAGGCGGCGCGGTTCAACCAGCCGCTGCGCTGGGGAGAGAGTGTTGTTCCAACACAAAGTCGGTCGTACGCGTCGGCGGACGACCCGAACCTCGTGCTCGACACGATCAAGCGGGCCGAGGACTCCGACGCGATCGTGCTGCGGCTCTACGAGGCGCACGGGGCGCGCGGCGTCGCGCGCGTCCGGCTCGCGCTGCCGTTCGACTCGGCGCACCGCGCGAATGCGCTCGAGGACGTCGGCGACGAGCTCGAGGTCGACGGGGACACGATCGTCGTGCCGTACCGACCGCACGAGATCGTGACGGTCGCTCGCACGATGACCCACGTCGTCTGCATCGGTCTCGCGACCCTCGACACGATCCTCGCGGTGCCGAGCCACCCGGGGCCCGACGACCGCGTGGTCGCGATCGAGCTCGTCGTGGCCGGCGGCGGGCCGGCGGCGACCGCCGCGGTGGCGCTCGCGCGTGCTCGGCGTCGAGACGTTCTTCGTCGGCGCTGTCGGCGACGACGACGTCGGACGGCAGATCCGCACCGGCCTCGAGCAGGAGGGCATCGACGTCTCGGAGCTGGCGGTGACTCCGGCGCGCGCTCGCCGCAGAGCACGATCCTCGTCGGCGGCGACGACCGCGCGATCGTCCACTTTCGCGGTGACGCCCACCTCGAGCTGAGCGAGCGCGCGCGGGAGCTCTGTCGCACCGCCGCCTGGGTCCACGTCGACCACGTCGGCTACGCAGTCGCGCCGCGCGAGGCCCGGCTCTCGATCGACGGCGGCAACCCGATCGACGCGCTCGACCTCGCCGGCGTTGCGCTCTACGCACCGACCGAGCGCGGCTCGAGGACGCGCTTCGGCTCGGCCGAAGCGGCGCTCGACGCCGGCGCCGAGCTGGTCGTGGTTACGTCCGGAGCCGGCGGCAGCACGGCCTACACGCGCGACGAGACGATCGAGGCGGCCGGCCACCAGGTGAAGGTCGTGAGCACCCTCGGCGCCGGCGACGTCTTCCACGGCGCCCTGCTCGCCCAGCTCGTCCGCGACGCCGCGCTGCCGAGGCGCTCGCCTTCGCGAACGAGGTCGCGGCGATGTCGTGCCGCGCGCTCGACGGCCGCTCGGCGATCCCGACGCTGGGCGAGGTCGGCCGGTGACGCACCGAATCGCCGTCATCCCCGGCGACGGCGCCGGGCCGGAGGTGATCGCCGAGGCGCGCAAGGTCGTCGAGGCCGCCGGCGTCGAGGTCGAGTGGAGCGAGCTGCCCGTGGGGCACGCGCTACTACCACGAGACCGGCGCGATGATGCCGCCGGACGCGCTCGACACGGCCCGCGGCCACGACGCCGTGCTCCTCGGCGCGGTCGGCGACCCGTCCGTCCCCGACCACGTCACGCTCTGGGGCCTGCTGCTGCCGCTGCGCCAGGGACTCGATCTCTGGGCGAACCTCCGGCCCGCTCGGCTGCTCGAGGGCGTCCCCTCCCCACTCGCTCGGGCTCGCCCGCGGTCGACATGCTCTTCGTCCGCGAGAACACCGAGGGCGAGTACTCGGGCGTCGGCGGCCGCGCGCACCAGGGGCTCGAGCTCGAGGTCGGGATCGAGACGAGCGTCTTCACGCGCGCGGGCGTGCGACGCGTGATCGAGCACGCGTTCCGGCTCGCCGAGACGCGACGCGGCGCGTCGTCACGAGCGCGACGAAGTCGAACGCCTCGCGCTACGGCTACGTGCTCTGGGACGAGATTGCCGTGGAGGTCTCGGCCGAGCACCCCGACGTCCGGTACGAACGCGTCCTCGTGGATGCGCTCGCGGCGCGAATGATCGGCGACCCGCTCAGCCTCGACGTCGTCGTTGCCTCGAACCTGTTCGGCGACGTCCTCACCGACATCGCCGCCGAGCTCCAGGGTGGGATGGGGATGGCGGCGAGCGCGAGCGTCGCTCCCGGCTCCGACGGCCCAGGCATCTTCGAGCCCGTCCACGGCTCCGCGCCCGACATCGCCGGGCGCGGCATCGCGAACCCCATCGGCGCGATCTGGAGCGCGGCGCTGATGCTCGAGCACCTCGGCGAGACCGAGGCGC
>CAVQJO010000004.1:0-154268 GCA_963712865.1 uncultured Gaiellaceae bacterium
CGGACGACCAGGCGGGGCGACAGGTGCGGCAGGAAGCGCGGGATGCCGATGGCGGCGACGAGGAGCGTCAGGGAAAGCGGGAGGAGCCGCACACCGGTGTCGATGGCCGACAGTCCGAGAGCGACCGAGAGGAAGAGCGGCACGACGAAGAAGAACCCCGCCTGCACGAGGTACTGGAAGAAGAACATCG
Source organism: uncultured Gaiellaceae bacterium (assembly GCA_963712865.1). Classification (GTDB taxonomy): domain Bacteria; phylum Actinomycetota; class Thermoleophilia; order Gaiellales; family Gaiellaceae; genus Gaiellasilicea. The sequence goes on from CAVQJO010000004.1 coordinate 191, forward strand.
TCAGGCCGCCCGGTGAGCTGCCGGTTGCGCAGCATCGCCGTGCGCACGAGCGGCTCCTCGCCGCGCGACTCCCGTCGGGCCTGCCAGCGGAAGAAGAGCCAGATCACGAACAGTCCGCCGAGGACGAGCCAGAACGTCGGCGAGATACCGGCCCAGGAGGGAGCGTCGGCCTTCGGCTGGATCCAGCCCCACTCGCCCGAGCGGAGCACGCCGAAGACGAGCAGTCCGAGCCCGAGCGCCGAGAGCACGGCGCCGACGATGTCGAGCTGCGGCCGCTCCTCGACCGGCGCGTCCGCGATCCGTCGGCCGAGGATGAGGATCGCGATCACGAGCACGACCTCGCCCGCGAAGACCCAGCGCCACGAGAAGTAGGTCGTGCAGAAGCCGCCGATGAGTGGCCCGACCGCGACGGCGACCGCGCCGGCCGCCGCGACGAGCCCGTAGGCCGCCGGCCGCTTCTCCGCCGGGAAGTTCCCGGCGACCAGGGCGACGATGGCGGGCAGGATCAGCGCGGCGCCGACGCCCTCGAGGAACGACCAGCCGAAGAGCAGCACCGGCAGGCTCTGCGCGATCGACGTCGTGAACGAGCCGCAGCCGTAGATGACGCAGCCGATCGCGAACGCCCGCTTGCGGCCGATGATCGCCCCGATCTTGGCCCCCGTGATCATCAGCGCCGCCATCACGAGCGTGTACGCCGTGATCGCCCCCTGGATCCCGGTCACGGTCGTCCCCACGTCCTTCGCGACCGTCGCGATCGAGACGTTCATCACCGAGCTGTCCAGCGTCATCAGGAACTGCCCGGCCGCGAGCGTGAGCAGCACGAGCATCGCAGGGGCCGCGCGGCCCGGCGAGCCGGTCACAGGAACGACCCCAGCGTGTTCCAGAACCAGCTCTGGAATCGCTCGTGCACGCCCTCCGGCGGCACGCCGCGCTGCGAGCGGGCGATGTCCGGCTCGAACAGCCGCTCCTCGATCAGCTCGGCTGCCTCGGCGCTCTTCGCGCAGCAGCAGATCTCGGAGTTGCGGTAGAGCGCCCAGGCGTCGAGGTTGACCGTCCCGAAGCTGACGACGTCGTCGGCGACCACGACCTTGGCGTGGACGACCGTGCCGGGGAGCTCCCAGAGCTCGACCCCGCCTCGGCGAGCTCGCTGTAGTGGTGCTTCAGCGCGGCCGTCGCCTGGCCGTTGTTCGACGTCTCCGAGACGACGAGGCGCACCGCGACACCGCGCCGCGCCGCGGCGAGGATTCGCCCGATCATGTCGGCGTCCGTGACGTACGGGTTCATCACGTCGAGGCGTCTGCGCGCTCCGTCGATCTGCTCGCGGATCGCCTGGGAGGCTGCGACGTGGCCGCCCGGGATCACCTGCGCGAGCGCGATCGGTGTCGAGCCCTCCTCGGCCGGGTCGGGGAAGTACGCGGACAGGTCGGCTCCGAGCGGACCACCGTGCCCGCGGAAGCTCGTCAGGAACGCCGCCTGCGCCTGCCGGACGACGGCGCCGGTCACCCGCACCATGACGTCGTGGAAGCCGCCGTCCCGGAAGTGGTCCTCGATTCCGGCACCGCCGGTCCAGGCGACGGCGCCGTCGATCACGTAGAGCTTGCGGTGGTCCGCGCGGCCGACCTCGTCCTGGCGCCAGTCGATGTGCTGGCCGTCCGGGAAGAGGCCGTCGCGGTCGAGCGGGAAGACGTCGTTGACCACGATCTGGGCGCCCGCGTCGGCGAGGCCCGTGAACAGCTCGCGCGCCTCCTCGTACGGCCGCGAGCCGAACCCGTCGACGATCACCCGCACCTCGACGCCCTCGTCCAGCTTGCGCCGCAGGAGAGCGGCCATCTCCATACCGACGTCGCCCTCACGCCACCCGAACATGAGGATGTGCACGGACGACCGTGCGGCTTCGACGTCCGCGAAGATCCGCGGGAAGAAGTTCACGCCCTCGACCAGCGGCTCGATCGACGCCGCGGTCGACCAGGCGAACGGGAGCGCCGCGTCGTGCGGGCGCACACCGCCGCGGGCGACGAACGCCTCGGTCGCCGCCTGCGCGTCCGCCGAGGTGACCGCGTCGGCCGGAGGCGGCCAGCTCGGGCGCTGGGTGATCCCGAGCACCTGCCGGTACACGCCGACGAAAAGCGCGGCGAGTGCGAGCCCGGCAATCGCAAGGCCCTTGCGTCCCCGTCGGCGCTTCACCGGGGTGGTAGCGTCGTCAGCCATGGGCGACTCTACTCCGCGGGGTCGGACTGAGGCGGCATGGCGGCTTGCGAGCAGGGTCGCGGTCGCCGCCGTCCTCGTCGGCGTCTTCGTGGCCTGGGTCGCCGACGGGCCCGTGAGACTCGACGGGACGCAGGGGCCGAACAACGGCTGGCTCGCCGCGATCATGGCGGTGCTGGCGCTGCTGTGGCTCCCGCCGCTCGAGCGCGGGTCGTGGGTCGGCGTGATCGGGGTGCTGGGGGCCGGGGTCGTGATCGGCTGGACGGCGCTCGAGAACTGGCTCGACGCCCGCGCGACGCTCGGCGCGTCTGCCGCCCCCGGCCTCGTGCTCGTCGTCGCGGCGAGTGCGGTCCTGGTGTCCGTGGCGCTCGTTCGGGGCGTCGAGCTTGGGCGCGAGGCGCTCAGGCACCGGGCGGCTGAACGCGTCGTGTGAGCCGGTGGGCCCGGCGCTCGGCACCCACGAGCCAGCGGTGGAACTCGACGCCGCAGAGAACGCCCAGCGCAACGGCTGCGATCGCACCGATCACGGCGAAGACGTCGGCGCCTGACGCGGTCTCCGGGAAGGCGAGGAACGTCGTCAGCCCGATCAGCCCGAGCGAGCCGGGCACGAGCAGCCAGAAGCCCGGGAGGAACATGGCGTACACCGGCATCGTCGACTGAAGCCGGGCCAGCTGGTACGCGACGAGCGTCATCACGACGGCGCCGACGAATCCGCTCGAGTACGCGCCAAGGAGCTCGTTGCCGACCACCTGGCCGGTCCACGCGGCGTAGAGCACGACGAGGAGCGAGATGAGCGCGCCCGGTGGCGTCGAGTGAGCGACGGTGACCCCGACCCCGTAGATGAGCACGCCCAGCCAGGGCGCCCAGTCGCCGAGGAGCGCGTCGGAGCTGGAGAACGCGCGTTCCGCGGGAACCCCGGCGGCGCTCACGCCCGCGACGATGCCGAAGGCGAGCAGGCCGAGTTGCGTGCCCGCCCAGACGAGCCGGCTCGAGCCGGAGATCATCTGGCCCTCGGTCAGCTCGAGAAAGGCGGTCGTCAGCGCGACGCCGGGAATGAAGACGACGAGCGCGGCGATCATCGCCCGGAGGCCGGGATCGGTGATGTCGTGCTTCACGGCGAGCGCAGTCAGCGCGGCGACGGCGAAGGCGGCGAGGAAGGGCATCAGCACCTCGAGCGAGCGCCGCCCGCGCGCGAGCAGCCGTAGCACGCCGACGACTGTGCCGAGCACGGCCGCCGCAGCGACGTCGCGGGCAGCCGGGCGCAGGATCAGCGCGATCCCGATCGTCAGCGTCGTGTAGCCCAGCACACTCGCGAACGACCCGAAGCGGCTCGTCGTCGCCCGGATCTCCTCGAGCCTGGCGATGCCGGCGGCCGGCTCGACGGCACCTCGCTCGGCTTCCTCCGCGAGGCGATGGACGGCCGCAATCTGGTCGAGTCGCGGCGTCGACGAGAGCCGCTTCGTCGGCTCGATCGTCGCGGCCTCGCCGCGTCCGAGCGTCAGCAAGAGCGACGTCGGGAAGACGCTGAAGCGCGCATCCTCGAGCCCGTAGGCGCGGGCGATCAGGGCAAGGCGCTGCTCGATGGCGTCGACGGTCTCACCGATCGCGCTGAGCGCCGCGCCGAGATCGGCGAGGAACAGCAGGAGCTCTTTGCCGGGTGGTGTTCGCAGCGCACGCGGGTGTTCCGGCACCTAGGCCGCCGTGGCGTCCGGATCGATCGTCGGTGTGCCGCGGATCCGCTTCCAGACCGTGTCGAGCACCACTGCCAGCAGGCCGATCACGACGATCGCGGTGAACGTCTGGGGAGCGTTGCGGAACGTGTCGACGGCGAAGAAGGCAAGGACGACGGCCGTCGCCCCGATGGCTGCGAGCACGATCACGGCGTTCGAGCCCGTATCGGCACGCCGCAGGTACGCGGCAACGCCGACGAGGAGGAAGATCACGAGCGAGCACGCGCTCCCGACGGACGCGATCGCGGACAGGTTGACGAGGTTGCTCACGACGAGCACGATCCCCGCCGTGATCAGCATGCCCGCGTGCGCGCCGAGCGGCGACCCGCGTCCGAAGAACGGTGGGAACTGGCCTGCCCCCGCGAGCATGCCCGTCAGGCCCCCGGACGCGTAGAGGGTCGCGTTCACGGAGGACGCGGTCGCGAGCAGAGCGGCGATCGCCATCATCGTGAAGCCCGCGTCCCCGAGCGACGGCCGCGCAGCCTCGGCGATCGCGGTCTCGCCGTAGCCGATCACCTCCGGGACCGTGAGCGTCCCGAACACGCCGAGCGAGATCAGGACGTACAGCACCGTCGTCACCCCGAGCGCGGCATACATGGCCCGCGGCAGCTCGCGCGCGGGGTCACGCAGGTCACCGACGGTGAAGGTGATGACACTGAACCCGAGGTACGCGAAGAAGGTGAGTGCGACGCTCGCGATGATGTCGTTCAGTGGCGGGTACCCGCTGAACGCGAGGAGCTCGAAGTCGATCTCCACGAGGGTGACGGCGATGAAGACGGCGAAGACGGCCAGGAGGACGACGACGATCAGCGACTGCGCGCGGTCGACGATGCGCGAGCCGACCAGGTTGATCGCCGCCATCGAGACCACGATCAGGGTCGTGAACAGGTTGTCCCAGCCCGTCGCCGCATCCTCCCCGACGAAGAGCGACGTCGCGTAGCTCCCGAACGAGACGGCGACCATCGAGCAGACGATCACGATCGCGGCGAAGTAGCCGAGCCACGCCGCGATGCCGACGAGACGGCCGTTGCCGAACCCCTCCATCAGGTAGGCGATGATTCCGCCCGACGAGGGGAACCGCACGCCGAGCTTGACGACGGTGTAGCCGAGCAGCGCCGAGACGACGCCGGCGAGCAGGAACGAGAGCCATACGGCGGAACCGGCCACCGAGCCGGCCTCGCCGAGCAGGGCGAAGATGCCGGCGCCGACCATGGCGCCGATGCCGAGGAATGCGGCGCCGCGGACGCTCACGCTACGGGACGGTCGTCGGCACCGGCGGCGCCGGCGTCTGATCGCCGAAGAAGAGCCAGACGATCAGGCAGCCGACGAGCGCGGTCACCACCCAGGCGATCTGCAGCGGCAGCTGGAACGAGTGGTCGAGCACGCGCTTGCCGAGCGTCGTCGAACCGGTCTGGTCCGCCTCGGCTGCGGCGATCTGCGTCCCGTTCGCCGGGAAGAAGAGCACGCCGGCGACGGCGGTCCAGAACGCGATCATGTAGCCCGGCGCCGATCCCGAGCGCCAGGCCGAGCGGGATCATGGTTCGTGTCGCCGCCGATTGGCTCGTCGTCAAGGCGGCGACGAGGAAGATCGCGACGGCGATCATGAACGGCCATTTCTCGGCGAGGCTGCCGAGCGCGGTCACGATCGCGTCCTCGTTGTTGGCGATGAACGTGTCCGCCATCCAGGCGATCCCGAACAGCGCGATCATCGCGATCATCCCCGACTTGAAGATCGGCGCGCTCGCGACGTCGGCCGCCTTCACGTGCCCGAGGACCAGGATCAGCGCCGCGGCGGTGAGCATGAACATCTGGATGATCGGCGTCACCGACAGCGGCTCGACGCCGCCACCTTCGGCCGGGATCGTCGGCCGGAGGCCCTCGAAGACGCCGAAGATGCAGATGGCGGCGACGGCGGTGAGGAAGATGGCGACGCTGCGCTTCGCGAAAGGCAGCAGCGTGATCTCGCCGGCCGGCGCGGGCGGCTCGATCTCGCCGGACGCGAGCCGGCGCTGGAACTCGGCGTCGTCATCCAGATCCTTGCCGTGCGTGTTCATCACGAGCGCCATCGCGAAGATGCCAACGATGCTGGCCGGGATCGTGATCAGCATCACGTCGACGATGTCGTAGCCGTAGATCTCGACGAGCGGGAGCATCGTCGCCATCGCGGCAGCGACCGGGCTGGCGGTAATCCCGAACGTCGAGGCGACGGCGGACCCCGCCAGCGCCCGCTCGGGCCTGATCTTGTTCGCGTACGCGAGCTCGTTGATGACGGGGATCAGGGAGAAGAAGGTGTTCCCCGTCCCGGTCAGGATCGTCAGCAGCCAGGAGACGTACGGCGCGGCGAAGTTGAGCGATTTCGGGCGAGCGCGCAGCGCCTTGCCGGCGATCAGGACCATGTAGTCGATGCCGCCGGCGGCCTGCATGGCCGCGGAAGCGGAGATCACCGCGATGATGATCAGCATCGCGCTTACAGGCGGCTCGCCGGGTGCGAGCCCGAAGCCGAAGACCAGGACGAGCGTGCCGACGCCGCCCCAGAGGCCGAGGCCGATGCCGCCCGAGCGCACGCCGAGGGCGATGAAGCCGATGACGACCAGCCCCTGGAGCGCGATCAGGATCCAGTCGGAGGTGCTCATTCCCCGGTCTCCTCGCGGAGCTCTTCACAGGTGCTCGCGTCACTCAGGGCGGCTGCGAGCTCGGGGTCGAGGCGGCTGATCTCGACGATCGTCTGCGCGCCGCTGGCCAGCACCGCGCCGATCGTTCGCGCCGCGTCGGTGAGCTGCTCGATCGCCTCCTCGAGGGTCTCCGCTTCGTCGTCGAGCGCGTCCTCCGACTCCTCCAGCTCCTCCTGGGCGTCATCGGCCCAGTCGGACACCCGCTCGGCCGCCTCCTCACCGTCGGGCGTGTCGGGCACGCCCGCGTTGTCGATTCCCTCGACCAGCGTCTCGGTCGCCCCGACGGTCCGCTCGAGGCCCTTGCGGATGAATCCCGTTCGTCCCTGTGGAGTCTCCGACTGTGGCTCCTCGCTGCCCGCCGCGGTCTCCGCGTTGGGGTTGCGCACGTCATCGACGGTGGCCTCGAGTTCCCCGCGCCACACGCCGACCGCGCCGCAGACGCTCTGCGCCCACTCGCCGGCGGGAACCGTCTCGCCGCTCTCGTCGCGGCCGCCGATCGCTGCGGCGACGACGATCACGGCGATGATGCCGACGCCGGCGAGGATCCAGGAGAGAGCCCCGCGCACGGCTTACTTCCCCGGCGCCGACAGCTCGTCGAGGACGGCGACGAGCAGCTTCCAGAAGCGCTCGACCGTGGGAATGCTCACCCGCTCGTCCGGCGAGTGCGGAAACTCGATCTGGGGGCCGAACGAGAGCATGTCGAGCCCCGGCACCGTGGTCCCGATGACCGCGGTCTCGAGACCGGCGTGCACAGCGGTGACGATCGGCGGCTCGCCGAACTGGCGCTCGTACACGGCCTTGGCGGCCGCGAGGGCCGGCGAATCGAGGTCCGGCCGCCAGCCGCCGTAGTTGCGCTTGACCTCGAGCGACCCCCCTGCGAGCCGGGCCGCGGCGTCCAGCGTGGCGATCACCTCGGGCAGCGCCGAGTCGTTCGAGGAGCGCGACAGGCTGTGCAACGTCAACTCGTCGCCCTCGGTGATCGCCTCCCCCAGAGACGTGCTCGTCTCGACGAGATCGTCGAAGTCGGGGCTCAGCGCGAGCGGGCCGGTGGGCACGAGTGCAATGGCGTCGAGCAGCGTCTTCGTTCCTGCGTCCGTCCACGGGAGTGCCGATCCCTCAGCCGGCTCGATGCCGACCGTGACGCCCGCGTCGGTCTTGACGTACGCGTCGCGGATCGTCTCGGCGGCGGCAGCGACCGCATCCCGGAAAGCACGTTCCTGATCGGCAGGGACGGAGCAGACGGCGATCGCGTCGCGGGGGATCGCGTTACGGCTCTTGCCGCCCGACACGGACACGAGCCGGAACGGCACCGTCACGAGCGCCTCACGCAAGGCCCGTCCGAGCACCTTGATGGCGTTCGACCGGCCGAGAGCGATCCCGGTGCCGGAGTGGCCGCCGCTGCCGCCGCTCACGGTGACGCCGAGCGTGACCTGGTCGCCCTCCGCCTCCTCGCGCGGTGCCTCGATCCGGATCCACGTGTCGGTGCTGCCGGCGCACCCGACGGTCAGCCGTCCGTCCTCCTCGCTGTCGAGGTTGATCAGGATCGAGCCCGTCACGAGCGCCGGGTCGAGCGCGTTCGCGCCCTCGAGCCCGACCTCCTCCGCCACGGTCATGAGCAGCTCGAGCGGGCCGTGCGGCAGCGACTCGTCCTCGACGAGCGCCATCATGGCCGCGATCGCGACGCCGTCGTCGGCCCCGAGCGTCGTCCCGTCCGCGGTCAGCCACTCACCGTCGCGGACGAGCGCGATGCGCCCCTGCGCGGGGTCGTTCGGGCTCGACGCGTCGCGCTCGCAGACCATGTCGAGATGCCCTTGCAGCGTCACGACGGGAGCACCCTCCCGGCCGGTGGTGGCCGGGACGCGAATCACCAGGTTCCGCCCCGCGTCCGCCTGCACCTCGAAGCCGTGCTGCTCGGCCCAGGCGCGGACGTGCTCGATGACGGGCTCCTCCTGGCGCGACGGCCGTGGCACCCTCGTCAGCGCCTCGAAGTGGCCCCAGAACGAGCGGGGCTCGAGCCCCGTCACCACTGATGTCTCGGTCGCCATGGTCGTTGCCTCCCTCGCGTCGCGCTCTCGTCTAGGCGAGCGCGTTGGCCTTCAGGAGCTCGAACTCCTCCTGCGTGATGACACGACGGTCGAGGAGCTCCTTGCCGCGCGCGATCTCCTCGGCGGCGCTGCCGCCGACGCCGGCGGTCTCGCGGACGTACTGGTCGGAGGCTGCGCGCTCCTTGCGCGCGCGGGCCATCGTGCGCTCGGTCATCCCCTTGTTCTGCGGCACGAGGTAGACGAACACGCCGAGGAAGGGCAGCACGAGCGTGAAGACGAACCAGAGCGCCTTGCCCCAGCCGGAGATGTCGTCACGCCGGAAGATGTCGGTCCAGATCGTGAAGAGAAGAACGAACCAGATGACCCAGAGGAAGAACACGAGCATCGACCAGAAGAAGTCGAGAAACGTGTAGTCGGCGAGCAGCATTGGTCTGTCCTCTTCGCGATAGCGACGCTACGTCCGCGCCGGCGCGGACAAATCTACACTCCGCCGTGGCTGTCCTTCAAAGGCACCATCTCGGGGGGTTGCAGAGCTCCACAGCCGGGGGTTTATGCTCCGGCTATGTTCGGCGTGGTGACACGGGCCAAGGCGGTCAAGAAGCGCACCCTGTCCCTCGCGCAGCTGAACCTCGAGCTCGCCAAGCTCGAGGCCAAGCAGAAGGCGACGGCGATCGGGACGGGCGCGGGGCTCGCGGCCGTTGCGGCAGTCCTGATCGTCTACGCAATCGGCTTCACCTTCGCCGCGCTGGCGGCTGGGATCAGCGAGGCCCTGTCGCTCTGGCTGTCGCTGCTCATCGTGGCGGGGATCCTGTTCCTCGCCGCGGCGATCGCCGCGTTCCTGGCAGTGCGCTTCGTTCGCAAGGCGTCGCCGCCGAAGCCCGAGCAGGCCCTCGAGGAGGCCGCCCGGACGCTGGAGACGTTGGAGAGCCATGTCTGAGAAGACTCGGCAGCGTTGAGGAGATCCGCAAGGAGATCGCCGCCGAGCGGCAGCGCCTCGACGACGATCTCCACGCGCTGCGATCCGAGCTCCGCTCGCTCGTGCCGTTGCTCGCAGCCAGCGTCGCCGTCGTGGCGCTCGTGACGTTTCGCAAGAGCGCGACGGCCGGCCTTCGGATGATGTGGCGGCTCATGTAGCCGCAGGGCTCTGACGGGAGGCGGTGAGTGCCTCGAGCGCTCTCGCCGTGACGTGGAGTCGCGGCGGTCTCCACGCCTGCTGATCGTCTCCGGGCCACTCGTACGCGGGTGTGCCGTCGATGAGGAGGTCGGAGAGCTGGGGTCGGTCGAGCTGCTGGGCCGACCAGTCGTAGAGGAGGCGCCATCGCGGTTGGATCACCGCATAGTCGAGCACGCGACCGAGCTTGTGCTCGAGCGGGAGGTAGTCCTCGAGCTCGCCGTCGGCAGGGTAGTCGTCGGGGAGGACGCGTCCCATGCCGAGGAAGAGGTCGACCGCACCGCGGCGCGGGTCGCCGAGAACGGGGCCGCAGCCGGGCGATCGCGGCCGAGTGCGAGCCTCGGCGCGGCGACGAGTGCGTGTGCGTACAGGAGACGCGCGAGCACGACGTTGAGGAAGAAGCGCTCGGTTCGGTTCTCGTCCGCCGCGAGGTCGCGGTGGTCGAGGTAGGCAGCGACGATGCTCGCGTTGTGCGCGCGGTACCAGGCTTGCGCAGTCGGCTGGTCGATGAAGGCGGCCCAGAGACCGACCGTGGCGGTCGAGGGTGAGCCGCCGCGGCCCGTCGCGTGCCCGAAGGCTTCGCAGCTGTCGCGTAGGAGCCGCTCGTTCATCGCCCGCCACCACCTGCTGCCCGGCCGGCTGCCGTCGAGCGGATTGAGCACGCCGCGTTCGACCATCCAACGGGTGAAGGCGAGAGCGGCCCGCCGGAACCGCGGGCGCTGCGATCGCCTGCCGGTCGGCTCGTCGTAGATCGAGCGGGCCAGCGCGAGCCGTCCGGCTGGATCGTCCTGGACGGCGGCGATACGTGCGGCCGCGAAGGCAGCGGCGTCGATGCGTTCATTCTTGCGCAGTGCGCCGGAAGAAGAGAAAGGGCGGGAGCGCGACCCGATGCTCCAGGTCGCGGCTCCCGCCCGAGCGGCCGGCGCCCGCCGCCAGGCGCCATGCCTCTTACGCTCCGCATCCTGACTGCACCCGGCGGCTTCACGCCATCACCCTTCCTGGGTTGACGTCGCTCCTTCACTCGCGCGAGGGATCGCCGTCCGCCCTATGCGGGCCGATCGGAACTGGACGTTCTCGCAGTTCCGTGCCGGCGCCGCCGCAGTCGCCGTCCGTCGAGCTCGAGGACAGGATGGGGCGGCCACGTCGGCGCCCTGTCCGCCATGGGCGAGGAGCGCCGGCGGCTGCCCGAGGGCAGCCGCCGGCACGAGCTCGCGCGCTCCTAGGGAGCGAACGTCCCTTCCGGCCCCGCGGCGGCGGCAGCGTGAACGAGCGCGGCGGCACTCTCCTGCCGGGCACGCCGTTCACGGCCTGCGTCGAGTACGCGAAGGTCAGCTGTGCGAACGCGATCAGGTCGCTGTTCACGTCGAGCGCGTGGAGGTCGACGTTGGCGAACGTGTCGCAGGCGATGTGGTAGCACGGGTCGAACGGCACGCCCGCCGTGCCGCCCCAGATCGCAGCCTGCTCCGCCGTCTTGACCTCCTCGGCGCCGGTGAAGAGGCCGCCTGACGGGATGCCGGCCTCGATGAACGCCTGGTAGTCGCTGCGGCCGAGAACTCCGAGTCGTCGTACGGCTCTCCGACCAGCGTGTAGTAGGACTCGTACACGTCCTCGATCGCCGTCGAGCCCGGCGGGACGACGACCGGGGCCTCGAACGTCGATTCGTCGGCGTCGTACACGCCGAAGAAGTAGTTCGGCGAGCCGACCATGTCGTAGTTCAGGTACATGGCGATCCGGTCGAGCTCGGCCGGGGACAGCCCCTCGACGTACTCGGTCGAACCGACGAGGCCCGACTCCTCCGCCCCCCACCATGCGAATCTGAGCGTGTTCTGCGGCTGGAAGAGGTTCGCCATCATGAGCGCGGTCTCGAGCAGCGCGGCGGAACCGGAGCCGTTGTCGTTGATGCCCGGGCCGAGCACCTCGCTGTCGAGGTGCGCGCCAGCCATGACGACGTTGTCGTGGTTCTGACCCGGCTTCTCGGCGATGACGTTCACGTCGGTGCGCGTTTCCGGCTCGATCACCCGAACGCGGGCGGTCGACCCGGGCCGGGCAAGCAGGGCGCCGTCGGCGAAGCTCGCACCGACCACCGGGATCGTCGGCGTCGCGGGCACGACCGTGCCGACGATCAGAGGCTCGCGGTCGGGAGTGTTCCCCTGGTTGAAGATGATGAGCGCACCGGCGCCTGCAGCCTGCGCATTGGTCGCCTTGAGAGCGAAGCTGCAACCTCCGCGCTGGATCAAGGCGATGCTGCCGGGGGCAAAGCCGGCGAAGTCGTCCGGACCGCCGGGGTCGGGGACGATGGGAGCGCCCACGGCTGCCTCCGTGAAGGCGCCGTCGCAGCCGCTCGTCGTCGCCCGCGGCGGCACGAGGTTGATGTCGATTGGAATGACGTTCGCGGTGACGTCGCCGGAACCGCTGTTCGTGAAGGCTCCGGTCTCGTAGTCCTCGGCCGGGGCCGGAGTCAGCTGCCGGAGAAGCGCCGGGAAGACGAACTCGAACTGAAACTCGTCGAGGGTGACGTGATAGCCGGCGTCCTCCAGCTTGCCGGCGACGTACTCGACGCTCTCCCGGTAACCCTCCGTGCCGGCGGCACGCGTGCCCGGGTAGTTCGGATCGTCGTTGGCGTCGGCGATTCGCTGGAACGCCCGCTGATGCTCGCGAACGCCCTCGAGTGTGACGCACTCGAGGAGCCGCTCGTAGGTGTTGTTGTTGCGCAGCTCGCAGGGGATCCCCGGCACGGCCGCGCGCGCGGTAGCGGGGATGACGGCAACCAGCATGACGGCGAGCACTGCCAGCAGTGCGCTCCGTCGCATCCGTGCTCTCTGCATCGGACTCCTCCTGTCCCGTGACGGCAAACGGTTGACCTGTTCTGGTTCCCGTTTCGTCGCGGGGCTACACGGGCGGAGCCGAGGCTCGCGGAGGGCCGCTCGAGCGGCCCTCCGTGTCTCATGTCTAGGTGGCCTGCGCCAGTTCCTCCATCGAGGCGCTGTAGCGCCCGGCCACGGCGGCGCTGTTGCAGCGCGCACGCAGGGCGAGGAACGACTGACCCGCCTCGACGTTCTCCGGCGTCCCGCCCCACGCCTTCAGCGCCGGCGCCTGCAGCGCGCGCCCGTACGAGAACGAGAGCACCCACGGCTGCGGGCCATTGAGGTTGACAGTGAGTTGATCGCGTTCAGGTTCTCGCTTGCCTGTCGATCCGACTGGCCGCCGGAGAGGAAGACGATGCCGGGCACGGCCGCGGGCACGGTCTCGCGGAAGCAGCGGATCGTCCACTCCGCGACCTCCTCGGCCGTGGCCTGCTCGGCCGCACCCTTGCCCGGAGATGACCATGTTCGGCTTCAGCAGGATCCCCTTCAGGTCGACGCGCTGGTGGTACAGCTCGTCGAAGACCTTGTGGAGCGTGCGCCGCGTCGCGCGATAGCACGTCTCGATGTCGTTGTCGGCGTCCATCAGCACTTCCGGCTCGACGATGGGCACGATCCCCTGCTCCTGGCAGAGAGCCGCGTAGCGGCCGAGCGCGTGCGCGTTCACCTGGATGCAGTACGCGGTCGGCAGGCCGTCGCCGATCGTGATCACGGCGCGCCACTTCGCGAACCGCGCGCCCAGCTCCTTGTACTCCTGGAGCCGCTCGCGCAGACCGTCGAGGCCCTCGGTCACCGTCTCGCCCGGTGAGCCGGCGAGCGGCTTCGCGCCGGTGTCGACCTTGATGCCCGGGATGATCCCCTTGCCGGCGAGGAGCTTCGAGAACGGCGTCCCGTCCGCCGCCGACTGCCGGAGCGTCTCGTCGTAGAGGATGACGCCGCTCACGGACTCCTCGAGCCCGGGCGTCGTGAAGAGCATGTCGCGGTACGCCCGCCGGTTCTCCTCGGTCGACTCGAGGTCGATCGTGTCGAAGCGCTTCTTGATCGTCCCGGAGCTCTCGTCGGCGGCGAGGATGCCGCGGTCGTCAGCGACGAGCTCCTTCGCCGTCCTGTGCAACTCGCCCATCACACACTTCCTTTCACTCTTTGGCCCTTCATCAGCTCCCGTACCTTCGTCGACGGGTGGTAGGCGGCGATCCGCCGCACCGTGCCCGAACGGGACCGCATCACGATCGACTCCGTCTCGGCCCCGGCGGCGCTCACGCGGACTCCGCGCAGCAGCGCGCCGCTCGTGACGCCTGTCGCGGCGACGAACACGTCTTCTCCGGACACGAGGTCGTCGGTCGTCAGCACCCTGTCGATGTCGTAGCCGCCGGCGAGGAGCGCCTCCCGCTCGTCGTCGTTCCTCGGCCAGAGCTTTCCCTGGATGCAGCCGCCCATGCACTTGATCGCGGCGGCCGAGATGACTCCCTCCGGCGTGCCGCCGATGCCCATCAGGAGGTCGACGCCCGTGAACGGCTGCGAGGCCGCGATCGCGGGCGCCACGTCGCCGTCGCGGATGAGGTTCACGCGGGCGCCGGCGTCGCGCAGCTCGGCGATCAGGTCGTCGTGGCGAGGACGCTCGAGGACGACGACGGTCAGCTCGCTGACGTCGAGCCCCTTCGCCTTCGCGACCGCCTGCACGTTCTCGGTCGGCGAGGCGTCGATGTCGATCGCGTCCGCCGCCTGGGGACCGGTGGCGATCTTGTCCATGTAGAGCGCCGCGCCGGGAAAGAACATCGTGCCGCGCTCGGCGACCGCGATGACGGCGATCGCGTTGGGCTGGCCGAGAGCGGTCAGTCGCGTGCCCTCGAGCGGGTCGACGGCGACGTCGACCTCCGGCCCGCTCCCGTCGCCGACCTCCTCGCCGTTGTAGAGCATCGGCGCCTCGTCCTTCTCGCCCTCGCCGATCACGACGACGCCGTGCATGCCGACCGTGTCGAGCACGAGTCGCATCGCGTCGACGGCGGCCGCATCGGCCGATTCCTTCTCGCCGCGGCCGACCCAGCCCGAGGCGGCCAGGGCGGCGGCTTCGGTGACGCGCACGAGCTCGAGGGCGAGGTTGCGATCCGGGGCGGTGCTCACGCGGTTGGATCCTAACCCGGTCTGAATCGGCACGATTCCGACGCGCTTCCGTGACACGCGTTGTGGTAGCCGCCGCGCGCGCCGTCTCTGAGACCGATCGGCCTGCGGCGCGGCCTCGGGCGGCCCTACATGCGCTCGGGCGCTTCGACGCCGACCAGGTCGAGCGCGCGCGCGATCACGATCTTCGTCCCCGCCACGAGCGCCAGCCGGAAGCCCTCCGTGTCGGAGCCGAGCACCTTGTGGTGGTGGTAGAAGCGGTGGAAGTCGTCGGCGACGCGGATCGCGTAGTTCGGCAGCGCGTGCGGCGCGCGCCGCACGGTCGCCTCGGCGACGACGTCGGGAAACTCGAGCAGGCGTTTCACGAGGTCGCGCTCCTCCGGCGCGAGCTCCGCCGGCGCCGTCGTGTCGGGCGCGGAGCCGCCGGCATTCCGCAGGATCCCCGAGATGCGCGCGTGCGCGTACTGGACGTAGTAGACGGGGTTCTTCTGGCTCTTCTCGCGCGGCGAGGTCGACGTCCACTCTCGATCGTCTGGTCGTGACCCCGGTTGACGAGGTACCAGCGCGCCGCGTCGACACCCACCTCCTCGACCAACTCGTCGAGGGTGACGACGTCACCCGCCCGCTTCGACATCTTCGTCGCCTCGCCACCCCGGGTGAGGTGGACGAGCTGGTAGAGCAGCACCTCGACCCGCTCCGGGTCGTAGCCGAGCATCCGCGCGACGGCGGCGTACCAGTTGCGGGTGCCGTGGTGGTCGGCACCGAGCACGTAGATCGCGCGGTCGAGGCCCCGGTCGAGCTTGTCGGCGAGATAGACGACGTCGGCGGCGCGATAGGTCGGCGCGCCCGTCTCGGAGCGGATCAGGACGCGGTCGCTCTCGTCGCCGTGGGCGGACGAGCGCGCCCAGACCGCGCCGTCCTTCTCGTACGTGTCCAGGCGGGGCAGGAAGTCGGGCAGGCGCCGTTCGAGCTCGCTCTGCTTCGCCCAGCTGTCGAAGTGGATCCGGAAGCGCTCGAGTGTCTCCTCCATCCGGTGCAGCATCTGCGGCACTGGGTCGTCCGGCAGCTGCGCGAGCTCGACGATGTACGCACCCTGGTAGCCGTCCTCCGGGGGCTCCTCCCCGCGCCGGCGAGCCTCGACGGAGGCGCGGAAGCGCTCCATCTGGGCACCGGCGTCGTTGTAGTAGTACTCGCGCTCGACGTCGTGGCCGGCGAACTCGAGCAGCCGCGCGACGCTGTCGCCGTAGGCCCCGTTCCGGGCCGCGGACGACGACGATCGGGCCGGTCGGGTTCGCGGACACCATCTCGACCTGCACCCGTTCGCGCGACGCCGCCGAGCCGGCGCCGTAGCGCTCGCCGGCGCGCGAGCAGCTCGGCGAGCGCCTCGCCGTACCACGCGGGCGCCGACCCAGAGGTTGACGAAGCCCGGGCCGGCCACCTCGGCCCGCTCGACGGCGGGCAGCTCGAGCGCGCGCGCGACGAGCTCGGCCGCGATCTCGCGCGGCGGCCGACGCCGACCGGCCGCGAGCTGGAGCGCGACGTTCGTCGCGTAGTCGCCGTGCGCTGCGTCGCTCGGGCGCTCGAGGTCGACATCGGCGCCCGCCGCGTCGGCAAGCGCCGTGCCGAGCCGCGTGAGGGCGGTCTCCGTCATGGTGCTTGTATCGTACGGAGGGTGGACGAGAGCGGTCAGGAGCGCCAGCTCAACATCCAGATCGACACCGACCACCTCGTCGGCGTCTACGCCAACTTCGCGAACATCTCCTTCAGCCCGTACGAGTTCACGGTCACCTTCGCGCGGATCGACCACGACGTCGAGGAGGGCGAGGTGCCGGGCGTCGTCGTGACGCGGGTGAACATGTCGCCGAAGTTCGCGAAGGAGCTGCTCGACGCCCTCGGCGACTCGTGGTCGAAGTACACGACGGTCAAGGGGATCCACGACCTGCCGGAAGCGCCGCCGCGCGAGCAGTAGCGATGCGCTCGACCACGGTCGGGTGCGTCGAGAGCAGGAGGTGGACGAGCCGCGGCGGGTCGGGGTCGGCGAGGCTCGTCCGCACGAACCGCCGGTAGAGCGCCTCAGCCGAGCCGCGCGAGCGCGTCAGCCCGAGGGCCTCGTAGTCCGCCTCCGCCTCGTACCGGCGTGACACGGCGCTGACGAGCGGCAGCGTCAGCAGCTGCAGGACGACGAGCACGAGCGCCGCCGCCGGGATCGCGGCGGGGTCACCGAGCCGCATCGTCCGCCCGAGCAGCCACGCGCCGGGAAGCGCCAGCAGCGCGAACCAGCCCACGGCCTTCCACGGGTGCCGCCGGGCGACGTGAACGAGCTCGTGCGCGGCGACGAAGCGGATCTCACCGCGGCCGACGTCCGGCTCGAGCAGCGTGTCCCAGAGGATCACGCGTGTCGTCGGCCCGGCGCCGATCGCCTCCGCGTTGACGGCGCGCGTCCGATCCCGCGCCTTGCGCACCTCGACCGTCGTCTCCCCCAGGCCGGCCCGTCGCGCGAGGCGCTCGATCTCGCGCCGCGAGCGCGCGG
This sequence comes from uncultured Gaiellaceae bacterium, assembly GCA_963712865.1. GTDB lineage: Bacteria > Actinomycetota > Thermoleophilia > Gaiellales > Gaiellaceae > Gaiellasilicea. Next base: position 17,523 of record CAVQJO010000004.1, read on the forward strand.
TCCTCGAGAGGTCGCAGACGGGGCGCGAGCGCGAGCGGGTACAGCAGTACGTACGCGACCGCGATCGCGACGAGGGCGGCCCAGACCCCGAGCCACGCCCGCGCGCCGAGCAGCGCGTCCGACCGCGACGAGGGCCGCCCCGGCGAGGCAGGCCAGCACGAGCTCCGCGAGCGTCGTCGACCACTGGCCGCCGAGGAACCGCAGGTAGTCCAGGTCGCTGACGTCGTAGCGCCTGCGCCACCAGTGCGCCGCCAGCCGGAACGGCAGCTCGGCGAGCCAGAGCGCCGCGAAGACGGCACCGCCCAGCAGCGCACCGCCGAGGAGCGGGCGGCCCGGGCGGTTGCGGGCGACGCCGGACGAGGAGCACGAGCACAGCGAGCTGCGCCACGACGCCGGCCGCCCAGAGGGCGGCGAGGACGTCGCGGTAGCGGCCGTTCCGCTCGAGCGTCGCCTGGTCGAAGAGCGCGGCCGGGTCGAGCGCGGGCACGTCGAGTTGGGGCACGGAGGTGCGCCAGAGCAGGAGCGCGACAACGATCCAGGCGCCGGTTAGGGTCGCTACAGCCCCGATGCGCATCGCCGTCATCTCCGACATTCACGCAAATCTCCACGCCCTCGAGGCGGTGCTGGCGGAGGTGGACGAAGCGGAGGTCGACGAGGTCTGGTGCCTCGGCGACCTCGTCGGCTACGGGCCGCGCCCGAACGAGTGCGTCGAGGCGGTGCGGGCGCGAGCCGACGTCTGCCTCGCCGGCAACCATGACCTCGCGGTCATCGGCGAGGCCGACCTCGAGCTCTTCGTCGGCGAGGCCGAGGCGGCCGCGCGTGGACGCGTGAGGTGCTGGACGACGACGCCGCCGCGTACCTCGCCTCCCTCGAGCCGGCCACGAGCCGCGACAGCGTCGCGCTCGCGCACGGGAGCCCCGTCGACCCCGTCTGGGAGTACATCCTCTCGCAGGGGTCCGCGGTCGAGGCCTTCTCGGCGACGAAGGAGCCGCTCATCCTCGTCGGGCACAGCCACGTCGCACTCGAGATCTGCCTCGACGACTTCGAGCTGCGGGGTGGGATCGCCGTGGCCGGGCACGAGGTCGATCTGACGTCGGGCCGCCACATCCTCAACCCCGGCTCCGTCGGCCAGCCCCGTGACGGCGACCCCCGTGCCGGCTGGCTCGTGATTGACAGCGGCTCGCGACCGGGCAACCTTCCGCCGAACGGATTATCCAATCGAGGTGACGCAGGCCGAGATGCGTGAGCGGGGTCTTCCGGAGGGTCTCTCGGAGCGACTCGCGCAGGGCGCATGAGCTCGGCGACGCGCCACCCTGCGTGCGAAGGAGAGGGATATGGCGGAACTGACGAATCTGGAGACGAAGCTCGGTGAGGTGATCGGGCTGGCGATGGCCGCCCAGGTCTCGATCGACCGGGTCGCGAAGCTCGCGAACGGCGAACGGGGGCTCGTCAGGCAGATGAAGACGATGCGCGCCGAGGCGGCGGAGGCCGAGAAGCGCGGCGACCGCGCTCGCCGGCACCTTCGACGGCAAGAAGAGCAAGATCCTCGGCGAGGCCCGGACGGTGAAGAAGAAGGGCGGGGAGATGCTGAAGACGTATCTCGACCGCGACGCCGACCTGCTGGACGGGATGGAGTTCATGACGATGGCGGAGGCGGGCGAGGTCGGGCACTGGGCCGTGCTCGCCGAGATGAACAAGAAGGCGAGGCATCCCGGCGTGCGCGAGCTCGTCGCGAAGCAGCTGCCGATCCAGCGGCGCCACCTGAAGGACGTCACCGCCGCGAGCGTCGCGCTCGCCGCGAAGGAAGACCCGAACGCAGAGGCGTAGGCAGGAGAACGGTGTGGCCGGCGCGTGCCGGCCACACCCCAGCCGTGCGGGGCGTGTTGCCTAGGCAGGAATCGTCGTGGCGACCGGATCGGCCGCCTCGGCCTGCGAGCTCGAGCCGAGGGTGATGCCCTCGCGGCCGAGCGCGAGCTGCACTTCCTCGCGCGCCTTGTAGATCCGCCACTTCACGGTGGCGAGCGTGACCTCGAGGGAGTCGGCGATCTCCGTGTACGAGAGGCCCACGACGTCGCGCAGCAGCAGGGCCATCTTCAGGTCGACGCTGAGCCCCTCGACTGCCCGCCAGACGGCGTCGATCGCCTCGATGCGCTCGAAGGGCGCGTCGACGACCTCGAGCGGCGGAATGTCCTCGAGGTTGACGACCGCGCGGGGCCGGCGCTCGAGGGCGCGGAGCTCGTCGAGCACGCGGTTCTTCGTCACCTGGAAGAGCCACGTCGTGAAGCGGCAGCGGAGCGAGAAGCTCGGCAGCCCCTGGTAGACGCGCAGGAAGACCTCCTGCGTCAGATCCTCGGCGAGCGAGCGGTCGCCGACGAGCCGGAGGACGTAGTTGAACACCGGCAACTCATAGGCGCGCAGGATGAGCGTAAAGGCACGCTCATCACCTCGCTGAGCCTTCCGCAGAACGCCGAGATCAGGCTGTGGCAGCGACAAGTGACCGGAAGTATAGCCGGGTGGAAATCAACGTTACGTAAGGATTTTGGTGGGGTCGGACAGCACGCCTCCCGTCATCTCGGCCGGGATCTCCAGGCCGAGGAGCCGCAGGGTCGTAGGCGCTAGATCGGAGAGCCCGCCGTCCTGCTTGAGCACGTGCTCCCTCGAAGTGAGGACGAGGGGCACGGGGTTCGTGGTGTGGGCCGTGTGGGGGCTGACGCCGTCCGGCTCGAGCATCTGCTCCGCGTTGCCGTGATCGGCGGTGACGAGGCACACGCCGCCGGCAGCATGAGTCGCCTCGACGACCTGCCCGAGGCACTCGTCGACGACCTCGATCGCGGCCGTCACGGCCGGGATCGAGCCCGTGTGCCCGACCATGTCCGGGTTCGCGAAGTTGATCACGGCGAAGCGGTGTCCGTTGCCGATCTCAGCAGACGAAACGCGCGGCGACCTCGCGCGCCGCCATCTCGGGCTTGAGGTCGTAGCTCGGGACGTCACGTGGGGACGGCACGAGGATTCGCGTCTCCCCTGCCCACTCCTCTTCGACGCCGCCGTTGAAGAAGTACGTGACGTGCGCGTACTTCTCGGTCTCCGCCGCGTGCAGCTGGCGGGCACCGGCGCGCGACAGGGTCTCGGCGAGCGTCATCGGCACGATCTGCTCCCCGAAGACGACCGGGGCATCGAAGTCGTCCCGGTAGCCCGTCATCGTGACGAGGTCGATCCCGGCCGCCGAGCAGCCGCTCCGACAGCTGCCGGGCTCGATCGGGACGGAAGTTGAAGAAGATCGCGGCGTCGTCACTGGGTCAGCCGAGGTCGACCGGTCGAGCACGACCGGCTCGATGAACTCGTCCGTGATGCCTGCCTCGTAGCTGGCGCGGACGGCCTCGACCGGATCGCTCGCATGATGGCCGCGGCCGCCGACGATCGCATCGAGCGCGCGCTCGGTTCGATCCCAGCGGGCGTCGCGGTCCATCGCGTAGTAGCGACCGACGACGGTGGCGATCCGGCCGGCGGGAAGCTCGGCCAGGTCATTGGCCGCGGACGTCGGCGAGACGTCGCGCCCGTCGGTGAACGCGTGGATCCACGTGCGGTCCTCCATCCCGACGCGCCGAGCGAGATCGAGCAGGGCCTGCAGGTGCTCGATGTGCGAATGGACGCCGCCGTGCGAGACGAGCCCGAGCAGGTGGACGTCGCCGCCGCGGTCGTGCGCACGGTCGAACGCCCCACGGAGCACCGCGTTGTCGAAGAACGACCCGTCGCGAACCGCCCCGTTCACACGCTGCAGGTCCTGGAACAGGATGCGGCCCGAGCCGATCGTCAGGTGGCCCACCTCCGAGTTCCCCATCTGACCGGGCGGCAGGCCGACCGCCTCAGCCGACGCCGCGAGCGTCGTGTGCGGGAAGTCGCGCCACAGCCGGTCGAAGACCGGCGTCCGAGCCGCCTCGACGGCGTTCCCCGGGCCGGGCGCGCGCGCAACCCCAGCCGTCGAGGACGACGAGCGTTACGAGATCGACGCCAGGCATATCGCGGCGAAGCTGTCCGGATCGAGAGAGGCACCGCCGACGAGCGCGCCGTCCACCTCCGGCCGGCCGAGCAGCTCGGCCGCGTTGTCCGGCTTGACGGAGCCGCCGTAGAGCACGGGCCGGTCGAGGAGGTCCTTGATGAAGGCGTGGGCCTCACCCGCCTGCTCCGGCGTCGCGGTCTGGCCGGTGCCGATCGCCCAGACGGGCTCGTACGCGAGCACGAGCCGGTCGTGGTCGCCGGCTGCGAACGCGATCGCCTCGACCTGGATCTTCAGGACGAGCTCGGTGTCGCCGGACTCGCGCTGCTCGAGCGTCTCTCCGACGCACGCGATGACGCCGAGACCCGCCTCGAGCGCCGCGCGCGCCCGCCGCGCGACGGTGGCGTCGGTCTCACCGAAGAGCTGGCGTCGCTCGGAATGGCCGACGAGCGTCCCCTGCACGCCGAGCTCGACGCAGCATCTGGGGCGAGATCTCGCCGGTGTAGGCGCCGTCCGGCTCCCAGTGCGCGTTCTGAGCGTAGATCGTTCGTCCCGATCTCGACGGCGGCAGCCAGCGAGGCGTACGGCGGGCAGATGACCGTGTCCACGTCCTCCGGCGGCTCGAAGCGCTCGAAGAACTCCCGCGTCTCCGCCGGGCCCTTGAACATCTTCCAGTTGCCGGCGATCAGCATCGACGCCGGTGGAAGCCGATGGCGGCGGAGGTGTACACCTACATCACCCTTACATCACTTCAGTCGGGATAGCGGCAACACCAGGGAGTTCCTTGCCCTCGAGCAGCTCGAGCGAGGCGCCTCCACCCGTCGAGACCCAGGTGATCCGCTCGGCGAGGCCGAGCTCGTTGACGGCGCGCACGGAGTCTCCACCCCCGACGACCGTGAATCCGTCGCAGTCGGCCACGGCCTCCGCGACGGCCTTCGTGCCCTCCGCGAAGCGCTCCCACTCGAAGACGCCCATCGGGCCGTTCCAGAAGACCGTCTTCGCACCGCGGATCTTCTCCGCGAAGAGCGACCGTGTCTCCGGGCCGATGTCGAGGCCGAGCCAGCCGTCCGGCACCTCGTTCCAGGGCACCACCCGGGTCTCGGCGTGCTCTGCGAACTCGGCCGCGGCGACGACGTCGACCGGCAGGCGCACCGGCGCCTCGAGGGGATTGTGCTCCCGGAGCTGCTCGGCCATCTTGCCGCCGATGAGCATCGTGTCGACGTACTCGGCGAGGTTCTCGAGCACGCCGAGCTTGTCCTCGACCTTCAGCCCGCCGACGATCGCGATGTAGGGTCGCTCGACGGGCGCGAGCAGCCGGCCGAGCATCTCGAGCTCACGCTCGAGCAGCAGCCCCGCGAACGCCGGCAGCACGCGCGCGACCGCTTCCGTACTGGCATGCGCCCGGTGCGCGGCCCCGAAGGCGTCGTTGACGTAGAGCTCGCACCCCTCGGCCAGCTCGCGCGCGAAGCTCTCGTCGTTCTCCGTCTCGCGCGGATCGAAGCGGGTGTTCTCGAGCACCGCGATGCGGTCATCGGGAAGCAGCGAGCGTAGGTGCTGCCGCACGGGCTCGATCTCGAACGCGGGATCAGGCCCTTTCGGCCTTCCGAGGTGCGAGCACACGCGGACGGCACGCGCCTCCCGCTCCAGCAGCAGCTCGAGCGTCGGCAGCGCGGCCCGGATGCGCGTGTCGTCGGCGACGCGGCCGTCCTCGAGCGGCACGTTCAGGTCTGCCCGCACGAGCACCGTCTTGTCCGCTACCTCCGCCGACCTCACGGAGCGCGGCTTCGTCATCTACAGGAGCTTTCCGATCAGGTCGACCAGCCGACACGAGTAGCCCCACTCGTTGTCGTACCAGCCGAACACCTTGACGAGCGATCCGCTCACCATCGTCAGCTCGGCATCGAAGACGCACGAGTACGGCGAGCGCTGGATATCGGTGGAGACGATCGGATCCTCCATGTACTGCAGGTAGCCCTCGAGCGGCCCCGACGTGGCAGCCGTGCGGAACACCTCCTTCACCTCGTCCGCGGAGGTGTCGCGGCCGACCTTGCAGACGAGGTCGGTCACGGAGCCCGTCGGGACGGGTGCCCGCATCGACATCCCGTCGACCTTCCCCTTCAGCTCCGGCAGCACGAGCCCGATCGCGCGGGCGGCGCCGGTCGAGGTCGGGATGAGGTTGATCGCGGCCGCCCGGGCACGCCGGATGTCTTCGTGCGGGAGGTCGAGGATCCGCTGGTCGTTCGTGTACGCGTGGATCGTGGTCATGAACCCCTGCTCGACCGTGAACGAGTCGTGCAGCACCTTCGCGAGTGGCGCGACGCAGTTCGTCGTGCAGGAGGCGTTGGAGACGATGTGGTGCGCGTCCTTGTCGTAGTCGCCGTCGTTCACGCCGAGGACGAGAGTGAGGTCCGGCTCCGTCGCGGGCGCCGAGATGACGACCTTCTTCGCCCCGGCGTCGAGGTGCTTCTGCGCGCCGTCCCGCTTCGTGAAGAACCCGGTCGACTCGAGGACGACGTCGACGCCCAGGTCGCCCCAGGGCAGCGCCGCAGGGTCCTTCTCGGTCAGATGCTTGAGCTCGATGCCGCTGGCGCGGATGACCCCCTCGCCGACCTCGACGTCCCCGGCCAGCGGCCCGAGATTCGAGTCGTACTTGAGCAGGTGCGCCATCGTCTTCGCATCGCCGAGATCGTTCGCGGCGACGATCTCGAAGTCGTGGTCACGCTCGAGGGCCGCACGGAAGAAGTTCCTGCCGATGCGGCCGAAACCGTTGATGCCAACGCGGATCGCCATGCCCTCCCCTTGCCCCACTCTCTGAGTGCTGTGAGCGGCCGAGTCTAACGCTGGAGCGACGCGAGCTTGCCGCTGAGGTAGCGCAGGTACGGGCCGGCGTCGAGCGCTCCGCCGACGAGCCGCTCCAGCGTCTCCTTGGGCGTGAACTTGCGTCCGTGGCGATAGAGGTTCTCCGTCAGCCATTCGCGGAGCGGCCCGAACTCGCCGTCGTCGAACTGGTCGTAGACGTCCGGCAGCTCCGCGAGGACGCGCTCCCAGATCTGCGCCGAGATGACGTTCCCGAGCGCGTACGTCGCGAAGTAGCCGATGTGCCCCGCGGCCCAGTGCATGTCCTGCAGCACACCGAGCCGGTCCTCGGGCGGCTCGACGCCGAGGTACCGCTGCATGCGCTCGTTCCAGACCTCCGGGAGCTCGTCGAGCGCGACCTCGCCGCCGATCAGCTCCTGCTCGAGCTCGAAGCGGAGGATCACGTGCAGGTTGTAGGTCGCCTCGTCGGCCTCGACTCGGATGAAGGACGGCTCGACCCAGTTCACGGAGGCGAACCACTCGTCGAGCTCGACGGCCCCGAGCGCGTCGGGGAAGTGCCGCTGCAGCTCGGGATAGAAGAAGCGCCAGAACGGCAGGCTGCGCCCGACGAGGTTCTCCCAGAGGCGGCTCTGCGACTCGTGCATGCCGAGCGACGTCCCGCGCGCGAGGGGCGTCCGCTCGAGGTCGCGCGAGACGCCGTGCTCGTACAGCCCGTGCCCGCATTCGTGCATCGACGCGAAGAGGCCGTCGAGGTTCGTCTCGTGGTAGCGGGTCGTCAGCCGGATGTCGTCGATCCCGATCGAGCTGGCGAACGGGTGCACGGTCGGATCGAGCCGCCACGACCCCGGCTCGAAGCCGAACCGCTCGAGCACCTTGAGCTCGAAGCGCTGCTGCTGCTCGAGCGGGAAGCTGCGGTCTCGCGCCGGGCGGCCGCCGTTGCGGGCCGCGCCTGCGACGAGCGGGATCTGCTCCTCCTTCAAGCGGTCGAAGACGACCCGCACCTCGGCCGCCGTCATCCCGCGCTCGAAGTCGTCGAGCAGGACGTCGTACGGCTCGTCGTAGCCGTCGAAGCAGTCGATGTAGCGTCGGCGCAGCTCGAGGTTGTGCTCCAGGTACGGCCGGAAGAGCGCGTAGTCCGAGCTCTGGCGCGCCGTCGCCCATGCAGGCAACGCGAGCGAGCCGGCACGTGACATCTCCGCCCGCAGGTCGGCGGGAACCTGACGCGCCTTCTCCCAGTCGCGGCGCGTGACCCTGATGAGGCTCGCGTCGTCGGAGTCGTACGGCTGCGCCTCTTCGAACGGCGCCAGCTTCTCGAGCAGCCGTCCGATCTCGGGCGACGTGAAGGCCTGATGCGAGGTCCGGTCGAGCGTCGCGAGCTGCTCCGCGCGCACCGCCCCGCCGCCGGCGGGCATCTTCACCTGCTGGTCCCACGAGAGGAGCGCCCTGGTCTTGTTCAGGTCGTGGATCTCGGCGAGGCGCTCTCTCAGCTCGCGGTAGGCGGCGTCCATCGGCGGGAAACCTACCTGCCCTTCGCGAGCCGCGTGCTCTCGGCTGTTTACAACCTGAAAACGCCCTCGCTCCCACTTGTAACCTGGGTGACGAACTGGAGAGGTTCGCGTAGAGTTGTCGACGGCGGGTCCGTGCTCGGCCGGCGGCGGATTCAGACCCCGTCTGTCACCGGTATCAGAGCGCGGTTCTGCGGAGGGGGAGGTCGTCCTCGGAGCTCCCCCTCCGGCCCGCCCTGGCCACTGGCTGGGCTCCGCGGCCGCGGGCCGGCCTCCGGGCCTCCTCGCCACGGCGGCGGCGCGAGCGAGGCGTGCGCGTGCCTCGGGGACCCCGTCGCGAGGCCCGGCGCGGTCCGGAGTGCGCGAGGCGTTCGAGCTCGACCGCGGCCGCGTCGTACGGCCGGCCGTCGCGCTCGAGCGCGCCTCACGACCTACTCCGCCAGCTCGCGCAGCTTGTGGAGCCGGCGGTGCACCGACGCCTTCGTCGCCGGCGGATCGCACTTCGTCGCCAGCTCGCGCAGCGAAAGCGTCGGGTACCGCAGGCGCAGGCGCGCGACCTCGTGCAGGCGCTCGGGAAGCCGCTCCACGTGCCCGGCGCTCGAGGGCGCGCACGGCTTCGAGCTGCTCCTGCGCGGCGCGGCTCGTGCGGACGAGGTTCGCGTGGTCGGCGTTCGCCAGCCGGTTCGCGTCCGCCCTCGTCGCAGCCATGACGGCGCGCTCCTCGAAGACGAGCACCGTGTCGGTGGCGCCGGCGGCGACGAGCATCGCCTCGATCGCGTCCATCCCCTTCGCATACGCGATCGCGTGGCGGCCCCGATCGTGGATCGCCAGCGTCATCCCGTCGGCGGCCGCGACCGCCTGGAGGAACGCGGCGCCCTCGAGCGACGCCGTCCGCAGCTCGAGGTGGGGCGAGCGCGGCCCGGACAGCGAGCCGGCGCCCAGGAGAGCGCCGCGGAGGTAGGCGCCGCGGCAGCACCCGCGCCCGACGACGCGGCGGGGCGGGCGCTCGAGCGGCGCGTGCCGCGCCGTCAGCACGCCGGCCTCGACGAAGGTCGCGACCGCCCGCTCGTCGCCCGGGACATGGAGCTGATAGCGCGTCGCCCGGTCGAAGGCGCGCCGACGGTAGGTGCGGATCTCCGAGTGGATGCCGAGCTCGCGCAGGAGCGAGAAGGCGCGCCGCGCCACGGCCGAGCCGACGAGATCGAGGTGCAGCGCCACCTCGCCGCGGCCGCGGAGATGGACGCTGCCGGCCGAGTGGAAGAGCGCCGAGATCTCCGCCAGCCGGCAGCAGCCCCGTCGCGGCGCGATCGCAGCGAGCTCGTTGCGGAGGTCGTCAGAGAGCGGCATGGCCCTCGAGGCGCAGGAGCCGCCGCTTGTACGAGATCGCCGAGCGAGCCGTAGGCGCCGATCCCGTTCGACGCGATGACGCGATGGCAGGGGATCAGGAGGAAGTAGCGGTTGTGCGCGCAGAAGGTGCCGACCGCCCGCCCGGCGCGCGGATAGCCCGCGAGCGCGGCCAGCTCGCCGTACGCCACGACCTCCCCCCACGGCACCTGCCGGAGCGACGCCGGCGACGGCAGTCTGGAACGGCGTGCACTCCTCCAGGTCGAGCGGCACGTCGGCGAAGTCGTCGCGGACGCCGCGGTAGAAGCCGTGGATTCTTTGCAGCAGTTCCGGCACGAAGTCGTCACCCACGCGTGACGCTTTCCTCGATAGCGTTTCGGTAGGGACACCCGGGGTGCCCCTGGGGGTCGTTTGGGGGTGGTTCCGGCCGGCGCCGCTTCGTCGGCGCCTCGTGCGCGACGACGAGCCGGCCGTCCGCTTCCCACAGCTCCCCCACGCCCCAGCCCTCGATCTCGTAGGCATGCGGCGTCACGCGCATCGGGCCGACTCTACAATCGCTGCCATGTCCTCCCCGGGCATCTTCCGGCCGCCGGCGGCCGTCAACGAGCCCGTCCGCTCCTATGCCCCGGGCACACCGGAGCGGGCCGAGCTGCAGGAGCGGATCCGGCGGATGGAGCGCGAGCGGATCGAGATCCCGATGGTGATCGGCGGCAAGGAGATCGAGAGCGAGCACGACGTTCGAGGCGGTCATGCCGCACCGCAAGAGCCACGTCCTCGCCGACGTCGCGAAGGGCGACGCGAATCACGTCGCGCAGGCGATCGACGCCGCCCGCGAGGCGCACGCGGACTGGTCGCGTCTGCCCTGGGAGGAGCGCGCCGCGGTCTTCCTTCGCGCCGCCGAGCTCCTCGCCGGCCCGTACCGCTCGACGGTCGTGGCGGCCACGATGCTGAACCAGTCGAAGACGGCGCACCAGGCGGAGATCGACGCCGCCGCCGAGCTGATCGACTTCTGGCGCTTCAACGTCGAGTTCATGGTGCGGATCTACGAGCAGCAGCCGATCTCCTCGACCGGCGTCTGGAACCGGCTGGAGTACCGCCCGCTCGAGGGCTTCGTCTTCGCCGTCAGCCCGTTCAACTTCACCGCCATCGGCGGCAACCTCTCCGGCTCGCCCGCGCTGATGGGGAACACCGTCGTCTGGAAGCCGGCGTCGACGGCCGCGCTCTCGGCGCACTACGTGCTCCGTGTGCTTCCAGGAGGCCGGGCTCCCCGACGGCGTGATCAACCTCGTGTTCGGCTCCGGCGCCGAGATCGGCGACGCCGCGCTCGCGAGCCCGGAGCTGGCCGGGATCCACTTCACCGGCTCGACGCCGGTCTTCCAGAGCATGTGGAAGACGGTCGGCGACAACATCGCGAGCTACCGCAACTACCCCCGGATCGTCGGCGAGACCGGCGGCAAGGACTTCATCGTCGCCCACCCGTCCGCCGACGTCGAGGAGGTCGCGACGGCGATCGTCCGCGGCTCGTTCGAGTACCAGGGCCAGAAGTGCTCGGCCGCGTCGCGCGTCTACGCGCCGTCGAACATGTGGCCCGAGCTCCGCGAGCGGCTCGCCGAGCAGGTCGGCGAGCTGAAGATGGGCGACGTCGGCGACTTCTCGAACTTCATGGGCGCCGTCATCGACGGCGGCTCGTTCAAGACGCAGAAGGAGGCGATCGAGGAGGCACGCTCGGCGGGTGCCGAGATCGTCGCGGGCGGCGGCTACGACGACAGCGAGGGCTACTTCGTCGAGCCGACCGTGATCGCGACCGAGGATCCGGGCTTCCGGACGATGCGCGAGGAGCTCTTCGGCCCCGTCGTCACGACCTACGTCTACGACGAGAAGCGCTGGGACGAGACGCTGCGGCTCGTCGACGAGACCGCGCCGTACGGGCTCACCGGCGCCGTCTTCGCCGACGACCGCAACGCGATCGAGCAGGCGCACGCGGCGCTGCGCTACGCGGCCGGCAACTTCTACGTGAACGACAAGCCGACCGGCGCAGTCGTCGGCCAGCAGCCGTTCGGAGGCGCGCGCGCGTCCGGGACGAACGACAAGGCCGGCTCGATGTGGAACCTCATCCGCTGGGTGAGCCCGCGCACGATCAAGGAGACGTTCGTGCCGCCGACCGACTACCGCTACCCGTTCATGAGCGCGGACGGCGACGGCAGCACGCGGCCGCCGCCTGACGCCGGCGCGCTAGACGTCCCGAGACGGCGCTAGCCTGAGCGCGTGGGCGAGGTCCTCCACGCGATCGCCGTCTTCTTCGAGCAGCTCGCGTCGGTCGAGTTCGTGCCGCTGCTCCTCGCGGTCGGCTGCCACCTCCTGAAGACGGTGTGCACGAGCCGGGCGTGGCGGAACACGATCGCCGCCGCCTATCCCGAGGAGCCCGTGCCCTGGCGCACGGTGTACGGCGCCTACATCGCCGCCGTCGGCGTCAACGCGGTCGTGCCGATCCGCGGCGGCGACGCGGTCAAGCTGTACCTGACGCACCGCGCCATCAAGGGCGCCTCCTACATGACGCTCGCGGCCACGCTGCTCGTCCTCGCGATCTTCGACACGGTCGCGGCGCTGCTCCTGTTCGTCTGGGCGCTGACACAGGGAGCGCTGCCGGGCCTGAGCCTGCTGCCGAGCCTGCCCGGCTTCGACTTCGGCTTCGTCGCAGCGAACCCCGAGCTCTCGATCGTCGTCTTCGCGCGCGCTCCTGGTGCTCGCGATCTTCGGCGGCATCTGGCTGCGCTTCCGGTGGGCGGACTTCAAGCAGCGCGTCAAGCAGGGTGTCGCCGTCCTCGGCGACCGCCGCCGCTACCTGAGGACCGTCGCAGCGTGGCAGGCGGCCGACTGGACGCTCCGCTTCGTCACGATCTGGTTCTTCCTCGACGCGTTCGGGATCGAGCAGAGCGTGCGGAACGTGCTCCTCGTCCAGGTGACGCAGAGCCTCGCGACGCTCGTGCCGATCTCGCCGGGCGGCATCGGCACCGAGCAGGCATTCATCGTCTTCGTCTTCGAGGGCTCGGTCTCGCGCGCGAAGCTGCTCGCCTTCTCCGTCGGGATGAAGCTCACGCTCACCGTCACGAACGCTGTCGCCGGCTTCACCGCGCTCTTCCTGATGCTCGGGCATGTGCGCTGGCGCGACGTGGTCGAGACGAACCGCCCCGCACCCGAATAGCGATCACGGCCGCCCCGGCGAGCGCCGGCAGCGCCAGCACGACGCCCGCGGCCCGGACGGAGACGAGGTCGGCGATGAGCCCGTCGATCAGGCTCGCGAACGGCCGGACGCCGAGGAAGGCGATGCTCCAGAGCGCCATGATCCGGCCGCGCTGGGTCTCCTCGACGCCGAGCTGGAGCTGCGTCGTCGCGGACGTGTTCGAGGTCAGGTAGCCGAAGCCGGCGACGAACAGGAAGGCGAGGCCGAGCGGCAGCCACGGCGAGAGCGAGAACCCGACGACGCCGACGCCGAGCAGCGTCAGCGTCAACGCCATCCTCCGCGCCGAGCCGGCGGTGCGGCCCGCGACGACGAGCGCGGCGGTGACGGCACCGAGGCCGAAGACGCCGACGATGAAGCCGGCGAACGTGTCGTTGCGCCCGTACGCCTCGGCGAAGGCCGGCGCGAGCGTGTTGATCGGATCGGAGGCGTACCCGACCGCGGCGACGATGAGCAGGAACGCGAGCAGCCGCCTGTCGCCCCGCACCAGGCGGAGGATCTCGCGCAGCTTCGGCGATGGGAGGCGCTCCTGCGGGCGGGCGTGGACGAAGAGGAGCGCGACGACGATGGCCAGGTACGAGGCGGAGTTGATCGCGAACGACGCCGGGATGCCGACCGTGACGATGGCGAGCGCGGCGAGCGCCGGCCCGACGGCACGTGCGAGGTTGAACGTCATCGAGTTGAGCGCGACGGCGGTCGGCAGGTCGCGCTCGTCGACGAGGCCCGTCACGAGCGCCGCCTGGGCCGGCGCGGCGAACGCGCTCGCGACCCCGAGGCCGAGCGTGAACCCGATCACGACCCACTCGGTCGCCTCTCCGGCGAAGGCGAACACGGCGAGCGTCGCGGACAGGACTGCCGCGGCGAGCTCCGAGACGATGAGGACATGCCGGCGGTCGAACCGGTCCGCGGCCGCGCCGGCCCAGGGCGAAAGCACCAGGATGGCCGCGAACTGCGAGAAGCTGAGGACGCCCAGCAGGAGCTCGGAGCCGGTCAGCCGGTAGACGAGGATCCCCGCCGCCAGGCTGTGGAACCAGCTGCCGCTGGAGGAGATCGCGTTGCCCCAGAAGTAGGGGCCGAAGTCCCGGGACGAGAGGACGCGCCACGCGGCGCGGGGGCCGACCTCGCTCACGCCCGACCGGTCTTGTGCAGCTGCGCGTAGACGTGCCGCGCGATCTTCGCGGGCACGCCCGGCACGCCCTCGAGCTCCTCCTGCGTCGCCGCCAGCACGCTCTCGGCCGAGCCGAAGTGCTGCAGCAGCGCCCGCCGCCGCGCCGGCCCGACCCCCTCGAGCGTGTCGAAGATCGACTCGCGCGCCCGCGCCGCACGGCGTTGGCGGTGGAACCCGAGCGCGAAGCGGTGCGCCTCGTCCCGGATCCGCTGCAGGAGCTGCAGGCCGGGGTTGTGCGGGTCGAGCACGATCGGGTCGGGCCGGCCGGGCACGAAGACCTCCTCGGCCCGCTTCGCGAGCGCGATCGCCGCCACGCGCGGCAGGTCGTAGGCCTGCATCGCCGCGAGTGCGGCCGACAGCTGGCCCTTGCCGCCGTCGATGACGACGAGGTTCGGCGGCGCGGCGAAGCCCTCGTCGTACTCCTCGGACGGTGACTGCCGAGCCGCGCGAACCGACGCGAGATCACCTCGGCCATCGCCGCGAAGTCGTCCTGGCCGTCGAGCCCGCGCACGCGCGAACTTGCGGTAGTGCGCCTTCTTCGGCATCGCGTCCTGGAAGACGACCATCGAGCCGACGATCTCCTGGCCCTGGATGTTCGAGATGTCGTAGCACTCGATCCGGATCGGCAGGCTCTCGAGGTTGAGCGCCTCCCGGAGCTCCTCGAGCGCCTCGACGCGCCGGAGCCGCTTCTGCTCCGACACGACGACCTCCGACTCGAGCGCGACACGCGCGTTCTGCGCCGCGAGGTCGGCGAGCCGCTTCTTCTCGCCGCGCTCCGGAACGCGGATCTCGACCCGCGAGCCACGGCGCTCGCTCAGGAACTGCTCGAGCGCCGCGAGATCACCCGACTCGGGAGGAACGACGATCTGCGGCGGCACCGACGGCGCGTTGCCGTAGTACTCGAGGCAGAACGTCTCCACGATCGTGGTCAGATCCTGCCCGTCGACGTTCTCGAGATGGAAGCCGTGGCGGTCGATCATCTTGCCCCCGCGGAGCGGGAAGACCTGCACCGCCGCCCGCGCACCCTCGGCGGCGACGCCGACGACGTCGATCGAGCCCGTCTCGCTGCGGTCGGCGCCCTGCCGCTCGGCGAGCTTCTCGATCGCGAAGAGCCGGTTGCGGTAGCGCGCCGCATGCTCGAAGCGCTCCTCCTCGGCCGCCTCGCGCATCCGCTGCTCGAGGGCGCGCACGATCGGCTTCGTGTCGCCGGAGAGGAACTCGATCACCTCGTCGATCAGCTCGCGGTAGAGCTCCGGCGTGATGTAGCCCACGCAGGGCGCATGACAGCGCTCGATGTGGTAGTCGAGGCACGGGATGCCGGAGTGCCGGCCCGGCTTCGGGCCCTCGCAGGGCCGGAACTGGAAGACGCGGTTGAGCACGTCGAGCGTCTCGCGCACCTTCTTCGCGTTCGCGTACGGGCCGAAGTAGACGACTCCGCGCCGGTGGCGCTCGCGCGTGAACATGACGCGCGGGTACTCGTCCTCGACGGTGACGGCGATGTACGGGAACGACTTGTCGTCGCGCAGCCGGACGTTGAACGGCGGTCGGTGCCGCTTGACGAGGTTCTGCTCGAGATGGAGCGCCTCGACCTCGCTGCCGGTGACGATCACCTCGAGGTCGGCGATGCGGCCGACGAGGTTCGGGATCGACGCGCGGGTGTCGCCACGGCCCTCCTGGAAGTACGAGCGAACCCGCGGGCGCAGCGACTTCGCCTTGCCGATGTACAGCACGGCGCCGTCCTCGTCGCGGAAGAGGTAGACCCCCGGGCGGGCCGGGAGACTCTTCAGCTTGTCCCGCACGTCGGCCACGGCGGCTAGCCTAGCCGCGTGCTGCGGGCTGTCCGGGCGGGCGTGGCGCTCGCCGCCGTCGTCCTCTCCCTGGCCGGCTGTGGGGGCGGCGAGGAGGGGTCGGGCTTCGTCGTCGGCGCCGTCGACGACGCCGTTCGCCACGGCGGTCCGACGCTCGACCAGCTCGCCGACGTCGGCTACGACGCGCTCGCGATCACGAGCTACTGGGAGCCCGGGCTCGACCGGCCGACCGCCGAGGAGCTCGCGATCCTGCGCGAGGTCGCGGCCGCGTGCGAGCGAGCGAGACCTCCGCCTGTTCCTCGCCGTCTTCCACCGCGGCTCGGCGACGACGCCGCTGACGCCGGCGGCGCGGAGCGAGTTCGCCTCGTACGCGGCGGCGATCGTGCGCGACGTGCCGGAGGTGCGCGATCTGATCGTCGGGAACGAGCCGAACGTCAACCGCTTCTGGCAGCCGCAGTTCGGGCCTGACGGGGAGAGCGCGGCGCCGCGCGACTATCTCGCGTTGCTCGCGGACGTCTACGACGCGGTCGAGGAGGCCGCGCCCGACGTCAGCGTCTGGGGCGGCGCGCTCGGCCCGCGCGGCAGCGACCGGCCGAACGGGGCGCGGCCGACGCACTCGCCGGGCACCTTCATCCGGGAGCTCGGAGAGGCGCTCCGCGCGAGCGGCAGGACGGAGCCGGTCCTCGACGGCTTCGCCTTCCACCCGTATCCCGAGACCGCGAGCACGCCGCCGGACGTCCCGCACCCGAACCCGCGCTCGCGCACGCTCGGGCTCGCCGACATCGACCGGCTCCAGGGGCTGCTGCACGAGGCGTTCGGACGCGAGGTGCCGGTGCTCTACAGCGAGCTCGGGATCGAGAGCGCGATCCCGCCGGCGAAGGCGAGCCTCTACGAGGGCACCGAGCTCGCGAGTCCCGTCGACGAGGCGACGCAGGCCGACTTCTACCGCCGTGCGCTCGAGCTGGCGGCGTGCCAGGAGGGCGTCGTCGGGCTGCTCGTCTTCCACTCGCACGACGAGCCGGCCCTGGCCGGCTTCCAGTCCGGCGCGTACTACGTCGACGGGACGCCCAAGTCGAGCCTGCCTGCGGTGCGCGAGGCCGTCGAGGCGGCCCGGGCGGGGTGCGTACGATAGGAGCGTGAGCGAGCCGAGCAGCGGCCAGTACGTCGCCTACACCTTCTACAAGGTCGACCCGGCCTGGCGGCGCCTGCCCGTCGACGAGCGCGCCGCTGGCAAGGACGCGTTCGCCGACGTGGTCGAGTCGTGGGCGGAGCGCCTCGAGGTGCGGGCGTACTCGACGGCGGGCGTCCGGCCCGACTGCGACTTCTTCCTCTGGAAGATCACGGAGCGGTACGAGGACCTCGGCGAGCTCGGCGCGGCGCTGAACGGGACGCCGCTCGCCGGCTGGCTCGAGACGCCGTACTCGTACCTCGCGACGACGAAGGCCTCGCAGTACAGCCAGGCGCGCCGCGCCAGAAAGGTCGTGCCGCGCGGGCATCCATATCTCGTCGTCTATCCCTTCGTGAAGACGCGTCCCTGGTACGCGCTGCCGCTCGAGGATCGCCAGCGGGCGATGGACGAGCACATCCAGACAGGCGCGCGGTTCCCCTCGATCCAGAACCACACCACGTACTCCTTCGGCATCGACGACCAGGAGTTCATGACCGCCTTCGAGTGCGAGGAGCCGTCGGACTTCATGCACCTGATGCTGACTCTCCGCGAGAGCGAGGCCTCGCGCTACACGGAACGTGACACGCCGATCTTCGTCGGGCAGGCGATGGAGATCCGCGCCGCGCTCGACGTGCTCGACGGCGCCGCGGCGCGCGCTCTGACCTAGCAACTGACTGTTGCAAAGTCAGCTGTAGCGGTGCTCGTCGCGCCAGACGCGGACGGCCGCGTACGCGCAGCCGCCGAGGACGAGGAAGAACGCGAGGGCGTCGCGCCCACTCGGGCTGAGGCCGATGAACGCGCCGATGTCGACGACGGCGAGGATGATCGCGGCATAGAACACCCGCCGGCTGCGGTCGCCCCACGACTCGATGTCGCCGCGCCGCTCGCGCCAGAGCAGGAAGAGGAAGAACGCGACGGCGAGGAAGAACGCGATGCTCAGCAGCCCGCCGACGGTCGCGACGACCTCCTCGAGCGAGAGGACGACGACGACGGCCGCAACGAGGGCGACGATGAGCAGGCCCCTGACGAGCGGGTTCATCTCCGTGAAGAAGCGCTTGATCCTGTTCACGAGCCGGTCATGAATGCTCGCACGGCGAGGGCGGCGGCGAGAGCGGACATGCCGGCGAACCAGGCGAGCCGCCGCGGGCCGACCGCCGGTGCGTAGAGCCACGGCACGAGCAGCGCGCCGAGCGAGAGCGAGCCGTAGACGTAGTGCAGCTCGTCGGCGGCCCGGCGCTCGTCGGAGAGGAGGAGCAGGCCGAGCCCGACCTGTGCGACGAGGAGCGTCTGCGCGAGCGCGAGCAGATTCGCGACGATGCGCCCCGCGCCGCGCCGGCGCCAGTAGACGAAGCCGCCGACGGCCGCGGCCAGCGCCGGCACCGCGACCGCGAGGTAGGCGATGGTCGCGTGCGCCGACAGCATCGCGGCGGACCCTACCGAGCGGAGGCAAGGGCTAGGGCTTGAGCTTCGACGAGCCCGCGTCGGCGGACTCGAGGGTGATCACACCGGGAAGCACCCGCAGGTAGACGGCACCGACCCTGACGAGCACGACCACGCGGGCGCGGATCCTGCCCTCGCGCGCGAGCAGCCTGAGGCCGCGAAGATCGAGCTTCAGAGGCACCGACGCCTGCTTGCCCCGGCCGATGCGGAACGACTTCACGGCGAGCCGGAACTTCGGTTTCGCGACCGTCTCGAGTGCGACGCGGCCGCTGCAGGTCACGCGCGACTGCCGCTTGCACGCCGCCGTCATCCGCGCGATGCCCTTCGGCCCCACCTTCACGGTGAGCGGCCAGAGCGCCATGCGGGGTAGGCGGGCGGTCGAGACCGTGGCCGTCTTCCCCTTCGTCCCTGCCTTCTTCGGCGGGGTCACCGTGACCGGCAGCGCCGCGGCCGGGATCGCGGCCGGACGCACGACGCCCGGCGCTGCCTGGTCGCTGCTCTCGATCGTCCCGGTACCTCGGATCTTCGAGATGACCGCGTTCACCGGGTTGCCGAGGCCGACGGAGAACGTCTCGGCCGGCTCCGCCAGCTCGTCGTCCAGCACGGTGACGGAGATCGTCTTCGTCCGCTCGCCGGGCGCGAACTCGATCGTCGCGGTCCGCCCGAGGTAGTCGAGGCCCTCCCGCGCGGTGCCGTCGCTCGTGCTCACCGTCACACTGACGCGGCTGGAGGCGGCCCGCGTCAGCTCCACCGTGAACGAGGCGCCTTCGCTCTCGCGCGCGACCACGTCGGTGATCGACATCGACGGTGCAGCGGCCTTCTCGACGATCGTGCCCACTGCCTGGGCGTCGGCCAGCGTCGCCCCGGTCGGCGCGCTGAGGTTGACGCCGAAGGTCTCGTTGCTCTCCGCCAGCTCGTCGCCGAGCAGGGTGACGGCGACCGTCTTCGACGTCTCGTTCGCCGCGAACGAGACCGTCCCGCTCCCGGCCGTGTAGTCCTTCCCCGCCGTGGCGGTGCCGTCGGCGGTGGCCCACTTGACCGTCACCGCCCGCGGCACGGCCGGCGCGAGCGTGACCCGGAACGTCGCCGTAGCCGTCTGGCCGGCCGGCTCGTCGGCGCTGACGTCCGCGATCGAGAGGCTCGCGGGGGTCGGTGGTGGAGCGCCCGTGTCGTCGTTGAGGATCTTGGCGGTTCCTTCGGTGGGCGATCCCATCACCGCCGTCTCGTCGTGGCGCGAGATGACGAGCGCGAACGACTCCGCGATCTCGACCTTCGTGTCGCCGGTGACGTCGACCCGCACGGTGCCGCTGAGATCGCCTGCCGGGATCCTGAGCACGCCCGATCTCGCGACGTAGTCCTCCCCCGCCTTCGCGGTGCCGTCGCGGGTGGCGAACGCGACGCGCGCCTCCCGGCCGCTCTTCTTCGACAGCGTGACCGTGAAGTTCGCCGCCGCGGAGCCGGAGTTGCCCTCCGTCACGTCGGGTGCGTTCGCGACCTTGGCCGAGGGCGGATCGTCGTTGTCCTGGATCGCCCCTGTCGCGGTCCGCTTGGTCGGGTCGATCCGGATGCCCTGCGCCACGCTCGCCGAGAGGACGACGAGGAACGTCTCGCGCGCCTCGTCGAGGGAGTCGTCGACGACCTTCACCTCGACCTTCTCGGCGGTCTCGCCTTTCGACAGCTTCACGAGCACCTCGTCCGCCGGCACGTAGTCGGCACCGGCTGTGGCAGGGTCGGCGCCGTCGTCAGGCTCGGTCGAGAGGCGCGCGGAGACGGCGGAGTCCACGGGCTCCGACAGCCTGACCGTGAAGACCGCGGCCGTCCCGGGCTCGGCTCCCGCCGTCGTCGCCTCCACCGACAACGAGACCGCCTCGTCGGCAAGGGTCTCGGCCGACGCAGTCGCCCCACCGACGACGAGGAGCGCCAGCAAGCCCAGCGCGTACCGAAGGAACCCGACGCGTACTCCCATACACCGCCCTCCCGGTTCACCGACGGTCTAGCACGGCAGCCCATACACGGGAACTCCCGGGCCTGCCCGCCCTCCCCAGAAGTTCGCAAATTGCGGGAATCGGTCGCCGCTCACGCGCTCAACCGGCCTCGGTAGGCTCAGTCCCGTGCCGGCAGCTGCGCTCAGGATCGTCCCCGCCAACGAGGCCGGCTGCGAGGATCTCCAGACCGTGTTCGGGACGCGCGGGTCGGCGGCGCTGTGCCAGTGCCAGCGGTTCAAGCTGCAGCCGAAGGAGTCGTTCGGCTCGTTCCCCGCCGAGGAGCGCGCCCACCGGCTGCGCCAACAGACAGAGTGCGGCCGGCCAGACTCGGAGACGACGAGCGGCCTCGTCGCGTACCTGGACGGCGAGCCCGTCGGCTGGTGCGCGGTCGAGCCCCGCACCGCGTACTCGGGCCTGCTGCGCGTCTACCGCGTTCCGTGGACGGGCCGCACGGAGGACAAGACCGACGACAGCATCTGGGCGGTGACGTGCGTCTTTGCCCGCGCCGGGTACCGGCGCCGCGGCATCAGTCGCGCGCTCGCTCGCGCCGCCGTCGACTTCGCCCGCGAGCGTGGCGCACGCGCTCTCGAGGCGTATCCGATGATCACCGAGCCCGGCAAGGAGGTCATCTGGGACGAGATCCACGTCGGCAGCCGCAGCATCTTCGCCGACGCGGGCTTCACCGAGGTTCACCGGCCGACCCTCCGCCGGGTCGTCATGCGGATCGACTTCGCAGACCGCTGACCGGCCTCGGATACGTTGGACGCATGTCGTTGCCGCCTGACGCAAACCGGCTTCGGCCCGACCACCTCCCCACTCCGTTCAGCGCCAAAGAGATCCGTGCCGGGTGCCCTCGCGGCCGCACGATCCAGGTTCGGAGCGAGGAGCCTGGAGGCGAGCCGACCTTCCGCCGGATCCGTTTCGTGGAGGTCGACACCGACGGCGCGGTTCAGGAGCTCCAGTCGACCGATGCCACGGGACTTCCGATCGGCGAGCCGACGCGTCACCGCTCGAGCTGGCTCGATCTCCAGCAACACGCATCTCAGCCGGCCTCCTCCACGACGATCGACGAGGTCGATCTGGCGTTGCCTTTCGGGACCGAGGCGTGCTGGCGCTACACGGCCAGCGGCGACGAGTGCATCAGGTTCTGGTTCGCCAAGGGACGCGCAGGGATGCCCGTTCAGGTGGAACGGCAGGTGGGAGGCGAGCCTGTCAGCCGATCGATCGTGATCGCAGATGAGGTGGCTTAGCCGATCCCCGCCGACCTGGAACAGGCGTTCGCGACCGGACACGTTCTGGCCGCGCTCTCAGCGCTGGGTGCGGGCGCCGCCGTTCTCCTGTTGCCCAAGGGCACGCACACGCACCGGGTGATCGGAACCGTGTATGTCCTTTCGCTTCTCCTCGTGGATGTGGCGGCGCTGTCGCTGCACCGAGAGAGCACCTTCGGCGTCTTCCATGCGCTGGCAGTCGTCAGCCTCGTCACGATCGTTGCCGGGCTCTCGCCCCTCCTCGCGGGCAAGAGATCGCCGGTCGTCATCGCCAACCACGCGTACTGCATGACGTGGTCGTACGCCGGCCTGGTGGCGGCCGGATGCGGACAACTCACCGTCGTTGTCGGTGAGGACGTTGGAGCGTGGGCTGTTCCGGTGGCGATCGCGACGGTGTTGTCCATCAGCGGCGTCGTGATCTTCGGGCGAGTGCCTTCGATCCTCGACCGCATGCCGGCTGAACGATGATCCGACGTTTCCGACCTCGCCGCTCGACAAGCCGCAGATAGGCTCGCGCGGTACCCAGGGCAGACGGAGGAGGACAGATGGTCGAGGAAGGCAAGCCGGCTCCGGATTTCGAGCTCACGAGCGATGCAGGCGAGGCGGTCCGGCTCGCCGACCTGCGAGGCAAGCCGGTCGTCCTCTACTTCTATCCCAAGGACGACACGCCGGGCTGCGCGGCGCAGGCGTGTGGGATCCGCGACGCCTGGGGCGATTTCGAGCGCGCGGGCGCACACGTCGTCGGCGTCAGCCCCGACGACGAGTCGTCGCACGTCGCGTTCAAGGAGAAGTACGGGCTCCCCTTCACGCTCCTCGCCGATCCCGACCACGCGACCGCCGAGGAGTACGGCGTCTGGGTCGAGAAGAACTACGGCGGCAACACCTACATGGGCGTCGAGCGGTCGACGTTCGTGATCGACGCCGAGGGCAACGTCGCGAAGGTGATGCGGCGCGTGAAGCCCGACACCCACGCCGACGCCGTGCTCGCCGCGCTCGAGGGTTGAGCGGGATCGTGCGGCTACACTGCTCTCTCGCGCGGATGTGGCGGAATTGGTAGACGCGCACGGTTCAGGTCCGTGTGCCCTTCGGGGCGTGGAGGTTCAAGTCCTCTCATCCGCATCGACTCGTAGCCGATGATCCGATTCGCGCTCAAGAGCCTCGCCGGGCGCAAGCTGCGCACGACGCTGACGGCGCTCGCGATCGTGCTCGGCGTCGCGATGATGAGCGGCGCCTACGTCCTGACGGACACGATCGACAAGGCGTTCGACGCGATCTTCGTCGACTCGTATGCCGGCACCGACGCCGTCGTGACCGGCAAGGATCCCGGCTTCAGCTTCGAGGGCGAGTCGCCCGAGCCGCCGCCGATCCCGGAGGAGACCCTCGAGACCGTCCGCGGCGTCGACGGGCGTCGAGATCGCCGTCGGCTCGGTGCAGGACTTCCAGACGAAGCTGCTGCGGCCGGACGGCGAGGCGATCGACACCGGCGGCTCGCCGTCGTTCGCATTCGGCATCGAGACGGCACCGGAGTACGACCGCTTCAACCCGCTCAACCTCGTCGAGGGCCGCTGGCCGCGCGGCGGCGACGAGGTCGCCGTCGACGAGGGCGTCGCCGACGACGAGGACCTCGCAGCTCGGAGACCGGATCGGCGTCGCCGCGCTCGGGCCGGCGCAGCAGTTCCGGATCGTCGGCGTCGCCCGCTACGGCGACCTGAGCTCGCTCGGCAGCGCCACGTTCGCCATCTTCGACCTGGCGACGGCGCAGGAGCTGCTGGACAAGGAGGGTCAGCTCGACGCGGTTCAGGCCGCTGCGGCGGAGGGCACCTCCCCCGAGGACCTGGCCACGCGGATCGAAGCGGAGCTCGGCGACGACGTCACGGTCCGCACGGGCGTCGAGCAGGCGAACGAGCAGTCGAGCGAGATCGCCACCTTCACGACGATCATCCGCTACTTCCTGCTCTCGTTCGCCGGCATCGCGCTCTTCGTCGGCGCCTTCGTCATCTTCAACACCCTCTCGATCACGGTCGCGCAGCGGATGCGCGAGTTCGCGACCCTGCGCACCCTGGGCGCGTCGCGGCGGCAGGTGCTCCGGTCGGTGATCCTCGAGGCGCTCGTGATCGGCCTCAGCGCGTCGATCGTCGGCCTGTTCAGCGGCCTCGCCCTCGCCGTCGGCCTGAAGGCGCTCTTCAAGGCGCTCAATCTCGAGCTCCCCGCGACGGACACGGTGTTCGCGACGCGCACGATCGTCGTCTGCCTGCTCGTGGGGACCCTCGTCACTCTCGTGGCCGGCCTCTTCCCGGCGATTCGCGCGACGCGCGTGCCGCCGATCGCCGCCGTGCGGGAGGGCGCGACGATGCCCCGCGGCCGCTTCTCCCGCTTCACGCCGTACATCGCGGGGGCGATCATCGTCCTGGCGGTCCTCGCCCTCGCCTACGGGACCCTCGACGACAGCATCGCCATCGGCGACCGGTTCGCCGTGCTCGGGCTCGGCGTCCTGGCGCTCTTCATCGGCGTCGCGATGATCTCGTCCCGGCTCGTCCGCCCGCTGGCGCGCGTCGTCGGCATCCCGGCGCGGCGCATCGGCGGCGCCGCCGGCAAGATCGCCGAACGGAACGCCCAGCGCAACCCGGGCCGCACCGCCGCCACCGCCGCGGCGCTCATGATCGGGATCGCGCTCGTCACCTTCATCTCGGTTCTCGCCAACGGCCTGCGCGTCTCGAACAGCGACGCCATCGAGCGCCAGATCCAGTCCGACCTGATCGTCACCTCCCAGGACGGCTACTCGGAGTTCCCGGCAGCCGTGGGCGATGCGGTCGGCGAGGTGGACGGCGTCGAGACCGTCAGCAACGTGCGCCAGGACATCGCCCAGCTCGACGGCGACGGCGCGAACCTGACCGGCCTCGACGAGCAGATCGACCAGGTCTACGGGTTCCGCTGGGAGGAGGGCTCGGACGACGTGCTCGCCCAGCTCGGCTCCGACGGGGCCGTTCTCCCCAACAACGTTGCGGAGGATCGCGACCTCGCCGTCGGCGACTCGATCACGATCCGCTCGACCGCCGGCACGACCAGGGATCTCGTCGTCCGCGGCATCTACGAGGGGAGCCCGTTCTACCCGCTGCTCGGCTCGGCCAGTGTTTCCCAGGCGACGTTCGACGAGCTCTACGAGCGGCCGCGCAACCGCTTCACGCTGCTCAACGTCGACGGCGACGTGCAGGCGACGCGGCCGGCGGTCGAGTCCGCGCTCGAGCCGTTCCCCGACACGCGTCTGTTCACGCGGCCGGAGTGGATCGACAAGGAGGATCAGGAGATCCAGCAGTTCCTGCTGCTCCTGTACGTCCTGCTCGCGCTCTCCGTGATCATCAGCCTCTTCGGCATGGTCAACACGCTCGCCCTGTCGGTCTTCGAGCGCACGCGGGAGCTCGGGATGCTGCGGGCGGTGGGGATGACCCGCCGCCAGACGCGACGGATGATCCGGCACGAGAGCGTGATCACGGCGCTCATCGGCGCGGCGCTCGGGCTGCCGCTCGGGATCTTCCTCGCCGCCCTCGTGACGCGGGCGCTCTCCCAGTACGACCTCCGCTTCGAGCTCCCGCTCGGCCAGCTGGTCGTGCTCACGATCGTGGCCGTCATCGCCGGGCTCCTGGCCGCGATCACGCCGGCCCGCCGGGCGGCGAAGCTCGACCCGCTGCGGGCGCTGCAATACGAATAGGGCGTTAACGCCATCTTCACCGGCCGAAGCTAGGCTGGACGCGTGCTGCGGCGCCTCGTCGTTCTGTTCGCGTTGTCACTCCTGCCGCTCGCCGGCAGCGCCCAGGCGCGCCCGGATCGCAGCAGCGACCAGCTCGTCCAGGTCGTCGTCGGCCTCGAGCAGCGCCCGCTCGGGACGACGCGCTGGCTCGCCGGAGCCGACGGCAGGCGCGAGCGATGGAGGCCGCGCAGGCGCGGGTCGAGCGCCGGATCGAGGCGGCCGCTACCGGGCGCGCGCGTCCGCTGGCGCTACCAGATGGTCGTGAACGGGTTCTCCGTCGTCCTGCCGCAGAGCAGCGTCTCGCGGCTGGAGCGCATCCCGGGCGTCGCCCGCGTCTTCCCGAACGCGCGCTACACGCCCCAGCTCGACCGCGACGCCGCAGCAGATCGGCGCGCCGGCACTCTGGCAACCGGGGCTCACGAACGCCGGCGAGGGCATCAAGATCGCGATCATCGACGAGGGGATCGACCAGTCGCACCCGTTCTTCAACCCGCAGGGCTACCGCATGCCCGCGGGCTTCCCGAAGGGGCAGCGCGACTACACGACCGCGAAGGTGATCGTCGCGCGCGCCTTCCCGCCGCCGAGCCCGGCCTGGCGGCACGCCTCGACGCCGTTCGACCCCGAGTACTCCTCGCACGGGACGCACGTCGCCGGGATCGCCGCCGGCAACGCCAACACGGCAGCCGCCGGCGACCGGATCTCGGGCGTCGCGCCGCGCGCCTACCTCGGCAACTACAAGGCTCTCACGATCCCGACCGCCGCCGACGTCGGGCTCGACGGCAACTCGCCCGAGCTCGTCGCCGCGATCGAGGCCGCGGTCAAGGACGGCATGGACGTGATCAACATGTCCCTCGGCGAGCCCGAGGTCGAGCCGGCCCGCGACATCGTCGCCCAGGCGCTGACGGCCGCAGCCCGCGCCGGCGTCGTGCCGGTCATCGCCGCGGGCAACGACTACGGCGAGTTCGGCCGCGGCTCGCTCTCCTCCCCCGGCTCGACGCGGGACGCGATCACCGTCGGCGCGGTCACCTCGATCGCGCGATCGGGCCGGCCGACGTCATCGCCTCGTTCTCCTCGAGCGGCCCGACGCCGCTCTCGCTGCAGCTGAAGCCCGAGGTGAGCGCACCCGGCGTCAACGTCCTCTCCGCCGCCCCCGGCGCCCAGTACACGACGCTGTCGGGCACGAGCATGGCCGCGCCGCACGTGGCCGGAGCGGTCGCGCTGCTCCTGCAGCGGCACCCGTCCTGGACGCCCGCGCAGGTGAAGTCGGCGCTCGCGCTCACTGGCGACCGTGCGTTCGCGGGCGACTCGCGCAACGTCGAGGCGTCGACCATCCGCGAAGGTGGCGGCGTCGTCAATCTCCAGCGCGCCAACGACCCGCTCGTCTTCGCGACGCCGGTGGCGCTCTCGTTCGGCCTCGTCTCGTCGACGGCGACGCTCACGCAGGCCGTGACCCTGACCGACGCCGGCGGCGGCGGCGGGTGAGTGGGCCGTGACGGTCGAGCCGCAGACCGCCGTCACCGGCGCGACGATCGCCGCGCCGCCGGCCGTGACCGTGCCGAGCGCGCTGCCGGTGACCGTGACGACCGCCGGCGCGGCGGAGGCCGAGGTCTCGGGCTTCGTCGTGCTGACGCGCGGCGCGGAGCGCAGGCGCATCCCGTACTGGTTCCGCGTCGCCGACCCGGCGCTCGCCACCGCGAGGACGACGCCGCTCTCACGCGCCGGCGTCTACCGCGGCACCACCCAGGGCGGCTCGACGCTCGTCTCCCGCTACCGCTACCCCGAGAGCCCCGACCGGCTGGGCTTCCCGACCGACCTCTCCGGCCCGGAGCGCGTGTACCGGCTCAGGCTGCCGCGGGCTGCGGCGAACTTCGGCGTCGTCGTCCTCTCGACCGGCGCCGAACGTGAGCGTCTCGCCGCGCACGATGCGCGCGGGCGACGAGAACCGGCTCACCGGCTATGCGGCGCTGCCGTTCAACCTCAACCCGTATCTCAAGATCTTCCGCCAGCCGGTGCCCGTCGCCGGGGCGATCATGCCGGCCGCCGGCACCTACGACATCGTCTTCGACACGCCTGCGGACGGGCAGCCGGGGGCGTTCACGTTCCGGCTCTGGATCGGCGACACGACTCCGCCGGCGCTCCAGCTCCCGGTTCGCACGATCGAGGCGCGGTGCCCCCCTCTCGGTCCGCGCGACCGACGCGGGCGCCGGCATCGACCCGGCCTCGATCGTCCTGCGGGTCGACGGCCGCGAGCGCCCGGCGCGGCTCGTCGGCCGGCCGCATCGTCGTGCGCGACGAGCGGGCTGCGGCACAGGCCGGCACACGCTCTTCCTCCAGGTCTCGGACTACCAGGAGTCGCGCAACATGGAGAACGTCGCGAAGATCCTGCCGAACACGCGCATCCTCCGCGCGCGCTTCACCGTCACCGCCCGCTAGCGGCGGTCGCGCTCCTTCGTTGTCGGGAGCTCGGCGAGGTCGCGCTGGACGCTCTGCTCGAACTCCTCGGTCTCGGAGCGCACGAGCTTCAGGTTCGACTTGCGCCGCTGGCGCTCGCGCGTGCGCCGCGCCTCGTTGCCGAATCTGGTCGAGGTGACGCGTCCGCCGAGGCGGTGCCACTCGGCCGCGATCACGACGACGACCGCGCAGGCGAGCAGCACGATGAAGGGCCAGCTCACGTTTCTGAGTGTACCCGGGCGTCCGCGCTCGTCGAGGCTGCGCTGAGCACGCCGTCGGCGCGAAGCGGTACGAGCTCGAACCGGTCGACGTCGACGAGCCCACGGTCGGTCAGCTTGAGGCTCGGGATCACCGAGAGCGCGAGGAACGCCATCGACTGGAACGGCGACTCGACGCTCGAGCCGAGGGCGTGCACTGCCGCCACGGTCGCCTCGCTGCCGGCGATCACGTCCGCGAGCGGCACGATCCGAGAGCAGGCCCGCGACCGGCAGCGGCAGCTCGGCGGCGACCCTGCCGCCGTCGACGACGACGAGCCCGCCGCCGAGCTCGGCCAGCCGGGAGACGGCGGTCGCCATGTCCTCGTCGCTCATCCCGACGACGACCAGGTTGTGCGCGTCGTGCGAGAACGTCGAGGCCAGCGCACCGCGCTCGAGGCCGAAGCCGCGCACGAAGCCCATGCCGATCCGGCCCGTGCCGAGGTGGCGCTCGACGACGGCGATCTTCGCCAGGTCGCGCGCGGGATCAGCATGCGCGCAGCCGTCCACCGCGGGCAGCTCCTCGACGAGCGCGTCCGTCACGATCTGACCCGGGACGAGGCCGATCACGCGGGCCGGACCGCCCTCCCACGGCACCGCGAAGTCGGTCGCGTCCACCGGTCGCAGCCGCACGCTCTGGCGCACCCACTCGGGCACGGGGGTCGGCTCGACGGTCTCTCGACGGCGCGGCCGCGCTTGAGGACGAGCGCGGGCACGAAGCGCTCGAGATCGGGGAGGACGAGCAGGTCGGCCTGATAGCCCGGGGCGACCGCGCCCAGGTGGTCGAGGCCGTGCCAGAGCGCGGGGTGATGCGAGGCCATCGTCAGCGCGTCCGCGGGCGATACGCCGAGCGAGACGGCGTCGCGCACGATCGCGTTGATGTGCCCGTCCGTCGCGATGTGCTCGGGCTCGCGGTCGTCGGTGCAGAAGGCCATCCGGTGCGGCCCGAACTCCGCGACGAGCGGGACCAGCGCGCGCAGGTTGCGGGCGGCGGACGCCTCGCGGATGAGGAGCCAGAGGCCGGCTCGAAGGCGCTCGCGGCCCTCCTCGACGGTGAACGCCTCGTGGTCGGAGCGGATCCCTGCGGCGGCGTACGCCTGCAGCGCGTGCCCGCGAACACCCGGCGCGTGCCCGTCGACCCGCTCGGCGCCGCCGACGGCGAGCTTTGCGAGCTCCGCCGGATCGCCGCCGATGACGCCGGGGAAGTTCATCATCTCCGCCAGCCCGATCACGCGCTTGCGGCGAAGGAGGCTCTCGAGATCCCCGGTCGTGAACGGCCGGTGCGGCGACTCGAACTGCGACGCGGGCACGCAGGACGAGGCGGTGAAGAACACCTCGAGCGGCAGGTGCTCGCACACGTCGACGAGCCAGTGGACGCCGTCGGTGCCCAGGACGTTCGCGATCTCGTGCGGGTCGGCGACGACTGCGGTCGTGCCGAGCGGGAGCACGAGGCGCGCGAACTCGGACGGCAGCAGCTTCGACGTCTCGAGATGGAGATGCGCGTCGATGAGGCCGGGCGCGACGTAGGCGCCGTCGGCGTCGATCGTCTCGCGGCCCTCGTACGAGCCGACCCCCGCGATCATCCCGTCGCAGATCGCCACGTCGGCTTCGAGCCACTCACGCGTGAAGACCGAGAGCACTCGGCCGCCGCGGACGACGAGGTCGGCCGGAGCATCGCCCCGGGCAACCGCGAGCCGCCGGGTCAGATCACCCTTCAGCGGCATGTACCGGCCTCGCAAACGGCGTCGATAAGGCAAGTATGACCACGCAGATGCTGATCGGATATGCCGCCTTCTGGGTCGTCCTCTTCCGTGCCCTGCTCGTGCGCGCACGCGTCATTCCCGCCTCGTGCGCGCGCTGCGGCCTGCTCTTCGAGCGCCGCGAGCTGGGCCAGCGGATCTGCGGCTGCAACTCCTAGAGCTCTCCGAAGATCCGCATCGGCAGGCGCGACAGCGGCTCGCCGCCGGACTCCGTCACGAGCCACGTGTCCTGCATGTAGAGGCAGGCCTTGCCGTCCGCGGCGATCGCGTGCGGGTGCATCGAGAAGACCATGTTCGGGGCCAGCTCGAACTCGACGCCCTCGCCGATCTTGGGGTGCTCGATCATCGTCATCCCGATCGAGTGCCCGGTCACGTGGCCGAGGTGGTAGCCGCGCTCGCGTGAAGCCCTTCGAGACCGCCCGGTGGACGTCGTGCGCGGACGCGCCCGGCCGCATCGCCGCCGGCGCCGCCGCGTAGTACTCCTCGTAGGCCTCGAGCATGCGCAGCGTCTCGGCGTCCGCGTTGCCGATCGCGCGTGACACCTCCACCCAGTGCATCCCCGGGCCCGGCTACCTCGAGGGACGGCAGGCAGAAGTCGCCGAGCCGGGTCTCCGCCTTCGCGATCGCGAACTCGGGCCCGATCAGCACCATGTTCATCGTCAGCCGGCCGCAGCCGCGCTCGACGAAGAGCTCCTCGGCGGCGGCCATCACCGCGGCGGCCGGCTTGCCCGGCTCGTACGCGGCGTGGAAGGCGTCGAAGCCGTCCTCGTTGATGCGGACGCTCTCGCGCACCGACTCGAGCTCGGCGTCGCTCTTGACCGCGCGCGCGTGGTCGAACTCGACGTCGAACGGGACGAGCTCGGCGCTCCCGTCGAGGGCCCGGAAGTCGCGCACGCTCATGATGTAGTCGAGCCCGTAGACGCCCACGCGGCGCCAGCCGCGATCGCGCGCGATCGACGCGATGTGCTCGCCGGGCCTGTCGTGGAAGACCTGCTCGAGCTGCGCGGTGCCGTGCTCGCCGACGTAGCGCGCCTCGCTCGGGAAGACGATCTGCGGCTCGCCGTCGGCGGGGACGACGACGTAGGCGTAGCGGTGGACGATCTGGAAGCCGGAGAGGTACGTCACCGATCCCTCGAAGCCGCTGTACTCGCTCCCGGAGACGACGAGCGCGTCGAGGTCGTGCTCCGCCATCGCCGCGCGGACGTTCGCGTACCGCCGAGTCAGTTCTGCGTCCACGACGCCTCCATTCCCTTGATCAGGGCCACGACGGCCCGGTTGAGTGGTGTCGGCACACCGTGCTCGTCGCCGAATCGGACGATGCCGCCGTTCAGGTAGTCGACCTCGGTCACGCCGCCGAGCCTCGACGTCCTGGAGCATGCTCGCCTTGTGCCCGTAGGCGACGTCCGGACGAGCGGCGTGGTCGATCAGGTCCTCCGGGTCGGCGTCGAGCTCGATTCCCTGTGCGGCGGCGACGGCCTTGCCCTCGTCGACGAGTCCCGAGACGAAGCGCCGCAGCGGCGGCAGCTCGCAGACGCGGCCGTGGGTCAGCCCGGTGAGCGCGCCGACCGGGTTCGTGCTGGCGTTGAAGATCACCTTCCGCCACTGCGCGCCGCGCGCGTCCGCGACGGCCGCCGTCGGCATGCCCGCCCTCGTGCAGGCCTCCGCCAGGCGCTCGATCTCGTCCTGCGTGGCGGGGCTCGGCTCGAACGGGCCGAGCGTCGTGTCGCCCTTGACGTCCCACTGCACGACGCCGGGCTCGAGGATCTTGCCCGCCGGGAACGTCGTCCCGCGGATGACCCGGTTCACGTGGGCAGCGAGCGTCTCCTCGTTGCCGACGCCGTTCTGCACGGACGCGACGCTGCCGGTCGTCGAAGGCGTGGGCGGTCGCCGCGATGGCCGCGTCGGTGTGCATGGCCTTCGTCGCGACGAGGCCGAAGTCGCACGGGGGCAGCTCGGCCGCGTCCGTCGTCGCGTGGATCCCGGTCGCGTGCACCTCCCCCGCCCCGACGAGCCGGAGGCCGCGGTCGTTGATCGCCGCCACGTGCGCCTCGGACAGGTCGTACGCCCACACCTCGACGTCGTCCAGGAGCGCGAGGTTCGCCGCGAAGAGCGAGCCGACGGCGCCGCAGCCGACGACGCAGACCCTCACGACGGCCTCCGTCGCAGCGTCACCTCGCGGCCGCCGGTGAGCCCGGACGGCCGCAGGATGAGCACGAGCGCCATGAGCGCTCCCGACGACGACGAGGCGCGAGCCCGTCGGCAGGTCGATCCGCAGGCCGACGTCGACGCCGTTCTCCGCGTTGCCGAGGATCGAGTCGAGCCCGCTGACCGCGAGCGCGCCGACGACCGCGCCCCAGAGGCTCGTGAGCCCGCCGACGACGAGCATCGCCAGCGTGATGAAGGTCAGCTCGAGATAGACCTGCTCGGTCGTGATCGAGCCGAGCATGTGGACGTACAGGCCGCCGGCGAAGCCGGCGAGCGCGCCGGAGAGCGTGAAGGCCCACAGCCGCTGCCGGTGGACGCTGATCCCGACGGCCTGGGCCACCGCGGGATCCTCGCGGGTCGCGCGCAGCATGCGCCCGAGGCGGCTGCGCTGGTAGCCGAAGGCGACGGCGACGACGAGCAGCGCGCCGATCGTCGCCTGGAGCGCGCCGGTCGTCTCCGGCACGAGCGACAGCGTCGTCGCGCCTGGCCCGATCCGCGTCCACTCCCGCAGCAGGTTGTGGGTGATCTCGAGCACCGCGAACGTGGCGATCCCGGCGGCGAGACCGGAGAGGCGCATCAGCGGCATGCCGACGGCCAGCGCCAGCACGCCGCCGCGCCGCCGCCGCGAGCACGAGTGAGGCGACGTTGCCGACGGTGTGGTCGCGCAGGATCGGGAAGAGGTCGGGCAGCACGCCCGTCTTCGACTCGAGCGGCACCGTCATGACGCCCGCCGCGAACGCCCCCACCGCGACGAAGCTGATCTGGCCGAACGAGAGCACGCCCGAGTTGCCGACGAACACGTAGATCGAGACGACGATCGCGACGGCGACGAGCGCGTTCAGGAAGTGGATCTCGTTCGCGTCCGAGACGAAGGTCGCGCCGGCGCCGACGAGCGCGACGAGCGCGGCGGGCACCGCGAGCTGCGGCCACCACCCCGTCACGCGCGGTCGACGACGGTCGTGTGGCGCCCGGCGAAGAGCCCGGCGGGACGGAGCAGCAGGACGAGGATGACGAGCGCGAAGACGGCGGAGGGCAGGAAGACGGTCTTGTCGGTCGGCAGCGCGCCGTTGATGATCCCGGTCGCGAAGCCGATCGCGAAGCCGCCGAGCGTCGCCGTCCACAGCCGGTCGATGCCGCCGACGACGACGCCGACGAGGACGACGATCGTCTCCTTGAGGGCGAAGTCCGGCGTCACGAGCGGGAACTGCACGGTCAGGATGACCGCGACCGCAGCCGCGAGGACACCGGAGAGGACGACCGCGAAGCCGATGACGCGGTTCGCGCGCACGCCGAGGAGCCTCGCGGTCCGGAAGTCGGTCGCCGCGGCGCGCATGTGCAGCCCGATCGTCGTGCGCGCGAGCAGGAGCGCCAGCAGGCCGAGCGCAACCACCGCGACGACGATGGCGACGATCGTCACCTTGCGGACGTCCACGCCGCCGACGGTGACGGCCCGGTTCAGCGGCGCGACCGACGAGGCCGGCTCGCCGATCGTGCCGTCGCGAAGGTCGCCGATGAGCGCGATCGACTGCAGCAGGAACGCGATCGCGAAGGTGGTCACGAGCATCACCGCAGGCGACTGCGTGCGCAGCGGCCGGAAGACCGCGCGCTCGAGCGCGAGCGACAGCAGCACGACGACGACGAAGCACGCGAGCACGCTCGCCGCGACGGGCCACGTCGACGTGAACGCGAGCGTGTAGGCGCCGGCCATGACGAGCTGCCCGTAGGCGAAGTTGACGAGTCGGAGCACGCCGAAGACGAGCCCGATGCCGACCGCCATGAGCGCGTAGATCGCGCCGAGCCCGACCGCGTCGACGACCGTCTGCGCGTCGATCGCGACGAGCACCGCTCAGCGAGAGGTAGGCGGCGACCAGCCTCGTCCGTGTCGTCGGCGTCGTCGGGCGCCAGCGTCAGGCGCAGCTCGCCGTTCGCGAGCACGTACGTGCGGTCGGCGAAGGCGACCGTCCGCTGCGCCCGCTGCTCGACGAGGAGCACCGTCACCCCTCGCTCGCGGATCGCCGCCAGCGCGCTCGAAGACGATGTCGACGACCGTCGGCGCGAGCCCGAGCGACGGCTCGTCGAGGAGCAGCAGCTCGCGGCCGGCGACGAGCGCGCGTGCGATCGCGAGCTGCTGCTGCTGCCCGCCCGACAGCGCTCCGGCCTGCCGGCCTGCTGCATCTCGCGCGAGGACCGGGAAGAGCGTCGTAGACCACGCTCGAGCTCGCCCGCCTCGCCGTTGCCGGTCCGCGCCGCGAGGCCGAGCCGCAGGTTCTCCTCGACCGTGAAGCTCGCCGAAGATCCGCCGGCCCTCGGGCACGAGCGCGACGCCGGCGCGGGCGATCGTCCTCGGGACGGCGGCCGGCGAGCGAGGCGCCCTCGAGCCGGATCGTCGCCCGCGCGCGGCGACAGCAGGCCCATGATCGCGTGCAGGGTCGTCGACTTGCCCGCGCCGTTCGGGCCGATCAGCCCGACGATCTCGCCGCGGGCCGACCTCGAGCGAGAGCCCGCGCACCGCGGGGACGGCGCCGTAGCGCACCTCGAGATCCTCGAGCGCGAGCATCGCGCGTCATCCGGCTCCTCGTGGACGGCGCTCTCGCCCAGGTACGCGGCGGCCACGTCGAGGTTGGCCCTGATCTCCGCCGGCGTCCCCTCCGCGAGCGTGCGGCCCTGGTCGAGCACGTGGATGCGGTCGCAGACGTCCATCACGAGCGCCATGTTGTGGTCGATCAGGAGCACGCCGGCGTCGTGCTCGTCGCGGATCGATCTGATCACGTCCGCGAACTCCGGCACCTCGGCCTCGGGCAGCCCCGCGGCCGGCTCGTCGAGGAGGACGAAGCGCGGCTCGGTCGCGAGCGCCCGCGCGACGCCGAGGCGCCGCTCGTCGCCGTGCGAGAGCGTGCCCGCGGCGACTCGGCGCGCCCGCCAGCCCGACGCAGCTCGAGCAGCTCGTCGCCGCGACGCCGCGCCGCGGGCGCCCTCGTGCCGATCCCGAGCGCGGCCACCTCGACGTTCTCGCGCACGCGTGAGATCGCGGAACGAGCGGCTGTGCTGGAAGGTCCGCGCGAGCCCGGAGCGCGCCGCGCCGGTGCGCGCTCCACCTCGTCACGTCGCGGTCCTCGAGCTCGATCGTCCCGGCGGTCGGGCGTGTCGAATCCGCTCATGACGATTGACGAGCGTCGACTTGCCGGCGCCGTTCGGGCCGATCAGCCCGACGACCTCGTGCCGGTGCACGGCGAGCGTGACCTCGCGCAGCGCCTGGACACCGGCAAACGAGCGCGACACGGAGGAGGCCCGGAGCGATCCTCCGGGCCTCCTCGGGGTGTCGATCTCGACGGCCGCGGCCAACCTAGATCTTCGGGATGACCTTCGCCCGAACCGTGCCGACCAGCTTCGCCTTGCTGTCCTGGATCCTGAGCACGCGGTACTGGCGCCCGAAGACGCTGTGCAGGCTCTTCGAGAAGCTGACGTTCCCGCCGAGCGCGGGCACTCGGGTGAACTTCTCGAGCTCCCTCGCGAGCGCGAGACCGCTCGTCGAGCCGCCCGCCCGGCGGATCGCTTCGACGACGCCGTCGATCGCCGCCGCACCGGTGACGAAGCCGCCCGTCCCGGGGGCTGCGCCGGCCTTCTTGAGCGACGCGATCATGTTCTTGACCGCCTTGCTCGGATCGTCGCCGAAGATCGACGCGTACGTGACGAGGTAGTACTCGTCGATGTCCTGGCCCTTCGGCAGCCAGTAGGTGCCGTCGCCGGCCCAGGAGTTCAGGATCGGCGTGGTGTTGCCGAGCGAGCGCAGCCCGCCGACGATCGCCGGCAGCTCGCCGAAGGCGGTCGACGTGACGACGACATCCGCGTCGGCGCTGTTCAGGCGGCTTACCGCCGCGTTGACGTTGTTCGCGCCGGTCGCGTAGCTCTCGCGGGCGACGACGCGGCCGCCGAGCTGCGTGAAGCGCTTCTCGAACGCCGTGACGACGTTCTTGAAGTAGACGAGCAGCGTGTTCGTCGCCAGTCGCCGCCGACCGCCAGCCCTTGCCGCCACGCGTACTCGGCCATCGCGGAGCCCTCGTCCTGAGCGACGTTGCCGAAGCTGAACGCGAGCCGGCCCTTGGCCGCGCCGAAGCGCTTCGGGCCCATCTGGTCGGTGCCGATGCACGGGGCGACCGCGAGCTTGCCGCGGTTGATCGCCTCCTGCACGACCGGCGTCGCGAAGTCCACGTCGCAGGTCACGAACATGATCTGCGCGCCGGCGCCGAGCAGGCTGCGGGCACACGCCTTGGCCTTCGCCGGGTTGTTGTTGTTGCGTCGGGCAGGTCTTGATCTGGAGCTGCCGCCCGCCGACGCCGCCCTTGGCGTTGATCGACTTGACCTGGATCTGGGCGGCGGCGAGCGCCGGCCCGTCGAACGGCGCCATGTTGCCGCTGTTGTCGTACGCCCAGCCGATCACGATCGGCCCGCCCTGCGCCGTCGCCGACCCGCCGACACCTGTGCCGACGACGGCAGCCACCAGCGAGCCGATCGCGAGGAGCACGCCGAACGTGCGCCACCGCCTTCCTACCGTCATTCCTGCCTCCCTTCGGATTACCCGGTCTCGATCTGCCATGAAGCCTCCTTGGCCTTGATCAGTCGGTAGAGAGCCGTGTGCAGGGGTACGGGGACGCCGACGCGCTCGGATTCGTCGAGCAGCGCGCCCGTGATCAGGTCG
This sequence comes from uncultured Gaiellaceae bacterium, assembly GCA_963712865.1. Classification (GTDB taxonomy): domain Bacteria; phylum Actinomycetota; class Thermoleophilia; order Gaiellales; family Gaiellaceae; genus Gaiellasilicea. Next base: position 54,369 of record CAVQJO010000004.1, read on the forward strand.
ATCTCGGTCGGCCGCCGCGCGTCGACGTCCTCGAGCATCGACGGGTAGTGCGCGCTGCCGCGACGCGTCGCGAGCACGTTCATCTCCCACGGATCCTCGTGCAGCTCGATCCCCGCGGCCGCCGCCACGGCCTTCCCCTCGTCCATGAGGGCGCGGACGAGGTGCCCGAGGTCGCCGCGCTCACTCCTCGGCCGCGAAGTGCGGGTCGTGCCGCAGCCCGGTGAGCGCAGCGACGGCGTTCACGGTCGCGTTGAAGATCAGCTTCGACCACTGCGCCGGCCGCAGGTCGGGGAACGCCCGCGCCTTCAGGCCGGAGCGCTCGATCAGGGCGACGAGCTCCTGCACGCGGTCGTACGGCGTGCCGTTGTACGGCCCGAGCCAGGTCTCGGTGTCGAGGATGTACTCGACGTGCGTGTCGTCGTGCCGCGTTCCGCTCATGAACGTGACGCCGGAGACGATCGGCCAGTCGCCGTGGCTGCGGATGACCGTTCTCCGCGCCAAGGCCGTTCTGGACGGTGACGATGGTCGCGTCCGGGAAGCGGCCCTCGAGCGCCGCGGCCGCAGCCTCCAGGCCCGGCCCCTTCGTCGCGACGATGCCGACGTCGAAGGCGGGCACGTCTGCCGGGTCGTCGGTGGCGTGCACGACGCCGTGGAAGTCCGACCGCCCGCTCACGCGTCAGCCCCTGCTCCTCGAGCGCGTGCGCGTGCTCCGGTCGCCGGGTGAGCACCCAGACCTCCGAGACTCGGCTCAGGTGTGCCGCGAAGAGGCTGCCGATGACCCCTCCGCCGACGACGCAGATGCGCTCGATCACGTGGGGACGCCGGCCGCCTCGCGTTCGGAGACGCGGAAGTGCGGCATCACCGTGTGGGCGAACAGCTCCTGCGCCTTGATCGCCTTCCAGTGCTCCGCGCCGCCAGCGTTGACGGTGATCGACACCTCCGTCAGCCCCTCGCAGACCTCCTGCACGGCCTCGATGCGCTCGATCACGTCCTCCGGCGTGCCGACCCAGACGATGTCGCCGTCGATCATCTCGTCGTACGGGGTCTCCGCGAGCTTCTCGAGGATGCCGGCCGCGTAGAAGCCGTAGCCGGACGCGAGCAGCTCCTCGGTCGGCGGCGGGTCGTACTCCGTCAGCGGCGAGGCGTTCCCGCGCAGGAAGCCGATCATCCACTCCTTCGCCTCCCGCCGCGCGACCTCGCGGTCCTCGTCGATGTAGCACGCGTGGATCCAGACGATGTCCGGCTCGTTGCCGTGCTCGGCGCACTTCGTGCGATAGAGATCGAGCTGGTCCTTCAGCGCCGCGTAGGGCAGGAGCGGCGGCACCACGACCGCCCAGCCGCGCTCGGCGGCGAGCTCGTAGGTGCGGTCGGAGGTGCCGCCGACGAAGACGCGGAACGGCCGCTCCGGGCGGGGAACGATCCCGGAGTCGTCGATCCGGAAGTGCTTGCCGTCGAACGAGAAGCGCTCGTTCTCGAGCGCCGTGAACAGCAGTTCGACGGCCTCCTCGTAGCGTTCACGAGACTCCGGCGTCAGCGCGAGCCCGGCCTTAGGGGGCATCCAGCCGTGCCCGCGGCCGACGCCGAACTCGTAGCGACCGCCGAGCAGAACGTCGGCGACCGCTATCTGCGATGCCAGCACAGGGGGGTTGTGGTACGGCATCGAGTGCAGCAGCGTGCGGAACGTGATGTCCCGCGTGCGCTGCGCCGCCGCGGCAAAGAGCGCGAGCGGATTGGCGGAGATCGAGAACTTGGGGAAGAAGAAGTGCTCGATCACCGCGTAGGCGTCGTAGCCGAGCCGATCTGCGTTCACGATCTGCTCGAGGATCTCGCCGTACAGCTCGGCCGCAGACTTTCCCGGCCAGCTCTGGATCTCCGAGTAGAGGCTGAACTTCACCGTTCACGCTCCCTTCGACTCGGTCGGACGCCTAGGGTCGAGTATCGCGCGTCTGTGACATGTCAGTCAATGGTGCGCCGGCGAGCTCCCGGAACTCGGCGTCGCTGACCAGGCGCCGCCTCGTCGCCCCGAGCTCCTTGACCTCTGCGAGGAGGCCCGCGAAGCGCTCCTCGGGCACGTCGAGGCCGAGCTCCTCCACCTTCAGCCGGATCGAGTCGAGGCCGCTCTTCTTGCCGAGCACGATCGACCGGCCGGCGCCGACGAGGTCGGACGCGTACGGCTCGATCGACGGCGGATCGTGGAACTGGCTGGCGACGGCGCCGCTCTCGCGTGTGAAGAGGTTCTCGCCGGTCAGCGGCTTCCACGGCTCGAGGGCGTAGCCGGAGCGCTTCTGCACGAGCGCGGCGAGCGCGCGGGCCTTCGTCAGGTCGAGCCGCGTCGAGATCCCGTACAGCGCCTCGAGCGTGAGCGCGACCTCGAGCAGGTTCGCGTTGCCCGCCCGCTCGCCCATGCCGTTGACGGTGCCGTGGATCCAGGTCGCGCCGGCCTGCACCGCAGCAGCGGCGGCGGCCGTCGCGAGGCCGAAGTCGTTGTGGCCGTGCCAGTGCACCGGGACGTCCAGCCAGTCGGCCGTGCGCCCGACGAGGTAGGCGGCAGCCTCGGGCGTCGCGACGCCGATCGTGTCCACGGCGACGACCTCGCTCGCGCCGGCCTCGACCGCCGTCTCGTACGCTTGGCGGTAGAAGTCGAGGTCGGCGCGGGTCGAGTCGACGCCGAAGAACGCGACGGTGATGCCGTTCTCGACCGCGAACGAGACCGCGCCCGCGATCCGCTCCAGCATCTTCTCCCGCGAGACGCCGAGCGCCTCCAGCTTGAGATCCGAGATCGGGCTCTCGATCACGGCCGCCTGGACGCCGAGCTCGACCAGCGCCTCGACGTCGGCGGGAACGGCGCGCGAGAAGCCCCAGACCTCCGCGCGGAGGCCGGCGCCGGCGATCAGTCGGATCGCCTCGGCGTCCTCCGCCGACACGCGCGGGAAGCCCGCCTCGATCCGGTCGACGCCGGCCTCGTCGAGGGCACGCGCGATCTCGAGCTTGTCCTCCGGGCCGAGGACGACGCCGACGGTCTGCTCGCCGTCGCGGAGCGTCGTGTCGTAGAGGCCGATCGGACCGGCAGGCTGCGGCTCGAGTGCCCGGCGGTTCAGCTCTCCGGTCCAGATCTTGTCGCGGTCCAGCGTCACGACCCGACTATCGCATCCACGCGCCATACTGCCGCGGCGTGAGCGCAGTCGAGATCCATCCGGTCACCGTCGGCCGGTGGCCCGACCTCGTCGACCTGTTCGAGCGACCTGGCCCGCGCGGCGCCTGGCCGCGGACGAGCGCCTGCTACTGCATGTTCTGGCGGTTACCACCGGCGGAGTACGAGGCGGCGTTCCGCAAGCGATCGCTGGAGGGCATCGGCGGCGGCCCCGCGAAGGCTGCGATGGGCGAGCTCGTGGCGCGCGGGACGGTGCCGGGCCTCCTCGCCTACCGCGCCGGACGGCCTGTCGGCTGGGTGTCCGTCTCACCCCGGGCGCAGCTGCTCCGCTTCGAGCACACGACGCAGCTCCGCTCGAACGACGCGCCCGTGGACCAGCACACGTGGTCGATCTCGTGCTTCTACGTCCACCGGTCCGACGCGCGCTCGGACGTCGGCGCGACACTGCTCGCTGCGGCGATCACGCACGCCCTCGAGCACGGCGCGACGGCAGTCGAGGGATACCCCGTCAAGGCCGGGAGCGTCGACCCGTACACGGGCTACGACACGATGTTCGCCTCAGCCGGCTTCCGGCTGGTGCAGCCCGGTCGCGGCCGAGGACGTGCGCTCTGGCGCCGTGACATGCCGCCGTGAATCACGCTCGGACGATCCCGTCGGGGAAGCGGCTCAGCTTCTCGGCGCCGCTCTCGGTGATGTGGAAGTTGTCCTCGACGCGCAGGCCGCCGCCCTCGGGCCAGTACACGCCGGGCTCGATCGCGAGCACCATCCCTGCCTCGATCGAGCCGCCGCCTGCCTGGTGGGCGTACGGCGGCTCGTGGGCGCGCGCGCCGACGCCGTGGCAGACGGGATGGCTCGGCTGGCCGGGATAGCCGATGCCGGCGAGACCGGCGCGCGTCTCGCGGTCGAGGTCGGCGAGGCTGTCGCCCGCTTTCATCTTTGAAGTGATGTAGGTGTACACCTCCATCAGCTGCTCCTCGAGCTCGCGGTAGCGCGCAGTCAGCTCGCCCGGCACGAGGTTCTTCGTGTGGTCGCACCAGTACCCGTCGGCGCAGACCCAGATCTCGAACAGCGTCGGCTCGTGCTCCTGGATCGGACGGCTGCCGGTTGCCGTGAAGGTCCGGATGCCCGGCCCCGACCACACGAGCGAGAAGCCGAGCGCGAGCTCGACCTTCCCCTCGTACCCGGTGCCGTGGTCGTGCACCCAGCCGTTCCAGAGCGCCCCGACCTCGCTCTCGCGCATCCCGGGCCGCAGCCGCTCCTGGACGTGCTCCATCGCGCCGGCTGCGATCTCGTTCGCGAGCCGCATCCGCTCGAGCTCCTGCTCGGTCTTGATCGCCCGCGCGGCGGCGAGCAGCGGCGTCGCGTCGGCCGCGTCCGGGAAGGCGTCGAACCAGGCCTTGGGATAGGTCGTCGGCTCGCCGACCATGCGGTCGGCAGCCTGGGTGCCGAGGCTGAGCTCGATGCCGACCCGGTCGAACTGGGACGCGATCTGGCGCGCCAGGTCGAGCGCTCGCAGCCCCGGCGGCCGCGGATCGTTCGCGTCGTAGCCGTCGAAGAGCCGCAGCTCACGGGTCCAGCTCATCCTCTCCGCATCCGCCTCGGATGCCTCGAGGCAGATGAGGATCGGATCGCCCTCGCGCGGGAAGACGACGGCGTCGTATCCCTTCATGCCCCAGAAGTTCGTCAGGTAGAGGACGTTGTCGGGCGCGCGGACGACGAGGGCGTCGAGCTCCTCCGCAGCCATGAGAGCGCGGACGCGGTCGAGCTTGGCGTCGTCTCTCTGCCACGTCATCGGGGCCACCGCATCGACGCTGATCCTACGAAGCCGACGCCAGTTCCTGCCCGTCGCGCGCTCGCAGCCGGTCGGCCCACACGACGGAGGCGACGAGCGCTGCCACGACAGGGATCGTGCCGGCAAGGAACAGCGTCAAGCGCGCGCCGATGACGGCGACCAGTACACCACCGACCAGCATCGCGACGAGCTCCGCCGCGTTGCGAAGGCCGTTGTACGCGGCGAACGCGCGGCCGTGGAGCCTGGCCGGCACGAGCTCGTGCATGAGCGTCCGCACGAGCACGTTCTTCGTGCCGTGGGCGACGCCGCCGACGAGGAACCAGCCGAAGGCGAAGGCCGGCACGAGCCAGATCGTCGGCAGCGCGATCCCGAGCCCCTGCACGGCGATGGCGACGAGCGCGCCCGAGGCGAGGAGTCCCGCGGCGACGCGCGGCGCGACCGCGACCGCACCGAGCGCCATCCCGAGCGTCCACGTCCCGATCAGGGCTCCGTAGCCGACGTCGCCGATCTCGAGCACGTCCTTGGCGAAGAAGACCTCGGCCGTGACGGTGGCCGACATGAAGAGCAGCGAGACGAACGCGACCGTCATCACGACGGCGAGCGTCGGCTCGCGCAGGAGGAAGACGAGCCCGTCGCGGGCCCGCCCGATCGGCTCGTGCTCGCCGGCCTCGACCTCCCGCCGCCTGGGCCGCACGACCGCGGCGACGCCGGCCACGACGAGGAACGTCGCCGCGTTCACGAGCATGGCGAGCCGCATCCCGCCCGCGGCCGCGAGGACGCCGCCGACGAACGGCCCGACCGTGAAGCCGATGTACCGGGCGGTCTCGACGCGGCCGTTGGCGACCGCGAGCCGCGCCTCCCCGGCCACGCCGGGGATGAGCGCGAACTCGGCCGGCTGCGAGAGCGCGAACGCCGACCCCAGCAGCGCCGCGAGGATCAAGACCGGCAACAGTCCCCGACACGAAGGCGAGCGCGATCGCCAGCACCGCCTGGACGAGCGAGCCGACGAGCAGCACCCGCCGCGGGCTGACCCGGTCGGCGAGCAGCCCTGCCGGGCCCGCCAGCACGATCGCGGGCGACCACACGGCGATGAAGAGGAGTGCCACCACGACACCCGATCCCGTCGTCTCCTGGATGTGCAGCGCGAGGGGGATGAGCGCGAGGAAGTCGCCGAGCGCCGAGAGCCCGACGGCGCCCGACGAGGAGGTTGAGGTCTCGGCTCCGGCGGGTCACAGCGCCTCCCAGACGACCCTCCCATCGCGGCTCGACGACACGCCCGATCCCGCCCTGCGGATAGTGCCCGCAGACGACGACGAGTTCCTCGTCGCGCAGGAGCTCCGGCACCAACGCCCGCCGCGTCGCGACCGACTCCGCCCGGTCGAGGTCGGACACGTACTCGCTCTCGGGACGGTCGAGCAGCATCGGATGGACGGCGGCGTCGGCGATCAAGAGCGCGCGCTCGCCCTCCGACTCGATCCGAACCCCCATGTGACCGGGGAAGTGGCCCGGCAGCGGGAACGCGACGACGCCCTCGGCGAGCTCGGTCTCGCCGCCCAGCTCGGCGAACGCGATCGGCCGGATGCACCGGTCGATGTGCGGTCGATCGGAGCTGAGCGCGAACGCGACCGCGTCGCGGTGGGCGGTGTAGCTCGCCCGCGTGAACACCGGTCGGCCGTCGCGGTCCGTGTTCCAGCCGACGTGGTCGACGTGGAGGTGCGTCAGGAAGACGACGTCGACGTCGTCGGGCGCACAGCCCGCGCCTGCGAGAGCCGGCAGCAGCCCCTCCTCCCAGTCCGGCTTCCAGCCCCACAGGCCCGCGGGGCCGACGCCGGTGTCGACGAGGATCGTGCGGCCGCTCGACCGCACCAGATACGACGTGCACGGCAGCCTTCCAGCGAGAGTCGTCGAAGAGCTCGGGATAGAGAGCGCGGTACGGCTCCCAGTCGTCATGGCCGGGGAAGAGCTCCGCCAGCTCGCCCAGCTCCCCCACTCCGTCGACGAGCGGGACGAGCTCGATGCTCCCGATCACCACCGCACGCGTGGCGGGCGGAGGCTCGCCGTGCGCCTCCTCCCAGCCGACCACCGGGTTCCGCAGCACGCCGATCCGCTCGATCTCCGCCTCCATCACGTCGCCGGGCTTGAGGTAGAGAGACGCGGCGTCCTCCGAGAACCCGGCGACGCCCGACACGGTCCCGGTCGAGAGGACGTCGCCCGCGGAGTAGCCGAGGGCGGAGTAGTGCGAGAGGATCTCGGGGATCGTCACGCTCATGCGGCTCGAGTGCGAGGTCTGCCGCGACGCGCCGTTCACGCGCAGCTCCATCGCCAGGTCGTGCGGATCCGGGATCTCGTCCGGCGTCACGATCCACGGCCCGAGCGGGCAGAAGGTGTCGATCGCCTTGCAGAAGCTGAAGACGCCGGAGCGCATCTCGCGCCGCTGGATGTCGCGCGCGGTGATGTCGTTGAAGATCACGTACCCGCCGACGTAGTCCATCGCCTCCTCGGGCGGGAACCACGTGCCGCCCTTCCGCAGCACGACCGCGAGCTCGAGCTCGTAGTCGAGCTCCTCGGTCAGGTGCTCCGGGTAGACGACCGGCTCGTCCGGCCCGACGATCGCGTCGACGTTCTGGAAGAAGACGATCCACGGCGCGATCTCGTGCGACCAGCCGACGGTCTTCGACTCCTCCTCGTGCTCGCGGAAGTTCCCGGCGGTGTGGAAGAACTTCTTCGGCACGATCGGCGCGCGCAGGCGCGCGTCCGCCAGGGGCACGCGCTCGCCGGTCTCGTCGGCGCCGCCGCGCTCGAACCACTCCCGCATCGTCGCGACGTCGAGGCGGGCGATCTCCTCGCCGTCGATCCGGCCGACCTTGCCGTCGTCGTAGGTGACGAGCTTCATCGGCTGCGCAACCAGTCGAGCACGTCGGCGGCGTTCTCGTCGGGCGGGAAGACGGGATAGAAGACCTTGGCGATGCGGCCGTCCTCGGCGACGAGAGCGAGCCGCTTGTAGAGGACGTGACCCTCGATCTCGAACGTCGGCAGGCGGAGCGCGGCGCCCAGCTCGAGGTCGGGGTCGGCGATGACGGGGAACGGCATCCCGTTGCGCTCCGCGAACTCGACCTGGTCCTCGAGGGGCTGCGCCGACAGGCCGGCGACACGCTTCCCGAGCGCACGCAGCTCGCCGTGTGCGTCACGGAAGCCGCACGACTGGGGCGTGCAGCCCCGCGCGCCGGGGGTCTCGTCCCAACCCGGCAGCGAGGCGACGCCGGGCCGACCCGTCCGCGGATAGACGTAGAGCACGTCGAGGTCGCGGACGTCGACCGGCCCCATGCGACGACTCGAGCTCGAGGTCCGGCAGCTCGAGGCCGGTCAAGTGGTCGGCGGCGCCGTCGTCCACCGGCACCGGCAGGTCGAGGGGCAGCGTGTACGGATCGTGGCTCACGCGGCGCCGCACACTCTCTGCGCGGCGCGCGCGTAGACCTCGGCGATCTTCACCAGTCCGTCGATCTCGAGATTCTCGCCGTACTCGGGGTCGGGGAGCCCCGAGGACGTGCCGTAGTTGACGGTGGCGATCCCGTAGCGTGAGAGCACCGAGGCGTCGGAGAACCAGCGCGTGACGTCTCGCTCGGGCACAGCGCCGAAGACCTCCTCGTGCGCGCCCTCGAGCGCCCCCACGAGCGGATGCGACTCGTCGATCTCGGCGCCGGGGGCGGTCACGTAGACCTCCGCCTCGACGCCGTCGAGCGTGCGGGCGAACTCGAGCGCCCTCCGCCGCGCCGCTGCCATCTCGACGTCGGGCGGCACGCGCAGGTCGACGAAGAGATCGGTCCGGTGCGGCGTCCGCGAGACGCGCCAGCCGAAGCCGCCCTGGATCGCGCCGACGTTCGCAACGCCGCGGACGTCGCCGTAGCTCATCTCCTCCTCCCACTCGGGCAGCCACGCGAGCACACGCTCGAGCACGCCGCGCATGCGCACGATCGAGTTCTCTTCGAGCCGCCCGGAGGAGAAGGCCGTGTGGATGAAGGGGCCGGACGTGGAGAGCCGGAGCCAGAGCGTTCCGAAGTGCGCGAGCACGAGCTTCTGCTCGGTCGGCTCGCCGAGGATGCACATGTCGGCGGCACCGCCGTGGCCGACGAGGTGGCGCGAGCCGGCCGCGTAGCCGCGGTACTCCGCTCCTTGCGCCTCGCCCTGCTGCGTCTTCTCGATCTCGCCCGCGACGGCCGCGATCATGAGGTCGCCCTGCAGCGTCGCGTCGCCGAGCGCCCGCACCGCCGCAAGGTAGGCGACGAGCGCGCCCTTCATGTTCGAGATCCCGAGCCCGTAGATCCGCCCCTCGCGCTCGAACCCCTCCGGCTGGAAGCCGGGGATCCCCGCCAGCCACGGCTCGCGGCCGGAGTACGACGTGTCCATGTGGCCGTTGAACATGAGCGTCGGGCCGCCGCCGGTGCCGGCCCGCGTCGCGAGCACGTTGGCGCGCCCGTCCTCCACCTGCTGCCATTGCACGGCGAGCCCGAGCTCTTCGCAGCGCTCCGCATACCAGACCGCCATCGCCTCCTCCGAGCCGGTGAAGCTCGGGATCGAGACGGCCGCCAGCGCGTCGGCGACCAGGCGCTCGCCGGTCGATCACGGCTTCCGCCCCGAGCCCAGCTTGACCGAAACCGAGACCTCGAAGCCGTCGTCTGCGGAGTAGTCGTCGAGCAACTCGTCGAACCGGGCTCTGATCGAACGCTGCACGTCGTCGCTCTGAGCATGCACGACGGCGCGCATGCGAACGGCCCCTTCGATGAGGCCGTCCCAGAGCTCATCCGCGCTGTCGACGTGCAGGGGAAACTCGACGGTCCGCACTGCCGCATCCGTCAAGCCCGAGCCGGTGATGAGCGTGGTGAGCTCCGCCTCGTCCGCGAACCGGAAGAACGGCGGTCCTGCGGGAACGCCGGGCGGTGCCGAGACGCCGACGTCATCGATCGCGTCGACGAGCACGCCGAGCCAGCGTCCTCGACTCGGCACGTCCCATACCGTGAACGCTGCCGCGCCGCCCGGCTCGAGCACGCGCGCTGCCTCTGCCCCGGCCCGCTCGGGCTCGCCGAGATGGAGGAGGAGGAACGCGCCGGTGACTGCGTCGAAGGACTCGTCCTCGAAAGGGACGTCCGTGACGTCGCCGCGGACGAACTCGACACCGGGCACGTGCTCGCGCGCGAATTCGAGCATGGCCTCGGAGCGATCGAGCCCAACAGCCTCCGCTCCGCGTGCGACGGCTCGTCCGGCCACGTACCCCGGGCCGGTCGCCAGGTCGAGGAGCCGCATTCCGGGTCCGGCCTCGACTGCGTCCAGCAACGGCTCGGCGAACCTCTCGGTGACGCGCCCGAGGAGCATGTCGTAGGCGCCGGCGTCCTTCTCCGCCCAGCCTGCGGCCTCGAATGCGTCGAATGCCTCGGCGTCGTAGCTCACCGGTCGGGCCCTCCCATGCCGGGTAGCCCTTCCACCGGCGACGGCGCGACGATGGTCTCGAGCCCTGCGTCGCGCCACGCGTCGAAGCCACCGACGAGGTCCGCAACCGGCGTCCGGGCGATGCCCTGCAACGCCGCCGCCGCCAAGCTGGACGAGTACCCCTCGTGGCAGACGAGGATCAGCTCCACGGTCGCTGTCGGTCAGTTGCGGGTTCGAGAAGCCGGAGTCCGGGTCGACACGCCATTCGAGCACTGACCGCGGCACGTGCACCGAGCCCGGGATGACTCCGTCGCGGGCACGCTCATCGTGCGAGCGCAGGTCCACGATCACGCTTCCGTTCAGCGAGCGCTCCTGCGCCTCCCGCGGCTCGTAGCGGGCGATCCGCTCGCGGGCGTCCGCGAGGAGGTGCTCAGTCACGGAAATGCGGCAGCACCTTCTCGCCGAAGAGCCGGATCTGGCCGTGCCGGTCGTCGCCCCACAGCTCGAGCATGACGTGGGTGCAGCCCGCATCGCGGTACTCCTCGATCGCCTCGATGCAGTCGGCCGGCGTCCCGGCGATCGGCTTGCACTTGTCGAGGATCGCGTCGGTCACCTCGGCCTTCGCGGCCAGGCGCCCGCCCCGCTCCATCGCCTCCGCCACCGGCCGGATCTCGTCCTGGTCGAGCCCGGCCAGGTCGAGCAGCGTGTCGGCGGAGCCCTGGATGTTCTGCACCTTGTTGGCGAGGTACATGCCGGCGATCTCGCGGGCACCGTCGCGACCCTTGTCGCGGTCCTCGTCGATCGACGCGACGACGGTGCAGCCGATGTCGATGTCGGAGCCGGTGTTCCCGACGGTGTAGCGCACGAACGCGGGAGTCGTGATCGACGGCGTCAGGCAGCCGTCGGCGATCTCGCCGGCCAGCGCCTGCATCTTCGGCGCCGTCGCGGCGACGTAGACCGGGGGCACGTCGCGCGGGGTGTGCGCCTCGTCCTGCAGGCCGGGGACCTCCGCCGACCACGTCTCGCCCTCGTACGTGAACGGCTCGCCGCCGAGCACGCCGCGCACGATCGAGACGGCATCGCGCATCGGCCCGAGCGTCTTCGAGGTCTGCGAGCGGATGTTGTTGAGGAAGATCTTCGACGTCCCGAAGCCGAGCAGAAAGCGATCCGGCCCGGCCGCCTCCTGGACGACACGGGCGTCCATCGCGACCTGGACGGGGTGCCGCGTGAAGGGCGAGATGATCCCCCACCCGATCGCCAGCCGCTTCGTCTCGCGCGCCATCAGTGCCGACACGACGGTCGACGACCGCGCTTCCATCCCGTGCTTCCGCCACCAGGGGTAGGCCTCGGCGAGCCAGACGGTGTCCATCCCCGCCTCGTCCATGACGCGGGCCGACTCGAGCATCTCCTCGAGCGGCTCCATCGTGAGCTGCATGACGCCGATCCGGAACGGGATCGGCACTAGTCCTCCGTCGACGTCGTCGGTCCTTCGGGCTCGGTGTCGTACGCCTCCGGCGACAGCGGGCTGACGCCCTCGTCGGCGCCGCTCGTGCCCTCGTCCGGCTCGGGGTCGGCGTCGCTCTCGGCCGGCTCGCCGTAGTCCTTGACCTCGGGGTCGGTCGCCGGCTCCGGCGCGGGCTTGGGCGTGCCGGCGTCACCGGACTCGCTCACGACGCCTCCGGCTTTGTCGATTCCTGCTGGGCCGCCTCGACCTGGCCCTCGAGCGCCTTCAGCACCTGCGAGACCTGCTGGTTGACGATCGGCTGGAGGATCCGCTGCCCCATCGACCCGACGGGGCCGGCGATCTTCACGTCCGCCGCCCACTTCATCGCGGTCGCGCCACCGTCGGCCTCGCTGAGGTCGAACGACGTCACCATGTTCATGATCGCCCCGACGCCCTCGCCCTTGGCGGCGAGCTCCGCGTGCTCCGGCTCGCGCTCCGCGAGCTTCTCGAAGTTGATCTTCATGCGCAGCCCGCCGAGACCGAGCGGGATCTTCACGTTCGCGGTCCAGTGGGTGTCGTCGTGGACGTCGAAGCTCTCGACGCCCGGCATCGTCTTCGCCATCCGCTCGGGGCTGTTGAGCACCAGCCAGACCGTGTCGCGCGGCGCCTCGAACGTCTTCTCGCCCTCCACCCTCATTGCGAGAGCACCTCCACGCGCGCCCGGGAGGCTGCCGGATCCTGCAGGAGCTCCCAGACTCGGTGGTACGGGTTGAAGCTGTCGTAGACGATAGGCCTGCCGCGCTCCTTCAGCGCGTCCTGGAGCGCGGCGCACACGGCGTGGATGCCCGCGCCGCCACCCTCGCCCATGCCCTTCGTGCCGAGCGATGTGAAGGGGGACGGCGACTCGATGTAGCCCAGTCTTGAGAGGCGGCATGTCGAGCGCGTGCGGCACGTGGTAGTCGTAGAAGTTCGGCGTCAGCAGGTTGCCGTCGTCGTCGTAGGTGAACGACTCATGGGTCGCCGCGCCGAGCGCGTGCGCGGTCGCGCCCATCACCTGCCCCTCGACGATCTGCGGGTGGATGCGGGTGCCGCAGTCGTCCACGGCCGCGTAGTCCACGACCTCGTAGACGCCCGTTTCGGGGTCGATCTCGACGACGGCGACGTGGATCTGCGCCGCGTAGGTGAGCGTGAGGTTGCCGTACTTGCTTCTCGACGTCCGGCACCTGGAAGTTCGGCCGGAAGACGTAGCGCGCGTTCAGGGTCACGTCGAGGTCCTCGGGCAGGCCGGCGTTGTTGGCGTTGATGATCGCGCCGCAGGCCATCAGCGGCAGCGCCGCCTCGGGATTCGCCTTCATGCGCACGTGGCCCTCGGCGAGCTCGAGATCGTCGATGCCGCAGCCGAGGATGACCGAGCCGAGCTTCTTGATCTCGCCGGCGAGCTTCTCGCGACGCGCCCTTCACCGCCCCGAGACCTGTGACGGCGAACTGGCTCGCGTAGGTGCCGGAGAAGCCGGCGTGCGAGTTCCAGTAGCTGTCGTGGCCGGCCCGCACGTTCACGTCGTCGGGCGTGACGCCGATGATGTCGGCGACGATCATCGCGGCCGTCGTCTCGTGACCCTGACCCTGCGGCGCCGTCCCGAGCGTGACCACGACCTCGCCGAAGATGTCGAGCTTGACCGAGGCAACCTCGTTGTTGCCCGAGAACTGGAGCTCCGAGTTGATCAGCCGCGACTGGCCGAAGTTGTTCGTGCCGGAGTCGAGCGTCGAGCCGATGCCGAAGCCGAAGCAGCTGGCCGCGCGACTCTGCGTCGCGGCGGCGCTCGTCGAGGCAGTCGTGGCCGATCAGCTCGAGCGCGACGTCGAGCATCCGCGCGTAGTCGCCCGAGTCGTAGACGCAGCCGTTCGGCGTCGTGTACGGCATGTCCTCGGCGCGCACGTAGTTGCGCTTCCGCACCTCGACGGGGTCGAGCTCGAGCTCGTGCGCGACGATGTCCATCACCCGCTCGGTGAACCAGAGGTGCTGCATCCGCGAGTAGCCACGGTTCGGCGAGGAGGGCGCCTTGTTCGTCAGCACCTGCGTGAACTCGACCCGGATGTTGCGCCAGCGGTAGCAGCCCGGCGTCACCTGCGACCAGATGACGCCGCCGAGCGGCTCGTAGCGGAGGAACGCGCCGGCGTCGTCGAGCGCCTTCGTCCGGAAGCCGAGCATCGTGCCGTCCGACTTGACGGCCACCTCGGTGTCCTGGAACCAGCGCTCGTTGCCGTGCGACATCGTCAGGTGGAAGTCCGTGCGCCACTCGGTCCACTGGACGGCCCGGTTGAGCTTGCGGGCGAGCAGGCAGCAGGCGACGAGCTGCGGGTGCGTGGTGATCTTGTTGCCGAAGCCGCCGCCGATGTCCTGCGTGACGAACCGGAGCTTGTCCAGCCCGCTCCGCATCGCCGGCCCCATCATGATCGCCGCAAACCCGGGGAACTGGTTGTTCGTGTGGATCGTCCACTGGCCCGTGCCCCGGTTGAACTCGACGAGGGCGCCGTTCAGCTCGAGCGGAGTCGAGTTGAAGCGGTCGAAGTGGAGCTCGGAGATCTTCACGATCTTGTCCGCCTCGGCGAAGGCGGCGTCGAGGTCGCCCCACTCGTAGACGCCCGTCCACGAGAGGTTGCCGCCGGCCTCCTCGTGCAGGACCGGCGCGTCGGCGTCGAGCGCGACGCGGGCGTCGACGAGCGCCGGCAGCGCCTCGTACTCGACCTCGACGAGCTCGGAGGCGTCCCGCGCGAGCTCGCGCGTCTCCGCGACGACGACCGCGACCGGCTCGCCGACGAACCGGACCTTGCCGACCGCGAGCGCGTAGTCCTTGACGTGCGCGCCCGGCGGCGATGCGATCTGGAAGAACGGGTCGGTGAGCGCCGCGACCTCCTCGCCGATCAGCGTCCCGTAGACGCCCGCCGATCGCCTCGGCCTTGCGAGACGTCGATCGAGGTGATGTTCGCGTGCGCGTACGGCGAGCGGACGAAGTGCGCGTAGCCCATCCCGTGCCGCTTCATGTCGTCCACGAACAGGCCCTCGCCCTGGACGAGGCGCTTGTCCTCCTTCCGCGGCACGTTCTGGCCGGCCCAGCCGCGCTGGGGGACGCCGGTCTCCTCGACGACGAGCGCCTCCGTGGGCGCAATCGTCTCACTCATGCCCGCTCCCGGCGGCGGCGAAGCCGCCGCCTCCGCTCCTGAGAGGCTCCGTCGAGCCTACGCCTCATGCGAGGCGACCTCCTGACCGGACGCGGCGCGGACGGCGTCGAAGATGTTCCAGTAGCCCGTGCAGCGGCAGATGTTCCCCTGCAGCCCCTTGCGGACGTCGTCCTCGCTCGGAGACGGGTTCTCGCGGAGCAGCGCCGTCGCGCTCATCAGCATCCCCGGCGTGCAGTAGCCGCACTGTAGGCCGTGGTGGTCGCTGAACGCCTGCTGCAGCGGCGTCAGCTCACCGCCGGCCGCGAGTCCCTCGACCGTCTCGATCTTCGCGCCGTCCGCCTGGACGGCGAGCAGCATGCAGCTCTTCACGAGCGTGCCGTCGAGGATCACCGAGCACGCGCCGCAGTTGCCGGTGTCGCAGCCGATGTGGCTGCCCGTCAGGTCGAGGTCGTCGCGCAGGAAGTGGATGAGGAGCCGGCGCGCGTCGACCTCGCGCTCGTAGCTCTCGCCGTTCACGTCGACCGTGACGGTGTGGCTGCTCACTGCGCTCGCTCCTGCGCCTGCCGCACGGCGCGGATCGCGCAGACGGCGGCCAGGTGCCGGCGGTAGTCGGCGGAGGCGTGGACGTCCGAAGGCGGCTCGAGGCCCGCGCCCTCGACGGCCGAGCGGATGCTCGCGTCGTCGTCGCCCGCCGGGAGTGAGGAGCACGGGCACCGCGTCGACGCAGCCGATCGCGATTCGCGGCGACCCGCCTTCGAGGGTCGCGGCCGCGCTGACGATGCACGTGCCGTCTCGGCCGAGCGTCACCGAGGCGAAGCCGTCGGCCGCATGCCCGGCCGCGGGCAGCGAGATGGACGTCAGCAGCTCGCCCTCGGCGACCGCGGTCAGGTAGACGCCGAGGAAGAAGTCGGCGGCAGAGACGGTGCGCTCGCCGCCGGAGCCCAGGATCGTGAAGGTGGCGTCGAGCGCGACGAGGAGCGGCGGCAGGTGGTTCGTCGGGTCGTTCGAGCAGACGTTGCCGCCGATCGTGCCGCGGTTCCGCACCTGCACGTCGGCGATCTGCGCGGACACCTCGCCGAGGATCGGCCGCGAGACCTCCACCTCGGACGACGCCATGATCTGCGTGTACGTCGCCATCGCGCCGATCTCGAGGGTGTCGCCCGACACGGAGATGCGGCGCAGCTCGTCGAGCCGGTTCAGGTCGACGAGGGCGTCGGGGGACGCCGCGCGCGCCTTCATGACGTTGATCAGCGTCTGACCGCCGGCGAGCGCCCGTGCGCCGTCGTGCGCTTCGAGCAGGCGCACCGCTTCTTCGACGGAGGACGGGCGCGCGTACTCGACCTCACGCAGGAGCATGCGGTGAATCTAACGCACAACTCGTCCTGACATGTCAACCACGTTAGGGTCCTCGCGTGGCGGGCTACGACGCCGTCTTCGTCGGCAGCGGGATCAACTCCCTGGCAGGAGCGGCGCTGCTCGCGAAGGCCGGCTGGCGCTGCTGCGTGCTCGAGCGGAACGACTGGCTGGGCGGCGCGATCAAGACCGTCGACGGCCTCGTCGCGCCCGGGTTCACGCACGAGGTCTTCAGCTCGTGGCACCCGCTCTGGACCGGCTCACCGGCCTACGCCGAGCTGAAGCCGGATCTCGACCGGCTCGGCGTCGAGTACCTCAACACCGAGCTCCCCACCGGCTCGGCGTTCCCGGACGGCTCGAGCGTCTTCCTCACCACCGACGGCGCGGCGAACGCGGCCGAGCTCGGCGACGCGTGGCAGCGGACAGTTCGACGAGTTCATGGGCAACGCCGACATCGCCTTCGGCGTACTCGGCACGGAGCTCTGGTCGACGGCTCCGGCCTCGGACTCGGCCGCAGGGCCTACTCCCAGCTCGGCCGGCGCGGCCTCGTCGAGTTCAGCGGGCGCGCGCTCACGACCGCGCGCGACTGGCTGACCGAGACGTTCGACGACGAGCGCGCCCACGGCCTGCTCGCGCCGTGGGTGCTGCACACCGGTCTCGGGCCCGATCAGGCGATGTCGGGCTTCATGACACAGGTGATCGCCTGTGCCCTGCAGCTCGGCGGGATGCCCGTGCCGAAGGGCGGTGGTGTGTCGCTGGTCGAGGGGCTGGCGGCGATCGTCCGCGAGGCGGGCGGCGAGCTCCGGACCGACGCTCCCGTCGAGCGCGTCCTCGTCTCGGACGGGCGCGCCACCGGGGTCCGACTCGCCGGCGGCGAGACGATCGGCGCGGAGCGGGCCGTCCTCGCCTGCGTGACGCCGACCCAGCTCTACGGGACGCTGCTCGCCGACGGCGAGGTGCCGGCCGGAGTCCGGGACGCCGCGCGACGCTTCCGCTACGGCCGCGGCGAGATGCAGATCCACGTCGCGATGAGCGAGCTCCCACGCTGGCGCGGCGACGAGCGGCTCGCGCGCACGCCGATCGTGCACGTCACGCCCGGGCTCGACGGGGTCTCGCGCGCCGTCAACGAGGCGGAGCGTGGCCTGCTGCCGGCCGAGGCGACGATCGTGTGCGGCCAGCCGCTCGCGGTCGATCCCTCCCGGGCGCCGCGAGGGCTCGTGGATCCTCTGGATCCAGCTCCAGGAGCTGCCGCCCCGACCGCGCGGCGACGCGGCCGGCGAGCTCGACGCCTCGGCCGGCTGGACCGAGGCGCTGCGGGAGGCCTACGCCGACCGCATCCTCGAACGGCTCTCTCGCCACATCGAGAATCTGGCGTCGGCGGCAGTCGGCCGCGTCGTCCTCTCGCCCGCCGACATGGAGGCCGCGAACCCGAACTGGGTCGGCGGCGACATCTACGGCGGCTCGTGCGCGCTCGACCAGAACCTCCTCTGGCGGCCGACACCCGCGACGCCGGGACACGAGACGCCGGTCGACGGCCTCTTCCACATCGGCGCCAGCACGCACCCCGGCCCGGGCCTCGGCGCCGGCTCGGGCTACCTCGTCGCGAAGCGGCTGACGAAACCGCCGCTGCCGAAACGCCTGCTCGCCCGGTTGTCCCGAACCGTCGCGTAGAGAGCTTGTGTTGAAACAACACAATCGTCTCTCGCTCTCGGAGATCTCGACCGTCGGCGCAAGCTTCGCCGATGACCTCCGCGCGTACGCGGCCGCCGGGTTCGACGGCATCGGCATCTGGGAGATGAAGCTCGGCGACGACGGCGCCGACCTCGACGCGTTCCGCGCGAGCGGCTTGCACGCGACGAATTGCGTGCCCCTCGTCCCCTCGATCCTGCCCAACGCGGTGATCGAAGGACCGTCCGACGTCGAGGAGCGGATCGCGTCGATGTGCGCGAGCATGCACCGGCTCGCCCGCTTCGAGCCCGAGAGCGTTCTCTGCCTGACCGGCCCCGCGAGCGGAGAAAGTGTTGAAACAACACAAAGTCGATCGGCCCGGCGCGCGGTCGTCGAAGGGCTCAAGCGGATCGCGGCCGCGGCCGACGAGGCCGGCGTGCGGCTCGGCCTCGAGGCCATCCACGTCTCGCAGCGCGACGCGCTCACCATCGTCACCTCGATTCCCGAGGCGCTCGAGCTCCTCGACGAGGCGGGTCTGCCGCAGGTCGGGCTCATGGTCGACCTCTGGCATCTCTGGGACACGCCCGAGCTCGAGCGGCACCTCCGCGAGAACATCGACCGCGTTACCGGCGTCCATCTGTCCGACTGGTTCGCCGCGGAGCGGCCCGACCGCGCCCTCCCCGGTCAGGGCGTGTCGCGGACGAAGGAGCTGGTCGGCGTCCTCGCGAGCGCCGGCTGGTCGGGCTCCTGGGACGTGGAGATCTTCGGCGACCCGGAGAACCCGGAGTCGTTCTGGAGCCTGCCGGTCGACGAGGCGGCGCGGCTCGCCTACGGCGCGGTGACGGGCGTCGTCCCGTACGAGCTGCGGTAGTAGAGGATCGGCACACGGTTGGGGTCGGGCGGGCAGCCGCCCTCGACGAGACCGATCAGGACGACATGGTCGCCGGCGGTGAGCTCCTCGACCGTCGAGCACTCGGCGTAGGCGAGCGCGTCGCTCGCGAGCAGCGGCAAGCCCGCCGATGCCGGGCTCCCACTCGACGCCGCCGAACTTGTCGTCCGCCTTCGAGGCGAACACGCCGCAGAGATCCGCGGCGCGGTCGCTCATGAAGTTGACGACGAACCGCCCCGAGTGCCGGAGCGCCCGCAGCGTGCGGCTGCCGACGTCGACGCAGACGAGCAGCAACGGCGGCTCCGCCGACACGGAGCACATGGCGTTCGTGGTCAGACCCCTCGGCTCGCCGTGCTCGTCGAGCGTCGTCACGATCGCGACACCGGTCGGGAACACGCTCATGATCGCGAAGAACTCGTCCCGGGCCAGCGGGGTCGGCATGCCTGCTCTATACCATCAGCGGTCGCATGCGCCGGGGTCGTCTCGTTCTCGTCGTCGCCCTTGCGGTCGCGGCTGTCGCCGCGGTCGCGGTCGTCGTCGCCTTCGCGTCCGGCTCGGACGGCGAGTCCGAGCTCCTGCCCGACCTCGACATCGCCGCTCCCGGTGAGCTGAGCGGGCGGACGGTCGGCACTGCAGACGACCCGCGCTTCTTCCTCGGCTTCGACTCGGCCGCCGCGAACGTCGGCGACGGCCCGTTGATCATCGTCGGGAGCCGCCCGAACCGGCAGCAGCTCGAGATGACAGTCGTCCAGCGCATCCGAGAGCGAGGACGGGCCCGCACGCACCGTGCCGGTCGACGCCAAGCTCCGCTACGTCCGCTCGGCCGACCACGAGCACTGGCACATGCTCGACTTCATGCGCTACGAGCTGCGACGCAACGGCAAGCTCGTCGCGCCGGACCGCAAGACCGGCTTCTGCCTCGGCGACCGCTACGAGGTCGGAGCTGCAGCTCGGCCGCGCCGAGCCCGAGCCGCTCTTCACCAAGGAGTGCGGCAAGGGCCAGCGCGGGCTGCTGCGGCTCCGGGAGGGGATCTCGGTCGGCTACGGCGACGACTACGACGCGCATCTCGAGGGCCAGAGCTTCGACGTCACCGGCCTCCCGGCCGGGCGCTACCTGCTCGTGCACCGCGTCAACCAGGGACGCGTCCTGCGCCGAGCTCGACTACTCGAACAACGCCTCGTCGATGTCGTTCGAGCTCGGCTGGCCGGGCGGGAAGAAGAGCCCGCCGAGAGTCGACGGTGATCCGCCGCTGCCCCGACGCGGCGACGTGCTCGTAGAGCTCAGGAGCCGCGTTGACCGACCCGGGCACCGACATGCGGTAGGTCGTCGCGCAGCCGAGGCTCGCGCCCCCCCTGAGCAGCTTCCACAGGCGCGGAGCGCCGACGACCCGCGCGGGACGTCGTCCGGACGATCGTCTGGCCGGGCGCGATCTCGCACGACGAACGGGGACGCGACCCTTCGGGTACAGGCGCGCCGACGCTCCAGCCCGGCACGAAGCGGATCAGGGCCGGCCGCCCGCCGCGCGCGCTGCGTACGGTCAGCCTGCTCGTGAGCACGACGGTGTCGTGCGGAAGGAGCCGGACGTTGCAGCGCTCGCCGACGCGAACCTGGGTCGTTGCGCGCCGCGGCCGGCTCGACGAGCGAGACCCGCGCACACGCAGGAGAAGGACCACCAGAACCCCCAGGAGCCGCCGCATCGCGCCAGAGTAGCCCAGGCGCCGGACGGTCGGTGGGGTCGCGCACGACCACGTGACGTCGATACGAAGCTCGGTTTCGTGACGTCGGGTCGCCGGGGTTACCCGCACCCCGGAGAGGCCTGCCTGCACCCCCGCGCGGTCATCACGGGGGCACCATGCTGCCAGCACAACCCACTCCAAGGAGAGAAGTGCCCACAGCCCCCAAACTCATCGAGGAACCGCCGTCGCTTCCGCCGCCCTTGCGGCACGAGTAGCGGGCACCATCGCTGAGCCCGACGGCCCGGTCGGGATCACGCTGTTCGGAGTCGCCGCCGCGGCGGTGCTCTATCTCATCGTGAGTGCGTTCCACAAGACCCGGTGGAGCCTCCCTACTGCACGCAAACGGCGACGTCACCGAACGCTGGCGAAGGTCGTGCGGGATCGCACGGTGGCGATCGTCGTCGCTGCCATGGCTGTGCTCTTCATGCTCTGGCTGACAACCGACCTGGCCCGTCCCCTCGTCTATGCGACCTGCCTTCTCGCAGCGTGGCTGACGGCCGTCGCTGCTCAAAGCACGCCGCTCGCTGCTACGACGCCGCGGTCTGATAGGGCGGGCCTAGTTCGATAACCACCGGGGCCGGCACCCGCACGCTCCAGATCCGGTACCCAAGTGAGCTCGCCGGGTTGGACTCGAACCAACAACCCTTCGGTAGCGCGCCGGTGAGAACGACCCGCTGCCCTCGTCGGCGTAGTCTCGACGTGGGACACGCCACACGCACGACCTTTGGTCGCACTGACTTCCACTGGAAGTCGCAGTCTCGTCCCGGAACGTCGCGGTAACGCAGGCCTTCCGAACGCAACCATTCTCGAGCGAACCCGTTGAACCTGTGCGGGGACTACGGGTCAGAAGCGGCTGGGGCCATGCGTCTCGGCCGCTCGCTCCTTTGGTCGCGCGTGCGTCGGGCGAAGGCGGGCGCCTGCGACGTGCTGGTGGTCGACGGCTCGATGCTGATGACGCGCGGACGCGCCACGGGATAAGGGGTCTGTTCGGGAGAGAACAGGCCGTAGGCGCGTCCGCTCTCTTTCCAACAATCTGCCGGGCAGGGAGGCCGGCCCGCCAAAGTGGCCGCCCTCCCTGCCCTCCCCGCTAGTCGTTCGAGTCGCCGCGTCCCCAGTTCGAGAGGTCGATGTTCTCGCGTGGGTCAGAGGAGTTCGACCGGGTGCCGGACTTCGCGATGCCGCGGGCGAGCATGTAACCCACGACCACCGCGGTGATCAGAATCCAGGCTCTCCAAGCACCAAACGAGTCCGAGGAAGCGGCCGTGATGGCGATACCCAGAATCGCGAGCACCGCCCCGACGAACTCGCTCGTGAGGAAAAACGGCTTCGTTTCGATCGGGAACTGCCGCCGAGGTCGCATCCAGGGGCCGTACGAAGAGCCGTATCCCAGGTGTCCCCCGTAGGCATGCTGCGGCCCCTGCGGGCCTCCCCACTGGCCCGGTTGACCCTGCTGATACTGCTGCTGCTGAAACTGTGGCTGCTGTTGGTAACTGGGCGGCTGATAGGGCTGCTGAACAGCCGTCGGATCCTCATCTCGCATCCCGGTTGCTGCCTGGTCGCGGTAAAGACGATCGTCACCGCCATCGCGGTAGTCGCTCAAGACCCACACACCTCCTCGGATATCGATGGTCGCATGACCCCGGAGCGTCACTCGATCGCTCCACCGCTAGAACGACGTACCCACACCAGGGGTTGCGCATGTCGGCCTCCACTGCCACCTAGAGCCGGTTAGTAAAGTCCCGGCTGCGGTACACAACCCCCCAATGCGGCGGCGCCGGATGGGCGGGAGGTACGAGCTGCACGAGCAGCTCGGGGCCTCGAGTTGGCATGCGACCGACACTGAGCTCGAGCGCGATGTCTTTGTTCGCGTGCCCGCTGAAGCGTTCGTGATTGCCAGGCTCGTACATCCGGCCATCGTGCAGGTTTTCGATCAGGGCGAGGAGAACGGCGAGCCGTACGTCGTCTACGAGTACCTGAGCGGCGGCTCGCTCGCAGAGCGGCTGGACAACGGGTCGCTTGGTGAGGCCGAAGCGCAACGGATCGCAGCCGACATCACAGCGGCGCTCGCCTACGCCCACGCGCAGGGGGTGACACACGGAGCGCTCAGTCCAGCCACGATCCTGCTCGACGCTGAAGGCGGGGGCAAGGTGGCGGAGTTCGCTGGCGTCGCCACGCAGGAGAATGACGAGCACGCCCTGACCGCGATCCTCGAGATCCTGGGCGCCAATGCGATCGCCGACAGCGATGCCGACGCCACCGCCATCCTGCAGCCCCTCCCGGCTGCATCCAGGCGCCGACCGATCGTGTTGAGCGCCCTGGCGGCGCTCGTGCTGCTCATCGCGGGAGTCGGAGCGGCACGCCTCGCCACGTCGGGGGAGTCGACGTCTGACAAGCCGACGGGCTCGGTCTTGATCCTCACCTCGACCGGCACGACCCGGGGAGCTACGCAAGCGCCGGTGGTTCCTCAACCCACCACGACGGCGGAACAGACCACGGAGCAGACGACGGCGCCGTCGCCGACGACGGAGCCGCCCGCGACGACGTTAGCGCCGCCGACGACAGCGCCAGCGACGACTGCACCGCCGACAACGACGGAGCCGCCAGTAACGACCGAACCGCCACCTGGAACGACCGAGCCGGTGCCGACCACGGAGCCACCGCCGACCACGGAGCCACCGCCCACCACGGAGCCACCGCCCACCACGGAGCCAGCCGCCGCCGCCGACTCAACCGTGACGGAGACGATCGGTTGAGCCCGAGCGCCGAAGCTGGGAATCGAACCCACACTCCCCGGACGGAACCGGAATTCGAGTCGGCGGCCACAGCGATCGACGCTGCGGGCGTCATCGTTCGGCGAGTACATCCCGCGCGACATCCGTCGTCGCGGCACCCTCCGCTGGGCCGACCGGGAGCTCACCCTCCGCCCGGCAAGCGCACTGCGGGAGCGCTATGCCCTCCGCGGACGGGATCGCGACTGGCCGTACTCGACGGCAGGAGCTGGGGCAAACGACCGTCAAGGTCATCCTCCACGAGTCCACGCAGATCGAACCCGGCCTCCTGCTCTTCGCACCCTTCATCGTGCACCGCCTCGCCGCTAACGCCCACTCATCCGCCGCCGGCTCGACGGCCGCTGTCACCTCGAGCACGACCGGGTATAGGCAGCGGCTCTTCGGTGCCCGCCAGCCTGGCGCGACTGGTCGGCAACTTGATCGTCGTGCCCTCCGGCAGGATCGTGCGTCTCTTGCGGTGCACGCAACATCGTGAGAGGGGGTTTCGTCCGGCGTCGGATGGGTGACCGAACCAGTGCCCTACTCCGAGGAGGCGAGATGAAGGCTGTTACCTGGCATGGCGTCGAAGACGTACGCGTCGAAGACGTCCCCGATCCGAGGATCGAGCAGCCGACGGACGCGATCGTGCGGATAACGTCGACGGCGATCTGCGGCTCCGATCTTCATCTCTACAAGCTGATGAGCCCGTATCTCGACGAGGGCGATGTCCTCGGCCACGAGCCAATGGGGATCGTCGAAGAGGTCGGTTCGGAGGTGAAGGAGACTGCCCCTGGCGATCGGGTCGTGCTGCCGTTCAATATCGCGTGCGGCCAGTGCTTCATGTGTGACCGCGACCTCTACTCGCAATGTGAGACGACGCAGGTCAAGGAGCACGGCAAAGGAGCGGCGCTGTTTGGCTATACGAAGCTCTATGGGCAGGTGCCGGGCGGCCAAGCCGAGTACCTGCGCGTGCCGCAGGCGCAGTTCGGCCCTATCAAGGTGCCGGAGGGGCCGCCGGACGAGCGCTTCCTCTTCCTCTCAGACGTTCTTCCGACCGCGTGGCAGGCAGTGAAGTACGCGGACGCTCCCAAGGACGGCACGCTCGTGGTCTATGGGCTTGGCCCGATCGGTCAGATGAGTGTCCGGATCGCGAAGCATCTCGGGGTCGCGCGCGTGATCGGTGTCGATCTCGTGCCGGAGCGACTGGAGCTGGCGCGCCGCTACGGCGCAGAGGTGTTCGACTGGGAGAACGGGGGCGATCCCGTTGCAGAGATCGTGGAGTTGACGTCGGGTCGTGGTGCAGACGCGGTGATTGACGCGGTCGGCATGGAGGCGCACGGTGCACCTGTCGTGCAAGCCATGCAAGCAGTGCTCGGAAAGCTCCCGGACCGGATTGCTTCAACGGTGATGGAGAAGGTCGGTACCGACCGCACGACGGTGCTCCATGCCGCCGTAGCCTCCGTTCGCCGCGGGGGGACCCTGTCGCTGATCGGCGTGTACAGCGGGGCCGCAACTCCGATGCCGATGATGGATCTCTTCGACAAGCAGATCCAGCTCCGAATGGGACAGGCAAACGTCAAGGCGTGGACGGATGACCTGCTTCCGCTCGTCATCGACGACAGCGATCCGCTTGGCACCGAGGACTTCGCGAGCCATGTGCTTCCTCTCGACGAGGCTCCCTCCGCCTACGAGATGTTCCAGCGCAAGCAGGATGGGGCGCTCAAGATCGTGCTCAAACCTGGCGACTAGCTCGGTCAGCAAGTCGAGAGTGCGCCTAGCCGCGCTTCAGGCTACGCGGGGCTCGTCCCCGTAGGCCGCCGCCTGCGCGTCGCCCGTCCGCGCTTGACGCTCCTCCGTCAGCCGATCACAAGCACCCGCGAATCTGAACCCCCGAGGCGCCGTCGCATCCCAGTGCGCGCCGGCCGTGGGTCTAGCCCCGTGCCGGCCGGGCACGCTCAGACTGGACTACCGTGCACGGGTGGTCGCGCCGGCGCGTGGTGGTCTTCGCCTTCGCCTTCGACTTCGTGTCCGACCGGCCCGCGCCACGCCGCGTAACCCTATGCCAGGCGCCCGTCGTGTTGCTCTCACCGCCGCCAAGGCGGGCGCGTGCCGTGGAGACGCTTGCAGCGGCTTCCAGTGACGCGCGGACACTTGGTTTCAGTGCGCATCGGGTTGGGGAAGTCCGGGCAATGAGCGGAAGGCATGATCCTATAGCGGAGCGGGTCGCTCGCAATGACGCCGCCTTCCGGGAGGCGAATGAGCGGATCCGTGCCTCGGCGGCGTCGTTGGAGTTCGATCACTCAGAGCTACTGCCGTTCCTCTGCGAATGTGCAGAGGAGAGCTGCACAACGGTTCTCCAGCTCTCGCACGACGAGTACGAGGCGGTCAGGGCGCACCCGACGCACTTCATCAATGCGCGCGGGCATGTCCGCCACGCCCACGGCTGGGCTCGGATGCTGGACGAATTCGACCGGTACACCGTGGTTGAAAAGGTCGGTGAGGCGGCCGAGATCGTCGGCGAGCTCGACCCGCGCCGCGACGAGGTCACGTCATGAACGAGCGCAAGCGGAGGATCGGTGAGAACGAAGCGATCTTCCGCAGCGTCAAGAGGCGTGTCGACGCGTGCGCGACGACTCGACCCTGTTCCTAGTCCGACCGGGTCACGACCTCCCCGAGACCGAAACCGTGCTCGAGAAGACGGGACGGCTACTGGATTGTCCAGAAGGACCTTGGCTTACCGGCCACGATCGCGATCGCAACCGACGAACAGAACCCGGCGGTAGCTCGATTACGCTCGCAGACATACAGGTTGAGTTCAGCCATGAGGGAGCTTGGGATCGCCGCGCAGTCGGGCCGATGCGATTCGTCTGAGCGCCGTCGCGGCTACGGGGCCGCAGGACGAAAGCACGAAGGGGCACCCCGAGTCCCTGGCCGCAGGGATCACAGCAGGGCGCCGCTTCGCTCCGCCACCGCGTTTAGGAGTCCGGCGGGCAACCGGAAACTTGCAGGGCACCCGATCGGCCGGAGCCCAGCTCGCGATCGACGGCGCGTCGTCGCGGAGGTCAGCGGGGCGTCCTCGAGCCGGAAGCCATCCGAGTAGGACGGAGGGGCGGTTTCGCGCCGCCCCCCGTCGCCTGGTCTAGTCCGGCTCCGGGACGAGGCCGAAGCGCGAGAGGAACTCCTGTGCAGGGAACGTCTCGAGCCGATACGTCTTATCCGTCGCCCGACACATCGCATCACCGGTCACCGTGATCGAGACGACGAGGTTGCTCTCCATGCCGCCGAGGAAGTGCAGGCCGCCGGAGTCGCCATAGCAGGCGCCACCGCTGCCGGTGGATGGGTTCATGTTCAGGGTGAGCCACGTCGGCTGGAGCGACAGGAACGTCTGCTCCGCCACCATCCGCGTCGTCTCGTCGATGAACCCGCCCATCAAGCCATTCTCCGTGCGATCTCGAGCGGTTTCGCCGATCTCGAAGTCGGTCATCACACCCGTATGCTCGAGGAGCGGAAGCGCCGGATCGGCGAGAACGAGGCCATCTTTCGGGACGTTAATCAGATGGTTCGTGGCCTGGATCCCGCGCTGATGACGATCCTCTGCGAGTGTGGGGATGCGGCGTGCCGGGATCAACTCCTCATCGCCCACGATCAGTATGAGTGCGTGCGGAACGACTCGACGCTGTTCATCCTCAGACCTAGGCACGAAGCCGCGGAGACCGAGGAGGTCGTGTCGAAGCACCTTGAGTTCTGGATCGTCCGCAAGCGTCCTGGGCTTCCGGCCGCGATCGCTCGCCGGACAGACCACGGCCGCTAAGGCTTGTGTCGGCCGGCGCCGATGAGGCCGGCTACCAACGGATTCCTGACGAGCGAATCGATCGCCACTGAGCGCGAAGCGCGACGTCGCGGTCGTCGCTAAGCGACGCTTCGGTTGCGGTCGTGAGCGGGCCGAGCTGGAGGTCGAGAATCTCCATGCGATCGGTTGGCGCGACGGACTTGAGGTCGGTGACGGCCGCTTTCAGCAGTCGCGCCACCTGAGGCGAACCGGCCCCTGCCAGTCGGATTTCGTTGAAGGCGAGATGCACGTACGCCTCCCAGCTCATCGTTCACGGTGAGCCTGACTTGTCCCGCCTCGTCGCGATGGCGGCCGTCGGGGAAGGGCCGGCGGGCGAGCTGTCTCAGGATGTCGTGAAGCCGGTCGATCGCTTGCACTGCAGCTGTGGGGTCTTCGAAGGGGGAGTCGGCGAGCGAGCGCTCCGCGAAGTCAACGAGCAGACGGACGCCGTAGGCGACATCCTCATCGAGCGTTGGCTCCAAGCCGACGATAAGAGCCCGCGCACAAGGTTCTCATCCACGGCAGCGGAGACTCCGTGCCTGGGTTCAGGTCGGAAGTTGAAGCGATAGGTCTGGAGCGGGGTGCCGACGCGCTACCTGTCCGACGTGGAAGCACGTGTCTAGGGCTGCTTGACGTAGCGGCGCTCACTAGATCGGGCGAGGATCCACCCGCCGATGACAAGCAGCGTTCCGAACGCAAGAAAAGCGAGATCCCAGGCGGTTTGGTGCGAGCCTTCACGGACGTGATGGATCGTGAGGATGTGGTGATCCACGATCCCTTCGACGAGGTTGAAGAGCCCCCAGCCGACGAGCATCCAGCCGAGGAAGGCGCGGCCGCTGATCTCCGAGCGTCCGGAGGTGGTGCGCCGCCAAAGGATGTAGAGACCGACGACGACGGCGACCCACGTGGCGGCGTGAAAAATGCCATCCCAGAGCGTGTTCGTTTCCAAACCGGCAACCGTCGTCTCTGGGTAGCTGCCCTCACTCGTGAGCATGTGGTGCCATTGAAGGATCTGGTGGAGCACGATCCCATCGACGAAGCCGCCGAGGCCGATGCCAAGGAGGATCCCAGGGGCGCGAAGACGGGAGACAGCGTCGCGCTCGTCGCGATCTGAGCTTCGCCCTCGGGTAGCCGCTCCGCGTGAATGACGGCTGACAGACATGCTGGAACGGAGGTTCCCCACACGTGCAGCCAGGCCAAACCTGGAGGCTTAGATCCATTGCCCGTGGTCTCGCAAACAGTTTGACGGGGTCCGATCGGGCAGACAAGAGTTGTCCAACAACACGAAATGGGGTCTGCATGGCTGGTTTGAGCGATCCACGCGAACTGTTCCTGCACGAGCTCGGTGATGTGCTTTACGCCGAGAAACACGCTCGTGACGACGCTGCCGAAGTTGGCGGAGGAGGCGTCGGACGAGGAACTGGCGCTCGGCTTTGAGGAGCATCTGGAAGAGACGCGCCAGCACGTCAAGAACATCAAGCAGGCCTTCGAGCACCTCGGCGAAGAGCCGAGCGCGGAGAAGTGCCCTGGCATCGAGGGAATAAAAAAGGAGCACGACGACTTCGTTTCCAAGGAGTCGCCGTCGCAGGATGTGCTGGACTCGTTCCTGACCGGCGCAGGCGCCCGCACCAAGCATTACGAGATCGCCGCCTACGAAGGTCTCGTGACGATGGCCGAGGCGATGGGCGAGACGCAGGTTGTGGAGCTGCTGACCAAGAACCTTGAGCAGGAGAAGGTTGCCCTAGAAGCTGCAGACGATTGGTAAGCGGCTGGCACGGGAAGGCGCGAAGCAGCAGATTCGGGCCTGGGGTTACCGGCTCGAAGAACGGGCTGCCCACGGCGGCCCGTTCCCCGAGGCCGGAGATGCGTCTGCGGCTCAGCTAGATGCTGCAAGTCGCCGTTCCTTCGGCTCTCAGCCAGCCGCCGGCGGCGGATCCTTCTTTCCGCGCGCGCGGCAGCGCCACCTGGTCGCTTAGCCGCCGCGGCTCGACGTTCAAGCTGTCGACGCCGAATCATCCTGGCTGGCGACCTCCGGTTTGTGTTCGTCGGGCCACTCGGCGCGGTTGACCCGAGCCGTGCCGACGGTACCTTTCGGATATGGGAAGAAACGTTCTGATCGTCAGCACCGTCGAGCATGCCGATGACGTGTTGCGTGCCCATGTGGACGCAGCCGACACGATCAAGGTGGTGGTGCCGGTGGTGCGGCAGGGGATTCTCGATTGGCTCGCCAACGACCAGCAGGCGTTCGGTCGGGCAGAACGAGTAGCCGAAGTCACCGCCGAGCAGATCCCCGGCGAAACGGTTGAGACAGGTGCGGGCGAGGCGAACGTCGGTCTCGCGATCCGCGACGCTCTTGCGACGTTTCCGGCTGATGAGATCGTCGTGGCGGTACGCCCGGCCGACGAAGAGGGATTCGTGGAATCGATCGCGACGGAAACCGCGCCGCAACACTCTGTCGACGGGGTGCCCGTCCGCTTCGTTGTGATCTCCAACTAGCGACCCCCGCACTCATACGACATCGCTCCCGTTCGTTGAGATCGATGGCATTCGGGTCTTCTCCCGAGGAACGCGAGCGAGGAGTTGGCGACTGAACCGGTAAGGCTCCCCGTACCTCGATCAGTAACGCCGCTCATTCGCACCGCGGCGTCGACCACGGATGAGCGCATACACAGCAAGGCCAACCGCAGCGATAGAGAGCACCACGGTCAGCAGCCACACCGCGTCCGGCATGTCGTCGGACGAGAGCGCCCAGACCCAGCCGGCGACAGCAAAGGCGGCCACTATCGCCAGGGAGATCCGGAGGCGACCTCGCGGCACCCGGTGAGTCTCGCGCAACCACATCCCGTCGCGCAACCGCTGCGGATCGAGCGACGCTCAACGCGAGTGGACTACAGGTCGGGTGGAGGTCTCAACACCCATGGGAGGGGTCGTGCACTCTGCACGCACGAACCCCTCCCATCGTGTCGTTTCAGTTGCCCTTACTGCCTCAGACGGGCGCGATCTCGCGCGCCGTCTCCTTTACGGATGAGGCGACTTCCTTGCCCTGCTCCTTGCCGCTCTCCTTCGCGGTGTCCTTCGCGCTCTCGAGCGTGTCCTGTGCGACCTGCTTGCCGCGCTCGAGCGCTTCCTGCCCGGTCTCCTTGACCCGGTGCATGACCTCGTCGGAGGTCTCACCGAGCTTTTCGTCTTCGATCCGGGTGGTCGGAAGGATCAAGCCGGCGATGAAGCCGACGGCCGCCCCGCCGATTGCCAGACCGATCGGATTCTGTTTCGAGATGCCGACCTTCTCGGCGCCGTGCTTGAGTTGGCCGGTGTCCGGTACGACTCCGGTTGCCTTCGACACGAGCGAGTCGGCCTTGCCGACGACGGCGTCCTTCTTGTCTGAGATCGAATCCTTGACCCGCGTCTTCACATCGGCCTTATGGCCAAGTGCCCCCATGGTCTCACTCATCTGGGCGCGTGTGTCATCGATCTCGGTTCGGATCTGATCGGCTTCGGGGCTATCGGACATTTCGCGACGCGTCTGCTCTATCTGCTCTCTGATCCGATTTGGGTCTTCGCCCATTCGACATCCTCCTTGATGGTTTCGACCGTTTGCTCTGGCATGAGGGATCCGGCCTGCTGCACACGTTCCTTGCCAGTGAAGTAGAGCCCCGCCGCGATCGCGGCGTACACGGCCGCGACCACGAGTGCCGCGAGCCAGTTCGGCATGAAGCCGTCCAGCACCAGGATGAAGAACGCCGTCAAGGCTCCCCCGGCGAGCAGCGCAACGGCACCCGCGGCGCCGACCATCCCGATCCCCGGCCCGGCCTTTCGTCCCTTCTCCGCCATTTCCGCCTTCGCCAAGTGGAGCTCCTGCTTGGCAAGGGTGACCACCGTCTGACCGGCGCGGGTCGCTTCCGCCCGCGCGAGCTCGAGCTCTTGTCGTACGAGCGTCGTCGTCTCCCCGGCGAGTTGCTTGACGAGTTCGCCGATCGACAGGTCGCTGAGCTCTTCGCCGTTTCGCGAGTCGTTACTGCTGGTCGCCACTTCGACCACCGCTTCGCTGGCCCGGCTTCTTCGTGCTCGCCTTATCGTTCGTAGTCGGCTCTTCGACGTCGGCCGCCTTCGCTCCGTAAGGCTCGTGCGAAGTCGGACCGTCGAGGTCCGCGACGTCCAACTCGTTGGACGAACCGCCCTGCGGAAGCTTTGGAGCGACAGCGGATCCGCCGCCGCTCGCAAAACGCTGACTGCTCGAAGCCTTCATGAACCGTGACGCGAAGAATCCGATCGCCGCGCCACCTAGCGCGAGCAACCACGGCTGCCTGCGCCCGAAGTCCTCGACGTCTCGAAGCAGCCGATCGGCGTCGACGTTCGTCATGTACCCGCCCAGTCGTTCCGTCCGGTCTGCAATCCCGTCGATCAGCTTCGCCTCGGTTTGATTTCCTTCCTCGCGAAGACTCTGGCCCGTGCGACGCATGGCTGAGGCCGTCGTCTGAAGCTGAGTCCCCGCCTGGTTCGTGCGGGTATCGATCTGGCTCCTCACGCGGCCGCCGGCCTGATCTTTCAACTCCACCGCCTTGTCCTGCACCTGCTGGGCGGTCTCTTGCACCTTCTCCTGCGCCTCTTCCTTCGTGGAAAGGCTCTGACCGCTGGGCTTGACGCCCGGCGACTCGATGACCCCACTCATTCCGTTCCTCCGTTCCTTGGATAAATCGGACTTCGACGACGTCTTCTTCAGCCCAGGAGCGAGCGATCAGTAGGACGACTGTCCCGCTGATCTGCCCCCGCTTTTCGTCAGTTGTGGTTGCCGGCCCCCGGGATGTCGCGGCGGTCGGCCCAGTACGGATCGCGGCTTCCCGCCTTTGCCAGACCGCGGGAGAGCATGTACGCGCTCCCGACGATCGCGACGTACAACCATGCCCGAACCGCGGGGAAGGGGTCGTCGCCCGTTCCGCCACCGTTGTCGCCGCCGCCAACGACCCACGACGCGATCAGGATTCCCGCGATGAGAGCGAGCATCGCGAAAAACTCGGTCGTCTTGAACGAGTGCTTCGTCTCCGTCGTCAACCGAGCGACGCCGTTCGGTTGCGCCGTCGAGCGACGGCCAGCCTCCATTGTTGCCATGTGACCCCTCCTTGTGTACGCGCTGCGACCGATCCTCGGGCGCAGCAGTCTGGTTCCTACGCTGTGATCGGTGTTGCCACGTTCTCGTTCTGCTTCAGCACGTGAGCAACCGTCGTCCCATGTCGAGCACCCCACGGCCTGAGAGGGCCAGGTTTGTTACAAGCGATCTCAGGCGTCCCTTGGTTCTGTCTCGGCGCATCACGAACGCGCGCCTCCAGATGCGCCGCCGCGGCTGCTGCCGAAGGCACTAACTCCACTATTGAGACTCGACGCGGCGTTCGGACGATGACGTCTGTGACGCCCGGCGATTGGTGCCCAGGAGCGACTAGGTACAGATGCGCGCAAGACCGAGCGGCTGCGAACTCGGTTGGAGAGACCTCGATGGCCTCCGCGCAGTCCGGTCTGCCGCACTCACACACGAGGAGCAGAGGGATTCCTGATTCCCCTCGAGCTTCCCGAGTCGACAGCCGTTCGTTGAGTTGGCGATTCAGCGCATGCTCAGCCGCAGCACGCCCCTGTTCGCCGACAATTGGATCGCCCGCCAGCTGCATATAGCACCCTTTCCGCAAACCTTCCTTACGCGCGGGATCAGGGCGCCGGACTCTCGTTCTCTCCAGCCCGGGGCGGATTGAAACCTCGTCTGTGATCGCCCTCCGCTGCGGGACACCGGCAGAGTTGAAGCGTCCACCGGAAACGCATAGCGTCTGGGCCTAAGAGTCGAGTGCGACAGAGACCGTAGAAAGCGAAGGCT
This sequence comes from uncultured Gaiellaceae bacterium, assembly GCA_963712865.1. GTDB lineage: Bacteria > Actinomycetota > Thermoleophilia > Gaiellales > Gaiellaceae > Gaiellasilicea. Next base: position 87,458 of record CAVQJO010000004.1, read on the forward strand.
GCGGGTGCCGGGTGAGGAGACAATTGGCCTTGAGGTGGCGATCGAACGTCTCCTGGGTGTGGCGGGGGCGGGTATCGAGCGTCAAGCACAGCTCACGCAGGCGCTTCAGACCCGCATCGTCATCGAGCAAGCGAAGGGCGTGCTGAGCGAGCGCTTCGAACTCGACGTCGATACGGCCTGGGAGTTACTTCGCGGAGCGGCGCGCCACGATCGGATCAAGATCCACGACCTCGCTGCAGAAGTTGTCAGGTCCAGATCCACGCCTCCATCGATCGCGTCAATGCTCGAGCAGCGGCGCCGCGACGACGCCGCTGCCGACAAGGTGTAGGAACGCCGTCCCCCGGGGACGCGGAGCCATGTGACCAGGGAAGAACGTCTCGCCGCTAACGAAGCCTTGTTTCGCGATGTGAACGAGCGGATCAAAGCGATCGGCGATCGGTTTCAGACACAAGCGCTCGACATCGTGTGTGAGTGCGTCAAGAAAGACTGCACGCTAACGCTCAGTCTGAGCCATGACGAATATGAGCGGCTCCGCTCCTCCGGCACGCACTTCGCCGTGGTCCCGGGTCACGAACAGCCCGAAATCGAGGTAGTGGTCGAGAAACTCAAGAAGCACTTCGTCGTCGAGAAGGTGGGAGCCGGCGCCGATGTGGCAGAGCGGCTCGACCCGCGCAGGACCGAGAACTGACCTTGGTCGTCGCCGGCCGATGCGACTGTTTCTCTGAGCTTGCGGATCTGCCCGGTGACCACACGGAAGACCGTCTCGTTGCGCAGAACGCGTTGTTGGCGTTCGTTCACGTGTCGCCGCGCGGGAGGAGCGCGCAGAACGAGCACAGAGCCGGGACGAGCTCAACGTCGTCGTCCCGGCCCGAAAGGTCACAGAGCCCTTTGTCGGCCGCTTAGATCATCGGACGCCATTCCATGTCCTTGGGGGCGAGCCTGACCGACTTCCCACCGCCCTCTCGTTAGACGACGACAGCGGGCTCGTGCCCTCCTGTTGCCGTTCGGACGACGTCGGCGCCGAGGTCGACGATCGCACGCTCGAGATCTGCCCCGACCCGGGAGTGGCCGAGCACGACGGAGTCGACGACCGAGACTCCTTCCTCCACGGTCACGCCTGGCCCGATCACGGAGCGGACGACATTGCCGCGCACGGTGCATCCGGGTGAGAGGAGGCTTGTCTCGACGCTCGCAGGCTTCTCGATTCGTGCCGGTGGCCGCTGCGAGGCGCGGGTGAGGATAGGCCATTCCGGGTCATCGAGTTGGAGGGGTGGCATGGGCTCGAGCAGCTGCATGTGCGCCTTCCAGTAGCTCTCGAGCGTGCCGACGTCCTGCCAGTAGCCGCCGAGGTCGCATGCCCAGGTCTTACCGCGCTCCACAAGGCGGGGCAGCAACGCGTGCCCGAAATCTGAAAGCTCCTCTCCCTCCTCTTCGAGCTCGGCGAGCGTGCGGAGAAGCACCTGTGCGTCGTAGACGAAGACCTCGGTCGTGACGATTTGGCTGCTCGGGTCGTCCGGCTTGTACTCGAACTCGGTGACGAGGCCGCTGTCGTCGACGGAGACGGTGCCGAGCCGGGAGGCCTCTTCGAGGCTCGACCTCGTGGTGACGAGCGTGGCCTCCGCCTGTCGCTCAATGTGGTGCTCGAGTACCTCGGCGTAGTCGAGCTTGTAGACGCCGTCCGCGCTGAGAACGAGGAGCAGTTCCGGCTGGAAGCGTTCGATCGCGGTGCGGTTGCGGTTGATCGCATCGGCGTTGCCCTCGTAGAAGCCGCTCTCGTCTCCGGTGGTCGGGTGTACCACGCGCAGGCCGCCCCAGGTCCGGTCGAGATCCCAGGGTCGGCCGTTGGCGAGGTGCTCCGAAAGCGTGTGCGCCTCGTACTGCTGGATCACCCAGACGTCGGAGACGCGGCTGTGGTGGCAGTTGGAGAGCGGAAAGTCGATCAGGCGGTAGACGCCGCCGAACGGAAGCGCAGGCTTGGCGCGGTACTCGGTCAGCGGCTTCAGCCGCTCGCCCTCGCCCCCCGCGACGACGAGCGCGAGCACCTTTCCGCGCCGCGCCTGCACGTGACCGACTCAGAGGCTCTCGTCGGGAGCCTTCAACATGTCATCCGCAATCTCGTCCGCCTTATCGTCATCTCCGCGTTCGTCTCCGTAGATCACCGAGGCGGGGCCTCCGCCGCCGGCGAAACCCGTGTCCTTCTCCTCCTCCGCTTCGACAGGCTCGGGCTCGCGGTTCTCGTTCTCATCTGAGTTCATCGAAACTCCTCTGTCGGCATCGTGAGCAGGGATGCTTCCCCCGGACGCCGGCTCGGAAACTGCTCTCGAGGGGCCCGTCCCGAGTTCTCGCGCAGCCCCGAGCAAGCCTTCGCCACGCGTGCTGGAGCTCGGATGCGCTACTGGCCGACTTGGGCAGGATCTCTGGCCGCGACGTCCTCACCTACGGAGACGCTCGCCACGCGGGTGCGACGTCATCGGCTTTGTTCCTACTGATGTTTTTCTGTTGGCTGCCGTCCACGTTCATCGTGTAGATCTCCCAGTTGCCGTCTCTGTTTGTGGTGAAGGCGATCTTGCGGTTGTCGGGCGACCAGACCGGGTCGGTGTCTTCGGTGCCGCGGTTGTAGGTCAGGCGATGCAGCTTTCCGCCGCTGGATGAGATGACATAGACCTCCGGGCCGCGCCCGGTGCCTGCGCTGATGGCGATCTTCGACCCATCGGGTGAGAGCGCGAACGTGAGGTTTCTCAGCTGCGGCGGCGCCAGTCGGCGCGCCCGGCCTCCTTGGGCGTTGATCACGGATAGCCCATCGACCCCGTCGAAAAAGATCCGCTCGCCGTCAGGAGAGAATTGAGTCCGTGCGCGTGCCTCCCTTCCGTTACCGCCCGCGGCAAGAGCGCCCGCAACCGAGCCTCGCTTGCGGCCCTCGCTGTTGACCGTCACGAGCCGACCGCCGGACGTGAAGACGATCGCCTGGCCATTCGGCGACCAAACCGGATCCATCGGCCCGTACCCCGGTGCAAGCCTTTTGAGCCCCGATCCATCGACATTCACCACATAGACCGCGGGGGACCCGTCGCACCCGCCCTCGTTACGTGAGAACGCGATCTTCCGGCCGTTTGGGGACCAGCTCCCCCAAATACAGTCCAACCAGATCTTCCGAACCAGGCCGCGTTTGTGCCTACCGTCCGCGTCCGCGACATAGAGAGCTGCGCGGTGCTCCCGGCTTGCGTCCCGACCAACCCGCGGATCCCGACCAACGAACGCGATCCTCCGGCCGTCCGGAGACCAGAACGGAAAGCTATCGGCAGGCTCGCCTGTGCCGTGCTGCCCACTACCGTTGCCATTCATGAAGTACAGCTCGCCACCGCGGATGAACGCGATCCTCCCGCTCGGCACGGCTGACCCCGCGCCGTCCGCTGATCGCAACGCCAAGCCCCAGAGAGCCAACGCAGCAGCAGCCAAGCCGGCAACGGCGGCACCCTTTGTCGCGCTCACGTGCGGATTGTCTCATCCAGGCAGCTCCCGGTTGAGCGCTGCGGGCTGGAGCGGCGAGGTCTGACTAGCCGGGAGCCCAGCTCGCGATCGACGGAGCGTCGTCGCCCGTGGTGAGCGGCGCGTCTTCGAGCGCAACCACGGCCGCGGCAGCGAGGTGCGCTTCCCAAACGTCAGGTTCCTGCGCTCGATCGTGAGTCGGCTGAGCCACCGACACGCGGCGCGGTCGAGCTTCTCGTCACCCGCCGCCGCGTCGAGGACGACGAGTTCGAGTGCCTCCTCGAGTGTCAGGTGGCGCATTTCGCGAGCGGTGAGCTCGGCGAGCCGATGCTCGCTCACGACGCTCTCGTAGTACCGCCGAACTAGCTCCCTGTTCGAATCCGACACTCGAGCGACGAGTCTATTGGCGGGGACTGCCGCCAACTTTCGGATGAACCGACGGGCCGTGTCTGCCTAAACCGAAAGCCGCTTGGCGCAGGTGGCTCACGGTTCCTGCGGTGCCCTTCCGCTACCGGAGGTCGCGCGGATGACCGGGCGAGGTCGCGCGGGTACCAGATCCGGTACCAAATGAGCTCCCCGGGTTGGACTCGAACCAACAACCCTTCGGTTAACAGCCGAATGCTCTGCCAATTGAGCTACCGGGGAACGGCGGAAAAGTGTAGCCGCCTCGAGCCGGCACCGCGGCCGGCTCGAGGCGGCGAAGCGACTACGGCTTGGAGCTCGTCGACGTCTTCGTCGGCATCCGCACCGTGATCGTGCCGGGGTCGACCCGCACCTGCTTCTTGTTGTTCGTCTTCACGAACACGACGACCTTCACCTTGATCGTCCGCAACTCTTCGATGAGGCCGCGGACGTCCTTCGCGACGATGATCGTCACGGTCGCCTTCTTGCCCTTCTTGACCGAGAAGGCCTTCTGACCGAGCTTCAGCGCGGGCTTCGTCGTCGTCTGCAGGAGGATGCTGCCGGCGCAGGCGAGCTTCGAGGTCTTCCGGCACGTCACGGTCATCTGGGCACGCCCGTTCCTCATCGTCACCGAGCGCGGGCCGAGCACCATCTGCGGGAACACCGTCGGCCCGGCGACAGTGGTCGGCTTCGGAATGCGTGCCGGGCCGAAGCGGCGGCTGGACGTCGGTCGGCCCGACAACCTCTGCCTGATCGCTCGGCGCGATCGTCCCGGTTCCGCTCGCCTTCGTGATCGTGGCGTTCACCGGGTTGCCCAGGCCGACGTTGAACGTCTCCGCCGCCTCCGCGGTGGGATCGTCGAAGACGGTCACCTCGATCCGCTTCGTCTTGTCGCCCGGTGCGAACGTGAGCGTGCCGCTCCGCGGCAGGAAGTCGGTGCCTTCCTTCGCCGAGCCGTCGCCCGTGCCGAAGTTGACCGTGACCGTCCGCAGTGTCGTGCCGGCGAGCGTGACCGTGAAGAACGCGCCTCCACCTTCAGCGGCCTGCACGTCGTCGATCGAGAGCGACGGCGGCGCGTTCTTGTCCACGATCGTGCCCGAGCCCTGGCCGCCTCCGCCCGCCAGGCCGGCGCCCGCGACGTTGGAGAGGTTGAGGAGCACGGTCTCGTTCTCCTCGTTCACGTCGTCGCCGAGGATGACGACCTCGACCGCCTTCTCGGTCTCGCCGGGGCCGAAGCTGACCTGGCCCTGCGTGGCCTGGTAGTCGGGGCCGGCGGTGGCGGTGCCGTTGGCCGTGGCGTAGCTCACCGTCACCGGGCGGGCGCTGGCCGGCGCCAGCGTGATCTTGAACGTCATCTTCGACGTCGTTCCGCCGCTGCCCTCGTTCGCCTCGGCGTTGCTCACGGCGAGCAGCGAGTTGTTGTCGTTGTCCTTGACGAGGCCGGTGCCGCGTCGCGTTCGCGATGACAGCGTTCTGCGCGGCGCGTGAGCGTGACGATCACCGTCTCGTTGGCCTCGTCGAGCGAGTCCGGGTTCACGATGACGCGGAACGTCTTCTCGAGGTCGTCCCCGGTGCTGTTCGGGGCCCACGTGACGAGCTGTGTCTTCGCCTGGTAGTCGCCGGGCGCCGTCGCCGAGCCGTCCGACGTCGTCGCGATCACCTGCACGGCCTGTGCCGTCGTGCCGTTCAGCCTCAACTTGAAGTCGAGGTTCGCCGTGTTGCCGGCGCCGGTGCCCTCGTTGACCTCGACGCTCGAGATCGAGATCGAGCGCTGGGCGTCGTTGTCCTCGATCGTCGCCGTGCCGCGCCGGTCCGACCCGAGCTGCGCGGCCGAGGCGGCCGTCAGGTCGACGTGGAAGTTCTCCGTCCCCTCCGGCAGCGTGTCGCCCTTCACCTTGATCGTGATCGTGCCGCTCGACTGCCCGATCGGGATCGTCAGGGTCCCGGTCACGCCGGTGTAGTCGGACCGGAGCCGTCGCCGAGCCGTCGGCGGTCGCGTAGCCGATCTGCACCGTCGCCTGGGCTGCGCTCGACAGCGTCACGACGAAGTTCGCGTCCTGCTCACCGTCGTTGCCTTCGGTGAGCTCGGGATCGGTGATCGACGTGACGGTCGGCGCCGTGTCGTCGTCGGTGATCGACGCGGTTCCGCGCCGGTCGCTCCCGAGCTGGGCGCCGCTCGCACTGGCCGAGGTCGACGTGGAACATCTCGATGCGCGGCGTGCCCGTGCCCTCGGCGATCGTGTCGCCCTTGACCTTGATCTGAATCGTGCCGCTCGACTGCCCGGTCGGGATCGTCAGCGTGCCCGTCGCGGCCGTGTAGTCGGCCGGCGCGGTGGCCGAGCCGTCCGTCGTCGTCCAGGCGATCTGCACGTTGGACGGCGCGTTGCCCGGAAGCGTGACCGGGAAGTTCGCGTTCACCTCACCGCTGTTGCCCTCGGTCGACCGTGACGTCGCCGATCGTGATCGTCTGCTGCGTGTCGTCGTCGGTGATCGTCGCCGTGCCGCGCCGGTCGGCCGTGAACAGCGCGCCGCTGACGCTCGTCATGTCGACGTGGAAGTTCTCGGAGGTGCCCTCGGGAATGACGTCCCCGTTCACCTTGACCTGGATCGTCGCCGCCCGACTGGCCGGCGGGATGGTCAGCGTGCCGGTGGCGCCGTCGTAGTCGCCGGACGCGGCTGTCGCCGATCCGTCGGTCGTCGTCCACGCGATCTGCACCGTGCGCCGGCGCCGCGCTCGACAGCGTCACCGGGAAGTTCGCGTTGACCTCGCCGGTGTGCCCCTCGGTCACGGTCACGTCGCCGATCGTCGACCGTCGGCTGCGAGTCGTCGTCGGTGATCGTCGCCGTGCCACGCCGGTCCGCCTGAACGTCGCGCCGCTGACGCTCGTCAGGTCGACGTGGAAGTTCTCCGCCGCCTCCGGCAGCGCGTCCTCGTTCACCTGCACCTGGATCGTCCCGCTCGACTGACCCGCCGGAATCGTCAGCGTGCCGCTCGCGGCCGTCGTAGTCGCCCGGCGACAGCCGCCGTCCCGTCGGTCGTCGTCCAGCGCGATCTGCACCTGCGCCGGCGCCGCCGACCGACAGCGTCACCGGGAAGCTCGCCTGCACGTTGCCCTCCGTCACCGCCGCCGGATCGCCGATCGTCACCGTCGGCGCCGAGTCGTCGTCGGTGATCGTCGCCGTGCCGCGCTGGTCCGCCTGCGAACTGCGCGCCGCTGACGCGTCTGTCAGGTCGACGTGGAAGTTCTCGGCGCCCTCCGGCAGCGCGTCCTCGTTCACCTGCACCGTGGATCGTGCCGCTCGACTGACCCGCCGGAATCGTCAGCGTGCCGCTCGCGGCCGTGTAGTCGCCCGGCGCCACCGCCGACCCGTCCGTCGTCGTCCAGCGCGATCTGCACCGTGCGCCGGCGCCGGCCGCCGACAACGTCACCGGGAAGTTCGCCTGCACGTTGCCCTCGGTCACCGCGTCGCGTCGCCGATCGTCACCGTCGGCGCCGTGTCGTCGTCCGTGATCGTCCCGGTGCCCTGCGTGTCGCCCAGCGTCACGTTGGTGCCGCTGTTCAGGTTGACGGTGAAGCTCTCGGTCGACTCGGGAACCGTGTCCTCGGTGGTGGCGATCGAGATCGTCCCGCCCGGCTGTCCCGGGTTGATCGTGAGGGTCTGGTTGAGCTCGGCCGTGAAGTCGCCGGGCGAGCCCGCGGAGCCGACGACGGTCGAGTAGTTGATCGTGATCGTCTTGCCGCTCGACCGCAGAGAGGTTGACGGCGAAGTTCGCGGAGCCGCCCTCCGCCACGGTGGCGTCCGCGATCCCGACCGTCGGCGGCGGCGTCCTCGTCGGTGATCGTCCCGGTCGCCGGTGGCGTCCGAGATCGACCGCGCGCTCGGGGTCGGACAGCGTGACGCGTGAAGTTCTCGTTGTTCTCGTCGAGCGTGTCGTTCGTGATCGGCACGGTCACGTTCGCGGTGCCAGCCTTCGGCACCGTCACGGTGCCGCTCGAGCTCGTGTAGTCCTGGCCGGCCGCTGCGGTTCCGTTGCTCGTCGCCCAGTCGACTTCCGCGTCGTCGTCGGGCGCCGTCGGTCAGCGAGATCGACGAAGGTCGCGGTGCCCGCGTCCTCGTCGACCGTCACGTTGGCGATGCTCAATTCCTGCGTTGGATCCGCCGCCGCCGACCCAACGATGCGCCGCAACACACACGATCAGAACTGCGGCCACGCCGAGCCGCCTCACCGCTCTCCCCTTCATTTTTCCCTTCCCCCCAAGCCGGACGACAAGTGTGCGGAGGTGTAGCACGAATGTGCTTCCAAAGGAAGGAAAATCACGCGAACGCGCTACGTCGATCGCGCACGACGATCCCCTAGAACCTTCCTCCCGACCAAACGAACCCCCACGTGCGGATTACTCCACCTTTTCACCGATTGTCAAGGCCAGGGCTTGCTCTGCGACTGAAACTGAGGTAAGAAAGAGAGTCGACGCTCCACTGGGAGGGGCAGTTGGCGGCAAAGGGGGAGACTTTGGAGGATCGGGGGTGCAGGCAGCGGTCGGGCGTTTTGCTCCTGTCGCTGACGGCAACCCTCGTCGCCGCTCTCGGCCTCGCCCAGCCCGCATGGGCGGGCGAGAGCGACCCAGCCGCGCCTGACGCCGTCGCAGAGGGGACGACGTCGGCCGCGGTGACGACGCCGACCACCGCCGCTGCTCCCGCAACCGCTCCGGCATCCCAGGCCGGTGGCGGCGAGACGAGCGGCGCGTCGGTCGAGCTCGAGCCCGAGGCACCCGTGACACTCGAGCCCGAAGAAGGCGCCCGAGCCCGCGGCAGACACCGGCCCCGGCCGACTCGAGCGAGGGAGGCTCGACGCAGGACGCACCGCGTCGAGCACGCCCGCCGCGGACCCCGCGGAGACGAAGCCGACGGAGACCGAGCCGGCCGACACGACGCCGGCGGAGACCGAGCCGGCGGACGACGAGCCCGCCGAGAGCGAGCCCGCCGGCTGCACGAGCTCTCCGACCGAGGACGACAACCCGGCGACGGACGCGGCGACCGACGGGGCCGCCGCGGACGCGACCGCGTGCCCGGCGACCGACGACGAGACGCCGGCGTCCTGCACGGGCGAGACATCCGCGAGCGGCACGTCCGACGGCGCCACGCCGACGGGCTCCTGCGCCGCTCCGACCGAGTCCGCACCGACGGCGCCGACCGAAGCCGGCCCCGACGACGGTGGTCGTTCCGGCCACCCCGCCGGCGGCCGCACCGGCGCGCCGACCGGGCCGACGGTGCTCGTGCTCGTCGTCAACTCGGCAGCTGCCGACACGGCCGCGGCCGCGACCTGGACGACACCGCGCCGGCACCGGCTCCCGAGAAGCCGGTCGCCCTGGCCTCGCCTTGCCGAGCGCCCTGCCCCCGACGCGGGAGCGACAGATTCGACTTGAGGTGCTCCGAGCGACGAGGAGTGGCTCGGCGCGGTCCGGGAGCTGTCGCCGCTGCGCACGATCCCGCACAGCGCGAGGGGGTGCATCCAGCCGAATGGGCTTGTGCCTCTCTCCAACGCGTGCATGACCACGCGTGCGCGCGCCGGGCCCCTGCTCGCGATGCGGCTGGAGGTCTGGCCGACCATCCCGACAAGTGCAGCGGAGATCAACCAGGCGGCCCGTGACGTCGCGCGTGCGCACGACCGTCGGCCGGCGCGCGCAGTCAAGAAGACGTCGAAGCCGCCGACGCTCGAGCGGCGCGCCCGTGAGCCGGCAGCAGCACGGCCCGTGGGTCTCCCGGCGGCGCGGGCGGCGGCTCGGCGCGCCGGCTCGCGTCGTGTTGCGCATCTTCGCTCTCGCCGCGCTCGTGGCCCTGCCCTTCGCACTGCCGCGCGGGTTCCGTGTGGCGCTCCGCCGGAGCCTCGTCCCCACGGGCGAGCTCGGCGCTCTCCCTCCCCGAACGACCCGGGTAGTTCACCGCACCGGCGACCGGTTCGTCCGGAGCCACGTGTAGATGAACGTGCCCTGTGGCCAAGGATTTTGGGAGGGAAGAAATGAACCACCAACTTGAGGGAACCGGCCGAACGGCCGTACTCCTGGAACCGCACCCGTTCTGCCATGCAGCGATCGGCTCGCTGCTGGCTCGGTGCGACACGAAGGTCGTCGGTGCGGCGACGACCGCCTCGTGTGCGAGCGCACTGATCGAGGAGCACAGCCCGGACGTGCTCGTCGCCGAGCTCGAGCTGCCCGAGGGCCGCAAGGCCGCGCTCGGGCTGATCACGCGTGCACGTCGAGCCAATCCCGCGCTGACGGTGATCGTGCTGTCAGGGACCGACGACGCGGAGTTGATCGACGCCGCGTTCGAGGCCGGCGCGTCCGCGTACATCCTGAAGACGACCGACCCCGACTGCATCACGACGGCGATCCAGCAGGCGTTCGAGCCGTCGATCTACCTCGCGCGCCCGCGCGAGACGAGGTCGGCAACGGCGACGGCGACGCGTGTCGTCCCGCAGCTGACGAGGCGCGAGCTGGAGATCCTCAGGCTCGTCTCGGAGGGACGGTCGAACCGGCAGGTCGGTCAGGTGCTGTGGGTCACCGACCAGACGGTCAAGTTCCACCTGGCGAACATCTACCGCAAGCTGGGGGTGGGAAGCCGGTACGACGCCGCACGGTGGGCGCAGGAGCACGGTGTGCTCGACGTGGCGCTCGAGGCAGAGTCCGGCTCGGCCGAGGTGGTCTCGATCGGAGACGGCAACGGCAACGCGCAACGGGAACGGGAACGGCCACGCAGGAAACGGCCACGCGGTCCCGCCGACGCCGCTCCGGCTCCGCCGGACGACGCCGAGGCTCGCCCCTAGGGACGGTCTCCGCGAGGGAACATCGCAATGACACCCAGCGAGTACTGCCGGCTCCGGGCACCTTTGCACCGCACGTCCAAGGTGTACCGGCCGGCAGGCAGGGTCGTCACGGCGAGGCTGAGCAGGTTCTTGACGGCCGGGGAGGCGACGACGAAGTCGCCCGGCGTTCGCAGCGAGAGCGCGCAGTCCCGCGCGAGCGGGGTCAGCAGGTGCGCCTCGAAGCGGCCCCGGCCGATGCGCCACGTGGCGCGGAAGCCGCGACGGAAGGTGCCTGTCTCGAACCGCTTCTGCCGCGAGTACAGCTGCCCCGGCGCAGGCGTGCGCGTGACGGGTGTGTTCGTGGTCGGCGGCGTCGCCGTCGCGCCCGAGCCACCCTGCGACTGCGCCGGCGGCAGCAGACCGAGGAACTCGAAGGCGGCCAGAGGGTTGATCCGCCCGAAGGCGATGCCGGGGATCGGCTTGGCGGTCGCCGCGAGCGCGGCCGCGATCTGATGGCGCGTCAGGCTGGGATTCCGCGACAGCAGCAGGCCGACGACGCCTGCGACCACGGCCGGCGTGAACGAGGTGCCGCACAGTTCTCCCGGGAAGGGATTGAGCACGATGTTGCATCCCGGCGCCGTTAGCGCCACCCACGGGCCGCGGCTCGACCAGAAGTAGAGCTCGTCGACATCGTCGGTCGCCCCGACGGCCAGCACCCCCGGGTACGCGCCCGGATACTGCGTGACGTCGTTGCCGTTGTTCCCGGCCGACGCGATCACCACGACCCCGCGGTCGAGGGCATACCGAACCGCGGACTCCTCCGCCCAGTGCGGCGAGCCGGGACGCGTGAGGCTGATGTCGATCACGCGCGCGCCGTGCTCGACGGCGTAGTTGATCCCGGCGGCGATCATGTTCGGGTTGCCGCGAGACCCGGATCGGCATCACCTTGCACTGCCAGCAGTGCCCCGCCATGCCGACGCCGTTGTTGCCGCGGGCCGCAATCACGCTCGCCACCTGCGTTCCGTGCCCGTTCAGATCCTGGGCCTCGGGGTCGTTGTCGACGAAGTCCCAGCCGGGCGACGAGCGCGTCGGCGAGGTCGGGAATCGGGTTCGCGCCCGTGTCGATCGTGGCGATGACGACGCTCGGATCGCCGGTCGTGATGTCCCAGACATCGGGCATGCGCATGAGCTTCTGGGCCCACTGGCCGCCCCACGCCGGGTCGTTCGGCTGCACCGCGGCGGAGCCCGCCGCGGCCAGCATCGAGACACCCGAGCAGGGACAACTAGCGCCGCGGAAAGACGTCCCCTCACCGCGCCCGAGTGTAGTCGCCGCCGAGGCCGGCGGGGGAGCCGCGGCCGAAAAACCCCCCGAACACGGTCTCGGGTTCTCCGAAACGTGGGTCGCGGGTGGCTTTTCCTGTGCGAAAGACTACCCGGCGCGCACTTGCAGAAGACCCGCAAACCCTTTAGAAATCAAGGCTGAAGGACGGAACAACCGCTGGAATCACGACGCCGCCGAAAGGAGGGTGCGAGCGGGAGTCGCAGCGAAGGAAGTGCAGTATCTCGTAGGTGGATCTTTTGGGGAAACAACAACAGTGGGGGAAAGACACACATGCGTAAGAGACTGAGGTTTGTCTTGCTCGCGGTACTCGCAGCCATGGCTTCCATGGCGTATGCGGGTACCGCAGCAGCGGGCGGCCAGCTCGGCTGCGCCGGATCCGCAGAACACGAACATCCCGTACCTGGCGTGGGCCGGGAACCAGGTCAACGTGACGAAGTGCTTCGACAGCCGGAGCGCCGGTGGCAACATCTCGCAGGTTCCGGTGCCGACGATGTACGGCAAGTTCGTCATCGAGGACTGGAGCGGCGTCGAGCTGGCCGGCCCGAGCGCGGGCTTCGCCAGCAAGGAGCCGCAGTTCCTGAATGACGCCGACGGCGACGTCGTCGGTCAGATCCCGACCGAGCGGCCCGCATCGCGGCTCGCTGTGCTTCTCGGTGCACGTGTCCTCGCTCAAGCCCGGCCTGGCTGTCATCAAGCTGGCCGTGCGCGAGGATCTGCTCCGGCTGCTCCCGGGCCTCGACGTTCTGGCCAAGCACCAGTTCCTCGTGATCTGGATGCGGTCGAACGCGCCGGCGATCCGCGAGGTCGCGAATGCCGACTTCCCGAGCATCAGCGTCGGCGATCCGCTCGGCGACGGGATCTTCAACCTCGGCACGCCGACGGGCTCGCAACCCCGGCCTCGTCGAGGTCGACGTCGTGGGCACGGTGCCGATGGGCAACAACTTCTACGGCATCTTCCCGGGCAACAGCGTCACCCTGCCGAACGACTGGCGGGCGCTGGCTGACCGGTTCGCGTTCGACAGCGATGCCGGAGCGGGCGGCGTTCCCGGCTCGGCCTGGGATCGCTGGGACATCCACGACGACCAGACGACGTCTCGAATCATGCGGGCGCGAACACCGTGCACGCCGAAGGCCGGCACGATCGACGCCGTCGACAACTGCTTGGGCGGCGGCCAGAATGGGCCGTTCTCGCACATCTACGGCTTCTCCGGCCCCGGTGAGTACGGTGGCGTCGGTCCGTTCGATCCGCTTCGCCCCGAGCGAGTCGCTCCTTCCGGACGGCAAGACGGACGCCGGCGACGCTCCCATGCCTCCGCTCCGCATCGACGTGCGGATCGGACCGGGCGGCTTCGGTGGTCTCCAGAAGGCCGACAAGGACAACATCTATGTCCGCAACTCGGCCGTGCCGGATTCGACCGCGCACAACCTCTACGCGCCCTTCTACCAGGCCCTGATCCCGGCGAACGTCCCGGGTGAGATCGGCCACACGTCGGGCGTTGCCGGGTCGTTCACGAACAACTTCCCGGGCTTCCTGACCGACTTCTACGACTACTGGGACATCCTGTTCCGCGAGCGGACTGACCCGCTGCGCGGTCGGAACCTCTGCCGCGACTCGGCTGGCAACCAGCTGCACGTCGCCGCTGGGCGATGACCACGTGGCCGTGTACACGGACGAGCACGGCGAGGCGTTCGTCGCGTTCAACCCGCTCAGCGGATTCAACTTCGCGGTTGACTCCAACGGGCGCTGCGACCTCGACCTGGCCGCGAACCGCTCGTTCACGGCTACGCATCAACGCCAGCTCGCGTGTATCCGGATCAGCCCGTGATCTGGGATCAGGCCAACAAGACCTCGAACACGCTGACCAAGCGGGTCAACATCGCAGCGAGCAAGACGCTCGCCTGCGTGCCGAAGGGTCAGTTCGAGATGTTCTGCGTCGAGACGGTGCGCGACATCTTCGGCCGCCCGCAGTCGGGCGTCCGGGTGCAGTTCACCCGCTCGCCGCAGGGCCTGATCCAGCCTGACGCTGCGCTCGCACGGTGGCTTCGACACGCGCGGCCAGACGCTACGCGGCTCGCGCAGTCGAGCGAGAATCGCGTGATCGTCGTTACGAACGCGCTTGGCCAGGCTGGCGTCCTCGTCACCGAGACGCGCAACATCTGCGTCGACGTCCTCGCCGAGAACCTTCTCAGCAGGGCTTCGAGCCAGAACCCGGGCGTCCGGCGTCAGATCTACATCAACCCGTTCGCGGGCACCGTCCTCACCGCTTGCGGTGACGGCACGGGCACCGGCGGCACCACGACGCCTCCTGTGGCGCCGACGGTGACGCCGCCCACGACGGTGAACACCCCGACGATCGTCCTGTCCACGGCCGCTCCGGCAGCCTCGGCAGCGATCGTCAGCCTTGGTGGCAACCCGACCCCGGTCTCTGAGCCGGCGAAGGCTGCCCCGAAGGCGAAGGCAGCGGCGGCGACGCTCTCGTCGGCGCAGCTGCTCACGATCAAGGGCAACCGCTACCTCGTGCTGAAGCTGAAGAGCAAGCTCAACAGCGCGAAGGTCCGCATCACCCTGATCGGTGCTAACGGCAAGGCACAGCGGGTCGTCGTCCGCAAGGTCGCGACCAACCGCGCCGTTGTCGTCCCGAACCTCAAGCTCGGCAAGGGCATCAAGTCCGTCCGGGTCTCGGTCGTCTAAGCGACTCAGCCGAGCAAGGTTCACGAGAGGGCCCGCCGCAAGGCGGGCCCTCTCTTTTTGCAGCGGGTCGGAATCCGGAGGATTCCGACTACGGCATCCGCTGAGCGGATGCCTTCCGCGCGAAGACCCCTGAAGCTGTGCAGTGCTGCCCGCGGCTTGTCGTCCGCGGACGGGTTGTCGTCCGCGAGTCCGCTAGCGCCTGAGGGAGTTCAGCACTGCGGCGGCGTCGAGGCGGCCCGTCGAGACGATGTCTCCGACCGGTGCGGCGTTGCTCGAGAGGGCCTCCGCGATCGCCTCCGCCGGGAGCTGCCCGGCGACCGAGCGCGCGAGACCGGCGATGCCGGAGACGAACGCCGCGGCGGACGACGTGCCGCAGAAGTCGCCGTAGCCGGCGCCCGGCGCGGTCGTCATGCTGCAGCCGGGAGCGGCGAGGCGCACCCAGCTGCCGTAGGTCGACCAGGTGTAGCGCACGTCGGCGGGATCGGTCCCGGCGACGCCGACGACGCCCGGAAAGGCGGCGGGGTAGGTCGGCGTCGGCGGTGCCGGTGTTGCCGGCGGCGGCCACGAGCACGACGCCCTGGCTGCGCGCGCCTGCGCGACGGCTGCCCCGATCGTCTCGTCCGGCGCGTTCAGCGTGAAGCTCATGTTGATCACGCGGGCTCCGTGCGCCGTCGCCCAGAGGATCCCCTCGGCGATGTCGGCGGCGCTGCCGAGCCCGTTGGCGCCGATCACCTTGACCGGCATCACGGAGCAGCGCCAGCACGCACCCGCGACGCCGATGCCGTTGTTGGCCCGGGCCGCGACGACGCCCGCGACCATCGTCCCGTGGCCGTGGTCGTCGCTCGGATCGGCGTCCTCGTTGACGGTGTCGTAGCCGGCCACGAACGATCCCTGGAGGTCCGGGTGGCCGAGGTCGGCGCCCGTGTCGAGGACGGCGACGACGGTCTCCGCCGCGCCCGTCGTGACGCTCCACGCGCCGGCGGCGTTCACCTTGCCGAACGACCACGAGTCGCGCCAGAGGGGATCGTTCGGGACGAACGACGGCACGATCGCCGGGCTGGGCACGCTGGCCTGGACGACGGGCTTCCGCTTGGCCTTCTGCTTCGGGCTCCGCTTGGCGGCGGCCTTCGCGCTTCGCGCGCTTCGCCTTCGCCTGCTTGACCTTGGCGCGCTTGGCCTTCGCCGCGGGCTCCTTCGCCTTTGCCTTCGCAGGCGCCCGCTCGAGCAGCACCCACTCGGCCGTGCCGCGCGCAGCGGTAGCCGGGCCTGCGATGAGGAGAACGACGAAGGCCGCGGCAAGGAGGGAGAGAAGCGGCGTGGCGACAGAACGGACGGCGCGCACCGTTCCGCTATCGGCACTCCAGAGGATTCCTTTAGCCGCGCCGAGAGGCGGCAGCGCTCAGGACGACTTAGTGTTGTTTCAACACTAAGTCGCTAACGGGCGCGGCGTCGTCGCTCAGGAGACGCGGGCTCGGAACGGGGCCTTCGCCCGCGCGCGCCCTTGCTGCACGACGACGACCGCCGTGACGAGCTTGCCGCTCGCGGCCTCCGGCAGCTGCCAGACGCACGTCGCCTTGCCGCGCCTGAACTCGTGGACGACCACCTCGACCGGCTGTCCGTCGATGCGGAGGTGGCAGCCGACGCGGCCGCGGCGCATGCGCTTGCCCTCCTTCAGGGCGACGACCGTCGTCGCCATCATCTTCCCGGCCTCCGGCTGTCGGGGCGCGACCGTGAGGCTGCGCAGGACGACCGGCGTAGCGGCCGCAGCAGGCGCCGTGGCGGCCGGCGGAGCTCCCGGTGCTGCTGGGGGCTGGGTTGCAGGCGGTCCTGGATTCGCAGGTGGTGGAGGCGGTGGCGTCGGCGTCCCCGGAGGTGGAGGAGGTGGCTTGGGTGCAGCCGGTGGCGGAGGCGGCGGCACCGGTGCAGGCGGTGGCGGCGGGCCTGGTGCGGGCGGAGGCGGCGGCGGGGGCGGCGGCGGCCCGGGCGGGGGCGGAGGAGGTGGCGGCGGCGGGGGCGGCGGTGGAGGCGGTGGAGGCGGTGAGCCGCCGTCGACAACCGTCCCGAAGGTATTCGCCCAGAACACGTAGCCGTCATCGGCCACGGCGGCGCCGGCGCCCATTGCCCGCCAGGCCGGGTTCTCCATGTTCGACTTGTGGCCCGGCGAGCTCAGCCAGCCGTTGAAGACCTGCTGTGCGGTCGGATAGCCCATGGCGATGTTCTCGCCCCAGCTCGCCGTGTAGCCGCAGGTCTGCATCCGGTCGCCGGTCGTGCGCCCCACCGGCGGCGCCGGATCGTTGTGCGCCATGTAGCCGTACTCGGCCATGTGCCGCGCCTTCCAGTACGCGGACGCGGCCAGCGTCGGCGAGACGGCGAGCTGGCTCAGACCGAGGCTCGCCCGGTGGGCGTTCACGAGACTGACGGTCTGACTCGCGAGATCGTCCCTGGGCGTGCCCCAGTCCGAGCCGGGCGTGCAGTCGCCGACGATCGCCGCCTGAGCGCCCACGCCCACGCCGACGCCTCCGGCCGCGAGTGCCAGCAAGGCAAAAGCGGCGAGAAGTCCGGCGGCGATGCGGCTGGGCAAGCTCATGCGGCTGAGTCGAGGACCTGCGTGTACGGCCCCCGCGGCGGTGGATCTGGCAGCGGTCTGCTTGGGGAAGGCATCGACACTAACACCGCCGAGCTTGAGCCCTCTTCCCCTAAAAGTATGGTGTTTGCTGAGACTTTTCCGGCGCTCAGCCGAGCTCGAGCGCGGCGCTTCGCACCGTCTCGAGGGCCGTCTGGAGCTCCTTCAGCCGCTCGCGCTCGGCGCCCGCCAGCTCGCGTCGGAGCCGTCGTTCCCGCAGGTTCAGCATCAGCTGTTGCCCGGTTCGCTCGTCGATCCCGTCGCGGGCCGCGCGGGCGTCGAGCTCCGCCCGCAGCTCGGTCAGCTCGCTCGCCGCCGTGCCCGTCGATCAGCTCCTGGCGGAACTGCCGGTGCACCGTGGAGTCGAAGTGCTCTGGCGAGAGCTCGGCGAGGAGCTTGACGAGCGACGGGATGCGCGACGCAGGCTGCGAGCACGCTGCTCTCGAGCCTCTCGTCCCGCTCGAGCATGCGTGGGCGAGAGCTCCTCGGTGAGCGTCCGGACGCCGCCCTTCGGCGTGAGCCGGGCGAGCGTCTCCCGGGAAGGCTGAGCCGCGTCGAGACGAGCCGCAGCGCGTCCTGCCACGCCGGCGAGTCCTCGTTCGCCTCGAGGATCTTCTCGACCCGCGCGTAGGCCTCCTGGCGGTCGGGGGTGCGCTCGAGCTCGAGCCGAACGCGGTAGACGATGTAGCTCTCCGCCTTCGCCGAGCCGCGCCTCGAACCCCTGCGGCGCGTCGGCGGGATCCTGCCCCTTGGGCAGCGTCACGACGCGGACGTCGAAGCCGAGCGAGATCGCGAGCTCCATCCCGCGCAGCGTGGCGTCCTCGCCGGCGGCGTCGGCGTCGAAGCAGAGGTAGATCCTGCGCGTGAGGCGCTGGAGCTCCTGCAGCTGGCGCTGGGTGAGCGCCGTCCCCATCGAGGCCACGACCGGCTCGAAGCCGGCCTGCCGCAGCGCGATCACGTCCGTGTTGCCCTCGACGACGACGGCCCGCTCCTGCTTGGCGATCGCCGTCCGCGCGAGGTGGAGGCCGTACAGGATCGCCGACTTGTGGAAGAGCTCGGTCTCGGACGTGTTCACGTACTTGCCGCGCAGCGGATCGTCCTCGCGCAGCTTGCGCGCCTGGAAGCCGACGACCCGGCCGCGCGCGTCGGCGAGCGGGAAGATCAGGCGCGGCGGGAAGTAGTCGTTGCCGCGGGCGTTCGTCAGCCCGGCGGCGCGGAGCTCGTCGGCCGTGAAGCCCTTCTCCCGCGCCTTGCGGGCAAGCCCGCTCTCGGGCGACAGCCCGAGCCGGAACTCCCTGCACACCTGCTCGCCGAGACCGCGCCCGGCCAGGTAGTCGCGCACCGGCCGACCGGACGCCGACTCCCACAGGTGGCGCTCGTAGAACGACGCGGCCTGGTCGAGCAGCCCGTGCAGGCGCTCGCGGCGCTGACGGCCCGCCTCGACCTGTGGTGACGTCTCCTCGTACTCGAGGGTGACCCGGAAGCGCTCCGCCAGCGACTCGACAGCCTCGACGAACGGGAGGCTCTCGGTCTCGCGTACGAACGAGATGACGTCACCGCCCTTGCCGCAGCCGAAGCAGTAGTAGAGCTTGTCCGCCGCGTTGACCGAGAAGCTCGGCGTGCGCTCCTCGTGGAACGGGCAGCGGCCCGTGTAGCGCGCGCCGGCGCGGCGGAGCGGCGTGCGCGCGCTCACGACCTCGACCATGTCCGCGGCGGCGACGACGTCTCGAACGGAGGAGTCCTTGAGGCGTGCCACTCAGCGGCCGTCAGCGTACGCCAACGCGAACCGGTCGGTCATGCCGGCGATGAACGCCGTGATCTCCTGCTCCGGGTCGCCGCGATCGACGAGCCGGTCGAAGATCGTCCGGATCGTCGAGTGGGCGCGCTCGTGCTCCTCCGCCGCGTCCGGACCGAGGTAGACCCGCTCGAACATGAAGGAGCGAAGGGACAGCATCGCCTCCCCCACCTCCGTGCTCTGTTCGATGTCGCCGGCGCGCTCCGAGGTCTCGACGAGGTCGTGCACGAGCGTGTCGATCCGCTTCGCTCCGGTCGCGCCGAGCAGCGCGATCTCGTCGCGGGGAAGGTCCGCCGGCGCGAGGATGCCGAAGCGGATCGCGTCGTCGATGTCGTGGTTGATGTACGCGACCCGGTCGACGACTCGCACGATCTTGCCCTCCAGCGAGGCCGGCTCGCGCGGCCCGGTGTGCGTGAGGATGCCGTCGCAGGTCTCGTCGGTCAGGTTGAGCTCGCGGGCGAGCCGGTACGACTGCTCGTTGTGGCGGAAGCCGGAGCCGAACCGCTCGCGCAGGCAGCGGTCGAGCTCGTCCTCGCCGGCATGCCCGAACGGCGGGTGGCCGATGTCGTGGCCGAGACCGATCGCCTCGGTCAGGTCCTCGTTCAGGCGCAGCGCCCGGGCGACGACGCGCGCGATGCCGCTCGTCTCGAGCGTGTGCGTCATCCGCGTCCGGTAGTGGTCGCCGGCGGGGTCGATGAACACCTGGGTCTTCCCCTTGAGCCGGCGAAACGGCTTCGAGTGGAGGATGCGGTCGCGGTCGCGCTGGAACGGCGTTCGCAGCCGGCACTCCTCCTCGTCCCGCGCGCGCCCGCGCGTCTCGTACGAGCGAACCGCGAGCGGCGAGAGAGCGTCCTCCTCGAGCCGCGCGCAGGCGCGCCTCGAAGGCGTCGGCGACCCGTCCGGCTACCTCTGGCACCGTTCCACGTTAGACGATGATCGGGACGGTGCCTCCGTCCGCGGACCACGCCGCGCCGGTCACGTAGGCGGCCCGGTCGGAGGCCAGGAACGCGATCACGGATGCGATCTCGATCGGCTGCGCAAGACGGCCGAGCGGGCGCCCGGCGCCGACCTTCGCGAGCACCTCGTCGCGGTCGCCGCCGGCCTGGTCGGCGAGGCCGCCGTCCCCCAGCCACGCCTCGGTCGCCGTCGGGCCCGGCGTGACCGCGTTGCAGCGGACGCCGACGCCGGCGTAGAGGTCGGCGACGAGCCGCGACAGCGAGAGCACAGCCGCCTTGGTGACGGAGTAGTGCGGCATGCTCGTCGACGGGCGCTTGCCGGCCGTCGAGGAGACGTTCACGATCGAGCCGTGCGTCTGCGCGCAGGTGCGGCAGCGCCGCCCTGATCGCGCGCACGTAGCTCATCACGTTCAGCTGCCACATCGAGTCCCACTCCTCGTCCGGGACGTCCTCGAAGCGGGCCTGGACCGCGTAGCCGACGTTGTTGACGAGCACGTCGAGCCGGTCGAGCGCCTGCACCGCAGCCTCGATCACGACCTCGGGCGCGCCGGGCTCGGAGAGGTCGGCGGAGACGTGGAGCACCTCCCCCACCTCGGGCGCCTCGCCGCGCGCGCACGTGACGACGAGCGCGCCCTCGTCGACCAGCAGCCGTGCCGTCTCGAGGCCGATCCCGCCCGTCGAGCCGGTGACGACGCAGGCTCGCCCGGCCAGCCCCAGATCCACAGTCCTACAGTAATGCCGCGCTACAGTAATCGCCGCCGTGACGACGATCCTGATGGCCCGCCACGGCGAGACGGACTGGAACCGCGAGAGCAGGTTCCAGGGACACGCGGACACGACGCTGAACGAGGCCGGCCGCGCGCAGGCGCGCGAGCTCGCGGAGCGTCTGGCCGGCGATCACATCGCCGCCGTGTACGCCAGCCCGCTGCTGCGCGCGTTGGAGACGGCCGAGATCGTCGCGGCACGGCTGGGGCTCGCGGTGGAGACCGTCGAAGGGCTCCGGGAGGTGGACGTCGGCTCGTGGTCCGGCCTGACGAGGGACGAGGTCGGAGAGCGCTTTCCCGAGGGCTTCCGCCGGTGGCTCGACTCAGACCACGGCTGGGACGACGGCGAGAGCTACGAGGATCTGGGACGACGCGTGCTCGGCGCGCTCGCGGAGCTTGCCGCGCAGCACCCCGGCGAGCGTCTGCTCGTCGTCAGCCACGGCGGCCCCATGCGGGCGGCAATGGCTGCCGCCGCCGAGATCGCGTACGCGGACGCGCGCCGCGGCGCGACGCCGGTGGGCAACTGCGACGTCGCCGTCTTCCGCTTCGAGGACGAGCGGCTGCGTCGACTCGACGACTAGGATCGGGGCGCGTACTACGGTGGCCACTCGGTCCCACGTTGCGACGCGGCGAACTCGTCCAGCGGCACGTCTCTGCGCTCGATGACGACGACGTACGGATACACGTGCACGGAGTGGATCGCCGACTGAAACGGTGTCGCCGGCGACGAGAGCACCCGCTCGGGACTGGCCTCGTCGAGCGTCAGGTCGTAGGCGAACAGAGCACGCGACAGCCCCTGCACGTAACCCAAGAAGGCGTTGTCGTCGCCGTGTATGTCCTCGCAGATGTAGACCCCGCCGGGCCGGAGACGAGGGAGCAGCTCCTCGAGGGTTACGAGCTGCTGGTCGACCGTGTGCCCGCCGTCGTCGACGATGACGTCGAGCGACGGCGTCTCGGCACGGAACGTCTCCCAGAAGCCACGGTCTGCCTGGTCGCCGATGAAGACGGTTGCATCGTCGAACCTCGTGCAGTATGGGTCGATGTCGACGCCGTAGAGCGTCGGCGCTCGGTCCGAGGTACTCCCGCCACATGTCCAGGCTTCCCCCGGCGTAGATCCCGATTTCGAGGAGCCTCGACGGCTTGCCGACGAACTTCGCCAGGTGCCGGTCGTAGATCTCGAAGTAATGACGCCACTTGACGATCCCTCTCCCGTGTGTGCGGGCGTCAAAGAATGCGTCGAGCGAGTTGATTCGTTCGGAGGTCGGGATCCCGCTCTCGGCGTCAGCGTGTTGTCGCCAGCCCTGCGAGTACGCGTACCCACGGGCGGCGGCTCTCGTGCGGGCAACGGCACGCGCTGCCCGGGACGCCGCTCTCGCT
The DNA here is from genome assembly GCA_963712865.1 of uncultured Gaiellaceae bacterium. Taxonomy (GTDB): domain Bacteria; phylum Actinomycetota; class Thermoleophilia; order Gaiellales; family Gaiellaceae; genus Gaiellasilicea. The sequence continues at coordinate 109,697 of CAVQJO010000004.1, forward strand.
GCGGCTCTCGTCGCCGCTGCACGTTTGATGCTGCGAGGAAGATGCGCGACGATCGTGTCCTTCACACGGGAGAACCTAGTCGGCGACGTATCCAGCCGCGCGGCTAGGCTGCGCGGCGTGGAGGACTACACGAACAAGTACAAGGGCGAGCAGGTCGAGGTCGCGCTCTTCGGCGGGGAGTACCAGGAGGGCGTCCTGACCGCGTACTGCTCGATCGAGGACGTCCCCCACATCGAGCTCAACGGGCACATCCTCGTGCCGCTCCAGAACGTCGCGTCCCTCCACTGCTCCAGCCGCTGCGACGCGCCCGAGCCGGACTGGCCGCCGCGCGGGCTCGGCGACGAAGACCGCGACGACGAGGCGTAGCGACGTGCGGCTCGCTGCCGCCATGAATCTGGCGAAGGCGTGGCTGCTCGTCCTCCTGCTGGCGGGGCTCTTCGCCGGTGTGGGCTGGCTGGCCGGCGGCTATCGCGCCGCCTCGCTCTTCGGCTTCTGCGCGCTGCTGGCCGCCGCCGCCGTCTACGCGTACGCGGACCGGGCGCTGCTCGGGATGCTCGGGCGCACGCGAGTTCGCGCTCGCGGAGGACCCGATCCTGCGCTCGAGCGTCGACGCGCTGTCCGCGAAGCTCCGGATCGTTCCGCCGAAGCTCTACCTCATCGCCGACGGCTTCCCGCGAGCGTTCGTGGCCGGCCGCGGGCCGCGGGGCTCCTCGATCGCCGTCAGCACGGGCCTGCTCGGCGCGCTGCCGCCGGCCGAGCTCGAGGCGCGTTCTCGCCCACGAGCTCGCGCACGTGCGCGCGCGCGACGTGCTGGTGCAGACGTTCGCCGTCCTGCTCGCCTTCCTGCTCGTCGAGACGGCGCGCATCGGTGGCTGGTTCAGACGCGCGTTGCTCGCGATTCTCGGCCCCGTCGCGGCCGCGTTCGTCCACGTGCTGCTCTCGCCGAGGCGCGAGTTCGCCGCCGATCGCGCGGCGGCGGAGCTGTGCGGGTCGCCGCACGGTCTCGCCGACGCACTCGCGCCGCCTCGACCGAGCGAGCGAGCTCGTCTCCTTCTCGGAGAGCGTCGTCACGGAGCCCCTCTACACCGTCAACCCGTTCGCAGACGAAGGGCTGGCCGCGCTCTTCGGCACGCATCCGCCCGTCGGGGAGCGCGTGGCACGGCTGCGCCGGCTCGACCCGACCTGGCAGGCCAATCTACACGCCGCCTAGGTGCCACAGGCACGCGGACGACCTACCGCGGGTGGCAGTGCACAGCTTCAGGGATCTTCGCGCTGAAGGCATCCGCGCGAGCGGATGCCGTAGGCCGGGATCTGAGATCCCGGCCCAGCTGCAATGAAGAATGTCGGCGGCGACCTACTCTCCCGGGGGCTTGCGCCCCGAGTACCATCGGCGCTGTCGGGCTTAACTTCTCTGTTCGGAATGGGAAGAGGTGTACCCCCGACGCTATGACCGCCGAAACTTGTCAAGTGGGCGCCGGAACGGCTGCCACACCCTCAAAACTCCATAGCGACTCACGAGTGTTCTAAATCAAGACCTCGGGCAATTAGTACCGGTCAGCTGAGCGCATTGCTGCGTTTGCACCGCCGGCCTATCAACGTGGTGGTCTTCCACGGCCCTTACTCCCTCGAGGGGATGGGAAGTCTCATCTCGAGGTGGGCTTCCCGCTTAGATGCTTTCAGCGGTTATCCCGTCCGGACGTGGCTAATCAGCGGTGCCCTTGGCAGGACAACTGATACACCAGAGGTCCGTTCGTCTCGGTCCTCTCGTACTAGAGACGACTCCTCTCAAACTTCCAGCGCCCATGGTGGATAGGGACCGAACTGTCTCACGACGTTCTGAACCCAGCTCGCGTACCGCTTTAATGGGCGAACAGCCCAACCCTTGGGACCTGCTTCAGCCCCAGGATGCGACGAGCCGACATCGAGGTGCCAAACCCTCCCGTCGATGTGGACTCTTGGGGAGGATAAGCCTGTTATCCCCGGAGTACCTTTTATCCGTTGAGCGACGGCAATTCCACTCTTAACCGCCGGATCACTAAGGCCGACTTTCGTCCCTGCTCGACTTGTCAGTCTCGCAGTCAAGCTCCCTTATGCCTTTGCGCTCTACGCACGATTTCCAACCGTGCTGAGGGAACCTTTGCGCGCCTCCGTTACATTTTAGGAGGCGACCGCCCCAGTCAAACTGCCCACCTCACGCTGTTCCCGACCCGGATCACGGCATCGGGTTAGAAGCCCAGAATCCGAAGGGTGGTATCCCAAGGTTGCCTCCACGGAGACTGGCGTCCCCGCTTCAAAGGCTCCCACCTATCCTGGACGACGAACACCAAACTTCAACGTAAAGCTGCAGTAAAGGTTCACGGGGTCTTTCCGTCCAACCACGGGTACTCGGCATCTTCACCGAGACTACAATTTCACCGGATCCCTCGTTGAGACAGCGCCCAAGTCGTTACGCCATTCGTGCAGGTCGGAACTTACCCGACAAGGAATTTCGCTACCTTAGGACGGTTATAGTTACCGCCGCCGTTTACCGGGGCTTGGATTCAAGGCTTCGCCCGAAGGCTAACCTCTCCTCGTGACCTTCCGGCACCGGGCAGGCGTCAGCCCCTATACGTCGTCTTTCGACTTCGCAGAGACCTGTGTTTTTGGTAAACAGTCGCTTGGGCCGTTTCACTGCGGCCCCCTCGGGCTCGACGGAGTAAATCCGTTTCACCCTACCGGGGCGTCCCTTCTCCCGAAGTTACGGGACCATTTTGCCGAGTTCCTTAACGAGGGTTCTTCCGATCGCCTTGGTATTCTCTACCTGCCTACCTGTGTCGGTTTTGGTACGGGCACGTCCCACCTCCCTAGACGCTTTTCTAGGAGGCATGGCTTCAGGAACTTCGCCCATCTCTGGGCTCGGCCTCCCGTCTCAGGCTTGATGGGCGACGGATTTCCCTATCGCCCGCCCTACGCGGTTACCCCAGGACGACCATCGCCTGGGTTTCCCTAGCCTACCCCGTCCCGCCATTGGTGATAGCGGTGGGGACGTGGTACAGGAATATCAACCTGTTGGCCATCGCCTACGCCTTTCGGCCTCGGCTTAGGTCCCGACTAACCCTGAGAAGATTAGCTTTACTCAGGAACCCTTAGGCATTCGGCGGAGGAGTTTTTCACTCCTCTTTCGTTACTCATGCCAGCATTCTCACTTCCCATGCCTCCACGGCTGGCTTACGCCGCCGCTTCGCCGGCATGGGAACGCTCCCCTACCACTCCACGATTGCTCGTGAAGTCCGTGGCTTCGGCTCCATGCTTGAGCCCCGTTACATTGTCCGCGCCCGACCACTTGACCAGTGAGCTGTTACGCACTCTTTTAATGGTGGCTGCTTCTAAGCCAACATCCTGGTTGTCTCTGCAATCGGACATCGTTTCCCACTTAGCATGGAATTAGGGGCCTTAGCCGACGGTCCGGGCTGTTTCCCTTTCGACCACGAAGCTTATCCCCCGCAGTCTGACTGCCACGCTCTGGAATAACGGCATTCGGAGTTTGCCTGATTTCGGTAAGCTGGTAGGCCCCCTAGACCAAACAGTGCTCTACAACCGCTATTGAACGCGTGACGCTATACCTAAATATATTTCGGGGAGAACCAGATATCTCTGAGTTTGATTAGCCTTTCACTCCGACCCACAGGTCATCCGCCCCGTTTTCAACCGAGGTCGGTTCGGTCCTTCACGGGGTCTTACCCCCGCTTCAACCTGCCCATGGGTAGATCACTCAGTTTCGGGTCTACCTCCAACGACTGAATCGCCCTATTCAGACTCGCTTTCGCTACGGCTCCGTTTCCTTAACCTTGCCGTTGAAGAGTAACTCGCTGGCTCGTTATGCAAAAAGCACGCCGTCACAGGACAAGCCTGCTCCGACCGCTTGTAAGCACACGGTTTCAGGTACTATTTCACTCCCCTCTCGGGGTGCTTTTCACCTTTCCCTCACGGTACTAGTTCACTATCGGTCACCAAGGAGTACTTAGCCTTACGGGGTGGTCCCCGCGGGTTCCGACCGGGTTTCCCGTGCCCGGCCGTACTCAGGTACCTGTCAAGGAAGGCTGTGCGTTTTCGTCTACGGGGCCATTACCCTCTGCGGCGTGAATTTCCATTCACTTCGACTAACGCACAACTTTGTAACTTCCCGACCCGCCGGCAGACGGATCAAGACAGGCCCTACAACCCCGATGTGACAACGGCTGCCGCCTATCACATCACATCGGTTTGGGCTCTTCCCCTTTCGCTCGCCACTACTCAGGGAGTCGAGGTTTCTTTCCTTTCCTCTGGGTACTAAGATGTTTCAGTTCCCCAGCTTGCCTCTCTCCAGCCTATGTATTCAGCTGGAAGTACGCGCGCATTACCACGCGTGGGTTTCCCCATTCGGAAATCCCGGGATCAGTGATTGGTCAGCATCTCCCCCGGGCTTATCGCAGCCGCCCACGTCCTTCATCGGCTCTTGGTGCCAAGGCATCCACCGTGTGCTCTTATTCTCTTGATCAGAAAGAACACGTTGTGTTGTCGCTATGGAGTTTTCAAGGTGCGCGCGAACCGAGTTCGCCCATCGCTGAAAGAACCGCCTCGTGCCGGCCAGAAGCCGGCGGAGCTCGGTCTCTCAAAACTCAACAGCGTACGGACTGCATTCGTCGAGGTCGACGTAGATTCTAGGCGAACCGAGTCACCGGACGAACTCTCCGAGGAGAGGACATCGACGGGCCGCGCGCTCGCAAAGCGAGTGCTTGCCCACGGGCTCAGCGCCTACCGGAGTAAGAGCTCCGGTATCCCTAGAAAGGAGGTGATCCAGCCGCAGCTTCCGCTACGGCTACCTTGTTACGACTTCACCCCAATCATCGACCCTACCTTCGACGGCTGCCTCCCTAAAAGGGTTAGCCCACCGGCTTCGGGTATTGCCAACTTTCGTGGTGTGACGGGCGGTGTGTACAAGCCCCGGGAACGTATTCACCGCGACGTTGCTGATTCGCGATTACTAGCAACTCCGCCTTCATGGAGGCGAGTTTCAGCCTCCAATCCGAACCGGGACCGGCTTTTTGGGATTCGCTCCGCCTCACGGCATCGCCGCCCTTTGTACCGGCCAATGTAGCACGTGTGTAGCCCAAGACATAAGGGGCATGATGACTTGACGTCATCCCCACCTTCCTCCGATTTGTCACCGGCAGTCTCCTATGAGTCCCCGACATAACTCGCTGGCAACATAGGACAGGGGTTGCGCTCGTTGCGGGACTTAACCCAACATCTCACGACACGAGCTGACGACAGCCATGCACCACCTGTGATCGAGTCCCGAAGGAGGGCCGTATTTCTACGGCTTTCCCGACCATGTCAAGCCTTGGTAAGGTTCTTCGCGTTGCGTCGAATTAAACCACATGCTCCGCTGCTTGTGCGGGGCCCCGTCAATTCCTTTGAGTTTTAGCCTTGCGGCCGTACTCCCCAGGCGGGGTGCTTAATGCGTTAGCTTCGGCACGGAGGGAGTCGACACCCCCCACACCTAGCACCCATCGTTTACGGCGTGGACTACCAGGGTATCTAATCCTGTTCGCTCCCCACGCTTTCGCGTCTCAGCGTCAGTACCGTCCCAGAGAACCGCCTTCGCCACGGGTGTTCTTCCTGATATCTGCGCATTTCACCGCTACACCAGGAATTCCATTCTCCTCTTCCGGACTCTAGCCAGATGGTTTCGATCGACGTCTGGAGGTTAAGCCTCCAGTTTTCACAACCGACCTATCTGGCCGCCTACACGCTCTTTACGCCCAATAAATCCGGACAACGCTTGCCCCCTACGTATTACCGCGGCTGCTGGCACGTAGTTAGCCGGGGCTTCTTCTGCAGGTACCGTCACCCTCTGGGCTATTCACCCGAGTGGCTTCGTCCCTGCTGAAAGAGGTTTACAACCCTAAGGCCTTCTTCCCTCACGCGGCGTCGCTGCCTCAGACTTTCGTCCATTGGGCAAGATTCCCCACTGCTGCCTCCCGTAGGAGTCTGGGCCGTGTCTCAGTCCCAGTGTGGCTGATCGTCCTCTCAGACCAGCTACGGATCGTCGCCTTGGTAGGCCATTACCCCACCAACAAGCTAATCCGCCGCGGGCTCATCCTCGATCGGAGGCCGAAGCTACCTTTTCTCACGAGCCCGAGAGCTCGAGAGGCTATCCGGTATTAATCCGGGTTTCCCCGGGCTATCCCAGTATCGAGGGCAGATTACCCACGTGTTACTCACCCGTTCGCCGCTGTCCCCAGGCCCGAAGGCCTGGTTCTCGCTCGACTTGCATGTGTTAAGCGCGCCGCCAGCGTTCGTCCTGAGCCAGGATCAAACTCTCCGTGAAGATTGGTTCGTCCAACTGCCGTTAGACGGGCAGAGCGACGAGCTTTCGTCACTTTGAGCTTGTGCTCAAAGTCCGCCTCCTCGAAAGGAGGCGTGACAGGTTTCGATCACTCGGACAGCACGAAGCCGGCCGAGTGTCTCGACGTAAACGTACGCTGTTGAGTTTTCAAAGACCGAGCCGGCTGAGATTGGACGACCGGCGTAAAAAAGCCTCCGACTCGCGCCAGAGGCCCCACAAGCTTCGGTACTGATCGTATCCGATAGGTGCTTGGAGGCGCTCCAGTTGGTCGATTACGGGGACTTTGCCACGCCGGCCCTCTCGGGCGGCCGAAGAACAGTAGCAAACCTCAGAGCGGTGTCAACCGCGGGGTAGCGGACGAAGCGCCGCTTGCCCGCCTGCAGGGTCGCGCCGAGCAACCGGGAGCGGGGCACGTCGAGCTCGGTGACGGCATCGCCGTCGACCTTGACCCCGCCCTGCCCGATCAGCCGCCGCGCCTCGCTCGTGGACAGGCCGAACGCCGCGGCGAGGAGGGCCGGCAGGTGCACCGGATCCCCGTCCGGAAGTGTGCCGTCGGGCACGTCCTCAGGAGCCCCACCCTCCCGCACCACCCGGGTGAAGTGCGCCTCGGCGGTCTCGGCCCCCTCCTCCCCGTGCGACCGCGCGACGATCGCGCGCGCCAGCGCGAGCTTGGCCTCCATCGGCTCCCCGTCCGGCACCGGGCGCTCGAGGACGAGCCGGTACCAGTCCTCGAGCTGCTCGTCCGGGATTCGCATCGTGCGGCCGAACTGCTCCTCCGGCGCGGCGGTGAGCGGGATGTTGTTCCCGACCGACGAGCTCATCTTGGCGCCGTCCCACGAGACGAGCAGCGGCGTCGTGAGCACGACCTGCGGCTCGAGGCCGTAGGCCTCCATGACGGTGCGGCCGGCGAGCAGGTTGTAGAGCTGGTCGGTGCCGCCGAGCTCGACGTCGGCCTCGACGGCGACCGAGTCGTAGGCCTGCATGAGCGGGTAGAGCAGCTCCGAGACGGAGATGGGCTCGCTCGCCCGGAACCGCTTCGAGAAGTCGTCGCGCTCGAGCAGCTGGGCGACGGTGGTCGTGCGCGTGAGCCGGAGGATCTCGGCGAAGTCGAGCCCCGCGAGCCACTCGCTGTTGAAGCGCACCTCGGTCTTGTCCGGGTCGATGATCTGGTACGCCTGCTCGACGTACGTCCGCGCGTCGCGGTCGATCTCCTCGTCCGAGAGGATCGGGCGCTCGGCCGAGCGGCCGGAGGGGTCGCCGATCCTCGTCGTGTAGTCGCCGACGATGAGCACGCCGAGGTGCCCGGCGTCCTGGAAGGCGCGCATGCGCTGGAGCGGGATGCCGCGGCCGACGTGGATGTCGGGCGAGGTGACGTCGATGCCGAGCTTCACGCGCAGCGGCCGGCCGAGCTTCAGCTTCTCCTCGAGCGCGCCGGCCGGGAGCACGTCGACGGCGTTCCGGGTCAGGACGTCGATCACAGGACGTCGATCCTGCGGACGTGCTCGGGGCCGACGGCGTCGGGGGACGTGCAGCCGAGCAGCGCGAGCGTCAGCTCGATCTCGGCGCGGAGGAGCTCGAGGACGTTGCGCGCGCCCGCCTCGCCGTCGCACGCGAGCCCCCACAGCGGGGCGCGCCCGGCCAGGACCGCGCGGGCGCCGAGCGCGAGCGCCTTGACCGCGTCCGAGCCGCGGCGGATGCCGCCGTCGACGTACACCTCCAGCCGGCCGGCGACCGCAGTCGACGATCTCGGGCAGGAGCTCCGCGGTCGGCGCGACGGCGTCGAGCTGGCGGCCACCGTGGTTCGAGACGACGATCGCGTCGACGCCGTGCTCGCAGGCGAGCTCGGCGTCCTCGGCCGTCTGGATCCCCTTGAGCACGAGCGGCAGCTCCGAGAACGAACGCACCTCGTCGAGGTCGTCCCAGGTCAGCGCCGGGTCGATCGCGCCCAGGAGCTCCAGCGGCGTCGCCCCTTCCCAGCCGCCCATGGCAGCCGCGAAGCCCGGCACGACGATCTCCTCGGGCACGCGGAAGGCCGTGCGGAAGTCGCGCTCGCGGCGCCCGAGCCGCGGTGCGTCGACGGTCAGGACGATCGCGCCGTAGCCGTGCTCGACGGCCTGCGCGACGAGCTCCCGGGTGACGCCGCGCTCCCGGAAGACGTAGAGCTGGAACCACCGCGGCCCGTCCGGGGCGGCCGCGGCGACGTCCGCCGGCGTCGCGGTCGCGATCGTCGAGAGGCACATGACCGTCCCCGCCGCGGCGGCCGCCCGCGCCATGCCGGCCTCGCCGTCCGGGTGCGCCAGCCGCTGGATCGCCGTCGGCGCGACGAGCAGCGGCATCGACACGGGAGTGCCGAGCACCGTCGTCTCCGTCGAGACCTGGCGTGACGTCGACGAGCACTCGCGGCCTGAGGCGCAGCCGCCGCCAGGCGTCGACGTTGCCCGCGAGCGCCTCCTCGTCGGCCGCGCCCCCGGCGTAGTAGCCGAAGGCGCCGGGCTCGAGCACGGACTCGGCCTGCCGCTCGTAGTCGAGGACGTTGAGCGGCTCGGGCATGCCGGCGAATCTACCGGTCTAGAACGGGTACGGCATCAGACTCCAGACAGCCGCGGCGTACCAGCAGCCGAAGGCGAGGCTCGCGGTTCCGAGCGCGGGGATCGCGACCGCGTACGAGCGTCGGACCGGCGCGCTGCCGAGCGTCGCACCGAAGCCCGTCGTGAGCGCGGTCATCGACACGGCGGTGAAGAGGGCCAGGATGACGAGCGACGTGACCGCGAGCGGCTGCGACGGAATGGCCGCGAGGAGTAGGACACCGACACCGGCGCTGCCGCCCATACCGTGCACCAGGCCGATTCCGAACGCACCGACGGGCGTCCGCACCTTGTGCGTATGGTCGTGTTCGCCCGACGCGTGTGCGTGGGCGTGGAGGTGGAAGTACCCGCTGCGCCAGCGGATGAGGAGCCTCACGGCGAGAAAGACGATCAGAGCGGCGACTGCGGTCTCGGCCCCCTGCTGCAGCCGGTCCGGCAGATAGGCCTCGAACAGGAGGATCGGCAGGCCGAAGAGCACGAGCGTCAGGGCATGCCCGAGGCCCCAGAACACGCCGAGCTCTGCGGCGCGCCGGGTCGCCCGCCCACGACCGGAGGCCACGAGGGCTGTCACCGCGGCGATGTGATCCGGGTCGGTCGCGTGCCGCAAGCCGAGCAGCGCCGCAACGAGGAGGACGATGAGTACCGAGCCGCCGCTCGACAGCGCGGCGATGTGGTCGTCGAGACCGAACATGGCTAGAGCACCTCCGGAAGGGCCTTGAGAGTGATGCCGATCCCGACCGCGAGGATCACGAGCGCGCTCGCGGCGGGGAGCAGCCGGATGAGGGGGCCGTTGAAGGAGAAGCGGCTGAATGCCCGCTTCGCGAGGACGGCGACGAGGCCGATCGATGTGATCGTCGCGGCCAGGCCGAGGCTGAACGCGACGATCAGGGCGAGGCCGAAACCGATGCGGTGGAGAGCGATCGCGCTCAGCAGTACGACGAGGGCCGAGGGGCAGGGCAGGAGACCGGCCGCGACGCCCACGCCGAGAAGCCCGCGCCGGTCGTGGTGGTGATGGTGGTGGCTGTGTCGTGGTCGTGGTCGTGCGCCGTGGTCGTGGTCGTGATCGTGGCTCGCCGCGCACGCGCGCGAGCAGCACCGAGGCGCCCGACACCCGACTACGAGGAGACCCGAGGCCAGGGTGAGCCAGGGATACAGCGCCTCCGGCACGATGAACTGCGACAGGAGCAGCGTCACGAAGCCGAGCGCGAAGACGCCGGCGGTGTGGGTCACCGTGACGATCCCACCGAGGAGGAACGCGTCGAGCGGTCTCCCCCGCGTGCCGACGAGATAGCCGGCCACGATCGCCTTGCCGTGCCCCGGCGTGAGTGCGTGCGCGGCGCCCCAGAAGGCCGCGATCAGGAGCGAGACCAGCACGACGCCGAGGGAGAGATCGCCGCGGGAGATGAGCGCCTCGAAGCCACCACTCGTGTGCGGGGCGGCCTCCGGAGCCTCGATCGTGGGCGGAACACCCGAGCCGCTCGCCGAGGGAGAACCGAGCGGACGCTGTGTTGACGTCGGGTGGCGCGCCGAGGAGGTCCTTCGGGTACGCGCGCAGCTCGTTGCTCCGGCTCTCGGTGGACGCGGTCGTCTCGACGACCTCGGCTCCTTCGGACGCGTGGACGACGACCTCCTTCCAGCCGATGCGGGACGCGAAGTTGCCGTCCCGGAACGCGAGCCTGGATCCCGTCGCCGAGGTGTCGTAGACGGCGTCGAAGCGCAGCGTCTTCAGCCCGCCGGCTCCCGGCCGCTCGACGGCACGCCGCTCGAGCACGCGCAGCGGCGCGCGGCGACCGTCGACGCGAAGGTCGAGGTTCCGCGCCGCCTCGGCAGCGAACTCCGGGCGGCGGATCGCGTCGCCGAGCTGGATCGTCGGGATCTCGGCCACGTCGAGCGCGTAGTGGACGTAGATGCGGCCGCCCGAGAGCTCGATGGTCGTGTGCCGGTTGACGGTGAAGTTGCCGAGCGGATGTGCCTGCGCCGCCGCCGGGACGAGCAGCGCCGCCAGGCAGACGACGAGCAGCAGGCAGACGCTTCATGCTCAGCGCCTGCCGGGCCACCGGGGCCCACCGGATCGAGAAGTGCGGATTCAGGTCGAGCGCGCGGCCGAACCACGCCTTTGCGACGCGCGTCGTGGCCGAGGCAGCGCTCGATCATGGCGCGGTGGAAGTAGAGGTTCGCGTCGCGGGTGCCGAGCCGCAGCGACTGCTTCGCGTGGCCGAGCGCCTCGCTCGCAGCGGCCTGCCCGGGCGAGCGCCCAGGCCAGCGTGTCGTCGCCGAGGATCGACGGCCGCGCCAGCGCGGGCCGCACGGGCCAGCGCGACCGTCTCGGCCGGCCGGAGGCCGTGGTCGGCGCGGAAGAGCGCCGTCTCGAGATCGGCGTTGACGCCGCCCGCCGCCTGCAGCCGGTCGATCGCGGCGACGAGCGCGAACTGCTTCTCCGCCTCTCGCGTCCGCCCAGCCGCGGCGAGCAGATCGCCGAGCTGCGCGACGAAGTGCGGCAGCGGCGTTGCCGCGACCGCGCGGCGCTGCAGCCGGATCGCCTGCGGCAGTCGGCCGCGGGCCGCCTCGACCCGCGCGAGCCCGTCGAGGGCCGACACGTAGCCGGGGAAGGCCGCGAGCGCTGCGCGGAACGCGTGCCGGGCCTCGCGGAGCTCGCCGAGGCCGAAGTGGAGCTTCCCGAGCTCGACGAGCGTCCACGCGGTCGGCTCCGGGAGGCCCGCTGCGTCGAGCGCGAGCTCCATCGCCGCGATGGCGGCCCGCGGCCGGCCGCTCAGCTCCCGGGCGTACGCGATGCGGGCGTAGCCGGCGAGCGTGGGCTTGATCGCGACCATGCGGTCGAAGGCCCGGAACGCCTGGTCGTAGCGGCCGAGCTCGAGGAGCGCGTCACCGACGAGGCCGTAGCCGCGCGCGGTGTACGGCGCGGCGGCAACCGCCCGCCGTGCGAGCCGCAGCGACTCGCGGAACTCGTGGCGGCTCGCGGCCAGCGACGCGAGGCCGGAGAGGGCGATCGGGTCCGCGCGTCGGCGGCGAGCGCGCCGCGCAGAGCGCGCTCGGCGAGGGAGTAATAGGAGACGTCGCCCGTCTCGCGCGTCCGCTGCAGGTACGCGAGGCCGAGGAGGCCGAGTGAGCGGCGATCCTGCGGGTCGACCCGCACCGTCGCCTCGAGCCGGCGCACGGTCGCGGCGGTATCGCCGAGCCCGAAGCCGGAGAGCGCGCGGTCGGCGGCGGCCCCACCGGCGAGCGGCGCGGCGCTCCCGGCAGCCGGCTCGGCCTCGCGGAGGACCCCGCCGAGCAGGACGACCAGGGCAGCGGTCAGGAGGGCGCCGAGGAGGAGAAGGAGTCGAGTTCGCATCATGGAGTCCAGTGAGCTCGGGCCGGGCGAACCCGACCCGAGCTCGTCGGGTGCCTTACGGCCCACCCATGGGGCCGCGGTGGACGTGCTCGTGCGCGTAGCCGACATGCGGCTCGCCCACGTAGGGGAACGTGACCCTGAACGGCCGGTCGTTGCCGTCCACGCCGTCGCCCAGCAGGTTGTTGGGCGAGCGGTTCGGGTTTCCGCCACAGGCCTGGACGACGACGGCCGCGACCGCCGGGGGCAGCAGCGGCGGCAGCACCGTGCCGTAGCCGCAGGCGAACGCCCTCAGCTCGATGTCGACGACATCGTCCTCGAGCCGGCGGCCGTTCGGGAAACCGGCGAGATCGCCGGCCAGCGCGGCCAACCGGTTGCCCCGGCCGACCGGTGCGGACGGAGCGATCCCGGTGTTGAGCCGGATCAGGTCGGCCTGCGTCGGGCCCGTGAAGTTCAGGCCCGGGACGCCGGTGAGGAGAATCGCCGCCAGATCCTGACGACCCGTTTCCGGAGCGTTGTCGAGCACCGGATAGAGCGCGTTCTCGAGCACCGTCACCTCGGGGTTGAGGTACCGGCTCGCGAACTGCGAGTCGTTCGACGGATCGGACGCGTTCCACTGATCCTTCCGCGGGATCGGGATCACGACCTCGTTGATCAGCGGCTCGGCCAGCCGCGAGACCTGGACGAACGGGCCGATCGTGTTCGATCGAGCCGTCGCCGGCACGCGTCTGGATGAGCTGGCGCTCCGCGTTCGCGTAGACGCCGATCGTCGCCGCCGGGTCGCTCGCGGCGTGCACCTGCCCGTCACGCGTGAGCTGCGTGATCGGGATCTGCAGGGCGATCGTGTTGACGTTGAAGCCACTGACACCGTCGACGCCGTTCTCCGCCGGCAGCGGAATGACGTGCGCGCGGGTTGAACGGCCGCAGGCCGGCGAGATCGAACACCGAGCCGAGATCGACGTAGAACGGATCGTCGCTCTGGCCGGCGAAGACCTTGCCGCCGCCCGGCAGGTCATAGACGCCCATGCCCATCAGGGCGGCGTAGTTCGGGCGTCGAGCGCGGACCGATGTTCGCGGGCGTCGTGGAGAGGTCACGCGCGAGCACGGTCTCCCTCGTGTCGCCCGGCCGACAGGTGCGCGGCGTTGCACTGCGGCGCCCCGTGGTCGAGCCTCGTGACGCTGTACAGCTGCGGGCGGTTCCAGTCGGGGTCGGACAGCGTGTCGATCGGCCCCGTGTTGTAGAGGAACGTGTTCGGGTTGCGGGTGACGTTGCGGAAGCGGAACTCGTAGGTGATGTCCTCCTTCGCGTCGCCGTCGTTGTCGATCTTGATCCCGTAGCGGACGTCCTGGCCGAACGGGAAGAAGTTCGGCCCTCCCGCGGGCTCCTGCAGCGGGACGTAGTGCGCGAGCAGCGTGACCGTGTTCGGCCGGTCGGGGCTGCGGAACGCATAGACGTCGGTGTTGTCGGCGGACGGGTCGTCGGCGATCACCGGCGCCTCGCGGTGGCTCGAAGCGATGCCGTCCTGCGGCGCGCTCGCCCTCGCGAGTCCGAAGGTGACGAGACCTGCCGCCGTGAGCGCGAGTACTGCGACGCGCGCGGCCTTTCCCCACTTCATCCCCTTGCTCCTTTCGTCGTGCGGCTGGAGAGGTCGTGCTGGTTCGGGCGGAGGGCCGATCCGGTTCGGACCGGCCCTCAGGCCCGACGGCGAGCTACGGGCGCTGCTCGCCCTTCGTGTTGGCGAAGCCCGGATCCGGATCGGGCTCGTACGGGAAGGCGCCCATCGCCGGGGCGTCATCGCGGTCGACGCCGTCGCCGAGCGGCAGCTTCGTGCCCTTCAGGAAGCCGCCGACAGCCTGCTCGGCGATGTCGATCACGTCATCGCCGAGACGGCGCCCGTTCGGCCAGCCCTGGTTGTCACCCGCGAGGACGCCGAGCCGCTGCGGGCTCTTCGTCACCGGGATCGTCAGGTTCAGCCGCAGCACGTCGGCCAGCTTCGGCCCCGTGTAGTTGAGCTTCGGCACGCCGGTGAGCAGGACGGCGACGAGGTCGTCGCGGCCGGTCTCGGGGGCGCCGAGCTTGTACAGCTGGTTGATCACCGCGGCGAGGATCGGCGTGTCGTAGTACTTGCGGTATGCCGACTCCTGCCAGGGCTGCTGCGCGTTCCAGCGGTCCTTCAGCCCCGTCGGGATGATCACCTCGTTCACGAGCGGGTTGCCGAGCCGGTTCACCTGCGTCCAGCCGCCCGAGTTGGTCGTGGCGACCCCGCGGGTCGTCACCTTGCGGCGGTCGACGGAGCCCCAGACGCCGATCGTCCCGTTCTTCGCCTTCAGGTCGGCGATCGGCACCTGCACCGCGAACCCGTGCACCGCGTAGCCGGCGAAGAAGTCCTTGCCGCCGCCCATGTTGCCGGTGCCCTTGCGGATCGCGACGAGATCGAAGATCGCGCCGATGTCGCCGAAGAAGGCGTCGTCCCGCTGGCCCGCGAATGCCTGGCTGCGGCCGCCGTCGAACTTGACGACCGCGGCGGCGGCGAGCTTGCGGTAGTTCGGGGTCGAGCGCGGCCCGATGTTGTTCGGCGCCGTCTTACCGCGCGCGACGACGGTCGTGCGACCGCCCTTGACCCGCGTGACCGTGTACGGCTGGGCGGTGTCGCCGAGGAAGAACGGGCCCGTCTTCGTCCGGAACTGGAAGCGGTAGATGACATCCGGGCGGATGTCGCCGTTCGTGTCGACGTTCAGGTTGTAGCGAGCGTTCGGCGAGAACGTGTACCAGTTCGGGCCGGCCGCCGGATCCTCGCCCGGGATCACGTTCGCGAGGAGCGTGACCGTCGACGGCTTGTCCGGGCTGCGGAACGCGTAGACGTCCGTCAGGTCCGCGGCTGGATCCTCCGAGATGAGGGGCGCCTCGCGGTGGCTCGAGGCCGTCGCGTTGCGAGGGCCCGAGTCGCTGACCGCCGCCGCCAGGGCGGCGAGCAGCGCCGTGACGAGGATCACGGCTCCGAGCACTGTCTTTCGCATCGTGAATCTCCCTTTCGTTGGGTCGAGTTCGCGGGTTGTTCGGCGGCTTCCGCGAACCGGTTCGTGTTGTCGAAGCAGCGAACCGAAGGGCGTTCCCGTGCGAATCAGGGGCGTGCTCTCGTACGTGAAACCGCGTGCCGCTGTAGGCTCGGAGGCCGAGCCGATGCGCCGCCGCGCCCTTGCTCATCTGTCAGACGAGGCCCTGGTTGCCCTCGTCGCGCGCTCGGACGAGTCGGCGCTCGGGGAGCTCTACGACCGGATCGGCGGCCTCGCCTACGGGCTCGCGTACCGCGTCCTGCGCGACGAGGCGCTCGCGGAGGACGCCGTGCAGGAGGCGTTCCTCGGCCTGTGGCGCAGCGCCGGCTCGTTCGTGCCGGAGCGCGCCAAGGCCTCGACCTGGGTGCTCACGCTCGTCCACCGGCGCGCGGTCGACCTCGTCCGGCGCGAGCAGCGGCGGCGCGCCGAGCCGCTCGACCAGAGCGAGGGACCCGCGACCGAGTCCGCCGAGTCCGACGCCTGGCTGAGATTCGAGCGCGAGCGCGTGCAGGCCGCGCTCGCTCAGCTGCCGGACCAGCAGCGCGAGGCGATCGAGCTCGCCTACTACGGCGGCTTCTCGCAATCCGAGCTCGCCGAGCGGCTCGGCCAGCCGATAGGCACCATCAAGAGCAGGATGTTCTCGGGGCTGGCGCGCCTGCGCGAGCTCCTCGACGACGAAGCGGAAAGAGCATGGACGACCTCCACGAGCTGACAGCCGGATACGCACTCGACGCACTCGACCCGGTCGACCACGCGCGCTTCGAGGAGCACCTCGCGACGTGCGATCGCTGCCGCGAGGAGCTCGAGGGCTTCTGGCAGGTGGCGGGCGCGCTCGCGTACGCGGCCGACGGGCCGGCGCCGCCGCCGTCTCTGCGAGACCGGATCCTCGTCCAGGCGCGCGACGAGCGGCCGAACGTCGTGCCGCTGAGGCGCCGCTGGACGGTGCCCGTGCTCTCGTCGGCAGCCGCCGTGGCCGCCGTCGCGGCGCTCGCGCTCGGTCTCTGGGCGACCACGCTCTCGAGCGATCTCGACGATGCGCGCGGCGAGCTCGCGGTGCTGAGCGACCCGAACGCGCAGACGCACGAGACCGGCAACGGTGAGGCCTCGCTGGTCGTGACCCCGACGGGCGACGCGGCGCTCGTCGTGCGAAAGCTCGCGCCGGCGCCCGAGGGCAAGGACTACCAGATCTGGGTCTTCGAGGACGAGACGCCGCAACCGGCAGGCCTGTTCGAGGAGCCCGGTGTCGCCGTGCTCACACGGCCGGTCGAGCCGGGGCAGCAGGTCGCCGTCACGCTGGAGGCCGACGGCGGCGTCGACGCCCCGACGGGCGCGCCGCTCTTCAGCACGGCGACGTAGCTCTTTCGTCACATCCCCGTCACAGAGGTGCGCCGATGCCCTCCGTACACTCGTTCGGGTGAGCGAGCTCGTCCCCGCGCTGCAGCGCCTGTTCGGCTTCCCCGCGTTCAGGCCCGGCCAGGAGCAGGTCGTGCGGGCGGCGGTCGACGGCCGCGACACGCTCGCCCTGATGCCGACCGGCTCGGGCAAGTCGCTCACCTACCAGCTCGCCGCGATGCTGCGCCCGACGCCGACGCTCGTGCTCTCGCCGCTGATCGCGCTGATGAAAGACCAGCTCGACAAGCTGCCGCCCGAGGTGGCCGAGCAGTCGACGCTGATCAACTCGTCGCTCGACCCTGACGAGGCCGCGCGGCGGCTGCGACGAGGCCTCGCAGGGCCGCTACAAGCTCCTCTACGTCGCGCCCGAGCGCCTGCGCCAGCGCTCGTTCCTGGAGTCGATCGTCGGGATCGACATCGGGCTCGTCGTCATCGACGAGGTGCACTGCGTGAGCATGTGGGGCCACGACTTCCGGCCGGACTACCTCTTCATCCGCAGGGCCCTCGACTCCCTCGCCCGCCCCGCCATCCTCGGCATGACCGCGACGGCGACGCCGTCCACCGAGCGGGAGATCGCGAGCGCGCTCGGCCGCGACCCCGAGGTCGTGCGGACGAGCGTCGTCAGGCCCAACCTGCGCTACGACGTCGAGCTCGTGGACGGCGAGGAGGCGCGGCTGCGCGTGCTCGTCCGACGGCTGCGTGCGCTGCGCGGCGCCTCGGCGATCGTCTACGCACGGTCCCGGCGAAGCTGCGAGACGCTGGCGCGCACGCTCAGGGCTCACGATCTCGGCGCGATCCACTACCACGCCGGGCTCGAGCCGGACGAGCGCTCGGCGGCACAGGAGGCGTTCATCGGCGGGAACGTCCAGACGGTCGTCGCGACGACGGCGTTCGGCATGGGGATCGACAAGCCCGACATCCGGCTCGTCGCGCTCTACAACTATCCCGAGTCCCTCGAGAGCTACGTCCAGATGATCGGCCGGGCCGGGCGCGACGGCCGCGCCTCGGACACGCTTCTCCTCGCGAGCCGTGCCGACGCGCAGCAGCTGCGGCGGTTCGCGCGCTCCGACATCCCGACGGTCGACCAGCTTCGCGCGGTGTATGCGCGGCTGCGCGGACGTCGCGAGGTGCTCCCGGAGGAGCTCGGCGATGAGCCCGATCCGCGCGTCCTGGTCGGGATGCTGGAGCAGGTCGGTCTCGTCCGCCGCGGCTTCGACGCCGGCCGCGCCATGCAGGTCGAGGTGCCCGAGCCGCCGCCCGACGCCGCCACGCGCATCGACGGCCTCCTCGCGCGGTACGAGTCCGAGGCGCTCGGTCGCGCCGACCGGCTCGTGCATTTCGCCGAGGCGAAGGTCTGCCGCCATCGCCAGGTGGCGGAGCACTTCGGCGAGACGTTCGACGGGGACTGCGGCATGTGCGACGTGTGCTCGCCACCTGCACCGATCGCCGACGAAGCGCTCGTCGCGGCGCCGCTGCCCGACGACATCGCGGCCGCCATCCACACGACGGTCTCTGAGCTTCGCTGGCCGCTCGGGCGAACCGGTCTCTCGGCACTGCTGCGAGGGTCGATGAGCGCGCCGAGGTCGGCCCAGCGCTCCCCGCACTTCGGCGTGCTCGCGGCGGCGGGGCAGAGCGACGTGAAGCGGTGGATCCAGCTCCTCGAGCTCGGCGGCGCGCTCGAGTCGTTCGAGAGCGAGGACGGCTTCCGGCTGCTACGGGCCGTACCCGGAGCCGAGCTGCCGCGCATCGGCGCCGCCGCTCAGGCGACCCCGGACGAGCGTGTGTTCGAGCAGCTGCGTGCCTGGAGACTCGAGCGCGCTCGCTCCGACGAGGTGCCCGCATACGTCGTCCTGCACGACGCGACGCTGCGGGAGCTGGCCGCCGTGAAGCCGAGCTCGCACCAGGATCTCGCCGGGGTGAAGGGCTTCGGGCCGACCAAGCTGGAGCGCTACGCCACCGACGTGCTCGCAGTGATCTCGGCTGCCGCGAGCTAAACTCCCCCGCTTGCGGACGTTTCGTAAGCCTGGCGCCGGCCGCCGTCGACGCCGGATTCGCAAGCTTCGCCTCCTTGCTCTGCTGACCGTCCTCGGACTGCTGGGGTCGGTGTCCTTCGGCTTCGGTCTCGTCACCGCGATCGCAGGCGAGATCCCGAAGCTCGATCCGCGCCGGCAGCTCGAGCAGGAGGTCAACGGCTACATCTACGACTCGACCGGCAAGCGCGAGCTCGCCGTGCTGCGCGGCGCGGAGGCACGAACGCTCGTCGACTACGACGACATCGCGCCGATGATGCGGCACGCGATCGTCGCGATCGAGGACCAGCGCTACTGGGAGCACCGCGGCGTCGACCTCCGCGGCATCGCGCGAGCGCTCTGGCAGGACATCCGCCAGCAGAAGGTGGTCGAGGGCGGCTCGACGATCACGCAGCAGTTCGTCAAGAACGCGCTGCTGCACGACGAGCGCACGATCGGCCGGAAGGTGCGCGAGGCCGCGCTCGCGTGGCAGCTCAACCAACGCTGGTCGAAGCAACGGCTCCTCGAGGCGTACCTGAACACGATCTACTTCGGCAACGGCGCCTACGGCGTCCAGCAGGCGGCGCGCACCTACTTCGGCCACGGTGTCAAGCGGATGACGATCGCGGAGGCGGCACTGCTCGCCGGCATGCCGGCGAACCCGACGCGCTACGACCCGGTGACGAACCCGCGTCAGGCGCGGGCGCGGCGTGCGGTCGTGCTCCAGAACCTCTACGAGCAGGGAAAGATCACGCTGGCGCAGCTCGACGAGGCCGACTCGACGCCGCTGCCCGATCCCGAGAAGGTGCGGCTGCCCGGCACCGAGGGCCCGGCCCAGCACTTCGTCAACTACGTCAAGCAGCAGCTGATCGACCAGTACGGGTCGTCGAAGGTGTTCGGCGGCGGCCTGAAGGTGAAGACGACGATCGACCTCGAGCTGCAGACGATGGCGCGGCAGGCGATCTCGAAGTGGCTGACGACCCCGGACGGCCCCTCTGCGGCGCTCGTCGCGATCGACCCGCGCGACGGGGCCGTGCGGGCCATGGTCGGCGGCAACAACTACCGCAAGAGCCAGTTCAACCTCGCCGTCCAGAGCGAGCGGCAGCCGGGCTCCGCGTTCAAGCCGTTCGTGCTCGCGGAGGCGCTGCGGCAGGGAATCTCTCCGGCGACGACGTTCGACTCGGAGCGTCAGGAGATCGACCTCGGCGACCGCTACTGGGTGGTGAACAACTACGAGGGCGGCTACTTCGGCTCGGCGAACGTCGAGCGCGCGACGATCGAGTCCGACAACTCGGTCTACGCGCAGCTCACCATGCTCGTCGGCCCCAAGCGCGTGGCGCACATGGCCCGCCGGCTCGGCATCCAGAGCCAGCTCGACGGCGTCCACTCGATCGGCCTCGGCTCGGAGGAGGTCAACCCGCTCGAGCTCGCGCGCGCCTATGCCAGCTTCGCGACCGGCGGCCGCCGCATCGACACCTCGCTCAAGCGCGCGAATCAGCCCCGCGTGATCGAGGAGATCCGGAACGAGGGAGACGAGCTCGTGCTCGCCAACCAGCCGCGGGGGACGCGCGTGCTCACCGCGGGCCAGGCGGCGTTCGTGAGCTCGATCCTGCAGCGCGTCGTCGTCGAGGGCACCGGCATGCGGGCGCAGCTCGACGACCGTCCGGTCGCGGGCAAGACGGGGACGACCGAGAACTACGGCGACGCCTGGTTCGTCGGCTACACGCCCCAGCTCGTCGTCGCCGTGTGGGTCGGCTACCCGACGACGCTCAAGCCGATGCTGACGGAGTTCAACGGCGACTCCGTCACCGGCGGCAGCTACCCGGCCCTGATCTGGAAGACGTTCGCCGAGCGCGCGCTCGAGCACATGGGCGCGGAGCCGAAGTTCTTCCCGGCGCCGCCCGCGCTCTACACGGAGGCGAAGCTCGTCTCGCACCGCATGACCCCGAGGGGCGATCGCCTCCTGCTCGACAACGGGCGGTGCCCGAGCCGCCGCGAGGTCGTCTACTTCGAGGGCCAGGGGCCATCCACCGTCGCCAACTGCCGCGACGACGAGGTGCAGATCCCGGATGTCCGAGGGCAGTCGCTCGCGAAGGCGGAGGCGAGGATGGACGCGCAGCCGCTCTCACCCGAGCTCGTCTTCAGGCCGGCCGAGCCGCTCGAGCCCGCCGGCGTCGTCGTCGGCCAGCGGCCGCTGCGCGGCTACGCCGACCCGTTCGACCGCGTCATCCTCATCGTCACGAAGCCCCTGCACGGGGTGATCCCGCAGCTCGTGGGCCGGAGCCTCGACGACGCCAGCAAGCGGCTCGCGCGGCTCGAGCTCGAGCCGGAGATCCGCTGGGTCGAGGGCAAGCGCGAGCGTGTGCTGCAGCAGCGGCCGAAGCCCGGCCTGGCCGCCGCGCCGGGCATGAAGGTCAGCCTCGTCGTCGCGCGCTAGGAGGGTTTGGCGGAACGTCGCTCGTCGCAGGGCTGCGCTGGTCGTTCCGAGGCAAGGACGCAGGGAGCGTCCGTATTGAATATACGGACGCGACTGAGGACGCCGCATCGGGACGATCCAGCGCAGCCCGGCGACTCAGCCGATGTTTCGCCAAACCCTTCTACGCCCGGAGCGGCCGGCTGAGGTAGCGGGAGCCCGCCAGCACGTAGCGCCACGGCCGCTCGACCGCGACGCTGATGCCGATCCGCCGTCCGGCCACCACCTCGACCGGACCGGCCGGCGCGAGCAGCTCGAACGGCGGCTCGTCCAGGGCGAGCCCGTCGTGCTCCCGCGTCACCCCGAGCGCCTGGCAGAGCCTGCCCGGGCCGGCGCAGAGCAGCCGCGCCTCCTCCAGCCCACGCCGCTCGCGCATCAGCTCGAGGCCCACGGTCGGCTCGAGCGCCCGGATCAGGACGGCGGCCGGGCTCCCGGCTTCCTCGCACACGAGGTTCAGGCACCAGTGGATCCCGTACGAGCGGTAGACGTACGCCCGCCCCGCCGGGCCGAACATCGAGGCGTTGCGCTCGGTGCGGCCGCGGAACCCGTGCGCGGCCGGGTCTTCCCGGTCGTAGGCCTCCACCTCGACCACGACACCGCCGCAGCCGTCCACGAGCAGAGTCGTGCCGACGAGCTCGGGGGCGACCTCGTGCACGCTGCGCTCGAAGAAGCGTCGGTCGATGCGCCGTCGGTCGATGCGCATGGGCGGCGAGGCTAGAAGAGCTGCGAGGTCTCTGGCGGCCTGTTGGACGACTCGAGCAGCTTGCGCGCGCGACGGCCGAGATCGGCGAGGTCGACGCGGCCCGACGCGGCGTCGTCCGCGAGCCGCTCGGCGAGGGACAGCGCCTCGTCGAGCAACGGCGACGCGGTCGCCGCGTCGTGGCCCATGTCGTGGAGGATCGTCCGCTCGGTGCGCGACGCGACGACGGGGTCGGCCACGCCCTCGACCCACACGAGAGTGCGCTGACCGCCGCCGCGGTTGTCGCCCGGTGATCGGCTGGAGCGCGTAGATGCGATCCGCCCGCGCGTACTTGCCGAAGCCGAGGAAGACCATGCGTCCGCCGTCCACCGTGCAGGACAGTATCTCTGGACGCTCGGCCGCGCGGCCCTGTGGTTGAACAATGTGCCTTTAGTAACTATGGTTGCCTGCATGCGGCGGATGCGGGGCCTGCAGGCAACTGCAGCGATTGCCCTTGGGGCAGCTCTGCTCACGACCGTGGCCGTCCTCGCGTCATCTGAGTCGACGCCAGCCGCGGTTCCGAGACCTGCACCAGTCGCAGAAGACCAAGCGCGCGAAGGCACTCAACGACTTCGCAAAGGCGATGAGCGCCCGGCGAAAGACCTTCTTCGCGGACCCACCCGAGCGTGACGGCGCGGAAGTCCTTCGTTCGCAGCCAGAACGCAAGGCTCCGCCTCCTTCAGCAGCAAGCCCGCTGCCAGGTGACCCGACCGCCCGCGCCGCCGCCACCGCCTCCTCCCCCGCCGCCACCGCCTCCTCCACCCCCGCAGCCTCCTCCCCCGCCCCCGCCGGCCGGGCCGCCACCACCTCCGCCTCCTCCCCCGCCGCCGCCCCCGCCCCCGCCCCCGCCCACGCCCATCGCGGCTCAGCTCACCTTCGTGCTCGGCGCCGGCGTCACGGCCGAGCAGCAGGCACTCGTCAGGCGCGGCCTCGACCTCGGAGCGACGTACTTCCACGGCGCCTGGGCGCGCGACCTTCCCCCGATGACGGTCTACGTCGATGACGACCTCGATGGGATCGTCAATCTCTACGCGACGTCGTATCCCCGGCCCATCGAGGTCTCGCGGCAGATCTGGCAGACGGCCACCGCCATCGCCGCACCCCGCCGTACCTGGGTCTTCACGGGGGCGGCGTCGTGGCTCGCGAACCCCGAGTGGGCCCGGATCAAGATCCTCGCGCACGAGGCGTTCCATGTCATGCAGTACGAGTTCGCCGGAGTGCACGCCCTCGAGGCAGAGGCCGACCAGGTCCCGGCGATCGGACCGCAGTGGCTCACGGAAGGGTCGGCGGAGTACGTCGCCCATGAGGCCATCGCCGCAGCCGGCCTCGTCCAAATGGCACAGGTCCGTAACGGCTGGATCGCCCGCACGAAAACGCTGACGACCCCGCTACGTTCGCGCGAGACGAGCAACGGCTTCTTCGCCGACAACGAGGGCTATCAGATCTCACCGCTGGCGATCGACTTCCTCCGTTCGGGGCCGCTCCGACGCCCTGCTCATGACCTACCTCGACTCGATCGGCCGTGGCGAGCCGTGGACGCGGCCTTCGCGGCGGCGTTTGGCAAGTCGGTCGACGGGTTCTACGCGGAGTTCGAGGCCTACAGGGGGACGCTCTAGCTGGACCCCAGCGCGGCCGCGAGCGCTTCTCCGACCCGTTCCTGATCCTGCGCGCTCGATGCGGGCATGGAACGGCAGCGGCCAGCGTCCGACGCGACAGGTCCTCCGACACGGGGCACATGCCCTCACGAAACCCGTACCGCTCCCGCATGTAGGCCTGGAGGTGGATCGAAGGCAGATACCGCGCGGTCGCGATCCCCTCCCGCTCGAGCGCCGCGATCACGTGCTCGCGGTCGACCTCGCGCGGCAGCTTGACGACGTAGACGAACCAGGAGCGCACGTGGTCGGCGTCGTCGGCGCACGGCAGCTCGACGTCGACGCCCGCGAGCAGCTCCGCGTAGCGGGCGGCGGCCGCCGACCGCAACGACAGGATCGTGTCGAGCTTCTCGAGCTGGCCGAGACCGAGCGCCGCGCCGATGTCGTCGAGGCGGTAGTTGAAGCCGAGCCGCGCGTGGTCGAGCCACCCGCCCCCGTCGGCGCGCCCCTGGTTGCGGAGGCTCTTGAGCAGCCGCCACTCATCCTCGGAGTGCGTGGTCACCATGCCACCTTCCCCCGTCGTGATCTGCTTGTTCGGGTAGAAGGCGAAGACCGCGGGAGGGCCGTGCGAGCCGACGCGCGCGCCGCGGTACTCCGCACCGAGCGCCTCGCAGGCGTCCTGGATCAGCGTCAGCCCGTGCCGCTCGCAGAGCTCCCGCAGGGGCTCGAGCTCGCACGGGATAGCCGTAGATGTCGACGGCGACGACAGCCTTCGTCCGCTCCGTGATCGCGGCCTCGACCGCCGCGGGATCGAGGTTCATCGTGCGCTCGTCGACGTCGGCGAAGACCGGCATTGCCCCCTCGTAGATGGCGCAGTTCGCCGACGCGACGAACGAGTACGGCGAGGTGATCGCCTCGTCGCCCTCCCCCAGGCCGGCCAGCCGGCAGAGCAGGTGGAGCCCGGCGGTGCCCGACGAGACCGCGGCGGCGTACGGTGCTCCGACGCACTCCGCGAAGCGCTCCTCGAAGCGTTCGATCGTCGGGCCGAGGGAGAGCCTCCCCGACCGGAGCACCTCGAGCACGAGCTCCTCGTCGCGCTCGTCGACGTAGGGCGAGGAGAGCGGTATCTGCTTCAGCGCGGCCGTCACCGACGGCGGGTCATGCCTCGGCAGGCGCGGGCGCACCCTGCGTCAGCGTCACGCGGTCGAGCCAGTGGCCCCAGCGGTCCTTGGCGCCACGCACGGTGTCGAGGTACTCGCGCTGCAGCTCGAGGGTGACGGGGCCGGCGCCGATCTCGTGATCGTCGACGGAGCGCACGGGCGTCACCTCGGCGGCCGTGCCGGTCATGAAGATCTCGTCGGCGAGGTAGAGGTCGGAGCGGATCAGGTTCGACTCCTCGACGACGTAGCCGAGATCCTGCGCGATCTGGATGACGGTGTCGCGCGTGATCCCGGGCAGGATCGAGGTCGAGAGCGGCGGCGTCCAGATGCGGCCGTCCTTGACCACGAACACGTTCTCGCCCGAGCCGTCGGCGACGACGCCGTCGTCGGTGAGCAGGATCGCCTCGTCGTACCCCGCCCGCTGCGCCTCCTGCACGGCCAGCATCGAGTTCAGGTAGATGCCGGTCGCCTTGGCGACGTGCGGGATCGTGTTCGCGCCGACGCGCTTCCAGGAGGAGATCTTGGCGCGGATGCCGGTGGCGAGGTTGTCGTCGCCGAGGTAGTTGCCCCACGGCCAGCTCATGATCACGACCTCGACCGGGTTGCCCGCCGTCGAGACGCCGAGCTCGCCGTAGCCGTAGAAGGCGAAGGGGCGCAGGTAGCACTCGGGCAGGCCGTTCCGGCCGACGAGCTCGTGCATCGCCGTCCGGATCTCGTCGACGCTGTACGGCAGCTCCATGTAGAGCAGCCGCGCGGAGTTCTCGAGCCGCTGGAGGTGCTCCTTGAGCCGGAAGATCGCAGGGCCTTGCGGGCGTCTCGTAGCAGCGGATCCCCTCGAAGACGCCGGTGCCGTAGTGCAGGCCGTGCGCGCCGACGTGCACCTTGGCATCCGCCCAGTCGATGAACTCGCCGTTCATCCAGATCGTCTCGGTCTCTCGCATCAAACGTCTCCTCCGTTGGAATGGTATTCGGGCTCTTGGACGGCGTCTATCGGCTGCGCCCGCGTCAGCCGCACGAGCTCGGCGGGGCGCAGCGCTGCCATGTGGGCGGGCGATCCTGCGCCGACCCACACGAGATCTTGCCCGAGCAGCGTCCGGTCGACGAAGACCCGGTCGATGTCCGGCAGCGGGAACGGCGCGACCGCCCCGGGCCGGAAACCGGTGGCGAGCTCGACCTCGTCGGCCTTGGCGATGCGCGCGGACGAGCTGCCCGCCGCGAGCGCGATCTTCGCCGTGTCGGCGCGGCGGTCACCCGGCACGAGCGTGAGCACAGGCTGGCCTGTCGCAGACGAGCACGAGCGACTTCACGATCTGGCCGAGCGTGCAGCCGGCAGCGCGCGCGGCGTCCTCGGCGGTCGGCGTACCGGACTCGAACTCCTCGAGCCTCGCCTCGGCACCGGCCTCTCGCAAGAAGGCGGCGACTCGCTCGACCGGCTCCGGCCAGCTCGGCTGCACACTGCGAAGCGTACCCGGTGCCGCGTACCCGAACCGGCGTGTGCGCCGTTGTCAGGGGGATGTTTTCGGAACTGGCAACGAGGCGCCGCAGTGACGGATCAGCCGGAGGCGGCGCACATCGCGCGCACGGAGTCGCTCTTCCGCGAGGTCAACGAGCGGATCGCCGAGAGCGCGCGTGCGCTTCGAGGCCGACGACGCGCAGTTCATCTGCGAGTGCGCGGATCCCGTCGTGCACGACGCGCGTCGAGTCGACGCTCGACGCGTACGAGCACGTACGGGAGGCCGGCGACACGTTCCTGCTCACGCCGGGCCACGCGGACGATCGCGTCGAGACGGTCGTCGAGCACGAGCGCGAAGCACGCCGTCGTGCAGAAGGTCGACCCGCTCGTGCGGCCGATGGTGCTGGCGCTGGACCCGCGCGGCCCTAGCCGCCGCCTAGGAGCCGCCCAGCGCGATCACGCGCACGTCGTCGAAGCCCTCGCCGCGGAAGCGCTCCATGAGCTCGGGCGGCGGGTCGGAGTCGATCGCCAGCACCATCAGCGCCTTGCCGCCCTCCTTCGTGCGCGACACGGCCATGTTGGCGATGTTGATGCTCGCACCGCCGAACATCGTGCCGACCCGGCCGATGACGCCGGGGATGTCGTTGTAGCTGAAGAACACCATGCGCGGCGAGAGCTGGAGGTCGATCGCGAAGCCGAGCGCGCCGGCGAGGAAGTGCCTGTGCTCGGGGCCGATCGTCGTGCCGGACACCTCCACGTCGTCGACCGCGACGGTGACGAGGTTCATGTAGTCGCGGGACGTCGGTGCTGCGCTCCTCCGTCACCTCGATCCCCCGCTCGGCCGCGATCAGCGGCGCGTTGACGTAGTTCACCGCCTGCTCGACCCGGCCCTGGAAGGCGCCGTTCAGCGCGGCGACGGTGAGCAGCCGCGTGTCGTGCTCGGCGAGCGCGCCGTGGTAGGAGAGGCCGATCCGCCTCGGCTGGCCGCCGGCGAGCTCGACCGCGAGCCGGCCGAGCCGCGCGGCCAGCGGGATCAGCGGACCGAGAACCTCGAGGTCGTCGGCGCCGACGACCGGGATGTTGATCGCGTTCGTGACCAGGCCGCCCTCGAGCGCGGCCACGACCTGCTCGGCGATGATCAGGCCGGCGCGGTCCTGGGCCTCCTCGGTGGAGGCAGCGAGATGTGGCGTCACGACGACCTCGTCGAGCTCGAGCAGCGCACCGGCGTACGGCTCGGACGAGAAGACGTCGAGCGCCGCCCCGGCGACCGTGCCCCGAGCGGATGGCGTCCGCGAGCGCCTCTTCGTCGACGAGCTCGCCGCGGGCCGCGTTGACGATGCGCACGCCCGGGCGCATGCTCGCGAACGCCGCGCGGCCGAGGAAGCCGGTGGTCTCGTCCGTCAGCGGCAGGTGCAGCGTGAGGAAGTCCGCCGCGGCGAACACCTCCTCCGGCGTTGAGGCGTGCTCGGCGCCGAGCTCGCGGAACCGCTCGGGCGCGACGAACGGGTCGTAGCCCGTGACCCGCATCCCGAGGCCGAGCGCACGACGGGTGACCTGGCGGCCGATCCGCCCGAAGCCGAGCACGCCGAGCGTCTTGTCGGCGAGCTCGATCCCCGCCCAGCGCGACCGCTCCCACTTCCCCTGCTTCAGCGCGGCGTGCGCCTGCGGGATGTTGCGCGCGAGCGCGACGAGGAGCCCGACCGTGTGCTCGGCCGCGGAGACGACGGTCGAGTCGGGCGCGTTCGCGACGACGATGCCGCGCCGCGTCGCGGCAGCGACATCGACGTTGTCGACGCCGACGCCGGCGCGGCCGATCACCTTCAGGAGCTGCGCCCGGTCGAGCACGTCCGCAGTCAGTTGGGTCGCCGAACGGATGACGATCGCGTCGCAGTCGGCGATCGCCTCCTCGAGCGGCGTGTCCCCGTCGACCTCGACGTCGAACCGGGTACGCAGCAGCTCGATCCCCGCCTCGGCGATCTCCTCCCGGATCAGGACCTTCAGACGGGCATCCCCTCCGCGTAGACCTCGAGCGCCCGCGTCGAGGCGACGCCGCGCTCGATCGGCGCGCCGAGCTCCGCGAGCACGAGCTCGACCGCGGAGAGCGCCGTCGCGATGTCGAACTCGTCGAACCAGCCGATGTGCCCGATGCGAAAGATCTGCTCCTTGAGCTCGCCCTGACCGGCCGCGATCGTGATCCCGTGCCGGTCGCGAAGCGCGCGCGTGAGCGCGGACGACTCCAGCCCGTCGGGCATGCGCGCAGCCGTGACGACCGCGGACCGGTCCTCGTCCGGCGAGAAGAGCTCGAGCCCCATCGCCTTGATGCCGGCACGGCAGGCGCGGCCGAGCCGGGCGTGCCGGGCGAAGGCCGCCTCGAGGCCCTCGTCGAGCAGGCGGCCGAGCGCGACGTCGAGCGCGACGACGAGCGAGACGGCCGGCGTGAAGGCGCTGTCGAGCTTCTCCTGGGCGCGGCGCGTCCGCTCCCAGTCGAAGTAGTAGCGCGGCTGCGTCGCACGGGCGGCGTGCTCGAAGGCGGCCAGCGGACACGGCCACCGTGCCGAGGCCGGGCGGCGCCATCAGCGCCTTCTGCGAGCCCGAGACGACGACGTCGAGTCCCCACTCGTCCGTGTCGAGCGGGACGGCGCCGAGACTCGAGACCGCGTCGACGAGCACGAGGGCGCCCGCGTCCTTCGCGGCCGCGGCCAAGGGCCTGCACGTCCGCGACGACGCCGGTCGACGTCTCCGAGTGCACGAGGACGACGACGGAGACCGGCTCGAGCTCACCCGAGCCTCCGGGCGAGATCGTCCGGCCGACGGCGTCTCACCCCAGGCATAGCTCAGCGTCTCGACCGCGCAGCCGTAGTGGGAGCACATCGCCGCCCAGCGCTCGCCGAACTGGCCCGCGGAGACGACGAGGACGCGCTCTCCGGGCGAGCAGAGATTCACGACCGCCGACTCGAAGGCGCCGGTCCCGGATGCCGTGAACAGGAGAACGTCCGACGTCCGTCCGGTGCACCTCGCGGAGCCGCCCGAGGACGCGCTCGTACACGATGCGGAAGTCCGGCGCGCGGTGGTGGAGCACCGGCTCGCCCAGGGCAGCCAGCACCTCGGGCGGGACCGGCGTCGGCCCGGGCGTGAACAGATAGCGCTTCTGCGGCATCGTCCGGAGCCTAGCTCCGCCGCCGGACTAGGCTTCGCGGGTGGAGGCGCTGATCGCGTTCGGGGCGGCCCTGCTGACGCTGCGCCTCTCGGGGTTGCTCGCGGCCCGCTGGCGCGAGCGCCGCTCCACGCACCTGCTCGCGTGGAGCGCCGGGCCTCGCCGCCTACGCGCTCGGCACCGCTGCGATCGCCTGGGGTTCGGCGGCCGGCTGGAACGACGGCGTCTTCCGCGCCTACTACCTCTTCGGTGGTCTGCTGACCGCGCCGCTGCTCGGCGCGGGCTCGCTCCTCGGCGCCGGTGTCCGCATTGCCGGCCCGGTCGTGCTCGTCTACGCCGGCCTCGCGGCGGGCGTCGCGCGTCGCGGAGCCCCTCGCGGCGACGGTGTCCGGCACGGAGCTGCCGGAGGCGCAGGAGTACCTCGACTTCCTCCCGGCCCGGCTGCTCGCGCTCGTCGGCAACGTCGCCGGCACGGTCGCGCTCGTCGGCGTCACCCTCGACGACCCTTCGCCGCCGGCCCCTCGGCAACAGCCTCCTGCTGGCCGGCTTCGCGCTTGCAGCCGTGGGCAGCGCCGTCTCCGGGCTCGGCGTGGTCGGCTCTTCCGCCTTCGTGGCGGCTGCGGCGGTCCTGCTGTACGCAGGCACCGTTGCACGCGCCTGAGACAGGTTTTACCGTTTGCAAACAGTCCGGGTGCTAGCCTGCCCCGGCTACACGGCTCGCCCGGGGCTCCCTGCGGACACATCTTGGGGCCTGGCGGGCCATTCGAGTCCCCTGCGAAGGAGAATCTGTGAGGAACCTGTCCATGCGGCTGCTCGTGCTCGTCGGCGCTCTGGTGCTGGCTGCAGCAGCGCTCGTGCAGCCCCGTGCGGCGGACGCCGCCACGGATCGAATCGCCGTGCTCGCGCAGATCGACGACTACCGCAGCGAGACGTGGCACTGGCAGAGGCTGATGGGCGCCCGCCTGACTCCGACCTCCTACACCGAGCGCGAGGCGACGAGCGCGACCTACCGCATCTGGCTCCGCGACCTCTGGCGCAAGCGCGCCGTCGCAGCGGAGCGCCGCGCGGCCAGGCCGCCGCACCGCAGCGCCTGGATGTGCATCCACCGCTACGAGCGCCACCCCGCGCAGGGCTGGGCGACGCAGACCGGCAACGGCTACTACGGCGGCCTGCAGATGGATATCTCGTTCCAGCGCCTCTACGGCCGACGCCTGCTGCGGACGAAGGGCACGGCGAACCGGTGGTCGGCGGTGGAGCAGATGTGGGTCGCGGAGCGCGCGTTCCGCGCCGGTCGCGGGTTCTATCCCTGGCCGAACACCGCCCGCTACTGCGGCTTGATCTGATCCTCCTCGGCCTTGCGAGCCCGGCGCTCGCGGAGCCAGAGCGACACGAAGACGAGCGCGATCCCGAGTACGAGCAGCGCCTCGACGATGGCGCCGCCGACGCCGCCGTGCGCGAGAAGCGCGAGAGCTCGGTTCAGCATGTCGCCCCGCCGATCTGGTGCGATCGGTGGTGCGTGGCAAGGACGCAGGGAGCGGCCGTATCGAGTGAGATACGGGCGCGACCGAGGACGCCGCCACGCGCCGCCGAGCGTGCCAGAGCGGTGATGGCGTTCATGCTGAATCGAGCTCTTAGTTCTGCGACAGCAACCACATCCCGGCGACGGTGTAGAGCACCATCAGCGCGAGCATCGCGTACTGGGAGCGGAGCGCCGGACGCGGCGGGAAGAGCGTGATCGCCCGGTCGTGCGCGATCACGAGCCCGGCGACGTGCCCTGCGACGAGTGCGCCGACCTGCACGTACCACACCGTGTTCGGGGCGAACGGCGCCAGGTTCGGCTGGAAGTCGATCGTGCCGATCAGGTCCCAGCCGAAGCCGAACGGATCCGACAGGAGCGCGATCGCGTACTGGCCCTGGACGATGAGCGACGTGAAGTAGTGCGCGATCGCGTAGACGAGCGCGATCGGGACGAGGCTCGGCAGGAAGTCCGGCACGAGCGTCCCGCCCTGCCGGTCCGGTCGACCGCGCGCGCGACTCGGACCGCTACGAGATAGGCGATGCAGACGAACAACACCGCCGCGGCGAGGCCCGCGAGGGCGAGCAGCGTCCCGAGCAGGTCAGCCAGCCGGGGTGACTCGAGCACGTACGGGCCCTCGACGCGGATCCGCAAGTCCTGCCAGGCGGTCGTGCGGCTGAAGCCGTCGAAGGCGACGGAGCCGAGCATGATCGCGACGAACACGAGGACGCCGGGCCGCGCGTCCGCTCCGGACAGCCCGCTGAAGGGTGCCCGCAGCCACGAGCCGGCCGTCGCGCTCGCCGAACGGCGCCGCACGGGCGAGCAGGCCGAAGTAGACCGCGAAGCCGTCGCCGTGCCTCGTCCACACCTCGCGACCGAAGCAGGCCATCCCGAACCACATCACGTAGCTGTAGAGCGCGATCGCGAGCGCGAGCGACCGCGGGTTGGCGGGGTCCGTGTAGGCGAGCTCGAGCGCGGCGAACGCGAACAGCATCGCGGCCGCGGGATAGACGCCGAGGCGCTCCGGGTAGGTCCCGAGCGGCTCCCACGAGCGGCCGAGCCTGCGCCATACCCAGTCGACACCGTCCGCGGCCGCACGCCACGGATTCAGGACCGACCAGACGTTCCCGAGGAAGATCTGCAGTACGGGCACGCCCAGCCAGAAGACGATGTAGACGAACGTCGGCGCGAGGTTGACGGCGGACGACGGCTCGCCGATGAGCGCGGTCAGGAAGACGAGCGCGAGGAGCCCGACCGAGACGGCGCCGGCAACGACCCGCAGCCCCGTCGAGCGGAGGAACCGCTCGAGGCCCTCGCGGCAGCGGCCTCCCGACCGCGAGCCGCTCGAGCTGCGGCCGCTTCCAGAGCGTGCCGAGCGCGAGGAACGAGACGACGAGGACGACGGTGCCGCCCCAGAGGAAGAGCCAGGCCGGGACCGGCAGGTCCCGGATCCCACCGATGCCGTGCGCGACGATCCCGCCGGAACAATCACGGTGTGACGGACAGATCGGCGATCTGGACGCCGCGTCCTCGAGCTCGACCTCGAAGCGACCGGGAATGGTGGCGCGGAACCGGATCCGGGCGGGCGAGCCGGGCGCCACGTCGGCCATCAGGTCGTAGCCGTGCAGGTGAATGTGGTCGGTGACGTCCGCCGTGGTCACGATCGTGACCTGCCGTCCCTGCTTCACCTTGGCACGGCGGATGCCCGGCACCGGCTCGCCGCCGACGACGCGGAGCCTGATCGTGACGCGGTTCGGCGGCGGGGGCGGCCCAGTATCGGTCGTCGTCAGTCTCGGTCGTCGTCGTCGGCCCAGTCTCGGTCGTCGTGGGCGCCGTCGTCGTCGCCTGGGTCGTCGTCGCCACGGTCGGCGTCGCCTCCGGCTCGTCGTCGCCGTCGTCACGGAGCGCGAAGAAGAGGCTGAGGATCAGCCCGAGGCTCGCGGCGATCAGCGCGACACGCCGGAACTCCGAGTTCATGCCTCGAGCTTCTCCCGGACGAGCTCGCTGACGACGCGCGGGTTCGCGGCGCCGCCGGTCTCCTTCATCACCTGGCCGACGAAGAACCCGAGGAGCCCGTGCTTGCCCGAGCGGTACGCCTCCACCTCACCGGCGTTCGCCTCGAGGATGCGCGCGACGACGGGCTCCAGCTCGCCGGTGTCCGAGACCGCCTCCTGCGCGAGATAGGGCGCCGCCGAGAAGCCGGGCTCGCCCACGTTCGCGAGGGCCTCGTCGAGCGCCGTCCTCGGGATGCGGTCGCGCGCCTCGACGAGCTTCGCGAGCTCCGCCGCGTCGACGGTCGCGCCGTCGAGCCCGGCGAGGCGGTTCGCGATCAGGTTCGCGGCGGCGACCCGCTCGGCGCCCGCGGCGACGGTCGCCTCCCACAGCGTGTCGAGGCCGCCCGTGACGAGGACGGTGGCGCGCTCGAGGTCGAGCTCTTGCTCGAGCCGCCGGATCCGTGCACCGGGAGCCTCGGGCAGCTCCGCGCGCATCCGCTCGACGAGCTCGGCAGACGGCTCGATCGGGACGAGATCCGGCTCGGGGAAGTAGCGGTAGTCGTCCGCCTCCTCCTTCGAGCGGCGCGCCGTCAGCGTCGCCCGTCGCGGCGTCGAAGTCGTAGGTCTCCTGGACGACCTCGTCCCCGGCCTCGTAGAGCGCGATCTGCCGCTTCACCTCGGCGTCGATCCCCTGGGCGACGAAACGGAACGAGTTCATGTTCTTCAGCTCGCAGCGTGTCCTCAGCTCGTCCGACCCGGCCGGCCGCACGGAGACGTTCGCGTCGACGCGCAGCGTCCCCTTCTCCATCTCCGCGTCGGAGATGCCGAGCTCCACGATCGTCTGCCGGAGCAGCTGCAGGAAGCGGCGCGCGTCCTCGGAGGAGTGGATGTCGGGGCCGGTGACGATCTCGACGAGCGGCGTGCCGCCGCGGTTGAAGTCGACGAGCGAGTAGTCGGCACCGCCGATGCGGCCTGTTCTCCCGCCGACGTGCGTCGTCTTCGCGGCGTCCTCCTCGAGGTGCGCTCGCACGATGCCGACCTCGAGGTCGCCCGCTGACGCTCGGTACTAGCACCTTGCCGTTGATGCAAGAAGGTAGATCATATTGTGAGATTTGATAGCCCTTGGGCAGGTCCGGGTAGACGTAGCTCTTGCGCGAGAAGACGGCGCGGTCCGCGATCTCGCAGCCGAGCGCGAGACCGAGCTTCACCGTCCACTCGATCGCCGTCCTGTTCGGAACCGGGAGCGCGCCGGGAAAGCCCAGGCAGACCGGGCACGTCTGCGTGTTCTCGCCGCCGCCGAACCCGTTCGGGCAGGCACAGAACATCTTCGACCGCGTCTTCAGCTGGACGTGGATCTCGAGGCCGACGACGGGCTGCCAGTCGGCTCGGCGCCGGCAGAGCCGGCACCTCCGCTCGGCCGGCTCCGTCGAGCTAGCTCATCGCAGCCGCTCCGGCACGGGATCGAAGGCGAGCGAGCGCTCGAGCGCGTGACCCGCCCGGAAGAGCGTGTTCTCGGAGAACTGCGGGCCGATGAGCTGCAGCCCGACCGGCAGCCCCTCCGAGAGCCCGCACGGGATGTTGATTCCGGGCAGGCCCGCCATGCAGGACGGGATCGTGAGCAGGTCGGAGAGATACATCGCGAGCGGGTTCGCCGAGCGCTCGCCGAGCCTGAACGCGACGGTCGGCGAGGTCGGCGAGACGAGGACGTCGAAGCGCTCGAACGCCGCAGCATGCTCGCGGGCAATCACCGTGCGCACCTTCTGCGCCTGGCCGTAGTAGGCGTCGTAGTACCCGGCGGAGAGCGCGTAGGTGCCGAGCATGATCCGCCGCTTCGGCTCGTCGCCGAAGCCTGCGTCGCGCGAGCGCTCGACCATTGCGTAGTAGCCGTCGGCGTCGACGCGCGGCCCGTAGCGGACGCCGTCGTACCGGGCGAGATTCGCGGACGCCTCGGCCGGCGCGATCAGGTAGTAGCAGGCGAGCCCGTACTCGACCGAGCGCGGCAGCTCGCACTCGCTCACCTCGGCGCCGAGCTCGGAGGCGAGGTCGATCGCGGCGCGGACGGCGTCGGCCACCCCGGGCTCGATCCCCTCCGCCTCGTTCATCTCCTTCGGCACGCCGATGCGGAGCCCCCGCAGGTCCTCGGCGTCCGGCAGGCGCACCGGCTCCGGCAGCTCGACGGTGGTCGCGTCACACGGGTCCTGGCCGGCGATGATCGAGTAGAGGAGCGCGCAGTCGCGGACGTTCTTCGCCACCGGCCCGACCTGGTCGAGGCTGGACGCGAAGGCGACGATGCCGTAGCGGCTGACGGTGCCGTACGTCGGCCGGAGCCCGACGTTGCCGCACAGCGCCGACGGCTGCTTGATCGAGCCGCCCGTGTCGGAGCCGAGCGCCCAGGGAGCCAGGCCTCCGGACACGGCCGCTGCGGACCCACCGCCGGAGCCGCCCGGGACGCGCTCGGGATCCCAGGGGTTGCGCGAGGGGCCGTACGCGGAGTTCTCCGTCGACGACCCCATCGCGAACTCGTCCGTGTTCGTCTTGCCGATGATCGGCAGCCCCGCCGACTTGCAGCGCGCCGCCACCGTCGAGTCGAACACCGGGACGTAGCCCTCGAGGATCTTCGACGCCGCGGTCGTCTCGATCCCCTTCGTCGAGATCACGTCCTTGAGGGCGATCGGCACTCCGTCGCCGGCCGGCTCGTCGACGGTGCGGAGATAGCAATGGAGCTCGTGGTCGCGCTCGTCGACGGCGGCGAGGTACGCCGCATGCAGCTCGGCGGCCGAGACCTCCTTCCGGTCGAGCAGCGCGCCGGCCTCCTCGGCCGTGAGGCGAAGCGTGTCGATCGTCATGTCGCGGGCGGGACGCGGAAGAGGTTCCCCTCGCGCTCGGGCGCGTTGGCGAAGACGTCGTCCAGGCCGAGCGACGGCCGAGGCTCGTCCTCGCGCCAGGCGTTGACGAGGTCGAGCGGGTGCGACGTCGGCGGCACGTCGTCGAGGTCGAGCTCGGCGACCTTGCCGACCGCTTCCAGGATCGCGCCCAGCTCCAGCGTCAGTCGCTCGAGCTCCTCCTCGGTGAGCTCGAGGCGGGCCAGCTTCGCCACGTGAATGACTTCGTCGCGCGTGATCGCCATGTCAGCTCATCCTCGCAAAAGGAAAGAGCCCCGTCTCCGGGGCCCTTTCACTACCTCGAAACTTGGGAAGGTGCTAGACCGCGGAGACGTTCGCCGCCTGGGCGCCCTTGGGCCCCTGGACGACTTCGAACTCCACGCGCTGGCCTTCGGTCAGCGACTTGTAGCCCTCCATCGTGATCGCGGAGAAGTGGACGAAGACGTCCTCGCCACCCTCACGCTCGATGAAGCCGTAACCCTTTTCGTTCGAGAACCACTTAACGGTGCCCTGCGCCAACTGATGTTCCTCCTTGCATGAAGCGACAAGGGTGCACGCACCGGTGCCGCTGACCTATTGAGCGCGCGAAACATAGCCTCATGTTCCCGGAAACGCAAGCTCCCCTCGCCGATACCGCGCCGCGCGTACGGCGCTGCGAAGGAGCATCGCGACCGTCATCGGGCCGACGCCCCCCGGCACGGGCGTGAGCAGCCCGGCCTGACCCGCGACCTCCGGGGCCACGTCGCCGCGTAGACCCGCCTCCGTGCGCGTGATGCCGACGTCGATCACGCACGCCCCCTCCTTCACCATCCCGGGCTGCACGATGCCCGCGACGCCGACGGCGGCGACGAGCACGTCCGCCCGGAGGGTCTCGACGGCGAGGTCCCGCGTGCGCGAGTGGCAGATCGTGACCGTGGCGTGGCGCTGGAGCAGCAGGTGCGCCACGGGCTTGCCGACGATGGCGCTCCGGCCGAGCACGACCGCCTGCGCGCCCTGGAGCTCCACGCCGTACTCCTCGAGCAGCGCGACGATCCCGAGCGGCGTCCCGCCGACGTGCGCGGGCTCGCCGAGGTAGAGCTGGCCGGCGTTCACCGGGTGGAAGCCGTCGAC
The DNA here is from genome assembly GCA_963712865.1 of uncultured Gaiellaceae bacterium. Classification (GTDB taxonomy): domain Bacteria; phylum Actinomycetota; class Thermoleophilia; order Gaiellales; family Gaiellaceae; genus Gaiellasilicea. The sequence goes on from CAVQJO010000004.1 coordinate 146,529, forward strand.
GTCCTTGACCGGGTCGACGGCGCGGATGACCTTCGCCTCGTCGATCCCGGCCGGGAGGGGCAGCTGGACGAGGAGGCCGTCGACCCCGTCGTCCGTGTTCAGCTGCGCCACGGTCTCGAGCACCTCCGCCTCGCGTCGCGTTCTCCGGCAGGCGCACGTCGCGGGCCTCGATCCCGACCTCCTGCGAGGCCTTGTGCTTCGCGCGGATGTAGACGTCGGAGGCAGGGTCGTCGCCGACGAGCACGGTCGCGAGGCCGACGCCGCCGAGCTCCGCGACCTCCGCCTTCACCTCCTCGCGGATGCGCGCCGCGAGCGCCTTCCCGTCCATGATCGTCGCCGCCATCGGCGCGGAGGATAGTCTCGGCGGGGCTGGTAGCTTGCGCGATGGAGCGCGATGCGAGCGCACGGGCCCTGGGTCGACCGGATCAAGCTCGCGCGCCTCCGCTCGCGGGGATCGCTGCGTGGCGGCTGAGCGAGCGACTTGGGATCGACGTCTGGGTTCGGCTCGAAGGGCCGCCGATCCGTCCACGACCGAGAAGCGTCGCGAGGCGTTCGAGCGCCTGATCACGGCCGCCGCAGCCGGAGACGGGACGGTCGCGGCGACTTCGTGCCCGTACCCACTCCACGAGCTCCTCACCTATCTGGTCGTGGAGCGCGGGCTGCTCCTGCACGGCTCGAACACGACCGACATCGAGCAGCTCGAGCCGCAGCCGGCACGCGACTTCGAGACCGAGCTCCGGCGGTCGTCGCCTGCGACGACGGCATCTGGCCGCTCTTCTTCGCCACGGTCGCGCGGCAGAACGTGGACGGGCGTCTTCAACGCCTGCCTGCACATCGGCCGGGGGCGACGCCTCCGGCGCTTCTACCTCTTCGTGATCACGGCGGATCCGGCCGCCGCGACGACGTGGACGGACGGGGCGGTCTACGCGATGCGCGCGCGCCGGGTTCCGGCACGAGTGGGGAAACGAGTGGGTGAACCCGGCCCTGTGCGGCCCGTGCTTCGGGTGCTGGTTCGGCCGGAGGACTTCCCGCTGCGACACGTCGTCGTCGGCGTCTCGTCAGCCGGACGAGCTTCGTCATTCCGGCCGACACCTGCGGGAGGCAAAACGCGAGCGCCGCCTGCAGTCGCTCTAAGCTCCGCAGCGTGATGGAGGTGCGCAGGTGGCCGCGACGAAACGACGCCGACTCGATCCGGGCGCGGCGCGACGCGATCCGTCCGATCGTCGGCGACGAGCCGCTCGCGCACGACGACGAGGCGTGGACGCGCGCCCAGGAAGCGCACACGGGGGCGGCGGTGATCCCGGTCTCGGTCGTCGGCCCGCTCGAGGTCGAGCTCGGCCAGTACGAGCTCGAGGAGCCGTCCGGGACGCTGCTCGAGACGGGGCGCGAACGCGAGGCGATCCTCGTCCCGCTGGCGCACACCGAGGGCGGCCTTTCCGCATCGATGTCCCGCGGGATGAAGGCCGCGGCCGTTGCCGGCGGCTTCAGAACGTATGTGCTCAGAGACAGAATGACCAGAGCATCGTGCTTTATTTGCAAAGATACCGAAGAAGCGGTTCAGCTTGCAAGATGGCTCGAGGGCTCACTCGAGGAGCTGCGGGCCTTCCTGGCCGCGCTCGACGATCCTGCCCTCTCGAAGCGGGCGAAGCTGCGCGAGGTCAAGACGCACGTCGTCGGCCCGATGTGCCACGTGCTCTGGGCGTGGACGACGGGCGACGCCTGCGGGCCGAACATGATGACCCGCAACTCCTACGCCCTGAACATGGGCTATGTCATGCAGCAGGCACCCGTGCGACCGGAGCGGGCGATCCTCGAGGCCAACATGGGCGGCGACAAGAAGCCCTCCTTCGAGTTCTTCCAGTCCGGGCACGGGAAGACGGTCATCGCGGAGGCGACTCTCGACGCGGAGACCGTCCGCCGCGTCCTGCGCACGAGCGTCGACGACCTGCTCGAGCTCTCGTGGGCGGGAACCCACGGCGCCGTTGCATCCGGCATGCAGTCGGTCGCGTTCACGCCGGCCTCGGCGATCGCAGCGCTCTACGCGGCGACGGGGCAGGACCTCGGCATGGTCGGCACGAGCTCGATGGCGCACGGGACCGGCCGCCGGACCGCGGACGGCGGTTTGCACGCGACGATCCGCTTCCCCGGCCTCGAGGTTGGCACGGTCGGCGGCGGCACCACCCTCCCCTACGCCCGCTCCTGGCTCGCGCTGCTCGGCTGCGCCGGCACCGGCAAGGTCTACCGCTTCGCCCAGATCGTGGCGGCGGCCGCGCTCGCACTCGAGATTTCCGCCTCGGCCGCGATGGCGACCGCGGGCTCCGAGAACTTCTTCCGGGCTCACCACGAACGGGGTGGCATGCGTTGACCGCCGATAAACTCGCCCCATGGCCGTAGAGCCGATCGACGCCGAGGAGCCGATCAACGCCGAAGCGACCTACGAGCCGCTGATCGAGGCGGAACGGCAGGCTGCGGCAGACGCGGAGCACGACGACAAGCGCCGCGGCGTGCTGCGGTTCTACGAGCTCGCGAAGAAGCAGGAGTGGCAAGTCCGGGACATGCCGTGGGGCGACATCCCACCGATCCCGGAGACCCGCGCAGGAGCGTCGAAGGAGCGGAAGGAGCGGCGCCGGGCGGTCTGGCGGTCCGTGATCACGCAGCAGCTCCAGGCGGACGAGTTCGCAGTCGAGATGGCGGCACAGCTGCTCAACCTCGCCCCGCACCGCGAGGCGAAGCTCTACTACTCGACGATGGTGCAGGACGAGGCGCGCCACACCGAGGGATGGCTCAAGCTGGCGGACGAGGCGGGCGGTGTCGCCGAGCGCGATCCGTACCTCGACGAGCTCGCAAAGATCACGCTCCAGGCCGAGACGCTGGAAGAGAAGGTCTTCCAGATGCAGGTCTTCTTCGAGCGGCTGATCATCCCGCGCTTCCGGTTGATCGCCCGCTCCTCCCGCGGCACCCTGCTCGAGGACCTCTGCAACCGGCTCACGATCGACGACGGCATCCACCACAGCTCCGGCGTCGCCTATGGACGACTGCTGCTCGAGGGAGCGTCGAAGCAGACGAAGGAGCGGCTCGTGACGGCGGCCAGCCGGCTGCTGCCCGTCTTCGTCGAGCACGCTCTCTGGCGGCCGAAGGAGCGGGCGTGGATCGGTACCGTGATGCGCGAGACGGACATCCGGCGGCTGCAGGAGGACGTCCGCGACGGGATCCGCATGGCCCGCAGCCTCGGTCTCGACGTCTCGGACATCGAGCTGCCGTTCGCGGCGTAGGCGCCACGCAGCTGCACATCCCGCCGCACCACGATCCGTCCTGTTTCGGCTGCGGCGACAACCCCCTCGGGCTCGGCATGGTCCTGCCGGACGACGAGGGCATCGAGAGCTACGAGTCGTCGGTGACGTTCGCCGAGCACCACCAGGGCGCACCCGGGATCGTGCACGGCGGCGTTGTCGGCGCCGCGCTCGACGAGGCCTGCGGGCTGCTCGCCACGTGGTATCGCTTCCCAACGGTGACGGCGCGGATCTCGCTGCGCTTCCGCAAACCGGTACCGATCAACCGCCCACTCCTCGCGGCCGCGGCCGTGCGTGCATCGCGCGGACGCCGGATCGAGGTGACCGCCGAGCTGCGCGACGGCGCGGAGGTTCTCGCCGACGCCGACGGCACCTTCCTGCACGTCCCGCTCGAGCACTTCCTCGCCACCCCGGAGGGCCGCGCCGCGGGAGAAGCCTGGCGACAGCGCCTCGCGCCGTGAAGGCCGTCGGTGCGGGCCGCGCCTCGACGGTACTCGACCTCGGCGACGGCCGCGTCCTCCGTCGCGGCGGCGCCCCCGCCCGCGAGGCGGCGATCATGGAGCACGCCCGCAGCGCCGGCTATCCCGTTCCGGCCGTCCACGAGGTGCGCGAGGACGCGCTCGTGCTCGAGCGGATCGACGGACCCACGATGATGCAGGACGCGCGGCGTCGACCCTGGCGGCTCGCCGCCCACGCGCGCCTCCTCGCCGCGCTCCACCGGCGCCTGCACGCGATCCCGTACGAGGACGCCGCCCTCCTCCATCTCGACCTCCATCCGCTCAACGTGCTGCTCGGCGGCGACGGGCCGGTCGTGATCGACTGGACGAACGCCCGCGCGGGCGATCCCGCGGTCGACGTCGCCCTGACGTGGGTGATCGCAGCCTCGAGCGGAGGTCTCGCCGGGCGCGCCTTCCTGCGCCCGTTCCTGGCCGAGTTCGACCGCCGCGAGCTCGAGGACGCACTGCCGGCGGCCGTCGCCTACCGCGTCGCCGACCCCAACGTCACGGACGCCGAGCGCGCCCGCGCGTACGCGCTACTCGGTAAAGCGGTTATCGAGGACTAGCCGTTTCAGGTCGATAACGACGGTGTGCTGCGCGTCCTCGTCGTCGCGATCCTCATCGTCTCCGGCCTCTACGGGCTGCGGGAGTCCGGTGCCCTCGACCGCACCGGCCTGCTCGGCACGTGTGAGACGGTCGTGACGGCGCGAACGAAGGACGGCGAGTGGCTCGGGTGTCGCGGCGGCCGCTTCAGCGGCGCACCTGATCTCGCGCGCGATTCCTGCCGCAAGGGTGCGACCCGTGACGGCGTCACCTACTGGTACTGCCCGGAGCGGCTTGTCGGCGGCCGCGACGGGAGCGCGGGCGCCTCGCCCTAGCTACGCTCGCGGCATGGCCGGCTTCGACGCCGCGAAGGCCCAGCTCGGCGCATTTCGGCGGATCGTGCGGGCCGTTGTGCGCGCCTTCGTCGGCCTCGCGCTCGCCGCGGGCGTCGCGGTCGGCCTGCTCGGGCTGCTCCTCGTGCGCGACGGCATCGACGCTCCCGCGCTCGTCGTCGTCGCGGCGCTGCTCGCGGCGCCGGCCGTCGTCCTCATGTTCGCCGGCGGCATCCGGACGCTCGCCGAGCTGCCGGAGCGAGTGGTGAAGCTGCCGCAGCGCGGCGTCGATCAGGTCGACGAGCTTGCCCGCCTCACCGCTGACGCGCGGAGCGCGACCTGGCGGCGCTCGCCGCTGCTGCTCTGGCGGACGGGCACGTTCGTCTCGACGACGCGCGAGCTCGTTCGCATCGCGTTGCCGCTGAAGATCTTCGCGCCGGGCTTTCTCTGGCTCACGCTCGCCGCGGTGGTCGTCTGCGTCGTCCTCGTGGGCGTCGGCTTCATCTCGCTCCTCGTGCTTGCGTTTTCCTAGGCGCGGGGATGCTCCGGGCGTGGAGCCCGCGGAGGCGATCCAGCAGCTCGACCTCGTGGTCGGCCGCGTCACGGGCGCCGAGGCGCACGCGGGCGCGCGAGGCCAGTCCGCGCTCCTGTCGCTCGCGCTCGGACCGCGCGGCACGGCTCGCTCGGCGCTGCCGGTCCCGCTCGAGGCGGCCGAGTCGCTCGTCGGCACCCAGGTCGTATGCGCGGTCGGCGCCGATGCCGTCGTCGTGCTGACGGTGCACTCGCACGGCGCGGGCGTTGTCCCGGTCGCGCCGGCGCAGGATGTCGAGGACGGCTCGCCGGTCGCCTGACGCGGCTCGCTACCCTCCGGCGGTGCCACGCCGCGAGCTCCCAGCAACCCGCGACGACCTGCGCAACGTCGCGATCGTCGCGCACGTCGATCACGGCAAGACGACGCTGGTCGACGCGATGCTCTGGCAGTCCGGTTCCTTCCGGGAAAACCAGGACGTGGCCGACCGCGTCATGGACTCGATGGATCTCGAGCGCGAGAAGGGCATCACGATCCTCGCCAAGAACACCGCGGTCGGATACAACGGCACCAAGATCAACATCGTCGACACCCCCGGCCACGCCGACTTCGGCGGCGAGGTGGAGCGGGGCCTGACGATGGTCGACGGCGTCCTCCTCCTGGTGGACGCGAGCGAGGGGCCGCTGCCGCAGACGCGCTTCGTGCTCCGCAAGGCGCTCGAGGCGCGCCTGCCGGTGGTGCTCGTCGTGAACAAGGTCGACCGCCCCGACGCCCGGCCCGACGAGGTCGTGAACGAGGTGTACGAGCTCTTCCTCGACCTCGACGCCGACGAGAGCCAGATCGAGTTCCCCATCGTCTACTGCAACGCCCGTGAAGGCCGGGCCGGTCTCGCGGCCGACGACCTCGCGGACGATCTGACGCCGCTCTTCACGACGCTGCTCGACGCGGTGCCGGCGCCCGCTCACGACCCCGAGCATCCGCTGCAGGCGCTCGTCACGAATCTCGACGCGTCGCCGTACGTCGGCCGGCTTGCGCTTCTCCGCGTCATGCACGGGACACTGCGCAAGGGCACGCAGATCGCGTGGTGCCGTGCCGACGGCACGATCGAGACAGCGCGCGCGACCGAGCTGTACGTCACCGAGGCGCTCGACCGCGTTCCCGCCGACGAGGCGGGGCCGGGTGAGATCGTGGCTCTGGCGGGCCTGCCAGACGTCACGATCGGCGAGACGATCGCGGACCCCGACGATCCGCGGCCGCTGCCGGTGACCGTCGTCGACGAGCCGTCGCTTTCGATGACGATCGGCATCAACACGTCGCCGCTCGCCGGGCTCGAGGGCGACAAGCTGACCGCGAGCGCGGTCAAGGCGAGGCTCGACCAGGAGCTGATCGGCAACGTCTCCCTGCGCGTAGGCGCCACCTCCCGCCCGGAGGTCTGGGACGTCCAGGGCCGCGGCGAGCTGCAGCTCGCGGTGCTCGTCGAGATCATGCGCCGCGAGGGGTTCGAGCTCACCGTCGGCAAGCCGGAGGTGCTGACGAAGCAGGTCGACGGTGCAGTGCATGAGCCGGTGGAGCGGGTCGCGATCGACGCGCCCGAGGAGTACATCGGCGTCGTCACCCAGCTGCTCGCGCTGCGCAAGGGCCGCCTCCAGCAGATGGTCAACCACGGCACCGGCTGGGCGCGGCTCGAGTACCTCGTCCCCGCGCGCGGCCTGATCGGCTTCCGCACGGAGTTCCTGACCGAGACACGGGGGACGGGAATCCTCCATCACGTCTTCGACCGCTGGGAGCCGTGGCACGGCGAGCTGCGGACGCGCCCCTCCGGGAGCCTCGTCGCCGACCGGCGCGGCCCCACAACGGGCTTCGCGCTGCAGAGCCTGCAGGAGCGCGGCACGCTCTTCGTCGCCCCTGGGGCGGAGGTCTACGAGGGCATGATCGTCGGCGAGAACGCGCGCGCCGAGGACCTCGACGTGAACGCGACGAAGGAGAAGAAGCTGACGAACATGCGCTCGTCGACCGCCGACGAGCTCGTCCGCCTGATCCCGCCGAGGCCGCTGTCGCTCGAGCAGGCGCTCGAGTTCATCCGCGCGGACGAGTGCGTCGAGGTGACGCCGCAGGGGATCCGCCTGCGCAAGGCCGAGCTGTCGGCGTCGAGGCGCCAGTCGGACGCCTCGAAGCGCAAGCGAGAACGGGAGCGCGAGGCCGCGACCGCACAGAGTTAGTGTTGAACCAACACTAAGTCGGCTCGCCGAGCGTGCGCATGTCCCACAGCGGGCGGCCGAACTGATCCTGCGAGAAGGCCATCACGGACAGCTGTCGCGAGTCGGGGTACTCGACCGCCTCCGGGGAAGGTCGCGTCGAGGCGACGAGGTACCGGACGGGATCGTCGCTGCGGTTGAGGATCTGATGCGCGCCTTCTGGCCCGACGCGGAAGTGGACGACCTCCCCCTCTTCGAGCAGCCGCTCGCCCGTGGGCTCGCGCAGCGTCGGCGTGCCGCGCAGGACGACCAGGAGCTCTTCGGCCCCGTGGTGGAAGTGGTACAGACCGCCGC
>CAVQJO010000005.1:0-154986 GCA_963712865.1 uncultured Gaiellaceae bacterium
TCCGTCACAAGCATCTTGGCGGCGTTGGCGACTACGCGCCCCGTCGCGTTGCTCATCGAGGACTGCCACTGGGCCGACCGCAGCACGTTGGACCTGCTCAGCCACTTGGCGAGCGCTCCACCTCCGGTCGCGCTGGTGCTCACGTGGCGCTCGGCTGACCCTGATGTGTCGAGCGGTCACACCGAGTGGCTCTCACGGATGCGATGGACGTCGGGCGTCCCAGCCCGGGACCTCAAGCCGTTCACCCTGGAGGAGACGGCCCAGCAGCTCCGGCTGCTGTCGGGGTTCAGTGCCGACGCCGATGCCGTGGAGCGGATCCAGGCGCGCTCGCAGGGCCTCCCGTTGTACACCGCGCAGCTGGCGTCGTCCCCGGACCACGGCGAACTGCCGCAACAGCTCGCGGATCTGCTCGACCGGCGGATCGGCGACCTCGAAAGTGGGGCGTGGCGCGTCGCGCGGGTGCTCGGCCTGGCTCAACGCCCGATCGGACCGAACCTGTTGCGCGCAGCGAGCGGCCTGGACGCTGACGCTGCGGCCGAAGGGCTGCGGGCTCTGGCCGGGCGAGGACTACTGCTGCGGGGCGACACCTCGGGCGACGCCGAGCTGTCGCACCCGCTGTTCGTCGACGCGATCCACCGCCGACTCCTGCCTGGTGAGGGTGCCCAGGTCCATGCTCGACTGGCGCAGGCGCTGTCCGAGGAGCTCGGCATCGAGCCTGCCGAGGTCGCCGACCATTGGCAGGCGGCCGGCCGCCCCGACCTCGAGATCTCCCATCGGGTCGCCGCCGCCAGCCGTGCAGGCGCCAGGTTCGCGTACCGCGAGGCGCTCGACGCGTGGCTGCGCGTGCTGGAGCTCTGGGACGCCGGCACGAGGACGGGCGAGGTGGAGCTGTGGGACGTCCTCGCGAAGGCTCTCGAGGCGGCGATCGAGGCGGGCGACGCTGACACCGGCCGCGGCCTGGTCCGGCGAGCTTCCAGGCTCTGGACCTGCCGGACGTCCAACGGGCGGTCGTGCTGATGCGGGTCGGGGTCTTCCTGATCGACGACGGCATGGCCGAGAAGGGCCTGGCCCTCCTGGACGAGGCCCTTGCTTTGCTGGAGGTGCTGCCGCCGTGCCCAGAGCTCGACAAGCTGATCGCCGAACGGATCAACTTCTTCGTGATGTCCGGCCGGTTGGACGAGGCCGAGGCCGAGATCCGCCGCAGTGAGAACGCCTTCGGCACTCGCCACGAGCCTCGACGGGCGCGACGCGGGTTCATCGCGTCGATCTGGCTGACCGGGTGCACCGGTGACGTCGACAAAGCCCTGGCGCTCGCTCGAGCGGCCCTGGCGGTCGAACTACCCGAACCCGACCCGTGTGCCGACCTCGCCATCGCAGTCAACGCCACCTGCGTCATGCACGTCGCCGCCATGTCGCCCTCAGCGATCGAGGAGATGGCGCACGACACGATGATCCAAGCCGATCAGAACAACCTGTCACTCTCCTACGCCGGTGTGCTGCTGCGCGTCAATGTGTGCTCGGCATACCTGCGCGCCGGCGACCTGGCCCCCGCACGCGAGCTGCTCCGTCCGGTGACGCGCTCACGTCCGGACGTCAACACCGCTGACGCCCACGTTCTGCTGGGTGTGGTCGAGCTGCGGGAGGGCCACGTGCGGGCTGCTCTCGAGCGGTGCCGCGCCGCCGATGCTCAGGTCCGCAACCGCAACACAAACTGGGCGGAAGGGGTACCGGGCCACGCCGAGGTCGAGCTCTGGGCCGGACACCTCGACGCGGCACTCGACCTCCTCCGCGAAGCACTGGACGTCAGCCTGCCCACCCAGGCCGTCTACATCGGCGCGCCGCTGCTCTGCCTGCACGCCCGCGTGCTCGCCGATCGACTCGACAAGACCGACGCGACCGCAGCGCAGCGCCGGACCGCCGCCCAGCACCTGCACGACCTGTGGGCGCGCGCGGTCACCGACCCGTTCGCGCAGAACCCGCTCCACGCCGCCATCCCGGCCATGACACACCTCTGGCGTGCCGAGCTCGCACGCATCGACGGCACCGCCACCATAGAGTCCTGGGCCCGAGCTGCCACCGCGTTCGACCGGCTCAGCTGGCCCCACGACGCGGCGTACTGCAGGTGGCGGGCCGCTCAGGTCGCCCAGCGGACGGGCGAGGGCACCGTTGCCTCGCGGCTCCTCAACCGCGCCGCGGCCGATGCGCGCACACACGTACCGCTCTCGGAGACGATCTCGGCGACGGTGGCAGGCGCGTAGGCGATCACGGCCCCGGCTGCGACGAAGGGATGGGTCCGTCCGGCGAAAGATTCCCTTGGGCGCCGTCCTAGGCAACTGACGAATCCGCCATGCGGGCGGGGGCGGTGATGCCTTCCCCGACGTGCGTCGTAGCGCCGCCACTGCACCGCGCGTTGTGCCTTCTCGGCGCGTAATTCGATCTTGTCGTGCGGTCAGCCGTGGGTGAAGGTGATGGACTTGACCAGCTGGGTGACCAGCTTGGCGTCACGCTTGGTCGCTCCGAACGTGCGCGCCCGGAGGACGTGTCGGACCCCGTCGACGTCCAGGATCCAGATCCGGTCGACGGTTCCGGGGTCTTCGAGGCCCTGGGGGTCATGGATGATGACGTCAACCGACCCCTCCTGACAGGCCGAGACCTTGGCGTCGTCGGGGACACTCGCCTTGACGAACAGTCCGTCCGCGCCGCCGACGGTGACCGCGACCGGCTTCGTGGTCGTGAGGTAGGGCTGGCGGTTCAACGCTGACGCCAGGTTGCCGACCGTGGGCCCCACGCCCCTGGGGTCGTGGTCTCGGCAGGGGTGAACCGGCAGTGCGGTGCGCTTGTTCGCCGCGGTTAGCCAGACGATGGAGTCCCCGCCGGCCCGTCGGCCCGGGTTCAAGTACACCCCACTGTGCACGTCGGAGTAGGCGGGGAGGTCGAACTGGTACAGCAGCGACTCAGAGACCCGCACCGCGTACCGACCTGCATCCACCGGGGCGAAGCCATGGATGTCCTGCGACAACACCTTGACCCCACCGGGAAGTGTCGGCTCGTCGGGATCGACGGGATCGAACACGCCGCCCGGCTTCTCCGGCTCGTCTGATTCGGTGGGAGTTGAGCTCTTCGCGCTGCCCGCCGTCGCGGAGCCCGGGTCGGGTGACTCGGCACTGCACGCACCGAGCAGCACGGCCAGCGTCACGAGCAGCGCCGGTGTCCATCGAGCTGCGCGGAGGCGGGTCCTCAGGACTCCTTCGCCAAGGAGCGGGAGTGCTTCCCTGTCCACACCAAGCCTGGTCGGAAACATGGTGACCCTCCTCTGGGTCGATGACGCCGCGCACATCTACTGTGCTATATCACTGATACAGTTAGGTTTACGACGTTAGGCCTCAGGAGGAACGGTTGTCAACCTTTCAGCTCTACCCTCGATCGGGCTTGGGCATCGCGGCGCAGATCCGGGCCCGCATCGCCCTGCAGATCGCCGATGCGGAGCTCGCTCCAGGTGACCGACTGCCTTCTGTCCGCTCCTTGGCAGGCGACCTGGGCGTCAACGTCAACACGGTCCGTGCCGCTTACGCCAAGCTGGAGGCGGACGGTCTGGTCGCGACCAGGCAGGGCATCGGCTCGGTGGTGCTGGCGACGTCGACCGGGGGGCCGCCGGGTGGCGCAGTCGGGTTCGGAGCCAACACGATCGCCGTGCTCATCGCGGGATTGAATCCGTTCTACCTTCCCATGCTGCGCGGCATCGAGGACGCCGCGAGCGAGCGGGGGTCACTCGTCCTGATCACCGACTCCCGTGATTCACCCGCCCTCGCCGATGCCATGATGCGTCGCCTGATCGCGCGCGGAGTGGACGGCATCATCGCGGTCTCGGTCGGCTCCACGCCGGATCCCGTCCCCGCGGACGGCATCGCTCGGCTGCCCCCTATCGTCTACGTCGACCAACCCGAGAGGCGCGGATACAGCCTGGTCTTCGACGGGTCCGGCGCGGGTTACGCCGCCACACGCCACCTCAACGACCACGGGCACGCCCGGATCGGACTCCTCACAGCTCCCCTCACCTTGCCCAACGTCGCCGAGGTCCACCGCGGATACCTGAAGGCCCTCGAGGACGCCGGTCACGCACCCTCGCCCGAGCTCGTGTCCGAGGTGCCAGAGTTCAGCGCCGAAGCCGGCCGCGCGGCCCTGTCCCGGTTGCTGGAGCTGCCCGATCCCCCGCCTGCTGTCTTCGCGGCCGCCTCGAACCTGGCCCTGGGGGCGCTGTACGAGGCGAGGCTACGAGGGCTGCACGTCCCGGACGATCTGGCCATCGTCGGCTACACCGACTCGCCCTTGTCGACGCTTGTCGACCCGCCGTTGACCATGGTCGAGGTCCCGGCGCGCGAGATCGGCGCCAGAGCCATGCGCACGCTCTCCGACCTGATCGACGGCAAGAAGCCCCGCCGACGGCGCACCGTGCTCCCCACCGAGCTCATCGTGCGCGACAGTTGCGGCCCACACGGAGGGTAGAACAATTGCCACGTGAGTTCCCCGTGGACTGGGCTCCGACGACAGCGATCACGGCGCTTCCCTGAATCGCACGTCGAGTCTCCCCGCGGGCGATATCTCGTCGAATGGCACAAGCCGCGCTAGGTGTGCGCTGACGGTCGCAACATCTGTTACGTGCCGCCTGCAAACATCCGCACGTACCGCGAGTCGCGCGGTGTTGCCCCCGGAGGGCCCGACAGGCATCGTCGTGTCAGATCGTGTGCGAGCATCGGAGCATGCCTGCCGGACCGGAGTTCGTCCGCCCGCCGCGCGCTCACCAGGGCCCGATCCACCTGGCGCCGCCGGATGCGATGTGGGCGAGGCAGTACGCCGAGGTGGCCGCTCGGATCAGGCAGGCGTTGGGGCCGGTTGCGGCGGTCGTGGAGCACGTCGGCTCCACATCGGTGCCGGGGTTGGCCGCCAAGCCATTCATCGACGTCCTCTTGCTCGTGCCAGATCCGGGCGACGAGGCGGCGTACGTGCCCGGGCTCGAGGCAGCCGGCTTCCTGCTGCACGTTCGCGAGCCGGACTGGCATCAGCACCGCTTCTTCCGGGCCCATGACCCGGAGGTGCAGATCCACGTCTTCGCCGTGGGTTCCGAGGAGGCGGAGCGGATGCTGCTGTTCCGGGACCGGCTCCGGGCGAACAGGGATGAGCGGAAGCCTGTACGAGGAGACGAAGCGGCGGCTCGCCGCCAGGAGCTGGACGCGGATTCAGGACTACGCGGACGCCAAGTCCGACGTCGTGGAGGCCATCATCGCGCGGGCCCGCGACGGGCGCGTGACCGCTCATCCGAGACCCGGGAGCCCCCCGCCACCGAATCAGGATCCGTTGACCGCTGACAGCAGTCCGGCCGACCCTGAAGGCGCATGAAACATCCGCAACTGCCGCATTGAGGGCGGCTACGCTCGCCCGGATCTGCCGCATTCCGCGCAGTCGCAAAGGTGACCCATTCCGCCGCGTACGAGCTATTTCGACCGCGTGAGTCGACTCGGCTCACCTGCGGACGCGATCGCGCGACCAAGACTCAGAGAAGGGCAGTGGCGGTCCCGCAACTTTTGACAACGTAGTCAGGCCCATGGAAGCGCCGGCACGCGTCTCAATGACCCCTCGCTCAGCGACGTAAAACCGCCATTGGGACACGTCGAGAGGGTCGTAATCGTCGTGGGTTACCGCGGTGTGGAGGCAGAACACGTACGCGTCTGCGTTGAACGCCTGTGTCGTCGACCACGCTCCCGCGACGTCATCCCATCCATAGGCAGCAGCGACTTGGAACCTCGGAATGCTGAGCTTGGTCCGGCCCCAGGCCTGCAGGTAGCCAGACGACTTGACCTCGACCCTGGTGCCGTCTGGACCGGTTACATCCCAAGGCGCCCACTCGACCCGCGCGGCTGTTGAGCCGATGGCGAGAGCAACTAGGAACTCGGCGAGGTAGCCACGGACATTGTTCGTGCGGAGGTCGTTCATCGCGAACCGCCAGAAGTCGACGACTGCGGCGTCCATCCCGCCGAACGGCTCGGCTCCGGTGAGTCTTGGCGCCGGCGGCGGGTCAAACGTCATTGACCGATCGAAGCAGACCAGCGGGGGTCGCACCGCTGAGTTGGGAGATCCGGGCGGCAGATGTGATCCGCGGCGAATCGGCGCCATCCCACTGCAGGAACCACTCGGCCACCGTCGAGGCACGAGGCGTGGCGTCGTCCCACTGCCCGGCAGCGCTGGACACCTCAATCGGTGCCTGGGCTGGGACAGCCATCCGAGCCCCCCTCAGCCGTCCTCGGCTTCGAACAGAGCCTGGCGCTGTCGCGCGGCGTCCATCGCGACGAGGAACTTGTCGTCGTACTCAGGATCGTCCGCACGGATCGACGTGATCACGTGCTCGTCGATCACCCGCGTGTCCCCCTCGCGGACCTTCTGCAGCACGACGCGTGTCTCCCCCTTGGCGTCGTAGTGCGCGACGCGCCAGGTGCCCGCGGCCGCGACCTGAGGGCCCTGGCTCGTGGAGCGCAGGAGGAGCGACGTCACCCAGAAGATGAGCAGTCCCAGCACGCCGATCACGAGGGCGGCCTCGAGCATGACCATCTGTCGATTGTGCGGGCTCGAGGACGGCATCGCCAAGGGACGCGGAACGCGCGACACTGGTAGGTCACGCACGTCCGGGGACGGAGGGTCGATGGAACCGAGAGCGACGACATCAGACGAGGACCTCCTGGAGGAGCTCCGGCGACACCGCGCGGAGCTGCGCGAGTCGATGAGCGCGCTGGAGGATGCGTTGGCCGCGCCGGCCGTCGGCGACCGAGATCGCTGGGCCCAACGTGTCCATGTCGCCGCGGTGGAGCTCGCCGGCGATTTCGGCAGCACGTCGACATCACGGAGGCTCCCGACGGGCTGCACAGCGAGATCCTCACGGCCTCGCCACGGTTGTCCGGAGCCGTCGCCACCCTCACTCGCGAGCACGTGCTGATCCGTGGTCAGCTCGACAGCCTCCTGGCCCGAGTCGGGCCGGTGGAAGTCATCCCTGACGTCGACAGGGTCCGCGACCTGGGTACGGCGCTCCTGGGCAGGCTCGTCCGGCACCGCCAACGAGGCTCCGACCTCGTCTACGAGGCGTACGAGTTCGACATCGGGGGCGAGAACTGACCGGCGGCCCCGTGCTGGACCGGCACCGGTGCCCCGCCCGCACTGCCATAACGTTGCGGGCATGAAGGCTCTGGTTCTCGAAAACATCCACCCGACGGCCGTGGATGTCCTGAGGTCCCGCGGCTACGAGGTCGAGCTGCGCACGGGAGCGTTGCGCGAGGACGAGCTGATCGAGTCGCTCGACGGCGTACAGCTGCTCGGCATTCGGTCCAACACGACGGTGACCGAGCGGGTCCTCAAGGAAGCGCCTGACCTCGAGGCGATCGGCTGCTTCTGCATCGGCACCAACCAGGTCGACCTGGGCGCGGCTGCGGAGCGAGGCATCGGGGTGTTCAACGCGCCGTACTCCAACACGCGGAGCGTCGTCGAGCTGGTGATCGGCGAGATCATCGCCCTGGCCCGGCGGCTGCCGGAGAAGACCCAGCGGATGCACGACGGCGTGTGGGACAAGTCAGCGCGGGGGAGCCACGAGGTGCGCGGGCGGACGCTCGGGATCGTGGGGTACGGCAACATCGGCACCCAGCTGTCGAACGTCGCCGAGGCACTCGGGATGCGGGTGGTCTTCTACGACAAGGCGGACCGTCCGGCCCACGGCAACGCTCGCCGCATGGCGTCGCTCGGCGAGCTGCTCGAGACCGCCGACGTGGTCAGCCTCCACGTCGACGGCCGGCCGGGCAACGCCGGCCTCTTCGGCGCCGCCGAGTTCGCAGCCATGAAGCCTCGAGCCCTGTTCATCAACGCCTCGCGCGGCATGGTGGTCGACTACGACTCGTTGCGCGCCCATGTCCTGTCCGGGCACATCGCGGGCGCCGCGGTCGACGTGTTCCCGGTCGAGCCGAAGGCCCAGGGCGACGAGTTCGTGTCCGTGCTGCGTGGCCTCGACAACGTCATCCTGACGCCCCACGTCGGTGGGTCGACCCAGGAGGCGCAGGAGGAGATCGGCCGGTTCGTGGCGGAGAAGCTCGCCGGCTACACCCTCCAGGGGAGCACGGCGTTGTCGGTCAACCTCCCGCAGGTCCTCACGCCCACGCTGACCGGTGAGCACCGGCTGGGCTTCCTCCACCACAACGTCCCCGGTGTGCTCGCCAACCTCAACGCGGTGTTCGCCGAGGCCGGCGACAACGTGATCGGTCAGCACCTGTCGACCCGGGACCACCTCGGCTACGTGGTCACCGACGCGTCGGAACCCCTGTCCGCCGAGGCCGTCGAGGAGCTGCGGCGCTCGGAGCACTGCGTGTGGGTACGCACCTGGTGACGCCGACGTGACCGTCGAAGGAGCTGGTCGTGATGCCGAGGGCGCGTTGCTCCCGCGGCAGCTGTACGCGGCGCTCGAGGTGCTCGCCAGGGCGCTGACCCGCGTCACCTGATCCCGCCGACGTACGGGCTTCATCCCGATCGGGTGAAGCGGAGTCGGGGTGAGGCGCCCACAGTGAGTGGCAGCGCATCCAGGTCGGGCGTGCGAGGTCCGTCCACCAAGGCACGTCCGGGGAGGCGCCCCCAGTGACCGAGCCAACCTTCGCCGTCCTCCTGCTCCTGGTGCTCGCGTGGGCGGTCACCTCGCGTCTGCTGGCCCGCTCCAACGTCACCGGCGCCATCGTCTTCGCCGTCGCGGGGTATGCGCTCGCCAACCCGGACTGGGGCCTGCTCGTCGTCGACGTGGAGACGCCCTCGATCCACCTGCTGGCCGAGCTGACCCTCGCGCTCCTGCTGTTCTCGGACGCGGCCCGGGTGAACGTGTCCCAGCTGCGGCGGGACATGGCCTTCCCGGCACGCTTGCTGGGGATCGGTCTTCCCCTCTCGATCATCCTCGGCTCGCTCCTCGCAGCCGTCATGTTCGACGACCTCTCCTGGGCGCTCGCCGGCTTCGTCGGGGCGACGTTGGCCCCCACGGACGCTGCCCTCAGCGCGCAGGTCATCAACGACGACCGGATACCGCTCCGACTGCGGCGAGTGCTGAACGTGGAGAGCGGACTGAACGACGGCATCGCCACACCGATCGTCGTCTTCACGCTCGCGGTGGCGGCGAGCCAGCTCGGGACGACCGGTCACGACGAGTCCGCCGGTGGCAACGCGCTCGTCGACCTCGTGCTGGGCGTCGTCGTGGGCATCGTGGTCGGGCTCGGGAGCGCCCGGATGATCGCCGCAGCCTCGAGACGGCAGTGGATCATCCCCGGGGGTCGACGTGTGGCGACGCTGGCCGCGGCCCTCGCGAGCTTCGCCCTTGCCGTGGCCCTGGACGGCAACGGCTTCATCGCCGCGTTCGTCGCCGGTGCCGCGTTCGGAGCCGGGCTCCCCGAGGACGTCGCCGACGTGGAGGAGGTCGGGGAGCTGCCGGAGCTGCTGGGCGAGGTCATGGCACTGGCCGTCTGGTTCCTCTTCGGTGCGGCCCTGGTGCCGGTGGCGCTCGACCACGCCTCGTGGTCGACGGTGGCCTACGCGTTCCTCAGCCTCACCGTGGTCCGGATGGTTCCGGTCGCTCTCTCGCTGGTGGGCCTGGGACTGGACGCCCTCACCGTCGCGTTCGTGGGGTGGTTCGGACCGAGGGGCCTGGCCTCCGTCGTGTTCGCGCTCCTGGCCATCGAGGAGCTCGGTGAGAGCAAGGTGGTGGGCCAGGCCGTCGCGATCGTCACCCTCACCGTGCTGCTGAGCGTGCTGGCGCACGGAGTCTCGGCCGGCCCGCTCGGACGTCGCTACGTCCGCGCCGAGTCCGGGGACGACGCAGCCGAGGCGCCTCGGTCACGGCGACTGGGATCGCACGACAGACGCAGCGGCGCCTGACTCGCGCACCAGCGCGGGGTCGCTCAGATGCGGCGCCGACGGTGGCCCGGTGTCACGGCGGCAGCCACGACTGCCGGCAGGTGCGTTCACCCGAGCAGGGTGATCCGGACGCCGGAGAGCTGAGGTTGGGTCGAAGGCCTTGCGGAGCACGCTGAGAGTGGGCTTCCTCCGAGCCGAAGGACCACCATGAGCCCCGACCGGCACGCGCGCAGCATGCTGCCCATCCCGCACCGTCCGGCTCCGGGCCTGACGACGTACGACGCCAAGGACCCGGACACCGCCTACCCGCCCATCGAGCCGTTGCTGCCACCCGACGGTGCGCCGAACGTCCTGGTCGTGCTCCTCGACGACGTGGGCTTCGGAGCGTCGAGCGCCTTCGGCGGGCCCTGTCGGACGCCGAGGGCCGAGGAACTGGCCGCAGGGGGCCTCCGGTTCAACCGGTTCCACACGACGGCACTGTGTGCACCGACCAGGCAGGCTCTGCTGACCGGTCGGAACCACCACTCGGCGGGCATGGGCAACATCACCGAGACCGCCACCTCCGCCCCCGGCAGCAGCTCGGTGCTGCCCAACACCAAGGCCCCGCTGGCCACCACCCTCAAGCTCAACGGGTACTCCACGGCGCAGTTCGGCAAGTGCCACGAGGTGCCGGTCTGGCAGTCATCCCCCATGGGTCCGTTCGACGCCTGGCCCTCGGGCGGCGGTGGGTTCGAGACGTTCTACGGCTTCATCGGCGGCGACTTCGTGGAGGAGCGGCTGCTGAGCCGCATCGAGGCCATGAACGCGGCCAACGAGAAGCGGATGATTCGCACCTGGTCGCGTTCGTCCACGATCTTTCCCGACATGGTCGGGCACACGATCGCGGTGCACGACGGCCGCAAGCACGTCCCGGTGTTCGTGAGCGAGCAGATGGTCGGGCACAAGCTCGGCGAGTTCGCGCCGACGCGGACGTTCCGCGGCCACTCGGGTGACCGTCAGGCAAAGGTGAAGCGCTAGCGATGGCAACCGCCACCGATCAAGGTGCTCGTGCGCGCGGAGGCGAAGTGGGTTCGCACGTCGGCGCGGAAGGCGCGCGTCGTGCTCGCGCACATCCGCGGCCGCAGCGTGCCCGAGGCGCGGACGATCCTCGCGTTCACGCAGCGCGCGGCCGCCAAGGACATCGAAAAAGTGCTGCGGTCGGCGGTCGCGAACGCCGAGGCGAATCACGGCCTCATCGGAGACGAGCTCGTGGTCGCAGCGGCCTACGCCGACGAGGGGCCGACCCTGAAGCGCTGGCGCCCCCGCGCGCGCGGCCGTGTGAATCAGATCCTCAAGCGCACCTGCCACATCACGATCCTCCTCGGTCGAGGGATACGAGGATGGACGAGCGCCCGAAGCGCCGGCGTGCCGCTGCCAGACCCAGACCGAGACCGAGACCGAGAAGACTCCTGCGAAGAAGCCGCAGGCGCTTCGCCGAAAGAAGGAAGGAGCGGCGGTCTAATGGGCCAGAAGGTGCATCCCGGCGGTCTGCGCGTCGGCGTCATCCACGACTGGAAGTCGAACTGGTACACGGGCAAGAAGGAGTTCGCGGACTACCTCCTGGAGGACGTCCGGATCCGCGACCACATCAACGGCAAGCTGTCGCACGCCGGCCTGTCGGACATCCAGATCCGCAAGGACAAGCAGCGGATCACGGTCGACATCTACACGGCGCGCCCCGGCATCGTGATCGGCAAGTCGGCGTCGAGGTCGACGCGCTCCGCAAGGAGCTGCACGCGATCACGGGCAAGAACGTCCACATCAACATCAACGAGATCAAGCGGCCCGAGCTCGACGCGAAGCTCGTCGCGCAGTCGATCGCCGAGCAGCTCCAGAACCGCGTCAGCTTCCGCCGCGCGATGAAGCGCTCGCTCGCGTCGGCGATCCGCTCCGGCGCGCAGGGCGTCAAGATCCAGTGCGGCGGCCGCCTCGGCGGCGGCGAGATGGGTCGCTCCGAGCGCTACTCGGAGGGGCGGGTGCCGCTTCACACGATCCGCGCCGACATCGACTACGGCTTCGCCGAGGCGAAGACCACGTATCGGGCGGATCGGCGTCAAGGTCTGGATCAACAAGGGCGAGATCATGCCCGAGGGCTTCGAGGGCGTCACGACCGGCAAGGACACGCGGCTCGGCGACAGGATCAGGCGCGCCGTAAGCGCGGCGGCGCCGCAGAGGGCCTTGGTGCTTCCCGTGAGAGCGGGCGCGGGCGCGGCCAGGACCGCGAGGGGCTTGGTCTCGTCAAGCGCCCACGGCGCCGGGCGGTCGCCCCGGCGGCCCCGGCGGCACCGGTGGTCGTCCCGGCGGCGGCCGAGGCCGCCCGGCCGGCGGCGGCGGCGGTCGTCCCCCGCAGATCGCACCGCGGCCAGGACAACGTCGAGAGCCCGCGCACGGATGAGACCGCGGTCTCGGCCGAAGGCCGTGAGCAGCCTGGATCGAGCCGCAGGTCGAGACGACGCCGGCCCCGGTCGCGGACGCACCGGACACGACGACGCCGAAGCAGCAGACCGAAGACCCGACGAAGCTCGACGACTCTGGGGGCAAGGGCTAGGCCATGCTGCTCCCGAAGAAGGTCAAGTACCGGAAGGTCCACCGCGGCCGCCGCCGGGCGTCTCGCGCGGGCAGACCGAGGTCCAGTTCGGCGACTACGGGATCAAGGCCCTCGAGGACGGCTGGCTCACGAACCGGCAGATCGAGGCCGCTCGTATCGCCATGACGCGCAAGATCAAGCGCGGCGGCAAGGTCTGGATCAACGTCTTCCCGGACAAGTCCGGTGACCCAGAAGCCGGCCGAGACCCGCATGGGTTCGGGCAAGGGCTCGCCGGAGCGCTGGGTGGCCGTCGTGAAACCCGGCCGCGTCATGTTCGAGCTGGCCGGCGTGCCCGAGCCGCTCGCGAAGGAGGCGCTCCGGCTGGCCGCGCAGAAGCTCCCGGTCCGGTCGAAGTTCGTGAAGAGGGAGGCGGATCTCTTTGCGGGCTAGACAGCTCAGAGACATGACCGACGACGAGCTCGACCGCAAGCTCGGCGAGACCCGCCAGGAGCTGTTCAACCTGCGCTTCCAGTCGGCGACCGGCGCGCTCGACAACAGCGCGCGGCTCCGCACGGTCAAGCGGCGAGATCGCCCGCATCCTGACAGTCCGTCACGAGCGCGAGGCCCAGGCAAGAAGAGATGCCACTGCGAGGAAAGACGAGACATGGCTGAGAAGAAGACCAAGGAGACGACGAGACGGTCGAGGAGACCGCCGGCGAGACGGTCGACGCGGCCGCCGAGGCCGAGACGCCGGTGGCAGAGCGGGCCGACGTCGACACGCCGGCCGAGGAGCCGGTGGCAGAGGCTGCCGACGAGCCTGTGGCTGAGGAGGCTGTCGAGGAACCGGTGGCCGAGGAACCGGTGGCCGAGGAGCCCGTGGCCGAGGAGCCTGTCGCCGAGGAGCCCGTGGCCGAGGAGCCTGTCGCCGAGGAGCCTGTCGCCGAGGAGCCTGTCGCCGAGGAGCCCGTGGCCGAGACGCCGGCGAGGAGCCTGTGGCTGAGGAGCCGGTGGCCGAGACGCCGGCCGAGGAGGCTGCCGAGGCGAGGCGAGGCCGTGGCCGAGGAGCCTGTCGCCGAGGAGCCTGCGGCGGCGGCGGCACCGGCAGCTGAAGCGCCTGCCGAGGCGCCCGCGCAGCCGTCCGGCCCCAAGCCGAAGGGCAAGCGGCTGCCGCGCGCAGAGCGGCGCCAGCGTCCCCGCCGCGTGCGAGGCACTGCGGCAACTGGCGGCGCGCGCAAGCCGATCGTCCGGCTGCCGAAGCCCGAGCAAGCGCGGGCGGCGCAACGAGTTGCAGGGCACCGTCGTCTCGGCGGCGATGGACAAGACGATCGTCGTCAAGGTCGACACGATCAAGGCGCACCGGCGCTACCAGAAGGTCGTCCGCCGCTCGTCGAAGTTCCACGCCCACGACGAGCAGAATCAGGCGAAGCCCGGCGACGTCGTCCGCATCGTCGAGACGCGTCCGCTCTCGAAGACGAAGAACTGGCGGCTCGGCCGAGATCGTCGAGGCGGCAAAGTGATCCAGCAGGAATCCCGCCTTCGCGTCGCCGACAACACCGGCGCACGCGAGCTACTGTGTATCCGGGTGATGGGCGGCTCGCGTCGTCGCTACGCCCGGGTCGGCGACATCATCGTCGGGACGGTGAAGTCGGCGACGCCGCAGGGTGCGGTCAAGAAGGGCGAGGTCGTGAGAGCGGTCGTCGTCCGGACGAAGAAGCCCTACGGACGGAACGACGGCACGCAGATCGCGTTCGACGAGAACGCCGCCGTGATCATCGACGCGGCACGAAACCCGCGCGGCACCCGGATCTTCGGACCGGTCGCCCGCGAGCTGCGCGAGAAGAACTTCATGAAGATCGTGAGCTGGCTCCGAGAGGTGCTCTGACAGTGGCAACGAAGATGAAGATCAGGAAGAACGACGTCGTCCAGATCCTGTCCGGCAAGGACCGGGGCAAGCAGGGCCGCGTCCTCGAGGCGCGCCCCGCCGACCGGCGCCTGATCGTCGAGAACCTCAACGTGATGACGCGCCACACGAAGCCGAAGCCGCTGCGGGACTCGAGCCGCATGGGCGGAGTCCAGATGGCGCCTGGCGGCCGGATCGAGAAGGCGGCGCCCGTGGACGTCTCGAACGTCATGCTCGTCTGCCCGGTCTGCAACCTGCCGACCCGAATCGGGATGCTCGACAAGGTGATCAGCGGCGAGAAGGTGCGCGTCCGCGTCTGCAAGCGCGAGGGCTGCCGTCAGGAGATCGACAAGTGAGCACAGTCGAGACCTACAGCCCGCGCCTCAAGGACCGCTACCAGGAGCTCCGCCCGCAGCTCAAGGAGGAGCTCGGCCTGCAGTCGATCATGCAGGTGCCGCGGATCGAGAAGATCACGCTGAACATGGGCGTCGGCGACGCGAAGACCGACGCGAAGGCGCTCGACTCCGCGATCGAGGAGCTGACGACGATCGCAGGCCAGCGCGCGCAGGTGCGCAAGGCGCGGAAGTCCATCGCCGCCTTCAAGCTCCGCGAGGGCATGGCCGTCGGCGCGAAGGTCACCCTGCGCGGCGCCCGCATGTACGAGTTCCTCGACCGCCTCGTCTCGGTCGCGCTGCCGCGCATCCGCGACTTCCGCGGCCTCAACCCGGGCTCGTTCGACGGCCGGGGCAACTATTCGCTCGGAGTCCGCGAGCAGGTGATCTTCCCGGAGATCGACTACGACTCCGTCGGCACCGTTCGCGGCTTCGACGTCACCATCACGACCTCGGCGGAGAACGACGAGCACGCCCTGGCGCTCCTGCGCCACCTCGGGCTGCCGTTCGTCCGCACGGATCCAGAAGGAGACAACTAGACCGAATGGCCAAGAAGTCGCTCGTCGTCAAGCAGTCGCGTACACCGCGCTATAAGACGCGCGCGTATACGCGCTGCACCAGGTGCGGCCGCCCCCGCGCGGTCTTCAAGAAGTTCGGCCTGTGCCGGATCTGCCTGCGCGAGCTTGCGCACCAGGGTGCGATCCCCGGCATGACAAAGAGCAGCTGGTAGGAGGAGCGGGATGCTGACCGACCCGATCGCGGACATGCTGAGCCGCATTCGCAACGCCAACAAGGCCATGCACGACACCGTCGAGATGCCGACCTCGCGCATGAAGGAGCAGATCGCCCGCGTGCTCAAGGACGAGGGCTACATCAAGGACTTCCGCGTGGCCGAGGGGACGCCGTACTCGTCGCTCGTGATCGAGCTGAAGTTCGGCAAGAACCGCCAGCGCGTGATCACCGGCCTGAAGCGCGTCTCGCGGCCCGGCCGCCGCGTCTACGCGCGCAAGGACCGCCTGCCGCGCGTGCTCGGCGGCCTCGGCACCGCGATCCTGTCCACGTCGTCCGGGCTCGTCACGAACCGCCAGGCCGCCGAGCGCGGCATCGGCGGCGAAGTGATCGCCTTCGTCTGGTAATCCCATGAGCAGAATCGGCAGAAAGCCCATCGAGCTTCCCACCACCGTGACCGTGGCGCTGTCGCCCGGCCGCGTGCAGGTGAACGGACCCCTCGGCGAGCTCTCCCAGACGGTGCCTGCGCGGATGAAGATCGAGCAGGAAGAGGGCGCGATCACGGTCACCCGGCCGACGGAACGCGGCGAGGATCGCGCGCTGCACGGGCTCACCCGCACGCTGATCGCGAACATGGTCGAAGGTGTCACGAAGGGCTTCGAGAAGAACCTCGAGATCCAGGGCGTCGGCTATCGCGCGGCGCTGCGCGGCACCGACCTGGAGCTCAACGTGGGCTACTCGCACTCCGTCGTCATCAAGCCGCGCGCGGGGATCACGTTCGACGTGCCCGCGCCGACGCAGGTGATCGTCAAGGGCACGGACAAGCAGCAGGTCGGCCAGACGGCCGCCGAGGTGCGCGCGGTGCGCCCGCCCGAGCCGTACAAGGGCAAGGGCATCCGCTACCAGGGCGAGCAGGTGCGCAGGAAGGTCGGGAAGCGCGCATGAGCACGCTCACGACCCGCCAGGCACGCGAGCGCCGCCATCGCCGCATTCGCGGCAAGGTCGCCGGTACCGCCGAGCGCCCTCGTCTCGCCGTCTTCCGCTCGAACAAGGGCATCTTCGCCCAGCTGATCGACGACGAGACGGGCCGCACGATCGCCGGCGCCAGCTGGCTCGGGCTCCCCAAGTCGTTCAAGGGCGACAAGTCGGAGCAGGCGGCCGAGGTCGGCAAGGCGATCGCCGCCGCCGGCAAGAAGGCAGGGATCGAGTCCGTGATCTTCGACCGAGGTGGCTACCTGTACCACGGCCGCGTGAAGGCGCTCGCCGACGGCGCGCGCGAGGGAGGACTGAGTTTTGAGCAGCACTGTCGAACGTGAGGTGATCGCCCGCGAGGAGGTTCGCGAGCTCAAGGAGCGCGTGATCGAGATCAACCGCGTCGCCAAGGTCGTCAAGGGCGGCCGGCGCTTCTCGTTCACCGCGCTCGTCGTCATCGGCGACGAGGTCGACCGTGTCGGCGTCGGCTACGGGAAGGCGCGCGAGGTTCCGCTCGCGATCTCGAAGGCCGTCGACGACGCGAAGAAGAACCTGTTCACGGTGCCGAAGCACGGCACGACGGTCACGCACGAGATTCTCGGCCGGTTCGACGCCGCCAGGGTGTTCATCCGGCCGGCCTCCGAGGGAACCGGCGTCATCGCCGGCGGCGGCGTGCGCGCGGTGCTCGAGCTCGCCGGCATCCGCGACGTGCTCGCGAAGAGCCTCGGCACGACGAACCCGATCAACATGGCGAAGGCGACCGTGGACGGGCTGAAGAAGCTGCGCCGTCCCGAGGACGTCGCGCGAATGCGCGGCAAGACGGTGGCGGAGATCCTGCCGCTCTCGAGCGCCCGCATCGCCGAGCTGCGGGCCGAGCCGGCCGTGGAGCCGGTGGAGACACCCGAGGCAGTCGTCGAGGCGCCTGCCGCAGAGGAGACCGCCTCGTGAGCACGATCCGGATCACGCAGATCAGGAGCGAGGTGGGTCAGAGCGGCAAGCACCGCGGCACCTTGCGCGCGCTCGGGCTGGGCCGCATCGGCCAGTCCAACGAGCTGAAGGCGAACCCCGAGAGCGCGGGTATGCTGAGGAAGGTCGCCCACCTCGTGCGGGTGGAGGACGCCTAGCACCATGAGCCGACGAGCTGAACCTCTCGAACTTGAAGCCGGCGCAGGCGCGCAAGGAGCGCAAGCGCGTCGGCCGCGGCCTCGGCTCCGGCAAGGGCCGCTACTCCGGTCGCGGGATCAAGGGCCAGAAGTCTCGCGCGGGCTCGCACAAGCTGCCCGCCGGCTTCGAGGGCGGCCAGATGCCGATCGACATGCGCCTCGGCAAGCTGCGCGGCAACTACTCGGCCGACGCGATGCCGATCGGGCCGTTCCGCACGTATTCGCAGCCCGTCAACCTGCGCGATCTCGAGCAGCGGTTCGACGCCGGCGCGGAGGTGACCCCTGAGGCGCTGAAGGCGGCCGGGCTGATCCGGTCGGTGCGCAAGGACGTGAAGATCCTCGGCGTCGGCGACCTCTCGAAGAAGCTGACCGTCTCCGCACACGGTTTCTCCGCGTCCGCGCGCGAGAAGATCGAGTCGGCCGGCGGCTCCGTCACCTGGCTGCGAGGCGAGCCGGTCGAGCGCAAGCCGAAGAAGCAGCGGGCGAAGCCCGCTCCCGCGGCCGAGCAGGACGAGCCGGCCGAGGTCGAGGCCGAGCCGGTGGCACAGGCGGACGGCGACGACGCCGCGGCCGAGGACGAGGGCTAGGCCGAAGCGTTGTTCAGCTGGCTTGCCAATGCGTGGCGTGTTCCCGAGCTTCGGCGCCGGGTCCTCTTCACCGCGCTCATCCTCGCGATCTACCGCCTCGGTTCGTGGATCCCCGCCCCGGGCGTCGACTCGGAGACGATCAGCAATTACTTCGAGGGCCGCGGCGGCACGATCCTCGGCCTGCTGAACCTCTTCTCCGGCGGCGCGCTGTCGCAGTTCTCGATCTTCGCGCTCGGGATCATGCCGTACGTCACCGCCTCGATCATCCTGCAGCTGATGACGGTGGTGATCCCGCGCCTCTCCGAGCTCCAGAAGGAAGGCGAGGCCGGCTACGCCAAGATCAACCAGTACACGCGCTACCTGACGATCGTCCTCGCCGCCTCGCAGGCGCTCGGCTACGCGTTCCTCTTCCGCCGCCAGGGCGTCCTCGACGCGAACTTCGGCCGGCTGACCCTGATCGTCCTCACCCTGACCGTCGGCACGGTGCTGCTGATGTGGATGGGCGAGCTGATCACGAAGCGCGGCATCGGCAACGGCATCTCGCTGCTGATCTTCGCGTCGATCCTCGTCGGGGCGCCGATCGGGATCGCGGCCTGGTGGAACGGCGGCCCGATGGAGAAGCTCTTCTTCCCGCTGATCGCCCTCGCGATCATCGCGGCGATCGTCTTCATCCAGGAGGGCCAGCGCAGGATCCCGATCCAGTACGCGAAGCGGATGGTCGGCCGCCGGATGACTTCGGGCGGCTCGACCTACATGCCGCTCCGCGTGAACATGGCCGGCGTCATCCCGGTCATCTTCGCCGCCGCCGTGATGGCGTTCCCGCCCACGATCGGCCAGTTCTTCCCTGCGACGCAGGACTTCGTCAACGAGCACTTCCTGCCGACGAGCATTCCCGTACATGCTGATGCAGGGCTTCCTGATCGTCATCTTCACCTACTTCTACACGGCGGTCCAGTTCAACCCGGTCGACCAGGCCGACAACCTTCGCCGCTACGGCGGCTACATCCCGGGCATTCGCCCCGGCCCGCCGACGGCGCAGTACCTCGACCGCGTGCTGACGCGTCTCACGCTGCCGGGTGCGATCTACCTCGCGCTCGTCGCGACGCTGCCGACGCTCTTCATCCGCTACGGCGGCTTCTCCCAGGCGACCGCCGGCGCTCTCGGCGGCACCTCGGTGCTGATCGCGGTCGGTGTCGCACTCGACACGATGCGTCAGATGGAGTCGCAGATGATGATGCGCTCCTACGAAGGCTTCTTGAAGTAGTGGACCTTCTACTGCTCGGGCCGCAGGGCTCCGGCAAGGGCACGCAGGCGAAGCGGATCGCGGCCGACCACGGCCTGCCGCACGTCTCGACGGGCGACATGTTCCGCGCGCTCGACGGGTCGACGCCGCTCGGCCGGCAGGTGCTCGAGATCATGTCGCGCGGGCGAGCTCGTGCCCGACGACGTCACGATCCAGATGATCCGGGAGCGACTCGCCGAGGACGACGCCGTGGAGGGCTTCATCCTCGACGGCTTCCCGCGCAACCTGGCGCAGGCGCGGGCGCTCGACGCGATGCTGACGGAGATCGACCGTGTTCTCGACGCGATTCTGTTCTTCGATCTCGGCGACGACGACGCCCGCGAGCGCATGCGCCGCCGCGCGGTCGAGGAGGATCGCCCCGACGACACGCCCGAGGCGATGGAGCGCCGTCTCGCGATCTACCACGCCGAGACCGAGCCGGTCGTCGAGCACTACCGTGCCTCGGGCCGGCTCGTGCCTCTGCACGCGGCACGTACGATCGAGGAGGTCTACGCCGAGATCGAGTCGGCGCTCGACCAGGTCGCAGTCAGATGATCATCCGCAAGTCAGCCCACGAGATCGAGAAGATGGCCGAGGCGGGCCGTCTGGTCGCCGAGACGATCACGCACGTCGGCGAGCGGCTCGAGCCGGGCATCACGACCGGCGAGCTGGACTCGATCGCGGAGGACTTCATCCGAGCGGGGGGCGGCGTGCCCACGTCGCTCGGGTACCGCGGCTACCCGGCCGCGATCTGCATCTCGCCGAACGACGTCGTCGTGCACGGGATCCCCGGGCCGCACGTGGTCGCGGAGGGCGACGTCGTCACGATCGACGTCGGCGTCACGCTGGACGGGTTCATCGCCGACAGCGCCTACACCTTCGGCGTCGGCGAGGTCTCCGACGGTGCCCGCGCGCTGCTCGACACCGGCCGGCGGGCGCTCGAGCTCGGCATCGCGGAGGCGCGCGCCGGGAACCGCGTCGGCGACATCTCGGCGGCCGTCCAGCGCTACGTCGAGGGGCAGGGGTTCTCGGTCATCCGCAGCCTCGTCGGGCACGGCGTCGGCCGCTCCTACCACGAGGACCCGCACATCCCGAACTTCGGCGAGCCCGGCCGCGGGCCGTTGCTCTCGGAGGGGATGACGATCGCGATCGAGCCGATGATCACGGCGGGCGGCCCGGACGTCTACGTGCACGACGACGAGTGGTCGATCTCGACCGAGGACGGCTCGCTGTCGGCCCATTTCGAGCACACGGTCGCGATCACCGCGGAGGGCCCGCAGATCCTGACGGGCACGCGCGATCGCGAGACGTCTTTGCTACGATAGGCGACCTGCGCGGCCCTGCCGCGCTTTGCCGCGCGCAGCGTTGAAGCTTCGTGAACGCTGCGAAACCACCAGCTTCAGAGAGGCACATGGCTGTCAAGGAAGAGAAGATCGAGGTCGAAGGCGAGGTCGTCGAAGCGCTCCCCAGCACGATGTTCCGGGTGCAGCTCGATGACGCGCACAGCGTCCTCGCGACCATCTCCGGGAAGATGCGCAAGCACTACATCCGCATCCTGCCGGGCGACCGGGTCAAGGTCGAGCTCTCTCCTTACGACCTGAACCGCGGCCGCATCACGTATCGGCACCGGTAGATCCCGATGAAAGTTCGCCCGTCCGTCAAGCCCATGTGCGAGCGCTGCCGCGTGATCAAGCGGCACGGCCGCACGATGGTCATCTGCACGAATCCCCGCCACAAGCAGCGTCAGGGTTAGGAGTCTTTCTTGGCACGAATCGCAGGCGTCAACCTCCCGAACCAGAAGCGTCTGGAGATCGGGCTGACGTACATCTACGGCATCGGGCACCCGACGGCGCGCGAGATCTGCGCGAAGCTCGGGCTCGATCCGAACGAGAAGGTGCGGGACCTCACCGACGACGAGGTGAACAAGCTCCGCGGCTACATCGACAGCGACCTGCAGGTCGAGGGTGACCTGCGGCGCGAGCGCTCGCAGGCGATCAAGCGCCTGTCCGAGATCGGCTCCTACCGCGGCCTCCGCCACCGCCGCGGGCTGCCGGTGAACGGCCAGCGGACGAAGACGAACGCGCGCACGCGCAAGGGCCCGAAGAAGACCGTCGGCCGCGGGAAGAAGGCGAAGTAATGGCCCCTCCTCGCAAGGCTGCGGCCCGTGGCCGCACGCGTCGCCGCGTGCGCAAGAACATCGCCATCGGGCAGGCCCACATCAAGACGTCGTTCAACAACACGATCGTCGCGCTGACCGACAAGGACGGGAACGTGATCGCGTGGGAGTCCGCCGGCTCGGCCGGGTTCAAGGGCTCGCGCAAGTCGACGCCGTTCGCGGCCCAGGTGACCGCCGACTCGTGCGCGCGGAAGGGGATGGAGCACGGCCTCCAGAAGGTCGAGGTCTTCGTCAAGGGCCCGGGCTCGGGCCGTGAGACGGCGATCCGCTCCCTCCAGGCCGCCGGCCTCGAGATCCTCGGCGTCCGCGATGTCACCCCGCAGGCCCACAACGGGGTTCGCCCCCGGAAGCGACGGAGGGTCTGATGGCTCGCGACCTGGGACCGAAGTGCCGCATCTGCCGCCGGGAGGGCATGAAGCTCTTCCTGAAGGGCGAGCGCTGTTTGACCGAGAAGTGCGCGATCGAGCGCCGGTCGTATCCGCCGGGCGAGCACGGCCGCGGCCGGATCAAGCAGAGCGAGTACCTGCTGCAGCTCCGCGAGAAGCAGAAGGCGCGCCGCTACTACGGCCTGCTCGAGAAGCAGTTCCGCAACTACTACGACAAGGCGACGCGCGGTACCGGCAACGCGGGCGAGAACCTGCTGCGGATGCTCGAGACGCGCCTCGACAACGTCATCTACCGGCTCGGCTTCGCCGGCTCGCGTGCGCAGGCCCGCCAGCTCGTGCGCCACGGCCACTTCCTCGTGAACGGCCGGCGCGTGAACATCCCGAGCTTCGGCGTCCGCCCGGACGACGTCGTGACGATGAAGGCCGGCAGCCCCGCCGAGCCGACGATCCGCGACGCCACCGACCTGACTGCTTCGGTCGCCCCGTGGCTGCAGGCGGATCACGAAGGACTGACGGGGAAGGTGCTCAAGTGGCCGGAGCGTGCCGAGATCGACACGCCGGTCCAGGAGTCCCTCATCGTCGAGCTCTACTCCAAGTAGCAACCCGCAGGAAGAAAGGATCGACTTGGCTACACGCACCAGCCTGATGGACTTCCAGGTCCCGAGGATCGTCCACGAGGAGATCAACGAGAATCGCGGCGTCTTCGAGATCGAGCCGCTCGATCGTGGCTTCGGCTACACGTTCGGCAACTCCCTGCGCCGCGTGCTGCTCTCCTCGCTGGAGGGCGCCGCCGTGACCGCCGTCAAGATCGAGGGCGTCGCGCACGAGTTCACGACGCTGCCGGGCGTCCGCGAGGACGTCACCGACATCATCCTCAACCTCAAGAACCTGATCTGCAACCTGCACGGCGAGTCGCCGGAGATCGAGGTGCACATCGCGAAGAAGGGCTCGGGCGTCGTCACCGCCGGCGACATCCAGGCTCCGGCCGACCTCGAGATCCTGAATCCCGAGCTCGAGATCGCGCATCTCTCCGACAAGGGCAAGCTCGAGATCACACTCACGATCGGCCGCGGCCGCGGCTACGTGCCCGCCGAGCTCAACCGCGGGCCCGAGACGACGATCGGCGTCATCCCGATCGACTCGATCTTCTCGCCCGTCCGGCGCGTCTCGTACGACGTCGAGGCTGCCCGCGTCGGCCAGCGCACGGACTACGACAAGCTCAGGCTCGACGTCACGACCGACGGCTCGATCGAGCCGCGCGACGCGATCGGGCAGGCGGCTGAGATCCTGATCCGCCAGCTCGCGATCTTCACCGATCTCGATGCGATCGAGGGCTTCGGCGAGTCGGCCGCGCCCGACTCCGGCTTCGAGGCGCCCGTGGCGCACGGGATGGAGAACTTCCCGATCGAGGAGCTCGAGCTCGGCGTCCGCTCGTACAACTGCCTGAAGCGCGTCGGCATCGAGACGATCGGCGACCTCGTCTCCAAGTCGGAGAACGAGCTCGCGGCGATCCCGAACTTCGGCAAGAAGTCCGTCGAGGAGGTCAAGGAGACCCTCCAGGCGCACGGGCTGACCTTGCGGGGGGACGAGTAACACCGTGAAGCACGCTCGCTCAGGGAAGAAGCTCGGGCGCGACTCCGCGCACCGGAAGGCGCTCTACTCGAACCTGGCGGGCTCGCTGATCGAGCACGGGCGGATCCAGACGACCGAGGCGAAGGCCAAGGCCGTCAAGCCGTTCGCGGAGAAGATGATCACCCTGGGGAAGCGCGGCGACCTGGCGGCACGCCGCCAGGCGCTCGCGCACCTCAGGTCTCAGTTCGTCGTCCACCACCTCTTCGCCGAGGTGGCGCCGCGCTTCGCGGAGCGCCCGGGCGGCTACACGCGCATCATCAAGCTCGGCCCGCGCCAGGGCGATGCCGCGGAGATGGTGTACCTGGAGCTCGTGGACTACGAGCCGCCCGCAGCCGCGTTCGCCGGCGCCTAGCGCCCGCACGTGCGGGTCGAAGGGCTCGTCTTCGCAGGTGTCGCGAGCGACGACGCGGCCGGGCTTGCACGTTTCCTCGAAGTCGCACTCGGCACGGCGGCCGTCGAGGACGACGGCTTCTTCCGGCTGACGTTCCCGAACGGCTCGACGCTCGCTCTCGTGCCGCGCGACTGGGTGCCGGGAACCTCGGACACGAACCTCGGCTTCCTCGTCGAGGACGTGGAGGCGGCGACGGCGGAGCTCGCGGCTCGCGGCATCGAGCCCGACGGCCCGCTACAGGTCGCCGGTGGCTTCCGCTACCGGCATTTGCGGCGCCCGACGGGCGCCGCTTCGAGCTGCTCGACCGCCGCGACTAGGCTCGGCGCGTGGCCTTTCTCGTCGCGCTCATCCTTGCGCTCTTCGTCCTGCCCTACCCCTGGAACTGGGTGGCGATCGGCGTCGGCGCGGCGATCGAGCTCGTCGAGGCCTGGTTCTGGTGGTGGCTCTCGCACCGGCGCCAGCCGGCCGTCGGCGTCGAGACGCTCGTCGGCGCGCAAGGCGACGGCGGTCGGGCCCTGCCGGCCCGACGGCCAGGTGCGCGTGCGCGGCGAGATCTGGCAGGCGCGCTGCGAGGCCGGGCTGGACGCGGGCGACGAGGCGGTGGTCGCCGCGGTCGACGGGCTGACGCTCGTGGTCGAGCTACCAGGCGACGGGTAGCGAGACCAGGCGCCGGAAGCCGGGCGTCGCCCGCCACTCGAGCTGAGCCGGCTCGACCGCCAGCCGAAGCCCGGGCAGGCGGCGGAAGAGCGTTGCGAGCGCGATCTCGGCCTCGAGCCGCGCGAGCGGCGCACCGAGGCAGTAGTGCGCGCCGCGGCCAAAGGCGATGTGCTTGTTGTCGGCGCGCGTCACGTCGAGCCGGTCCGGGTCGGGAAAGCGGTCCCGGTCTCGGTCGGCCGAGGCCACGATCGCGATTACGAGCTCACCGCGGCGGATCGTCTTGCCGCCGAGCTCGACGTCGGCCGCGGCCCACCGGTTCAGCGCTCGCTCGACCGGCCCCTCGAAGCGCAGGAGCTCCTCGATCGCCGACGGCAGCAGGCTCTCGTCGCTCCGCACGCGCTCGAGCTGGTCCGGCTGCCGAAGCAGGTGGAGGACGCCGTTCCCGATCAGGCCGACCGTCGTCTCGTGGCCGGCCACGATGAGGAGGACGACGGTGCCGAACACCTCCTCCTCGCTGAGCGCGTCGCCCTCGTCACGCGCGCGGAGGAGCGCGCTGACGAGGTCGTCCTGCGGGTCGGCGCGGCGCTCCGCGAAGAGGTTCTGGAGGTAGGCGATGAACTCGCCCATCTGCGCGAGGAAGCGCTCCATCTCCTTCTCGCCGATCGCGGGCGTGATCATCGCGTCGGACCACGCGCGAAAGCGATCCTGGTCGGCCGTCGGCACGCCCAGGAGCTCCGCGATGACGGTGATCGGCAGGGGGAACGCGTATTCGGCGGCGAGGTCCATCTCGCCGCGCGTCTCGACGGCGTCGAGAAGCTCGTCGGCGATCGCCTGGATGCGGGGGCGGAGCTGCTCGACGACCTTGGGCGTGAACGCTTTCGTGACCAGGCGCCGCAGGCGGCGGTGATCCTCGCCGTCGCGGTTCAGCATGTTGTTCTCGATCATCTCGAGGCTGGGCGGCGACGGCTGCTCTGCGAGCTCCTCTGGCGTCAGCGCCAGCCTCGGATCGCGGACGAACCGCTCGTTGTCGAGCAGCACGGTGGCGACGTCGTCGTACCGCGTCACGAACCAGATCATCGTCTCGCCGTCGACCCCCGGCTGGCAGAAGACCGGATCGTCGGCCCGCATGGCGGCGAAGATCGCGTACGGGTCCGCGCGAAACGTTGTCCCGTAGAGGTCGTATTTCCGCTCGACCGTGGCCATGCATCGAGCTTACCGACGGTGCCGCCGCCAGCCTAGACTCGCAGCGTGGAGCCGCGGACGCTGAGGCTGACGCTCGAGTACGACGGCACCGGGTTCCGCGGCTGGGCGCGCCAGCCCGGTGAGCGCACGGTGGAGGGCGGTGCTGGCGAGTGCGCTGGACGCGGTCTTTCCCGCCTGGAGCGGGCTGGCCGTTGCCGGTCGCACCGATGCAGGCGTCCACGCCGCTCGGCCAGACCGCGAGCCTTCGAGTCCAGGGCGGCCCGCCCGTCGAGCGAGCTGCCGATGCGCTGAACGCCGAGCTTCCGGATGACGTCGCGACGATCTCGGCGATGGAGGCGGATCCGAGCTTCCACGCGCGGTTCTCGGCCCGCTCCCGCAGCTACCGGTACCGGGTGCTGCGTCGCGGCAACCGTTCGCCGTTCGAGGTGCGGCGAGCCCTCTGGTGGCCTCGTCCTGTCGACGAGGACGCGCTCACCGAGGCGGCGGCTCTCTTGCTCGGCGAGCACGACTTCACCGCGTTCACACGCACCGAGTCGCAGCACTCCGTCTTCACCCGGACGATCGCGGCGGCAGCGTGGGAGCGCACGGGCGACGAGCTGCACTTCACGATCACGGCCAACAGCTTTCTTCGCCACATGGTGCGGACGCTGATCGGCACGATGCTCGAGCTGCCGCCCGGAGAGCTCGCCCGGCTCCTCGAAGGGCGCCCGCGCGCGGAGGCGGGGTCGACCGCGCCACCGTGGGGCCTGTACCTGGAGGCCGTCGAGTACTAGGGGCAGCCGTGGCTAGGATCGAGCGCGTGCGCTTTCCTGTGGTGCTCTTCGACCTGGACGGGACGGTGATCGACTCCGGTTCGATCATCCTCGCCTCGATGCGCCATGCCACGAGGACGGTGCTCGGGCGCGAGGTCGAGGACGAAGTCCTGATGGCCGCCGTCGGCGGCGCAGGCCTCGTCGAGCAGATGCGCCTCCTCGACGAGGAGCGCGTGGACGAGCTCGTCACGTGCTACCGCGAGCACAACGAGCCGCTCCACTCCGGGCTCGCGGAGTGCGCCGGCATGTCGACCGTGCTCGAGACCCTGCAGCGCGAGGGGCGGCGGCTCGGGATCGTGACCGCGAAGCGCCGCGCCACTGTCGAGCTCGCCTTCTCCTTCCTCCCGCTCGAGCGCTTCTTCGACGTCGTCGTCGGCTCTGACGACACGGAGCGGCAGAAGCCCGACCCGGAGCCGCTGCTCCATGCGCTCGAGCAGCTCGGCGCGGAGCCGGAGCAGGCCGCGTACGTCGGTGACTCGCCCTTCGACATCCGGTCTGCGAAGGCGGCCGGCGTGCATGCCGTCGCGGTCACCTGGGGAGGGATCCACCTGCGCGACCGCCTCGAGGCGGAGGAGCCCGATGCGATCGTCACCACCGCGGAGGAGCTCGTTGGCGCGCTCTGAGACGACAGTGGAGGCCCGTATCGCCGAGCTGCGTGAGCTCATCCACCATCACAACCACCGGTATCACGTCCTCGATGACCCGGAGGTCTCCGACGCCGAGTACGACCGCCTCTACGACGAGCTCAAGGCCCTGGAGGAGGAGCACCCCGAGCTCGCGAGCGACGACTCGCCGACGCGCCGGGTCGGGGGGGCGCCGTCGGACCGCTTCCGCAAGGTCGAGCACGTCGCACCGATGGGCTCGCTCGAGAAGGTGACGACCGCCGACGCGCTGTTGAAGTGGGCCGGCGACGTCCGCAAGCGGCTCGACTCGGATGAGCCGGTGGCCTATGTGATCGAGCCCAAGATCGACGGCTCCGCCGTCTCGCTCGTGTACGAGAACGGTGTCTTCAGCCGCGGCGCCACGCGCGGCGACGGCCGGCGTGGAGAGGATGTGACACCGAACCTGCGCACGGTGCGGTCGATCCCGCTGACCCTGCGCGGCGAGGCGCCGGCTCTGCTCGAGGTGCGCGGCGAGATCTACTTCCCGCTCTCGGTGTTCGCCAAGGTGAACGAGCAGGCCGCGGCCGCCGGCAAGAAGATCGCCCCGAATCCCAGGAATGCCGCGGCCGGCTCGCTGCGGCAACTGGACTCGCGGATCACGGCCGAGCGGCAGCTCGCGATCTGGGTGTACGGCTCCGGGCTGCGCGAGGGCGTTCCTGCGGAGACGCACTGGGAGCAGCTCGAGTGGCTGCGCGAGCGTGGCTTTCGCACCAACCCCTTCGCGCAGAGGCTCGAGACGATCGAGGAGGTGGCGGAGGTCTGCCGCGCCTGGGAGACGCGCCGGATCGAGCTCGACTACGAGATCGACGGGATCGTGATCAAGGTGGACTCGCTCGAGCAGCAGGCCCGCCTCGGCTCGCTCCACGACCGGCCGCGCTGGGCGCGCGCGTTCAAGTGGGCGCCGATGACGGCGCAGACGACGCTGAACAAGATCCTCATCCGCGTCGGTCGGACGGGCGCGCTGAACCCGTGGGCGCTGCTCGAGCCGGTCGAGGTCGGCGGCGTGACCATCTCGCGCGCGACCCTGCACAACGAGGAGGACATCAACCGCAAGCAGATTCGTGAGGGTGACCTCGTGATCGTGCAGCGGGCCGGCGACGTGATCCCGCAGATCGTCGGGCCGGCCGGCGAGCATCGCAAGGGGACCAAGGAGTTCCGGATGCCGGCGCAGTGCCCGCTCTGCGGCGCCGACGTGGTGAAGCCCGAGGGCGAGGTCATGCATCGCTGCCCGAACCGCGCCTGCCCGTCGCGCGGCCTCGAGACCCTGATCAACTGGGTCACTGCGGCGATGGATATCGAGGGCGTCGGCGAGCAGTTCGTCCGGCGGCTGTGGGATCTCGGCCTGCTCCGCTCGATGCCCGACCTGTACCGGCTGACGAAGGAGCAGCTGCTCGAGCTGGACGGCTTCCAGGAGAAGTCGGCCTCGAACGTCCTCGCCTCGATCGAGGCGTCGAAGGCGCAGCCGTTCTCGCGCATCCTCTTCGGCCTCAACGTCCCCGACGTCGGCTGGGTGACGGCCCAGAACCTCG
Organism: uncultured Gaiellaceae bacterium; assembly: GCA_963712865.1. GTDB lineage: Bacteria > Actinomycetota > Thermoleophilia > Gaiellales > Gaiellaceae > Gaiellasilicea. Next base: position 28,955 of record CAVQJO010000005.1, read on the forward strand.
TTCGTCACTTCGGCGACGTCGACCGGCTGCTCGACGCGACGCAGGAGCAGATCCAGGAGGTGGACGGGATCGGCCCGGACCGGGCCGAGTCGATCGCGGAGTGGTTCTCGGACGAGCAGAACCGCGAGCTCGTGCGGGAGCTGCGCTCGCTCGGGCTCCGCTTCGAGGTCGGCGAGGAGGAGCGGCCGGTCGAGGGTCCTCTGACGGGCTCCCAGTACGTCATCACCGGGACACTCGAGGGTTTCACGCGCGACGAGGCGGCTGCGGCGCTCCAGGGGCTCGGCGCGAAGGTCTCGGACAACGTCTCGAAGAAGACGACCGGCGTCGTCGTCGGCGAGAGCCCGGGCAGCAAGGTGGCCAAGGCGCAGAAGGCCGGCGTGCCGCTGCTGACGGAGGCCGACCTGCGCGAGCTGCTGGCGAGCGCGGGCGCCCCGGCGAAGCCGACGGTCGTGCCGCCGCCGCGGCGCCGCTAACCCGCGCCGGCCAGAATCGTTGCGAACCGGTCCTGCGCGCGCCGCGTCCAGTAGCTCGAGACCGGCGTGCCGTTCTGGATGACGGCGAAGACGTAGCGGCGGCGAACGAAGCCGGAGAGCGCGGACGCCACGCGCGTCGTCCCCGTCTTCGCGATCACGTGGCCCCGGGCGGGCAACCGCTCGAGCCGGTGCTCGAGCGTGCCGTCGACCCCCGCGACCGCGAGCGAGGCGAGGAAGGCGTCGCGGAAGTCGGATCTGGCGAGCCCGGCCTCGAGCAGCGCGACGACGGCCGCGACGGTCAGCCGGTTCGAACGCGAGAGACCGGAGCCGTCGACGAGGCGGACCCCGGCGAGGGGGACGCCGGCCTGCTCGAGCGCCTCCCTGACGACGCGGATTCCGGCGACGGTCGTCCCCCTCGTGCCGGGAGGCGCGTCGAGGACAGCGAGGTGCTTGACGAGCAGCTCTGCGGTGAAGTTGTCGCTCTCGCGGCCCATGAAACGGACGATCTCGGCGAGCGGCGGCGAGACGTCCTGTGCGAGGAGGACGCCCGGCGGCGGCGCGCCGACGCGGGATCGTCCCCGGACGCGCACGCCGCGGGTTTCCAGCGCGGCTCGGAACAGAGAGGAGGCCGCGAGCGCCGGATTCCTCGACATGCGCCCGCGGTACATGGACCGATCGACGACGAGCGCCGACAGCGGCGGCGACTCCTCGAGGTAGAACCGCGGCAGCCAGCCCGGTCCCGTGCGGACGGTGTCGAACCACCCCTCGTCACCGACCACCGACCCGGTCACGCGTGTGATCCCGAGGGCGGCCACCTCGCCCGCGAGCAGGTCGAGGTCCGTCGCGCCGAGAGTCGGGTCGCCGTAGCCACGCAGGACGAGGTTGCCGCGCCAGACGGATCCGACCTGCGCGCCGACGCCCGCCACCTCGGTGTGAAAGCGGTACGCGGTGCCCAGCGTCGCGAGAGCGGTGTAGGTGACCGCCAGCTTCTCGTTCGAGGCCGGGACGAGCGAGAGGCCCTCGTTGCGTGAGTAGACGACCGCGCCGGTGCGGAGGTCGATCGCGAGCGCGGCGGTACGGCTCGGATCGACGTGCGGTACGCGGAGCGCGCGCTCCAGCCGGGGCGCCAGCGCCGTCCGGGCTGCGCCTGCCGAGGAGGCGAGCAGCATCGCGGCGAGCACGAAAAGCGCGAATGGGCCGACCACGAGGCGAAGATGGGCCTCGCGGCCCATGCCGTGGCGAGCGGCGCCTCGGATAATCGACGTGGTACCGCCGCCGTGTCCGACTCTGCCATCCTGCTCAGCGAGATCGTCTCGCTGCTCCACGCGCCTGCCGGCGATCGTCCGGATCGCTACGCCGTCGAGCACACGCTCACGAACGGCTACGCGCACGCGCTCGTCCTGGACGCCCGGCGACTCCGGATCGAGCGACGCCTGCGCTCGGTCCTGCGCGGCGAGGGGCAGGGCGCGGCCGACGAGCTCGAGAGCGAGCTCACGCGCGCCGATCAGGAGCTCGCGCACCTGCGGGGCCTCCTGTCGACCCTGAGGACGCGGGCGCTCACGTAAGAGCTCGGTTCAGGATGACGCCGCGCCAGAGTGGTGATGGCGTTCATTCTGAACCGAGCTCTTCGACTAGACGATGCCGCTGCGGACGGCGTAGACGGCCGCCTGGATCCGGTTCTCGATCTGGAGCTTCATGAGGATGTTCGAGATGTGATTCTTGACCGTCTTCGGGCTGATGTGGAGCTCGCGCGCGATCATCGCGTTGTCGTTGCCGCTCGCGATCAGCTTCAGGACCTGGATCTCGCGGTCCGAGAGCTCGGCGCGGATGGTCGCAGCCGCATCGGGGGCGACCGTCGTCGCGCGGACGTGCTGCAGCACCTTGCCGGCGATGTGCGGCGAGATCAGCGACTCGCCGACGGCGGCGGCCTCGATCCCCTTCATCAGGTCCTGGATCGACGCGTCCTTCAGGAGGTAGCCGCACGCACCGGCCAGGATCGCGTCCATCACGTCCTGCTCCTGGTCCGAGATCGTCAGCACGATCACCCGCGTGAGCGGCGCCTCGCGGCTGATGTGCCTCGTGGCGTCGACGCCGTTCATGCCGGGCATGTTCAGGTCCATGATCACGACGTCGGGAGTGCTCTCCCGGACGATGCGCAGCGCGTCGTAGCCGCTGCCGGCTTCCCCCACGATCGCGACGCCCTGCTCCTCGAGCAGGTTGCGCAACCCGGTGCGGAAGAGATCGTGGTCGTCGACGAGGAGAACACGGATCTCGTGCTCCTCGGCCTCGACGGACGCGGTCTCGCTCATGCGTGTCTCTCGGTTGTCACTCGGAGACGGCCAGTCTAGAAAAAGCGTCAGCCGACGGTGATCGTGACCGTGCGGCGGCCCCAGGCGTGTGCCTCGGCGACGGTCGGGAACCACAGGTCGATGACGGCGCCCCGGATGGCGTTGCCGGTGTCGGCCGCGACGGCGTCTCCGTACCCGGGCACGGACAGGCGCGTGCCGAGCGGGATCACGCTCGGATCGACGGCGACGATGCCGTGTCCAACCGGCAGCCCGGTGGCGGTCGTCCCGCGCAGGCTGTAGCCGATCGCGCTCACCGACAGCGTCATCGTGCCGTCGGTCGCAAGCACCGGATCGACCGCGGCGGCCGGGTCCGCGACGAGAGCCTGGACGGGCTCGGCTGCGGGCGGCTGCAGCCTCGTGGACTGCTGCTGCGCGGTGCTCGCCGTCGCCTCGAGCGCGCCGACCTGGCGGCGGGACAGGCTCTGCCGGCGCCGCAGGGTCTCGACGTAGGCGGCCTTCGCGGCCGTGCGGGCCGCGAGCTCGTCGGCGCGGGCCTGCGCCGTGGCGGTCAGCGTCGCGAGCTCGCCTTCGCGGGCGGCGAGCTGCGCGTCGAGGCGCACGAGCTCCGCCCTTGTGGCGCGCGAGCGCTCCAGGATCCGGCTCTGCTCGAGCGCGGCAATCTCGAGACTCTCGAGATCGGTCATCGCCTCCTCGAGCGATCGTGAGCCGAGCAAGACCTCGAGGGGGTCGACGCCTCGTTGTTCGTACAGCCGCCGGACGAGCTCTTCGAGACGGCGCGTCGAGAGCGCGGCGGCTCGCCTCGCGATCGTGAGCCGCTGCCGTGCCGACGCGTGCCGTCGCGCGACGTCCGTCCTCCTGTCCGCGAGCGCTGCCGCCGCTGAGCGTGCCACCTGGAGCTCGCTCTCGAGCGCGTAGAGCTCGAGGATGGCCGACTGACGTTCAGATTCGGCCGCAGGCCGTGGCGCAACGGCGTTCGCGCCCACCGCGGCCGGCACCGTGGCGAGCAGCGCCAGACCCGTGCACGCCGCAGCAAGACGTGCGCCGCCCCTTCCCGATTGCGTCCGCACGAGGCGCGGACCGTACCACAGCACGGGAGACACTCGTCCCCGGCGACGAGGGATGTTTGTGATTCGTAAAAGTGGGCATCGAAAGCGCCGTTTTTGGCTCAGTTGCGGTTTGCAGGCGTCCGTGGAGGTTGCTAGGGTACGCCGCTTGTGACCGACCGGGCCCCCACGGTGGGTGCCTCGCAAGCTCGGGCTGTGTCGTTCGGAGCAGGGAGTCTCTGATCAGATCGAGTTTGCGTAAGGCGCCGGCGATCCTTGCTTTGCTGGCGGTGATTCTCGCCGCGGTCGGCTCGGCCTCCGTGCACGAGGCCGCCGCTGACCCCACGGTGGCGGAGAAACGGGCTCAGGCCGAGGACGTCCTGAACCAGATCCGGGAGATCGACTCGCAGCTCTCTCATGCGGTCGAGGCGTACAACTTCGCCAACCTCAAGCTCGAGCGGATCGACGCGGACATCGTCGCGAACACCCGTCATCTCGGGATCGCGCGCAGGAGCCTGAAGGGAGCGCAGTCCGCGCTCTCGCAGCGGCTCGTGGCGCTGTACGTCAACGGCGGCCGCTCGGGCGGGCTCGAGGTGTTGCTCGGCGCCGAGTCGCTCGATCAGCTGCTGAACCGCATGGATGCGGTCGACCGGGTCACCGAGCAGGACGCTCGTGTGCTGCACGAGGTCAAGGGCTTCAAATCGGTCGTGCAGGCGCGGAAGGCGAAGTTGCGCCGGGCGCGCGTGGCCCAGCGGCAGGAGGTCGCCGAACGCGCAGCGCAGCGCAGCACGATCGAGTCACAGCTCCGCGAGCGCGAGCAGATGCTCGCGAGCGTGCGTGAGGAGATCGCGCAGCTAGAGGCCGAGGAGGCTGCGCGGCAGGCGCGCCTGCAGGCGGCAGCCCGTGCTCGCATCGCCGCGACGGCGCTCGAGCCGGAGAGCCAGGCGACCCTTGCGCCGCCGATCGACCAGGCGGTGGCCGCCATACCGGCTGCGGCGGTACCGGATGCCCGCTACGGGGGCGTCGTCGGGATCGCGATGCAGTACCTCGGCATCCCCTACGTGTACGGCGGTGCCAGCCCGTCCGGCTTCGACTGCTCCGGCCTGATCATGTACGTGTTCGCTCAGGTCGGCGTCTCGCTGCCGCACCATGCCGCGTCGCAGTACGGCATGGGCACCGCAGTGTCGAGGGATCAGCTGCAGGCGGGCGACCTCGTCTTCTTCAACGGCCTCGGCCACGCCGGCATCTACATCGGCGGCGATCAGTTCATTCACTCGCCGCACACCGGCGACGTCGTCAAGATCTCCAGCCTCTCGGACTCGTGGTACGCCGCGACGTACGTCGGCGCCCGCCGGATCTAGCGCCTCGGTCAAGTCCCTGCCCGGTCAGTGCGAGTGGTGCGCGTGCACGACGCGCATGGCCCTTGCCGCGCGCGATCATCGCCCGGTTCACCGGATAGGCGACGGCGCCCGCGACGAGCAGCGCGACGGCGAGGCTGCCCCAGAAGAGCGCGTCCGCGAGCCCGGCGTCCATCGCACCGGGGACGAGCAGCAGGATCGCGTTGTCGACGAGCTCCATCACCGCGATCGAGACCGTGTCCGACGCGAGTGCGACCGGTATGGCCGCGGACAGCGCGATCCCGGAGCGGAGCAACGGCAGCATCGTCAGCAGGTAGCCGAAGAAGAATGCGAGAGCGACGGCGAGCGCGATCGTCGCCAGGTCGCTCCAGCCGAAGGCGGTGCCGATGATCATCCCGAGCACCTCGCCGATCGCGCAGCCGGTGAGGCAGTGCACGGTCGCGCTGAGGGCGACGCGGTTCAGATTCGGCGTCACATGCCGGCGGCGGCGTTGAGCGTCTCGCCCGCGTAGAGCTCCTCGAGCTCAGCGGCGAACCGCTCCACGACGACCCGGCGCTTGAGCTTCAGCGTCGGTGTCAGCTCGCCCGTGTCCATCGTGAAGTCGCGCGGGAGAATGCTGAAGCGCCTGATCTGCTCGTAGCGGGAGCGCTCGGCGTTGACCTCGTCGACGACGCCCTGGATCAGCTCGCGCACGCGCTCGTCGCGCGAGAGCTCCTCGACACCGCCGGGGATCCCGTGCTCCGCCGCCCACTTGCCGATCTCCTCGGGCTCGAGCGTGATCAGCGCGGCGACATACGGCTTCCGGTCGCCGACGACGACGGCCTGCGAGACGTACTTCGAGTTCTTGAGGTCGTTCTCGAGGTTCTGCGGAGCCACGTTCTTCCCGCCCGCCGTGACGATGATGTCCTTCTTCCGGTCGGTGATCGTGATGAAGCCGTCGTCGTCGATCGTGGCGATGTCGCCGGTTCGGAGCCAGCCGTCCTCGCCGAGCACCGCCGCCGTCGCCTCGGGATCCTTGTAGTAGCCCTGGAAGATCGTCTCGCTCCTGACGAGCAGCTCCCCGTCCTCGGCGAGCTTCACCTCGAAGCGCGGCAGCGCCTTGCCGACGGTGCCGAAGCGGAAGGCGCTCTGCGTGTTCGTGGACGCCGCGGTCGTGCACTCGGTCAGCCCGTAGCCCTCGACGAGCAGGATGTCGATCGCGTGGAAGAACTCGGCGATCTCGGGTGAGAGCGGGGCGCCGCCCGAGATGGCCGTGTGCAGCCGGCCGCCCAGGCGCTCCTTGACCTTGGCGTAGACGAGCCGGTCGGCGACGCGATACTGCGCGGCCAGCCCCCGCGGGACGGGCTGCCCGGCACGGCGCCGCGCGCTGACGTCGCGCCCGACGCGAAGCGCCCAGTCGACCAGCTTCCGGCGGAGGCCGGTGGCCTCGTCGAAGCGCGCGACGACGGCGGTGTGGATCTTCTCGTAGACGCGCGGCACGCTCGGGAACACCGTCGGGCGCACCGCCGGCAGGGCGGCAGCGGCCTTGAGCGGATCGGGCAGGAACGCGATCGTGTAGCCCACGTACGGCCCGGAGAGGTGCATCAGCCGGCCGAAGTTGTGGGCGAGCGGCAGGTAGAGCAGCATCGTGTCGCCCGGCCCGGTGAACGACTCGAGGTCGTCGACGACCGCGACCATCGCGTAGTAGTTGAGGTTCGAGATCATGCAGCCCTTCGGCGGGCCGGTCGTCCCCGAGGTGTAGATGTACGTGAAGAGGTCGCTCTCCTCGATCGCCTCCGACGCCTCGACGCAGGGCGTCCGGATGCTCGGCGGCGTACGCACGCCCGCGCTCTGCGAGCTCGGGCAGGTCGGAGAAGGTGAGCACGTGCTCGAGCCGCGGGGCCGCCTCCCGGACGGACTCGACCTTGGCGCGCTGGTCGTCGTCCTCGCAGAGGACTCCAACCGCCTCGGAGTGGTCGAGGATGTAGCCGGTGTCCTTCGGCGAGCTGTTGGCGTAGATGCCGACGCCGATCGCCCCGATCGAGCCCAGCGCGAAGTCGAAGAGCGCCCACTCGACGCGGGTCGTCGACAGCAGTGCGAATGCGTCCCCCTTGCGGACCCCGAGCGAGAGCAGGCCGTTCGCGTACGCCTCCACGCGCTCGGCCGCCTCCGGCCACGAGATCGGGTGCCACTCCTCGCCGCGCTGCTCGAGATAGGCGGGGTTCTGGCGACCGGCGGCAACCGCGTCGCGCCACAGCCGTGCGATCGTGCGCTTCTCGTCCATCCCCTGACTTTACTCGTGCGCGCGCGAGCAGGAAACTGGCCGCACAGAGCCAATTGACCTGGTCCCTCCCGACTAGACTTAGGAGCAGGATGCGCACCACCTGGAACGGCTCGCTCAGCTTCGGCCTGGTTTCGATCCCGGTCGGGCTCGCGCCCGCGACGAAGCCTGCGGCGCGGGCATCGGACGTCTCCTTCCGCATGCTCCACCGCGAGTGCGGAACGCCGATCAAGCAGAAGCGCTACTGCCCGGTGCACGAGCGCGACCTCGAGCCCGACGAGATCGTCAAGGGCTGGGAGGTGGCGAAGAACCAGTTCGTCTTCGTCGAGGAGGAGGAGCTCGAGGCGCTCGCGCAGCACGACGACTCGCGCTCGATCGAGATCACGCGTTTCGTCGACGCGGCGCAGGTCGACCCGGTGTTCTTCGACCGGACGTACTTCCTCGTGCCCGCGCAGGCGCCGGCGGCGCGCCGGCCGTACGTCCTGCTCCTGAACGCGATGACCGAGTCGGGCATGGCCGCGCTCGGCCGCTTCGTGCAGCAGGGCAAGGAGAAGTTCTGTCTCATCCGCGCCAAGGACGACGCCCTCGCGCTCGAGACGCTCTATCTCTCGGCGGACGTCTTCTCGCAGGCCGAGATCGGCGAGGCGGTCGAGGAGATCCAGGTCAAGGACGCCGAGCTCGCGCTCGCGCGCCAGGTGATCGCGAGCCTCGAGGCCGACTTCGACCCCGCCGACCTGCAGAGCGAGTACCGGGGCAACCTGCGCGCCATGCTCGAGGCGAAGGCCGCGGGCCAGGAGATCACGGCACCGGAGCCGGTCGCCGAGGATGCGCCCGTCGTCGATCTCATGGAGGCGCTACGCCGCAGCGTCGAGGAGGCGCAGCGGGAGAAGCCCGCCCGCGCACCCGCCAAGAAGGCTGCTGCGCGGCCGTCCGCCCGGAAGCGAACGGCCGCGCGCAAGTAGCTGCTGCCTGCTGGGCCCGAGCTGCGCGCTAGTGCGGCTGCGGGAGCGCGTTCAGCGCCTCGAGCTGGGCCTGGAAGAGCGTCTTGTCGATCTTGCCCTGGTAGATCGGCACGCCTTCCTCGATGCACAACCGGATCACGTCCTGTCGCTCCATACCAAGCTCCCTCGAGAGCTCGTCCGGCGTCAGGTGGTTCGCCATGCGTGGTCCTCCCTTCGCGGCAACGAAAAAGCCCGCTGGCGCAAGGATGCGCTCAGGCGGGCTCGGCTACCGCTCGCGTTGTCTGTGCGGGATTCAACGGGCCCGCACCCCCAAGTCCTTCATAGCCGCAGGATACTTCCTCGGCATGACGGTCGCAACGAGCCTCGGCGGGCTGGCCGATCGACGCGTCGACGTGGGCGGCGTGCCGATCCGGTATCTCGCCGGCGGCGCCGGCCCCCGCTCGTGCTCCTGCACGGGCTCGGCGGCGGGGCACTGAACTGGGTCGAGCTGCTGCCCGCTCTGGCCGAGCGCCACCGCGTGCTCGTCCTTGACCTTCCCGGCCACGGCCGGTCCGGGCGGCTCGCCCGGCGCGCGACGATGGCCGCGTACGCGGACGCCGTCGCCGCGCTGATCGAGCGCGAGCAGGCGGCGCCGGCGCTCGTGGCGGGCCACTCGTTCGGCGGCCTCGTCGCACTCAGGCTCGCCCAGCGGCATCCAGAGCTCGTCCGCGGGCTCCTCCTGGCTGCTCCGGCGGGGATCGGCTCCGGTACGCGCGTCGTGCGGGCCGCGGTGCTCGTCACCGGCGTCGTCCGGCCCAGCCGCTGGGTCGCCCCGTTCCGACACAGGTACGCCGCCCGGCTCTGGTACCGGCGCGCGCTCTTCCGCCCCTGGTTCGTGTCGGACGCGCATTCGCTCTCGCCCGGCGCCGCGATCGGCTTCCTCGAGGGCGCGACCGAGCACGTCGACGTGCGCACCGCCGGACGGGCGCTCGTGCTCGACGACCCGCGACGCGAGCTCGAGAGGGTCCGGTGCCCGGTCACGATCCTGTGGGGTGCTCGCGACCCGCAGCTGCCGCTCGACGATGCCTTCGAGTACACGCGCCGGTTGCGAGCGAAGCTCCGCGTGGTGGCCGACTGCGGCCACCTCGTGATCGGCGAGGCGCCCCGCGCGTGCCTCGACGCGCTCGACGAGCTCGACCGGCGGTCGGCCTAGATCGGGTTCGGAACCTCCAGGAACTCCCGTTCGATTCCGAACTTGACGGAAAGCCGCTCCGCCAGCGCCTGCACACCGAGGCGCTCGGTCGCGTAGTGGCCGGCCGCGACGAAGTGGACGCCGAGCTCGCGCGCGGCGTGCAGGCTCGGCTCCTCGGGCTCGCCGGTGAGGAAGAGGTCGTAGCCCTCGCTCGCCGCCAGGATCAGGTCGCCGCCGCCGCCGCCGCTCGTGATCGCGACCCGCTCGACGCGCTCGGGGCCGCCCGCGAAGAGGACGGGCTCCCGCTCGACGACGGCCTCGACGCGCGCCGACGAACTCCTCGGCGGTGCACGGCTCGCGCAGGCGTCCACCCTGGCCGACCTGGCCGAACTGGCCCTCGACCTCGACGTCGAGCGCGGCCGCGAGGAGGGCGTTGTTGCCGATCTCGGGGTGGGCGTCGAGCGCGAGGTGGTACGCGGCGAGGGTGAGGTTGGCGGCGAACAGCGTCTCGAGCCGGGCTCGCTGGCGCCGGTCGACGACCGGCGACTCGTTCCGCCAGAAGAGGCCGTGGTGGACGAGCACGAGCTGCGCGCCCGCGGCGGCGGCGCGCTCGAAGAGCTCGACCGACGACGACACGCCGCAGGCGATCTTCGTCACCTCGTCGGCGCCGACGACCTGCAGCCCCGGCGGCGCGAACTCGGGAAAGCGGTGCACCTCGAGCAGCTCGTTGGCGTAGGCGAGGATTTCGTCGCGCTTTGCCACGCGCGCGATTCTAGGGCTCCCGGGACGTTGGTACCCTTGCCACATGGACATGGAGTGGATCGCGATCGCGGCCGGCTACGTCCTCTTCCTCATCCTTTCGCGCGGAGTCCTCACCGGAGCCGGGAAGGCGATGCGCGACTGGGGCGGGGCAACCGCGCGCGCCAGACGAGCGTCGAGTAGCTAACCTTTCCGCGCTCGGGGTGTGGCGCAGCCTGGTAGCGCGCTCCGTTCGGGTCGGAGAGGTCCCCAGTTCAAATCTGGGCACCCCGATAGACACCACGGGGGAAACCATGTTTCCCCCGTGTGCCCCTTCTTCTTCGCGCTCCGCCCTTCGGTCGCACTGGGGCTGCGGCCGGATGAACCGGCCTCCGCCTGCGGATCGAAGCGTCGCGACGGCGTTTGCGCCTCGCTTCGCTCGCGCGCTGGGGACGATATCTGGTCCCGGCTACGCTCAGTCCGTGGTCAGCGGCCGTCCTCTTCGACGTCGACTTCACGCTCGCGCTGCCCGGTCCCGAGCTCGGCCCGGAGGGGTACAGGCGGCTCGGCGAGCGGCACGGCCTGTCGCTCGACCCTGAGCGTTACGAGTCGGCCAGGCTCGCCGCGCATGCGTCGCTCCAGCGCCATCCGGAGCTCGAGCACGACGACGAGATCTGGGTCGCGTTCACCGAGCAGATCGTCCGGGGGATGGGAGGCGACGCCGAGGCTGCGTACGCCTGCGCGGTCGACCTGGTCGGCGTGTGGGAGTCCCACGACAAGTTCACGCTCTACGAGGATGCGCTGCCCGTGCTCGAGGAGCTGCGCCGCCACGGGCTCAAGCTCGGGCTCGTGTCGAACGGCAGCCGCGACCTGGACGAGTTCGTCCGGCACCACGCCCTCGAGGTCGACTGTGCCGTCGGCTCGCGCGCGTTCGGCCGCACGAAGCCGCACCCGGAGATCTTCCGGCACGCCCTCGCCCTGCTCGACGTCCCGCCGAGCGACGCCGCGATGGTCGGCGACTCGTACGAGGACGACATCGAGGGCGCGCGGGCGCTCGGGCTGCGCGCGTTCCTGCTCGACCGCGACGACCGCTACCCGGACGAGCCCGGACGCCTCCCCGACCTCTATGCGCTGCCGGCCGCTCTCGGCCTCGGTCGCGCTAGCAGCGGTCGCTGGCGGGGCAGGTGTCGAGCGTCTCGACGAACGGCGTGCCGCCGACCCAGCTGAGCCTGATCCGGATCGACGCCGCGTTGTTCGAGTAGTCGAGCTCCTCGAGCGCCTCGTCGGGGTTCGCGCGGTGGACGAGCACGTAGATGCCGGCAGGGATGCCGCGCAGCTCGAGGTTCTGGCCGTGGAAGTGGGGCGGATAGAGGTCCGTGTAGCCCGAGGACGTGCCCTGCTCGACCGCGAGCGCCTGCGGCTCGAAGGCGGCGCAGTTGCCGAGGAACCGCGGGCCGCGGAAGGTGGCGACAGCGTCGCGGGCGAGACCGTAGTGGTCGGCGAGGCAGAAGCCGCTCTTGCGGTCGCGCACGAGCAACCTGCCCTCTGGATCGCGAAGCTCGTAGCGCTGGAAGCGGAGGAGGTGCCAGTGGGAGTGCGTCGCCTCGGGCGTGTACCGAAGCCGCCCGGCGCGCTCGTAGACGCGGACGCTGCCGTCGGAGAGCTCGACGATCTGCTGCGCGCCCATCCGCTCGATCGTTCGAGCTGCGCGCGCCGCGCACCCAGACCGGCCCGTCTCCGACGTTGTCCGTGGCGGAGGCGAAGCCGAGCTTCGTGCCGCTGATCGTCAGGCGGAACGGCGGGCGCTGGTCGAAGTCGGGGAGGAGCTCGCGCGGTCCTGTCTGCGGCGAGTCGGCGTCGCTCGTCTTTACGGGCAGCTCGATCCCGGGCTCGATCACCCGGAAGCGCAGCTTCGCGTCCTCGCTCCACGTGGGCTGCACCTCCTCCTTGTCCGAGGTCGTGTAGCGGTTGCTGCGTCCGGTCTCGAGGTCGAGAGTCCAGATGTCGAAGCTGCCGCCCGTGAGCGGACTGGCGGCGAAGGCGATCCGGCTGCTGTCGGGCGACCAGGCCGGCGTGAGGATCACCTGCTCGCGCGACGTGAGCCGCTCGACTCTGCCGCCGTCCCGGCGGACGACGTACAGGCTGGAGGAGATGCGGCCGGCCTCCTGGCGGACGAAGACGACGCGGCGGCCGTCCGGCGACCAGTCCGGCTCCGAGTCGTGCGCCGCGGTTGCGGTGATCTGCTCTTCCCCGACGTAGAGGTCACCGTCCCTCGCGGAGACGACGGCCGGAGGCAGTGTGCGCGCATTGCCGACCTCCAGCAGGGCCGCCGTCAGCGGGAGCGGCAGCAGCGCGAGCGCGACGGCCGCGAGGCGCGCAAGCCTCATCCGAGACCGAGCTCCTGGCGCCAGGCCGACGTGTGCTCGCCCAGCCTCGGGCCGCGACCCGTGACGGGCTCACCGAACTCTCCGGCCGCCTCGGTCAGAGTCGCGACGGGGCCGACGGCGACGTCCTCGTCCTCGCAGAGCTCGAGCCACTCGTCGAGGCGCCGGCTCGAAAAGACAGCGCCGAGCTCCTCCGCGAGGGCCGGCTGGGCATCGACCTGGAGGTGCAGCTCGACCAGGTCGGGTCGACCGATCACCTCGCAGAGTCGGACGAAGAACTTCGGCTCGAGCGCCGCGACGGTGAGGTGGCGGCCGTCGGCCGTGCCGTAGATCCGGTAGCAGGCGAGGCCGCCGGTCAGCAACTTCGGCAGCGGCTCGCCGCCGAGCCGGTGTGAGACGAGCCGGTGCGAGCCGTGGGTCATGGATGTCGTCAGTCTCGCGCCGCTTCCGGTGCGCGTCCGCTCGAGCAGGGCCGCGAGCACCGCTGTGACCGCGCCGAGGGCGCCCGCCGCGAGATCCGCAGGCTGCACGGGCGGCAGGCAGGGCGCCGTGTCCTCCAGCACGCCGGCCCAGCCGAGGTAGTTGAGATCGTGTCCGACCCGCGCCGCGTGGCGGCCGTCGGTACCGAAGCCGGTAATCGAGCAGTACACAACCGAGTCCGGCACGTCGTCCGGGCCGACGCCGAGCCGCGCCGCGACGCCCGGGCGAAAGCCCTCGAGCACCACATCCGCGCGGGCGCACAGCTCACGCGCGAAGGCGAGCTCCTCCTTCAGGTCGATGACCACCGACTCCTTGCCGGCGTTCAGCGCCGTCTCCCACGCCGGCGCGACATGTCGCATCGGATCGCCCTCGGGCGGCTCGACGCGAACGATGCGGGCGCCGAGCTCGAGCAGCTCCCGGGAGGCGAACGCCCCCGGCAGGTAGCGGGTCAGATCGACGACGAGCACCCCGGCGAGCGGCTGCATTGGGACGCGACGCTACCAGCCGAGTCGGAACGGGCCACCTTGTGGATCGCCCGCGCGCCTGCTAGCTCCGAGACGCTCCGTCTCTGAGACGGATCGACGGCGCGGCTACGGCCTCCGTAGCCGTTTCTACACTTCTCGGACGTTGGTCGAGGACTCGCTCGCGCGCTCGGCGCCCCAACCGGAGCTGCTTGCGGGCGTCGAGACCGGCCACGCCCGAACCGTCTGGGTGCTCGCCCTCGGCGCCTTCGGGCTCGCGTTCTCGCTGACGACGACGGCCGCGTACCTGCCGCCGCTCCTCGGCCGTTTCACCGACTCGACGACGCTGATCGCGCTCGTCCTGGCGGCGGAAGGCGCGTTCGCGATCGCGCTCCCGCTCGTGATCGGGCCCTGGAGCGACACGTTCCATACCCCGCTCGGCCGCCGGCGCCCGTTCATGCTCGTCGCGCTCGGCCCGATCGCCTTCTGCCTCGCGCTGCTGGCGTTCATGCCGAACCTCTGGACGACGGCGCTGCTCGTCTTCGCGTTCTTCTTCGCCTACTACGTCTACGAGCCGCCGTACCGGGGCCTCTACCCGGATCTGCTCCCCGAGAGCGTCTACGGCCGCGCCCAGAGCGCGCAGCACCTCCTGCGCGGGGTCGCGCTCGGCGCCGCGCTGATCGGCGGCGGCGCGCTCTTTCACCTCTGGGAGCCGAGCCCGTTCCTCGTCGCCTCCGTCGTGGTGACGCTCGCGCTTGCAGTTCCCGTGCTCTTCGTCCGCGAGGACGGCGGCCATGGGCGCGTGTTCGAGGGCGTGCGCGCCTACGTCGCGCACAGTTGGAGCATCTTCCGCCGGAACCACGAGGTGCGGCGGTTCCTGATCGCGAACACCGCGTGGGAGGGAACCTTCGCCGGCGCGAGGACGTTCGTCGTCCTCTACCTCACCGTGGGACTCGGGCAGCCCCTCGGCACGACGACGGCCGTGCTGGCGGCGGTCGCGGGCGGCTACGTGGTCGCCGCACTCGCGTCGGGCTTCCTCGGTGACCGGTTCGGCCTCGCCCGCGTCATCTTCTTCGCCTCGTTCGTCTACGCCGGCGGGTTGCTCTCCGGCGGCTTCGCGAGCGAATGGAAGCGGTGGTATCTGCCGGTCGTGTTCGTCGTGGCGATCGCCGGGGGCATGGTGATGACCCTTTCCTGGGGACTCCTCTTCAAGCTCATGCCCGCGGCCGACAGGGGCGCGATCGCCGGCCTCGCCACCACCACGAAGGGCGTCGGGCTCCTGATCGGGCCGCTACTGGCCGGCATCGCGATCGACCTCCTGTCGCCGTACCTCGAGGACACGCACGGCTACGCGGCGCTGTGGCCGATCCTCGGCCGTGCCGATCCTGCTCGCGATGCCGCTTGTCGCGGCGCTCTCAGCGGCAGAGCGGGACGTCGGCCCGGTGGAGCCCGAAGGCCCAGAGCCGATCGTCTAGGACGTAGAGCGCCGTCACGACGCCGTTCCGCTGCTGCACATAGGCGTCGTAGTCGCCGCAGTCGCGGCGGGAGAAGCCGGGGTGGACGGCTCGGACGCGTGAGAGCGGCTGGCCGAGGGCGAGGCCGCGCGTCGTTTCCCAGCCCGGCGGCTGGTAGAGCGTGAAGATCGCCGCGACCCGGCCGCCGCGAAGCTCGACGCCGGCGCCGCGCGGCTGGAAGGCGAAGTAGTTGAAGTACCACGTCTCGTCGGGGCAGTCCGTGCACCGCCCGTACGCGCGTCCCCAGGCCCGCTCGACCTGCACCTTCGTCGCCCCGAGCCGCAGGCCGCCGAGGCTCTGGCCCGGCGCGAGGACGCCGGCGTGCGGCGGCGCCGCGGCGGCCGGCGCCGCCAGCGTGAGGGCGACGAACAGGAGCAGCAGGCATCGCACCGTGGAAGGATAGGCCGATGGAACGCGTCAACCTGTTCGACGTCGAGGTCGGCCGCGACGAGGGCGACCCGGCGGGCTACAACACGGACTACGTTCGCCTCGCGCCGAAGCTCGGCGCGAGCAAGATCGGCGGCACCGTGTACGACCTTCCGCGAGGGCCAGTCGGTCTGCCCCGTACCACTACGAGTACGGCGACGAGGAGTGGCTGATCGTGCTCACCGGCACGCCGACGCTCCGGACGCCGGATGGGGAACGCGACCTTTCGCCGGGCGAGGTGGTGTGCTTCCCGGAGGGGCCGGAGGGCGCCCACAAAGTGACGAACAACGCCGCAGAACGCAGTCGCGTGCTCCTGCTCTCGACGAAGAGCAGTGCGGGCATCGCCGTCTATCCCGACAGCGACAAGATCGGCGTCTTCGTCGCTCGGAAAGAGGACTCGCACCTCTTCGTGCGCGACTCCGCGGTCGACTACTGGGAAGGCGAGGACTAGCGGAACGCGTTCTCGCCGGTCAGCGCGCCGCCGACGACGAGCGTGTGCACCTCGTGGGTGCCCTCGTAGGTGAGCACCGACTCGAGGTTGTTGACGTGGCGGATGACCGGGTACTCGAGCGTGACCCCGTTCGCGCCGAGGATCGTGCGCGCGCTGCGCGCGACCTCGATCGCGCCCCGGACGTTGCCCATCTTCCCGAGGCTGACGTGCTCCTGCCGCAGCGTGCCGTCGTCCTTCATCCGGCCGATGTGGAGGGCGACGAGCAGGCCGCGGTTGAGCTCGAGCGCCATCTCGGCGAGCTTCTGCTGGGTGAGCTGGTACGCCGCAACCGGCTTCTCGAAGACGATCCGTTCCTTCGCGTAGTCGAGGGCCGCCTCGAAGCACGCGCGCCCCGCGCCGACTGCGCCCCAGACGATCCCGTAGCGCGCCTCGTTGAGGCACGAGAGCGGACCGCGGAGCGTGGTGACGTCCGGGAAGACGTTCTCGTCGGGCACGCGCACGTCCTGGAGTACGAGCTCGGACGTGACCGAGGCACGCAGCGAGAGCTTCTTGTGGATCTCGGGAGCGGTGAAGCCCGGCGTACCCTTCTCGACGAGGAAGCCGCGGATCGCGCCGTCGTCGGTCCGCGCCCAGACGGTCGCGACGTCCGCGATCGTTCCGTTCGTGATCCACATCTTGGCACCGTTCAGGATCCAGTCCGAGCCGTCGCGGCGGGCGTGCGTCCGCATCGAGCCGGGGTCGGAGCCCGCATCCGGCTCCGTGAGCCCGAAGCATCCGATCGCCTCGCCGGTGTGCATCGCGGGCAGCCAGCGCTGCTTCTGCTCCTCCGAGCCCCAGCGCCAGATCGAGTACATCGCGAGCGAGCCCTGAACGGAGACGGCGCTGCGCACCCCCGAGTCGCCGGCCTCGAGCTCGAGGCACGCCAGGCCGTACGCGACGGCGCTCGCGCCCGGCAGGCCGTAGCCGTCGAGATGCATGCCGTAGAGGCCGAGCTTGCCGAGCTCTGCGAGCAGCTCGCGGGGGAGGATGCCCTGCTCGAACCACTCCCCGACCTCCGGCAGCACCTGCTCGCGGACGAAGGCGCGGACCGTGTCGCGGATCGCCCGCTCCTCGTCGTCGAGCAACGCGTCGATCGCGAGGAAGTCGCGCGGATCGAGCGCGGTCTGCTTCTCGGTCACGGCCACGCTCGAAGGCTACCGCTGCATGGTGGTCGCCGCGATCGCCGCGTCGTCAGGGTGCTTCGGTACCGCCGGTCGCTGGGCGTTCCGGCACCGTGACGGTGACCGTCGCTCCGACGGCCTTTCCCTTGGCGCCGAGGACACGGGCGGAGAGGACATGCGGTCCCGGCGCCTCGGCCGAGGTGTCCCAGCCGAGCGTGTAGGGCGCGGCCAGGTCGGTGCCCCGAGGCGCGCCGTCGATCGTGAACTGAACTCGCTCGGCGGGCCCCTGCACGAAGACGCGCCAGATGCACGAGGCCGTCGACCAGCATGCCCTCGGTGACGCTCTGCTCGAGGATGCGGAGCGGCGGCACCGTCGGGACGGGCCGGGCCGGGCGAGGCGGCCGGAGCCGCCGGTTTCGCACGACGAGCGCGATCCGTCTCGTCGCCACGCGCCCGTCGACCGAGCGCGCCTCGAGCTCGAGCAGGTGCTTGCGATCCTTGACGCGACGCGTGTTCCAGCGGAACGCGAAGGGCGCGCGTGTGTCGCGGGCGGCCACACGCCCGTCGACCCGGAGCACGACGGAACGTGCCTTCGCTCCCCAGGCGCGGGCGCGCAGGCGCACCGTGCCCTTGCACGCGCGTCCACTCGCGCGCCCCGGCGGTGGTGAGCCGGAAGGCGCGGTTGTCGACGACGACCGTGCGCCGGGAAATGTCGTGCCGGGTGCCGTCGCCGTAGGCGCGGAGCTCGAGCACGTGCGGCCCGTTCGCGAGGCGGGTCGTGTTCAGGCCGCGGCCGCCGGCGAACGCGAACGGCGGGCGACGGTCGGTCCAGACGACGCGGCCGTCGACGACGAACTCCACCGTGTGCACGCCGCCGGTCGTCCTCGCGCGCCACGGCACGACCCCGGCGAGCGGGCCGGGACGCGAGCCCCGGCACCACGCTCAGCTTGACGCCGTGCGCGTACCGCCGCACGAGCGCGAGGTAGTGGCGCCAGTTCCAGTTCGGGCCGGGATCGGTGTGGTGGCCCGAGCCGCCTGTGCCGCCGCCCGGTGCCGGGCACCTGGGCGTGGCCGATGATGTGGTCGCGGTCGATCGGCATCAGAGAGCGCCGCGCGAGCCAGGCCGTCAGCCGCGCCGAGCGCTCGTACTGCGCCGCGGTGAAGCCGCCGGGCCCGTACGTGAAGCCCTCGTGCTCGATCCCGACCGAGCCGACGTTCACCTTCCAGTTGCCCGCGTGCCAGGCGATGTCCGAGATGTGGACGAGCTGCACGATCTTGCCCGAGCGCGCGACGATGAAGTGGGAGGACGCGTGCGCGCGCGGGTTCTTGAGCCACCGCACCGAGCCCCAGAAGGCGCCCTCCGTGACATGGACGACGACCGACCGCAGCGACGTCGGCGCCCGGTGCGCCTTCGTGAAGTTGCCCTCGCCCTTGAGCCAGGTCACCGGTGGGCGGACGGCGTCGGCGGCCGCCGACGGGCGCGGAGAGACGGTCGCGGCGACGGCCGCGACTGCGAGGACGAGCAGGGTACGCAGCACGAAGCCGTCCAAGCTACCGCGCGAAAGTGGGAAAAGTGTTAGCGCTATGCTGTTGATTGACCAGTCAGTCAACTCAGGAGCAGGCACGATGGCGACGATCGAGCACGGAGTCGGGACCGGGGTTTCCTTTGCGTTGAGCGACGAGCAGCGCTCGCTGCGCGAGCTCGCGCGCGACTTTGCCGAGAAGGAGATCCGGCCCAAGGCGGCGGAGTACGACGAGCACCAGACCCACCCCGCCGACATCGTCGTCAAGGC
The DNA here is from genome assembly GCA_963712865.1 of uncultured Gaiellaceae bacterium. Lineage (GTDB taxonomy): Bacteria > Actinomycetota > Thermoleophilia > Gaiellales > Gaiellaceae > Gaiellasilicea. Next base: position 47,938 of record CAVQJO010000005.1, read on the forward strand.
CCACGCCGTCGGGCTGATGAACCTCCACGTGCCCGAGGCCTTCGGCGGTCTCGGCCTCTCCGCCTTCGACGGGATGCTCGTCGGCGAGGAGCTCAACTGGGGCTGCTCCGGCATCGGCACGACACTGGGCGCGAACGGTCTCGGCGCCGGCCCCGTGATCCTCGCGGGCACCGACGAGCAGCAGGCGACGTGGCTGCCGCCGCTGCTCGAGGAGCCGATCCTGTGCTCGTTCGGCCTCTCGGAGCCGGAGGCCGGCTCGGACGTCGTCAAGCTGAAGACGACGGCCGTGCGCCGCGGCGACGAGTACGTCCTGAACGGCTCGAAGACCTTCATCACGAACGCCGGCCAGGCGGCGTGGACGGTCGTCTTCGCCAAGACCGACCCGGACAAGGGCCACAAGGGCATGTCCGCGTTCGTCGTGCCGATGGACACGCCGGGCGTCGAGCTCGAGCGGCATCTCGAGAAGATGGGGCAGCGCGCCACGGACACCTCCGCGTTCGCGCTCAACGACGTCGTCGTGCCGGCGGAGAACCGGATCGGCGAGGAGGGCGAGGGCTTCAAGATCGCGATGCGGACGCTCGACTTCACGCGTCCGGGAACGGCCGTCGGCGCCGTCGGCGTCGCCCAGGCGGCCTACGAGTACGCGGTCGAGTACGCGAAGCAGCGCGTCACCTTCGACGTGCCGATCGCGATGCACCAGGGCATCAACTTCATGATCGCGGACATGGCCACGGAGATCGAGGCGGCGCGCCTCCTCGTCTGGCAGGCGGCCTGGCTGCACGACCAGGGCGAGCGCGCGACGCTCCAGTCCTCGTTTGCGAAGCGGTTCGCGGCCGACACGGCGATGAAGGTGACGACCGACGCCGTGCAGGTCTTCGGCGGCTACGGCTACATGAAGGAGTACCCGGTCGAGAAGCTCATGCGCGACGCGAAGCTCTTCCAGATCTACGAGGGCACCTCGCAGATCCAGCGGCTCGTGATCGCGAAGGAGATCTTCCTCCCGCGCGGCGACTACTTTCCGGCGCAAGCAGCGGAATCCGCTCGCGCGGATCCCGCTGCGCGCAAAGATCCCTAAAGGCGGCCGCTTCGCGGCCGCGGCGCGATCGGCTCGCCGTCGGGCTGCGCTCTGCAAGCGCGCGCTGGAACGGCGGCAGGAAGCCGGGCGAGAAGCGCGCGTCGCCGACCCAGGCCGCCACGCGGGCGGCCTCGACCTCGACGGCGCGTACGGCGTCGGAGCCGACGTCCTCGAGGAGCCGGAAGACGATCTCGCCGTCGCGCCGCTGTGACCAGCCGCCGACGACGCGGCCGTCCCACCAGACCGTCGGCCCGGCGTTGCCGTTCGTGTCGAAGAGCACCGGCGCGTGCGGGCCGAGGTACCACTCGCGCTCCTTCCAGCCCATCGTCGTCGGGTCGAGCGTCGGGAGCAGCGCCGCCGACGGGGCGGGCGGCACCACGCGCTCGAGATCGTCGGCGAGGACGTAGCCGGTCGAGCCGCCGAGGTCGACCTCGGCATGCGGGACTGCGGCCAGTGCCGCGCGTGCCTCGCGGGCGGTCCAGCCCGTCCACCAGCGGATGTCGGTCTCGGTCGCCCGGCCCGAACGCGGCCAGCCAGCGCCGCACGAGCTCGGCCTGCGCGGCGGCGACGTCGAGCTCCTCGATCGGGCCGCCGAGCCAGTCCTCGGTCGTGACCCAGCGGAACTGCGGGCTGATCCAGCTGCCGCGGGGCCGGCCGCGGACGAGCCGTCCTTCCATCGCGAGCTGCGGCAGGACGCGCGCGCCGGCGCTCTGCTCGACCACCCACCGCCCCGATCCGAAGCGGAGCTTCTTCGCCAGCAGCGGCACGTCTGTGACGACCTCACGCGTCATCGCCTCGCCGCGCGCGGCCACGGCGGCGAGGGCGGCGTTCCCGGCGCGGGTGAGCCACGGGCCGGGGCGACTCGCCACACCGCTGTCGCGGACGAAGCCCTCGAGTCGCTTCCGCTCCCGCGCCGCCACCGCGCGCGTCGCGGCGGCGAAGACGACCGGGACGAGGTCGCGCGGCACGGCCCAGAGCGTCCGCCGCATGGCGAGCAGGCGGACGAGACTGCGCTCGTCGTAGAGCGCTCGCTCGACGTCGGCGGGCGTGACGCCCTCGCTGCGGGCCTGAATCGAGAGGAAGACGGTGACCGCGTCGGTCGCGTGCAGGCACACGAGGGAGCGCGCGATCTCGAGCGGGTCGGCCGCCCGCGCGGCCGGGTCGAGTCGGTGGCGCGCGACGAGGCGGGCGCGCCGCTCGGCCACGTCGATCCGGTGCACCCGGTTCTTCTATCAACGTAGGATCACGCGCGTGGCCGATCGAGATCGACCTGTCCGGCCGGGTGGCGCTCGTCACCGGCGGCTCCCGCGGGCTCGGGCCGCGCCGACGCGCTCGCGCTCGCGCGCGCCGGGGCGGACGTCGTCATCGCCGACATCCAGGTCGAGTCGGACGAGTCGACCGAGACGGCCGAGCAGTACGGCGTGCTCGCGCAGGTCGCGAAGGCACAGGGGATCGTCTACACGGAGCAGACCGCCCAGGAGATCCAGGGGATGGGCCGCCGCGCCGCCGCCATCAAGTGCGACATCACCGACCGCGAGCAGGTGGACAAGACCGTCGCACGCGCCGTCGAGGAGTTCGGCTCGGTCGACATCCTGATCAACAACGCGGGCACGCTCGACCACGCCGCGCAGTTCCTCGACCAGAGCCCGGACCTGTGGGAGCGCGACCTGCGGGTCAACCTGACGGGAGGGTTCAACTGCGCCCAGGCCGTCTGGCCGCACATGAGGGAGCGCGGCTTCGGGCGGATCGTGAACATGGCGTCGGTGGCCGGCACCCTCGGCGGCTTCGGGCAGGCGAGCTACTCGACGACGAAGGCCGGCATCCTCGGCCTCACCCGGACGCTCGCGATGGAGGGCGGGCGGCACGGGATCACCTGCAACGCGATCGTCCCGGGCGTGATCGGCACCGAGGCCTTCAACTTCGCGAACCCGGCGATGAACGAGCGCATCGTCAACCGCACGGTGCTGAAGCGTCCCGGCGAGCCGGAGGACATCGCGAACGCAATCTGCTTCCTGTGCTCCGACCTCGCCGCGTACATCACGGGCATCGAGCTGTACGTGAGCGGCGGCGTCGAGCTCTTCGTCTTCTGAGGGCGCCGTGAGGCTCTGGGCGGCGACGGGTGACGCCGTGGCGCGGGTCGACGGCGACGAGGTCGTGCTGAGCCTCGACGGCAGCGGCGCCCGCTGCCTCGCCGTCGCCGATGCCGAGACGGTCTACGCGGGCCTTCGCGGCGGCGTCCGCAGGACGACGGACGGCGGCGAGACCTGGGACGACGTCTCCCCGCCCGACCTCGATGTCTTCTCGCTCGCCGTCTCGCCGGTGGACGGCGCCGTGTACGCGGGCACCGAGCCGTCGCGGCTCTTCCGCTCGGACGACGGAGGCGAGACGTGGCGGGCACTCGACGCGCTGCTCGAGCTGCCGTCCCGCCCGACGTGGAGCTTCCCGCCGCGGCCCGTGGACGTCGCACGTGCGCTGGGTCGCACCGAGCCCGCTACGACGCGGAGCTGCTGCTCGTCGGGATCGAGCTCGGCGGCCTGATGCGCTCGACGGACGGCGGTGAGACGTGGTTCGACCATGCGCCGGGCGCTCAGCCCGACGTGCACTCCGTGGTCTGGCATCCGACGGGCGCCCGTGCGTTCGAGGCGGGAGGCGGCGGCGCGGCCTGGAGCGACGACGGCGGCGCGACGTGGCAGCCGGCCGACGAGGGCCGCGACCGCCACTACACGTGGGCGGTGGCCGCCGATCCAGACCGACGCCGGGACGTGGGTCGTCTCGGCCAGCACCGGGCCGTACGCGGCGCACGGCGGCGGCTCGCCGCAGGCGCGCATCTTCCGCCGCCGCGGCGAGTCGGCCTGGGAGGCGGTGACGGACGAGCTGCCCGCGATGGCGCTACGCCCTCGCGTGGGGCGACCGTCTCTACGCCGGTCTTGCGGACGGCACGATCCTCGCGAGCGACGATGCCGGCGACTCGTGGGAGACGCTGCCGGTGCGGCTCCCCGCGATCAACGCGCTGGTGGCGTCCGGCACGAGCGCTTGGTAGTGTTCCGCCATGCTCAAGAAGCTCGTTCTGTTGGGCATCGTCGGAGCGTTCCTCGCCGCTCCGCCTGCGATCGCGAAGAGCTCGTCGACGATCGAGTCCCCGGCCGCCGAGAACGCCGGCACGCACGACGGCCCGTGCCCGTTCGACAGCGCGTCGTTCGAGTTCTAGCGCGCGACAGCCCACAGCGAGGTTCGATGGCGCACGTGACGAGCGTCGGGATCTCGTTCGACCTGAGCGACGAGCAGCGGGAGCTGCAGGCGCTGGCGCACGAGTTCGCCGAGCGCGAGCTCCGGCCGGTCGCGCGCGAGTGGGACGACCGCGAGGACTGCCCGCCCGAGCTCGCTCGCCCGCGCCGCCCGCGTCGGGCTGACCTCGCATGCGATCCCGGCCGAGTACGGCGGCGGCGGTGTCTCGCCCGTCACGTCGGCGATCGTCGCCGAGGAGCTCTCGTGGGGCTGTGCCGGCCTCGCCGCCCCGATCGGCGCCACGATGTTCCCGGTGCGGCCGCTGCTCGTGGCGGGAACCGAGGAGCAGCGCCGGCGCTGGCTCCCCCGGCTCGCGTCCGAGGACGGCTGCCTGGCCGCGATCGCCTTCACCGAGCCCGGCGCCGGCTCGGACGTGGCCGCGATCCAGGCGAGCGCGCGCCGCGACGGCGACGACTACGTCCTGAACGGCGAGAAGTGCTACGTCACGAACGGCGGCATCGCCGAGCTCACGATCGTGTTCGCGCGTCTCGACGACGCCATCTCGGCCTTCGTGCTCGAGCGGGGCGATCCGGGCGTGTCCGCCGGCCGGAAGGAGCCGAAGCTCGGCCTGCGCGCCTCGTACACGGGCTCGATCCTGCTCGAGGACGCGCGCATTCCCGGCGACCGCCTGCTCGGCGAGCCGGGCGAGGGCTTCGCGATCGCGATGGACTTCTTCCTCCACTCGCGTCCCCAGGTGGCCGCGTCGGCGGTCGGGATCGCGCGTGCCGCCTTCGAGTACGCCACCGGCTACGCCAACGAGCGGCACGCCTTCGGAAAGCCGCTGATGGCGAAGCAGGGCGTCTCGTTCAAGCTGGCGGACATGGCGATGCAGATCGAGGCCTCGCGGCTGCTCGTCTGGCGTGCCGCCGCCGCGCTCGAGACCGGCGGCGAGGCCGGCCTGCTCGGCTCGTACGCGAAGGCGTTCGCCGCCGACACCGCGATGTCGGTCGACGACGGACGCCGTCCAGGTCCTCGGCGGGGCCGGGATCATGCGCGACCACCCCGTCGAGAAGTGGCTGCGGGACGCGAAGGTGCTGCAGATCGTGGAGGGAACCTCCGAGATCCAGCGGCACGTGATCGTCCAGCATCTGCGTCGCTAGACTGCCCTCTTGCCCAGCGACGGTCCTCCCGTGCATGTCGGCGCTGCACGGCGCCGGCCGACCAGCAGCCTCGTCCGCTGGCTCACCGTTTTCGGCCTGCTCACGGTCGTCCTCGTCGTGCTCGTCGGCTTCGCGTTCGCCGGCTCGGAGGCACGGCTCGCGGCCGGCGTTCAGGTCGCGGGCGTCGATGTCGGCGGCCTGACGAACCGCGAGGCGCGCCGCGTGCTCGAGGCGCGCGCCGAGCACGTGGAGCGGGTGCCGATCGTCTTCACCGTCGGGGAGCGGCAGTTCCCGATCAAGGCGAGCTCGCTCGGCGTCGAAGCGGACTGGCAGGCTGCGCTCCGGACGGCCGCGAGCGAGGGGGAGGGCTTCGGCCCGGTGCGCGGCTTCAAGCGGCTGCAGACGCGCTTCTTCGGGGCGGAGATCTCGCCGCCCGTGCAGGCCTACACCACCGCCCTCGACTACAAGCTCGGCCAGATCGCCGACGAGATCGACCGCAACCATGTCGAGGCGAAGCTCGTCCGGCGCGGGCTCGCGTTCGCCGTCGTCCCCGGCCAGGCCGGGCTGAAGCTCGATCGCGATGCGGCCGCGGACGCCGTCGTCCGCGCGCTGGCGAAGTTCGAGCGCGGAGGACAGGTGCCGCTGCCCGTGGTCAGTCGATCCCGTCTCGGTGACCGCGGCAGAGCTCGCGCCCGCCGCACGACGGGCGCGTCTCGCCGTCTCCGCGCCCGTCCGGCTGACCTCGGAGGAGACGCGCTGGAAGCTGCCTCGCTGGCGGGTCGCGACGCTGCTCCGGTTGCCCGCGAACGGGTCGACCTCGCTCGAGATCGGCGGACCCGACGCAGCCAGGTGGTTCCGCCGCCTCAAGCGGGGCGTCGATCGCGCTCCCGGTGGATGCGACGTTCCGGACCGGGTCCGGCCTGGTCTCGGTCGTCCCGCACAAGGACGGGATCGAGGTGGACACGCAGGCGACCGCCGCCGCGCTGCTGGCGGCGGCGACGCGCCCGGCGAACCGCTCGGCCGAGCTCGTGCTCCGCACGGCAGAGCCCGAGCGGACGACGGCGGACGCCGAGGCGATGGGGATCGAGCGGAGGCTCGGGACGTACACGACGCTGAACGCCGGCACGTTCGACCGCATCACGAACCTGCAGGCGGGCCGTCGAGCTCCTGCACGGCGCCCTCGTCGCCCCCGGCGGCGGAGTTCTCGTTCAACGACCGCGTGGGCGAGCGCACGATCGAACGCGGCTTCCGGCCGGCGCCCGTGATCATCAAGGACGAGTACGAGGAGGCGGTCGGCGGCGGCGTCTCGCAGGTCGCGACGACGGTCTTCAACGCGGCCTGGGAGTCGGGCGTCAAGATCCTCGAGCGCAACCCGCACTCGCTCTACATCAGCCGCTACCAGCTCGGACGCGACGCGACCGTCAACTTCCCGGACCTCGACCTCAGGTTCCGGAACGACACGTCCAACTGGATCTTCGTCGCGGCGAGCTGGGACGGCGGCGGTATCACGGTCTCGCTCTACGGCGGCGGTCCCGCAGCGGCGGGTCGAGAGCAGCCCGGGCACGTTCCGGGTCACCGGGAGCGTGCCGCGTGCGGCGCATCCCCGATCCGACGCTGGAGAAGGGCACGACCGTCGTCGACGCGGAGGGATCGCAGCCGAGCGCGACGAGCGTCGACCGGACGGTCTACAACGCCGACGGGTCGGTGCTCTACGACGAGACCTGGAACACCTCCTACCGGGGTGAGTACCGCGAGATCAGGGTCGGCACGAAGCCGAAGCCCAAGCCGAAGCCGCCGGCGGAGAAGGAGAAGCCGCCGCCCGCCGAGGAGACGCCGCCGGGCACGACGACGGCACCGGTGGAGACCGGGCCGCCCGCTACGACTCAGCCCTAGCGACCGCGTCGATGAACGACTGCGGCAGCCGCAGCGGCCGCCACGTGGCCGCGTCGACGGTCGCATGGGACGTCGCGGCCTCGGCAACGAGCTCGGTGCCGCCTTCGGCGGTGGCGCGCTCGAGCGCGTACTCGTAGCGGAAGCGCGCGCCGCGCAGCCCGACACAGCGCGTCCAGACCGTCAGCCGGTCGTCGAAGTACGCGGCGCGGTGGTAGCGCACCTGCACCTCGGTCGTGAGCGCCTCGATCCCCTGCTCGCGGATCGCGCTGTAGCCGCCCGTGTGCTCGGCGAGGTAGGCGACGCGCGCGACCTCGAGCCAGACGACGAACGATGCGTGGTGTGCGATTCCCTGGGCGTCCGTCTCTGCGAAGCGCACCGAGATCTCCGTCGAGAAGCGGTAGCCCTCCATCCGCCGAGACTCTCGCAGAACGCTCGTACACTCAGCGGTCGATGGGGGAGCCGTCGCGCCTCGCGGAGCTCATCCTCGCGCGGCAGCCGTGCGTGGTGCTGACCGGCGCGGGCGTGAGCACGGAGAGCGGGATCCCGGACTTCCGCTCGCCCGGCGGGCTGTGGTCGGAGTTCGACCCGCTCGAGTACGGCTCGATCGAGGCCTTCCGTCGCGATCCCGTCCGGATCTGGGAGTTCTACGGCAGCCGGTTCTCGTTCCTGGCCACGGCGGAGCCGAACGAGGCGCATCGCGCTCTCGCGGCCCTGGAGGCGCGGGGGCTCGTCGAGGCGGTCGTGACGCAGAACATCGACCTGCTCCACGAGCGCGCCGGCAGTCGCGACGTGATCGAGGTGCACGGCTCGATCAGGCGTGCCGTCTGCCAGGCGTGCGGCGCCGACGAGCCGCTCGAACGCGTGCTGGCGCAGCTCGAGTCGCGGCCCGCGCCGCTGTGCCCGGCGTGCGGCGCCGTGTTGAAGCCCGACGTCGTCTTCTTCGGCGAGCTCCTGCCCGCCGGGCGCGCTCGAGCGGGCGAGCGAGCTCGCGCGCCGGGCGCGGCTGCTCCTCGTCGTCGGCTCCTCGCTCGAGGTCTATCCCGTCGCCGGCCTCCCGCTCGAGACGCTCGCCGCCGGCGGCTCGCTCGCGATCGTGAACCGCGGCCCGACGGCGCTCGACGAGCGGGCGCACCTGCGGCTCGACGGCAGCGCGGGGGAGATCCTGGGAGAGACGGTGCGGGCGCTCGCCGGCGCCTGATCAAACCTACGCGGCGGCGCGTCGCAGAGGGCGCTCGTCGAGCACGTGCCGGCAGTCCGAGCAGATCCGCTGCTCGACCTCGTACGGGATGCCCGCCTGCTGCCGGACCGCGTGTGTCACGACCGCTCGGTGCCGATGCAGCCGCACGCTACGCCGGGTGTTCTTCTTCTCGGCCACAGTTCTTCATCCACGTTAGCGCCCGCGCAGCGGGATTCAAGTATCGAAAGGGGGAGGTTTTCGTAACGATTCTGTGCACGCCGGCGCTTCCGAGTAGCGTGTTTCGGATGGGGCTCGTCCGTCTCGTCTGCGCCGTCTTCCTCGTCGCGGCCGCTCGTCCCTGCCGGGGCCGCGGCCGTTCCGGAGGCGAAGCCCGCGCCCGCTCGGTGCAAGGCCGGCTCCGTGCAGCACCTCATCACCTGGCGGAAGACGTTCGTCGCGATCGCGCGAACGCGCGTCGTCGCCTACCGGAGCCCGGGACGCGGCGCCTTCGCGACGCTGCCGCTCGACAACGTGAACGGCGCGCGCAACGTCTTCGCCGTCCGCGCCCGCCGGGTCGGCGCGCGGTGCCGCGCCGGCTGGTACCGGGTGCAGCTGCCGCTGCGGCCGAACGGGGTCAGGGGCTGGATCCGGGCGCGCGACGTCGTCGTCAGGCCGGTGACGGCGAGGCTCATCGTCGACCTCTCGGAGCGACGCGTCTCGCTCTACGTGCGCGGCCGCCGGGTGCTCTGGACGCGGGCGGCGATCGGCACACCGGCGACGCCGACGCCGCTCGGGTCGTACTACGTGAACCAGCGGCTGATCCCGTACAACCCGTACGGCGCCTTCGGGCCCGGCGCGATCGGCTTCTCCGCGTTCTCCGAGGTGCACACCGGCTGGGCGCAGGGCGGGCCGGTGGCGATCCACGGCACGAACCATCCGGAGCTCATCGGCCTGCGGGTGTCGAACGGGTGCATCCGGGTACGCAACGACGCACTACGACGCCTCTTCGTTCGCGCGCTGCCCGGAACCCCCGTCCTCGTCAGGAACTAACATCAGCCACATGGCCACGAACCCGCCCAAGGACATCCTCTCCCGCGTCGCCGACCTGAGCGAGGAGGCGCTGCAGAAGCTGCCGAGCTTCCCGGGCGGCGACCGGCTCCTGGAAGTCGTCAACCAGAGCCGGACCCGCCTCGACGACGTGCAGAAGCGCCTGCGCGGCGTCGACGTGCTCGAGCGGCGCGTGGACGAGCTCGAGGCGCGGCTCGCGAAGCTCGAGAAGCCGAAGCCGGCGGCGCCCAAGCCGTCCACGTCCAAGAAGCCGACGACGCCGAAGGAAGAGCCGCCCGCCGAGTAGTCAGGCGGGCACGCGGACGCGCAGCGCCCGCGGGACGATCTCGAAGCGCACGGGCGTCGTGCCCGGCTGCTCGCCGTCGAGCTCGATCGGCAGCGGCTCCGTGGAGTCGACCGTGACGACCGCGCCGCGGAGGAGCTCCGCCTTGGGGTGCGGCAGGTGCTTGCCCCAGAACGTCTTCGGCAGCGTCGTCAGGAGGTCGCGCTTGGTCAGGTCGCCGATCGTGAGGACGTCGAAGAGGCCGTCGTCCGGCTCCGCGTCAGGGCAGATCTGCATGCCGCCGCCGAAGCAGCGCCCGTTCGCGACGACGACGTCGTGCATCCGCCCGCCGCGGATCTCGTCGTCGACGGACAGCCGGATCTCGGAGTTCTGCCAGCGTGAGAAGACCGCGACGGTCGCCCAGAGATACGAGACCTTGCCGCCGAGCGCCTTCGTCGTCTGGTTCGCGCGCTCCGCGATCGCCCCGCTCATGCCGGCGCTCGCGACGTTGGCGAAGTAGGCCTCGGCGTCGCTGCCGTCCCACGCCCGATAGAGGGCGCGGCCGAGGTCGACGACGCGCGTTCCTCCCTCGCGCGCGACGTCGATCGCGCCGTCGAGCTTGTGCGGGATCCCGTACGTGCGCACGAAGTCCCAGCCCGTTCCGCGCGGGATGACGGCGATCTCGGGCTCCGTCAGGTCGTAGATCCCGTTCGCGACCTCGTTCACCGAGCCGTCGCCGCCGACGACGACGAGCAGCTTGGCACCGCCGAGCGCCGCCTCGCGGGCGAGCGTCGTGAGGTGCCCGGGCGCGTCCGAGAAGAACGTGTCACCCTCGAGCCCGCGCGTCGCGGCGCGGCGGGCGATCTCGGGCCAGCGCTTGCCCGTGGCGCCGTTGCCGACGCCGGGTTGACGAGGAAGACGGTCTCGCTAATGACCGGTCGGTCGCGGTGGCGAGCGCGACCCGCGTCATGCGGTCGACTGCCGCACGGAGATCGTCGTCCGAGATGCGCTTGAACTCACCCTCGACGACGATGTCGCTCACGGTCAGCAGGCAGCCCGCCTCGACGCCGCGGAGGGCGCCGACCGTGAAGAGCGCCGCGGCCTCCATCTCGACGGCGAGGACGCCGCGCTTCGACCAGCGCTCGTACTGGCCCTCGTCCGGGTTGTAGAAGAGGTCGCTCGAGACGATCGGGCCGACGTGCATGTCCTGGCCGAGCTCCTTGGCGGCGTGCACGGCGCCGTGGATCAGCTCCCAGCTCGCGGTGGGGCAGTGGGGCTCGTTGGCGACGAGGTGCATCGCGGTCGAGTCGGCCGGCACTGCGCTCAGGCGCGACGATCATGTCGCCGAGCGCGTGGTGCGGCTGCAGGCCGCCGCACGTGCCGACGCGCAGCAGCTTCTTGACGCCGAGCTGGACGAGCTCCTCGAACACGATCGTCGCGCCCGGGCAGCCCATGCCGGTTCCCTGCACCGAGATCGGCTTCCCCTCCCAGGTGCCCGTGTACCCGAGCAGGCCGCGCTCGGAGTTCCGCTCCTGGACGTCGTCGAAGTACGTCTCGGCGATGTACTTCGCCCGCAGAGGGTCGCCGGGGAGGAGGCACGCCTCGGCGTAGTCGCCCGGCTCGGCTCGCACGTGGATCGGCATCCGCGCAACCCTATCGGGCAGGATCCAGAGCGATGGCGCACCTCGTGGAGCCGACGCAGCGAGCAGATCCTCGACTACTGCTCCGAGGACCCGGTGGAGCGCGTCTTCCTCGAGGACGTGGCGCGGCGCCGGATCGGCCGTTTCGCCGGTGTCGCCGGCGCGGACGGCCGGCTCGTCGCCCTGTGTCACACCGGCGCGAACGTCGTGCCGTCGGGCCGCGGCTGCGCCGCCTTCGCCGACGCGGCCGCGCGCTCGAAGGCGCGCATGCTGATCGGCGAGCAGCACGCGGTGACGGAGCTGTGGGAGGCAGTGCGCGACCGCCTGCCCCGAGAGCGCGAGGACCGGCCGGGGCAGCCCGTCTTCGCGATCGAGGAGGCACCCGAGCCGGCAGGCTCGGGCCTGCGCGAGGCGACGCTCGAGGATCTCGACCTCCTGCTGCCCGCGTGCGCCGCGGCGCACGAGCTCGAGCTCGGCGTCAACCCGCTCGCGCAGGACGCGGACGGCTTCCGCTGGCGCACGCGCTCCCAGATCGAGGACGGGCGCTCGTGGCTCTGGACGGACGACGGCGTCATCCTCTTCAAGGCCGAGGCGTCGGCGTGGACGCCGCAGGCGGTGCAGCTGCAGCAGGTGTGGACCGACCCGGAGGCACGCGGGCGGGGCCACGCGGCCGCGCGGCCTGCGCGATCTGATCCGGCTGCTGCTCGAGCGCGTCCCGCGCGTCTGCCTGTTCGTCCGCGCCGAGAACACGGAGGCGATCCGGCTCTACGAGCGCGTCGGCATGCGGCACGTGCTCGACTACCGCAGCGTGCTGCTGTGAGGGAGCTCGTCCTCGCTCGTCACGGCGAGAGCGAGTACAGCCTGAAGCAGCTCGTGAACGGCGACCCCGGCGTGGCGTGTCCGCTCACGCCGGCCGGTCGGGAGCAGGCGCGCGAGCTGGGCGGCCGGCTGCGCCGCGCTCGACCTGGTGGCGGTCACGGAGTTCGAGCGCGTGCGCGAGACCGCCGAGCTCGCGCGTCGGGGATCGCGACGTGCCGAGGCTCGTCGTGCCCGAGCTCAACGACCCGCGCTACGGGGAGTTCGAGGGCGGCGCGCTCGACGCCTACCGGGAGTGGGTGTGGGGCCGCGGCCCGCTCGACGCACCGGTCGGCGGCGAGCACCGCGGCGAGATCGCGGCACGGTACGCGGTCGGGTACCGGACGGCTGCTCGAGCGGCCGGAGGAGACGATCCTGCTCGTCGCGCACTCGCTGCCGATCCGCTACGTGCTGGACGCGGCCGACGGGGTCTCGCCGCGGGCCAAGGTCGGGCTCGTCGAGTACGCGACGCCCTATCCGCTGACGCGCGAGCGGCTGGAGCGGGCGGTCGACGTGCTCGAGGCCTGGGCCGCCGCGCCCGCCTTCTGACGCTCGAGCCACAATGACGGCGATGCTCACGCGCGTCGAGGCGTTCATCCGCGAGCGCGACCTGATCGCGCCCGGCGGCGAGGTCACGTGCCTCGTCTCGGGCGGCGCCGACTCGACCTGTCTCTGGCACGTGCTGCGGTCGCTCGGCTACCGGGTCTCGGCGCTCCACGTCAACCACGGTCTCCGTGGCGCGGAGTCCGACGAGGACGCGCGTTTCTGCCGCGAGCGCTTCGGCGCCGAGGTCGTGGAGGCTCCCGGCGCGACGGAGGCCGAGCTGCGCGAGCTCCGCTACCCGTTCGCCGCCGATCGCCTGCGCGCGACCGGCCACACCGCCTCGGACCAGGTCGAGACGGTGCTCCTGCGGCTCGTCTCGAGCGGGAGCACGAGGGGCATCAAGGCCGAGGCGCGAGGACGGCGTCGTGCGCCCGCTGCTCCGCGTCTGGCGCGAGGAGACCGAGGCGTACTGCCGTGAGCACGGGCTTCCGTTCCGGAGCGACTCCTCCAACCCGGAGACGAAGCGCGGGCTGATCCGCGCGGAGATCCTGCCGCTGCTCGAGCGGCTCGACCCGCGCGCGCGCGCCAACCTGCTCGCGCTCGCCGACGACGAGCCGCGGCTGCCGCGCACGCTCGAGCGCAGCCTCGTGCAGCTGCTCGCGCTCGGTGGACGGCACCAAGGCGGCCGACCTCGGCGGCGGCGTGCGCGCGGTGCGCGAGTACGACACGCTCAGGCTCGAGGGAGCAGTCTCCTGGGGGCCGTGGACGATCGAGTCGACAGGCCCCGGGGCTCGAGGTTCGCGGCCGCCGCGCCGGGCGATCGCCTCGCAGGACGGCGCAAGAAGGTGCAGGATCTGCTCGTGGACGCGAAGGTCGCACGGCGCGAGCGGGATGACGTGGCCGATCGTCGTGCGCGGCGACGAGGTCGTGGCCGTCCCGGGAGTGGCCGAGGCACCAGGGTGGGAAGGAGTCGTGTCGTGGAAGAAGTCTTGAGCACGTCGATCTCGGCCGAGGGGGCACGCGAGGAGGGAGTCGGCCGCATCCTCATCGAGGAGGACGTGCTGCAGGCACGCGTCCGCGAGCTGGGCGCGGAGATCTCACGCGACTACGCGGGCAGGGATCTGCTGCTCGTCGGCGTGCTCAAGGGCGCCGTCTTCTTCATGGCCGATCTCATGCGCGAGCTGACGATCCCGTGCGAGATCGACTTCATGGCGATCTCGAGCTACGGCGCGGGCACCGACTCCTCCGGCGTCGTGCGGATCCTCAAGGACCTCGACCTCAACATCTCCGGCCGGAACGTGCTCGTCGTCGAGGACATCATCGACTCGGGCCTGACGCTCTCGTACCTCGTGCGCAGCCTGACGGCGCGCAAGCCGGCGTCGGTCGAGATCTGCGCGCTCCTGACGAAGCCGGAGCGGCGGGAGGTCGACGTGCCCGTCCGCTACATCGGCTTCGAGATCCCGAACGAGTTCGTGATCGGCTACGGCCTCGACTACGCCGAGCGATACAGGAATCTGCCCCACGTCGCCGTACTCCACCCAGACCTCATTCCCCCGCATTAAGCAGGCATTACACGCCTGAGATCCCCGTTCTGGGGGGATCGACTGACGCAGGCAGGCTGCTACCCTCCGGAGACCCCCGTGAACCGCTTCTTCCGCAGCGCGCTCTTCCCCCTCATCGTGATCGTGTTGCTCGTCTATCTGGCGAGCCAGACACTGATTCCTCGCGGCGAGGACCAGCGGAAGCTGACGTACTCCGAGCTGAAGGACGCGGATCAAGGCCGGCGACGTGCAGGACGCCGTCTTCAACCCGAACCGCTTCCAGCTCTCGGGCACGCTCGTCAACGGGGACAAGTTCAAGGTCAGCTATCCGAGCGACGTCTCCGCGTTCGAGGTCGAGAAGCATGCTCGACGGCCGAGAACGTCACGTTCGACTCGAAGGGCAAGGGCGGCTCCTGGTGGGGCTCGCTGCTGATCTCGGTGCTGCCGTTCGTGCTCCTGATCGGCTTCTGGATCTTCCTCATGAACCAGGTCCAGGGCGGCGGCTCGAAGGTGATGAGCTTCGGCAAGAGCCGCGCCAAGCGGATGACGCCCGACTCGCCGAAGATCGGCTTCAAGGACGTCGCCGGCGCGGACGAGGCGGTCGAGGAGCTGCACGAGATCAAGGAGTTCCTCGAGAACCCGAAGAAGTTCCAGGCGCTCGGCGCGCGGATCCCGAAGGGCGTGCTGCTCTACGGGCCGCCGGGCACCGGTAAGACGCTCCTCGCCCGCGCGGTCGCCGGCGAGGCCGGCGTGCCGTTCTTCTCGATCTCCGGCTCGGACTTCGTCGAGATGTTCGTCGGCGTCGGCGCCTCCCGCGTGCGCGACCTCTTCGAGCAGGCGAAGCAGTCGAGCCCCTGCATCATCTTCATGGACGAGATCGACGCCGTCGGCCGCCACCGCGGCGCCGGCCTCGGCGGCGGCCACGACGAGCGCGAGCAGACGCTGAACCAGCTCCTCGTCGAGATGGACGGCTTCGAGATGAAGGACAACATCATCCTCATCGCCGCCACGAACCGGCCCGACATCCTCGACCCGGCGCTGCTGCGCCCGGGTCGCTTCGACCGCCAGATCGTCGTCGACCGGCCCGACCGCAGCGGCCGCAGGAAGATCCTCGAGGTGCACTCGAAGGGCAAGCCGCTCGACCGCGAGATCGAGCTCGACACGCTCGCCGCCGGCACGCCCGGGTTCACGGGCGCCGATCTCGCGAACCTGATCAACGAGGCCGCGCTGCTCGCCGCGCGCCACGGCAAGAAGGTGATCGGCCAGGACGAGCTCGAGGAAGGGATCATGCGCGTCATCGCCGGCCCGGAGAAGAAGGCGCGGCTGCTCGGCGAGAAGGAGCGCAAGATCACCGCCTACCACGAGATGGGGCACGCGCTCGTCGGCCACTACCTCGAGAACACGAACCCGGTGCACAAGATCACGATCGTGTCGCGCGGACAGGCGCTCGGCCTGACGATCTCGCTGCCGACCGAGGACAAGTACCTGACGACGAAGTCGACGCTGATGGACGACCTCGCGATGACGCTCGGCGGACGCGCGGCTGAGGAGCTCGTCTTCCACGAGGTCACGACCGGCGCCGCCAACGATCTCGAGAAGGTGACGGCGACGTCGAAGGCGATGATCATGCGCTACGGGATGAGCGAGAAGCTCGGCCCGCGGGTGCTCGGCCGAAACCACGACCAGCCGTTCCTCGGCCGCGAGATGGGGAACGAGCCGGACTACTCGGACGAGATCGCGCGCGAGATCGACGACGAGATCCGCCGCGTCATCGAGGAGGCGCACCAGACGGCCCACCGTGTGCTCCGCGAGCACATGGAGGAGCTGCACAAGCTCTCGGCGATCCTGATCGAGCGCGAGACGATCGACAAGGATCAGTTCGAGCGCCTGCTCGCCGGCGAGGACGAGGCCTCGATCTTCCCGGAGGAGGAGGTCGTCGTCGAGCAGCCGGCGCCGGAGACGGAGGAGGAGCGGAAGCGCCAGCCGAAGCCTCAGCCGCGGCCGGTTCCCGGGCTCGGCATGCAGCCGCCGCCGCCCGAAGGCGCGTCGGGCTAGCCGCCCGCCGGCTGCCGCCCGCTTCGACTGCTGCGTCCGTTTCGCGCCACGGCCGGGGCTTTAAGCCTGGGCCACGTCCCGAAGAGGCGGCGCGTGGGCTGTCCGCGCGTCCGGCCGCGCCCCGGGCTTAAGCCCGGGACATGTCTCGCTACGGCTGTGTGCGACGGGACGCGATTGCGAGGAGCGCAAGCGTCGCCACGGCCGCGAGGACGCCGATCGCCTCGGCCGCCACGCCGCCCGTCTGGAGGACGTCGACGAGCGCGAGCAGCGCGATGCCGAGTGCGAGCGCGCCCACCGTCATGCGCGCCAGGAGCCCGACTCGGCGTAGGTACGCGCCGGCCTCCTCCGCCAGGATGTTCCGCAGCTCGAGCGACCAGTAGGCGAGCTCCGCGGTCGCGTAGAGGCCCGCGGCGACGAAGGGCGCGCGCTGGTCGAGCGCATCCACCTCGACGAGCAGCCGCAGCGGCGTACGCGAGCCCGAGGGCGATGATCGCGACCGGGATGCCGACGGGCCGGCGGAGGACGAGGCCGGCGACGAGAGCGAGGAGGCCGGGCCCGACGAGGAGCACCGTCGCCGAGCGCAGCGTGTCCTCGACGGTGAAGACGAGCCACGCGGCGATCGCCGCCGCGAGCGCGACGGCGGCGACGCCGACGATCACGCGCGCGTAAGCCTGGCGTGACGCCTGTATGCCCTCACCCCCTCGAGCGCGGCCTCGAGCGGCAGGTCCTCCCGCCAGGTCGCGACGGCGACGCCGAGCGCCTCGTAGCGGGAGCGGAGCTCCTCACGGTGCAGCAGCCAGAGCCGGTAGGCGAGCTGGTCGAGCTCGCTCTCGCCCGGCTCGGCGAACGGCACCGGCGAGACCTCGATCACGGCGAGGTCGTGGCCGCGGGCCCTCAGGTCGAGCAGCGCCGTCACCGAGCGGTCGTCGATGAGCGGGGTGACCGCGAGCACGAGCGCCTGCGCCGGGAGCATGCGCGCCGGGACGATCGAGACGTCCTTCCACGCGTAGTTGAAGACGATCTCGGACTCGAGCAGCGCGTCGACGATCCGGTAGCTGCTGCGCGACGCCCATCCCAGGCACGAGCCAGCGCAGCATGCCGCCGAACGAGACGAGGCCGACGCGGTCACGTCGCGCGAGATACCTCGTCGCCAGGGTGGCCGACGCGCGCACGGCGAGGTCGAGGGTCGAGGCGGTGCCGGTCCTCGCCTCGGCGAAGGTGTCGAGGAACAGGATCACGTCGGCGTTCCGCTCCGGGTGGCGATCGTTGACGACCAGCTCGCCGTTCGCCATCGTGCGCCTCGCGCTCGCGCGCCAGTTGATCGACCGAACGCGGTCACCCGGTGAGAACGCACGGAGATCGGCGAACTCGAGGCCCTCGCCCTTCACCCGCGCGACCTGGTTGCCCGTCGTCGGCTGCGTCGAGGCGGGCGGCACGAGCTGCCGGAGCGTCTCGGGCGCGGGTAGACCCGCAGCGCCCGGGGGAGCCTGAACTGCTGCTCCCAGCTCGAGAGCCCCAGCCGGTCGCGTCCGCGCAGGCGGATGTCGCCGAGCAGATAGTTGCCCCAGCGGACGCAGCGGAACCGCAGCGTGAGAGTGCGCGTCGTCCTCCCAGCCGAGCCGGACGGCGATCTTGCTCTCGCCCGAGACGACCTCGAGCCCGCGCGGGACGACGAGGACGAGCTCGAGGCGCTCGACGGGGAGCACGGTGCTGAGCTCGATCTCGGCCTCGACCTCTTCGCCCTCGAGCGCCCGCTGCCGGTCGACCGCGAAGCTGGACGCCGACGCCGGGATTCGCGTCGCCGCGGAGGCCGAGCGCCAGCGTGAGAGCGAACGGCGCCGCCAGCACGGCGAGCTCCGGCCGGCCCGCCACGAGCGCGCCGAGCAGGCCCGCCGCGGCCACGACCGCGTAGGCCGCGACGCGCGGCGACGCCGACGGGTCATTCCGGAGTCGGAGGCTGGCTGCCCGGCCGGCTCCTGCGTCGCCGGCGTGGGCACCGACTCGAGCAGCTCGCGCACGACGTCCTCCGCCGTCGTTCGCTGCACCCACAGCTCCGGCCGCAGCATCAGGCGGTGCGAGAGCGCCGGCACGGCGACCGCCTTCACGTCGTCCGGAGTCACGAAGTCGCGCCCGTGCAGCGCGGCGCGGCAGCGCGACAGCTTCAGCAGCGCGAGGCTGCCGCGCGGGCTCGCGCCCGACGGCCGTGGAGGCGCTCGTCCGCGTCGCCGCGACGAGATCGACGATGTAGCGGCCGACGCTCGGCGTCGACGTGCACCTGCTCGACGGCCTCCTGGAGCGCGATCAGGGTCGGCCCGTCGATGACCGGCTCGCAGCTCGACGTCGTCGACGCGGCGCTCGAGGCGGCGCTCCAGCACCTCCCACTCGTCGCTCCGGCGTGAGGTAGCCGAAGCTGACCCGCAGCATGAACCGGTCGAGCTGTGCCTCGGGCAGCGGATAGGTGCCCTCGTACTCGATCGGGTTCTGCGTGGCGAGGACGAGGAACGGGTGCGCGAGCCGATGGCTCGTGCCCTCGATCGTCACCTGGCGCTCCTGCATCGCCTCGAGCAGCGCGGCCTGCGTCTTCGGCGGGGCGCGGTTGATCTCGTCGGCGAGCAGCAGGTTCGTGAAGATCGGGCCGGGCCGGAACTCGAAGTCGGCGTCGCGCTGGTTCCAGATCGACGAGCCGGTCACGTCCGCCGGCATGAGGTCGGGCGTGAACTGGATGCGGGCGAAGCCGATGCTCGCCACCTCGGCGAACGAGCGCGCGGTGAGCGTCTTCGCGAGCCCGGGGTAGTCCTCGAGCAGCACGTGGCCGTTCGGCGAGGAGACCCATGAGGACGAGCTCGAGCGCCTCGCGCTTGCCGACGACCGCCCGCTCGACCTCGTCGAGCACGCGCTGGGAGAGCTGCTGCACCTGCGCGAGCGGAGCGTCGCCACTAGAGGCCCTCGAGCGTGGCCACGATGCGCTCCGTCTCGGGCAGCGACAGGCCGGGTGCGTCGCGGCGGCGCGGCGGCTCGCGGTCGGCGCGCACGAGCTCCCAGAGCTCGTCGCCGAGCGCCTTGCGCGCCGCGGCGGGCTCGGTGTCGAGGTCGATCCCGCGCCGCGCGAAGAGCAGCCGGCCGGCGATTCTGCGGAGGCGCGGCCGGAAGCGGAAGTGGACGTCGGCGGCGGTCTGCCCGGCGAGCGTCAGCTCGCGCTCGATCCGCTCGAGGTCGGGCAGTCGCTCGCGGCGCAGCGTGCTCCGCCGGAGCGCGCGCTCGAACGGCGACGACGTGGCGACGGGGTTCGCCCGCCGGACGGCGGAGACGAGCACGGCGAGCACGAACGCGCCGAGCACGAGCACGTAGACGTCGAGGACGAGCTCTTGCGGCCGGGGAAGACGAGCAGCGCGACCGCCATCGCGATCGTGGCGGCGATGGGCAGACGCGCGAGCTTGAGCGCACGGATCATCCCCGCGCCCGCGCGCCCTCGATCGCCGCCCGCGCCGCGCGCTCGCGCTCCTGGCGCGCGAGCGCCTCGGCCGTACGCAGCTCGTCCTGCATCGTCTGCAGGGCGGCGATCGCCTCGTCCTTCATCTCCGGCCCGACGTCATGGTGAGAGAACTTAGCCCGTTCGAAGAGCTGCGGTCAGCCGCTGCACGGACTCGGTGCTCACCGACAGCCCGACAGAGCACGCGGTTCAGGTACTCGAGCGGCGCGTCCGACGGGCGGCGCGGGATGCCGTGCGCGGCGAGGACGCGTTCGAGCCGCGCGTAGGTCCGGATGACGGCGCGGCGCGGGTCGCGCTCGGCGCGGAGGTCGTCGAGCGACTCGTCGAGGACGTCGGCGAGCGACTCGGCGAGCGTGGCGTCGTCGCGCGGGCGCGTAGGCGCGGCGCCTGCGGACGCTCGCCCACCAGATGCCGACGGCGGCGAGGAGGAGCAGGCAGACGAGGATGACGGCCGGCCACGAGAACGCCGGGTCGTAGCTCGACTGACCCTGCGCCGGCGTCGTCGTCGGAGGAGGTCGGCACGTCGCCGGGCACGAGCGTCTCCTCGGCGGGCGGACGCCGCTGCAGCCCCTGCATGCGGCGTGCGGCGAAGAGGCCGACGAGCAGGATGACGACGAGGACGAACCAGCTCAGCGGGCTCGTGGTCGTTGATGCCGGCCTCCCGCTTGATCCGCTTCTGCAGCGCCAGGAGGTAGACGAAGAAGACGGACGCCGATCCGCGAGCAGGACGAGGTAGAGCGTGAAGAAGACGTCGATCAGGGTCTCGGACGGCTTCCGGCCGCCGGCGTCGCCGACCGCGATGCTCGCCGCGCGAGGCGACGGCGACGACGGCGATCGACACGAGCACGCCGAGCAGCCGTCAGCAGCGGTCCGGAGCGGTCTCGAGTCCGGCGTTACTCTCCATGCAAGGTGAGACGGCCGCCCCTGGAAGAACGTTTGCGCCGCCCGGCGGTGATCGGGATCCTGAACGTCACGCCCGACAGCTTCTCGGACGGCGGCGTCCATCTCCAGCCCGAGGCGGCGGAGGCGGCCGCTCGCCGGATGCTCGCGAGGGCGCGGCGATCGTCGACGTCGGCGGCGAGTCGACGCGGCCCGGCTCCGAGGGCGTGTCGGTCGACGAGGAGCTGCGACGGGTCGTGCCGGTGCTCGAGCGCCTCAGCGGCCTTCCGCTGTCGATCGACACGGCGAAGGCCGAGGTCGCGCGGCGCGCGCTCGAGCTCGGCGCCGAGCTCGTCAACGACGTCACGGCGCTGCGCGGGCGATCCCGATCTGGCCGGGGTCGTGGCGGACGCGGGCGCCTACCTCTGCCTGATGCACATGCGGGGCGAGCCGCGGACGATGCAGCACGATCCGCGCTACGACGACGTGGCCGGCGAGGTCGCGGCGTTCCTCGAGGAGCGGCTGCGCGTCGCGGTGCGCCGCAGGCGATCGCGGAGGAGCACGATCTGTCTCGATCCGGGCATCGGCTTCGGCAAGACGACGGAGCAGAACCTCGAGCTCGTGCGCCGGCTCGACGTGATCACGGCGCTCGGCCGGCCGGTGCTCGTCGGCTTCTCGCGCAAGAGCTCGCTCGGGAAGATCCTCGGCGACCCGGAGGCGCGCACGGGCACGGCCGCGGCGTCGGTCGGCGCGGCCGTCGCGGCCTTCGAGCGCGGCGCGTCGATCTTCCGCGTGCACGACGTCCGCGAGCACGTCGAGGCGCTCGCCGTGGCCGGCGCGGTGTCGGCATGAGGATCGAGCTGTCACGGCGATCGAGCTGCACGGCTACCACGGCGCCCTCGACTGGGAGCGCGAGCGCGGGTCAGCGGTTCCTCGTCGACGTCGAGCTCGACGTCGGCGACCGCGGCTCCTCCGACGAGCTCGACGACGCGGTCGACTACCGGGAGGTGGTCGCGTGCGTCCGCGAGGTCTCGGACGCCCACGCGTACACGCTGCTCGAGGGGCTCGCGACGGCCCTGGCGGACGCGCTGCTTCGCGCGGTTCGGCGTCGCCGGCGTGCGCGTTCGCGTGCGCAAGCCGGAGGTCGTGCTCGACCCACCCGTCGAGTACGCAGCGGTCGTCGCCGAGCGTCCGTGACGGTCGCCTACGTCGGGCTCGGCTCGAATCTCGGCGACCGCGAAGGAACGCTCCGGCGTGCGCTCGAGCTCCTCGCGGAGCACGTCGACGTCGACCGCGGTGTCCTCGTTCCGCGAGACCGATCCGGTTGGGGCTGGTCGATCAGCCGCGCTTCGTCAACGCGGCGGCCCGCGTCGAGACCGAGCTCTCGCCGCGCGAGCTGCTCGACGTCCTGCTCGGCGGTCGAGCGCGAGCTCGGCCGCGAGCGGCGCGAGCGGTGGGGCCCGCGCACGATCGATCTCGACCTGCTGCTGTACGGCGACGCAGTCGCTCGACGAGCCCGGCCTGACGCGTGCCGCACCCGCGGCTGCACGAGCGCCGCTTCGCGCTGGAGCCGCTCGCCGAGCTGGATCCTGCCCTGGTGGTCCCGGGCCGCGGGAGGGTGTCCGAGCTGCTCTCGAAGCTAGACTGACCACGATGTCCCACATCGACGACCTGGACGAGTTCGAGGCCGATCTCGAGCTCCGGCTGAAGCGCGAGTACACCGCTGTCTTCGGCCTCTTCCGCTACTGCATCCTCACGCAGGACGCGACGTATCTCTGCAACAAGCTCGACCTGCAGGTGACCCAGGGGGCGGCGTACCCGTTCTTCCACATCAAGATGGAGGACGTCTGGGTCTGGGACAAGAACCGGCCGACGCGCATCATCCCGCGCACCGAGGTCTACACCTCGAGCGACGTGACGATCGAGGAGCTGCGCGGCGACGGCGACGAGCCGAAGCTGACCGCGGAGGCGCTCGCCGAGCGGCTCGGCGAGCCGTCTGCCGACGGACGACGAGACGCCGTAGCGCGAGCGCGGCGTTAGGCTCGCGGCCATGCTGCTCGCCGTCGACGTCGGGAACACGCAGACCGCGCTCGGGCTCTACCGCGACGACGAGCTCGACCGACAGCTTCAGGCTCGCGACCGACCGCGGCCGGACGGGGGACGAGCTCGGCGTCACCCTCTCGGCGCTGCTCGACCTCGACGCGGTCGACGGCATCTGCCTCTCGACGAGCGTGCCGGCGCTGCAGCGGGAGTGGGAGCGCGTCGCCGAGCGCTGGTTGCAGGCGCCGCTCCTCGTGGTCGGCCCCGGCACGCGGACCGGCATCGCGATCCGCTACGACGATCCGCGCGAGGTCGGGCCCGACCGGATCGTGAACGCTGTCGCCGCCTCGGAGCGCTACGGCGCCGCCGTGCATCGTGGTCGACTTCGGGACGAGCACGAACTTCGACATCGTCTCGGCGGACGGCGATTTCGTCGGCGGCGTCCTCGCGCCCGGGATCGAGATCTCGATGGAGGCGCTGTTCTCGAGCGCGGCGCGGCTCGTGAAGGTCGACTTCGCGGCGCCCGCCACGGTGATCGGGAAGACGACGGTCGGCGCACTTCAGTCGGGGCTCGTCTACGGCTTCGCCGGGCAGGTGGACGGCATCGTCGGCCGGATCAGGGAGGAGCTCGGCGTCGACGCGCAGACGGTCGCCACGGGCGGTCTCGCAGACCTGATCGCGCCGCACGCCGCCACGCTCGACCGGATCGACCCGTTCCTGACGCTCGACGGGCTGCGCCTCGTCTGGGAGCGCAACCGCAGCTGACGGTGAACCGTTTGCCGGATAGACGGCGAACTACCGCAAGATCGTCGTCGGGGTGCCTCGGGAACGAGACTGGAGGAGAACGATGGGTGACTACAAGACGCTTGCGCAGAAGCTCGCGTTCGTGTTCGGCGCGACGTTCCTGCTGGTCGGGATCCTCGGCTTCATCCCGGGGATCACGACGAACTACGACGACCTGGCTTTCGCGGGCACCGACTCGGGCGCCGAGCTGCTGGGCCTCTTCCAGGTGAGCATCCTGCACAACATCGCGCACATGCTCTTCGGCGTCGGCATCCTTGCGGCCCGGGAGCACAGGACCGCGGTGCAGTACCTGCTCGTCTCGGGCGTCCTCTACGTCGTGCTGTTCCTCTACGGGCTCTTCGTCGGCGCCTCGAGCGACGCGAACTTCCTCCCGTTCAACAACGCCGACGACGTCCTGCACGGCGCTCCTCGCCCTGGCGCTGCTCGGCTCGTGGGCGGTGACGAGGAACGAGAGCGAGCGCGTCGGAGGTGCGCACGCGTCTAGCGCGCTAGCCGCCGCCGTAGATCGAGATCGGGAGGCCGAGCGTCACCTCGTCGCCGGAGGGGAGCTCGGCCTCCAGGCGTTCGAGCAGCTCGTAGGCCCCGGGCGCGGCGGCCAGCAGCCGGCGCTCGACCTCCTCGGTCGAGTCGAGCAGGAGCAGCTCCTGCTTGAACGCCTTCGGGAAGCGGCCGCGGCCGAGGTACCAGCCGTAGAACTTCTTCAGGAAGCCGGTGGCCCGGCGCTCGCCGAGCTCCCGCACGGTCTCGCGGATGAACAGCACGAGCTCGGCGGCGACCTCCTCGCGCGGCGGCTCGCGGCCGTCGCCGTCGACGATCTCGCGCAGCACCCACGGATTGCCCTGCGCGCCGCGCCCGACCATCACCGCGGCGGCCCCCGTCGTCGCCAGCACGGTCTGCGCGCGGGCGCGGGAGACGATGTCGCCGGAGGCGATCACGGGCACGTCGACGAGCGAGACGAGCTCAGCGGTGAGCGAGTGATCCGCGGTGCCGGTGTACATCTGCTGCGCCGAGCGGGGATGCAGCGTGAGCGTGGCCGCGCCCGCGTCGACGAGGCGCGGCCCGACCTCGAGGCACGTGCGGGCGCCGTCGCGCAGGCCCCGGCGCATCTTCACCGAGACCGGCAGGTCCACCGCGTCGGCGACCGCCTCGACGATCGCGCAGGCGCGTGCCGGGTCGTCGAGCAGGGTGGCGCCGGCGCCGGTCTTCGTCACCTTTCTCACCGGGCAGCCGAAGTTGATGTCGACGAGGTCGGCTCCCGCCGCCTCGACCATCCGGGCCGCCTCGCCCATCGCGCGCGGCTCCGAGCCGAAGATCTGGATCGCGAGCGGATGCTCGTCGCCGGCGACGCGCAGGTAGCCGAGCGTCTTCTCGTTCCGGTGCTCGATCCCGGCGCAGCTGACCATCTCGGAGCAGACGAGACCGGCTCCGAACCGGCGTCCCTGGCGGCGGAACGCCTGCACGCTGACGCCCGCCATCGGCGCCAGGACGACGCGCGTCGGGATCTCGACGCCGCCGATCCACCAGCTCTCCCGCAGGTCGATCTGCACGGTTCAGGGATGGTACTTCGCGGTATTGACCGCGTCCGCCGCGCGAGCTACCATTCGCGCCCGCGTCGGCGCAGTTCGCCGGCTTTTTCCGTAGGAGGAACCTTGAAGGAAGTCATTCTCACGCCTGAGGGCTTCGAGAAGCTGAAGCAGGAGATCGAGTTCTTGTCGACCGACAAGAGGCGCGAGGTCGCGGACCGCATCCGGGTCGCGCGGGAGTTCGGCGACATTTCCGAGAACGCGGAGTACGACGACGCGAAGAACGAGCAGGCGATGCTCGAGCACAAGATCGCCCAGCTCGAGGAGCGCCTGCTCAACGCGCGCGTGATCGACTCCGGCGACGTCGACCTGAGCGTCGTCTCGGTCGGCGCGAAGGTGCGCCTGCGCGACGTCGACGCCAACAAGACGGACGAGTACTTCATCGTCGGCTCGGCAGAGGCGAACCCGGCCGAGCTCAAGCTCTCGAACGAGTCGCCGGTCGGCAAGGCGATCATCGGCAAGAAGAAGGGCGAGACCGTCGAGGTCGCGACCCCGCGCGGCTCGCTCAAGTACAAGATCCTGGATATCAAGGCGGCCTAGAGGGCCCTCCGGCCCTCTGGCAGCTGCGCCAGAGCCCGGCTCGCACTAGACTCGCCGCGTGCTGCCGAAGCGTTTCCCCGACCGCGACGAGATCGCGCGCGTTCGCGCCGAGTGCGAGCAGCTCGAGCCCGGCACCGAGTCGTCCGACAAGCGGCGGCTCGCCGGCCGCGTGCTCGGGCGGCGGGGGCACGGCAAGCTCGTCTTCCTCGACCTCGTCGACCGCTCGGGCCGCATCCAGCTGCTCTGCGACTCGAGCCGGACGGGCGAGGTCGACGTCGACCTCGGCGACATCGTCGGCGTCGTCGGCTCGCCCGCGAAGTCGCGCCGCGGCGAGCCGTCGCTCGCGGTCGACGAGCTGACGCTGCTCGCCAAGATCCGCGCGCCGCTGCCCGACACCTTCCACGGCGTCACCGACGTCGAGGCGCGGTATCGCCGCCGCTACCTCGACCTGCTGATGAACGAGGAGACGCGCGCGGACTTCCTCCTCCGCACGCGGATCGTCACCGCCATCCGCCGCTACCTCGACGCCGAGGGCTTCGTCGAGGTCGAGACGCCCGGTGCTGCAGCCGCGCTACGGCGGCGCGTTCGCCCGGCCGTTCGTCACCCACCACAACGAGCTCGAGGCCGATCTCTATCTCCGCATCGCCACCGAGCTCTACCTCAAGCGGCTCATCGTGGGCGGGCTCGAGCGCGTGTACGAGCTCGGCAAGGACTTCCGCAACGAGGGCGTCTCCTACAAGTACAACCCCGAGTTCACGATGCTCGAGTGGTACGAGGCCTACGCCGACTACGGCGACGCGATGGAGCGGCTGGAGACCATGATCGAGCAGGTCGCGCTCGAGACGATCGGGACGACCTCGGTGCGCTTCAGAGGGCACGACCTCGACCTGAAGAAGCCGTGGCGGCGCGTACGGCTCCCGGACGCACTCGCCGAGCACGGGCCTCTGGACGCGCGACGCCGACGAGCTGCGGGCGGCGCTCGTCGCCCGCGACGTGGACGTCCGAGCACGACCACACGTGGGCGCAGCTCGCGGACCACGCGCTCACCTACTTCGTCGAGCCGTCCCTCGTCGAGCCGACGATCCTGCACGACTACCCGATCGAGCTGTCGCCGTTCGCCCGCACGCTGGACGACGACCCCACGCTCGTCGAGCGCTTCGAGTACTTCGTGGGCGGCATGGAGCTCGGCAACGCGTACTCCGAGGTCAACGACGCCGAGGAGCAGGCGTCCCGCTTCGAGCTTCAGCTCGCCGAGAAGCAGGCGGGCGCCGAGGAGATCGTCGAGGACGACCCCGACTACGTCGAGGCGCTCGGCTACGGGATGCCGCCGACGGCCGGCCTCGGGCTCGGCATCGACCGCCTGGCGATGGTGCTCACGGGCCGCGACAGCATCCGCGACGTGATCCTCTTTCCCGGCGCTCAAGGAGCGCGCGTAGGGTGGCGCGATGAAGGCGGTGATCCTGGCCGGCGGCTTCGGCACGCGGCTCAGCGAGGAGACCGGGGTGCGGCCGAAGCCGATGGTGGAGATCGGCGGCCGGCCGATCATCTGGCACATCATGAAGATCTACTCCGCGCACGGGATCGACGACTTCGTGATCGCGGCCGGCTACAAGAGCCACCTGCTGAAGGAGTACTTCGCGAGCTACTACCTCCGCATGGCGGACGTCACGTTCGACCTGGCCGAGAACAGCATCACGACGCACTCGGCGAACGCCGAGTCCTGGCGGGTCACGATCGTCGAGACCGGGGACGACACCATGACCGGCGGGCGCATCAAGCGGCTCGCGCCGCTACCTCGACGACGAGACGTTCTGCCTCACCTACGGCGACTGCCTGGCCCGCATCGACGTCACGCAGGCTCGTCGACGTTCCACCGCGAGCAGGGCGTGCGACGCGACGCTGACGGCGATCCAGCCGCCCGGCCGCTTCGGCGCGCTCGCGCTGCGCGAGACGCAGCGCGAGGATCGAGAGCTTCCACGAGAAGCCCTCCGGCGACGGCGGCTGGGTGAACGGCGGCTTCTTCGTCGTCAAGCCGCGGGCGTGCTCGACTACATCGACGGCGACTCGACGGTGTGGGAGCAGCGAGCCGCTCGAGCGACTGGCGCGCGAGGGCAAGCTCGCCGCGTACCGTCACGAGGACTACTGGCAGAACATGGACAGCCTGCGGGACAAGATGGTGCTGGAGGAGCAGTGGGCCTCCGGCGACGCTCCCTGGAAGGTGTGGTGACGCCGGCGGTCGCGCTCGTCTGCCGCCTGTGCGGCGCGGAGCTTCGGCATGACCTTCGCCGACCTCGGCTCGTCGCCGCTCGCGAACTCCTACGTCGAGCCCGCCGACGTCGACCGGCCGGATCCGGTCTACCCGCTGCTCGCTCTCGTGTGCGGCGACGTGCTTCCTGGTCCAGCTGCCCGCCGTCGTCACGGCGGAGAGCATCTTCGGCGAGTACGCGTACTTCTCGTCGTACTCGGAGTCGTGGCTCGAGCATGCGCGCCGGTACGTCGAGTCGATCGTCGAGCGGCTCGGGCTCGGCCCGGGGAGCTTCGTCGTCGAGGTCGCGAGCAACGACGGCTATCTGCTCCAGTTCTTCCAGCCGCTCGGCATCGCCGTGCTCGGGGTCGAGCCGGCGCGCAACGTCGCCGCCGTCGCACGAGAGCGGGGCATTCCCACGCGTCGAGGAGTTCCTCGGTCGCGAGGTCGGCGAGCGGCTCGCCCGCGAGCACGGGCGCGCCGATCTCGTCGTCGCCAACAACGTGCTCGCCCACGTCGCCCGACCTCCACGACTTCATCGCCGGCCTCCGTGCTCTCGTCGCCGACGACGGCGTGCTCACTCTCGAGTTCCCGCATCTCCTGCGGCTGATCGAGAGGCGCGAGTTCGACACGATCTACCACGAGCACTTCTCCTACCTCTCGCTCGCTCGCGGTCGAGCGGCTCTTCGCGCGAGCATGGGCTCGAGCTCTTCGACGTCGAGGAGCTGCCGAACGCACGGGGGCTCGGTGCGGATCTACGCCGCGCCCGGTCGAGGCGGGCCGTGGACGGGGCCTGCGCGTGGCGTGAGCTGCGGGAGCGCGAGGAGGCGGCCGGGTCTGCACCGGCTCGAGACGTACACGGCGTTCGACGCGGCAGTCGCGCGAGATCAGGCGCGAGCTGCTGCGCGTTCCTGGAGGAGGCATCCGAGCGCCGGCGCGCTCGGTCGCCGCCTACGGCGCCGCGGCGAAGGGCAACACGCTGCTCAACTACTGCGGCATCGACACGCGGTCTCGTCGAGTACGTCGCCGACCGCAGCCCGCACAAGCAGGGTCGCTACCTACCCGGCTCGCGCCTGCCGATCCACGCGCCGGAGCACGTCGGCGAGACCCGGCCCGACTACCTGCTCCTGCTCGCGTGGAACCTGCGGGACGAGATCGTCGAGCAGATGGGCTGGATCAGGGAGTGGGGCGGCCGCTTCGTCGTGCCCGATCCCCGCGGTCGCGGTCATCGACTAGAGGAGACGGCGGCGTCCTGCTCGGCCCGGAGGCGGTCGCACAGCCGGCCCTGCGGGCAGCTCGACGTCGTCGTAGGTGAGCACCTCGTCCTTGCGCGACCGGCGCGGACGACCTTCACGCCCTCCTCCGTCAGCCCCATCGGCAGCAGTCGCTCGGCGGCCGCGACGTCCGCGTTCTCGGCCAGGCCGTAGGAGAGGTAGCCGCCGAAGCCGTCGAGCTCGTCGCCCGGGCTCGAGGTCGACCTTGGCCGTCGCGACGACCTCGACCTGGATCGGCCCCGCCGGCGCGAGCGCGGCGTCGCCGAAGTCGACCGCCCGGGCGACCGTCGTCGGCACCTCGAAGTGGCAGAGGTGGTACGGCGTGTAGAAGCAGTAGAGCGGCCCCTCGCCGAGCTTGTAGAGGTTGAGGTAGTGCTGCTGGATCGGGTTGCGAGTGCGTGCCGAGCACGAAGACGCCCGGGCTCGGGCGAGGCGCCGACGACGTAGTCGACGATCCCGGGCCCTCGAGCAGCTCCTCCGGGTCGAAGAGCTGTCGCCGCCTCCTCGACGCGTCGTGCCGGGCTCGACGGTCGGAGCCGTGCATGCCGCGCTTCGCCACCCGCATCCCGGTCGCGTTCGCGAGGAGCGCCTGCTCGAACGAGATCTTCGTGCCGTCGGCGAACGAGCGTCACCATGTGCGGCTTCTGGCCCCACTGGCGCGCGAACCCCTCCTGCGTCGTCGGGTTCCGGTGCGGGTCGTGGAGGCCCTTGATGTTGCCGATCAGGACCGGGCCGGACGCCGATCCCCTTGACGAAGCGGTAGAGGTTCATCATCACGCCGGGCTGGTCGCCGTCGGAGTTCGTGTAGATGACGCCGGCCTGGTCGGCGCGCTGCTTCAGGATCGGCCCGAGCGTGCCGTCGAGCTCGGCGTTCATCAGGATCACGTGCTTGCCGTGCTCGATCGCGTGCAGCACGACGCGCGCGCCGTACTCGACGGCGCCGGTGACCTCGACGATCGCGTCGATGCCCTCGGCCTCGGCGACGAGGAGCGCGTCCTCGGTCACGGCCGGCCGGCCCGCGGCGATCGCCTGCTCGAGCTCGGCGACGCGACTCGACGTGCTGCGGGTCGTCGATCCCCGCGTCGGCGTACGCCCGCAGCGCCGGCTCGAGGTGCCGGTTCGCGACCGCCACGAGCTCCATGCCCGGCGCGGCCGTGACGATCTGGAGCGCGATCCCGCGGCCCATGAAGCCGGCGCCGACGAGACCGACGCGAATCGGATTGCCCTCGCGCTCCCGCCGCTCGAGCGCGCGGTCGACGATGATCACGCCGGCACCGACACGCGGCTGGTAGTCGGGCCAGTTCCGGTCCTTCTCGGAGATCGTGCGCGCTCGTCCGCCTCCGGCCAGTCGATGCCGAAGGCCGGATCGTCCCAGCGCACGCCGCGTCGCGTGCTCGGGCGCGTACGCGGCGCTCACCTGGTAGAGCGCCTCGGTGTTCGGGCATGAGCGTCTGGAATCCGTGCCCGCAGCCTTCCGGCACGTAGAGCATGCGCCGGTTCTCGGCGTTCAGCTCGACGCCGTACCACTGCGAGGTAGGTCGGCGACGTCGGGCCGGAGGTCGAGCACGACGTCCCAGAGCGCGCCGCGCGTGCAGCGCACGAGCTTGGCCTCCTCGTGCGGCGGGCGCTGGAAGTGCATCCCGCGCAGGGTCGCCGGCGTTCGTGCTCAGCGAGAGGTTGCACTGGACGACGTCCGGATTGAGCCCGTGCTCCTCGAACTCGCGCCGGCAGAAGACGCGCGCGAAGAAGCCGCGCTCGTCGTCGCGCGGCTCGAGGTCGATCACGAAGGCGCCGACGACCGGCGTCTCCTCGAAGATCACGTCCGCGCCTCGGGCCTCGAGCCAGCGCAGGTCGCTCGTCGAGGCGGCCGCTCTCGAGGAGCCGCCGCAGCCGCCGCAGCCGCACGAAGCGGTCGCCCTCGAACTCTTCGTACGTGAGGCCCGCCGCGCGGTAGGCGTCGTGCAGCTCGGCCGCGCCGCGCCGTGCGTCCCAGCTCGAAGCGGAAGTCGGGAAACGCGCGCGCGAACTTGCCGAAGTCGACGCGGTAGCTGCGCGGATCCGGGTCGCCGGAGCCGCCGTAGGCGACCGTGCACCCGGCACCGTCTCGCGCGACGATGTCGCCGAGCTCGCGCACCTGGTAGTTCTCGTCCGGGCCGCCGATGTTGAACGCCTCGCCGTGGACGACCTCGCGCGGCGCCGTCGAGCAGGGCGGCCGTCGCCCGTGCGATGTCGCGGATGTGGACGAGCGGCCGCCAGGGCGTGCCGTCGCTCAGGATCTTGACGTCGCCGGTCGTGAACGCCCAGCCGACGAGGTTGTTCAGCACGATGTCGAGCCGCAGGCGCGGCGAGGCGCCGTACGCGGTGGCGTTGCGCATGAAGATCGGGGAGAAGGCGTCGGACGCGAGCGGTGCGAGCTCCTGCTCGGACCGGACCTTCGACTCTGCGTACGCGGTCAGAGGCTGCAGGGTGCGCGCTCTCGTCGACCTGGCCGTCACCGCCCTGCGCGCCGTACATGCTGCAGGAGGACGCGAACACGAAGCGCTCGACGCCGGCCTCTCGCGCCGCCTGCGCGAGCGACACCGTCGCGCGGAAGTTGATCTCGGCCGTCAGCTCGGGGTCGAAGTCGCCGAGCGGGTCGTTCGACAGGGCGGCGAGATGGACGACGGCGTCGAAGCCGTCGAGGTCGGCTGCGCGCGACGTCGCGAACGTCACGCCGGAGCTCGTCGATGCTGCGTCGTCCGTCCCAGAGGTCGCAGCCCTCGTAGAAGAACGTGTCGAGCCCGACGACGTCGTGTCCCGCCTCCTGCGAGCACGTCGGTCGTGATCGAGCCGAGGTAGCCGTGGTGGCCGGTGACGAGGACCCGCATCGCGCGCAGGGTACGCAATCGGCCGGTCGAGCCGCGAAGCGTCTACGCTTCCTCGGTGGAGAGCGAGAAGGACGAGCTCGTTGCTCCGTACTACGTCGGCGAGCAGGGCGAGGACTACTACGCCTGGCAGCGTGATTGTGGCTCTGTCGGCGGGCGCCTGACCGCCCCCCTGTTCGAGCCGTACCTGCCGGCCGGCGACGGTACGGTCGTCGACTTCGGCTGCGGCGGCGGCGACCTCCTGGCGGCCTTGCCGGCGAGTGTGCGCCACGGCGTCGAGCCGAATCCCGCCGCCCGCGCGGATGCCGCGAACAAGGGATTGATCGTGCACGCGAAGGCCGAGGACGTGCCGGCCGAGTGTGCGGACGTCGTCATCTCCAACCACGCCCTCGAGCACACGCTGCAGCCGTACCGGGAGCTCGTGGAGCTGCGCCGCATCCTGCGCCCGGGAGGCCGGCTCGTGCTCGTCGTGCCGATGGGCGACTGGCGATCGAAGCGCGAGCGCGACAGCGCTCCAGACGTGAGGCAGGAGTTCTTCACCTGGACGCCACAGACGCTCGCCAACCTCGTGCGGCAGGCCGGTTTCTCGCTCGAGGAGTGCGAGGTGATCACCCGCGCGTGGTCGCTCCGCTTCTCCGGGCTGACGTGGCTTCCGCGCCCGCTCTTCGAGAGGCTGGAGTGGCTGACCGCGGCTGTCCTGCGCCGGCGTCAGCTGCGGGTGCTGGCGACGAAGGCGCGCTAGCTTCCTGGGACGAGGCGCGAGAAGATCGTCTCCGCGAACGCCTCGGCCGTGTTGGCGGCGGCGAACGCGGCTGCCCGGTCGGGATCGAGTGGGATCGTGGTGGGATCGTCCAGCCACGCGACGAGCTTCGTGCCGATGGCCTCGGCAGACGTGGCGTCGAGGGTCACCCCGAGCCGGTGCCGTGTGACCTGCGCGCCGAGGAGCCCGTAGTCGGACGACAGCACCGGCACTCCGGCCGCGGCGGCACGGATCAGCACGCCGCTCGAGCCCACGTGGCGGTCGTACGTCAGGAGAACGAGGTCTGACGCCGCGAACAGGGGTTGGATCTCGTCCTCCGCGAGGAAGCGGTCGTCCAGTAGCACCTGTACCTGCGACGCGTCGGCGAGAGCGGAGATCCGCCGGCGCAGCTCGTCGCGCTCCTGCCCGACGAGCTTCCCCGCCAGGACGATGGCGAGACGCGATTGCGCCGATTTCGGCAGTGCGGCCAGCGCGTCGAGCACAGGCCGGATCCCCTTGCGGTCGTCGAGGCTGCCGAAGAGGAGCAGAGTGCGGCGGTCGGGGTCGACGTGATCGAGGGTCGAGGGCGGCCGCTGTTCTGCCGCCGGAGGAAGTCGAAGCGGCTCGGGCAGGTGGACGATCTCGGCCCCGCCCGGCTGCCGGGCGAGCTGCTCAGCCGCGTACGGATCGAGCACGAACAGCGTCCGGAGCTGCGGGTTGCGAAGCGCCGCACGCAGCACGAGCCGCTTGCGCAGGGCGACGAAGGCGTCACGGCCGCCTGGGTTCAGGCCGAACGCCCGGTAGTGGAGCGTGGGGCGAAAGTAGATGCCGGAGATGCCCGTCGGCCGCCGCAGCCGCAAATTGCGCGCCAGAGAGAGCTGCACGTGGTCGAAATACATCAGGAGGACCTGGTCGGGATCCAGCCGGGAGGCGTACTCGGCGACGACCCGGCCGTGCAGGAGATCGTTCTTCAGCAGACTCCGCTGCTCGAGCGGCGGCACCGGGACGAGATGCACGCTCGCTCCTGCGGTCTCCTCGATTGCGGAGATCAACAGCCCGTGCTCTTCGCCGAACCTCTCCGAGACGACCGCGTGGAGCTCGCCGGCGAGCTGCCTGTCACGCCAGTAGTCGAGGAGGCACTCGACGTACTGCCCGTGGTGCCCGCCGTGATAGAGGTCGACCAGCACGACCCGCGGGCCGCGGGCTGCCGTCACGCCGCGCCGCTCGTCATCCGGCGCGGCTCGACGCCCGGCGATGGTCGACCGCCACCCGACACGCCTCGAAGACGCGCTCGGCGGCCCGGTCGAACGTGTACTCCTCGAGCAGCTCGTGCGCCCGCAGCCTGCACGCCTCGTACTCCGGCTCGCCCCAGCCGGCGGTCTTCCGCATCGCCTCGGCGAGCGCTGACGCCGATCCGGCGGGCACCGAGTACCCGGTCACGCCGTCGACGACGAGGTCCTCGCCGGCACCCACCAGATCGGAGACGATCGCCGGGAGGCCGTGCGCGAGCGCCTCGTTGACCACGAGACCCCACACCTCGTAGCTCGACGGCAGGACGAGCGCGGACGCCCGGCGGTAGAGCTCGGCCAGGGCCGGCCGGTCGAGATGACCGTGATAGGTGATCCTGGAATCGGCGCCGGCTGCGGTCTCGACCTCCGCCCTGAGCTGGTCCGTCCCCCACGATCCAGAGCTCGCCGGGCGCATCGGCAAACGCTTCGAGGAGGACCCGGACGCCCTTGTGCTCGACCAGCCGGCCGACGAAGAGAAACGCGCTCGGCGAGGGTGTGCCGGACCGGCCCGCTGCTTCCTCCCCGGTCGGAAGCGACACCTGAGGGCAGCGGATCGTGCGCTCCGGATCGGCCCCGAGCCGGACGACGTCGCGCGCCGCGCGGCTTCCCCAGGCCAGCCACGCATCACCGGCACGCATGAAGGTTCGTACCCAGGGCTCGGCGAGGCGCCGTGCCCGCGACGGCCGCGGGTTGTCGAAGCCCTCCCAGGACGGGACGAAGGCCCAGCTGCGGCGGGGCGTGAGCGCGGCGATGTTGGCAGGGGAGCTCCAGATGCCGCCGCCGTTGCCGAGCACCACATCCGGTCGGAACCGCCGCAGGGGTGCGTTCGGCCGGAGCGGGAGGTGCAGGAACGCCTCGGGCGCCAGGCGCCGCAGATCGAGTGTGATCGACCTGAGCACGGTGTGCGGAAACGGGAGGGCGCCGCCGACGTCCCACTGACGATGCGGCTCGCTGGCGCTCTCGTAGACGACGTGGAGATCGCACCCGTGGTCAGCCGCGAGCCGCTCGTAGATCGGCGTCCGGTAGGGCGCGATGAGGTTGGTGATGATGGCGATTCGCATCGACGGGCGTCGCAAGGGCGGCGGGCGACGTCACGCTACCTTGCGCGCTCCCGGGTCAGGCTCTCCAGGCGGGCGCCCGCCGGTCGTGCCGAAGAGCCCGTCGAACACCTCGTCGGTGAGCCGCGACACCTGGATGACGATCTTCTCCCGGTCCCGTCGCGAGCGTCCGAGCGGATCGGCGATCTCACGCAGGTTGGCGGCGGCCGTCGCGCTCCGGAGTTCATGAGCCGCCTTGACTGCCTGGCGGGCTCGCTCCGCGGGATCCGCTGCCGAGGGCGGATCGATCTCGGCGAGGAGCTCCGCGAGCTCGGGCACGGTGAACACGCGGTCACGGGGCAGCCCGAGGTCGACGACGCACATGGCGACGTGCATGCGCTCGAAGCCCAGTACGAGGTCGGCGCTCGCCACGTCCGCGGCCGTCACGTGGCGCGCGACATGCTCCGTCAGATCGACGCCGAGCTCCTCCGCCGCGACAAGCGCCTCGGGCAGAGCCCGTGCAGGCCCGATGTCGAGCGTGCCCGTGGACTCGACCTCGATCGGCAGGCCACCCGCCCTGGAGCGGAGCAGCGCCGCGGTGAGTGGGCTGCGAAAGCGGTTCCCTGTGCAGACCACGCAGATGCGGAAGACATCTGCCGAGTTGTCGAGGATGGCGCCTGACACGGGGCGGGAGGGCGTCAGCGGGTGGCGCGAGGCAGCCCCGGCCGCTCGCGGAGGTCTACCAGGGCGAGCGCGAGCAGCAGGAGCAGGGCGGATGGGAGGCCTTTGTCTTCGATCGCCACCTGCAGCGCCCAGTACCCGACGACGACGGCGCCGAAGCCCACGAGCGCGAGCTGCGCGGGCGTCGGCTCGCGTCCGCGCCGCCTGAGCTCTCGGTAGAACGTGATCCACGAGACGAGGACGATCAGGATCCAGCCGAGGCCGAGGACGCCGAACTTGCTCAGGAACCCGAGCGGCGTGTCGACGTTCGTGGTGACGAAGCGGTCGCCCACGCTGTCGAACCACTCGAACTTCACGCCCGGACCGGCTCCCAGAACCGGCGATTCCGCGAAGACCTCCCGCGCCGCCTCGGTCTGGCTGAGCCGCTCCCGGAAGCTCTGGTCGCTCGTCCCGCCGGTTGAGAGGAGGAGCGCGATCCGCGATTGCAGCTCGTCCGCGTCGGCATCGGAAGCGTGGAGGATCGACTGGAGTGAGAGTCCGACGACGAGAGCCAGGACCGGCAGCGCGACGGCCAGGCGCAGTGCGCGTGCGGACATGCCGCGCGGGCTCGCGAGCACGATCGCAAGCGGCGCGAGGACGAGGAGCAACGTCGTCCGCGTCCCGGTGACGAAGAGGAGCGAGAGCGGGGTCGCCGTCAGCAGCAGCCAGGTGCCGCGCCGCTCGGAGCCCTGCAGGAGCATGCTGCTGCCGTACGCGACGAGCGCGGCGGCGAGCAGCGTGCTCGGGAAGCCGACGGGAACGGCGGAGAGATCCGCGATGCCGCGATACGTGACCCAGGTCACGCCGAACGAGATCGCTGCGAAAAGGCCCGCGACGGCCAGCAACCGCTCGAGCGCCCGTCGGGAGAACGCCGCCTGGGCGTCGAGCGCGAAGAGCGGGGCCGCGGCGAACATCACATACGGCGCGAGGTCGCGGAGCCAATCGGTCTGCGGCGTCTCGTTCAGCATCGAGACGGGCAGGCTCACCGCCGCCAGCACGGCGAAGGCGGCGGAAGTCCAGAAGAACGGCTTGAGGAGCGTGTACGCAGTCGACCCCTTCTGGGCACGCGCGTGGACCAGCGAGCCGAGCAGGGCGAAGCCGATCCCGTAGAGATAGGCGAGCTTGCCCGGCGTGATCTCGTCCGTCGTCCCGAAGAAGATGAGTGCGCCGAAGACGACCCAGAGCACGCGGGCACGGGGGCTCACGAGCAGCGGGAGGCACAGGATCGTCGCGACGAGCAGGCCGACGAGCATGGGGCTGTCGCTCGCCGCCCAGCCGACGATCATGGCCCCCACGACGAAGCCGACGCCAAGCAGCCACGAGGGGACCGTGCGTGGGGCGACTCCCGCCGCCGCAGGATGGCTGGCCATCAGCTCTGCTCCTGGGTGAGGGTCAGCGCGCGCTCGGGTTGCCGTGAACGGTCGACGAGCACCGCCACCGCCACGAGCGACGTCAGAAAGAGCGCCTGACGCAGCACCGCGCCTGCGGCCGCCATGGTGGGTCCACCCACGAGCTCGCCGAGGACGATCGCTGCGCTCCCCAGGAGGGACATGCCGAGGGTGGCCACCAGCACCTCCCGCTCGCGTCCGAGTGAGTAGAGGTGCGTGAGGAGCGGCCCGGTTGCGTAGACGAAGGGAATGACGAGGAGCATGATCGTCACGACCGGCACCGCGTCCCGGTAGTCCTCCCCGAAGAGCAGTGGGACGAGCCAGGGTGTCAGCAGGACCCCCACGACGCAGACCAGGGCGCCGAGGGCGCCGACCGTGACCGACAGGCGGAGACCCACTCCGAGCGCAGCGCCGCCGGAGAGAAACGGGTACAGGGTGATGCTGAACGCCGCCGAGGCCACGAGCGCAGGCAGGAGCAGCCGCTCGCCGAGCGCGAAGTAGGCCGCGCTGGTGCTCGACAGCGTGAGAAGGAGCAGCACGTCGATACGCGGGATCACGTTCATCGCGGCGATGGCGAGGATGAACGGGAGGCCTCGTTTGGCATACCTTCGTGCCTCACGCGGAGTAGCGGCGACGAGCCGGAGTCCCTCGCGGTGCAGTACGTAGTAGGCCGCGACGCCGACTCGTACCAGCCCCGCCGACGCGTAGGCCAGGCCCAGGCTGGCCAGACTCGCTTCGCTGAGCACGAGCGCGATCGTCAACGCGACGAGCAGTGCCTTTTCGTAGAAGGAGCACAGGAACACCCTGAAGACCTGGCGTCGTGACCGGAGGAGGGCCTCGAGCGCGGTCGCGCTCGCGATGAGCAATCCGTACACCACGAGCAGCGCGAGCGTCAGCCGCGTCTCGCCCGACGAGCCGGCGATGCTCGTGACGGCGAGGGCGGCGACGAGCACGCAGCCGCCGATGACGACGTTGATGCCGATCGTGGCGCCGAGCAGCCGCCCCGCCTCGTCGGGCTCGGTGCGCGCCGGTCGTGAGAGCTCGCGCAGGAGCCACGTCCCGAGGCCGAAGTCGATCACGATGGCGAGGCCGAGCGCGAGGCCGAGCAGGCCGGCGAAGAGCCCCCACAGCTCGGGCTCGAGGTACCGCGCGAGGACGATCGCCACGAAAGAGGACGACAGCACCGTGAGGGCCTGCGAGAAGACCAGCACGGCACTGTCGGCCGCCCACAGTCGCGTCCACACGGGCAGCGCGCCCGTCAGGCGGCGCAGCCGGCTCCGATCCTCGTTCATCCCGCTGCCCTCCTGAGCACCAGCTTCAGCCGGCGGCGGACCGACAGGAGCTGGAGCGCGAATGGGTGGCGGCACGCGAAGCGCGCCACCCGCACCCTCGCGGAACGCGCCGAACGGGGACTCAGGCGGGCGAGCTCGTCCAGGACGCGCTCGGCGGACGTGCGCAGGCCCGCGTCCGCAAGTGCTACGGCCACCGAGACCACTCCCTGTACTGTCGAGGCCTCTGCCAGCGCCTCTGTCTCCTTGTCGAGATTGCGCGCCCCAACGATCCGAGCCAGGAAGTACTCCTCGACGAACTCCCGTCGTTGCCAGGCGGCGAAGCGCTCCTGAAGCTCGTGACTC
The DNA here is from genome assembly GCA_963712865.1 of uncultured Gaiellaceae bacterium. GTDB lineage: Bacteria > Actinomycetota > Thermoleophilia > Gaiellales > Gaiellaceae > Gaiellasilicea. The sequence goes on from CAVQJO010000005.1 coordinate 86,958, forward strand.
CGCTCGAGGTAGAGCGGTTTCGGTGAGAAGCCGAGGCCTCCTGCCGCGGCGTAGCGGAGGTACGCCTCCTCGTCGGGGCAGCTGGCGAACTCGGCGTCGAGCGTTCCGCACTGCTCGATCACACGGCGCGTGAGGACAACGTTTCCGCATGAGTGCCGCTCGTCCACGAGAAAGAACGCCGCTGCCTCGCGCGGTGGCAGAAGCACTCCCTCGGCGCTGACGGCCGGCGTGTGCGTCCCCGCGAGAGCGAAGGCGGTCGCGTAGAGACCGGCCCCCGGGAATCTGTCTGCCAGGTCGAGGATCGTGGCGTAGAAGCCGTCGGCGACGAGGTCGTCGCTGTGCAGCAGGTGAACGAGCGAGCCCGCGGAGCTCGTGAGACAGCGGTTCCAGTTCTCGACCAGCGTGAGCGGTGTGCTCGCGACCACGAGTCGGGCCTGAGGAGGGAGCGGCAGCTCGTGTGCGATCTCCGCGGATGGCCCCGAGGCGAACACGAGCAGCTCGCTGTCCTCCGGTAGCTGAGCGGCGGCGCTCTCCGCCGCGGCGACGATCAGCTCCCGGTCGGGCCGGTAGCAGGGGATGCACACGGACAGCCGCGGCTTGCGGCCGTCGCGCGCTCCCGCTTCGGCCCCGGTCGTCACCGTCGTCCCGCCGCGACATGTGCGACGAGCTCGTCGTAGCCGCGGAGCGCCCCCGCCGCGCTCAGCTCGTCCTCCGTGTACCGAAGGGCATTCTCCCGATAGCGGTCGGCCTCGGCATCGCTCGTGGCCAGAGTCAGGATCGCGGCGGCGAGGGCATCCGGATTGTCCGGCTCGGTGAGAAGCCCGGCGTCCGCAGCCCTGAGCTGACGCGCCGTCTCGCTCTCCGCCGCGACGGCCGCCACGACCGGTCGTCCTGCGGCGAAGTAGGACGTAAGCTTGCTGGCGAGTGACATGTCGCCCACGGCGCCACGCTGGTTCACCAGCAGCGCGTCCGCGGCGCGCAGCAGAGCCTCGTATTCCCCCGGCCGGGTCGGCGGCAGGAACGAGACGTTCGTGAGAGCCTTCGCCCTCGCCTGGGCCTCGAGCGACGCGCGTTCGTTGCCGTCACCTGCGAGCACGATCTTCACCTGCCGGCCGCGGAGCCGCTCGGCCGCGCCGAGCACGTTCTCCAGTCCCTGTTTGTGGCCCATGTTCCCGGCATGGACGCAGACGTAGCTGCCGTCGTCCCAGCCCAGCCGCGCTCGTGTCTGACCGGCGGGCTCAGACGGCACCTCTCCCTGCGACCAGTTGCGCAGCCGGTGAATTCGCCCGGGAGGAATGCCGTGCCGCTCGAAGTGGCGTGCGAACCCGTCCGCGATCACGCCGACCGCTGTCGCCCGCCGCGCGAGCCCGAGCTCCGTGCGGCGAACGAGTCCTGCCACGCGAGCCCCGCCACGAACGCCGCTCTGTGTCGCGGCCAGCCCGAGGAGATCCTGGAAGACCAGACCGTAAGGGCGGCGGTAGAGCGCAGCCGCGGCACCCGCGAGCCCCCCGCCGGCGAGGGTGGGCAGCACGCCGAGGATCACATCCGGGCGCCGGCGCGGGAGCGCGGTGCCTCCGAACGCGAGGAGCGAGGCCTCGTAGAACGCGCGTGTCGCGGCGGACTGCGTGCGTGGCACGTAGTGCCAGCGCCTGCGAATCTGCACGCCGTTGCGCTCCTCGAGCGTGGCGACCCGGCGCTGCGTCGGCGTCCACTCCGGATAGTGAGGGAAGCCCGCGACCACGACGAGCTCGTGCCCGCTCTGTGCGAGATGTTCCGCCACCGCAGTCACGTACGGCGCGTTCCCGGCCACCTCGGGCCAGTAGTACGAGGACGAGAGGAGGATCCGCAGTCCGGACATGGGTAGTGGGTGACGCGGTCGTTCGCTCTAGCCGTACGTCCGCTGCTTACGGCGAGCAGCGGCTCCGGGCTCCGGCGGCGCGACCGGGTACTCCTCCACGCGTTCGCGACGCTGACCGCCGTAGTATCCGTAGGCCGCGTCGGACGAGGTTCCCGTCACGACCACACCGAGCTTCGGCGCCGGGGCTGCGGCAAAGAAGCGCCTGAGGTCGCGGACCATCGTCCGGCGGAGCACTCCGAGCTTCGCCACGAAGAGCATCCCGTCGACCTTGTCGCTCAGCGACAGCGCATCGCTCGTCTGCAGCGCGGGAGGGGAATCCAGGATCAGGATCTCGGCGCGCTCGTGCAGGGCCTCGAGGAGGTCGGCCACGGCGTCCGTCATCGTGAACTCACCCGGCGCCGCAGCGAAGGAGCCGGCGGTCAGCACCTCGAGAGAACCTCCCTCAATGGCGACGTTCTGCGTCTTCTGCCCGTTCTGACGGGTCTGTGGCTTCCGCTCCATCGATGCGCCGATCGGAATCCGCTGCAGAGCCGACTCGAGGGTCGCATGGCCCAACGCGACATCGGTGATCCCCGGCTCCTCGTCGATCCGGAAGAGGCGGGCGACCGACGGCCGGCGCAGGTCGAAGTCGGCCAGGATCGTCTTCTTGCCGACCAGCGCGAACGAGACCGCGAGGTTCGCGGCAGCGGTCGACTTGCCCTCGCCGCTGAGGGCGCTCGTGATGAGGACGCTGCGAAGCGGCGGGTCGACTGCGACGAACTCGAGATTGGAGCGCAGGATCCGGAACGGTTCTGCCTCGGCGTGGTTCGACCAGGAGAGCATGACGACGTCCCGCCGCATGAGCAGGGACGGTCGCGGCAGCTTGCCGACGAGTGGCAGGTCGAGGAGGTCTGCGGCCTCGTCGGCCGTGCGAACGCGCACGTCCAACGCCTCGTAGACGAAGGCCATCCCGAGGCCGAGGACGATCGCCGCGAGCAGGCCGAGAATCGCCGCCCGCTTCGGCCGTGGTTCGACCTGGGTCGCCTCGGTGGCCGGATGGATCAGGACCGCGTTCGCCGTCTGGAGGGCGGCCGCCGTCTCGAGCTGCTGTTGCTTCGCGACGATGCTGTTGTAGAGGCTCGAACCCTGCTCCGTTTCCTCCAGCTTGTCCGAGAGAGCGGTGAGGGCCTGCTGCAGCGCCTTGGTGTCGAGACCGAGGCGGTACGTGATGTACTCGCGCGCGTAGTCGGTCGCGAGCTGCATCGCCTCCGACTCGTCCCGGCTCGCCACGGTGAACTTCAGGAGATCCGCGTCCTCGACGGGCTCGACCGTCGAGTTCTCGAGCAGGCCGCGCGTGGTCAGCCCGTCGATGTTGGCGGCATCGACGACGTCGGCGGCGAGATCGGGTGCGCGCGCTACTTCGACCTGATTCCGCTGGTCGCGTTCCGGCTGGAAGATGTTGGGATCGTCGATGCCCGCGAGCGAGTCGCTGAGGCTCGTTCGGCTCAGCAGGACGTCGGCGGACGCGTGATACAGGGCGGCCTTCTGGCTCTGCAGCAGGTACGCCACGATCGGCACGATGATCACGAGCGGCAGGATGATCAGCTTGCGCCGCCAGAGGACGGAGAGATAGGTGCGGAGGTCCGAGTTCAGCGCGGAATGGGAGTCGGTCACGGCTGAAGAAGAGTCGGCATCCACCTCGCGTTACTGTAGCCGTCATCACTTCTGGACGAGCCGCGCTCACGCCCAGGGAACGGCTCTTTCTGTTCTGTTGCGACGGGTGGCCGCACCGGCGGTGCGACCACCCGAACGCTGTGTCTCTAGAGGCCGCCGGTGTTGAAGTGGGCCATCTGCGCGAGGTCGCGGAACCCCTCGAGCGAGGCCGACGACGTGTCGATGCGCCAGTTGTACGTGGGCAGCTCGACCGCGGACACATCGACGTCGAAGTAGAGGAAGCCCTTCAGGTTGGGCATCCGGTCGCGGATGAACGTACCCGCGTTCCGGTACCAGTTCCCCTTGCGCCCCGGAACGGCCCCCTCGGGTGCGCCAGTCTCGCCGATCACGAACGGCTTGCGCGAGCCGAGCTGGTCGTGCAGTGACGCGCTCGGGGTGTGGAAGAAGATCTCTCCGAACTCGGCCCAACCGGTGTGGTGCGCCGTCGAGTAGACGTCTTCACGGTCATGGTTGTAGGCGTCGGCGCCCACCCAGTCGACGTAGGCATCACCGGGATAGCCTGCGACGGCGAGATCCCGATAGCCCTCGTCCGGGCAGTAGAAGAAGCCCACGTTCGTGGCCCCCTCCGCTCGGATGATGTTCACGATCCGGCGCCAGGCGGTGATGAACGTCTGGGCGTTCTGAGTGCCCCAGTGCATGCCGGGGATATTCCACTCCCAGAACATGCGGAGCATGACGGTGCTGCCGTGCTCCTTCGCGGCGCGCGCGAACTGGCGGAAGCAGTCGTCGGCAAGACCGTTGGCCGCCTGAGCGACCGTGAAGCCGGGATGCCAGGAGATGACCGGGACGCCGCCGCGGTCGGCGGCGACGCGCTCGAGCGGCTTCCCGTTGAGCATGCGCTGGAAGGGGCCCTCGGGCGAGTACCAGCAGCCGCCGGCGGGCGAGGCGGCGTGGAAGTGGTAGAGGTCGAAGCGGCGTCCGATCGCCTGCTCGCGGGCGAGGGTCAGCTTCCAGCCCTCCTGCCAGGGCATGCCGTACGCCCCGGTCATGGTGCCGAGCAGGGCTCCCTTCGCGCTCGACGGCAGGACGTTGCGCTCACCCAGAGGTCCGGTGAAGTACGACGCGGGGAAGGCCGATGGCGTGCCGGGGTTGGGTGCGGGCGGAGTCGGTGAAGGCGCCGGTGGCGTGGGTGCGGGCGGCGTGGGCGCGGGCGGCGTGGGCGCCGGAGGCTTGGGTGCGGGCGGCGTCGGGGCGGGCGGCGCGGGCGCAGGCGGCGTGGGTGCGGGCGGCGTGGGCGCGGGCGGCGCGGGCGCCGGCGGCTTGGGTGCGGGCGGCGCGGGAGCGGGCGGCGGGGGGGTCGTCGGGACCTGCGGCTTCGGCGGCGGCAGTCTGCGCTTGCTCACGCTGCTGGTGACTCTGGTGCTCACCGTGGCGGCGGAGCAGATGGCGGCCTTCTTCTTGCCGCTCACCGAGCGGCACCAAGCAGTCTTCGCGGCTGGTCGGCAGCCGGGCTTGGCGGTCTTGGGGGTGGCCGTCGTGGCCTTGGGGCAGGAGCGGTCCTCTGTGCCGGCACCGGCGCTTGTTCCTCCGGCGAGCACGGCGGCGGCGATGCACAAGGCGGCAACGCGAATTGCGACATAGCGAACTGATAGCGGCGTCATGGGGGTCTGATCGACCCCCAGCCGCATCACTTGTGTCCCTCGCATGAGGGAACCACCCGACGGGACGCGATCCACTCCGGCGGATGCTAGGAGAGCGCGCCCACCCCCTGCTCAAGCTGATGGATCACCTCGCGGGGGGATCCACGAGGGCCGTCCCGCCCGGCGGTCGAGCGTTCTCAGCAGGCGGCTCCGGCGCACCATCAGCCCCGGTCTCGAGACCGTCAACCGCAGGCGCAGCCCGGTGTCGCCCGACTCCATGTTCAACCGCGGCCGACGCAACTGCTCGTCGGCGTCGTGCGCCCGGGTCAACGTCACCCCAGCCGAATAGCCGGCGTCCCGAGCGGCGCGGGCGACTCGGCCGTCGGCCAGCCCATACGGGTAGCTCACGGTCTCGCAGGAGCCGAGCTGCGAGCTGATCTGCTTTCGCGACCGCGTCAGCTCGGCTGCGAGGACGTCGTCGCTCACATCGACGAGGACCGGATGCGACATCGTGTGAGAGCCGATCTCCCAGCCCTCGCGCGAGAGGTCTCGCAGCTCGTCCCAGGTGAGGGAGCGCCGCTCGTCTGCGGCGTCGATCCGGACGTGCTCCAGGCCGGGCCACGAGAGTGGCTGCCCGCCCTCGACGAAGCCGGTCACTGCGAAGACCGTGGCGGGAAAGCCGTGGGCGTCGAGGATCGGCTTCGCCCGCAGGACGCTCCTGAACCCGTCGTCGAAGGTGACGACCGCGGACCGGTCGGGAAGATCACCGCGCTCGCGGCGCCGTTCGGACTCAGCCAGAGTCAGGCCGACGTAGCCGTGCCGCCGGAACCAGGCGAGCTGGGCCGACAGCGCTCTTTCCGTGATCGCGAGCGGGGAGCGCCAGCTGGAGCTCACGGCGTGGTAGGCGACGACGAGAGGGCTGCGCTTCACCATTGGGTTGATGCTCAGCGCGCCGTCGTCGCGTGCCGGTCGATCGAGCGTCGATAGACCTCGACGATCCGCTCGACGTACGCCCCTGCCGAGTGGTCGCTCCTCACGCCCTCGATCGCTCGGTCCGAGAGCTGCTGCCAGAGCTCCGGGTCGTCGTGGATCGACGCCGCGGAGGCGGCCAGGTGCTCCACCTCGGGCGGTACGACCTCGCCTCCTCCCGCTCCGCGGACGTACTCGGAAAGGCCGCTGTGGTCGTAGCCCACGACCGGCGTGCCGAGAGCCATCGCCTCGATGGCGGCGAGCGGCCCGATCTCGGGATACGCCGACGGGATCACGACCACGCGCGCCGCTTTCAACAGCACTTCGAGCGTCGGCCGATCGGCCGCGCCGACGTAGCGTGCATTCGGTAGGTCGAGCAGCTCGGCGTTCAGCTGAGCCGCCAGAGGCCCGAAGCCGGCCACGGTCACGTGCTGCTCGGGGAGGCTGCGTGCGAGCGCGAGGACGTCGAAGACGCCCTTGTGATGCGACAAGCGGCCGACGAAGAGGATGCCGTCGCGGTCCGTGAAGCCGGGCAGCTGCTCACGATCCGCGAAGTCGGTGAAGTTCGGGATCACCTCCGCTTCGATGCCGAACTCGCGATGCAGGTCCGCGATGTAGGCGGAGGGGGCGACGAACGCGGTGATACGCGGGCGGTGGACTGATCTGCGGACCGCGAACGTCGCCGTGTTGAGCAGGCGGAAGTCGGCACGCTCCTCCAGTCTGTCGCGCCATTCGCCGCCGGGCGCGAGGGGGTTCGCGGCGACCAGCTCGAGGTCGTGGAGCGTGTGCACGATCGGGATGCCGTATCGGTTCGCGACGACGACGGGGGCGACGGAGAGCTGCGGGTAGAGCTTGTGCACGTGCACGACGTCCGGACGGAAGTCCTCCACGAGCAGGCGCATCTGCTTTGCCGCCGACCAGTTCCAGAACGCCCGGCCCGCGACCTCGGCCCGGCGAAGCGGCGGCAGGCTGTTCCGGGTGGCGTTCGTGACGGTCAAGGCCACGAAGCGCCCGTCGCGCTCGACGTTCAACGGGCTCGACGTCGTGAGGACACGGACGTCGTGCCCGCGAGCCCGAAGTGCCGAGACGAGCTCGAGCACGTGCTGGTCGGCGCCACCGGTTACGTGCGCGAACTTGTTCACGATCACCACGCGCAGCGGCTCGCCCGGATCCTTCGACCGCGGGCGGCGGGCCGGAGGCCGGCGCCGCCGGTCGCGGGACGGAATCTCACCGCTCGCCCTCGCCGCGTGGTGGCGGATCGCCCTGTCGAAGGCATCGATGTGCGTGTCGGCGCAGACGTCGAGGCTGAAGGCCGCGACGGCGTGCTCGCGGGCGGCGTCTCCCATCGCCCGCCGACGTTCGGGGTCGGAGGACAGCCGGCCGATCGCGCCGGCGAGAGCCGGCACCTCGAGCGGCTTGACCAGCAGTCCCGTCCGGCCGTGAGGCACGGCCTCGGCGACCGCGCCGACGTCCGTCGCGACGACCGGCACCCCCGACGCCATCGCCTCGAGCAACGCCGTCGTGACGCCCTCCGAACGCGGTACGGCAGACAGGACCGCGATGTCGAACGCCCGGACGAGCTCGCTGACCCGGCTTCCTGGGTCGGTGAACGTCGCGTCGGGATCGAAGCCGAGTGTGGCCGCCAGCTCGCGGAGCCTCCGCACATGGGAGGTGTGGGTCGGCGTCGAGGCGCCCAGGATGCGCAGCTGCAGGGTGGGGTGAGCGGCCTGCGCCGAGGCGGCCGCGCGCAGGAGGTAGTCGTAGCCCTTCTGCGGAACCAGATTGCCCACCGCACCGACGAGCGTCTGCTCGTCGGAGACGTCGAGCTCCTTGCGCGCCGCGGCGCGGCCCGCCGAGTCCGGTCGAAACAGCTCGGTGTCGACCGGCGGGAAGAACGGCACGAGCCGGTCACCGAGCGACGTCGCGCCGGGATGCATCGCCGCAACGGCCCGGCCGGTGCTCATCAAGGAATCCGCGAGACGGAGGACGACGGGCATGAGCGCCCGGCGAAGAGTCATCGGAGCCCGAGTATCGATCAGCTGCCACGTGACCGGTACCCCCTCGAGGCGAGCGGCGATTCCTGCGTGGGGATTCGTGAGTCCGGTGACGACGACGAGGGCGATCTCCCGGTCCCGGATCAGCTGCCTGATCGAATTGACCTCCGTCCAGAACCCGCCCGCGAAGCGGAATTGGGTCAGCGGATTCGACGTGGCGCGGAGGCGGTGGAGGGGGAGCGTCACCACTTCGACGCCTGCTTCGCCGAGGCGCGTCGCGGCGTTGCCGCGCTCGTCCGGGAGCAGGACGAGCGTCTCCCATCCCCGTGCCCGCAGTGGACTCGCGAGGTGGAGGGCCTGGTTGTGTGGCCCTCCGAAGACCGGGTAATGGACGACGTGGAGAAAGTTGCGCATGCGTCAGTGCCCGATCGGGCCGAGGCTACGACTAGCGTATCGCGACATGAACGAGGGCAAGCTCGCGCTCCGGGATCGGCTCGCCTCGACCGGCTTTTCTCCCACCGAGGTGGCTCTCGGGGCGCTGCCTTTCGGGCTCTTCCTCTGGTGGGTGCACGCGTCCGGCGGCTACTTCGCCACGCAGTGGTACCCGGGGGCGCTCTTTCTCGTCGCGCTCGTCGTCGTGGTGCTCCTCGCTGCGCCGGGCCTCGTCTCCAGCCCCGGCCGGGCGACGGTCGTGGCGCTCGTCGCCCTTGCCGGCTTCACCGCCTGGAGCTACCTCTCGATCACGTGGGCGGATGTCCCCGGCGACGCCTGGGACGGGGCGAACCGGACTGCCCTGTACCTCGTCGTCTTCCTCCTCTTCGCGCTGCTCGGCTGGAGCGTGTCGACCCGGATCGTGCTGCTCGGAGGGTTCGCCGTCGGTGTGTGCGCACTCGGGACCCTGACGTTGCTGGCCGCCGGGTTCGGCGAGGAGGCTTCGGGCTACTTCAACTCCGGCCGTCTCGCGGCGCCGGTCGGCTATGCGAACGGCAATGCAGCCGTCCTCGTCCTCGGCTTCTGGCCGTCGCTCTTCCTCGCCAGCCGGCGTGAGATCCCGTCTGTCGTGCGGCCGTTCTTTCTCGTCGTCGCCGGCGTGCTCATCGAGTTGGCGTTGCTCACGCAGAGCCGTGGCGCGGCCATCGTGTTCCCGCTCGCGCTGATCGCGTACTTCGCCCTCGTCCCACAGCGCACGCGGACGTTCGTGTTCCTCCTTCCCGTCGCGGTCGTCGTCGCAGCTGCGTTCCCGGCGCTGCTCGACGCGACGGGCGCGACCGACGAAGCGGGGCTGACCGCCGACGCCCGAACAGGAGCCGCCGCAATCGGCCTCAGCGCGGCCGCGCTGCTCGTCGTCGGTGCGCTCACTGTCTTCGTCGACCGACGCGTCGAGGTATCCGCGCGCGTCTCCCACGTGGCGGGCCGCGCGCTCGCGGTGGCCGCTGCGTTCGCGGCGATCGCCGGCCTGGCGTTCGCAGTGGCCTTCGGAGACCTGGGTACGCGGGCATCCACGGCGTGGGACGATCTCGACTCGACGAACGCCGAGATTCACGGCTCGAGCCGCTTGCTCGGCGGCCTGCAGACGAACCGCCGTGATTTCTGGCGCGTCGCCCTGGACGAGTTCCGTGACCACCCCCTCGTCGGAGTCGGCGCCGAAAACTTCACGGTCGCCTACATGCGCGAGCGGCGATCCGTCGAGGAAACGCTTCATCCACACAGCTTTGTGATGCAGGTGCTCTCCCAGACCGGGGTCGTGGGGACCGCGCTCATGGCCGTCTTCCTCGTCGCCGCGCTGATCGCGGCGCTGATGGCGCGGGCGAGGCAGACGGGCCTCGGCCGCGGGATGTCCGCCGTCGCGCTCGTAATCTTCATCTCGTGGCTCGTCCATGCGTCGATCGACTGGCTCTGGGAGCTGCCGGCGGTCACCGCCCCGGCGCTCGCCGCGCTGGCGCTGGCCGGCTCCGCGCCGACGGAGCTCGCGCGGCGTTCGGCGACGTCGAGCCTGATCGCCAGGGGGATGGTCGCCGGGCTCGCGCTCGTCGTGGCGCTCTCACTCCTCTTCCCCTGGCTCGCCGCCCGTGAGGTCCATCGCGCCGCCGCGGTCTGGCGTGCGGATCCGGCGGCGGCCGCCACCTCCGTCGATCGTGCGCGGCGCCTCAATCCGCTGACGGACTCGGCCGACCTCGTCGCGGGCTCCATCGCCCGCCGCCGTGAGGACTGGGATGCGATGGCGGTGGCCTACGAAGGTGCGCTCGAGCGCAACCCCCACAGCTGGTACAGCGTCCTCCAGCTCGCACTCGCGCAGGCGAAGCAGGGGCGACGAGACGAGGCGCGGACGACCGTGGCCGTTGCGGAAGGGCTCAACCCCAGCGAGCCCCTGGTCGATCTCGTCGGCGGCTGGCTGAAGCGGGGCGAGCCGGTCGACGTCGAGGAGGTCGCGAACTCCCTCCTCATCCGGCACGCCCAGGTCACCGGCACGGAGACGGCGGCCGACTCCGCGCGCCAGCCCTAGCCAGGAGACGTCCGGCGGGCGATCCCGACGCCGGAGCCAGCGAAGAAATGCGCGCGCGGCTCTTCCCGGAAGTAGACGTACGAGAGCCCGTGGGCGGAGGAGATCTCGGGGAGGGCGCGTGTCTGATCCCCGCTGCCGGCGACCAGGACGAGGCGGTCGGAGCCGTGTCGGAGCGCTGCCTCGTACTCGCCCAGCTCCCGTGGATAGCTGCCGCCGCTGTCGCTCAACAGCAGGTCGACCTGCGTTCCCTGCAGCGCGGGCTCGAGCCCCGTCTCGGTCGGCTCGTTCACGAACTCCCAGGCCGGGCGCAGGCGTTCCGGCACGAGCCACCCTGCCTGCATCAGCGGGTCGAATGAGATCAACCGACCGGACGCACCCTCGAGCTGATTCCGTTCGAGTGCCCGTAGGAGGATCAGCGTGCCCAGTCCGGCCTGAACCCCCGTCTCGACGACGAGCGCAGGCCGAAGCAACCGGACCATCGCGTACCAGAGCACCCGCCGTCCGAGCGGGAGACGCCGCTTCGTGTCGAACCGCCAGCGGATGCGGCGCGCCAGCTCGTCGGTCAGCTCCGGATCCGTGTCCGCCTCCGCGAGCGCGCGACTCACCTCCGACAGCGGCCTGTCGAGAGCGCCGGCGAGGAATGGCCCGAGCGCGTCGCGGTTCTCGAGCTCGTACGTGTAGTTGTCGACCTCGGGGTCGAGCAGGATGTAGCGCGCCGCGAAGCCCGGCCGCCTCGAGATCGGGAAGTCGGCGCCGCGGAGATTCCGGAGCTTGGCGTACCAGCGCACCCGGCCGGCACGTCGGACACGTGCATGCCACTTGCGCGGGACGTGCCGTTTCAGGAGCTCATAGATCGGTGTCACAGGCGCCCGGAGCTGAGTGAAATTGCGACTTCCTACCGAACCTGCACGTCCGGACCGGCCGTTGACCGAACCTACCCGCAAACCCTAGCCGCTCCCTTGTTTGGGGGGCTAGCGGAGCGGCCACTCTTCGACTAAGTTCTGCAAGCCGCTCCCCTGTTTAGGGGGCTAGCGGAGCGGCCAATCTTCGACTAAGTTCCGCCAGGGGATCACTAGGGGATCCCGCCAGCATCGCCTGGGGGATTGCGGCTTAAGGAGCATGAGATGAGAGTTCGAGGGTTCAGCATCGGTGGGGTGGTATTGACGTTCTTCGTCTGGGCTTCGGTCGCGCTCGCGCAAGAGCCGACCGGCCAGACCTACGGCGGGCGAGGGCCGGAGGTCGACAGTCAGGTCGACGGCGGGGAGGTGGCGGCGGATCAGGTTGGCTTCCTGCCGTTCACCGGCCGTGACCTGGCGCTGATCGTTCTGGGTGCGCTTCTGCTCGTCGGCATGGGCATGCTGACGCGTCGGGCCGCCCGGAGTCGCGACGTCGCGAAGTAGCAACGTGTGATCCGGATACGCGATCGTCGTATCCCTCACCAGACAGAGAGCTGCTGAACGATGACCACGACAGAGGTCACAACCGGCTATTCCCACAGCCAGGCGGGCGCGCGCCGATCGCGCGCGCGCGCAGGACTGCGTGGCGGCTGACGCTGCTCCCGCTCGACGCGCTGACGATCACGGCTGCCGTCGTGCTCGCGGAGCTCGGCGCGGACCGCGCGCACGTGCCGCCGACGCCGCTCAGCGTGCTGATCGGGTTCCCGGCGCTGACGCTGCTCCTGCTCGCCTGCCGCGGCACGTACCGGCGCCGGCGCGCGACCGGGATCTTCGAGGACCTGCGCGTGGTGCTGACCTCGAGCGCCCTCGCCGCGATGGTGACGCTCTGCGTGCGGGCGTTCTTCACGACCGATCCGGCGATCGCGCAGCAGGGCGCGCGGCTGTGGGCCTTCGCGGCCGTGTTCGTCGCGGCCGGGCGCGTCACGCACTCCTGGACCGAGCGCAGCGCACGCCGCGCCGGCGAGGGCCTGACGCCGACGCTGATCGTCGGCGCGGGCCGCGTGGGCAGGCTCACGGCCGACCGGCTGCTCGGGATGCCGCAGCTCGGCCTGAAGCCGATCGGCTTCCTCGACCGCGACCCGCTCGCCCCGGCCGGCGACGGCGGCAGCGTGCTGCCGGTGCTCGGCGCGAGCTGGGATCTCGACGACGTCGTCCGCGAGCACGGCGTCAGACACGTGATCATCGGCTTCTCGACGGCCCCCAACCACGTGCTCCTGCGGCTGATCCGCCGCTGCGAGGAGCTCGGGATCGCCGTCTCCACGGTGCCGCGGCTCTACGAGCTGACGACCAACCGCCTGACGGTGGAGCACCTCGGCGGCCTGCCGCTCATCACCGCCCACCCGGTCAACCCGCGCGGCCTGCAGTTCGCCGTCAAGTACGTCGCGGACCGCTTCGTGAGCGCGACGCTGATCGTGCTCCTGTCGCCGATCCTGCTCGCCGCCGCGCTCGCAACGTACTTCTCGCTGGGCCGGCCGATCTTCTTCCGCCAGCGGCGGGTCGGCCGTGACGGCGTCGAGTTCGACATGCTCAAGTTCCGGACGATGCGCGGCGTGCCGGAGGAGCGTGGCGAGGCCGACGCGGACTGGGCGCTGCAGCAGCTGAACGGCTCGGAGCACGCTCCCGCCGAGGCCGCAGCGGGCGACGACCTGCGGACGCCTGTCGGCAAGCTCATGCGCCGGCTCTCGATCGACGAGCTGCCGCAGCTCTTCAACGTCCTGCTCGGCCACATGTCGCTCGTCGGCCCGCGACCCGAGCGCGTCGACTACGTGCGGCAGTTCGAGTCGAACATCTACCGCTACGGCGATCGCCACCGGGTCAAGTCGGGTATCACAGGCTGGGCGCAGGCCAACGGCCTCCGCGGCAAGACCTCGCTCTCCGACCGGGTGGAGTGGGACAACTACTACATCGAGAACTTCTCGCTCTGGCTGGACGTGAAGATCCTGCTCATGACGTTCGCAGCGGTCTTCACCGGGTTCAAGACCGTCGACTGACCGGACTCCGCCCGAAGGTCGTGCTATCGGACTCGACTGACGCGTCCGATACCATGGGGCAGACCTTCGGCCCGGAGGTTGGATGATCCGTCCTCCGGTTCCGTCGCGAAAGGAGGGTCGAAGGCGTTGTTCGAACGATTCACCGAACGGGCTCGTCAGGTCGTCGTACTCGCGCAGGACGAGGCGCGTGCCCTGAAGCACAACTACATCGGCACCGAGCACATCCTGCTCGGACTGCTGCGGGAAGAGGAAGGGCTCGCTGCGCGCGTGCTCGAGTCCCTGGACATCACGGTGGAAGAGGTGCGCGCCCAGGTGGCGCGGATCGTCGGCCAGGGCGACGAGGTGACGACGGGTCAGATCCCGTTCACGCCGCGCGCGAAGAAGGTGCTCGAGCTCGCGCTGCGCGAGGCCCTCTCCCTCGGCCACAACTACATCGGTACCGAGCACATCCTGCTCGGGCTCGTGCGTGAGAACGAGGGCGTCGCGGCGCGCATCCTGCTCGACTTCGACGCCGACGCGGAGAAGATTCGCAACGAGATCATCCGGATGCTCTCCGGCCCCGGCCGGCGGCAGCAGGGAGCCGGCGGCGGCTCGGGCGAGAAGGCGAAGAGCTCGAAGCTCCTCGACCAGTTCGGGCGCAACCTGACGAAGCAGGCGACGGAGGGCAAGCTCGACCCGGTCGTGGGCCGCCAGACCGAGATCGAGCGCGTGATGCAGATCCTGTCACGCCGCCAGAAGAACAACCCCGTGCTGATCGGCGAGCCAGGCGTCGGCAAGACCGCCGTCGTCGAGGGACTCGCCGCCCGGATCTCCTCGAACCAGGTGCCCGAGCTGCTGAAGAACAAGCAGATCTACACGCTCGACCTCGCCGCGCTCGTCGCCGGCTCGAAGTACCGCGGCGAGTTCGAGGAGCGGCTCAAGAAGGTGATGAAGGAGATCATGCAGCGGGGCGACATCATCCTCTTCATCGACGAGCTCCATAACCTCGTCGGCGCAGGCGCGGCCGAGGGCGCGATCGACGCGGCCTCGATCCTGAAGCCGGCGCTGGCCCGCGGCGAGCTGCAGACGATCGGCGCGACGACGCTCGACGAGTACCGGAAGTACCTGGAGCGCGACGCTGCGCTCGAGCGCCGCTTCCAGCAGGTGCGCGTCGAGGAGCCGTCCATCGACGACACCGTGCAGATCCTGCGCGGCCTCCGCGACCGCTACGAGGCGCATCACCGCTGCCAGATCTCGGACGACGCCCTGCGGGCGGCGGCCGAGCTGGCCGACCGGTACATCCAGGACCGGCACCTGCCGGACAAGGCGATCGACCTGATCGACGAGGCGGGCTCCCGGCTTCGCATCAAGACGATGACGGCGCCGCCGCGCTATCGCGAGCTCGAGGACGAGATCGAGCGCGTCCGCACCGAGAAGGAGAACGCGATCGAGGCGCAGGAGTTCGAGAAGGCCGCCTCGCTCCGCGACAAGGAGCGGAAGCTGACGCAGAAGAAGAAGGAGCTCGAGGAGAACTGGCGCAACGAGGAGGGCGAGGAGCAGCCGGAGGTCGGGCGGAACGAGATCGCCGACATCGTCTCCATGTGGACGGGCATCCCGGTCTTCGAGCTCACCGAGGCGGAGTCCCAGAAGCTGATCCGCATGGAGGACGAGCTCCACAAGCGCGTCATCGGCCAGCACCAGGCGATCGTCGCCGTGTCGAAGTCGATCCGTCGCGCGCGCGCCGGGATCAAGGACCCGAAGCGCCCGACCGGCTCGTTCATCTTCCTCGGCCCGTCCGGCGTCGGGAAGACCGAGCTCGCGCGCACGCTCGCCGAGTTCCTCTTCGGCGACGAGGACGCGATGATCCAGGTCGACATGTCGGAGTACATGGAGAAGCACTCCGTGTCCCGGCTCGTCGGCTCACCGCCCGGCTACGTCGGCTACGACGAGGGCGGCCAGCTCACCGAGGCCGTCCGGCGCAAGCCGTACTCGGTGCTCCTGCTCGACGAGATCGAGAAGGCGCACCCGGACGTCTTCAACATCCTCCTGCAGATCCTCGAGGAGGGAAAGCTGACCGACTCGCAGGGCCGCAAGGTCGACTTCCGCAACGCGATCGTGATCATGACGTCGAACATCGGCGCGGGTCAGATCGCGAAGAACCAGACCCTCGGCTTCTCGATCGGAGACGAGCACGGGCTCACCTACGACGAGATGAAGGGGCGCGTCATGGGCGACCTGAAGAAGGTCTTCCGCCCGGAGCTCCTGAACCGGATCGACGAGACGATCGTCTTCCACAAGCTCGACCGCAGCGAGATCCTGACCATCGTCGACCTGATGCTGAAGCGGCTGCGCGAGCAGATGGCGACGCACGAGGTGGCGATCGAGCTGACGGACGACGCCAAGGAGCTGCTCGTCGAGCAGGGCTTCGACCCGGCGATGGGCGCCCGGCCGCTGCGCAGGGCGATCCAGCGCTTCATCGAGGATCCGCTCGCCGACTACGTGCTCGGCCGCGAGCTCACCCCCGGTGCGACGATCCTTGTCGACCGGCGCGCGGAGCTGACGGGCGCCGAGGACGAGTCCCTCGTCGACATCAAGCTGATCGAGGGCACTGCGCCGCCCGAGGCGGAGAAGGTGACGGTGCCGCCGGAGGAACCGGCCGGGGCCCCCGAGGCCGCGGACGAGGAGTAGAGAGCCGAGAGGCCGCCGGGAGGCGGCCTCTCTCGTTCGCGCGCGGCTCTAGTCGTCGTCCGGCTTCGCCCACACGTGGGCGCCGCCCCAGTCGATCACGGTGACCGGCTCGTCGCCGACGACCCAGGCGTCGTGTCCCGGCGTGAGCATGCTCACCTCGCCGGGGCCGATGTCGAACTCGGTGCCGTCGTCCATCCGGATGCGGAGGGTGCCGGCGACGTGGTACTGGAAGTGGGGCGCCTCGCAGAGCTCCGTGCCGGCGATCGGCTTGATGTGCTCCGACCAGCTCCAGCCCGGCTGAACCGTGTAGCGACCTACCTCGCCGCCGCCGATGAAGAGGATCTCGGCCTTGCCTTCCGGGAACTCGCGCACCTCGTCCGGAGTGTCGAAGCTCTTGTGCGCCGTCGCCTGCAGTGTCTGATGCATGGCTCCCTCCTGGTCGATTGTGTCGACCACGCTAACTTACTAGTAGGTAAGTAGTCAAGCGTGTGGCACCCTGTTGCCATGGCCAGTGGACAAGCGCCGCGACAGCGACACGCCGACGAGAATCCTCGACGTCGCCGAGCGGCTCGTGCAGGAGCGTGGCTTCAACGGTTTCAGCTACGCCGACGTCGCCGACGACATCGGCGTCACGAAGGCCGGCCTGCACTACCACTTCGCGAGCAAGGCCGAGCTCGGCGAGGCGCTCATCTCGCGCTACGCGGAGCGCTTCTCGGCTGCTCTCGCCGGCGTCGATGCGGGCGCCGGCGATGCACGCGCGAAGCTCGACGCCTACGCGGCGCTCTACGCCGACGTGCTGCGTGCCGAGCGCATGTGTCTCTGCGGGATGCTCGCTGCCGAGTACGGCACGCTGCCTGCGCCGATGCAGGCGGCGGTACTGCGCTTCTTCGACGAGAACGAGACGTGGCTGGAAGAGCTCCTGCTCGCGGGCAGGAACGCCGGGACGCTGCGGTTCAACGGCTCGGCGCGGGAGACGGCGCGGTTGATCATCAGCGCGCTCGAGGGCGCGATGCTCGTCGCGCGGCCGTACGGCGACGTGGAGCGCTTCCAGGCTGCCGCCGGCGCTCTGCTCGCGGAGCCTCGCGGGCGCCGAGCCGGCAGCCGCCTGACGCCAGGGTCACGACTCCGCAAGATCGGCACGGTCTCGTTGCGGTTTCGTGACAAAGCCGTCCGTCGGCGCGGCTAGATTCGCCGCATGGCCAAGGCCCGCAGTCCAGTTCGCATGTACCGAGTGCGGGTACTCCGCAGGCCGCTGGTTCGGCAAGTGCCCCGGCTGCAACGCGTTCGGCTCGCTCGTCGAGGAGGCACCCGCCGCTCCGGAACGCGGCGCCGCCGAAGCCCGTGCTGCGCCTCGTCGACGTCTCGACCGACGAGGCGAAGCGGATCGGCACCGGCGTGGCCGAGCTCGACCGCGTCCTCGGCGGCGGGCTGGTGCCGGCGTCGCTCGTGCTCGTCGGCGGCGAGCCCGGCGTCGGCAAGTCGACGCTGCTCCTCATGGCCCTGCGCGCGATGAGCGCGACCAGGCGCGTGCTGCTGATCAGCGGCGAGGAGTCGGTCGCCCAGGTCAACCTGCGGGCGGCGCGGCTCGGGGGTGCCGAGGCGATCGAGATCCTCGCCGAGACCGAGCTCGACGCGGTGTGCGCGACGCTCGAGCGAGAGCGCCCGGATGTCTGCGTGATCGACTCGGTGCAGACGCTCTACTCGCGCGAGCTCGGCTCGGCACCCGGCTCGGTCGGGCAGGTGCGGGAGGCCGCCGCCCGGCTTCTGCGGGTCGCGAAGGAGAACGGCGTCGCCACGATTCTCGTCGGGCACGTGACGAAGGACGGGGCCGTCGCCGGGCCGCGTGTCCTCGAGCACCTCGTCGACTGCGTGCTCCAGTTCGAGGGCGACCGGTACCACGCCCACCGCGTCCTCCGCGCGGCGAAGAACCGCTTCGGCTCGACGAACGAGCTCGGCGTCTTCGAGATGACGGGGGAGGGCCTCGTCGGCGTGCCGGATCCGTCCGAGCTCTTCGGCCGCACGACGCCGGGCGAGATCGGCGCCGCCGTCGCGTGCGCGCTCGAGGGGACACGCCCGATCCTGCTCGAGATCCAGTCGCTCGTCGCGCCGACCGACCTCGCGATGCCGCGTCGCGTCGGCACCGGCGTCGACCCGAAACGGCTGGCGATGATCGTCGCGGTCTGCTCCCGGCACGCCGGGCTCGCGCTCGGCGGCGCCGACGTCTTCGTCAACGTCGCCGGCGGTCTCAGGATCGACGAGCCGGGCGCCGACCTCGCGATCGCACTCGCGATCGCCTCCGCGGCGAAGAACGCCCCGGTGCGCGAAGGGCTGGTCGCGTTCGGCGAGATCGGCCTGACCGGCCGGCTTCGCCCGGCGGCCCAGTCGGAGCGCCGTCTCGAGGAGTGCGGGAAGCTCGGCATCGCGGCGGCGGTCGTCCCGAAGGCGACCCGAAGCCGCGGCAAGGTGCGGCTGCTCGAGGTGGAAACGCTCCGGGAGGCCCTCCGCGCGGGGCTGCAATCCGCGTCGGAGGCACCCGCAGAAACACCGTCTTCACAAAATCCCCGCAAATAGCCAGAAACCGCTAAAAGGCGCCTTTTCCAGGCATTTCAGCTATACTGGCCCCTGCACGCCGGCGGAGATTCAGACCGCCGGCTCTTTTAGTGAATCGGGCGTTTACCTACGGGGAGGCTGGCTTGTTCGACGTTGGCGACAAGGTGGTGTATCCGCACCACGGGGCGGGCACGGTCATCAAGAAGGAAAAGCGCGAGGTGCTGGGACAGACGCGCGAGTACCTGACCATTCAGATCCTGCACAACGACATGACCGTGAACGTTCCAACGGAGAGCGCCGAGAAGGTCGGTCTCCGCGGAGTGATCGACGAGGATCTCGTCACCACCGTCGTCAAGGCGCTCACGGGCGGCTCGACCGAGATGCCGAAGAACTGGAATCGCCGCTTCAAGCACAACCGCGACAAGATGAAGACCGGCGACATCTTCGAGCTCGCCGAGGTGGTCAAGAACCTGTCGCTGCGCGACCACGAGAAGGGCCTCTCGACCGGCGAGAAGCAGATGTTCGTGAAGGCCAAGAAGATCCTGGCCTCCGAGCTGATGTACGCCAAGGGCGTCGACGAGGAAGAGGCAGCCGAGTGGCTCGAGGGCGTCCTCGCGGGTGTCGAGTCCGTGGGCGTCGCGAAGCCGCGCAAGGCGAAGGCGAAGGCGACCGCAGCGGCGTAAGCGCGCGCTCGCCTCGTCCGAGGCAGATGAGCGTCTGGGCCCTCCTCGTCGCCGCGGGGGCGGGAGAGCGGCTGGGCGAGGAGCGGCCCAAGGCGTTCGTTCGGCTCGGGGAGCTGCCGTTGCTGGCCGAGCCGCTCCGGCGGCTCGACGAGTCCGAGTGGGTCGACGCGATCGTCGTCGCCGTCCCGGCGGGCTGGGAGGAGCCTGCGATCCTGCTCGCCGAGGAGCTCTCGGCGACGAAGGTCGTCGCGAGCGTGACCGGCGGGGCGACGAGGGCGGAGTCGGTGCGGGCGGCGCTCGCGGAGGTGCCCGAGGACGCACTCGTCGTGCTCGTGCACGACGCGGCGCGGCCTCTCGTCGACGACGAGGTCATCGACCGCGTGCTCGCGCCGCTCTCCGAGGGCTGGGACGGAGTCGTCCCTGCGCTGCCGCTCACGGACACGGTGAAGACCGTCGAAGGCGACCGCGTCACGGCCACCCTCGCCCGCGAGACGCTCGTCGCGGTGCAGACGCCCCAGGCCTTCGTCGCCGACCGCTTGCGGCGGGCCTACGCGGGCGACCTCGCGGGTGCGACGGACTGCGCCTCCCTGGTCGAGGCCGCCGGCGGCCGCGTCCGCTGGGTGCCGGGCGACCCACGGCTGCAGAAGGTGACCACGTCCGCGGATCTCGAGCTGGTCGCCTCGTGGCTCTGAAGGCCGTGGTGTTCGACGTCGGCGAGACGCTCGTCGACGAGACCGGGATGTGGGAGCGCGCGGCCGATGTCGCGGGCGTACCGCGGTTCACGCTGATGGGCGTGCTCGGCGGCCTCGCGGCCCGCGGCGAGCACCACGCGCGCGCCTGGGAGCTTCTCGGCGTCGAGCAGCCGAGCTCGACGTGGCGGGGCGCGGACTTCTACGACGACGCGCTCCCGTGCCTCGCCGCGCTGCGGGCGCGTCGCCTGCTCGTCGGGGCGGTCGGCAACACGCCGGCCGAGACGGAGGAGCTCCTGCGCGAGCACGTCGACCTGGTCGGCTCGTCGGCCCGCTGGGGCGTCGAGAAGCCGGCACCGGAGTTCTTCGAGCGGCTCGCCGACGAGGCCGGCGCGCGACGCAGGGGACATCGCCTACGTCGGCGACCGGGTCGACAACGACGTCGAGCCGGCGCTCGCGGCCGGCATGGTCGCGGTGCACGTGCGGCGCGGGCCCTGGGGGCACCTGCACGAGCCGCCGGCCGAGGCGATCCGGATCGAGACGCTCGCCGACCTGCCGGAGGCGCTCGGTGTCTGACCTGCGCATCGGGCTCGGCCTGGACGCCCACGCCCTGGAGGACGGCGTGCCGCTCGTCCTCGGCGGCGTCCCGATCGAGCATCCGCGCGGCCTCGCCGGCCACTCGGACGGCGACGTGATCGCACACGCGCTCGTCGACGCGCTGCTCGGCGCGGCCGGGCTCGGCGACATCGGCTCGCTGTTCCCGTCCGGCGACGAGCGCTGGCAGGGCGCCGACTCGCTCGACCTCCTGCGCGACGCGTACGAGCAGGTGCGCGAGGCCGGCTACGCGCTCGTCAGCGCCGACTGCGTCCTGGTCGGCGAGGAGCCGCGCATCGCTCCGCACCGGGACGAGATGCGTCTCCGTCTCGCCGATGCACTTGCTGTCGATCCCGGCAGCGGTCAACGTGCGTGCGACGACGACCGACCGGCTCGGCTTCACGGGCCGCGGCGAGGGCCTCGCCGCCCAGGCGGTGGCACTGTTGGAGCGCGCATGAAGCTCGTTCGCTACGCCGACCGGCCCGACCTGCTCGAGATCCGGTTCGAGCAGCTCTCCCGGCCGACCTTCCCGGAGTACATGCACAACAACGAGCCGGGGAACAAGTACTGGGGCCGCCTCTACAGCGACTTCCCCGCCTTCCAGGTCGGACTGCTCGACGGCGACCGACTCGTCGCCGAGGCGCATGCGCGTGCCCGTCGCCTGGGACGGCACGCCGGAGGATCTCCCGTCCGGCTGGGACGAGGCATTCGTGCGCGGGATGACGTCCGATCGGGAGCCGACGGTGCTCTCGGCGCTCGCCATCAGCGTGTCGCCGGCGGAGCAGGGGCGGCAGCTGTCGTCGCGCATGATCCAGGCGTTCAGGGACACCGCGCGAGAGGCCGGGCTGAGCGCGGTGATCGCGCCGGTGCGGCCGACGTGGAAGGAGCGCTACCCACTCACCCCGATCGAGCGGTACATGGAGTGGCGGCGTGACGACGGCTCGCACTTCGATCCCTGGATCCGGATCCACGAGCGCGTCGGCGGCGAGATCATCGCCCCCGCGCCTCGGTCGATGGTGATGACGGCCCCGGTCGCCGACTGGGAGGAGTGGACCGAGATGCGGTTCCCCGAGGACGGCGAGTACCTGTTCCCGGGCTGTCTCGCAACGCTCGTCGTCGCAGGACGGCGTCGGCACGCACGTCGAGCCGAACGTCTGGCTGAGACACCCCGTCTAGACCGATTGGCTAGGCGGGCAGCCGGACGAGCTCGTCGACCTGCTCGACGAGACCGTCCCGCAGCAGCGACGCGACTGCCTCCGCGTCGAGTGCCTCGACCGGCTGAGCCTCCTCCGCGACGAGCCGCAGCAGCGCCGCGCGGCGCTGTCGGAACGATCCCTCGAAGCGCGACTGCTTGCGGAGCGGCTCGTACGTCAGCCCGCGCGACGGGCACTGCTCCTCGAGCGGGCAGCGCGTGCACCGCGGAATGCGGGCGAGGCAGATCGTCGCGCCGAGATCGAACAGCGCCTGCAGCGACTCCGGGCCGAACCCGTGCCCGGTCCGTGCTGGATCCGCGCCACGTTGGTGTCGACGGGAAGAACGGGCTCGCCGAAGGCCTGGTTCCGGATCGCCGCGGCCGTGTACGGCCCGACGCCCGGCAGGCTCGTGAGGTCGTCCGGCCAGCCGTACGCCGCGATCGCCTGCGCGGCCTTGTGCAGGCTGATCGCCCGCCGGTTGTAGCCGAGGCCCTGCCACTCCCGGATCACGTCCGCCGGCGAGGCGGCGGCGAGCGCCGCCGGCGTGGGCCAGCAGCTCGAGCCAGCGCCGGTAGCGCGGGAGCACGCGCTCGACCTGCGTCTGCTGCAGCATCACCTCGCTGACGAGGATCGCGTACGGATCGCGCGTCCTGCGCCACGGCAGATCACGGCCGTGCAATCGGAACCAGGCTTGCAGCAGCCCGTCGAGGCTCAAGCGGTGACGGCCGGAAGGTCGATTGCGAACGTGGCCCCCGAGCCAGGCGACGACCGCACGGACACCGAGCCGCCGTGGGCGACCGCGATCCGCTTCACGATCGCGAGGCCGAGCCCGCTGCCGCCGCCGTTCCGGTCGCGCGAGCCGTCGGCGCGCCAGAACCGCTCGAACACCTTGTCGCGCTCGTCCTCCTCGAGCCCGGGACCCTCGTCCGCGACCTCGAGACGGACGCGATCGGCCCCGTTCTCGGCCGCCACGAGCACACGGGAGCCGTCGGGGGCATAGCGCAGCGCGTTGTCGAGGAGGTTCGCGAGCGCGCGGCGCAGCGCCTCGCGGTCGCCGCAGACCTCGAGGCCCTCCGGGGAGACCGCCTCGAGGGCGATGCCGCGACCCGCGGCGGCGCTCGCGAACTCGCTGCGCGACTCCTCCAGCAGCTCGTGCGCGGGGAAGACCTCGTGCGCGATCTCCGGCGACTCGAGGCGCGCGAGAGCGAGCAGGTCGTCCGTCAGCCGCGTCATCCGGCGCAGTGCGCGCTCGATCACGAGCGCGGCCTCCTCCCGGCTCCCGTCCTCGGCCGCGTGCTCGGACAGGGCGAGCTCGAGGTTCGCCTGGATGATCGCGAGCGGCGTGCGCAGCTCGTGCGAGGCGTCGGCGACGAAGCGCCGCTGCGACGCGAAGGCGTCGTCGAGCCGGCCGAGCATCGAGTCGAACGTGTCCGCGAGCCGTTTCAGCTCGTCGTCGGGGCCGCGCAGCGCGATGCGACGCGAGAGCTCGGACGCCTGGATGTCCTGGGCGACCGCCGTGATCCTCGAGATCGGCGCCAGCACACGACCCGCGATCACCCAGCCGACGACGAGGCTGATCACGAAGAGGCCCAGCAGCGCGCCGATCGAGAAGCGGCGCAGGTTCCGAAGCGTGTGCTCGTTCACCTGCTGCTCGAACGCGGCCGCCTCGACGAACGTCCGCTCGACCTCCGTGCCGCTGTCGTTGACCGGCACGGTTGCCTGTATGACCACGCCCTGCGAGAGGGGCTCGTCCCGGAGGCTCATCGAGAGGCCGAGGTAGAGCCCGCCGACGACGAGCGCCGCCAGCGCGAAGAGCAGCGTCGAGTACAGGAGGGTCAGACGTGCGCGGACGGACCGGAGCGGCGCCGGGAGCATCAACTCTCAGCCCTGAGCCGGTAGCCGACGCCGGTGACGGTCTCGATCGGCTGCTCGCCGCCGTTGCTCGAGAGCTTGCGCCGGAGCGTCATCACCGTCACGCGCACCGTCCGCGTGAGTGGGTTCGCGTTCTCGTCCCAGACATGCGTGAGGAGCTCGAACTCCGACAGCACCTCTCCCGGGCGCGACATGAAGTAACGCAGGAGCGAGAACTCTTTCGGCGTCAGGTGGAGCGCCTCCCCGTCCTGCGTCGCCTCGTGGCGGGCCGGATCGAGCTCGAGGGCGCCGACGCGCAGGTTCCCGTCGCCCGGCTCCACCGGGCGCCGCAGCAGCGCCCGCACCCGGGCGGCGAGCTCACGGAGCTCGAACGGCTTCACGAGGTAGTCGTCGGCGCCGTCGTCGAGCCCGCCGATCCGGTCGTCGAGGCCCGCGCGCGCCGTCAGCATCAGGATGCGCGGCTGCGGACGGCCGTTGCGCTGCCCACCGGCCCGCAGGCGTCGGCAGACCTCCCTCCCGTCGAGCCGCGGCAGGTTGAGGTCGAGGCAGATCACGTCGTACGGGTACGTGCTCGCCTTGACGAGCGCGTCGTCGCCGGCGTGCGAGACGTCGACGGCGTAGCCCTCGTGCCGCAGGCTGCGCCCGATCGCCGCCGCGAGATCCTGCTCGTCCTCGACCACCAGCACGCGCATAGCTCGAATCACTGTAACGCCATCGCCTCGATCTCTTTATCGGGGCTTTACCCGCCCGGTGGTTGACTCCGTGTACCCCACGTGGCGAAGGGAGCGTCCATGGACGAACAGGTTTCCGGCTCGAGCGAGCTGCTCGAATCCGCCCTCTACGAGATCCGGCGGGTGATCGCCGGGCAGGACGAGATGCTCGAGCGCGTGCTCGTGTGCCTCCTGGCGGGCGGGCATCTGCTGATCGAGGGCGTGCCCGGCCTCGCGAAGACGCTGACGATCAAGACGACGGCGAACGTGCTCGGCGGAACGTTCCAGCGGATCCAGTTCACGCCCGACCTCGTGCCGTCGGACCTCGTCGGCACCCGCGTCTACCGGCCCGGGGAGCAGACGTTCGACACCGAGCTCGGTCCGGTCTTCTGCAACTTCCTGCTCGCCGACGAGATCAACCGCGCGCCGGCGAAGGTGCAGTCGGCGCTGCTCGAGGTGATGCAGGAGCGGCAGGTCACGATCGGCAAGACGACGCACTTCGTCCCGGACCCGTTCCTCGTCATGGCAACCCAGAATCCGATCGAGTCGGAAGGCACGTATCCGCTGCCGGAGGCTCAGATCGACCGCTTCATGCTCAAGATCCTGGTCGGCTACCCGCGTCACGACGAGGAGCTCACGGTCGTGCAGCGTTCGCTGGAGGCGCCGCCCGAGCTGAGGCGCGTCCTCGACCTGGAGCGCCTGGCCGAGCTGCAGCGGCTCGTCACCGAGGTGTACGTCGACCCGGCGATCATCAGCTACACGGTGCGCCTCGCCACGGCGACCCGCGAGCCGGCCGACGGCGACCTCGAGCGCTGGGCGCAGTACGTCTCGTTCGGCGCGAGCCCGCGCGGGCCGATCAGCCTCGTCCAGGCGTCCCGCGCCCTCGCCCTCATCCGCGACCGCGACTACGTCACGCTCGAGGACGTCTCCGCGCTCGCCAAGGACGCGCTCCGCCACCGGCTCGTGCTCAGCTACCAGGCACTGGCGGAGGAGGTGCCAGCCGACGCGATCCTCGACGCCGTGATCGCGGCAGTTCCCGCTCCCGAGCTCGATCTCCGCCGGCGCGAGGCGGCTGCGTGAGCCCGGTCGCCACCGCGAAGGAACGGACGCCGGAGCGCCCCGGGCCCGGGCCGCTGCCGGAGGTGCTGCTCCGCTCGCTCGACCTCGTCGTGCGGCGGCGCGTGGAGGGCATGCTCGCGGGCGACCACCGCTCGTCGTTGCTCGGCAGCGGCACCGAGCTCGCCCAGGTGCGGCCCTACGTCCCGGGCGACGACGTGCGCCGCATCGAGTGGAACGTGACGGCGCGCACCGGGGAGACGCACGTGCGCGTCGACCTGGCGGAGCGCGTGCTCGTGACGTGGATCGTGCTCGACGTCTCCGCCTCGATGGCGTTCGGCACCGCGGAGCGACGGAAGGCGGACGTGGCCGAGGGTGTGTGCCTCGCGCTCGGGCATCTCGCGAGCCGTCGCGGCAACCGGCTCGGCGTCGTCGCCTTCGGCGGCGCCCGCCAGACGGCGGTGCCGCCGCGGCAGGGGCGCACGGGCATGCTCGCCCTCCTGCTCGCCCTGCGCGAGGAGCCGGCCGGTGACGGCAGCGGCGAGGGGACGCTGTCGGACGGGCTTCATCTCGTCGGCCGGCTCGCGCAGCAGCGGTCGCTCGTCGCCGTCGTCTCCGACTTCCGCGGCCCGCGGGACTGGCGCGGCGCGATGCTGCGGCTGGCCGGCGGCCACGACGTGATCGCCGTCGAGGTACGGGATCCGCGCGAGGAGTCGCTGCCGGACGTCGGCGAGCTCCGCCTGGTGGATCCCGAGACCGGCCGACAGCTCAAGGTCGACACCACCAACCGACGGCTGCGTGAGCGCTTCGCCGCCGCCGCGGCGGCCGAGCGGGCGGACCTGCGCCGCGAGCTCTCGTCGCTCGGCGTCGGCCATGTCGTCGTGTCGACGGACGGCGACTGGCTGCGCAGCATGGCGGGCTTTCTCCGTCGGGGGCGCCGGTGAGCGTTCGCCGCCCCGATCGCGC
This sequence comes from uncultured Gaiellaceae bacterium, assembly GCA_963712865.1. GTDB lineage: Bacteria > Actinomycetota > Thermoleophilia > Gaiellales > Gaiellaceae > Gaiellasilicea. The sequence goes on from CAVQJO010000005.1 coordinate 113,502, forward strand.
TCGTCGCGCTCGTCGCGGTGCCGCTCGCGGCCGGCCTCTACTGGCTGCTCGAGCGGCGGCGCGGACGCGCCGCGGAGCGCTTCTCCAATCCCGCGCTCGTGCCGAACCTCGTCTCGGGCCGGCCGGGGTGGCGGCGGCACTTCCCGGTCGTCCTCATGCTGATCGCGCTCGCCGCCCTCGTGCTCGGCCTCGCTCGCCCGCATGCGGCGGTCTCCGTGCCGCGGGAGGAGGCGACGATCGTGCTGGCGATCGACAACTCGCGCTCGATGATGGCGACCGACGTCAAGCCCACCCGGCTCGCGGCGGCGCAGAAGGCGATCCGAGCGTTCGTGAAGAAGGTGCCGGAGAAGTTCCGGGTCGGGATGGTCACCTTCAACGACGTGGCGTACGTGGTTGCGCCCGCGACCACGAACCGCGAGGTGACGGAGGCAGCGCTGAAGGCGCTGCAGGCCGGGTGAGGGGACGGCGCTCGGCGACGGCATCGCGCGCTCGATCCAGCTCGCGCGCGGCGCGAAGGCGAAGGACGGCGAGCGGCCGCCGGCCGCGATCCTCGTCCTCTCCGACGGCGCCCAGACGCAGGGCGTCCTCCAGCCGATGCAGGCCGCGCAGCGCGCGCAGAGGTTCCGGATCCCGATCTACACCGTCGCGCTCGGCACCGAGAACGGCGTCGTCGAGGTGCCGCGGCCGGACGGCCTGACCGAGCGCGTCACGGTGCCGCCCGACCCGGCGACGCTGCGGCAGATCTCGTCGCTCACGCGCGGCCGCTTCTACGCCGCGCCCGACGGCGCGCGGCTGCAGGCCGTGTACGAGGAGCTCGGCTCCCGGATCGGCCGCACCACGCGAGGAGCGGGAGCTGACGGCGGCCTTCGCGGGCGCCGGCGCGGCGCTCCTGCTCGCCGCGCTCGGGTTCACGGCGGTCGTCTTCGGGAGGATCCCGTGAGGCGCCTGCTGCGTGCTGTCGGCTCGCAGCCGCGCTCGCGGTCGCGGTCGTCCCGGGGCGCAGTCCGATGCGCGCGCCGGCACCGAGTGCAACGGGCTGCTGATCTGCATTCCCGTCGCAGGGCCGTGGGTGAAGATCCCGCAGCAGTCGGGCAGCCCGCCGACTGCCGACCTACTACCACCTGAGCTGCCCGCAGGGCGCCGTCGTCGGCGGGCTCGACGCCGAGGTGACGCATCGCAGCATCGAGCTCAGCTTCGCCGGCACGCTCGGAGGCCCGATCAGCCCCGGCGTGACGACGGCCACGGCGGCGGTGTTCGCCGGCAGGGAGACGGGCAGGATCCCGCTCCCGACCGCGTTCAAGCCCCTGCTCGGCTGCATCCCGGGCGGCGGCGGCAGCCGCGGCCGGACGATGCGCCCGCCCACGCGCTCGCTCACGCTCCGCCGCCGCCGAGCGCGGCGATCCGACCGTGCGCCGCGTCAAGTCGTTCAGGCTCCGCGCGGGCGGTCCCGTCGACCGGGACGCTCCGCTGCCGTCCCGACGAGCGCCTGATCTCGTACGCGCACGCGGTCGCCTTCCACATGAAGCGGGCAGCCGACCGCGCGGGAGCTGTCGGAGGTCGACGCGCGGGCGAGTGCCAGCGGCGGCCGGGTCCCGTCACCGGCGAGGCGGGGTCGATCGTCAGCGGCCTGCCCGTCCGCGTCCAGATCCAGGTCGTCTGCGCGAGGCCGAATCCATGAGGTGCGCCCATGAAGTTCGGCTCGCCGTGGCTCCTGCTCGGTCTCCTGCTGCTCGTCCTCGTCGTGCTCGCCTACGTCTATCGTGGGCCGGCGGCGCAACCGGTACGCCGTGCGCTTCACGAACCTCGACGTGCTCGCGAGCGTCGTCGAGTCGACGAGCTCGTGGCGCGGCACGTGCCGCTCGCGCTCTTCCTGCTCGCGCTCACGGCGCTACTGGTCGGCGTCGCGCGGCCGAACATGATGCGCGAGGTGAACCAGCCGGTCGCGACGGTGATCCTCGTCATCGACACCTCCGGCTCGATGTTCGCCGAGGACGTGCGGCCGACGAGGCTCGAGGCGGCGCAGAAGGTCGTGCGCGACTTCGTGCTCGACCTGCCGGAGCGCTATCGCGTCGGCGTGGTCGCGTTCTCCGGCCAGGCGGAGCTCGTCGCGCCGGTCACGGACGACCACGCGATCGCGGTCGAGTCGATCGACTACCTGTTCCCGCAGCGCGGCACGGCGATCGGCGACGCGCTCGCGCGTGCGGTTCAGGTCGGCCGCGCGGCGACCGCGACGGCACCGCCGGACGAGCGCGCGATCAGCGATCGTCCTCCTCTCCGACGGCACGCAGACCGAAGGGCTGCTCGGGCCGCTCGAAGGCGCACAGCGGGCGCGCTCGTTCCGGATCCCGGTCTTCACGGTCGCGCTCGGCACGCCCGAGGGCGTGATCGTGCGATCGCGCTGGGGCGAGCAGCGCATCATCCCCGTGCCGCCCGACCGGGTCACGCTCCGCCAGATCGCCGACGCCACGAAGCGGGAAGTACTTCGAGGCCGAGAGCGCCGATCGTCTCAAGGAGTCGTACGAGCGCCTGGGCTCGCTCGTCAGCAAGACCGAGAAGCGGCAGGAGGTGACGCACTTCTTCGTCGGCGGCGGCGCCATCTTCCTGCTCGCGGCCATGCTCGCGGCGGCGCTCGTCTTCCCGCGGTTGCCGTGACGCGCGCGCTCCGGCGTGCCGGCGCTCGTGCTCGCGCTGGCCGGCTGCAGCCTCGACGACGACGAGCAGACGACCGCGGGCGCCACGCACCGAGACGGTCACCGTCACGACGGTCGAGGAGACCGCCGAGTCGCGCTGCCGCCGGGCCAGTCGATCGCGGACATGGTCGAGCGGATGCTGCCGTCGGTGGTGAACGTGCGGACGACGAGCTTCGGCGGCGGTAGCGGCGAGGGCTCCGGCGTCGTGCTCGACCGCGAGCGGCATCATCGTCACGAACAACCACGTCGTCGAGGGGACGACGCGCGTGAACGTCGCGTTCAACGACGCGTCCGCGGCGCACGTTGCGCGGCGAGGTGATCGGCGTCGCGCCCGAGCGCGACCTCGCGGTCATCCGCGTGAGGCGACGGACCTCGTGCCGATCCGGCTCGGTCGCTCGGCAGCGCTGCGGCTCGGCGACGCCGTCGTCGCGATCGGCTACCCGCTCAATCTCGGCGGCCCGACCGTCACGCGCGGCATCGTGTCCGGGCTCGACCGGACGGTCGAGCCGGCGGGCTCGGCGCGGCTGCGAAGGACTGCTGCAGACGGACGCCGCGATCAACCCCGGGAACTCGGGCGGGCCGCTCGTCGACCTCGCCGGCCGGCTCGTCGGCATCAACACGGCCGTCGCACGCCAGCAGGACGCCGAGAACATCGGCTTCGCGATCGCGATCGAGGAGGCGCTGCCGGTGATCGAGCGGATCCAGCGGCCGACGGCCGCCCGCGTCTGGTTCGGCGTCGCGGTCGGCTCGGTCGAGTCGGATGCCGCGGCGGTCCGGCTCGGCCTCGACCCGTCGGTACGGGGCGTCGTCGTCAGCTCGGTCTACGACGGCCAGCCCGCCGCCCAGGCCGGCATCGTCGTCGGGGACGTCATCGTCGCGATCGACGGCACCCCGCTGCGGTCGGCGGCCGAGTTCGAGGAGCGCTCTGGCCGAGCACGAGGCCGGCGAGGAGCTCGAGCTCGAGCTGGTGGACGCCGCGGGCCCGAGGCTCGTCACGGTGACGCTCGTCAAGCGGCCGGCCAGCCTGCCCGGATAGCGCCGCGCTCGGCTCTCGTGCTAGCGTCGAGGCGTGGAGAGCGGTCGGCCTTCCGCCTGGCGACTGGTGATCTTCTTCGCCGCTGCTCGCGCTGGCCGCCGGTGCCTTCGGCGCGCTCGCGCTGCCGAGGCTGGCAGTCGCCACGCCTCCCCGAGCGGTGGCAGCTCGCCGCGGCGGAGCTCGAGGCGGCGGCGCCGAAGCCGCACCGCTGCCGGCACGACGAGCGCCCGCCGGTGCGCGCCGTTCGACTACGCCCGGTAGGCACCTCGTTAGATTGGGGCGGTGACGAGCCGCACGCGCTTCGCGCCGAGCCCGACCGGGCCGCTCCATCTCGGCGGCGCGCTCTCGGCCGTCGCCAACCGGCGGCGCGGCGAGTGGCTGCTCCTCCGCATCGACGACACCGACGCCGGCCGCGAGCTCGAGGGCGCGGCGGACGCGATCGTCGACGATCTTCACTGGCTCGGCATCGACTGGGACGAAGGGCCGGTGCGCCAGAGCGGCCGTCTCGAGCGCCACCGCGAGGCGGCGGCGGCGATCGGCGACCGAGGATGACGAGGGGGCGCTGCGGCTCGGCAGGCTGACCCTGCTCCGGGCCGACGGCACGCCGACCTACCACCTCGCCAGCGTCGTCGACGACCACGACTTCGGGATCACGGCCGTCGTCCGCGGCGCCGACCATCGCGCCAACACCGATGCAGCAGGTCGAGCTCGCGCGCGCACTCGGCTTCGAGCCGCCGGAGTACGTCCACCACGGCCTCCTGCTCGGCGACGACGGCAAGAAGCTCTCCAAGCGCAACAGCCCGGTCGCGGCCGTGGCGGACCTGCGGGAGGCCGGCATCCCCGCGGTGGCTCTGCGGACCTACCTCGAGGAGCTCGGAGAGCCCGCCCACGACGTGCATCTCGATCTCCCGCGGATCCGGCGCCTGGCGATCGACGCGATCGCCTCGATGCCCGACGAGGAGCTCGCCGCCGCGGCCGGTGCGCCGCCGGAGCTCGTTCCCGCGCTGCGGGGTGCGCGCGACCTGATCGAGGCGCGCGAGCTCGCGCAGTCGATCCTCGCTCCCGGCGACGGTCAAGGTCTCGGAGGCGGCGCGGCCGACGCTCGAGCGCTTCGCGGAGCTGCGCGCGAGCGGCGTCGACGGCCGCGAGCTCGTCCGCGAGCTGAAGGCCGTCGGCGGCGACCTCAGGTCGCTCCGCCTCGCGCTGACCGGTGCCGAGCGGGGCCCGGAGCTCTGGGCGGTGATCGCCGCGCTCCCGCGCGACGAGGCGCTGCGGAGGGTCGATGCGGCTCTATAGCACCCTCGAGCGCGGGCTCGTGGAGCTGCCGCCGCCGCCCGGCGCCGATCGGGATGTACGTGTGCGGGCCGACGGTGTATGCGCGCGCCCACATCGGCAACGCGCGCCCGTACGTCGTCTGCGTCGTGGGTGGCGCGCTGGCTGCGGCTGCGCGGCTACGAGGTGACGCTCGTCCACAACATCACCGACGTGAACGACAAGATCTACGAGGCCGCGCCGGGTGCGAGCGCCGAGCTCGCTGCCGACGAGGCGACGGAGTGGTATCTCGAGGACATGGGCCGCTTCGGCCTCGACGAGGTCGACCACTTGCCGAAGGTGACGGAGTCGATGGACGAGATCGTCGCGTTCATCGTCGACCTCGTCGAGCGCGGGTCCGCGTACGAGGTCGACGGGGACGTCTACTTCCGCGTCGCGCGGGACGAGGGCTACGGCAGGCTGTCGGGCCAGCGGCCGGACCAGGTCGAGGAGCAGGAGCCGAACCCGCGCAAGGAGGATCCGCGCGACTTCGCCCTCTGGAAGGCGAACAAGCCCGATGAGGACACGTGGTGGGACTCACCCGTGGGGCCGTGGCCGGCCGGGCTGGCACATCGAGTGCTCGGCGATGGCGGAGAAGCTGCTCGGGCCGGTGTTCGAGATCCACGGCGGCGGCCTCGACCTCGTCTTCCCGCATCACGAGAACGAGCTCGCGCAGTCGAGCGCGCGCGGCCACGAGTTCGCGAGGGTCTGGATGCACAACGGGATGCTGCGCATGACCGGCGAGAAGATGTCCAAGTCGGTCGGCAACATCGCGTCGATGCAGGAGGTGCTCGACGAGTGGGGTCGCGAGACGGCTCTCGTCTACTACCTGACCGGCCACTGGCGCAGTCCGATCGACTTCTCCGACGAGCGGATGGCGGAGGCCGCGGCGCGCGTCGACGGCTTCCGCGAGGTGTTCAGGAACGCATCCCGAGCCGGCCAACGGCGACGCGTGGAGCCGGTTCGAGTCGGCCCTCGAGGACGACTTCAACACGCCCGAGGCCCTCGCCGTCATGCACGAGTGGCGCGACCACGACCTGCTGCGTCGCGCGCTCGGCGTCTTCGGCCTCGAGGCGCTCGGCGTCGACGCCGAGGCTCCGGCCGAGCTTGGAGGAGCTGGCGCGACGCCGGCAGGAGGCACGAGCCGGGCGCGACTTCGCGGAGGCGGACCGCCTGCGGCGAGGAGATCGAGGCCGCAGGGTGGGAGGTACGGGACGACCCGGGCGGGTTCAGGCTCGTGCCGCGGTCGTGACGCGCGAGCAGGTCTACGGCCGGCGGCCGGTGTACGAGGCGCTGCGCGGGCCGCGCGAGGTGCTCGAGCTCTGGGCGACGGAGCGCGCGGTCGCGGCCGAGCCGTGGCTGCGGGACGGCGTGCGCGTGCACGTGAAGCCGGATCGCGAGGTGAGCGAGGCCGCGGGGACGCGCGACCACCAGGGCGTGCTCGCCTGGTGCGAGCCGTACCGGTACGCCGACGCGTACGAGCTTGCGGCGCGCGACCGGCCGCTCCTCGCCTGCCTCGATCAGGTCACGGATCCGCGCAACCTCGGCGCCGTGCTGCGCAGCGCCGAGGGCGCCGGGGCGACCGGCGTGGTCGTGCCGGCGCACGGCGCCGCCCGCGTCACGCCTGCCGTCTGCCGCTCGTCGGCAGGGGCGGTCGAGCATCTTCCCGTCGCCGTGGTGCCGAACCTGGCGCGCTACCTGAACGAGATCAAGCGCGCGCGATCTCTGGATCTACGCCGCGGCCGCGGAGGCCGAGCAGGACATGTGGTCGGCCGACCTGTCCGGAGGTCTGGCGCTCGTCTTCGGTGCCGAGGGCAAGGGCGTGCGCCCGCTCGTGCGGCGAGCCTGCGACGCGACGATCTCGATCCCGCTGGCGGGTCGCGTGCAGTCGCTCAACGTCAGCGTCGCCGCGGCGCTGCTGCTCTACGAGGCACGCCGGCGGAGCGCCGGTGGCTGAGCCGACGCTGTACCTCTTCGACGGCTACAACCTGCTGCACGCCGGCGGGTTCGGCGACCGCCGTGAGCTGACCGACACGCTGGCGTCCTACGTCGCTCTGCGCGGAGCGCGCGGCGTTCTCGTCTGGGACGGCGCCGGCGCCGACAGCGACGATCGGGCCGCTCGCGGTCCGCTTCGCGCCGCACGCGGACGCGCTCCTCGAGCGACTGGCGGCGGAGCACCGCGACACGGAGGTCGTCTGTCTCGTCTCGTCGGACTTCGCCGTCCGCGGCACCTCCGGACAGGAGGTGCAGAAGCGCTCGTCCCGCACGTTCCTCGCCGATCTCGAGCCGCCGGGTCACGGCGAGGGCTCGGGTACGCGGCTGCAGGACTCGCTCGACGAGGAGACCCGCACCCGGCTCGAGCGGATGCGCCGCGGCGAGGAGTGAATACGAACATGTGTTCCTAACACAAACGGTCCATTGCAAAAGACTTGTAACTTGCGCATGCGGATGCTATTTTCTCCCTCAACTTCAGGGTGAGAGTTGGCCATCCGGCGACGCGGATGATGCCGGCTCTTGTCCGTGAATTTCCAGGGAGATCGCCAATGTCAGCTCGGAGCGCCACCGCAGTCGGCCCGGCACAGAAGGCTCAACGAGAGCTTGAGGATCTGCAGCTGGTCGTCAAGGCCCGGAACGGCAGTCAGTCCGCGCTGGACGCGCTCATGCGCCGCTACACCGGCTTCGTCCGCCTGAAGGCGAGCTCCTACTTCCTGGCCGGCGGGGAGTCGGACGACCTGATCCAGGAGGGCATGATCGGCCTCTACAAGGCGGTGCGCGACTTCCGGCACGACAAGGAGACGTCGTTCCGGAGCTTCGCGGAGCTGTGCGTGACGCGGCAGATCATCACGGCGATCAAGACGGCGACCCGCTACAAGCATCAGCCGCTGAACCAGTACATCTCGTTCAGCCACACGCCGGCCGGGCAGGAGTCCGAGGGCGACTGCACGCTCGGCGACGCGCTCCCGGGCCCCTCGACGAACGACCCGTCGGTCTGCGTGATCTCGACCGAGGAGCTGCAGAGCCTCGTCTTCACCCTCGGCACCGGTCTCTCACACCTGGAGGCCGAGGCGCTGCGCTGCTACCTCGAGGGCCTCTCCTACGAGGACATGGCCGAGGAGCTCGGCTGCGACTGCAAGACGATCGACAACGCGCTCCAGCGGGTCAAGCGGAAGATCCTCGCGCACCAGAAGACGCGCGAGGTCCTGAACTAGAGCCGAGTACCATCCGGTTGCAGGCCGGAGTAGCTCAGCTGGTAGAGCAACCGATTTGTAATCGCTAGGCCGTGGGTTCGAGTCCCGCCTCCGGCTTCCTGGCCGGCGACCGGCTCGAGAACGAATGAAGCCCCGCCGCCGCTTGGCGCGGAGACGGGGCTTCGTGACGTTCTTGTGGAGTTCGACTAGGCGGCGGACGGGTGCCGGCGCCTCGGGTGCGCGGGGCGTCTCGTGCTCCAGGCGGGGGAGCCACTCGAGCCAGCGCGGCAGGTACCAGTTGCGGTCGCCCAGCAGCTTCATCGTCGCCGGCAGGAGCACTGCGCGGACGAGCGTGGCGTCGATGAGGATGGCGGCCGCGAGGCCGATGCCCATCTCCTTCATGTCGATCACCGGCAGGAGGGCGAAGACCGAGAACGTGCCGACCATGACGACGGCCGCGCTCGTGACGACACCTGCCGTCGACTTGATCCCGTACGCGACCGCCTCCTCGTTCGAGAGGCCGCGGTCATAGGCCTCGCGGACGCGGCTCAGGATGAAGACGTGGTAGTCCATCGAGAGCCCGAAGAGGATCACGAACAGGAACATCGGCAGCCACGGCGTGATGCCGCCGTTCGACTCGAAGCCGAGGAAGCTCTCGCCCCAGCCCTTCTGGAAGAGGAGGACGAGGAGGCCCAGGGCGGCTCCGACCGACAGCAGGTTCAGGATGATCGCCTTCACTGCGACGACGATCGAGCGGAACGAGGCCAGCAGGATGAGGAAGGCGAAGATGAGCACGAAGCCGACGACGAGCGGCGCCGTCGTCACCATCTTCGACTCCCAGTCCTTGTCGGCCGCCGTCGGACCGCCGACTGCGTACTCGACGCCGTCGACCTGGCCGACCGTCTGCGGCACCAGCGTCCTCGCGCAGGGTGGCAAGCGCCGCCTGCGAGGTCGCGTCGGTGCCGTTGCCGGCGAGGGGGATGGAGATCTCGGCGACGGTGCTGTCACGGCTCGCCTCGACCTCGATCGGGCCCTTCATCTGGCCGGACGCCAGTGCCTGCTGCTTCAGCTGCGACGATCGCGTCCTGGATCTGCGGCGTGCGAACGTCGTCGGCCTTGATTGCGACGAGCGCCGGGTTGTTGCCGCCCGGGAACGCGTCTTCGAACGTCTTCACGGGCTGGATCTCGGGGATCGAGATGTCGTCGACGCCGGTCGTCGCCGTGTTCAGCGCGAACGCCGGGATGGTCAGTGCGACCAGCACGGCGCCGGCGGCGACGGCCGAGACGACCGGGCGCCGGAGCACGCGATCGAGGATCGCGCCCCAGAACCGGCTCTCGCCGTCCTTGCTCCGGAGCCGGTGCACGAACGGCACGCGGCCCTTCTCGACGCGATCGCCGAGCTTGCCGAGCAGCGCAGGGAGAACGGTCAGGGAGCCGAGCATCGCGACCGCGACGACCATCATCGTCCCGATCGAGAAGGACATGAACGACTTGTCGCCGGAGAGGAACATGCCGGCCATGGCGATCAGGACGGTGATGCCGGAGATGAGGACTGCACGGCCGGAGGTGGCCGCGGCGGCCTCGAGGGCTGCATGCTCGCTGCGCCCGGCGGCACGCTCTTCGCGTTCCCGGCGCAGGTAGAAGAGCGAGTAGTCGATGCCGACGGCGAGGCCGATCAGGAGGATGACCTCCCCGATCTGCTCGTCGACGGGGATGAACTGGCTCGGGATTGCGATCAGGGCGGTCGTCGCGACGACGGCCGTGATCGCCAGCAGCAGCGGGATCAGGGCGGCGATTGCCGATCCGAACACGAGCAGCAGGATCACGAGCGTCAGCGGGATCGCGACCAGGCCGGCCGTCTTCAGCATGTTGTTGAAGGCGGCGTCTGTCGCCTTGGTCGTGGTGACGCTGCCGAGCTGGTTGACCTCGAAGCCCGGATGCTGCGCGGCGGTCTTGTTGACCGCGGCCTCGATCTTGTCGATGTAGAGGGCAGCCTCCTCGTACGTGCCGATCGGCTGGTACTGCACCATCGCCGACCGGCGGTCGTCGGAGATCAGGTCGGCGTGGCCGACCTCGAGCGGGGTGTCGATCTTCCGCGCCTCGGAGAAGCCGCCGACGGTCTTCGCGACGTCCGCGATGACCGCCTCGAACGCGGGATCGTCCGCGTCGAGCGTCGTGGACTGGATGAGGACGATCTCGCTCTGCTCGTCGTTGATCTGCGGGAACCCGGCCTCGAGGATCTCGTTGGCGCGGGCGGCCTCGCCGACGGCGAGATCCTCGGTCTCGAGATACTTGGTGCCGACCGCGCCGCCGATGACGACGGCGGCGACGACGAACGCGAGCCACCCGAAGACCGCGGTCTTCCAGTGATTCGCGCTCCAGCGACCCATGCGGGCCGCGACGTTGGTGCTCTGCTTCAAGGGTGACATTGCTTCCTTTCGCGGGGGTGTGTGCTGCGTGTCCTAGGCTGCTCTGGCGAGCGAGCCGGGTGAATGCGGAGTCCAGGTGTCTGCGGGTGCGGGCAGCCCCACCGCGCCGGGGCGGGAGGCTGCGAGCCGCGAGGCGACCCACCAGCCGACCGCGACCACGAGGCCGCCGGCTGCTGCGTCGAAGAAGAAGTGGTTGCCGGTCGCGACGATCACGAGCAGCATCAGCGCGGGATAGAGCGCGAACGCGATCCGCAGGCTGCGGCGCGTCGAGACGCGGGACAGCGCGACGCCGACGGCGAGTGCGTAGCCGAAGTGCAGGCTCGGCACGGCTGCGATCGGGTTGTAGAGGCTGCCGAGGAAGTCGGAGCTCAGGTTCAGGCCGGTGTGCGAGGTGACCGTGTCGGCGAAACCGAGGTCGGCCAGGCGCGGCGGCGCGGCCGGGTAGAAGACGTAGCCGACGAGCGCGAGCGCGGTCGCGACGATGAGCGTCGTGCGCAGGTGCGCGAAGGCGGCCGGATGGCGGCGGTGGATCCAGATCGCCGCGGCGGCCGTGCCGGCGAAGTGGAGAGCGACGTAGAGGAACCCGAGCAGCGCCGGCGACGCCGGCGATCGCGGAGGCGGCTGACTGCACGTCGCGCTCGATGAAGATGCTGAGGTGCCGCTCGAGCGCCACGATGTCGCCGGTGTGTGCGCGCGCCGCCGCCCAGTTCTCGCCGCCGAAGCCGCGGACGAGCTCGTACACGCCGTAGAGCGCGAAGAGGGCCAGCGAGCTCGACACGGCCGGAGTGGGGGCGGGCTGCGGTGCGAAGGACTGAGGCTGCGGTGGACATGGCTGCACCCTGTCAACACGCAATCCTCCGAACGATGCGGCGTTCCAGCGTCTTTGGGTGCGGCTAGCCGCACGCGCTCGGGGGGATTTCCACGAGGCTGCGATAGTCGCCCGATGCACGGGCTTCCGTTCGCGGGTGAGCCGCTCGTGACGATCGTGCTGCCGGCCGCGGGAGCCGACGCTCGGCGGCACCCTCGAGCTGCTCGAGCTCGAGCGCGCGGGCTTCGAGGCGGAGCTCGGTGCGCCGGTCGCCTTCGCGACCTCCGACCCCGGCGCCGGGCCGCGCTGGCTGCTCGTGCTCGATCCGGATCACGCGACGCCGCCGATGACCGCCTGGGAGCCGGGAGCGGACGTGGTCGTGTCGCGGGCCCGTGATCTGGAGGGCCTGTTCGAGGGCCTGAACCTGTGGCGCACGGTCCGGCGCACGCGGCGGGCGGCGCGGGCGACGGACTGCGCCTCGCTCGACGAGGCCGCCGATCGGATCGAGACGGAGGTGGCGGACACGTACCCCGCGTTCGAGCTGCGCGGCCTCGACTGGCCGGCGATCTGCGCCCGGCACCGCGAGCGGCTCATTGGGGCAACGGACCCCCTCGCCGCCGCCCAGCGCTGGCTCGCCGAGCTCGAGGACTCCCACACGTGGGTCTGGCCCGGCCACGGCAACCTCCCGTACGTCCTCGAGGTCGGCCCGCGGTCGATCGTGTTCGCGCACGTGCCGCCGGCGACGCCGGCGCACGCGGCGGGCGTTCGGCCCGGATGGCGTCTCACGCACGTCGACGGCCACGATCCCGACGGGGCGGACTGGCTCGCGCGGACTGCGGCGCCGGCCCACTCCCGTCCGTACCTGGCGGGTCGGCGTCTGCTCGCCGGCCCGGCCGGCGTCACACGCGTCCTGACGGCGACCGGCCCCGATGGGCGCCGAGGCGACCTGGGAGGACGAGCCGTCGCTGCGGCCGCCCGAGCCCGCCGTGACCTGGAGCCGGCTCCGCTCGGGCTGCGGCTATCTCCGCATCGCCGCCTGGCTGCCGGAGCTCGCCGGGGAGATCGAAGCCGCTGTCGGCGAGCTGCGCGGCGCGGAGACCCTGATCCTCGACCTGCGGCGCAATCCGGGCGGCAATCTCGTCCTCGCAGCTGCCACGCGGGATCGGTTCCTGCGGGCCACGACCACGCTCGGCTCGATCCGCTACAGCGTCGGCGGCGGCGCGCTCTCGGAGCCGTTCCCGCTCCTGGCCGAGCCGCCGGAGCGCTGCTGCGCGCTGGCCCGGGCGGCTCGTCGCGCTCGTCGACGAGCTGACCTTCTCGTCGAGCGAGGACTTCCTCCTCGGCCTCCAGGGCCTCGCGCACGTCACCGTCGTCGGCAGGCCGACCGGCGGCGGCAGCGGGCGCCCGCGCAGCGTCCGGCTGCTCCCCGGCTGGACGATGACCATCAGTACGGCGCTGACCTACGACCGCAACGGCCGCTGCATCGAGGGCGCGGGCATCCCGGCAGACGTGACCGTCCCGCTCCGCCTCGACGGCGAGCGCGACGACATGCTCGAAGCGGCCGAGCGGCTGGTCTAGGAGCGCAGCAGCGCGAGCACGGCGAGCACGCGCCGGTGGTCCTCCGCCGTCGCCGGCAGGCGCAGCTTCACGAAGATGCTCGTGACGTGCTTCTCGACCGCGCGCAGCGTCACGAACAGGCGCTCCGCGATCGCCTGGTTCGAGCGGCCCTCCGCCATCAGCTCGAGCACCTCGCGCTCGCGGGGGGAGAGCTCGGCGAGCGGATCGTCGCGCCGGTGCCGGCCGACGAGCTCGCTGACCACGGTCGGGTCGAGCGCGGAGCCGCCCTCGGCGACGCGGCGCACGGCCGCGGCGAACTCGTCGAGGTCCGCGACGCGGTCCTTGAGCAGGTAGCCGACGCTCTCGGCGCTGTCCGAGAGGAGCTCCATCGCGTACCCCGGCTCGACGTACTGCGAGAGCACGAGCACGCCGGTGTCCGGATGCTTCTCCCTGATCGACTTCGCGGCCCGGAGCCCCTCGTCCGTCTGGGTCGGCGGCATCCGGATGTCGACGACGGCGACGTCCGGCTTGTGCATCGCGACGTGGCGGAGCAGGTCCTCGGCGGTGCCCGACTGCGCGACGACCTCGAAGCCCGACTCGTCGAGCAGCCGCGCGATCCCCTCCCGGAGCAGCACCGAGTCGTCGGCGAGCACGACGCGCACGGGCGTCGCGCCGGGCCGGGCGCGGAGCGGCGGAAAGTCGCCGCCGAAGCCCGGATCGTCGAGCTGGAAGATCCGCTCGGGGTCGGGCAGGTCCGGCAGCGACCAGAGCCCGAGATCGCGCAGCTCGTGCTCGGTCGCGAGCGCGGCCGCAGAGGTCTCCGAGAGGACGATCTGGCCTCCGTGCCCCGCTGACGCGATGCGCTGGGCGCGGTGGACGTCGACGCCGACGTAGCCGTCCTCGCCGAGCGCGGCAGTGCCCGTGTGGAGGCCGATGCGAATGCGCACCGGCGCCGGCCACGTATGCCCGCCGAGCCGCCGCTGTCCCTCGACGGCCGCAGCGATGCGCCGTTTGCGGCGCGGCGAAGGCGGCGAAGAGCTCGTCGCCGCGCGAGTCCACCACGTGCCCGTCGGCGCCGGCTACCGCATCGCGCAGCAGCCGGCGAATGTCCGCGAGTACGGTCTGCCACTCCTGTCCCAGCTCCCAGGCGAGGCGTGTGGAGCCCTCGACGTCGGCGAAGAGGAAGGTGACGGAGCCGGTGGGGAGTGCGCTCACATGGGAGAGTCTAGGTCTCCGCTGCTCAGATCGTCACGCCGCCAGCTCGAGCAGCTCCGGGCTGCGCCTCGCTGCGTAGGCGAACGGGTGGTAGAAGGCCTCGAGGGCGCGGTCGGGCGCGACGGTCAGCTCGAAGGCCGACCCGGTCGCGAAGTGGAGAACCTCGACGGAGACGCTCCCGGATCTCACGTGACCACCAGAGGGTGACGTCGATGCCGTCGCCCTTGCGGTGTGCCAGATCGATTCTCTGCTCGGCGTACATGTCGGCTGCTCCTGTGTGCGGGGGTAGTGCGTTCGTTGCCGCACATTCCCACGGCGCCGCGTCGCCGCCGATGCGGGGCGCAGGTGTCCGGTGGTTCGGCCTGCCCTACCCGTCGTGATCGGGTGCCTCGAGCGGGATCTCGGCGCTCACGCGCGTCCCGCCGCCGGGCGGGCTCTCGACGGCCAGCGTCCCCGCGAGCGACTCGACGCGGTCGACGAGCCCGCGGAGGCCGCTGCCGCCCGACGGATCCGCGCCGCCGACGCCGTCGTCGACCACCTCGACCACGGCGCAGCCGTTCTCCCGGCTCACCCTGACGACGGCGTTCGAGGCGCGCGCGTACTTGCTCACGTTGGCGAGCGACTCGGCGATGACGTAGTACGCGGCCGCCTCGACCGGCGACGGCAGCCGCTCCTCCGGGCGTCAGCACCTCGACCGGCACCGGCGAGCGGCGGGCCAGCGTCTCGACCGCCGCCGTCAGGCCGCGGTCGGTGAGCACCGCCGGGTGGATCCCGCGCGCGAGCTCGCGCAGCTCGTCGAGGGCGGCCGCGAGCTCCTCGCGGGCCGACTCGAGCGCCTGCTCGGCGAACGCCGGGTCGGCCTCGATCTTCGACTGCGCGAGCCGGAGCGTGAGCGAGAGCGCGACCAGGCGCTGCTGCGCGCCGTCGTGGAGGTTCCGCTCGAGCCGGCGGCGCGCCTCGTCGCCGGCCTGGACGATGCGCGCGCGGGAGGCGCGCAGCTCCTCCTCCTGCCGCTTGCGCTGCGTGATGTCGGTGAAGAGCGCGAGGTGGCTGACCACCTCGCCGCTCGCGTCGCGGATCGGCGCGGCCGAGATCTCGACGTCGATGACGGCGCCGTCGCGGCGCACGCGGCGGCTCTCGATCGAGGTGTAGACCTCGCCCTCCCGCACGCGGCGCATCAGCTCGCCGAGCTCGACCTCGCGGCCCGGCGGCTGGTGCCTCGCCTTGCCGCCGACCACCTCCGCCGCCGTCCAGCCGAACATGCGCTCCGCGGCCGGGTTCCAGCGGGTGATCGTGTCGTCGAGGGCGTACTCGACGATCGCGACCGGGGACGCCTCGATCGCCGCCCGCAGCCGCTCCTCGTTCGCGCGCAGGAGCGACTCGCGGCGCTCGCGCTCGGTGACGTCGAGCCCGCCGCAGATCACCTGGCGCACGTTGCCGTGCTCGTCGTACAGCGGCGCCGTCGACCACGCGATCGTTCGCTCCTCGCCGGCCTCGTTGACGAAGGTGTGCTCGAAGTTGGAGGCCTCGTGGAACGGAGCGGAGCGCTCGAACCTGCGGCGGGCGGCGCGGCGCTCCTCGGGCCCGACGAACACGTCCCAGAAGGCGTGCCAGCGGATCTCCTCCATGTCCTCGAAGCCGGCGGCCCGGCGTGCCGCCTCGTTCAGGTTCGAGATCCTGCCCTCGCGGTCGAGCGAGCAGAGGAGCGACGGCGACGTGTCCACGGTCGTCTCCAGGAAGTCGACCTGGGCGCGCAGCTTCGCCTGCAGGCGCTCGTTGTCGAGCCAGAGCCCCGACGCCGCGGTCAGCGCCTCGACGAGCTCGTGCTCCTCGGTCAGCATCGGGTCGTGCAGGAGGGCGGCGGTCGGCCTGCCCGCGTGCTCGACCAGCGTGACGTGCCGCCCGTCCGTCTCGTCCGGCAGAGGCTTGCCGTCGGCGTTCACGTAGCGGCCGGCGTCGGGGAGCCAGTAGGCGATCTCGAGCGAGGGATCGTGCAGGACCTTCGCGAGCGCGTCCCGCAGCGGGGTGCCGCGCGTGAGCTCGATCAGCAGCTCGCCGCTGCCGGCGCGGGCGAGCCGGCTTCGCAGCACGCCCGCGAGGAACGAGACGGGAACGAGCGCGAGGCTGACGAGGAGCAGGACGGACAGCGGCTGCGCGGCGTCCTCGTCGAACGACTGCACGACGAGCTGCGACGAGCAGGATCAGGAGCGTGAGCGACCCGACGGCGAGCACGGGGGCGAGCGTCCGGCGGAGCGCGGGCGTGGCGCGGCGATAGCGGCGGCCGACGATGAAGAGGATGGCGCCGCCGAGGAGGACGGCGGCCACGCTGTCGACGATGTTGACCGCCGTCCAGGCCGAATCGCTCTCCCAGATCGGCGATCGTGCTGCGGCAGGTGTCGCAGTCCGAGTCGGGGGTCTCGCGCACGGCGATGAGCGCCGCGTTGCCGAACACGATCAGCGCATAGGTCGCCGTGACGAGCCAGACGTCGCGGCGCGAGGCGAGCCGGCCCGGTGGGATACGCGAGCAGGAGGTGGACGAACGTCCCGAACGCGACGCTGCCGATGACCCAGCCGAGCGTGAAGACCCAGTCGTTGTTCGACTCGGTCAGGGCGGCGAGGAACCAGAGGTACCCGACGTCGGCGAGCAGGACGCCGGTGCCGTTCTCGGGCCGGCGCCAGAGGGCGACCAGACCGCTGACCACGAACGAGAGCCCGACCGTCAGGGCGAGCGCGAGCGTCGCCGCCTTGTTGTCGTTGTGGTCGCTCGTCAGGACGAGCCAGGCCGCGCCCGCGGCGAGCAGGACCGCGAGGCCTGCGAGCAGGCCGAGACGGCGGACGCTCATGCGAGCAGGCGTAGACAGCGTGCCGCCACACAGCTCACCCTTGGGGATGAAGCCGCGTGCGCCGCTCTGCTGGATCAAACCTCCGTAGTCGGCCGCGTCTCTGCTCGAGACGAGGATGACGGCTGGTGTGCTGCCGTTCATGTTGAGAGCGTCGCAAACGGCGAATCCGTCCATGTCCGGCAGCTGGACGTCGAGGAGGAGGACGTCGGGCTTCAGCTCCCGCGCGGTCGCAATCGCGCTCGCACCGTCCTCGGCCTCGCCGACGACCTCGAAACCCTCCGCCTGCAACACCGCGCGGGCAGAAGCGCGGAAGCTGGGGTGGTCGTCGACGATGACAACTCTCAGGGGCACAGCTGCATCGTAGGAGACCCTTCCTCAGGATTAAGTGTGGCTAACCACACTGTTTGCGTGCGGCCTTTCGCTAGGCGTCTTGCCCGGCGGAGGCGCGCTACGGGAGAATCGGGGCATGTCCCTGACCGAGGGCACCGCCGCCTCCGATCTGCTCGGAGCGAGAGCGGTACGAGGAGTCGCTGGCCGCAGCAGCCTGACGCTCCGCTGCTGGTAGCGTCGAGCGCGTGAGCGAGAACGGCTCGCTGATCCACGCGCGCGGGCTCGTCAAGCGCTTCGGCGACCTCGTCGCGGTCGACGGCATCGACCTCGACGTCCGGCGCGGCGAGGCGTTCGGCTTCCTCGGCCCGAACGGCGCGGGCAAGAGCTCGACGATGCGCATGATCGGCTGCGTCTCGCCGGTGACGGAGGGCACGCTCCGGATCCTCGGCCGCGACCCGTCCGCCGACGGGCCGGAGATCCGCGGCCGGCTCGGCGTCGTGCCGCAGCAGGACACGCTCGACACCGAGCTCACCGTCTGGGAGAACGTGCTCATCTACGGCCGCTACTTCGGGCTGACGCCGCCGCGAGCTGCGGCCGAAGATCGACGAGCTGCTCGAGTTCGTCCAGCTGAGCGAGCGCGTCGGGCGACAAGGTCGAGCCGCTCTCGGGCGGCATGAAGCGACGGCTCACGATCGCGCGCTCGCTCATCAACGATCCCGAGCTGCTGCTGCTCGACGAGCCCACGACCGGGCTCGACCCGCAGGCGCGCCACGTCGTCTGGGACCGCCTCTTCCGGCTGAAGCAGCGCGGCGTCACGCTCGTCCTGACGACGCACTACATGGACGAGGCCGAGCAGCTGTGCGACCGGCTCGTCGTCATGGATCACGGCCGGATCGTCGCCGAGGGCTCGCCGCGGCAGCTGATCGAGGAGTACTCGACGCGCGAGGTGGTCGAGGTGCGCTTCGAGGACGAGCGGCCGGAGAACGGCGCGCTGCGCGGATCTGGACGGGCGCGTCGAGGAGCTGCCCGACCGCGTCCTCATCTACACGGGCGACGGCGACGCGACGGCGGCCGCCGTGGCCGATCGCGGCCTGCCGCCGCACTCGACCCTCGTGCGCCGCAGCTCGCTCGAGGACGTCTTCCTGCACCTGACCGGGCGCACGCTGATCGAGTGATCGACGGCCTCGTCCAGCCGCTCCGCGCGTACGAGCACTGGCTCGCGCAGTACAAGCGCGTCTGGCGCGGCACGATCGGCACGAGCCTGCTCAACCCGCTGCTCTACCTCGCGGCGCTCGGGCGTCGGGCTCGGCACGATCGTCGACCAGCTCGGCGAACGCGCCGGCCGGCGTGCCCTACCTCGACTTCATCGCGCCCGGCCTGCTCGCGGCCGCGGCGATGCAGACCGCGACGATCGAGGCGAGCTGGCCGGTCATGGGCGCGATCAAGTGGACGCGCACGTACTACGCGATGACGGCGACGCCCTTGACGGAGCGCGACGTCCTCATCGGCCACCAGCTCTTCGTGATCACGCGCGTGTTCGTGGCGAGCGCCGCGTACCTGCTCGCCGTCGCCGCGTTCGGCGCCGTCAACTCGTGGTACGGCCTCTTCGCGATCCCGGTGGCGGTGCTCGATCGGCACGGCGTTCTCGTTCCCGATGGCGGCCTACGCGGCGACGCGCGAGGACGACACGAGCTTCCCGCCGATCTTCCGCTTCGTGATCGTGCCGATGTTCCTCTTCTCCGGCACGTTCTTCCCGGTCGACCAGATGCCGCTGGCGTTCGAGCTCGCCGCGTACGTGACGCCGATCTGGCACGGCGTCGAGCTCTGCCGCGCAGCTGACGCTCGGCGACGTCGAGCCGTGGGCGGCCGTCGGGCACCTCGCGTACCTGCTCGCGTGGACGGTCGGCGGGCTTGCTGGCCGCACGGCTACACCTACCGGCAGAGGCTGTTCAAGTGAGCGCGATCGCGGCACGTGTGCGGACGTTGCCGGGCGCCGGCGGCCTGCTCCTGTTCGAGCGGAACGTCCTCTCGTACAAGTCGATGTGGCCGATCATCGTCTCGGGCTTCTTCGAGCCGCTGTTCTTCCTGCTCTCGCTCGGCTACGGGCTCGGCAACTACGTCGGCGAGGTCACGATCGACGGCGTCGCAGATGGAGTACGCCGTCTTCGTCGCGCCCGGGCTGCTCGCGGCCTCGGCGATGAACGGCGCCTTCTACGACGCGACGAACATCTTCTGGAAGCTGCGGTACCAGAAGCTCTACGACTCGGTGCTCGTCGACGCCGCTCGGGCCGAAGGACGTCGCGGCGGGGGAGACGGTCTGGGCGCTCTTCCGCGGCCTGATCTACGCGGTCGGCTTCTTCGCGGTCATCCTCGCGCTCGGGCTCGTCGAGTCGTGGTGGGCGCTGCTCGCGCTGCCGGCGACGGTGTTCATCGGCTTCGCCTTCGCGGGTGCGGGCATCGCGGCGGTGACCTACATGCGGAGCTGGCAGGACTTCGACATCCTCAACCTCGGCGATCCTGCCGATGTTCCTCTTCTCGGCGACCTTCTTCCCGCTCTCGGCCTACCCCGACTGGCTCGAGGTCGTGATCCAGGCGACGCCGCTCTACCACGGCGTCGACCTCCTGCGCGCGCTGACGACGGGCGCGGTCGGCTGGGGCCAGCTCGTGAACGTCGCGTATCTCGGCGTGCTCGGGCATCGTCGGCACGTGGATCGCGAGCCGGCGGATCGCGAAGCTGCTGCTGACCTGAGACCGCGCTGGCGGCGCCGTGTCCGAGGTCGTTGCAGCACGCGCGGACATGGCTCGGAAGCGGCGATTGAACGGCTCTGTGCAGGGAGACCGCTCGCTCGGCGGACCGACGCATGAAGCCCGCGGACACGGCACGAGTCGTGCCGATTGTGCGCGCGGCTAGCTCGCTCGCGGCCGGGAGCTCGACCACGAACGTCGAGCCCTTGCCGAGCCGCGACTCGACCCAGATGTCGCCGTCCATGCGGCGGACGAGCTCGCGGCTGATGTAGAGGCCGAGGCCCGTGCCGCCGATGCCGCGGGTCATGTCCGGGTCGAGCCGGTAGAACTTCTCGAAGATCCGGCGGTGCTCCGAGGCGGGGATCCCGAGCCCCTCGTCGACGACGGAGAAGCGGACGCGCGGCGTCGCCGTTCTCGATCTCGACGACGCACCGGGCCGCCCTCCGGCGAGTACTTGATCGCGTTGTCGACGAGGTTCGCGAGCACCTGCTGGAGCTGGCCGGGGTCGGCGGCGACCTGCGGCAGCTGCCTCGGCGGCGCGCAGCTCGAGCTCGATCCCCGCCGGCAGGTGCGTTCGCGCGCTCTCGACGACGGCGTTCGCCAGCTCGAGGGGATCGCAGCGCTCGATGTGCACCGGGAGGCCGCCCGGCGTCGAGGTGGCTCGCGAGCAGGAGGTCGTTGACGATCGACGCGAGCCGGTCGGACTCGGTCGCGATCACGCCGAGCAGCTCGTGGCGCGTCTCGTCGGCGAGCTCGAGGTCGCCGCGCCGGATCGTCTGCGCGGAGCCGTAGATGGCGGCCAGCGGCGTCCGCAGCTCGTGCGAGACCGTCGCGACGAACTCGGACTTGAGCTCGTCGAGCGCGCGCTCCTCGGTGAGGTCGCGGAACGCGTAGACCGTGCCCTCGGCGAAGCCGACCCCGGACGCGGAGAGCCAGAGCTCGCGGCCGTCGAGCTCGATCGGGACGGTCTCGGCGCGCGCGGGCGAGCCCGCCTCGCCGACCGGAATGCTCGATCTCGGTCCGGGCCCAGCCCGGGAGCACCTCGGCGAGCTTGCGGCCGAGCACGTCGCCGTCGAGCAGGCCCGGTGATCGCCGACGCCGCCGGGTTCCAGAGCCGGACGATCGCCCTCATCGTCGACCATGACGACGCCGTCGCCGATCGCGGCGAGCACGCGCGTCGCGCGCCCGCGGCGCTCCGACTCGTCGTAGAGGCGGGCGTTGTCGATCGCCGCGGCGGCGTGTCGCGCGAGCTCCTGCGCGAGCGTGACGTCGTCCTCGTCGTAGGTGCGTCCGGACTCCGCGGTGACGAGGCTGATCGTGCCGAAGACCTCGCCGCGGGCGATCAGCGGCACCGTCACGTAGGAGCGCGGCGCGAGCGCGCGCGCGATCTCGAGCTGGCGCTCGTCGAACTCGAAGGTCGCGAGCGCCGTCTCGTCGACCTCGCGCACGAGCACGGGCTCGCGCGAGCGGATCGCGGCCGCGCCGGCGGCCTCCGCCGCCGCCAGCATCGGGCGGTCGAGCTCGCGGGCGAGCGCGAGCTTCAGCGGGTCGACGTGCTCGAGCGCGACCCGCTCGAGCCTGCCGTTGACGAAGATGTCGACGGCGCACCAGTCGGCGACCCGCGGCACCGCCAGCCGAGCCACGTCGGCGAGCGTCTGCTCGTAGTCGAGCGAGCTGCCGAGCACCCAGCCGGCCTCGGCGAGGAAGCGCTCCCGCTCCTCCGTCCGCCGGCGGTTCTCGATGTCGGTCGCAGTGCCGACCCAGCCGGTGATCGTGCCCGCGTCGTCGTGGATCGGCATCGCCCGCGCCAGCTGCCAGCGATAGACGCCGTCGGCGCGGCGGAAGCGGTACTCGGTCTCGAAGATGCCGTCGCGTGTCGCGCGCCTCCTCCCAGCGGGCGATCGCCGTGCCGAGATCTTCGGGATGGATGACGCCGCTCGCCTCCAGCGGGGAGTCGCGCGGTCGATGCCGGTGAACTCGTACCAGCGCTCGTTGAAGTACGTCGTCTTGCCCTCGGCGTCCGTCGTCCAGACGATCTGCGGCAGCGCCTCGGCGAGCGAGCGGTAGCGCTCCTCGCTCTCGCGCCGCTCCGCAGCGAGCTCCTGGACGCGCAGCAGCTCCTCGCTCCGGCGCGCCTCCTCGCGCGCCTGCCACAGGTCGATGAAGACGGACACCTTCGCGCGCAGGACGTGCGCGTCGAGCGGCTTCATCAGGTAGTCGACGGCGCCGGCCTCGTAGCCGCGGAAGACGTGCTCCGCCTCCTTCGAGATGGCGGTCAGGAAGATGATCGGCACGTGGCGCGTGCGCTCGCGCTGCTTGATCAGCGCCGCCGTCTGGAAGCCGTCCAGCCCGGGCATCTGGACGTCGAGCAGGATCAGCGCGAAGTCGTCCTGCAGGAGCCGCCGCAGCGCCTCCTCGCCCGAGTCGCGCGCGGCACGAGCTCCTGCCCGAGCGGCTCCAGGATCGCCGCCAGCGCGAGCAGGTTCTCGTCGCCGGTCGTCGACGAGGAGGATCTTGGCCGCGCGGTCGCTCATCGCGAGCACCGGCGCGCAGAGCCCGTAGAGGAACGGCGCGATCTCCTCGACGGGGAGCACGGCGTCGGCCGACGTGGCGGCGATCGCCGCCTCCGGCATCGTGCCGCGCGACGGCTGTCGCGGGATCCTGGACGATCGCGACGCCGCCGGCGCGCCTTGATCGCCGCCAGGCCCGCGGCGCCGTCGACGTTCGCGCCGGTCAGGACGATCCCGATCGCGCGCTCGGCGTACTCGTCCGCGACCGACTGGAAGCAGGACGTCGATCGACGGCCGCGCGTAGTTGACGTGGCTCCTCGAGCGAGAGCGCGAAGCGGCCGTTCTCGACGAGGAGGTGGTAGTCGGCGGGCGCGACGTAGACGTGCGAGCGCTCGATCGGCGTCTTGTCGTCCGGCTCGGACACGCGGCGCTCGCTGTGCTCCTGCAGCAGGAGCTCGAGCAGGCCTCGGTGCGCCTGCGGCCCGCGGTGCTGCACGACGACGATCGGCGGCGTCGACCTCGCTGCGCAGGCCCGTCGAGGAGCGTGCCGACGGCCTGGAGCCCGCCCCAGGAGGCGCCGATCGCGATCAGGTCGTAGCTCATCTGAATCTTCCGGTAGAGCCTCTCGGCCGCGTCGAGCTCCTCGTACGCGTCCTCGTGGGGCGAGAACTTGATCGTCTCCTTCTGGCCGAGCGCGAGGACGCCGAAGATGGCGAGGCTGTCGTAGAAGAGGCGGTGCACGTGCTCCTGCAGCGGCTTGTCGAAGTAGATCATCACGTTACGGCAGCACACGACGTGAAACTCGTTGAAGGCCGCATCGGATGCGAGGTTGTGCTGCGCGAAGACGACGCTGTCCGACGAGCGAGCGGGCGAACATCGCGCCGCGTCGTAGCGCGCGACGTAGTACTCGGAGAAGGCGCGCGTGCCGCCGGCGCGGATGTAGTTCTGGGTGTACTCCTGCATCTTGTCGAGCGGGAAGACGCCGAGCCGCGCCTGCTCGAGCACGGCCTCGTTGATGTCCGTCGCGTAGATCCGGGTCCGCTCCGCGAGGCCCTCCTCCGCGAGCAGGATCGCGAGCGAGTACACCTCCTCGCCGGTCGAGCACCCCGCCACCCAGATGCGCGTGAACGGGTAGGTGCGGAGGAGCGGCACGACCTGCGCGCGGAAGGCGAGGAAGAAGCCGGGTCGCGGAACATCGCGGTGACGTTGACGGAGAGGTCGAGCAGGAGCCGCTCCATCACGGCCGGGTCGTGCAGGATCAGATCCTGGAGCGCCGAGACGCTCTCGACGCGCTCGCCGATCATGCGCCGGTGCAGCCGCCGGCGCAGCGACGCCGGCGCGTACTCGCGGAAGTCGAAGCCGTAGCGGCGGTAGATGCCCTCGAGCAGGAGCTCGATCTCGAGCCCCTCGAGGTCCTCCTCGGCTCCTCTGTCTACTGGTAGAGCCACACGCGCATCAGCGAGAGCAGCTGGTCCGTGTCGACCGGCTTCGTGATGTAGTCCGACGCGCCCGAGGCGATCGTCCGCTCGCGGTCGCCCTTCATCGCCTTCGCGGTCAGCGCGATGATCGGCAGCCGCTCGAACTCCGGCAGCTCGCGGATCGCCTTCGTCGTCTCGTAGCCGTCGAGCTCCGGCATCATCACGTCCATCAGGACGAGGTCGACGTCGGGGTTCGCGTTCAGGCACTCGATCCCGTCGCGGCCGTTCTCGGCGAAGACGACCTCCATCCCGCTCGCCTCGAGCGCGCTCGTGAGCGCGAACACGTTGCGGACGTCGTCGTCGACGATGAGGATCTTCTTGCCGACGAAGACCTCGTCCGCGCTGTGCAGCTGCTCGAGCATCTTCCGCTTCTCGTCCGGCAGCTTCGACTCGACCCGGTGCAGGAAGAGCGACGTCTCGTCGAGCAGACGCTCCGGCGAGCGCGCGTCCTTGACGACGATCGTCTCGGCGTAGCGCTTGAGCTTCGTCTCCTCGCGGCGCGTCAGGTCCTTGCCGGTGTAGACGATCACGGGCAGGCTGCCGAAGCGCTCGTCGCCCTTGACCTTCTCGAGCAGGGCGAACCCGGTCATCTTCGGCAGCTTCAGGTCGAGCACCATGCAGTCGAACGGCGCCTGCTGCCTCGAGCGCCGAGAGCGCCTCCTCGCTCGAGCCGACCGCGACGATCTCGACGTCGCCGTCGCCGCCCACGAGCTCGACGATCGACTCGCGCTGCATCTCGTCGTCGTCGACGACGAGCAGGCGGCGCACGTCGCGGTCGATGAACGTCTCGATGCCGCCGAAGACGTCGTTCAGCGCCTCGAGCGACGCCGGCTTCTGGACGAAGGCGGCGGCGCCGGCCATGAGCGCCGGCTGGCGCTCCTCGCCGCCCGAGACGATGTGCACGGGGATGTGGCGCGTCGACGGGTAGCGCTTGAGCCGGTCGAGCACCGTCCAGCCGTCGAGCACCGGCAGCTGCATGTCGAGCACGATCGCGTCCGGCCGGAACTCCCGGGCGAGCGCGAGGCCGGTGTCGCCGCGCAGCGCGACGAGGCCCTTGAAGCCGCGCTCGCGCGCGATCGCCAGCACCGGTCCCGGCGAAGTCCGCGTCGTCCTCGACGATCAGCACGACCCGGTCGCCCGGCTCGATCGAGTCGCGGTCGTCGTCGACCCCGCCCGGCGCCAGGAGCGCCGGGTCGACCTCGGCCGGCTCGAGCATCGGGCTCGCCGCCGTCCGCCGCCGCGGCGGCGGTCGCGACGGCGACCCCGGTCGAGAGCTCGCGCAGGATGTCGGCGCCCGACTCGGCCGGTGCGTGCGGCACGTAGTGCTCCGGCAGGTAGAGCGTGAACGTGCTGCCCTGGCCCGGCGTCGACTCGACGTGGATCTCGCCGCCGAGCAGGCGGGCGATCTCGCGGCTGATCGAGAGGCCGAGGCCGGTGCCGCCGAAGCGCCGGCTCGTCGTGCCGTCGGCCTGCTGGAACGCCTCGAAGATCAGGCGCACCTTGTCGGCCGGGATGCCGATGCCGGTGTCGACGACCGAGAAGGCGACCACGCGCTCGGCGTGGGCGAGGATGTCGCCGGCAAAGAGGATGCCCTGCTCGGCCTGGCCGACCCGGAGCGTGACCGAGCCCTCCTCCGTGAACTTGATCGCGTTCGAGAGCAGGTTCTTGAGGATCTGCTGGAGCCGCTGCGGATCGGTGTGGATCCGCGGCAGCGCGTTCGGGGCGAAGTCGAGCTCGAACGCGAGCTCCTTCTCCTCGGCCATCGGCGCGAACGTCCGCTCGAGCGCGGCCAGCTCCTCCGCGATCTGGATCTCGGCGACCGCGATGTCCATCTTCCCCGCCTCGACCTTGGAGAGATCGAGGATGTCGTTGATCAGGTCGAGCAGGTCGGAGCCCGCGGTGTGGATCGTCCGCGCGAACTCGATCTGCCGTCTCGGTCAGGTTGCCGTCGGGGTTGTCGCCGAGCAGCTTCGCCAGGATGAGGAGGGAGTTGAGCGGCGTGCGCAGCTCGTGCGACATGTTCGCGAGGAACTCGGACTTGTAGCGCGACGAGAGCGCGAGCTGCTCGGCCTTCTCCTCGAGCGCCGAGCGCGCCAGCTCGATCTCGGCGTTCTTGATCTCGATCCGCCGGTTCTGCTCCTCGAGCTGCTGCGAGCGCTCCTCGAGCTCCTCGTTCGTCTGCTGCAGCTCCTCCTGCTGCGTCTGCAGCAGCTCCTCCGAGGCGCGCAGCGTCGCGGCCTGCGCCTCGAGCTCGCGAGTTCGAGCGCTTGAGCTCGTCCTGCTGCGCCTGCAGCTCCTCGGACTGGCTCTGCAGCTCCTGCGTCAGCGTCTGGGACTGCTGCAGCAGCTCCTCGGTGCGCATGTTCGCCTGGATCGTGTTCAGCACCACGCCGATCGACTCGGACAGCTGCTCGAGGAAGGTCTCCTGCACGGGCGTGAAGCGCTTGAACGAGGCCAGCTCCATCACGGCCATGACCTGCTCCTCGAACAGGATCGGCATGACGATGATCGTCGTCGGCGCCGCCTCGCCGAGCCCCGACGTGATCTTGATGTAGTCCTCGGGCGCCTCCGTGATCACGATCGGCTTCCGCTCGAGCGCGGCCTGGCCGACGAGCGCCTCGCCGACCTTGAAGCGGTTCGAGATCGACTTCCGCTCCTTGTAGCCGTAGCGTCGCGAGCAGCCGCAGCTCCGTCTCCGCCTCGTCCTCGTGACCGTTCTCGGCCAGGTAGAAGGCGCCGTGATGGGCGGCGACGAGCGGCGTCACCTCGCTCATCAGCAGGCGCGCGACGGTCTTCTGGTCGCGCTGGCCCTGCAGCATGCCCGAGAAGCGGGCCAGGTTCGAGTTCAGCCAGTCCTGCTGGGCGTTCTGCTCGGTCGTCCCCCGCAGGTTCCCGATCATCTCGTTGATGTTGTCCTTGAGCTCGGCGACCTCGCCGGCGGCCTCGACCGTGATCGAGCGGGTCAGGTCGCCGGAGGTGACGGCGGTCGAGACGTTCGCGATCGCGCGCAGCTGCGTCGTGACGGCGTCTCGGCGAGCTGGTTGACGTTGTCGGTCAGGCCCTTCCACGTCGCCGGAGACGCCTTCCACCTGCGCCTGGCCGCCGAGCTTGCCCTCGGTGCCGACCTCCTTGGCGACGCGTGTCACCTCGGCCGCGAAGGTGGAGAGCTGGTCGACCATCGTGTTGATCGTCGAGGAGAGCTGCGCGATCTCGCCCTTCGCCTCGACGGTGATCTTCTGCGAGAGGTCGCCCTTGGCGACGGCGGTCGTGACGTCGGCGATCGCGCGCACCTGGCTCGTCAGGTTGCCGGCGAGCTGGTTCACGTTCTCGGTCAGGTCCCGCCACGTGCCGGAGACGCCGACCACCTCCGCCTGGCCGCCGAGCTCGCCCTCGGTGCCGACCTCGCGCGCGACGCGCGTGACCTCGGCGGCGAAGGTGGAGAGCTGGTCGACCATCGTGTTGATGGTGTCCTTGAGCTCGAGCACCTCGCCCTCGGCCTCGACCGTGATCTTGCGCGAGAGGTCGCCGTTCGCGACCGCGGTCGTCACGAGCGCGATGTTCCGCACCTGCGAGGTGAGGTTGCCGGCGAGCGTGTTGACGTTGTCGGTCAGGTCCTTCCAGACGCCGGACACGCCCTCGACCGTGGCCTGACCGCCGAGCCGGCCCTCGGTACCGACCTCGCGCGCGACGCGCGTCACCTCGGCGGCGAAGGAGCGGAGCTGGTCGACCATCGTGTTGACGGTGTCCTTGAGCTCGAACACCTCGCCCTTGACGTCGACGGTGATCTTCTTGGAGAGGTCGCCGTTCGCGACCGCGGTCGTGACGGTGGCGATGTTGCGCACCTGCTCCGTCAGCGACGACGCCATGAAGTTGACGTTGTCGGTCAGGTCGCGCCACGTCCCGGAGACGCCCTTCACCTGCGCCTGGCCGCCGAGCTTGCCCTCGGTGCCGACCTCGCGCGCGACGCGCGTGACCTCGTCCGCGAAGGACGAGAGCTGGTCGACCATGGTGTTGATCGTCGACTTGAGCTGCGCGATCTCGCCCTTCGCGTCGACGGTGATCTTCTGCGAGAGGTCGCCCTTGGCGACGGCGGTCGTGACGTCGGCGATCGCGCGCACCTGCGTGGTCAGGTTCTGCGCGAGCTGGTTGACGTTGTCGGTGAGGCCGCGCCAGGTGCCCGAGACGCCCTCGACCTGGGCCTGGCCGCCGAGCACGCCCTGAGTGCCGACCTCGCGCGCGACGCGCGTCACCTCGTCCGCGAAGGACGAGAGCTGGTCGACCATCGTGTTGATCGTCGACGCCAGCTGCGCGATCTCGCCCTTCGTCTCGATCGTGATCTTCTGCGTCAGGTCGCCGCGGGCGACCGCCGTCGTCACCTCCGCGATCGACCGCACCTGCGCGGTCAGGTTGTTCGCCATGAAGTTGACGCTCTCGGTGAGGCCACGCCAGACGCCCGAGACGTCCTCGACGTCGGCCTGGCCGCCCAGGATCCCCTCCGTGCCGACCTCGCGCGCGACGCGCGTGACCTCGGCCGCGAAGGTGGAGAGCTGGTCGACCATGGTGTTGACGGTCGACTTCAGCTCGAGCACCTCACCCTCGGCGTCGACGGTGATCTTCTTGGAGAGGTCACCGTTCGCCACCGCGGTCGTGACCTCGGCGATGTTCCGCACCTGGCTCGTCAGGTTGCCGGCGAGCGTGTTCACGTTCTCCGTCAGGTCCCTCCAGACGCCGGAGACGCCCGCGACCTGCGCCTGGCCGCCGAGCTTGCCCTCCGTGCCGACCTCCTTGGCGACGCGGGTGACCTCGGCGCTGAACGAGCGGAGCTGGTCGACCATCGTGTTGATGGTGTCCTTGAGCTCGAGCACCTCGCCCTTGACGTCGACGGTGATCTTCTTCGAGAGGTCGCCCGTCGCGACCGCTGTCGTGACGGCGGCGATGTTCCGCACCTGGCCGGTGAGGTTGCCGGCGAGCGTGTTGACGTTCTCGGTCAGGTCCTTCCAGACCCCGGAGACGCCCTTCACCTGCGCCTGGCCGCCGAGCCGGCCCTCGCTGCCGACCTCGCGCGCGACGCGCGTCACCTCGTCGGCGAAGGTGGAGAGCTGGTCGACCATCGTGTTGACGGTGTTCTTCAGCTCGAGCACCTCGCCCTTGACGTCGACCGTGACCTTCTTCGAGAGGTCGCCGGTCGCGACCGCCGTCGTCACCTCGGCGATGTTCCGCACCTGGCCGGTCAGGTTCGAGGCCATCTGGTTGACCGAGTCGGTCAGGTCCTTCCAGGTCCCGGAGACGCCCTTCACCTGCGCCTGGCCGCCGAGCTTGCCCTCGGTGCCGACCTCGCGCGCGACGCGCGTGACCTCGTCCGCGAAGGACGAGAGCTGGTCGACCATCGCGTTCACCGTCGTGGCGATGCGGCGGAACTCGCCGCGGACCGGCTGCCCGTCGATCTGCAGCTGGATGCGCTCGCGCAGGTCGCCGTCTGCCACGGCGTCGATCACGCGCGCAACCTCGGTGGTCGGGCGGGCGAGGTTGTCGATCAGCTCGTTGACCGCGCCGACGTTGTCCGCCCACGAGCCGGGCGCCGCCGCCAGGCTCGCGCGCTCGTTGATCCGGCCCTCGCGGCCCGACGACCTTGCTGATGCGGGCGAACTCGCGCGTCGCCTGCTGGTTCCGCTCGACGAGGGCGTTGAAGGCGAAGGCGATCTCGCCGAAGCCGTCGGCGCGCAGTCGCACCGAGAAGTCTCCCTCGCTCGCCGCCTTGAGCGCGTTCACGAGCTGGTTCAGCTGTGTCTCGGTGAGCGTGTGGTGCGCCGTTCTCGGAGCGGCTGCGCGCGCCGCGGGTCGCGCGCGCGCCGGTCGTCGGCAGAGGTGGCACAGGAGCTCCTTTCAGCTGGCTGGTTCGCTGAAAGGTAGCGCTACGCCAGGGCGGACTCGATGTCCCGCCAGAGGTCGTCGACGGGCTCGAGCCCCACGCTCAGCCGCAGCAGCCCCGGTGGTACGCGTTCGGGCTCCCAGCGATGCCTCGTCTCGATCGTGGAGTCGACGCCGCCGAGGCTGGTCGCGTTGACGATCAGGCGCGTCGAGGTCTCGACGCGACGGGCGGCGTCGCCGTCCTCGACGTCGAAGGAGAGCAGGCCGCCGAAGCCCGGATAGCGGACGGTCGTGACGCGCGGGTGCTCGCCGAGCCGGCGGGCGAGCTCCTGTGCGCTCGCGGTCTGGCGCTCGACGCGCAGCCCGAGCGTCTTCAGGCCCCGGAGGAGCAGCCACGCGGCGTCCGGCCCGGCGGCCGCGCCGGTGCGGTTGCGGAACTCGCGGAGGCGGGCGGCGTCCTCGGGCCGGCGGCAGACGACGGCGCCGAGGAGGACGTCGTGGTGGCCGGCGAGGTACTTCGTCGCGGAGTGGAGGACGAGGTCGCAGCCGCGCTCGAGCGGGCGCAGGTGCACGGGGGTCGCCGCGGTCGCGTCGCAGACGACGGGAGCCGGGTGCGCCGCGGCCGACGCGAAGTCGGGCATCGTCAGCAGCGGGTTGGAGGGCGCCTCGACCCAGACGAGGTCGGCCTCGGGGGGCGGGCCGGTCTGGTCGAAGAGGACGTGGCGCAGGCCCCAGCGCGCGAGCTCGCCGAAGGCGACCCCGGTGCCGTAGTAGGCGTCGTCCGCGAGGGCGACAGTCTTCCCCTCCTCCAGCAGCGCGAGCACGATCGCGACGCGCCGCTGCCGTCCCCGAGGCGAAGAGGACGGCCTCGCCGCCGTCGAGCTCCCCGAGCGCGCGCTCGGCCTCGGCGCCGGTCGGATGCGCCGCGCGGGAGTAGTAGAAGGCGCCCGGCTCGCCGTCCTCGAAGGCCCAGATCGTCGAGCGGTCGAGCGGAGGATCCACGCCGCGACGATATCCGCCGCGAGGGCCGAACGAACGCTTGTGTTGAAACAACACAAACATTCGGCCACGGCGCGGCGGCGGGCACCGCTCGGCCCGAGCTCGCGCCGCAGGGACGAGGCTTGTGTTGAAACAACACAAGCGGCGTTCGGTCAGCGGTTAGGCTCAGCGGCCATGGCCGAGACGCACGACACGACCGCCGCCAAGCTCGCCTGGCTGCACGAGCTGTCGGAGGAGGCCGCGCACGCGGGCAACGAGAAGGCGGTCGCGCGGCAGCGCGAGCGCGGGAAGCTGCTCGCGCACGAGCGGGTCGAGAAGCTCGTCGACCCGGGCTCGTTCGTCGAGCTCGACCGCTACGTCCGCCACCGGAACCCGGACTTCGACTCGATGGCGAACCGGCCCTACGGCGACGCCGTCGTCACCGGCTACGGCGAGATCTTCGGCCGCAAGGTCTTCGTCTTCTCCCAGGACTTCACCGTCTTCGGCGGCTCCCTCTCCGAGGTCTTCGCCGAGAAGATCTGCAAGGTGATGGACATGGCCGTCAAGTACGGCTGCCCGGTGATCGGGATCAACGACTCCGGCGGCGCGCGGATCCAGGAGGGCGTCGTCTCGCTCGCCGGCTACGCCGAGATCTTCTGGCGCAACGTGCAGTCCTCCGGCGTCGTGCCGCAGCTCTCGCTGATCATGGGCCCCTGCGCAGGCGGCGCGGTGTACTCGCCCGCGATCACCGACTTCGTGCTCATGACCGAGCAGACGTCGTACATGTTCATCACGGGGCCCGACGTCGTGAAGACGGTGACGGGCGAGGAGGTCTCGTTCGAGGAGCTCGGCGGCGCCGTCACCCACGCGGCGAAGTCGGGAGTCGCGCACTTCACCGCGCGCGGACGAGGAGGCGACGCTCGAGGACGCGCGCTACCTCCTCTCGTTCCTGCCGCAGAACAACCTCGAGAGCCCGCCGTACGCCGCGCCCGCCGATCCGCCGGAGCGCGAGGCGCCCGAGCTCGACTCGTTCATCCCCGACGAGCCGACGAAGCCGTACGACATGAAGCGCGTGATCGCGCACGTCGTCGACGACGGCGAGTTCCTCGAGGTGCAGGAGCGCTACGCCACGAACATCGTGTGCGGCTTCGCCCGGCTCGGCGGCCACTCGATCGGCGTCGTCGGCAACCAGCCGTCCTCGCTCGCCGGCGTGCTCGACATCGACGCGTCGACGAAGGCGGCCCGGTTCGTGCGCACCTGCGACGCGTTCAACATCCCGCTCGTCACGTTCGTCGACGTGCCGGGCTTCCTGCCCGGGACCGAGCAGGAGTGGGGCGGGATCATCCGCCACGGCGCCAAGCTCCTGTACGCCTTCGCCGAGGCGACCGTGCCGAAGCTGACGGTGATCACGCGCAAGGCCTACGGCGGCGCGTACGACGTCATGAGCTCGAAGCACATCCGCGCGGACTTCAACGTCGCCTGGCCGACCGCCGAGGTGGCGGTGATGGGGCCCGAGGGCGCGGTCAACATCGTCTTCCGCAGCGAGCTCGACGAGGCGGACGACCCCGCCGCGCGACGCGCGGAGCTGATCGCCGACTACAAGGAGCGCTTCGCGAACCCGTACCACGCGGCCGAGCGCGGCTACGTCGACGAGGTGATCGAGCCGCGCCGCACGCGGCCGGTGCTCATCTCGCGCGCTCGAGACGGCGCTGCCGAAGCGCGAGCCGCGCCCCAAGCGCAAGCACGGCAACATCCCGCTTGTAGAAACCGCGTAGGAACTGCGACGCGCGCTCCTCGTTGAGGGGCGTTGATGGCGCTCGTGTGCAGGCGTTTCTCCGAACGGGACAACGCTCGCCTTGGCCCGCGTCTGAGGCTTAAAGCCTCGGCTCACGGCCCTCGCGGACGGTACTAGCCGAAGCGCGAACTCGAGGGAGTCGCAGACGCGGCGATAGCCGATCGCGACGTAGATTTTGTTCGACGTCGGGTTCGAGAGGTCGGTGTAGAGGAAGCAGAAGCGCCGGCCTGCGGCGAGGCGATCGCGCGTCACTGCAGCGGTCACGGCGCTCCCGTAACCGCGGCCGCGGTGCTCGGGCGGGGTGTAGACGGGGCCGATGCGGCTCCCGCTCGGCGTGGTGCCTCCGTAGCCGGCGAGCGACACCGGGCCGCCGTCGTCCCAGATGACGAAGCCGGCGTCGTCCCGGCTCAGGCGCGCGTCGATCACCCGCTCGTGCTGTGACGGCGTTGGGCGGGTCTTCGCGCAGAGCCTCGCGGGCGAAGTCGTCGAGCCAGACGAGAAGGAGCGGGCGATCGGTCTCCGACGCGCGGCGCGCCGATCCTGGCGGCTGCGCAGGCTCGACCAGCGCTTCGAGGGCGTAGATCCCCTGCGCCATGGTCACCTGGCGATCGACGCCCCGCCGAGCCTCAAATGCGCTGGCGAACGTCTCGACCTCGGGCACGGCTCCGACCGCTCCGGGCAGCTTGTCGTCGAGCCCGGCGGCCAGCGCCTGGAGCGCGTCCTCGTCGCCCGCGACGACGAGGTTGTACGGCGGCGTCTGCAGGGCTGCCCCCACGACCGCCTCGCCGTCGATCACGAGCCAGAGCCGCTGTTCGGGGTACGTCTCTGGATGATCGCGCAGCGTGCCGGCGATGCCGAGCATGAGGTTGTGGCGCGCTTCGTCCGCGAGCAGGAGAGGGGCGGCCTGCTCGAGGAAGTCCGCGGCGTCGGCGACCGGCCGAACCTGCACGTCCGGATCGTACGGCCGCAGTGTCTACTGTCCCAGCGTGGACGCCGTGATTGCACCCGAGCCGCCCGAGGACGAGCGCCAGGCGCTGCTCGAGGCCCTGCGAGGCCGCCGAGCCGGACCCGTACGAGAGCGCCTGGCGGCACGAGGCACTGCGCGAGGGCGCGGAGGCGGACGAGCCGTAACCGCGCGCGGCGGTGCTGCGTTCAAGCACCGGAATGTGTTGCCGCTGTGGAGATCACCCCGCTCGCTCCGCCGACGAGCCGTTCTGCCCGATCTGCGTGATCTCGATCAAGGTCGAGGTCGCGCGGGGCCTGACGCAGCTCGCCGGCTACCTGCGTGCCTGGGCCGCGTTCGACGACTGGTGCTCCGTGAACGACGGCGCCGGCGTCACCGCCGCCTGACTCACGCAGTGCTCGTGCCGCGCAGGAGACGCGGTGCGACGCGTGCGTAGTCGAGACCCGAGACCCAGGTCAGGACGAGCGCGACGAGGAGCGCCCACCAGCCGACCGAGTCGCTCCACGCGCCGGCCGCGGCGAAGCCGCCGAGCGCCGCCGCCATCGCCTGCGCCCACGTCTTGAGCTTGCCGAGATCGCGGGCAGCCAGGACGACGCCGCTTCTCCATCGCGGCCAGACGCAGGCCGGAGATCAGGATCTCCCGGGAGACGATCGCGACGACCATCCAGGCCGGCCAGATGCCGTCCTCGATCAGCATCACGAGGACGGCGAGCACCAGCACCTTGTCCGCGATCGGGTCGAGCAGGGAGCCGAGCGGCGAGGTCACGCCCGCGCGCTCGGGCGAGCCGGCCGTCGAGCCAGTCGGTCGCCATCGCCACGCAGAAGACCGCCGTCGCCCAGTACTCGTTGTTGGGGAAGTCCCAGGCGTACAGCAGCACGACGAGCGGGACGGACGCGGCCCGGGCGACGGTCAGCTGGTCGGGGAGCGTCACGGCTTCGTGAGAATACGCCGTGAGCCCGTTCTCGAAGGTGCTGGTCGCGAATCGCGGCGAGATCGCGGTCCGGATCTTCCGCACGCTCCGCGAGCTCGGCATCGGCACCGTCGCCGTGTACTCGGAGGCCGATCGCGGCGCCGTGCACGTCGGCGCCGCCGACGAGGCGTACCTGATCGGCCCGGGGCCGGCCGCCGAGAGCTACCTCGTCGGCGAGCGGATCGTCGAGGCGGCCCGGAAGGCGGGCGCCGAGGCGATCCACCCCGGCTACGGCTTCCTCGCCGAGAACGCCGACTTCGCCCAGCTCGTCGAGGACAGTCGGGATCGTCTGGATCGGGCCGCCCAGCTCGGCGATCGAGCTGATGGGGTCGAAGACCGAGGCGCGGACGGCGATGCGTGCCGCCGGCGTGCCGATCATCCCGGGCGCGACCGAGCCGGTCGCGCGACGTCGCGGAGGTGCTACGGCTCGGCGAGGAGATCGGCTACCCGCTGATCATCAAGGCGGCCGCCGGCGGCGGCGGCAAGGGCATGAAGCTCGTCGGCGCGCCGGCCGAGGCGGAACGGGCCTTCGAGACGGCGCAGCGCGAGGGCGAGAAGTACTTCGCCGACGGCCGCGTCTACGTCGAGCGCTACCTCGAGGATCCGCGGCACGTCGAGGTGCAGGTGCTCGCGGACGCGCACGGGAACGTGATTCACCTCGGCGAGCGCGACTGCACGATCCAGCGCCGCCACCAGAAGCTGATCGAGGAGACGCCCTCGCCGGCGGTCGACGAGGAGCTGCGCGCCCGGATCGGCGGCATCGCCGTCGCTGCCGCGCGCGCGGCCGGCTACCGCTCCGCCGGGACGATCGAGGGGCTCCTGACGGCGGACGGGGACTACTACTTCATGGAGATGAACACGCGCATCCAGGTCGAGCACACGGTCACGGAGGAGGTGACCGGCGATCGACCTGATCCGCGAGCAGGTGCTGATCGCGGCCGGCGAGCCGTTGTCGCTCCGGCAGGAGGACGTCGTCGTCCGCGGCCATGCGATCGAGTGCCGCATCAACGCCGAGGACGTCGGCAAGGGCTTCCTGCCGGCGCCGGGCGTGATCACGGCCTACCGGGAGCCGTCCGGGCCCGGCGTCCGCGTCGACTCGGGCGTCGTCGCCGGCTCCGAGATCACCGGCCTCTACGACCCGATGATCGCGAAGCTGATCGTGCGCGGCGTCGACCGCGAGCACGCCCGCCGGCGCATGCTCCGCGCGCTCGAGGACTTCGAGATCGGCGGCCCGCCGACGCTCGTCGGCTTCCACCGGGCGCTGCTCGAGCACCCGTGCTTCGTCGCCGGGGAGACCTGCCACGGGGTCGTCGAGTCGGACGAGCTCGCGGCGAGGGCCGAGGCGCTCGCGAGTGGAGAAAGTGTTGTCTCGAACACAAAGTCCGGTCGGCAACGGTCGGCTGCGCGAGCGCGTTCGCGCGGTCGAGCTCGACGGCCGGCGCTACGACGTGACGCTGCTCGAGCCCGAGCCGCCGTGGGCCGAGCTCGCGCGCCGCCGTCGCGAGCGCGTGCGGAGCGGCGGCGGCGGCGCGGGCAGCGACGCCGTCGTCAGCCCGATGCAGGGCACGGTGCTCAAGGTCGAGGTGGCCGACGGCGACCGGGTGGAGGCGGGGCAGGTCGCTGTGCGTCGTCGAGGCGATGAAGATGGAGAACGAGATCGCGGCGCACGCGCGGGCCGTGGCGGAGCTGTCGGTGGAACCGTGCGCCGCCGTCCGGCCAGGTGGTCTGCGGTCCAGGAGGCCGAGCTGGGGTGGCGGTGCGTTCGGGGAGGGCATGCACCAAGCAGCGTGGTCGACGGCCGGTGGCAAGGCTGGATAGCCTGGCGGGCGGGTGCGAGTGTGCGGCTCGGCTACCGCGATCCCAGTCAGGCCTCGATCAAAGTGAGAGCGACCGGCCGCTCTGCGCGGAGACGTC
Source organism: uncultured Gaiellaceae bacterium (assembly GCA_963712865.1). Classification (GTDB taxonomy): domain Bacteria; phylum Actinomycetota; class Thermoleophilia; order Gaiellales; family Gaiellaceae; genus Gaiellasilicea. The sequence goes on from CAVQJO010000005.1 coordinate 150,132, forward strand.
CCGGGCCGACGCGGAGCCGCTCGCGGCGACGGCGAGCCGGGTCGACCGGTGGATCCTGATCGAGTACCGCGGCCTCTGGGCGCACGACGCGGTCGACGACTCGACGCTCTCGGCCGAGGTGAAGGCCCACCTGCGCGCACGAGCGCCGCCGCGAGCCGCACACGCGGATCCTCTTCGTGCGCCGCACCGAGCGCCGGGCGCACGACGGCCTCTGCGTCTTCGTCGCGGAGACGACGGAGGGCGAGCGCGACCTGCGGCGGCTCGAGCTCGGCGGCTACGACGATCTCCTCGGCCTCGACCTCGCGACGGCGGGCGAGCCGCGTCGGCCATCCCGCTCTTCCTGGTCTGCACGCACGGCAAGCACGACCGCTGCTGCGCCAAGTACGGCCGGCCGCTGTACGACGCGGTGCGCGAGCAGGTCGACGAGGAGCTGGGTCTGGCAGTCGACGCACGTCGGCGGCGACCGGTTCGCCGGCAATCTCGTCTGCCCTGCCCGACGGCGTCTACTACGGCCGCGTCGAGCCGTCCGAGGTCTGGCCGCTGCTCGAGAGCGCCCTGGCGGGCGAGATCTACCTGCCGCGCTACCGCGGGCGCTCGTGCCACTCGTTCCCGGTCCAGGCGGCCGAGCGGGCCGTCCGGGAAGCGACCGGGCTGCTCGGCGTCGGCGACGTTCGGCTCGCGGGCGGCTCTCGCACCGAGGCCGGCTGGCGCGTTCGTCTGCACGCGGCAGCGGGTCGACTACGTGGTCGACGTGCGCCGCGAGGACGGCGAGCCGACCCACCTCACGTGCTCGGCAGTGCAGCTCAGGCGGCCGAAGCGCTTCGTCGCAGAAAGCCCTCGCGGACCAGCCGCCTGACGAGCACGAGGCGGCCCGCCTCGTCGAGCGCCCCGGGCAGCTCGGCGGCGGTGAACGGCTCCGTCGTCTCGACGAGGAACGCGAGCTCGTCGGCGAGCCGCGCGGGGAACTCGAGGTCGCGGCCCTCGAACGACAGCGTCGTCTCGTCGAGGTCGGCGATGACGGTGTCCCTGCGCTCGAGCCTCGTCTCGGCCGTGAGCTCGTCGAGCGCGCGCAGCTCGGAGAGCTGACCGTCGAGGATCGGCCGCCGCGTGCGAACGAGCCGCCTGCGGGCGCGGCGCACGGCGGCCTCGCGGTCGAGCGGCGGCAGCTCGGGCGGCTCGGCACCGTCGACGGCCCGCCGGAACTCGAGGTCGTCCGGCTCCCCGCTCGACCGCCGAGCGCGCCTCGTCGAGCCACGTGCGCACGCTGACGCCGACGGTGATGTGCAGCGAGTCGGTCTCCGACGTGAGCGCCTGGTGGAGCCAGCCGCGGGGGAGGTAGAGCGTGTCGCCCGCGTCCTGGGTCACGTCGAGCACGGGCTCGCCCGGCTCGCCGAGCGCCGAGCGGTACTGCTGCGTCTTCAGCGGCAGCTCGAGCGCCGGCTCGTACACGAGCCAGCGCTTCTCCCCCGACACCTGGAGCGTGAAGACCTCGTGCGTGTCGTGGTGGACGGGCAGCCCCTGGGAGCCCCGCGGCGTGAAGTACGCGTTCGCCTGGGCGGGGTGGCCGAAGTAGGCCTCGAGCTGGCGGCAGTAGCGGGCGAGCGGGCAGCCAGGAGTGGTGGAGGCCCTGGAGCACGATCGTCGCGCCGTCCTCGAACTCGGCGCAGGACGCGCCGGACGTCGGCCACGGCCGTGAACGGCTCGGGCCGCCAGTTCAGTTCTCGGCCTCCGCCAACACCCCCTTGCGCGCCTGGCTCAACGGCCGACCGGCGTACCGGCTCGACGAGGCCCGCGCCAGGCCGTTCCCGATCGGTTCGAGGCCTTCCTTCCGAGGGGGATGAACCGCCTCGTCGTCCAGGTCCCCGCGACGCTGGGAGATGTCGAGTTCCACCTGCACTTCCGCCGCAAGGGTTCCGCCGCGGGGCACGAAGACCTGACGCAAGCTGCCCTCGCCCGCTCGGGCAACACAGAGCGCGGCCGCGCGTTGTTCTTCGACGCCGCGAAGTCGCAGTGCGTCAAATGCCACCGCGTCGAGGGCCGGGGGGAGTCGATCGGCCCCGACCTGACGGCGGTGGGGAGCCGCTTCCCTCGCATCCACCTGATCGAGTCGATCCTCCAGCCCGGCCGCACCGTCGCGCCGGGATATCAGTCGGTGGTCGTCGCCCTCAAGGACGGCCGAGTCTTCTCCGGGGTCCGGGTCCTCGAGACCGACGAGGCGCTGGCCTCGGAGACCAGCAGGGCAGAAGCACTCGCTGGCGAAGTCGGACATTGAGGATCAACGGCCGGAGCCCGCGAGCATCATGCCGGATGGGCTGGAGAAGCCGCTCACCACGGCCGAGTTCGTCGACCTGATCGCCTTCCTGACGAGCCTGAGAGACGATCGGCCTCGTTGAGTCGAGGGTCCGGTGAAGGGGGCTTATTCCCCCGGAGATCCAGTCCGCGATAGGCGCGGTCGAGCAGGTCGACGGGTGAGCGACCTCGATCGGGCTGCTCCTTGACCTTGCGGGCGATCTGGAGGATGCAGTCGACGCTTCCGATGGCGACGACCTCGGCGGGCGCCGGTGGCGGCGATGTGGTCCATCTTGCGACGGCCGAGCCGCTCCCGACTCTCGGGCTGCGTGCGATTGTACGTCCCCGCGGCGCAGCAGCAGAGCTCGCTCTCCTCGAGCGGGACGAGCTGCACGCCGGGGATCATCGCCGGAGCAGGCGGGGCTCGGAACGGGACCTGCTGGCCGTGGCGGAGGTGGCAGGCGTCGTGGTAGGTCACCTTCATCGGCAGGGGGTGCGTCGGGGCGATCGGGCCCGAGCGCGACGAGGAACTCGGAGATGTCCTTGACCTTGGCGACGAACCGCGAGCCGCGGACTCGTGCTCGGCGTCCATGAGGAGGTGCTCGTAGTCCTCGGAGTACATCGGCGCCGCAGCCGGCGGCGTTGACGATGATGGCGTCGAACTGGTCGGGGTCGAAGGCGGCGATGTTCTCCGTGCCAGTTCCAGGGCAGGCCCCTCGTCTCCGAGTGGTAGTGGATGGCGGCACGCAGCAGGCCTGGGTCGGCGGGACGACGACCTCGCAGCCGTTCCGCTGGAGCAGACACGCCCGTGCGGCGTTGGTCTCGGGAACATCGCGTCGCGCACGCAGCCGAGGAAGAAGGCCACGCGCGCCGTCGGGACCGATGGCGGCAGACCCTCGGGGAGGCGACGTGCCGGACTTCGTGAGCCTGGGGAGCATCGACTGCAACACCGGAGATCGTTGAGCATGATCTTCGTCAGCCCGATCGCTCGGCCCAGTCGATCACCGCCCATCCGCTGGCAGGACGCGCGGCCCAGCGCGGCCTTCACGCGGCCGGGTCCGGGAAGAGGTGGTGGAGGATCAGGCGCTGCAGAGGCCGGTCCGGTGGCCATCGGCCTTGAGTTCTGGATGGCCACCTTGAACGGCTCGATGATCTTGCTGTACTGGCAGCCGAGGGGCAGGCGCGTCGGCAGGCCCAGGCAGTCGAGGCAGAGGTCGAGGTGGTCGCGGACCTCGGGGCCCATCGCCAGCCGTGCCGTGGCGACCGCCCGCATCAGGTAGATGCGCCGCGCGGGCCGTCGTTTTCGTTGCCGTTCGACGTAAGTGGGGCAGCTCGCGGTGCAAGTCCGCAGTGGACGCAATCCTGGTAGAGCCGGTAGTCGATCTTCTTCGAGAGCCAATCCAGGTCGATCCCGGATCAACGACGGGGAGCGCAGGGGTCCCGGGCCGGTTGCGAGACGGCCGGCTCAGGGAAGGTCGCGGCGGTGGTCATCGGCGGTCCGTTCGGGAGCGGGAAGGAGCAGGCGGTGAATCACTCGGCCAAGGCTGGACGACTACATTCTACCGACGAACCGCCCCGGGTTCATCAGGCCCTTCGGGTCGAGGGTCCGCTTGACCAGTTCGCACAGGGCCCAATCTCCCCGCGGGGCCCCCCAGACGCGGAGCCGGGCTTCCAAGGCCGGGCAGCGCGACAGGATCAGGTTCCCCCGGCTGACGGCCGGCGCGGAGCCGGTTGACCTCGACGGCGATCGCGTGGAGGGGGAGGTCGTCGTTCGCATGGGCGTGGACGATGCCGCTGCCCGCGTGGACCTGGATGAGCCAGGTCGCCGGGTCGAGGCCCCGGGCCAGCCGAACGCGGCCGAACGGCGGACGTTGGCGACGCAGCAACCGGCCCGCGCCGACGGCCTGGAGGTCGGCGAGGCTGGACCAGTAGGCGGCGTCACCTCCTGGCGACCACCACGTCGGCCCGGCATCGTCCGAATTCCCGCAGGGCCCGGTGTAGCCTCCACGTCACCGCCGCGGCGTTGTCCTCGAAGCCGAGGGCGATGATCGACGTGGATCGCCCCGGGGTCACCCCGACGTGCCACGCCGCCGGGCGGCCGGCCCGTTCAGCACCTCGACCGCCACCGGCCGGGTGCCGGACGTGTCGAGCGCGGTTAGGGCCCCGTCGACCACGTCGGCATCGTCGAACGGGACGAGGAGGAGGGCGGTCGCCTCGGGCCGGGCGGACCTTCAGGGTCAGTTCGGCGATGATCCGAGCGTGCCCATCGAGCCGGTCAGGAGCTTCGGGAAGTCGTAGCCGGCGACGTTCTTGACGACCCGGCCGCCGCCCTTGACCAGCGGCCCCTCGGCCGTGGCGAAGGTGACGCCGATGATCATGTCGCGCGGCCGTCCCCAGCCGGTACCGGCGGGGGCCGCTCGTGTTGGTGGCGTAAATGCCGCCGAGCGTGGCCCGGTCGGGGTGCGGGGCGTCCAGCGGCAGGGCTGGCCCTCGGCGGCGAGGGTGGGCCGGAGGGCGGACAGGGTGAGGCCGGCCTCGACCGTGATCGTCATGTCGGCGGCCGGGT
>CAVQJO010000006.1:0-60931 GCA_963712865.1 uncultured Gaiellaceae bacterium
CTGATGGGCAAGCTCGCGTTCCTCTACCCGGGCCAGGGCTCGCAGAAGGTCGGCATGGGCGCGGAGCTCCGGGAGGCGAAGCTGGAGCTCTACGACCGCTACCTGGACGCGGCCGACGAGGCGTCGGGCCTCCAGATCCGGCAGCTGTCGCTCGAGGGGCCGATGGAGTCGCTGACCGAGACGAACGCCGCCCAGCCCGCGCTCTTCGCGCTCTCGCTCGCGCTCACGGAGGTCGCGCGCGACCTCGGCCTTCGGCCCGACGTCGTTGCCGGCCACAGCCTCGGCGAGTACACCGCCGCGGTCGCCGCGGGCGCCGTCTCGCTGGACGACGGCATGCAGCTCGTCAGCCTCCGCGGGCAGCTCATGGCTGGGGCGCAGTCGGAGCGACCCGGCGGCATGGCCGCCGTGATCGGACTCGAGGCGGCCGCGCTCGAGGAGTTGTGCCGGCAGGCGTCGGAGGCCGGTCCGGTGGCGCCGGCCAACTACAACACGCCCACGCAGACGGTCGTCTCCGGCGACGTGACGGGGGTGGAGCGGCTGCAGGCGCTCGCCGAGGAGGCCGGCGCGCAGAAGGTCGTGCGGCTGCAGGTCGGCGCGGCCTTCCACAGCGAGCTGATGCGGCCGACGCAGGCTCGTATGGCGGAGGCGATGCAGTCGGTCGTCTGGTGCGATCCCGCGGTGCCGATGGCGTCGAACGCCTCGGGCGGAATCGTGACGACGGGCGAGGAGGTCAGGCAGGCACTCGTCGACCAGATCGCGAGCCCGGTGCGCTGGGTCGAGTGCGTGCGCGCGCTCTCCGCCGCCGGCGTGACGACGTTCCTCGAGCTCGGCCCCGGACGCGTCCTCAACGGCCTCGTCCGTCAGATCCTCGGCGCCGACGCACAGGTGTTCGCGGCCGACTCGCCTGCCAAGCTCGACGAGTTTCTCGCGTCCAGGCAGGCTCTGGCCGCAGGCTGATGAGCGGACAGCGGTTGGTCGGCACGCGGCTGCTCGTCGGCTATGCCGTCGTGCTGGCCTTCCTCGCCGTCGCGACCGTTTTCTCGCTCGCGATCGGCCGCGATCTCGAGCACCCGCCCGAGGTTCGCGGCATCTACGCGGCCACGCCCTCCACCTGTCTGACGACGTTCGAGCTGACGCAATCCGGCCAGTTCGTCGACCTCGACGGCGACGGGTCCACGTCCGGACGGCTCCGCCTCCGCGACGAGCACCTGACCGGCGAGGTGACCTGCCAGGACGGCGGCACGTCCGAGGTCGACCTCGCGCTCCAGGACGGGGAGGAGCCCGCCTTCACGGGTGCAGTCGACGGCGAGGACGTCACGGTCAGCTTCGTCGAGGAGCTGCCGGAGGCGGGGCGGGCCGCCGTCGAGCCGCGCGGAGCGGAGGAGACGTTCGGCCGCCTGATGCTCGCAATCGCGGTCGTCATCCTGGTGGCCCGCGCGTTTGGCGTCCTCCTCGGCAAGCTGGGCCAGCCGCGGGTGATGGGCGAGATCATCGCCGGGATCCTGCTCGGCCCGACGCTGCTCGGCGCGGTTGCGCCGGGCGTGAAGGACTATCTCTTCCCGCCGGACATCATCCCGCTTCTCAGCGCAGCCGCGAGCATCGGGCTCGCGTTCTACCTCTTCCTCGTCGGCATGGAGCTCGATCCTGGGGCGATCCGCGAGCGTGCGAGGGAGGCCGCGTTCATCTCCAACACGAGCGTCGCGTTCCCGATGGCGCTGGGGCTGCTCGTCGCCCTGCCAATCTACGAGCTGCTCGCGCCCGACGCCGACTATCTGCCCTTCGCACTCTTCATCGGCGTTGCGATGTCGATTACGGCCTTCCCCGTGCTGGCGCGGATCCTCGTCGAGCGGCGCATGCTGCGGCGGCCGGTCGGCGCGCTCGCGATGGCGGGCGCGGCCATCGACGACGTCACCGCCTGGGGCCTGCCTGGCGCTCGCGACCGCGGTGGCGGGTGCCGGCTCGGGGATCGACGCGCTCGTCGTCGTCGGGCTCGCAGGCGCCTTCACCGCCGCCTTGATCGTCGGCGGCCGCCCGATCCTCAAGCGACTCTCGACAGCCTACGATGAGCTCGGGCACATCCCGCCGCTGTGGGTCGCGGGGATCTTCGTCTCCGTGCTGCTCGCGGCCTTCGTCGCCCAGCAGATCGGCATCGCGCCGATCTTCGGCGCGTTCGTCGTCGGGCTGATCATGCCGCGCCATGCCGGCTTGACCGAGGACATGAGCCGGCGGCTCGAGGACTTCGTCGTGACGGTGCTGCTGCCGCTCTTTTTCGTCGTCACCGGGCTCAAGGTGCAGATCGGCTCACTCAACCGCTGGCAGCTGTGGGTGGTCGCGCTCGTGCTCCTCGTCGTCGCGGTCGTCGGCAAGTGGGTCGGCGCGATGCTCGCCGCCCGCTACGCCGGCTTCAGCTGGCGCGATTCCTCCGCGCTCGGCGCGCTCATGAATACGCGCGGGCTGACCGAGCTGATCGTCCTCAACATCGGCCTCGAGCTGGGCCTGATCTCCACGGGGCTCTTCACGATGCTCGTGCTGATGGCGATCGCGACGACGTTCATGGCTGGGCCGGCGCTACGCCTACTCGACCCACGTGGCGAGCTGTCCGAGCCGCCCGAGGAGGCGTTCCGGCGCTCGGTCGACGAGGCCGCGCCCGCCGCCCCCGAGCGCTCGATCCTCGTCGCGCCGCAGGACGACCGGAACATCGAGGCGGTCCTCGCGCTGGCAGAGCCGCTCGCACGGTCGCAGCCGCCGCGTGAGCTCGTCATCGTCGCGACTTCTCCGGCCGATCGCCCTCTCGGCGGGTCTCGTCAGCGAGGATCGCCAGCTGCGCGAGACGACCGCAGAGCTGGAGCAGCAACGGGAACTGCTGCTCGAGCGCGGCGTGCAGGCGCGCACGGCGGCGTTCACGGCGGCCGAGACCGGCGCCGACCTCGTCCGCCTCGCCTCGGAGCCGACGGTCGACCTCGTCGTGCTGAACGGACGCCGACCGCTGCGTGGCGAGGGCATTCCCGGCGGCCAGGTCGGGTACGTGCTCCAGCACGCGCCGTGCGACGTGGCCGTCCTCGTCGACCGGGAAGGCGTGCCGACGATCGACGCGGATCACCCCGTCGTCGTCCCCTTCGGCGGCGGCGAGCACGACTGGGCAGCCGTGGAGCTCGCCGCGTGGATCGCCGCCTCGCAGGGGGCGAGGCTCAAGCTGTTGGGTGCGGCCGCCGGCGAGGACGACGGCAGTCGCGACGCGAGCCGCCTGCTGGCGAACACGTCCCTCGTGCTGCAGCAGCTCGCCGGGATCACCGCCGAGCCCGTGCTCGTGACGCCGGGGAGCGAGGTGATCGACGCCGCGCGCGGTGCCGGCCTCCTCGTCGTCGGGCTCTCGGATCGCTGGCGCGACGAAGGGCTCAGCGACCTCCGGTTGGAGATCGCCAAGAGCGCGCCCGCTCCGACGCTGTTCGTCCGCCGCGGCGAACGGCCCGGCGCGCTCGCACCGCGGGACGACATGACCCGGTTCAGGTGGTCGGCGGCGAACATCGCCGCACCCGGTGCCACCTGAGTGAAGGCTCTGGTCGTCGGGGCGGGCGTGGGCGGCCTCACGGCGGCCGTGGCGCTCCGGCGGGCAGGCCTCGACGTCGAGGTCGTCGAGCGGGCGGCCGATCCGGCGCGGATCCGCGTCGGCGGGGGGCTCCATCTCTGGCCGAACGGCATGCGCGCGCTCGGGCAGATCGCGCTCGGCGACGCGGTGCGGGCGGCCGGCGAGACGATCGAGCGGCTCGACTGGCACACGCCGCGGGACGGCGTCCTCGCGAGCGCCGACCTCGCGGCGACGGCGCGGAAGGTGGGCGCGCCGTCGGTCGGCATCCGGCGATCAGACCTGCTGGGCGTCCTGCTCGACGCGGTCGGCGAGGATGCCATCCGCTTCGGCAGGGACATCCGCGACGAGCCCCGCAACGCCGACGTCGTCGTCGGCGCCGACGGGCTGCACTCGACGCTGCGGCGTGAGCTCCATGGCGCCGACGAGCTCCGCGCGCCCGGCCTGCTCGTCTGCCAGGGGGCGGTCGCGCGCGTCCCGTCGATCCCGCCGGCCGTCTTCGTCGAGGTCTGGGCGCCGGGGCTGCGCTTCGGGTGCTACCCGTTCCGCGACGGGCTGAACTGGTTCGCGTTCGTGCGCGAGGCAGAGGCCGAGGAGCTCGCGCACGACCCGCACGGCTTCCTGCTCGAGCGCACCCGGGACTGGACGGCGCCGGGGCACGAGGTGATCGCCGCGACGCCTCCGGACGCGGTCACCTGGACCGACGTCGTGGCGCGCGAGCCGCTCGAGCACTGGACCGACGGCCGCGTCGCGCTCCTCGGCGACAGCGCGCACGCGATGACGCCGTTCACCGGCCAGGGCGCGTGTCAGGCGATCGAGGACGCGATCGTGCTGGCGGACTGCCTGCGCGACGAGCCCGACGTCGCGGTTGCATTGCGCGCGTACGAGGCGCGGCGCCTGCCGCGCGCCGGCGAGATCTGGAACCGCTCCTGGGCGGCCGCGGCCTCCGTCGCGAAGAAGAGCCGCACGGTCGATCCCGCGCGGCAGCGGGCGTTCGCCGCCAGGTTCGAGCGAGTCGTCTGGGCCCAGCTCGAGCAGACGATCGTGCGGGATTTCTGAGCGTCAGGAGCCCGCTTCGAGCTTCTCCTTGATCTGCGCCATCTGCTCCTTCGTGTTCTTGTTGATGTAGACCTCGGCCTCGTCGTCGGTCGCGGGCGCCGTCGGCTTCATCGAGAACTCCTGCACCCAGCGCATCTTCGTGCCGTCGTCAGTGGGCTCGAAGTACCACTCGATATTCATGTGATCGAACGGGCCGGTCTCGATCCGGTGCGCCTTGACGGTGTGGTTGGCCGGGTCGACCGTCCGCTCCGAGACCCAGCTCCACACCTGGCCGTCGTACTCCGGGTCCGGGAAGGTCGTGAGCCGGAACGTGATCGTGTCGCCGTTCCGCTCGATGATCTCCGCGCTCGCGTACTCGGTGAAGAGGTTCGGCCAGTTCTCGACGTCGTTCATCCGTTCCCAGACGGTCTCGAGCGGCGCCTTGATCTCCGTGCTGTTGTCGGTTGTGGGCATCCCTATGCCTCCATCTCCTGCAAGCGTCGGTTGACGTAGGCGATGCCGTCGCCGATCGACGTGATCTCCGCGGCATCCTCGTCCGGGATCGTGAAGTCGTACTCCTGCTGGATCGCGAGCTGGATCTCGACGAACGCGAGCGAGTCGAGCCCGAGATCCTCGAAGGTCTGGTCGGGGCTCGTCACGGAATCCTCGGGCACGCCGATCCGGTTCACGAGGATGTCCTTCGCGTTCTCGAAGGTGTACTCACGCGCCATGCAGCACCTCCTTACGTCGGGGAGCGGGACAATTGTGGCTTGGCCAGGGCCTGCAGCGCGGGCAGTGCCTGCTCGGCAGCCTCGCGCCCGGCGTCGAGGAAGAGATCCGCGAGGTGGAAGTCGCGCCAGGTGCACGGGCCGAAGAGCGGCGTGATCGGCACGTCGGCGCGGGCGGCGTGGCGCTCGCTCGAGTCGAGCTGCGCCAGATCCATCACCTCGAGCAGCGTCTCGAGCATCCGCGAGCCGGGCCCCTTCGGCTCCTCGGGCTCCGAGTCGTCGCCGGGCCACGCCGGGAGGACCGAGCGGCTGATCAGATTCACGGAGACGACGATGTCAGCGCCGAGCTCGCGCGCGGCGTCCGTCGGGACCGGCACGAGGGCGATCCCGTCGACGAGCCGCCGGCCGTCGCTCTCGAAGGGCGGGAACAGCCCGGCCACCGAGGTCGCGGCGAGGAGGGTGGACCAGAGAGGTCCCTCGTCGATCGCGGTCGCCTCGCGGGCGACGAGGTCGGCCGTCATCGCGACGAGCGGCGGCCGGAGGTCCGCGAAGGACTTCTCCTGGGTCAGCTCGTGGAGCAGCTCCGTCATCACCTTGAGCCCGCTGGATGTGCCCGCGAAGGAGAGCTTGAAGATCTCGGCCACGTTCTCCTCGGTGAAGCTCCGGCGCATCGTCTCCTCGATCTCCGCCGAGTCCTGGCCGAGCCCGATCAGCGCGCCCACGATCGCGCCGATGCTGCTGCCCGCCACGCAGTCGACGGTGTAGCCGGCCCGTTCGAGCACCCGCAGGATGCCGACGTGCGCGTAGCCCTTCGCACCGCCGGCCCCGAGGGCGAGGCCGAGCTTGGTGCGGGCAAGATGGCGGCCGAGCCAGGCGATGTCGTCGTTGGCCGTCGCCTCGACCGTGCGGTCGACGGCCTCGAGCACCTCGCCCAGCCCCTCCTGCCCGGCCTCACAGGTGACGAGGACCAACTCGTGCTCGGCCAGCTGCTCGTCGAGCTCGGCGAGCGCGGCCGGGGAGGAGCCGTCCAGCGTTGCGACCGAGCCGACCTTCGCCGCGCGTGTCGCCTCTACGACACCGCCGACGTCGACGTCAGGCCCCGCGACCAGCGCCACGGCCTCGCCGCGGGTTCGCTCGACGCCGACCTGTGCGGTCGTCGCAGCGAGCCTCCGGCTGAGGATCCGGTTCAGGTTCGCGAGCAGGACCGGCGAGCGGCCGATCGCCTCGGCGAAGTCCCGCTGCCGCAGCTCGAGCACCTGGGTCTGCAACGCGGCTACGACCGTGGCCGAGCGGGGCTCGCCGGTCAGGAGCGACATCTCGCCGACGACGTCGCCTCGGCGGAGCTTCGCGACGACCCGCCCGTCGTCCGAGAGCACGTGCGCGAGGCCGTCCTCGAGCACGAACAGGCTGTCCCCGGGGTCGCCCGCGCGGCAGATCTCCTGGCCGGGCTCGAGCGTCTGAGGCCTGAGCTTGGGGCCGAGCTCGTCGAGCTCGCCCGGGTCCAGGCGCGCGAACAGGGGCGAGCGGCTGAGGAGCGCGAACGGTTCAGCGGCCTCCCTCGCCCAGATTCGCTGGTCACGCGGCCCTCAGCGCCTGCCGGTCTGGCTTGCCCGACGGCAGCAGCGGCAGCTCCGCGACGACGTGGATCGCGTAGGGCAGCTTGTAGCCGGCGATCCGGGCACGCGCGAAGCGCAGCAGGTCGGCGCGGTCGATCTCGGTGCCGGGCCGGGGGACGACGAACGCGTGCAGCGCCTCTCCCGTCTCGTCGCCGCCCACGCCGACGACGACAGCAGCCGCGACGCTCTCGTGGCCCGCCAGGACGGTCTCCACCTCGGCCGGCGAGACGTTGAAGCCGCCGACGTTGACGAGCTCGCTGATGCGGCCGGTGATGCGGAGGCAGCCGTCGTCCAGCTCCGCGAGGTCGCCGGTGCGGAACCACTCGCCGACGTATGGGCTCAGCACGTGGAGCTCGCCGTCGACGACGCGGAGCTCGTGGCCGGGCAGCGGGCGACCGGCCGTCGTGTGGCGGACTCCGTCGGGGTCGTCGGCGCTGCAGGCCGCGACCGCGCCCAGCTCCGTGAGGCCGTAGAGGTTCAGGATCCGCATGCCCGCAGCGTCCAGCCGCTCGAGCAGGCCGGGTGGCGAGGCCGAGCCGGCGACGAAGCCGGTGCGAACGCCGGGCAGGCCCGCGGGTGCCGCGTCGAGGAGCGACGAGAAGAGCCGCGGCGAGCCGTGGAGGACGGTGACGTTCGAGCCTGCCACGGCGTCGAGGAGCGGGCGGAGGGACGCCGTCGAGTCGACGAGCACCGCGTTCGCGCCGGCGCGGACGCACGCGAGGAGGCAGGTCAGGCCGAAGGCGTGCGAGAGGGGGATCACGAAGGCGACGGCGTCCTCCTCGGCCAGCTGCAGCAGGCCGCCCAGGTGCTCGGCGCCGTCCAGCTCGCGACGGTGCGGGACGGCCGCGCTCTTCGGCCGGCCCGACGTGCCGGAGGTGTAGAGGATCGCGGCGGAGTCCGTTGCCGCCCGAGCACTTTGTGTTGTTTCAACACTAAGTCGCTCCTCGATCTCGACCCGGCCGCTCGGGTCGACGAAGAGGCACGCGCGCAGGCTCGGCAGGCCGGGTGCGAGCTCCGCCGCCAGCTCGCGGAACGAGATAGCCGGCATGCGCGACCGACCGAGACGAGCGCGACGGGCTCGGCGTCGGCCAGGATCTCGCGCAGCTCGTGCTCGCGCAGCCGCGCGTTGAGCGGGACGGCGGTCGCCCCGAGGCGCCAGATCGCGAAGAGGCCGAGCACGAGCGCGGGCGTGTTCGGCGCGATGAGCGCGACCGGCCGTCCTTGCACGTCCCCCGCTGCAGCCTGGATGCGTGCCGCCAGGACGTCGACCGCCTCGTCGAGCTCGCTGTAGGAGAGCCCGCTGCCCGACCAGGCGAGCGCGGGTCGGTCGGCGTGGCGGAGAGCGCTCTCCCGGAGCAGGTCGTCGAGCGTCAACTCGCGTTGCGTCCGAGCACCATCGCGCTGTTGAAGCCGCCGAACCCGCGTGCGTTCACAAGCACCCGCTCGAGCTTCAGATCGCGCTTGGCGCCGGTGACGAAGTCGAGGTCGCAGCCCTCCGCGGGCTCGTCGAGGTTGATCGTCGGCGGCAGCACGCCGTCGCGCATCGCGAGCAGCGCCGCGGCGACGTCGAGCGGAGCCCCACCGGCGTAGAGCCTGCCGGTCATCGACTTCGGCGCCGTCACTGGGACGCTGCGCCCGCCGAAGACGGACTTGATCGCATCGGCCTCGGCACGATCCGACTCGGGAACGCCGGACGCGTCCGCGAAGATCGCGTCGATGTCGTCCGGGCCGACGCCGGCCCGCTCGATCGCGAGCCTGATCGCGCGCGCGAGGTGGCTGCCGTCCGACGGGGCGCGCTGCGGATCCTGGGCGTCGTTCGTGGCGGCATAGCCGAGGATCTCGCCGTAGACCTGCGGCGCGCCTCGCTGCTCGGCGTGACCGGCTCCCTCGACGACGATGATCGCGCCTCCCTCGCCGGGCACGTAGCCGTTCGCCCGGCGGTCGAAGGGCCGGTACGCATCGGCCGGCTCGGCTTCCTCGCTGAGACGGGAGCTCTGCTGCTGGCACGTGAGCGCGAACGGGCCGACCGGCGCCTCCGTGCCGCCGCTGACGACGAGGTCGACGCCGCGCCGGATCGTCCGCCGCGAGTGCCAGAGCGCCTCGAGGCCTCCGGCCCCCTCGGAGACGAGCACGCCGCACGGCCCCTTCATGCCGTACTTGATCGAGATCTGACCCGTGGTCGCGGCGTAGAACCAGGCGATCGACTGGTAGGCACCGACGAAGATCGGGCCCTTTCCCCAGAGATTCTGGATCTCCTTCTGGCCGAACTCGTTGCCGCCCGACGCGCTCGCGGTGATGACGCTCATTCTGTACGGATCGAGGCCCGAGGGATCGACCTTCGCGTCGTCGAGGGCCATCTGCGCAGCGGTCATCGCCATCCACGTCCAGCGGTCGGTCTGGGCGATCAGCCGGTTGTCGATGAAGTCCGTCGCCTCGAAGTCCGAGACCTCGCCGGCCAGCTGGGTCGCGTACTTGGACGGGTCGAAGCGGGTGATGCGGCCGATGCCGGACGTCCCCGCGAGCGTCGCCTGCCACCAGGCGTCGGTGCCGATCCCGGTGGGCGCGACGACGCCGAGCCCGGTGATGACCGCCCGCTCGTCGCTCGGCGCCGACGCACTCACGCGGCCGCCTCCCTCGCCTGCGGCTCGGTCGCGCGGGGGAAACCCGGTTTCCCCCGCGAGCCCCCTGCGCGCGGACGCCGCTGCTCCGCAGCGGCGCACTCCCTCGGGGGAACCGGCCGGTTCCCCCGAGCCCCCTCTTGGCGGCCACGCGACTGCGTCACGCCGCCGCCTCCTTCAGCTCCGGCGGCCGCGCGAAGATGATCGCCGACTGGAAGCCGCCGAAGCCGCTGCCCGTCGACAGCGCTGCGTCGACCTCCTGCCTGCGCGCGACCTTGGGCGTGTAGTCGAGATCGCACTCGGGATCCGGGTTCTCCCAGTTGGCCGTCGGCGGGATCACGCCGTTCTCGATCGCGAGCGCGCAGGCGGCCATCTCGATCGCGCCGATGCCGCCGAGCGAGTGGCCGACCATGGACTTGATCGAGCTGACGGGGATCTTGTACGCCTGCTCGCCGAGCGAGAGCTTGTAGGCCGCAGTCTCGTGCCGGTCGTTCTGCTTCGTCCCTGAGCCGTGCGCGTTGATGTAGCCGATGTCCTCCGGGACGAGGCCGCCCTGGCGCATCGCGTCGGTGATCGCGTCGGCCATCTCGAGACCGTCGGGGCGGAGCCCGGTCATGTGGAACGCGTTGCCGCGGCTCGCGAAGCCGGCCACCTCGCAGTAGATGTGCGCGCCGCGCTCCATCGCACTGTCGAACTCCTCCAGGATCAGGATCGCGCCGCCCTCGCCCATGACGAAGCCGTCGCGGTCGCGGTCGAACGGCCGCGACGCCTGCTCGGGCGTGTCGTTGCGGCGCGACGTCGCCTTGATCGGGTCGAAGCAGGCCATCGAGATGGGGGAGATGCCCGACTCCGACGCACCGGCGATGACGATGTCCGCCTCGCCGTCCTGGATCAGCTGGTGGCCATAGCCGATCGCGTCGATGCCGGACGTGCACCCGGTGGAGATGACCGTGCTCGGCCCGTGGGCGCCGAACTTCAGCGCCACCTCGCTCGCAAGGCTGCTCGGCATGAGCGCCTGGAAGAGGAACGGCCGCGCGTACTCCGGGTCGACGAGCCACTCCTCGCCCTTGTTGGAGACGGCGATGTAGTCGTCCTCGAGGAACATCGTCCCGCCGACCGCGGTGCCAAGCGTGACTCCCATCCGCTCCCGGTCGACGGTTTCGAGGTCGAGACCGCTGTCGCGCATGGCCTCCATCGCGGCGGCGACCGCGAACTGGACGTAGCGGTCCATGCGTCGTATCTCCTGGTGGTCGAGGCCGGCCTCGACCGGATCGAAGTCGCACTCCGCGGCGATCTGGGAGCGGAACCCGGACGGATCGAAGAAGGTGATCTTCCCCGTCGCCGTCCGGCCGGCGGTGATCGTCTCCCAGAACGCGTCGCGCGTCGAGCCCCCGGGCGCGACGACGCCGACTCCCGTGACAACGCTGCGCCTCACCTGCGACCCCGGCTCAGGACGCTGCGGCCGAGGCCGAGTCGGCGGTTCGATGCTCCGTGTCGACGTGCCCCATCGGCGGCCGTGGTGCGAGCGGGCCGAGATGGAAGACGATGAACGCGTCCTCGTCGCCGACGTTCCGCAGGCGGTGCTTGCAGTTGATCGGGACGAACAGCCCGTGCTGTGCCGGCACCTCCGACGGCTCGCCGTCGAGCTCCGCCACGAGGTTGCCCGAGACGACGAACACGAACTCCTCCGAGAACGGGTGGTAGTGCTCGGCGATCCAGTCCCCCGGAGCGATCGTCGCGCAGCCCATGAATCCGGTCGTGCACCCGACGGACTTCGGACTGAGGAGCGTGCGGACGTCGCCCCCCCGCCTGGTGTCAGGCGCCACATCCCCCATCGCCCGGACGGCCGGGCGGTACTCCTCTGTCATGTCGTCCTCCCTCGAGACGGGCGAAACCTGCCGCCAATGCTGTCACCGCCTCGTCACGCGAGTCAAGCGGCCTGGACAGGCGCGGCTCCGACCTCGTACGATCGCCCGCATGGCCAGGCGTCGCGTGAAGCGCGGGCTGATCGTCGCGAAGATCAAGCCCGGCTCCGAGGAGAAGGTCGCGGAGATCTTCGCGCGCTCCGACGAGACGGAGCTGCCGCAGCTCGCGGGCGTGACGCATCGCAGCCTCTTCGTGCTCGACGACGTGTACGTCCATTACGTCGAGACGGAGGAGGACTTCGAGATGGCCGTCGACGCGGTACGGCAGAGCGAGCTCTTCAAGGAGATCAGCCGCGAGCTCGACGCCTACATCACGCCGTACGACCCGGAGACCTGGCGCTCGCCGAAGGACGCGACCGCGCGCGAGTTCTACACCTGGGACAGCGACTCGGACTGAGACTCAGTCTTCGCCGTAGCGGCGAATCAGCACGTTCTGCATGCCCGAGCGCTGGAAGAACTCCCGCGCCCCTTCGGGGTTCGAAAGGTCGCGCGGCTCGGAGAGGAACTGCTCGACGCCCTCCTCGAAGGCCTTGACCTCGTCCTGCCGGCTGATGTGGCCCGCGACGACGCGGACGTCGCCCTCGACCTCGATCACGCGCACGGCGGCCTCCTTGCCGACGAACACCATCGTCGTCAGCAGCTTCCCGACGACGTTGCCCTCCTCGTCGCGTACCTCGTGGTCGGGCCGGCCGCTCTCCTGGAAGAGCTTCGTCACCTCTTCCTGGAAGCCGGGCTTCATCTTGTAGAGCAGGGCCAGCCAGGTCGACACGCCGCCGAACGTACTCCCATCCCGACGGCGCTGTCAACGGGGTTTACACACTCGGAGGCGCCCAATAGAGTCGAGCGCGAGAAGCCGATCGACGCGGAGGAGCGCCAATGCTGTCCCAGCTCGAGTGGTACGACCTCAGGGACGAGGAACGGAAGATCCGGGACCTGGCGATCGAGGTGGCGCAGGCCGAGATCGCGCCGCGGGCAGACGAGCACGACCGCGAGGGCACGTTCGTGCGCGAGAGCATCGAGGCTCTGGGACGGTCCGGCCTGCTCGGCGTCTTCGTCCCGAAGGAGTACGGCGGCCTCGGCGGCAGCCCGCTCGCCGCCACGCTCGCGATCGAGATCGTCTCGGCGGCGTGCGGCTCGACGGGGATGTCGTTCATGTTCCACTGCAACCTGATCCACGTCGTCGACGGCGCCGGGCCCGACTCGCTGAAGGAGAAGTACTTCCCGCAGTTCGCGGCCGGCAAGCTCGGCGCGTTCGCGATCAACGAGCAGCGCCGCCTGTTCCGCGAGAAGTTCGACACGGTCGCCGCCGAGGAGGGCGACGAGTACGTGATCAACGGCCGGAAGCCGTTCGTCACCTCCGCCGGCGAGGCAGACGTCTACATCGTCCAGGTCCAGCGGGCCGACTCGGACAGCCCGATCCCGGTCATGGGCCAGCGGTACATCCTCGTCGAGGGCGCGTACGAGGGCATGGGCTCGTTCGTCTACGACCCGATGGGCCTGCGCGGCGCCTCGAACGGCGGCATCACCCTCGAGAACGTGCGCGTCCCGAAGGAGAACGCGGTCGGCGCCGAGCCCGATCCGATGGTCCGCTCGGTCGCGACGAAGGGCAACTCGGTCTTCTCGCCGCACCTGATCGCGATGGGGTGCGCAGGGGCGGCGCTCGACGCTGCGGTCGCGCACGCCCAGGAGGGTGGCAGCGCGGAGTGGATGAGCCACGCGCTCGCGCCGCTCAGCGACCAGCTGAACGCAACGCGCGCCTACACGTACTACGCGGCCAGGCTGATGGAAGGCCCGGTCAGCCAGCGACTGAACCACGCGCACAACGAGATCCAGCGGCTCGGCGGCGACGTCTGCCCGACGATCTGCGACAAGGCGATGGAGATCATGGGCGGCGGCAGCTTCATGCGCACCTCGCCGATCCAGCGCTACTACCGTGACGCGCGCGGCTCGTGCTACCCGGCGTTCAGCATGGAGCACCGGCGCGCGAACGTCGCCGACGGCCTGTACGGGCGGGCGGCCTACGACGAGCAGCCGCCGACGATGCCGTGGGACCCGCACGCGGACTACAACTTCTGGCTGCTCTGGGCCCGCGGCTCCGCTCACCTCCCGGACGAGGCGAAGAAGCGGATGAGCCGCGCCGCCTTCGAGGAGTTCGCGCGCTCGCGCGGCTCCGACGAGATGACGGTCGAGCTCTGCGCCGAGTACATGACGACCGCGGGTCGGCCCGGCGGTCCTCCCGGCGGCGGTCCTCCGGGTGGTGGGCCCCCGGGTGGCGGTCCTCCGGGCGGTGGGCCCCCAGGTGGCCGTCCTCCGGGTGATGGCCCGCCGGCAGGCGTCGGCGCGGGCGGCCCTCCGGCCGGCGTCGCGACCGGTGCGGGCGGCCCTCCGCCGGACACCGACGCGGCGGCGTAGGCGGCGTCCCCACGATCGTCTGCTCGGGACGTGACCCAGGCTTAAAGCCTGGGCCATGGCCTGAAGCGGCGATGGCGGACGGGAAATGCCTGCTGCGGGGGCGTTCTTGCCGCGCCGGAAGTACGTCCGAGGCTTAGAGCCCTGGACACGCGCGAACGGGACTAGTCGGCGCCGGACTCGAGGTACGCGCTCGCGCGCTTGCGCCACGTGCGCTTCGGCGTGAGCTTGTAGATGACGCGATCGCGGACGAACACGAGCGCGGGGTTCCGGAGGTGGACGAGCGTGCCGACCATCCCCGCCTCCTTGACGACCGCCGATGTCGCGGAGATCCGCTGCTGCTCGTAGGCGTGAAAGACGCCGCGGACGGCGTCTGCGTCGCCGAGCGAGTCCTTGATCCCGGCCAGACCTTCGCCGACGAGCACGCCGTCGTACAGCGCATGGCTGCCGCCCTGGCCCGTGTTCGGCGTGGTGGCGTGCGCGGCGTCGCCGATCATCGTCACGCGGCCCTCGCCCCAGCGCTCGACGGGAGGCCGGTCGTAGATGTCGTGGCGAAGGATCTCGTCCTCCGGCGTCGCCTCGATCACCTCGAGCACCCAGTCCGGCGCGCCGGCGAAGGTCTGGCGGACGTCCTCCTTCCGGCCGGCGGGCGAGTCGCCGAGCCCTTCGCCCATCTTCGCCGAGGAGAACCAGTAGACCCGGTTGCCGCGCAGCGCGAACGCGCCCCAGGTGCGGCCTCGGCCGCCGACCTGCCTGCCGTAGCCCGGCTCGAGCGGCGGCGAGTCCATCGTCGCGAGGCCGCGCCAGCCGCTGTAGCCGGCGTAGCGCGGCTCGTCGCCGAGCAGTTGCGCGCGGACCGCCGAGCGGATGCCGTCGGCGGCGATCAGGGCGGCGCCGCGCTCTTCGCTGCCATCGGCGAGCGTGAGTGTCACGCCGCCGTTCTGCTCGTAGCCGGTCACCGTGGCGCCGAGCCGGACGACGTCAGGCCCGAGCAGCTCGTACATGCCGAGCTGCATGTCCGAGCGCAGGGTGATGTAGGCCTGCGTGCCGAGCGTCTCGGAGACCTCCGAGATCGGCATGTGCGCGAGATAGCGCCCCTTCCAGTCCAGGTAGTCGAGCCGCTGGACGGGGACGCAGGCCTCCTCGATCAGCTTGCCGAGCCCCGCGCGCTCGAGCCCTGCCGCCGCGTTCGCCATCACGCTCACGACCGCGCCGGCGGGCAGGAGCTCCGTCGTCCGCTCGAAGACCGTCGCCGGCACGCCTCGCGCGGTGAGCGTGCTCGCGGCCGCGAGGCCCGCGAGGCCACCGCCCGCGATGAGGATGCGGTTCTCCGGCGACCCGTTCATGCCACTGCCGGGGCTGCGGCGCGGAGTTCCTCGAGCCGGTCCTGCATGCCCGGGGTCATGGCATGCGCCTCGGCGAGCGTCATCCCCTCGCCGCCGAAGAGCCCGTCGCGCTCCCAGTCGTCCGGCCGCAGGCTCACCGCGTACGGGTTCACCGTCGCGTCGGCGTCGACCGTCGCGTCGAGATGCGCAGCCGCCTCGTGGAAGAACACGACCGCGATCGCCTCGAGCAGCCGCAGGCGCTCGGCGACCGCGGCCCTCAGCGTCTCGTCGTCGAGCGGAGGCGTGGAGGGGTCGTGCGAGCCGATCGAGCTCGCCGACCCACTGCATCATCGGCGTGGGCTCGACCGGCTTGATCAGGACTCCCTCGACGCTCCGCCGCTCCAGCGCATGCCAGTCGCGCACGAGCTGCTGCACGCGCGGGACGAGCAGCAGGAAGCGGTCGAGCTCGCCCTGCACCTGCCGCAGGAAGTCCGGGTCGGCCAGCTTGCCCTCGTAGAAGAGGAGCACCGGGATCGGGAAGTACGCGGCGCGGTACCAGCTGAAGAAGATCGACGTCGCGAACGGGTTGCCGAACAGCGGGTAGAGATCCTGGTAGTGCGAGAGCCAGGTCTCGAAGTAGCGGAGGTAGAAGTCGTTCGAGAACTCGGCGCGCTCCTCGATCTCCCCGCCGTCGAGGTCGGTCGTGACGAGGTCGGTGATGAACGAGTTGCAGATGCCGATGAAGTCCGAGCCGGGGGAGAAGAGCGGGTCGAGGAAGGCGCCGGCGTCGCCGGTCAGGCACCAGCGCTCCGGCGAGAAGATCCGCTTGGTGCCGTGCGAGTAGTGGCGCACCTTGAGGTAGTCCTCGATCTGCTCGCGCCGCCCCTCGAGCGCGCCCGCCAGCTGGGGCTCGTGCTCCGCGTAGCCACTCGAACGCGCCGTCGAGCGTCTCGAAGCGCTCGTACGGATGCAGGCTGGGGTCGGCGACGATCCCGATCGAGATCGACCCCGACGAGAGCGGGATGAGCCAGACCCAGTAGCCCGCGTCCATCAGGTGGTTCGTCGACAGCCACCGCAGGCGCGGCTCCTTCATCCGCCCGAGCCACTCGGCGTCGTCCGACCAGTCCTCGATGTCCATGCCCTCGGCGAGGCGGAACCAGGCCGAGTTGATGTCGTGCGGCGTCTCGCGTTCGAGGCCGAACTTCCGGCGGAGGAGCGAGGCGCGGCCGGTCGCCCCGATGAGCCAGCGCGCCGACAGCGTCCCCTCCTCGCCGTCGCGGAGGAACGTGACGCGATGCCCCTCGTCGCCGAGCTCGACGTCCTGGACGACGCAGCCGTCGCGGAGGTCGGCGCCGGCGGCGAGCACACGCGCCGCGAGCTCGTTCTCGAAGCGACCGCGGTCGAGCTGGTACGTCGGCAGCTGCGGCCGGAACGGCGGCCCGTACTCGGCGCGCTTCGTGATGTCGCCGTTGTCGCCCGCCGGCAGGAAGAAGCGCACGCCCATCTTCGGCAGCTGATCCCGCTCGATGTGATCCTGCAGCCCGAGCACGCGCCCGAAGTAGTGCGCGCCGATCTCGAGCGTCGACTCGCCGACCTTGAACGCGGCCTCGGGCGCCGGCCCCTTCCGCTTCTCGGCCACGAACACCGTCGTCTCGGGTCGCGTTCGCTTCAGCTGCAGGGCGACGGACAGCCCGGCGAGGCCGCCGCCGAGGACGGCGACGTCGTAGTGATCCTGCACTGGGTTCT
The DNA here is from genome assembly GCA_963712865.1 of uncultured Gaiellaceae bacterium. Lineage (GTDB taxonomy): Bacteria > Actinomycetota > Thermoleophilia > Gaiellales > Gaiellaceae > Gaiellasilicea. Next base: position 16,989 of record CAVQJO010000006.1, read on the forward strand.
CCTGGCTGGACGTCCGTCGAGCCTAACGCCGCCCTTCCGGCCGTTCAACCTCTTTCCACGGTGGCCGGAATGTGCGAGATTCGCTGCGTGAGTGCAGTGACGCCCGCGGCGCTCGGGGAGCGCTACCCGGGACTGGCATCGGCGCTCGAGCCCGCCGGGCTCGAGGCGCTGCTCGACGTGCTCGAGCTCCACGACGCCGCGCCCGGCGAGGCGCTCGTGGCCGAGGACACCGACGCGAGCGATCTCTTCCTCGTCTGGGAGGGGCACCTCGACATCACGCAGCGGACGCGCAGCGGCGAGCGCAAGCTGGCGGAGATCGGGCCCGGCGCGATCTTCGGCGAGGTCTCGCTGCTCGATCCCGGCCCGGCGACCGCGAACGTCGTCACGGAGCAGGGCTGCGCCGTCCTCCGCCTGAGCCGCATTCGCTTCGACGCGCTCCAGCGGGCGCACCCGGAGGTGGCTGCGACCCTGGCCGAGGAGGTCGTCCGCTCGCTGCGCGCCAAGTTCGACGAGGCGAGCGCCCGGGTCGGCGAGACCTCGCCGCAGCCGGCAGACGGTGCCGACCCGGTCGTGGACGGCCAGCGCCTCGCGCGGGAGTTCCGCGAGGTGACGCGGCGCGTGCGGCAGCAGGAGGCGCCGGTGGTCGTCTCCGAGTCGGTCGCGAAGGACTACGACGTCGTCGTCATCGGCGCCGGGCCGCACGCGCTGGCCTACGCGATCTGGCTCGATCCAGGACCGTCCCGAGACACGGATCGCGCTCGTCGAGAAGCGGGCGGCGCCGGGCTTCAAGATCGGCGAGAGCACGCTCGGACCGGTCGTGCGCGCCGCGATGTCGATGGGCGTGCCGCTGCCGGTGCTCCGGCGGCTCTTCAACAACAAGCTCGGGCTGCACTTCTGGTGGATGGGCGAGAGCTCCGACGACCTCCACATGCACGTCGACCACGTCATCGAGGAGACCTTCCAGCTCGAGCGCCGCGTCTGGGAGACGATGATGCTCAGCCTCGCCGGGCGTGCGGGCATCGACGTCTACCAGGACACGAAGGTGCTCATCGAGGAGAGCCGGATCGACGGCCAGCCGAAGGAGCTCGTCTGCACGACGGGCGGCGGCGACGTCCTGCGGCTGACCGCGCGCGTCGTCTGCGACGCGAGCGGGCCCGCCGCCGTGATCGGCCGCCACCTCGGCCTCCGGCGCAAGTACGCCGACTTCAACACGAACGCGTACTTCGCCTACTTCAACAAGCGCGCGGACGTCGACCTCCCGACCTGGGACGTCGCCGCGACCCGCCATCTGTGCTTCCCGGAGGGCTGGGTCTGGTTCATCGAGCTCGCCTCCTGGGAGCGCGCGTCCGACGCCAACCTGCGCGGGATGATCGACGGCCTGCTCGACATCGGCAGCCCGGAGGAGGGCGCGTACCCGACGAGGTTCGAGCTCGCCGAGCAGTTCGATTGCCCGCTCGACCAGTGGCCGATCTCGATCGGCGTCGTCCCGCGCTCGGACATCGACACGGCGGCGGACCTCCCGCTCGAGGAGCGCTTCCAGCACTACGTCGACAAGTACCCGACGTTCAAGCGGATCATGGACACGTACGAGCTGATCGAGCAGCCGTACGAGGGCCTGCCGTCGTACATCTCCTATCTCGACCTGACGCAGCACTCCGACCGCTACGCGGGCGACGGCTGGCTCCTGCTCGGCGACGCCGGCTTCTTCGTCAACCCGCTCTACTCGCCGGGCATGACCTACGGCCATTCGATGGCGAGCTTCGCGGCACGCGAGACACTGAGCGCGCTCGAGCGCGGCGACCTCTCGGAGGGTGCGTTCGCGGCGTACAACGACGGCGCCCGCGGCATGTTCAGCGCGCTCGTGTCGGAGTGCGAGATGTGGTACCGCTCGTTCCGGCACATGGACGCCTACGAGCGCGGGTTCATGCTCCGCGTCGCGTTCTTCATCGGCCTCGCGCACCAGCGGATCGCCCAGCTCGGCGGCATCCACGCGATGCGCCGGATGGTGCCGATCAGGCCGCCGGGGCCGCCCGCCGAGCCGATCCTGCACCCGCGCTACAACGAGCTGCTGCGCCGCCTGATCGACGCGATGCGGGACGTCGAGGCGCGGAACGCCGATCCGGCCGAGACCGCGCGCGTCGTCAAGGCGATCGTCGACCCGCTCGTCGAGGAGATCGCGGCGTCGGAAGGCGTCGCGGGGCTCAAGCTCGGCGACGCGATGCAGTACTACGACGACCGGCTGCGGCGCGTGCCGCAGAAGCAGGAGTGGGACTCGCTCGTCCCCACCTGGCGCTGCGCGACCTGCGACAACCGGACGCCCGTCGAGTTCGAGACGTGCTACGTCTGCGGTGAGCCGCCGCCCGCCGGCGCTCGCCGCGCCACGGCGGCCGCGGCCGGTCCAGCCCCGTGAGACCAGCCCCGTGAGACCAGCCCCGTGAGACCAGCCCCGTGAGACCAGTCCCGTGAAGTGGTGGCTCTTGCTGGTCGCGCTCGTGCCGATTGCGGCCGCGACGGCGATCGCAGGCGTCGTCAGCAACCCGTCGGCCGCCCGGCCATGCCTGGAGGAGTTCACGAGCGGCGTCAACGGCGGGCCGACCCACCTGATCCTGGGCCCCGGGCAGATGCTCTTCGCGACCGAGGAGGTCGAGAAGAAGATCCTCCGGTTCAACCCGGAGACCCGGAAGGCGAAGGAGTTCAAGGTCCCGGTCGAGCCGCACGACCTCACCGCCGGCCCGGACGGCCGGGTGTGGTTCCTGTCGGCGACCGGGAAGCCGACGAGCCAGTACCTCGGCGCCCTCAACGTCAAGACCGGCAAGGTGACGATGTACAAGGGGATCGCGAAGGGCTCCGAGCCGCACATGCTGCGCTGGAACCGCGGCAAGCTCTACATCACGCTGCAGAAGGCGGGCGAGTTCGCGATCTTCGACCCGAACACGGAGAAGGTGAAGTCGGGCCGCTTCGGGCTGCCGGTGCTCACCTCCCCGCACAACATCGCCGTCGTGCCGAACGGCGACATGTGGGTCGTGCTGCAGGAGGGCGACGCGATCGCCCGCTTCAGCTTCGCGAAGCAGCGGTTCGACAAGATCGTCCCGATCCCGGAGGTCCAGAGCGGCCCGCGCGACATCACCTACGTCAAGTCGCGGAACGCGGTCTTCGCGACCCTCTTCGCGGCGAACAAGCTCGTCGAGTACGACCTCGACACCGAGAAGCTGACCCTCCACGACGTCGGGGTCGACCCGATCTCCTACGACGTCCGCGATCTCGCGTGACCCGCAGCCGAAGCTGACGTTCGTCCGGCCCGACGCCAAGGAGAAGGCCCTCTGGATCGCGACGCTGGCGGGCGGCGAGCTGCTCCGCTTCGACCTCGCGACGAACGAGGTCGAGAACGTCGGCTGCGGCGTCGAGATCCCCGGCGGGCCGCTCGGAATCGCCACCGACGCGAAGGGCCGGCTCTGGACGGTCGAGCCGTTTCCGGGCCGCGTCGCGCTGGTCAAAGAATAGCTTTGCGGCCCATTGACTCACACCTCGCGATGTTGCACGCTGGGCGGCACTGGAGGGCTCGATGCGAACGCTGAAGGTGATCTCGGGGCCGGCGGCCGGGGAGTCAGTGGGGATCGACAAGGAGGTCGTGATCGGGCGCGAAGGCGCCGATCTCACGATCACGGACCCGCAGATCTCGCGGCGCCACACGGCGGTCCGCCCCGTCGACGACGGCGTCGAGATCGAGGACCTCGGCTCGCTGAACGGGACCTTCGTGAACGGCGAGCGGCTGAGCAAGCCCATCACGCTGACCTCGTCCGGCAAGATCCGGATCGGCGACTCCGACATCGAGATCGAGGTCGTCGAGGACGGGCTGACGCAGATGGCCCCGGCCGTGGTGATCGCCGACGCCGCCACGCCCCCGCCGCGCGGATCCGTCCGTCGCGTCGACGACGCGACTCCCGCGGCCGCGGCAGCTGCCGCCGCATCCGCGCCGCCGCCGCTGCCGCCGCGCCGCCCGCGGTCGAGCCGGCGCCCCGAGCCCCGGGCCCGCCAAGGCTCCCCACCGCCGACGAGGCCCCGCCGAAGCGCGGTCGCGGGCTTCTCTGGACGCTGCTGGCGGCCCTCGTCGTCGCCGGCGTCATCGGCGGCGCGATCCTCCTGACGCGTGATGACGACGACGCCGCCACGACGCAGCCGCTCGTCGCGAGCATCCGCACGGCCGACCTGACGCAGGCCGCCAAGGCCACGACCTTCGCCGGCACGGTGAACCAGACGCCGGGGGGCGTCGGCACCGTGCTCGGCCGCTTCACGCTGAAGAACCCGTACGCGGTCGGGAAGGCGCGCAAGCTGACGGGCACGATGGTGTTCCGCTTCGACGACGGCCGCATCGACTCCACGATCACGGGGACGGCGACGAGACGGGCGGACAAGACGACCGACTGGATCATCACGGGCAAGATCGTGCGCGGGACGCGCGCGTACGAGGGCGCGAAGGGGACGTTCTCGCTGAAGAGCAACCAGGAAGTGGCGACCGTGCCGACCGTCGGCGTCGGCTCGTACGAGGGCACGATCACCTACTGACACGGAGGCGGCGGCAGACATGGGGGACACGACACGATGTCGCGATCCTCGGCGGCGGGCTCGCCGGGCTGACGCTTGCCCTGCAGCTCAAGCGCACGCGCCCGGAGACCTCGGTGCTCGTGCTCGAGAAGCGGCAGGGGCCCGCGCCCGAGGCAGCGTTCAAGGTCGGCGAGTCGACGCTCGAGATCGCGGGCCACTACTTCGCCGACGTCTGCGGGCTCCGCGACCACCTCGACGACGCGCACCTGTGGAAGCTCGGCCTCCGCTACTACTTCCCGGCCGGCGACAACCGCGACATCGCGCGCCGCGTCGAGTGGGGCCCGCCGGCGCCGCGGCGCGAGATCCCGTTCCGGATCAAGACGTACCAGATCGACCGCGGCGTGTTCGAGAACGAGCTCGCGGACCGCTGTCGCTCGATCGGAGTCGACCTCCGCGACGGCAGCCCCGTCCAGGACGTCGAGCTCGGCGCCGGCGACGCCGACCACCGCATCACGTTCGGCGCCGAGGGCGACGGAGCAGGAGGCCGCGGCCCGCTGGATCGTCGGCGCCACCGGCCGGGCCGCCTTCATGAAGCGCAAGCTCGGGCTCGCGCAGGACGTCGAGCACACGATCAACGCCTCGTGGCTCCGCCTCCAGAACGGGCTCGAGCTGGACGCCTGGTCGGACGACGAGGCGTGGCAGGGGCGGATGCAGCAGCAGAAGGTGCGCTGGCTCTACACGAACCACCTGATGGGCGAGGGCTACTGGGTGTGGCTGATCCCGCTCGGCACCGGCGCGATCTCGATCGGGATCGTCGCCGATCCCGCGCTTCCATCCGTTCGAGCGGATCTCGACCCTCGAGGCGGCGCTCGACTGGCTCGACGAGCACGAGCCGCTCGTCGCCGAGGCCGTGCGCTCGCGCCCGGACGACGTGCAGGACTTCCTCCGCGTCGAGGACTACGCGTACCAGGTCGAGCGCGTCTACTCGCCCGAGCGCTGGTGCCTGACGGGAGACGCGGGCGCCTTCACCGACCCCTTCTATTCGCCGGGCTCGGACTTCATCGCGCTCGGCAACACGTGCATCACCGACCTCGTCGTCCGCGACCTCGCCGGCGAGCCGCTCGAGGAGCGCGTCGAGCGCTTCAACGACCAGTTCCTGCAGCAGTTCAGGCGCCAGCTCGACTTCTACACGGACATGTACGAGCTCTGGGGCAACCCGCAGGTGATGTGCGCGAAGGTGTCGTGGGACCTGCTCGTGTACTGGGGTCTCACCTCGGTGCGCTACGTGCACGGCTTCTGGCACGACCTCGACTTCAGCGCGGAGACGAGCGAGCTGCTCGACCGCGCCTACGAGCTCAACGAGCGGATCCAGCGCTTCTTCCGCGAGTGGCACGCGATCGACGACCGGGAGGCCGAGGACGCCTACATCGCCCTGATCCCGTTCGCGGCCGTCGGGTTCCGGCGCCTCGATCTCGAGCGCCCGCTCGACCGGGACGGGCTGAAGGCGCTGCTGGTGGAGAACGTCGGGCGCATGGAGGGCATGGCCGTCGCGATGTTCCACAAGGCGTGCACCCGCTTGCCGGATGCGTCGGTCGTGGACGGGCGTCCGGTCAACCCCTACGCGATCGGGCTCGACGCGGGCCGCTGGGAGGAGGACGGGCTCTTCGACGGATCCGGGCCTGACCCGGGAGCAGGCGCTCGAGCGCGCGGAGGGGATCCAGACGATCTGGCTCGACGAGCTCGCCGACGCGCCGCCGCCGACCTTCGCGAAGCCGCCGTTCTAGGAGGCTAGGACGGCTTGGCGGGCGCGGCGGAGCGGCGCCGGGCCTTCCGCGACACCCTGGCGGCGGCGGGCACCTGCGCGCTCTGCAGCCCGGTCGCCGCCCAGACGCTCAGCACCGCGACGAGCCCGACGGCGATGCCGAACGCGAGCGCCACCCGCACCGGGTCGCCGATGAGGAGGCCGCGACCGGCCTCGAGGACCGGCGTCAGCGGGTTGACGTCGGCCACCGCCTCGACCCAGCCCGCGAGGAGCGGCCGGGGCGTGTAGACCGGCAGCGCGAACATGAGGATCAGGACGGGGGTCTGGAGGAGCGGCGCGGCCTGGATCGACTGCGTGCGGAAGACGAAGCCCATCGACCAGAGCGTGACCGCGAGCGCGAAGAGCAGCATCAGCCCGGCCAGCCCGAGCAGCTCGAGGACGCTGCCGTCGACCTGCATCCCGGCTGCGACTCCGACCACCGTGAGCACGACGCCGGTGACGACCGCACGGACGACGCCGGCGATCGTGTAGCCGACGAGGATCGGCGTCCGGTCCCCGGTCGCGAGGAGCATTCGCCGGTCGAACTTCGTGTCGAAGTCGCCGGCGAGCGACATTCCGGTCGCCATCGCCGACATCGCGAGGCCGACCATCAGCACCCAGACGAACTGAAAGGCCGTGTAGTCGGGGTAGCCGAAGTTCGGGATCGCGCCGAGCCCCGACATGCCGCCCGCGAAGGCCGCGAAGAGGAACAGCGGGAAGACGAGCGGCGGCAGCGCGAGCGCGGGGCTCTTCAGCGAGCGAATCAGCTGGCGTCGCGCGAAGCCGAGCGTGCTGAGCGTGAAGCGATCCGTCATCGGGCGACCGACATCGTGCGGAGCGAGCTCGCGGTCATGACGAGCGCGGTGGCGAGCATCCCGACTGCGACGAGCACGCCGAGGAGGAGCGCCTGCGCGTCCCAGCCGTCGACGAGCAGGCTGCGCGGCGCCTCGATCAGGTACGAGACCGGGTTGTACGTCGCGATCGTCTGGAACCAGTCCGTCTGGATGAGCTCGCGGGGGAGGCCGACCGACGAGAAGAAGAGCGCCGCCATGAAGAGCGGGAAGACGGCCTGCACCGCCTCGTTCGAGCGCGTCAGGAGCGCGACGGTCAGCCCGAGCGCGCCGAACGCGACGGAGAAGAGCGCGGCGAGCGCCACGATGACGACTGCCCCGCCGATTCCGGCCTCGACCCGCGCTCCGGCGACGAGGCCGATCAGCAGGAAGATCAGCGCCTGGACGACGGCGAAGAGCACGACACCGCCGAGCTGGGCCAGCAGCAGGACCGACCCGGGCATCGGCGTCAGCGTCATCCGGCGGACGAAGCCGGTCTTGACGTCCTCGCCGAGCTGCGCGCCGGCGACCGTGACCGCGTAGATGCCGCAGTAGGCGAAGGTGAGGGCGAGCCCGAAGGTGACGTAGGACTCCGTCGGGAAGCCCGGCAGCGCGGTGGCGAGGTCGAGGCCGCCGACGTTGAAGGCGAAGATGAAGAGCGGGAACACCATGCCCTGGGCGATCAGCGCGGGGTTCCGCACCGTCCGCACCACGGACCGGCGCGCGAGCTGGTGCAGCGCGTGCCTCACGAGCCGCCAGGCCCGGCTGCGGCGAGGATCTCCGAGCGCGCGACCTCCATCGTGCCGCCGTCGCGGCCGACCTGCTCCTCGAGCGAGCGACCGGTCTTCGCGAGGAAGACGTCGTCCAGCGTCGGGGCGTGCAGCGCGACGTTGGCGAGCCGGATCCTCTCGCCGTCGAGCGCGCGCACGACGTCGGCCAGCATCTCGGCGCCGCCCGACAGGCGCACCGCAGCGCCCTGGGCGGAGACCGCAGGCTCGCCGAAGCGGTTCAGGATCGCAACGGCGCGGCTGCGGTCGGCCGGATCCTGCGGGATGACCTCGGCCGTCGGTCGGCCGATCTCCGCCTTCAGCTCGGCGGGCGTCCCCTCGGCGACGAGGACGCCGCGGTCGATGATCGCGATCCGGCGTGCGAGGACGTCCGCCTCCTCGAGGTACTGCGTCGTCAGGAACACGGTCACGCCCTCGTCGTTCGCGAGCCTCGACACCTCCTCCCAGAGGTCGGCTCGGCTCTTGGGGTCGAGGCCCGTCGTCGGCTCGTCGAGGAAGATCACCTGCGGCCGGTGCACGAGCGCGAGCGCGAGGTCGAGCCGCCGCTTCATGCCGCCCGAGTACTCGCCCACGCGGCCGCCCGCGAACTCTGTCAGGCCCACGCGCGCGATCAGCTCGGCCGAGCGCTGCTTCCACTGGTGCTTCGGCAGCCCCTGCATCGCGCACTGGAGGCGCATGTGCTCCCACGCGTCGAGGAGCGGGTCGAGCGCCGCCTCCTGGAGCGCGACGCCGATGCGCGAGCGGACCTTGGCAGCCTGGCGCGCGACGTCGTAGCCGGCGACGAGCGCCGCCCCGCCCGAGGGCGGGAGCAAGGTCGTCAGCATGTGGACGGTCGTCGACTTGCCGGCGCCGTTCGGGCCGAGGAAGCCGTAGATCTCGCCGGGGTACACGACGAGGTCGATGCCGTCGACGGCGCGGAAGCCGCCGGCGAACTCCCGCACGAGGCCCTGCACGACGATGCTGTACTCCTCGCCGGCCGCCGGCGCGATCGGCGCGTCCTTGCGGATCAGCGTCGCGTGCGCGGGCACGACGAGCTCGAGCAGCGTGTTGCCGACCTGGATCCTGTCGCCGTGCCGGAGCGCCTCGCGCCCCGAGATGAGCGCGCTGTTGACGAACGTGCCGTTCGCGGAGCCGAGGTCCTCGACGACGGCCCGCTCGCCGTCGACCTGAAGCTGGAGGTGCCGGCGCGAGACCTGGTTGTCGTCGAGCACGAAGTCGGCGGTCGGATCGCGTCCGACGACGACGATGCCGGAGACGTCGAAGAGCGCGCCGGCATCGGTCCCCTGAACCACAAGCAGCCGGACGCCCGACACCGTTCCGAGTCTAAACCGAATCCCGCTCCCGGCCAATGGCCGCGGGCATTGCCTGCCTCGCGGAGCAGCGATAAGCTCGTTCGGTCGGACGGAGGAGCATGGCGAACGAGGGGAACGACGAGGAGGGGGGACGCCGGGGGCGCATCGTCCTCGTGGCGGTCGTCGTCCTCGTGCTGCTCGCCGCCGCGGCGATCGTCGGCGTCGTCCTCGCGACCGGCGACGACGACGAGACGACCGAGCGCCCCTTCAACGCGCAGGCGGTCACCGGGTTCGTCGTCATCGAAGGGGCAAAGGTGACCGCCGCCGGGACGTACAAGGGCACCCCGGGCGGCAGCGGTGCAGTCCTCGTCACGCTGTTCCCGCAGGGCGACCTGCGCAAGGGCAAGCCCGTGCCGCTCAAGGGCAACGTGAAGATCTTACCTGGACGGCGGGCGGATCACCGCCACCCTGAAGGGCACGGCGTCGCCGTTGCCGAACAACGCGTTCGCGGTCAAGGGGACGGCGAAGATCGTCGGCGGCACCGGCACCTTCGACGACGCCACCGGCTCGTTCGCCTTCGACGGCGGTCAGGAGACAGGCGAGATCGTCGGCAAGCCGAAATACACCGGCACGATCGAGTACTGAATCCGCGTAACTCCCTGAGGCTGCGCAGTGCTACCCGCGGCTTGTCGTCCGACGCCGTGGCCGTGGAGGTCTCTCCTGCGTTGCGGTGTCAGTCTCTTCGCGGCGGGCCAGCAGGCAGCGCATGCCGGCGTTGCGGAAGAACTCCTGCGCTCCCTCGGGCGTCGACATGTCGCGCGGCGTCTCGAGGTAGTCGTCGAGCTTGCTCTCGAGCTCGCGCACGATCGGCTGGCTCTGCAGATGCCGGAAGATCGCCCGCTGGTCGCCCTCGAACTCCATCGCGCGCACGACGGTGTTGCCCTTCATGAAGACCTGCGTGCCGAGCAGCCGGCCGACGACCTCGCCGCTCTCGTCCTTGACGACGGTGTCGGGGCGACCGTAGTTCCGGAACAGGTCTTCCACTTCCTGCTCCGTCCCCGGCTTCACGTTCCACATCACGGCCCACCACTCCGCCATCTCCGGCCTCCCTCCGTTTGCGTCTAGTGAGTCGTCTCCTCGACGACCTCGAACTTGAGCGAGCGCGCCTCGGCGAAGCAGTCGCGCATCGGCTTGACCAGGTCGCGGTGCTCCTCGGTGCGCTCCCACTCGAGGAAGTCCTCGAGGCTCTCCCACTCGCTCGTGATCAGCCAGCTGTCGGGATCGTCGGGCGAGCGGCACACCTGGTCGACGAGGTGCCCCTTCACGCCCTCGGCGACGAGGTGTCGGACACCCTCGTACGCCTGCAGGAACCGCTCGCTGCTCCCGGGCTGAAGGCGAATGAGGAAGACGACACGACCCTTCATGCGGCGAGTATCCCACGTTACGATCGCCCGATGGACAAGCAGCGGATCGGTTTCATCGGCCTCGGCAACATGGGCGGCGGCATGGCCTGCCGGCTGGCGGAGGCAGGCTACGAGATCGCGGTCTGGAACCGGACGCGGTCGAAGACGGACCCGGTGGCCGAGCTCGGCGCACGCGTCGCCGACTCGCCCGCCGACGCGGCGGCGGGCGCCGACGTCGTCATGACGAGCCTCGCCGACGACAAGGCCGTGACGTCGGTCCTCTTCGGCGCCGACGGCGCCTTCGAGAGCCTGCGTGAGGGCGGCTACCTGGTCGACCTGAGCACCGTGCCGCCCGGCTTTGCGCGCGAACTGGCCGGGCGGGCGAACGAGGCGGGCCGGCGCGCGCTCGACGCCTGCGTCTACGGCGCCCCCTGGCAGGCACGGAACGGCGAGCTGCGCGTGATGGTCGGCGCCGCGAGCGAGGACGACTTCCATGCCGTCGAGGACATCCTGCAGGCGATCGGCAAGGACGTCGCCTACCTCGGCGAGAGCGGCATGGGGGCGATGATGAAGCTCGTCGTCAACATGCTGATGGGCGTGCAGATGCCCGCGCTGGCCGAGGCGGTCGTTTTCGGCGAGCAGGCGGGCCTGCCGCGCGAGCGGATCCTGCAGATGATCGCGGGCAGCGGCTACGCGTCCCCGGTGATGACGTTCCGCTGCGGCCTGATGGGCCGGCGGGCCTTCGACGACCCGGCCTTCAAGCTCGGCCTCATGCGCAAGGACATGATGCTCGTGCTGTCCGAAGCCCAGAAGCTCGGCGTGCCGCTGCCGGTCTCCGAGTCGGCGTACTCGATGCTCACGGCCGCGCAGCAGCAGGGTCTCGGCGACCTGGACGTCGCCGCGATCGTCGCCTTCCAGGAGCGGCTGGCCGGCATGGACGCCTACCCGTGGCCCGGCGACGCCGTCGAAGCAGCGCCGGCCGCGAGCTGACCGTCGGGTAGGGTCAGCGCATGGGCAAGGAGACGAGAGTCGTCGCGATCTCGCGCGAGCACGGCGCCGGCGGCGAGCAGGTCGGGGCGCTCGTGGCCGAGCGGCTCGGCTTCCGCTACGTCGACGACGAGATCGTCGCCCAGGCGGCCAGCAAGGGGAACTTCAGCCACGCGGAGGTCGCGGACGCCGAGAAGCGGCGGTCGCTCGCGCTGCGGCTGATCGAGCAGATCGGCCGCGCGAGCACGCCGGCCTACGCCGCACCGATGGCCGTGAACCAGGCGGCGACCGAGCAGTACCAGGATCTGATCCGCGACGTCGTCGTCGAGACGGCGGCCCAGGGCTCCGCGGTGATCGTCGCGCACGCGGCGTCGATCGCGCTCGCCGACCGGGACGACGTCCTCCGCGTCCTCGTCGTCGCGCCGCCGAAGGTGAGGGCGGAGCGCATCGCGAGCGACGGCAGCGTCGCCCCCGAGGAGGCCGCGAAGATCGTCAAGTCATCGGACGCCGACCGGCGCTCCTACTTCAAGCGCTTCTACGGCATCGCCGAGGAGCCGACGAACTACGACCTCGTCGTGAACACGGGCGGCATCGGCTTCGAGCGCGCGGCCGGCGTGGTCGCGAGCGCCGCCTCCTCCGGCTAGGCCCGCTCGGCCGCGAGCGCGAGGTTCTCGCGCAGCCGCTGCTCGGCCTCAGCCTTGAGTCTCGTCACGAGCTCCGTGTTCGTGCCGACCAGCTCGTCGAAGAGCCGCTTCGGGACCACCATCAGCTCGCAGTCCTCGACGGCGTAGACGTCATGCTGGTGCGGCGTGCCGAGCAGGAGGGAGAACTCACCGAACGAGTTCCCGGCCTCGAGCCGAACGATCTCGTGGCCGTCCTCGGCGAGCACGCGGACGCTCCCCGAGACGATCACGTAGAGGCTGTCCGTCTCGTTGCCGCGCTTGAAGACGCAGCTGTCGGCGGGCCAGAAGAGGTTGGCCGAGTCGCCGACGATCGAGAGCAGCTCCGGCTCGCCGAGCCCTTCGAGGCTCGGCACCCTGCGCAGGGCGTTCACGAGGGTGTGTGACGTTTCGCTCTTCGACTCCAGGCGTTCTTCCACGGCGCTCCTTATATGGTCGAGGAGTCTATGTCGTCGCTCGCGCGCATCCCGCTTCGCATCGCGCAGGTCAGCGACCTCCACTTCGGCGGCAGCCTGAGCCTGCCCGCGGAGGCGATGGACGACCTTGCCGAGGCCGTGAACGCGATCGAGCCGGATGTCGCGGTGATCGCGGGCGACCTCACCACCGAGGGCTACGAGTGGGAGTACGAGCAGGCGGCGGCCTGGTTGGAGAGGATCGAGGCGCCGCAAGTCCGGATCCCGGGGAACCACGACGCGCGCAACGTCGGCTACCTGCACTACCGCCGGCTCTTCGGCGACCCCTACGGCCGCTACCGCCAGGCGTTCGAGGGCGAGCGGGCCGAGCGCCTCCGCGCGACCGGCTTCACGGTCGTCAGCCTCGACTCGTCCGAGCCGGACGTGAACGAGGGCCGGGTCGGACGCGACCGGTACGAGTGGCTCCACGAGCAGCTGGACGAGCCCGACGACATCCGGATCGTCACCGTCCACCACCACCTCGTCCCGATCCCGGGCACCGGACGCGAGCGGAACATCGTCCTCGACGCCGGCGACCTCCTGCTCCAGCTCGTCGGGCTCGACGTCGACGTCGTGCTCGGCGGCCACAAGCACGTGCCGTTCTTCTGGGGCCTGAACGGGATGCTGCTCTGCAATTCCGGCACCGCGGGGACGCGACGCCTGCGCGCCGGCACGCCGCCGTCGTGGAACGAGCTGCACGTCGACGCCGCCACGATCAAGGTCTTCATCCACTACCTCGACGGCCGCCGCGAGCTCTCGGCCATCTTCAGCCGCAAGACGCGGACGTTGATGCGCGAGGCGTTCTACATCACCGAGAGCTACCGCGCGTCGAACCAGATCCTCGGCGTTTAGGACGGTCTAGCCCGTCGGCGCGGTCTCGCGCCCGGCCCACAGCCCCGCCCACCACGCGGCGTGGGGCATGCCGCTCTCGAGCATCGTCTCCGCGAGCGCCTCGACCTCGTAGCCGGTGCGACGGAGGTCGACGCCGAGGCGGTCGCGGTCGACGGTGACGACGGCGTACTCGGCCCACGGCGCGATCTGCATCACGCCGCCGTCGCGGAGGAACGGCAGGCCGACGCTGCCCGGGTTGACGAGCAGCGTCTCGCCGACGCGGCGGAGGAGCTGGAAGTGGGTGTGGCCGCAGACCACGAGCGGCACGTCGATGCCCGCCAGCATCTCCTCGACCTCCTCGTCCGGGGTCGTCGCCAGGATGCCCTCCTCGTTCGACCTCGGCGAGCCGTGGCAGGCGACGAGGGTGATGTCCGCCGAGGTCGAGCGTCAACGTCGGCTCGAACGTCCGCATGTAGCCGCGGCTCTCCTCGTCGAGCTGGTCTGCCCACCACGAGCCCATCTCCACGAGCTTGCGGCCGAGGTCGTCCTGGAAGTCGGGGAAGCCGTCGAGGAACCACGTGTCCCAGTTCCCCATCAGCACCGGGCAGCCCAGGCTCCGGATCCGGTCGAGCGTCGCCGGTCGGCTGCGGCCCGACGGCGACGTCGCCCAGGCAGACGATCCGGTCGACGCGGTCGCGCTCGAGCTCCTCGAGCACCGCGTCGAGGCCGAGCAGGTTGCCGTGGATGTCGGCGAGCAGCGCGACGCGCATCGCAGCGAGCGGCGGCCGCGGCCGTCAGCCCTCCAGGGCCGGGTCCTCCGGATCCGACCGCACCTCGAGGCTCACGAGCCGCTCGCCCGAGCGCGCCTGCAGCTCGTTCAGGCGCCGCTGCACGCGCTGCTGCGCGTCCGTGTTCTCCAGCTTCTCTGCCACCTTCAGCGCGCGCCCGAGCAGCTCGCCGGCCTGCGCGACGGCGTCGAACTCCGACGCCTTGCCGCCGGCGCGCTCGAGGTACTCGAGCGCCTTCGGCAGGTCGTGGCTGCGCGAGAAGTAGTGCGCGAGCACCTCGAGGTTGTCGTCGAGCGAGTCGGCGAAGAGCGTCTCGTGGGCCGCGCCGACCGCGCCGTACAGCTCCCGGCGGCGGCCGGGCGGCAGCGTCGAGAGGCACGCGCGGCGCAGCAGCCCGTGCTTGAAGGTGAACTCCGGGTCGGGGTAGCGCCGCAGCTCGCGGATGATGTCGGCGCGCAGGAGGATCGCGAGGTCGCCCTCGAGGTCCTGGCTCTCGGCCACGTGCTCGAGCACGCGCAGCCGGAAGCTGCGGCCGATGAGCGCCGCCGTCTGCGCGAGCTTGCGCGCCTCCGGCGGCAGGCGGTCGATCCGGGCGAGCAGCAGGCTCTCGAGTGCAGGGCGTCAGGATTCGCGCCTGCGTGACCGTCGGCGCCCACGTGAGCCCGCGCAGGAAGTCGGTGTTGTCGAGGAACGCGTTCAGGAGCTCCTCGAGGTAGAGCGGGTTCCCCTCGGCGCCCCGCACGATCTGCTCGAGCTCCGCGACCTTGAGCGAGCCGCTCCGCTCGTGCGTCGCCAGCAGCTGCCGTGCCGCCTCGTCGCTCAGCGGCATCAGGGAGATCTCGGTCGTTCGGTGCGCGTAGTCGGTGAGCACGCGCATGCGCAGGCGCCAGCCCTCGGAGGCGGTGTCGAGGCGGAATGTCGCGACGATCAGGAGCGGCGCCCGGTCGGCCAGCTCGAGCAGGTCCTCGGCGAGCTCCCGGGTCGAGGGATCGGCGAAGTGGACGTCCTCGAGCGCCACGACCACCGGCCCCTGCCGCGCGAGGCTCTCGATCCACGTCCGGTACGCGCGGCGGATCTCGCCCGGCAAGCTCCTCCGGCGCGAGGCTGCGCATGCGCTCCTCGTCCTCGGGGTCGAGCTTCAGCGAGAGCAGCCGCGACAGGTACGGGAGCACGTTCGGCAGCTCCGACTCGGGCAGGAGGCCGAGCTTCGCTCGCAGCTTCGTCCGCACCGACAGCTCTGGCTCGCCCTCCTCGGAGCCGACCCAGCCGCGCAGCATCTGGACGAGCGGCCCGTACGGGCAGCTCGGTGCCGTACGAGAGGCAGCGGCCCTCGAGCCAGGTCACGCGCTCGGTCGCGAGCTGGCGGAGCTCGGCCAGGAGGCGCGTCTTGCCGATGCCGGCGTCGCCGAGCAGGAAGAGCATCTGGCCGCGGCCGTTCGTGAGCTCGTCGACGACCGCCTGCAGGCGCCCGACCTCCTCGTCTCGGCCGACGAGCGGCGTCAGCGGGGCCGCCTGGGCCGCGGTCTGCGGGCAGACGAGGCGCCAGGCCTCGACCGGCTTGTCGCGGCCCTTCACCGACAGCTCGCCGAGCGGCTCGAGCACGAAGGCGTGCAGGAGGCTCTGCGCCGTGGCCTGGCCGACCGCGATCGTGCCCGGCTCGGCAGACGACTGCAGCCTCGCCGCGACGTTCGTCGTGTCGCCGAGCGCAACCGACTGCGGATCGGCGTGGCCGACCAGGCCCACCGTGGTCTCGCCCGTGTTGATGCCGACGCGCAGGTTGAAGTCGGAGATGCCCCACGCGGCTTCGACCTCCCGCGCGTAGTCCGTCGACGACGTCGACGATCGCGAGCGCGGCCCGTGCGGCGCGCTCGGGGTCGTCCTCGTGCGCGTGCGGGAGCCCGAAGAACGCCGCGATGCCGTCGCCCATGTACGCCTGCACGGTGCCGCCGAACCGCTCGACGGAGCGCGTCATGCGGCTGACGCACTCGCCGACGACGACCTTCACCTCGTGGGAGGCGAGGCGCTCGCCGAGCGACGTCGAGCCGACGATGTCGGCGAAGAGGGCGGTGACGGGCCGCAGCTCGTCCTCGGCCGTGGACTGCGGTCGCGGCGTGGGCGGCTGCGGCCGCTGCCGGTGTCGCGGGCGTCGGGCTCGGTGCCGCGCGGCGGTGGCGGTGTCGCCTCGGCGGCGACGGGCACCGGCTCGACCGGGGCCGGCGCCGGCTCCGGCTACGACCGGCGGCGGCTCGACGACCGGGGGTGGCTCGACGACTGGGCGGCGGGCGGGGGCGGCGGCGTCGCTGCGGCGGCCGCCGGCGGCTCGGCTGCGGCCTTGAGCGTCTGGTCGACCGAGGCGAGCACCGTGCGGCCCGAGTCGATGAGCTCGCGCTCGACCTCGATCGAGGTCCTGCCGAGCTTGATCACGTCGCCCGGTGCGAGCACGCGCGGCCCGGCGATGCGCTCGCCGTTCACCCAGGTGCCGTTGAGCGAGCCGCGATCCTCGATCTCGAGCGCGCCCTCGACGGCCCGGATCTCGGCGTGCCGGCGCGAGACGAGCTCGTCGTCGATCGTCAGGTCGGCGTCCACCCGTCCGACGAGCAGGCGCGAGTCGACCTCGAAGCGGCGTCCCGCGAGGGGCCCGTCGGTGACGACGACTGCTGGCACTTGCGATCGAGTCTATCCCGGCCTTGCGCCTGCGGGCGTCTGCGCGGGCGCTACGAGGCGAGCTCGGTGATCGTGCTCGTGCAGGTCTCTTCCGAGACCTTCGGGCGGCACTTGCCGATGTTGTCGTTGACCGCCGCCCACCAGCTCGTGAACGTGGTCGGGGAGCGCCCCGGCTCGGTCGCGACGCCCAGCATGTCGACGTGATCCGGCGCGCCGATCTTCTCGTGCGTCCAGACGACGACGAAGTTGCCGTCGCTGTCGGTCCCGCAGTCGCGACGGCCGCCTCGCTTACCGGTCGCGATGTGGATCCAGACGCGCTCACCCGCGCGTTCCGGCGCAGGCGGACTCCTCGAGGCCGTCCTTCACCTCCTTGTAGGCCGCGTCGAGCGCGACCGGGTCGCTGAAGAAGGAGAGCTGGAACTCGTTCGGGGCCGACGTGGGCGCGCCCTCGGTCGGCGTGCAGTCGTTCGTCTCGACCGCGCCCGCGATCGGCTGGGCGGCCTGCGTGCAGCCGGTCGGCGATCTGGGTCGGCATCAGCACCTCGAGGAGCGTGGTCGGCGCCGGCTCGGGCGTCGTCGTCCCGGTCGTGTCGACGGCTGTCGTGCCACGACGCTCCGCCGTCGTCGTCGTCGCCGGCGAGCAGGATCACGCCCGGGATCAGCGCGATCAGGATCACGGCCGCAATGCCGGCGATCAACGCCAGCTTGCGCCAGTCCTGCTTGCCGCCTCCCTCGCCGCCGCCGCCGGTGGCCGGGCCCGGCGCGGCTGCACCGTCGCCGTCCGCCGCCTGCGGCGACGCTCGCGGTCGTCGCAGCCGCCACGGGTGCTGCCTGGGCCTCGCTGCGCTGCGCCGCGGAGGCGAGCACGGTCTCCTGCCCTGGTCGGATCGCCGCGGACGCCGCGGAGGTGGCTGCAGCCTTCGAGCCGCGGCCGAGTACGGCGCGGGCCTCGGTCGCGAACTCCCGCGCGGTCGCAAAGCGGTCGTCGCGCGACTTCGCCATCGCCTTCGCAACGAGCTCGTCCACCTCGGGCGGCAGCTCCGGGCGGACGGCCGTGACAGAGGGCGGCGGCTCCAGGAGGTGCGCGTACATGAGCGCCACCTCGGAGTCCCGGTCGTACGCGGGCGCTCCCGTGAGGCACTCGTAGAGCACGCAGCCGAGCGAGTAGACGTCCGCACGGCCGTCGAGCTGCTTGCCCTCGATCTGCTCCGGCGAGGCGTACTCGGCGGTCCCGACGAAGATGCCGGTCTTCGTCAGCGCGCGCGAGGCGCTGTGCTTCGCGACGCCGAAGTCGGAGAGGTAGACGTGCGACTCGTCCTCGGCGCCGTCACCGCCGGCGAGCAGGATGTTCGCGGGCTTGACGTCGCGGTGGACGAGGCCCTTCCCGTGCGCTGCGCCGAGCGCGCTCGCAACCGGCGCGATGATGTCGACCGCGCGCTCGGGGTCGAGCGGGCCCTCCTGCTTGAGCAGGTTCTTCGCGTCGGACCCGTCGACGTAGCGCATCGCGATCCAGAAGACGCCGTCTTCCTCGCCCGCCTCGTAGATCGGGATGATGTTCGGGTGGTCGAGCGAGGCCGCGAGCCGCGACTCGCGCGTGAAGCGCTCGCGGAAGGCCTGATCCTCGCTCAGCTGCGGCGCGAGCAGCTTGAGCGCGACCGTTCGGCCCAGCGAGAGATGCTCCGCCCTGTAGACGATGCTCATCCCCCCGTGACCGAGTAGCGAGTCCAGCCTGTAACCCGCGAACTCGGCGCCTATGCGAGGAACCCAGCTCACAGAACACTTCTAACAGGTCGGATCGGCCATTACCACCGGGCTCGCCGATTTCACGCGCGCGCAATCGACGCCGTAATCTCGCGCCGTGAGCGTGATCGACCGTCTGCTCGCCAACGCCGCCGCGTACGCGCGCGAGTACCTGGCGAGGGGCTCGACGGCTCAGCCGCGGCTCGGCGTCGCGATCGTCGTCTGCATGGACGCGCGGGTGACCCCGCACGCGATGCTCGGCATCGATCGAGGGCGACGCACACGTGATCCGGAACGCGGGCGGGATCGTCACCGCCGACACGCTCCGGTCGCTCGCGGCCTCGCAGCACCTGCTCGGCACGAAGAGCGTGATGATCGTCCAGCACACCGACTGCGGTCTCTCCCACACGACCGACGAGGAGTTCGAGGAGCAGCTGCGCAAGTACACGATCTCGAGCCCGACCTGGACGCTCGGCGCCTTCGACGACCTCGAGGAGAGCATCCGCACGTCCGTCGCGCTCGTGCGGAGCAGCCCCTTCCTGCCGCATCGTGACGACGTCCGCGGGTTCGCCTTCGACGTCGAGACGGGAGAGCTGCGCGAGGTCTTCCTAGCGGCTCTTGAACTGCCGCCCGGAGCGCGTTACTTTTGTCTCAAACCGGGTTCAGGGCAAAGGGGGAATCCTCATGCAACGGCGGCGCCGCAGGATCGTCTCACTGCTGTTCGTCCTTTCGTGCACGACCGCTGTCGCGCTCTACGCACTCGGGGGAGCATCGGCCAACCACGCCGACTTCAATCCCACGCGATTCGACGATCCCGCACCGGACGGCTGCCAGCCGACCGATTGCTCGCTCCGCGAGGCGATCATCGCCGCGGAGGCGAATCCGAACGCAAGCACAATTCACGTCCCCGCCGGGACGTACAACCTGACCCGAGCGGCGGCGGCCGGCACGACCGACGCAGCCACCATGGGCGGCACAATCAACGACCCCGCGGTCGGCGACCTCGACCTCAAGACGCCGATCACGATTACCGGCGACGGCGCCGGGGCCACGATCATCGACGCGAACGACATCGACCGGGTCTTCGACCTCGATACGGGTGCGTTCGCCTTCATCGGCAGCCTCAGCCTGCGCGATGGCACCGGGGCGCCCGGCTTCAGGAGCCATTCCCACGGCGGCCTCGTGCACAACCACGCGACCGTGATCCTGTCGAAGGTGTCGTTGAGCGGCGGCGTCGCACCCGCCGGCTGGGGCGGCGGCGGGCTGACGAACGCTGGCGACGGCACCGCAACGCTCGAGAACGTCACCTTCGCGCAGAACTCGACCGCCCACTTCGGCGGCGGGATCGAGAACGGCGGCGCGTTGAAGCTCTTCAACGTCACGCTCAGCACCAACACGGCCCCGGCGGCGAGCGGCGGCGGCCTCTCTAACAAGGTCGGCTTCTTCGCCGGCTCGACCACGGCGGTGCCGCGCCTGAACAACACGATCATCGCCGGGAACACGGGCGGCAACTGCGCCATCGGCGCGGGCTCGAGCATCGTCTCCGTCGGCCACAACACCGCGGGTGACGCGACGTGCACAGGCCTCACCGGCACCGGCGACCAGACCAACACGAACCCGGCCATGATCGGGACGACGGACAACACTGGATCGTTCTACGTGTTCAAGCTCGTGCCGCCGAACAACCCCGCGATCGACACGGGTAGCGGGCCGTACGACGGCGCGACGGACATCGGTTGCCCGACGCAGGATCAGCAGAACGTCCCGCGGCCACAGGACGGCGACGGCAACGGCACGGCGATCTGCGATCGCGGCGCGTCGGAGTTCACGCTCGACGCCGACAACGACGGCGTGCCCGACGCGAACGACAACTGTCCGACCGTGCCGAACCCGGGTCAGGAGAACAACGACGGCGACGCCCTCGGCGACGCCTGCGATCCCGACGACGACAACGACGGGGTCCTCGACGTCGACGGACAACTGCCAGTTCGTGGCCAACCCGGGTCAGTCGGACATCGACTTCGACGGCATCGGCGACGCGTGCGATCCGGCCTTCACGTCGGGTCGCTGCAGGGTGTTCGGAACCGGGACGTCGGGTCCGCGTGCGCTCGGCGTCTCCGCCGACTCGCGCTTCCTGCCGCTCATCATCGGCGGCGTCACGCACGCCGACCGAACGACGCTCGCGGGCAATCTCACTGCGCTGAACAGCCTGACCGGCGTCGCCTGCGAGGGGAACCGCGCGACGGTGGTCGGCTCCGGCAGGACGACTGCGGGCAACGTTCCGTTCGTGCTCCAGGTTGTCGACAACGTCGTCTTCGGGACAGGCGACACCTACCGGATCAGCTGGCCCGGCTACTCCGCGAGCGGGACGCTGACCGGCGCCCTGTTCGTGCAAGACCTGAACTAGCCGGGTGCGGGGTGGGGAGCGGGTTGACCGCTCCCCACCCCTCTACGAGCGCGCACGTCGCGCTTCGCGATCCCGGTCCACGTCAGCGCGGAGCACGCGTCGGCGCTCGCGGCATGAGCGCTGCAGCCCGGGTCTCCGTCCGGCGCACGCCGTACCGTTTGCGCTCGTGCTGCTCCTGCTGCTGATCCGCTGGGCCATCCTCGCCGCCGCCTTCGCGTTCACGGCCTGGGTCCTGGACGGCGTGGAGATCTCCGGTGGCTTCTGGGGCTACGTCTGGGTGTCGCTGATCTTCGGGATCGTGAACGCGATCGTCGGCACGTTCCTGCGGATCATCACGCTGCCCCTCACGCTGCTGACGCTCGGCCTCTTCGCCCTGCTCGTCAACGCGTTCCTGCTCCAGATCACCGACTGGATCTCGGACACGCTGACCATCGACGAGTTCTGGTGGACCGCGATCTGGGCGGCCATCATCCTCGCCATCGTCACGGTCATCCTCGAGCTGATCGTGGCCTCGCTCCTGCCGAAGCCGCCCGTGGCGGAGCCGGCCGAGCCGGCGACGGACTAGAGCTCGCCTGACGCGGCCTCCGGGCGGGCGTGGCGACGGCTGCGAACGATGAAGTAGACCGGGATGGCGACGGGCGCGAGCACCGTCAGCGCGACGAACCAGAGCAGCTTCTCGCCGATCGAGATCGAGTCGGTAAAGAGCACCGCGATCGCGATCACCCAGATCAGGAAGAGCAGGGAGGCGACGGCGAGCGCCAGGATCACCTCGCCCGTCGAGGCGGCGACCAGCGTCAGTGGAGCGCCTCGGAGTACGGGTCGAGCTGGCCGCCGAACTCGTCGTTGATGGCGACCAGCGCCGACGGCCCGACGAGCCCGTCGGCGACGACGTGGCCGCCGGCGCCGATGACCGCCTCCTTGAGGTCCGTCGCCCACAGGTGCTCGAAGAGCGCGAGCGCGACGGCCGTGCCGGTGGGGATCTCGGCCGCGATCCGCCGGATGTCGGCGTCGGTGTAGCCGAACAGGCTGGTCTCGACGGTGCCCCGAGGGGCCGGCGGCAGCTGCTTCGAGCCCATCAGGCTCCGCATCGCGTTGCCGAGCATCAGGGCCGGTACCGGCTCGAGGTCGGACTCCTGCAGGGTCGTGAGCGAGCCGTCCGGGTTCTTCATCACGAAGACGAGCGCGGCCAGCCGGACGATGCCCGCCTCGCGGAGCCGCTTGAGCTCGGCCAGGATCTTGCCCTCGAACTTGCCGCCCTCGAAGGCGAGCATGACCATCTGGAGCGGCGCGTACATCAGTCCGGCCGCACCACGCAGCGGAAGCCGATGTGCGCCGTGGAGGTGTCGACGGTCTCGCTCTGGCGCGCCGACGGCCGGTAGCGCAGGCAGTAGTTCGGCGCGCAGAGGTGCGAGCCGCCCTTGATCACCTTGCGCGGGAAGTGCTCGCCCGGCTCCGGCGTCCTCGGGTCGCGCGGGGCGCAGCATGGGCGCACGGCCTCGTCCGCGGCCGGCCGGCACGAAGGCGTCGGTCGTCCACTCCCAGACGTTCCCGGTCATGTCGTAGAGGCCGTAGCCGTTCGGCTCGAAGCTGCCGACCGGCGACGTGCCCTCGTAGCCGTCGACCTTGAGGTTCTGCCACGGGAACTCGCCCTGCCAGGTGTTCGCCATCGCACGGCCGTCCGGGAAGTGTTCGTCGCCCCACGCGAAGACGGCGCCCTCGAGACCGCCTCGCGCGGCGAACTCCCATTCGGCCTCGGACGGCAGCTCCTTGCCGGCCCACGCGGCGTACGACTCGGCGTCCTCGTACGCGACCTGGACGACCGGGTGCCGGTCGCGCCCGTTGATCGTCGTGCCCGGCCCTCCGGGCTTCCGCCAGCTCGCGCCGGGCACGTACTCCCACCAGTTCCGGACGTCGTCGAGCGGCACCGGGCCCCTTGTGCCGCGAAAGACGAGCGAGCCGGGGACGAGCAGCTCGGGATCCGCGCCGGGGTAGTCGGCAGCGTCGAGCGGCCGCTCGGCGACGGTCACGTACGTCGTCTCGCGCACGAACCGGCGGAACTCCGCGGCCGTCACCGGATGCTCGTCCATCCAGAAGCCCTCCACCGTGACGGAGCGGACGGGGCGCTCCTCCGGATAGAAGTCCTCCGATCCCATCAGGAAGGTGCCGCCGGGGATCCAGCGCAGGTTCTCGGCCGGGGGCGCGTCGGGTGCGGCGAGGTCGAGCACGAGGGCCTCTATCGTCGCACGCGAACGCACTCGTGGGCGTCACCCGAACGGGATGAGGAGTCGCCGGCCGACGCCTTCTCAGCCGGGGAACACGGTCGCCCAGTCGTTCTTCACGCTGACGACCGTCCAGCCGTCCGCCTTCGCGCGCTCGAGGGAGGTCTCGGCGCCCGCCACGTAGTCGAACTCCCGCTCCGGGTCGTCGTGGAGGATCAGCAGGCGAAATCCGTCGGTCCACGCGAGCATCGGGACGTCGCCGTTCGAGTTGCCGCCGGCGAGGATCGGACGCCGGCCGGTCCGGCTCCAGATCCGGACCGGCTTCACCGGGCCGTCGTCGAACACGTCCGGCTCGGCGATGTAGACGACCGAGCGGGTGGCGTCGTCGTAGCGCAGGCCGTTCGAGCTGCCGATCACGCGCTCCGGCGGGATGCCGTAGAGCTCGCCGGTGATCGGCCGCATGAAGTCGCGATCGCCGCCGGAGGCGATGTAGCAGGTGAAGTCGTTGTCCTCGAGGTACCGGAGCAGCTCGACCATCGGCACGTAGCCGCACGCTGCGAACGGCCGCTTCAGGGTCGGGTGCACGCCGTCGTGGACGAACGCGTGCGCGGCCGCTCCGTACTCGTCCACGGTCCAGCCCGCGAATGCCTGGAGGATGCCGCCCATCAGCACCTTCACGTCGCTGTCGTCGCCCTGGTAGTGCTTCGTGATCACGTTGCCGAGCCAGGCGTAGTCGCCGTCGTGGGCCGCCTGCCAGGGCTGGCGCCGCCGCAGCGACTCGTCCCGCTCCGCCATTTCGGCGAGCCGCTTCAGGATGAAGGCGAGCTCGATCGGCAGCGGCTTCTCGCACCAGAGCGTCCCGTCGTTGTCGAAGACCGCGATCCGCTCCTCGGGCGGGATCGAGCCGACGGACTCGACGAACGCGACGATCGCCTGTCGCGTTGCGGTGTCGTTCCAGGACTCGAGCACGGTCAGGCGCCGACGGCTCCGGCGGGCCGAGCCCGGGACGAGGTTCCGGACTCGGCCCGCATCACCTCACGGCTCGAGCGCTCCAGGGCGCGTCAGCGACCAGATGACCCAGATGGCGAGCGAGATCACGAGCAGCGACCACCAGGGGTAGTACGGGATGAAGAAGAAGTTCGCGATCGCGCTCAGCGAGGCGAGCGTGATCCCGACGACGCCTGCCCAGGGCTTCCGCGCGAACAGGGCCCAGCCGGTCACCACGAGCAGGAGACCGAGCAGCAGATGGATCCAGCCCCACGCGGTGACGTCCAGGTCGAACACGTAGTTCTCGGTCACCAGGTAGAAGCCGTCGTCGAAGATGGCAACGAGCCCGGCGATCGCCTGGAACATGCCGATGATGAACATCAGCGTCGCCGCGAAGAGAAGGCCTCCGGTTGCCCATCCTGAGACAGGTTGTTGTTGGTCGTACTGCGACATCACCGGGCTCCTTTCGGCTCGGTCTGGGGGCATGCGCGACTTTACGGACTGCCTCGGCTAGTTCACCCCCGTCTTGCTGATCCCTCTCTCTACAGAAGCTCGAGCGCCCGCGCCCGCTCGACCGCGTCGCGCCGGCGGGTCACGCCGAGCTTGCGGTAGATGCTCTTCAGGTGCGTCTTCACGGTGTTGCCGGAGACGAAGAGCTCGCCGGCGATCTCCCTGTTGGACATCATCGTCGGCAGGTAGCGCAGGACCGCCTGCTCGCGGGGGCTGAGCGGCTCGAGCAGCTCGGCCCGGGTCAGGGCGACCTTCGGCGCGCGCCGGTCGAACGCGGCGATCAGCTCCGCGACGAGGGAGCGGTGCGACGTGCCGTGGCGGATCTGCTGCACGAGCAGCTCGCGTACGAGCGGGCCCCCGTCGATGAACGGACGACGATGCGTGTTCGGGCCGGCGATCGCGAGGCCTCGCTCGAGCGCGTCGGCAGCCGCCGCGCGGTCGTGCAGCTCGGCGTGCGCGACGCATTCGAGCACGCACGACTCGGCCGCGGCGGCGCGCGTGTCGAAGGCGAGCTCGGTCGCTGCCGCGTCGAGCTCGGCCAACGCCTCGTCGGGCTGGCGATCGGCGAGCAGCAGCCGTGCTCTGAGCAGCGGATCGGACTCGACCGCCGACGGACGCCGCGGCCGCCTCGAGGTCGCCGCGCGCGGCCAACACGCGCGACTCGGTGCTCGCGGCGAGACGCTCGACGCGGGCGGAGAGCGTGCGTCCGTTCAGGTCCCCGAGCGCCGCGCGAACCCGGCGGAGCCCGTCCTCCGCGCCGCGCGGGCCCTCCGACGCGAGCACGAGCGCCTGGATGGCCGTGGCCGCGACCTCGGTCTCGCTGTTGCCGGACGCCGCCGCCGCGGCGACGGCCTGCTCGGCATGGTGAGCGGCGGTCGTGAGGTCGTCCCACTCGTAGTGCGACCAGGCCAGCGCCGTCTGCGCCGCGGCAGCAGCTGCTGCGCAGCCGAGGATGGCCCTCGACGAGAGCGACGGCCTCCGACGCGAGCCGGGCTGCGCGCCGCAGCCGGCCGCGGGCGATGCAGACCAGCGCCAGCTGCGCGAGCACGTCCGCGGCGATGCGCGCGAGGCTCTCGTGGCGTGCGAGCGCAAGCGCCTCGTCGAGATGGGTTTCCGCCGCCTCGACGTTCCCGTCCGCGAGCGCGCGGCTGCCCGAGCCCGGCCAGCGCGAGCGTCCGCCTGACCCGGCCGCGCATCGCTGCGTCGAAGCCGTCGTCCTCGCGCTCGTCGAGGAGCGCAGTCGCCGCCGCGCCCATGCGATCGGTGTCGCCGGCGACGCGCGCGGCGGCGAGCTCGACGACGTGCGCGAGCTCGTGCGTCGCGCGCTGTGCCACCGAGTGCAAGAGCCGCTCGCCGGTCGCGACATCCCCCGACGCGATGGCACTCAGGCGACGCGTGCAGGCAGAGCGAGGGGAAGCGCAGCAGAGCCTCATCCGACGCCGCAGACGGGCTCGAGCCCGGCGAGCACGACGACATGCCACGCCGCCTGGCAGATCTCGTCGGCCAGCGGCAGGTCGCCGGCCGCCACGGCGCTCCGAAACGCCGGTACGACGTCACCGCGCGCCCAGTGCCAGCGGGCGCTGCGCAGCTGAAGGGTGCGAACCTCGGCCGGCAGCGTCCGTCGCAGCTCCGCCCGCAGGAACTCGCGCAGCAGGCCGTTGTAGCGAAACACGACCTCGCGGTCGCCGTCGCTCGAGATCAGGAAGTTGTCGGCCTCGAGGCGCCCGAGGTCCGCTGCCGGCGCTGCGGCTTCCGGTCAGCTCTTCCGGCCAGCTCCGCCGTCAGGACGTCCGGCACCGACGTCCGGAGCAGGAACCTCTGCCGGTCGGGTGTCTGCCGCTCGAGGATCTCGCCGAGCAGGTAGTCCGCGACGGCCCGGTCGTCGCCGGCGAAGCGTCGTACGAAACGGCCCGGGTCGTCGCGCACGCTCGAGCGACAGCGCTGCGAGCCGGATGCCGGCGGCCCAGCCCTCGGTCCGCGTTCGCAGGGTCTCGACCTCGCCGGAGGTCAGCCCGGCCGCCACCGGGCCGAGGAGCGCGCGCGTCTCCTCGTGCGTGAGCGCGAGGTCGGCGGCGCGGACCTGCGTGAGCGCGCCGGCGAGCCGGAGCCGGTGCAGGCGGAGCCTCGGGTCGGCCCGCGTCGAGAGCACGATGCGCAGCTGCGGCGGCGCCCGGTCGATCAGCGTCTGCACCGCGCGTCAGGACACTGCGGCTCTCGAGCTCCTGGAAGTCGTCGAGCACGAGCGCGACCGGCCTGTCCCTGCGCGTCACGAGGTCGACGATCCGGCGGACCGGCTCGCCGGCGGGCCTGACGCGGACGCGTCCGGTCAGGGCCCGCTCGACGCCGGCCCAGAACCGCGGCGCCCAGTTGTCGTCCCGGTCGAGGCTCAGCCAGGCGACGTCGAGATCGCCGCGCCGGGCTCGCGGCCCAGGACGCGAGGAGCGCCGTCTTGCCGGTGCCGGGCGAGGCGGAGACGAGCGTGAGCGGGCCGTCGACCCCGCGGTCGAGGAGCGCGTGCAGGCGCGGCCGCGGCACGAAGCCTGCCGGGAGCTTCGGGGGAACGAGCTTCGTCCAGAGGACCGAGCGGGCATCCGCTCGGCGCGCAACGCGCCGGAGGCGCTCCGGCGCCTCGGCTCCGCCCGCCGCCGCAACGGACGAGACGGCTCCTGCGCTGTCGATCACGTTGGTCAAAGGAAGTCTCGCGTCCCCGGGGAGCGGGCGCAAACCGTGCCCGGTCAGTAAACAGCGGCGGCAGCCCGGGGGCGCGGACTACCGTTACGAGCCCGGCGCCGGCGCCTTCTCGGGCGCGGGCTCCGGTGGCGGCGGCACGCGTCGGGGAACTCCCGCGCGGTCGCCCGCCTGAGCACCTCGATCCCCGCGGCCAGCAGCACGACGGCGAGCAGGAGGAACTGCCAGCGGCGCGTCTGCTCGGTCGGTCCCCACCAGACGAGCAGCAGGAGCAGCATCGCGCCGGCCCCGAACGCCAGCTCCGGACGGGCGAGGTGGGGCGCCAGCCAGCGCCGGGCGCGGGTGGCGTAGCGCGAGCCGCCCGTCAGCCAGACGCCGATGAGGCCGACGATGCCGACGCCGATCACGGTCCACGCACCGTCTGCGAGCAGGCGCGTGAGGATCTCCCACGCGTCCTCGACTGCGGGCCGCACGCTTTCGGACGCGGACAGCTCGTCGACGACGATCGACCCCGCGACGCGGCGGACGACCAGCACGAGCAGCCCGACGACGAGCAGCGCGATCGACAGCGAGCGGAGAATCGCGCGCCTGCGTCCGGCCGCCAGCCAGATCGCGATCGCGGCGACGATGAGCGCGAGCAGCCAGGCGATCGGCCCGACGACCTTGAGCAGGCTCGTGAGGTCCTGCGCGGTCTCGAGCTGGCCGGCCTCCATGATCTGGATCCGGCCGGCGTCGGGCGGCAGCCGGTCGGCGACACGGCCGACGATCGCGATCTGGTCGCCGAGCTGGATCACGAGCGGGCGGAGGTTGAGCACGATGAAGCCCTCCTCGGTGCTGACCGACGGTCAGCTCGTCGTCGAGGACGCGGAGCAGCTGCTCGTGCGTGATCGCGAGCGAGTTCACCCAGAGCGACTGCACGCGCGGACGCGCCAGGAGGCGGCGCGCCGTGCGGTACGACAGCTCCTGGATCCCGGCGGCGAGCACACCGGAGAGCTGCTGCTGGTCGGTGGGCAGCCGCTCCTGCGAGCGCGGCGGCGACGTCGACGTTCCCGTAGAGCTCGTCGACGAGCGACACCGCGATCTGGTCCTGGACGTTCTCGTTCGCGATCAGCTCTTCGGCCGTGCCGCGGAAGGTGTCCGGGTCGAGCGCCTGGTACCGGATGAATCCGGCGAGGAGCCCGATCGTCGCCAGCAGCGCGAAGAGGACGACGAGGATCCGGGCGGTCAGCATCTTGCCCCGGGATGGGGTCATGCGGAGTCTCCTTCCTTCTGCTCCCACACGGCCGCGTTCAGGAACGCGCCGGCGACGATGAGACGTGCGATCAGGTAGAGCCATAGCAGGATTACCGTCGCGGCACCAAGCGACCCGTAGAGCGCGGACGAGCGGCCGAGCCTCGGGGCGATGTACAGAACGACCGCGATGTGCATCAGCTGGACACCGACCGCGACGAGCACCGCGCCCGGCAGAAGGTCCCGCCACGACGACGCCCGGTGGGGCAGCTTGTCCATCAACCAGACGACGGCGCCGGCGTACGGCACGGTGAGCAGGATGGTCAGGAGGACGCCCGATCCCTCGTTCTCCTCGCGCAGCCAGGCCATGCCGCCCGAGACGGCGATGACGCCTACGGTGAGGCCGGTGAAGGCGAACGCGGAGCGCAGCGGATGCCGCAGCTTCTCCGGCCGCAGCTTCCACGCGACTGCATGGGTGACGTTCAACGCGCGGAGCACGCCGATGCCGAACCAGACGAGAAAGGTGAGGCCGAAGACGAGGAAGTACCACCGTGCGTACTCCTGCGCCTCGATCGCGTCGACGGCCGGCGCGTGTCGCAGCGCCGGTGATGCCGAACTCTCGCGCTGCGTCCTCGAGGCTGGTGCGATCGGCGTCGAGCCAGAAGCTCAGAGCGCGGCGAGGACGAGCCCGAGCGGGACGAGCCAGAAGAACAGCCGGTAGGCGAGCCCGCCCGCCAGGAGCCCCGCGGCCGAGAGCCGCTCCCGCTCGAGGGCCTGGGCCGCGAGAGCGCCGCCGGGCAGGCGCGTCTCCGCCCACAGTGCGGCACGGGCGAGGCTCTCGCGCGCGCGCTCGGCGTAGCGCGCGTGTCGCAGGCTCATCGGCGTTCACGGGCCTCTCCTCGGCTGGTCCGGCAAGCGGCGGACCTCGAGCAGCTGGAGGCCGTGCTCGTGCAGCGCGTCGAGCACGCCGTGCAGCGCGGCCTGATCGGCGATCTCGCCGTGGAGGACGGTCTCCGCCCTGTCGCTGTCGACGGTCAGGGGCCGGAGCTCGGTCGCGAGATCCGCACCCAGGTCGCCTCTGATCCGAATCTCGTAACGGGCCGTCGTCGCCTCCGCGGACAATGCACGTGAGCCTCCGCGACGTGCGGGTGACGGTGCGTCACCCGCCTCGGGTGATGGCACGTCACCCTCCGTGCCGGGAGCGTCGGCGCGACGCGATGGATCATCCAGAGCTCCCGATACTCGATCGGCGCCCTTGGCTCGAGCGCATCATCGGCACGGTCCCGGGCATCCGGTGGCTCATCAGCGGGATCGTCACCGTCACCATCGCCTGCGCGATCATCATGCGCCTGATCGACGAGGAGGAGTTTCCCACCATGGGACGGGCGCTCTGGTGGTCGGTGCAGACCGTGACCACGGTGGGGTACGGCGACGTGACGCCGCAGAACGCCAGAGGGACAGTTCGTCGCGGGTGTGCTGATGGTCGCGGCGATCGCGCTGATCTCGCTCCTCACGGCGTCGATCGCGGCCGGGTTCGTCAATCGGTTCCAGCGCCGCCGGGCAGAGCTGCACCAGGACCCGATGTACGCGCTGCTCGAGAGCATCGATCGTCGCCTCGAGCAGCTCGAGAAGCGCCTCGAGTCCTCGTGACGACACAGCTGGACGACGCCATCCGCCGCACGCACCTCGCTGCGGAGCGGACGTGGCTCGCGTGGTTGAGGACCGGTCTCGGCGCCGCCGTCGCGGCGCTCGGCGTCGGCAGGGTCGCGCCCGAGCTGATCGGCGGGACGGACTGGCCGTACGTCGTACTCGGCGCCGGCTACGCGCTCCTGGGCGTGGCGCTGCTCGCGCTCGGGGTTCTGCGCCAGCGCGACGTCCGGCGTGCGCTCGACGAGGGCGGCTTCGCCGGGCTCTCGGATCTGTGGGTTCTCGGTCTGACCGTCGCCGCCGGGGCCCTCGCCGTGACGACGCTCGTGATCGTCCTCGTCGGCCAGTGACCACGTCCGTCCCGAAGCCCGTCGAGCACGGCGTCGCGGGCCGCATCGCCGGCACCGTGTACGGGACGATCGTCGTCATGGCGACCGTGGCGGCGGGAGGAAAGGGCACCGTCGACACCTGGCAACTGGCCGCCTTCGTCGTCGCCACCGTCGTCGTGCTCTGGCTGGCGCACGTCTACGCGCACGGGCTCGCCGAGAGCATCGAGCGCGGCCGCCGTCTCGACGGTCCAGAGCTCGTGGCGGTCGCGCGGCGCGAGATCGCGATCGTGCTCTCCGCCGTGGCCCCGGTCACGGCGCTCGTCCTCGGTGCTACCGGGATCATCCGCGAGTCGCGCGCGGTCTGGCTCGCCCTCGTGCTCTGCCTGCTCGCGCTCGGCGTCCAGGGCGCGCGCTACGCGCAGGTCGAGCACCTCGGCCGGTTCGCCACGGTCGTCGCCGTCGCGTGCAACCTCGCGACTCGGGCTCGTCATCGTCGGGCTGAAGGCGCTGCTCGCTCACTAGCGCCGCAGGTCACTCGAGCGCGGAGATCGCGAAGGCGAGCGCGAAGCCGAGCGTCGTGAAGACGCCGACGAGGCGCCCGCCGTGCTCGAACGCCTCGGGCATCATCGTGTCGGCGAGCATCGTCAGGATCGCGCCGCCGGCGAACGCGAGCACGAACGCGACGACGTTGGCGGACGCGTTGTCGAGGAACGCATAGCCGGCGAGCGAGGCGAGCCCCGAGACGAGCGCGACCGCGACCCAGAGCCCGATCACGTTGCGCCCGGACCACCCCGACCTGACGAGGCCCGACGTGGCGGCGACCGCCTCCGGCAGGTTCGAGAGGAAGACGGCGGCCAGCATCGCGGCCGAGACGCCCTCGTCCGCCGAGCAGCCCGAGGCCGATCACGGCCGACTCGGGCACGCCGTCGAGGACGATCCCGAGCACGATCGCGAGTGCCGAGCCTCCGGCCGCCGCGCCGCCCCGGTCGCGCTCTTGCGGCCGGCGCCCCCGTAGCGGTCGATCAGGCTGTCGCCGACGAAGAAGGTGCCGCAGCCCGCGAAGAGGCCGATCGCCACCGCGGTGCCTCCGTCCGCGGTGTCGAAGGCCTCGGCGACGAGCTCGTAGGCCACGGCGCTGATCAGGACGCCGCTGCCGAAGCCCATCACGAGCCCCAGCGTGCGGAGGCTGACGTGAAAACGAAGCGCGACGAGACCGCCCAGGACGAGCGAGGACGCGGCGAGACGTCCCCCAGGCGAAGGCCGCACCCACTCTAGAGCGCCGTCGCTTCTCCGGGCTGCAGGATGCGGACCTCGACGCCCGGGGCGACGCGTGCGACCTCGTCGCGGAAGCGCTCGGCGGGCGCGACGCCGCTGCCCTTCGAGCCGATCACGCGGTAGGTGCCCCAGTGGATCGGGATCGCGACGCGCGGCTGCAGCAGCTGCACCGCCTCCGCGGCGCGACCGGGATCGAGGTGCCCCGGCGGCAGTGTCGGCCCCCAGCCCGCACACGGGCACGAGCGCGACGTCGAGCGGGGCGAACGCGGCCATCTCGGGGAAGAGGTCGGTGTCACCGGCGAAGTACACCGTGCTGCGACCCGGTGATGACGAAGCCGAGCGGCGCGACCCGGCGCGACAGCGGGTGCCGGCGATCGTCGTGGTCTGCCCGTACCGCCCGCACCGTGAGCTCGCCGACGCGCGTCTCGTCGCCGACGGCCAGCTCGACGACGTCGCGCCGGGTGCGGCGGCCGACGAACGCTCCCGCGCGGGCGGGCAGGACGATCGGTGCACGCCGCGCGGGAGCATCGCGAGCGACTTGTAGTCGAGGTGATCGGCATGCAGGTGGGAGAGCAGGACCGCATCGAGCGTGGGTGGCGGCGCCGCCGTCTGCAGCCGCACGAGGTGGGCGACGCGCTTCCGCAGCAGCGGATCGGTGAGCAGGGCGACGCCGTCGAGCTCGATGAGCGTCGTTGCGTGGCCGAGGTAGGTGATCCGCACCCGGTCAGGAGGAGTCGGGCAGCCGGCGCACGTCGACGAGCTCGAGGCCGAGCGCCTGGACGCGGTCGAGCAGCGCGTGCAGCGCCGCCTGATCGGCGAGCGGGCCGTGCAGCACGGTCTCGACCGACTTGAACGACGCGCCCATGCCGTCGAACGCCTGCAGGAGGGTGTCGCTCAGCCGTCCGCGGATCCGGATCTCGTAGGCGGGAGCTGGGTCGGCCGTCGCGCGCGTACGCCGACCATCGGAGGCGGCGAGGTGAGCGGGCCTCACCCCGGCCGGGTGACGTCGGGCCTCGCGGCGCGGCTCGGACGACGCAGAAGCCTGAACTGTGGTCAAATCACCCAGTCCGCATGATGCCCGCGCCGCCCGCGAGACGGGAGGCTTTGGACACACAACTGACCGTTGCGCTCGAAGTGAGGAGGTTCTGAATGCTGCTCGCCGACTACACGTTCTTGGACGTGTTCTGGTCGATGCTCGTGTTCTTCGTCTGGGTGGCCTGGTTCGTCCTGCTGTTCCACGTGATCGGCGACATCTTCCGCCGCCGCGACGCGAGTGGCGGGACGAAGACGCTGTGGTTGATCTTCGTCATCCTGCTGCCGTTCCTCGGCGTCTTCGTCTACTTGATCGCGAACAGCGACGACATGGCCCGGCGCAGCATGGAACGCGCTCAGGCTGCGCAGGCGGAGATGGACGACTACGTCCGCACGGTGGCCAGCTCGGGTGGCGCCGCCGCCGAGATCGAGCGCGCGAAGGGCCTGCTCGACTCCGGCGCCATCACGCAGCAGGAGTTCGACGCGATCAAGGCCAAGGCCCTGGGGTAGGGGAGGAGAACCGATGGAAGAGATCGGACCAGTCGACTACATGATCGTCGCCTTCCCGGGGAACGAGTTCCGGGGCGAGATCGCACCGGCGCTCGCCGACCTCGTCGAGGCGGGAACGATCCGGATCATCGACCTCGCGTTCGTGGGCAAGAACGACGGCAGGGGAGATCGTCGCGTTCGAGCTGAGCGACATCGACCCCGAGGTGCGGGCCGGCTTCGAGAAGGCCGGGATCGAGGTCAACGGCCTCTTCAACGAGGAGGACCTGATGGCCGCAGGCGAGGAGCTCGAGCCGAACTCGTCGGCCGCGCTGCTCGTCTGGGAGAACGTGTGGGCCCGCGACGTCGCGCAGAAGATGCGCGACGCCGGCGGCATCCTGCTCGACTTCGACCGGCTCCCGCACGAGGTCGTCCAGGCCGCGCGTGAGGCCGCGCTGGCGAATGCCTAGAGGAAGGAGACCGAGATGAGGATGGGACGAAGGGGTCCGGGCCTGGTCGGCATGGCGGCGAGGACGGCGGTCGTCGCCGGCACGGCCACCGCGGTCTCGGGCGCGTGTCCAGCGGCGCCAGCAGAACAAGTACGCCGAGCAGGACGCGGCAGTACGTGCAGCAGGTGGCCGCGCCGGTCGTCGATGCAGGCCGCCGAGCCGGCCGCGCCCGACTACATGGCCGAGCTCGAGCAGCTGTCGCAGCTCCAGCGTGCAGGGCATCATCACGCCGGAGGAGTTCGAGGCGAAGAAGAAGCAGATCCTCGGTCTCTGATGAACGCCCCGCTCCCTCACCGCAGTGCTGGCCGTGGCGGCGCTCCTCGCGCTCGCCGCGGCCGGCTGCGGTGGCGGCGACGACGAAGGGACGGACGCGTCGGCCACCGAGTGGGCGGACGACGTCTGCTCGGCGATCACGACCTGGACCGAGTCGATCACGTCGACGGCCGAGTCGCTCAGCGACGGCGACGTCGACGAGGACTCGCTGAGGGACACCGCCGACGACCTCGAGAGCTCGACGCGCGACTTCGTCGACGACCTGCGCGGGCTCGGCACGCCCGACACCGAAGCGGGCGAGGAGGCGCAGGCAGGCGCTCGACGAGCTCGCCGACCGACGGTCGAGGACGGCATCGACACGATGAAGAGCGCCGTCGACGACGCATCCGGGACAGCGGGCGTCGTCGAGGCGGTCACGGCCGTCGGCACGGCGCTCTCGACGCTCGCGAACCAGGTGTCGTCGGCGTTCCGGAGCTCGAGGAGCCTCGACGCCGAGGGCGAGCTCGAGCAGGCGTTCACCGACGCCGACTCCTGCGACGAGCTCGAGAACTAGAGCTCTCGCTAGACGACGACGCTGACCGGGAAGGTCGCGATCCAGACGAGGGCGCCGAGGAAGATCAGCGTAGCCGATCGCCGAGCATCACCTTGCGCAGGCCGGGGGCGGTGAGCTTCGTGCTCATGCCGGCGAAGAAGAGCGCGACCGCGAAGAGGACGACGCCGAGGACGTAGTTCGATCCTCGCTGGATGTCCCGGCGCACGTCGGCGGCGAGCACCTCGGCCTCCGCGTCCAGCTGCTCGGCCTCGGCCCTGCGCGGCGAGCCGGTACTGCGGCATCGCGAACGGCGTCGGCGGCGCCCCGTCCGTCACGAGCGGCTTCGTCGCGAGCCACGCGTCGAAGGCCGGCTTGAACTCGGCGCGGAAGCGCTCCCGGTAGAAGCTCACGAGCTCCGTCCTCGTCGCGCGCGTACGCGTCCACCCACTGCATGAACGTGGCGACGTCGACCTGCTGCTGCGCGTTCGCGAGGTTCGACGGCCCGATCCGCCTCGATGCGCGTCTTGTTGACGCGGCTCGCCGTCTTCGCCTGCTCGCCGTTCCAGCGCGTCGCCTGGTAGCTGCTCCAGGCGGTCGAGACGGCCGCGATGGCGAGCAGCACCGTCGCGGCGAGCTCGACCCAGTCCCGCTTGCGCGGCGCGTTCACGCCGGGTTGCCCGCTCGCGTCGCAGGGCAGCTCGACGTTCTCGTCGATCGCCTGCAGCGCCTCGTCGATCGATGCTGCAGCGACCGTTCCATGGCAACGGGTCGGACGCCGCCGACATCCGTCGTGGAACGGGTTGTCGAGGAAGTTGATCAGGAGCAGCATCAGGGCGACGACGACGGTCACCGAGCCCATCAGCACGGCCTGGGTCGCCGCGCCCTCGCCGCTGTCGGCGAAGAACAGCATGAAGACGAAGATGACGCCGACGATGACGAAGAGCACGACCCACAGCGGCGCCGGGATGACGCCGACGGCGCCGTGGATGCGGTCGATCCGCGCCGCCTCGCGGTCCGAGGTCTGGTCGAGCCACTTGCCGTAGGCGGCCTCCTCGCTCGCCGTCTGCGGCTGCACGGTCGTCGATCGTCCGGAACAGCTCGACGCCCCACGGGTTGATCGTGTCGCCCGAGGGTGCCCGCCTCCGCCCGCGGCCACTCGTCGTAGACGACCGAGCGGCCGTAGCAGACGAGCTCGCCCGTCAGCTCGGCGGCGACGGCCGGCGCGAAGAACTGGGCGGTCTCGACCTGCTGCGACGAGCACGAGCGCCTCCTGCTCGGCTCCCGCTCTCGACTGGTCGTAGCTCTCGAAGGCGAGGAAGACGACGAGGCCGAGCAGCACCGAGAAGCCGGTCGCCAGCACGCCGAAGACCCCGGAGGCGCGGTCGCCGTCCTGGAAGCGGCTGCCCTCGGGCGCACGCCGGCGCACGAGCAGCATCGCGGTGACCGCGACGCTCGTCGCGGCGATGACGATGAGCGCGGCCCAGACGAGGTTCATCGAGCGGCGACGGCTTCGGGCTGCTCGCGTGCCCTGCAGCAGCTGTCGCCAGCCCGACAGCACCGCGTGCACCTGCTCGGCGCCGACGATCGGCCTCGTCGGGCGCCGGAAGGTCGACGGGGTGGAGGATGAACGGCCGTGTCTGGGGCCCGCCGAGCCCGCCGTGGAACGAGATCAGCTCCTCGAACGCGCAGCCCTCCTCGAGGTCCGGGTCGTAGAAGCTGCCGACCATGATGTCGGCGACGTGCGGGAAGCCGTCCGTGCGCAGCAGGTGCCGCGGCGCGTTCGGCGGAGAACGACGCCAGCGGGTCGTCGCCCTCGACCGTCCTCCTCGCGCAGGTAGTGCGCGCCCGTCGCGCCGAGGGCGACCGGGCCGCGCTCGGCCGAGCGGACGAGGAGCCAGCCGACGTGCGGATGGCTCGCGGAGCGCCGGGATCAGCTCGGGATGGCGCTCGTCGATCTCCTCGAGCGTGAGCCGGTGCTTCTCCTCCATCAGCGAGACGAGCCCGAGGTTGCCGGAGCCGAGCACGACGACGTCGCGATCCGAGACGTCGTTCTTCGCGCGCTTGCCCTGCTGCTCGTTCGGACGACCCGTCGCCTCGCCGACCGCCAGGCCGACCATCGAGCTCTGCTCGTCGCCGTCGGCGACCTTCTCGACGGTGCCGTGGTCGGAGCGAGCGCTCGACGAGCTCGTCGAGCCCGTAGCCGTTCCGCTGCTTGAAGGTCGCTCCCTGCGTCTGCCCGTGGTCGGAGAGCACGACGATCCGGTACGGGCGTGGCGCGTAGCGGCGCGCGCGGTCGATGCGCCCGAACTGCTCGTCGAGCTTGCGCAGCGCCTCGAGCGTGTCCGCCCGCTC
Source organism: uncultured Gaiellaceae bacterium (assembly GCA_963712865.1). Classification (GTDB taxonomy): domain Bacteria; phylum Actinomycetota; class Thermoleophilia; order Gaiellales; family Gaiellaceae; genus Gaiellasilicea. The sequence continues at coordinate 54,263 of CAVQJO010000006.1, forward strand.
GAGGCCGGAGTGGTGCGCCACCTCGTCGTAGCTCGGAGAACGTCGCGTAGACGGCCGGGCGGCCGCGCATCATGTCCGTGAGGACGCCGTAGACGATCAGGTCGCGGACGATCACGCACATCGCGCCGCGGATGAACGGGTAGATGCCGCCGCGGTGGCCGCGCGGCCGGACGTCGCGCCGGATCGCGCGCAGCGAGGCCGTCCACTCGAGGATGACCTCCCAGCCGAAGAGGACGAGGGCGCGCGTGACGTTGAAGCCGTTCGCGAAGAACGCGCGGTAGCCCGGGTTCGCCTTCTTCTCGGCGTCCATGCGGCTGACCGTGAGGATGACCTCCTCGGCCTCGCCCGAGAGCAGGTTGCCGCGGCTCGAGCCGCCGTCGACGAGCAGGCCGATGCCGGTGGCGCGCTCGCGCCTCGATGCGCGCGCAGTCGGCCGGCGCCGAGCAGGCCGTGAGCAGGCCGCTCTCCTTGTCGACCCAGCGGAACGCGGGGATGTCGTCGTTCGAGCCGAGCAGGATGCCGGCCTGGCTCGCGCCGGTCTGCGACGAGAGATCGGTCTCCCACTCGGTCAGCCCGTGGGTTCCCTCGGCGATCCAGCGGGCCATCGTGCCGGCGTTGCCGTCCCGCATCGCGCGCCGGAGCACCGGCAGCGCGAGCCCGTCGATCTCGAGGTAGATGATGCCCGGGACCTCGGTCTGCTCGCCGCCTCCCTGGCGACGGGCGATCCGCTGCACGACGCGAAGGGAGTACGTGTCGTCGTCGTTCGTCCCGAAGATCACCTCGAGGACGACGCTGACGGCGGCGACGATGAGCGCGGCGAGCAGCGCCCAGCCGAAGTTGTCGACCGTGAACGTGTTCTCCAGCACGTCCGAGGCGAGCTTCAGCACGAAGGCGTTCAGCGCCAGGACGAGCAGGAAGCCGAGAGCGAGCATGAACGGCAGGCGCAGGGCCGCGAGCATCGGCGGGAGGATCGCGTTCAGCACGGCGACGACGGCGGCGACGACGAGCGCGCCGCCGGTGCCGGCGATGTCGACGCCGGGCAGGATCGCTGCGGCCACCCCGAGCGACGCCGCCGTGATCGCCCACGAGAGGAGGAGGCGAAGCGGCTTGAACTTGGGCCGCTCGGGCTGCCAGGCCAAGGCCACCGACTCGCCGTAGGCGGTCGGCTCGGTCGTCACTCGGCCTCCGTAGGGGCGTCCTTCGCGGCTCGCTTCTCCGCCTTCTTCGTCTTCCGCTGCGCCTTCTGCTCGGCGACCTTGACCTTGGCGTCGGTGTAGGACTGGCCGACGAGCAGCTTCCCGCCAGTCCAGCCGAAGACGGAGACGACGAGGATGAGCGCAAGAAGTACGTTCCAGGCGGTCGTGATCAGCTGCTGCGCAGTCGAGTAGTCGACCGCGGTGCGGTTGGCGACGTCGCAGCACGTGTCGAGCGCGAGGGCATTCGTCGCCTGCGTGATGCCGACGGCGCCCGGCGTGAAGGAGACGACGTTGGCGAGCGAGCCCGACCCCGTCACCCACATGATCGACTCGAACGTGACCGGGATCGCGAAGGCGGCCAGGAAGATCCCGATCACGGTCAGCTTGCAGAGCCAGGAGAGGAGCGACGGCAGGAACGCGTGGGTGAAGTACTCCTTCGGGCGGGAGAGGATCACGCCGCCCTGCTTCGCCTGCGCCCAGAGCTTCTTGACCTGCCGCCAGAAGATGCGGCCGAGGATCACGATCAGCACCACCGCGCCGACTCCGATCAGGATCGACAGCGCCGGGTTGTCGGAGAGGTTGCCGAGGTTCTCGTTGAACGAGCCCGGCACGGAGAGGAAGAGGTACAGGTAGACGAAGGTGCCGGCGATGGTGAAGAAGATCTTCTGCACGAGATAGGCGGCGATCGCGCCCGGGAACGTGCAGGCGGGGATGATCGCGACGAACATCAGCAGCGTTACGAAGGTGCCGATGTTCGCCGGCAGGAAGTTGTTCATCGCGACGCCGACCGCGTAGGCGGTCACGATCGGCCAGAACTCGACATACCCGGGGTACGCGGCGCGGAGGATGCCGTAGTACGAGAGCCCGGCCAAGACCGTCTGGCCGGTCTGGAAAAAGAGCGCCGCGACGATGTAGCCGACGGGAACGTTCTTGATCTGGTCCCAGAGATCCCGCAGCCAGTCGATCATGTCGATGCCGAGCAGGTGCAGGACGATGAGGACGATGAGGACTCCGACGAGCCAGGCACCGACCTTGACGAGCCGTCGCTTGCGCGACGGGTCGCCGAATGGCAGAGCCGCATGGCCTGCCGTTGCTGCGGCGGTTGGCGTCGTTGTGCTCAGGTCTCGTCCTCCTTTCGTCGGCTCGCGCCAGAATCCCGCAGGCGGCCCGGTGAAGCATCATCCAAAACGCGCCGATTCCAAAACGGGTCGGGATTCATGCGGTCGGGGTGAGGCCCCAGGAGCCCGTGAGCGACTCGCCCGGCGCAAGCCTAACGATGGCCTCGCCGCTGCGGAACGCGTTTGGCGGGCACGTCATCGGTTCGACCGCGAGGCTGCGCCGGGCGACGTCCGGGAGCGGGTCACCGCTGAAGAGCTGCAGGTATTCGAAGGCGTCGTCCAGCCAGAGCGTCAGGCCCACCTCGCCGTCCGGCGGCCGCAGCTCGACGCGTGCGAGGCCGTCGTCGCCGCGCTCCAGGTCGGTGAAGCAGTGGTCGAGCCGCGTGGCGCCGATCGGCCGCGGGCTCCTGAAGTCGAACTCCGTTCCCTCGACGTCGATGCGATCCGTCGGCAGTCCGCGGTCGTCGGAGCCGAGCACGGAGTATGCCGGCGTGGTCAGAACGAGCGAGTCGACCCGGGGCGTGCCCAGTGTCAGGTACGGATGCGCGCCGCAGCCGTACGGGCACGGTTCCGGCCCGAGATTCGTCGCCGTCGTCGTGACCGCGAGACCCAGCCCGGAGAGGGAGTACTCGATCCGAGCGCCGAGCGTGAACGGGTACCCCGGCCGGGGGTGGAGCACGTGCTCGACCACGGCCCGAGCGGGCTCGAGCTCGGCGACCGTCCACGCCGACCAGCGCACGAGCCCGTGGATCGCGTTGCGCTGCTTCGGCTCGTCGAGGGGAAGCGTGTGACCGCGTCCGGCGAACTCGTAGGTTCCGTCCTCGATTCGGTTCGGCCAGGGCAGCAGCACCTGGCCGCGGCCCGAAGTGCACATCTCATCCGCTCGGTAGCCGTCGAGCAGCTCACGGCCGGCCACGCTGTAACGACGGAGCCCGCCGCCCACCTCGACGACGATGGCACGCTGATCGCCGCGGACGAGCTCGAGCTGCCGGCCGGAGGGAGCGAGTGTGCCCGATGTGGTCAGCGTTCGTCCTGTCGAGCAGTGTCGAGAGGCTCGACCTCGAGCGTTAGCCCGTCGAGTGCTACGACACGCACCCGCGCCCCGCTTGGCAGCTCCACGGCGGCGTGCGCCTCCCAGAGCTCGCCCAGGACGCGGACCTGGCCGAGCGGCGCCAGCGCCTCGGTCACCTGGCCGGTCGCGCCGACGAGGTTCTCCGCGCCGGTTCGCACCTTCTGTCCACGCACGCGGCGCTGCCAGAAGCCGATCTCGAGGACGAAGAGCCCGCAGCAGACGACGCAGACCACCACGTTCCACGGCGACGGGAGCGCGAACAAGAACACCACGGCCAGCACGAGCAGCATCGCCGGTGGATCCTCTCGCGCGACGGAGCCACGGGCATCACCCCGGCCGGATGAACCTGGGTTCATCCCGTTCGGGCGATGAGCGGCTGCGCCGCGATCCGCGACGATGAACGCACACCGAGTCGAGGAGAGAGCCGCATGCCCGAGAAGCCACTGCAGCGCGACGTCCTGCCGATCCCCGACCTCACCCCGGTCGGGCTCACGACCTACGACGCGAAGGATCCGGCGACGTCCTTTCCGCCGATCGAGCCGCTGCGGCCGCCCGAGGGTGCGCCGAACGTGCTCGTCATCCTGCATCGACGACGTCGGCTTCGCCGCCTCGAGCGCGTTCGGCGGCCCGTGCGCGACGCCGACGGCCGAGCGCCTCGCCTCGAACGGGCTCAAGTACAACCGCTTCCACACGACGGCGCTCTGCTCGCCCACGCGCCAGGCGCTCCTGACCGGCCGCAACCACCACTCGGTCGGGATGGGCGGAATCACCGAGATCGCGACCTCCGCGCCCGGCTACAACTCGATCCGGCCGAACACGAAGGCGCCGCTCGCCGAGACCCTGAAGCTGAACGGCTACTCGACCGCGCAGTTCGGGAAGTGCCACGAGGTGCCGGTGTGGGAGACGAGCCCGATGGGGCCGTTCAGCGCCTGGCCGACGGGCTCCGGCTTCGAGCACTTCTACGGCTTCATCGGCGGCGAGACGAACCAGTACGCGCCGGCGATCTATCAGGACACGGTCCCGGTCGAGCCCGATCGGACGCCGGAGGAGGGCTACCACTTCACCGAGGACATGACCGACCACGCCATCGACTGGATCCGCCAGCAGAAGGCGCTGATGCCCGACAAGCCCTTCTTCGTCTACTTCGCGCCGGGCGCGACCCACGCGCCGCACCACGTCCGGCCGGAGTGGTCGGACAAGTACAAGGGCACGTTCGACGACGGCTGGGACGCGCTCCGGGAGCGGACCTTCGCGAAGCAGAAGGAGCTCGGCGTCATCCCGCCCGCGGCGGAGCTGACCGAGCGGCCGGACGGAGATCCCCGCCTGGGACGACATGCCCGACGACCTGAAGCCGGTGCTCGCCCGCCAGATGGAGGTGTACGCCGGGTTCATGGAGCACACCGACCATCACGTCGGACGGCTGATCGACGCGCTCTCCGAGCTCGAGATCCTCGACGACACGCTCGTCTACTACGTCATCGGCGACAACGGCGCCTCGGCCGAGGGCACGCCGAACGGCTGCTTCAACGAGCTCGTCGTCCTGAACGGCGCCGTCGGGCTCGAGACGACCGAGTTCATGGTCTCGCGGATCGACGACTTCGGCACGCCCGAGGCGTACAACCACTACGCGGTCGGCTGGGCGCACGCGATGGACACGCCGTACCAGTGGACGAAGCAGGTCGCCTCGCACTGGGGCGGCACGCGCAACGGCACGATCGTCCATTGGCCCGGGGGCATCAAGGCAAAGGGCGAGATCCGCGCCCAGTTCCACCACGTGATCGACGTCGCGCCGACCGTGCTCGAGGCGGCCGGCCTGCCGGCTCCGCTCAGCGTCAACGGCGTCCAGCAGCATCCGCTCGAGGGCGTCTCGATGGCGTACTCGTTCGACGACGCCGGCGCGGCCGACCGCCACACGACCCAGTACTTCGAGATGTTCTGCAACCGCGGCATCTACCACGAGGGCTGGACGGCCGTGACGCGGCACAGCACCCCCTGGGTGGCGGACCGAGATGCCGGCCTTCGACGACGACGTCTGGGAGCTCTACGGCCCGGACGACTGGACGCAGGCGTACGACCTGGCCGCCGACCAGCCGGAGAAGCTGAACGAGCTACAGCGCCTGTTCCTGATCGAGGCAGGCAAGTACAACGTGCTGCCGCTCGACGACCGGCGCTTCGAGCGGTTCAACCCCGACATGGCGGGGCGACCCCAGCTCGTCCGCGGCACCTCGCAGCTCCTGTTCGGCGGCATGGGGCGGCTGTCGGAGAACTCCGTCGTCGTCAACAAGAACAAGTCCTTCTCGCTCACGGCCGAGGTGGAGGTGCCCGAGGGCGGCGCCGAAGGCGTGATCGTCGCGCAGGGCGGCGCCTTCGGCGGCTTCTCGCTCTACGTCAAGGACGGCAAGCCGGCGTACTGCTACAACCTCTTCGGCCTGCAGCGGTTCAAGGTCTACGGCGACGGCGCGATCCCCGCGGGCGAGCACCAGGTGCGGATGGAGTTCACCTACGACGGCGGCGGTCTCGGCAAGGGCGGCGACGTCGCGCTCTACGTCGACGGCGAGCAGGTCGGCAGCGGCCGCGTCGACGGCACGGTGCCGATGCTCTTCTCCGCCGACGAGACGACCGACGTCGGCTCGGACAGCGCGACCCCGGTGAGCGACGACTACGGCGCCAAGGACAGCGAGTTCACGGGCAAGGTGCGCTGGGTGCAGATCGACGTCGACGCCGCCGCCGAGGACACCGACCACCTGATCACGCCCGAGGAGCGCCTGCGGGTCGCGATGGCGAGACAGTAAGGTCGGCCGATGGGCCAGGCGATCGGGGACGTCCTGCCGCTGGCGATCGGCGTCGCGCTCAGCCCGGTGCCGATCATCGCGATCGTGCTCATGCTCGGGACGCCGCGCGCTCGCTCGAACGGGCCGGCGTTCGCGCTCGGCTGGATCGCCGGGCTGGCCGTCGTCGGCGGCGTCGTGCTCGTGCTGGCGAGCGACAACGCGCAGGCGGACGACGGCAGCCCGGAGACCTGGGTCAGCGTCCTGAAGCTCCTGTTCGGGCTGCTGTTCCTCCTGCTGGCCGCCCGCACGTGGCGCGGCCGTCCGCGGGAGGGTGAGGAGGCGGCCATGCCCAAGTGGATGCAAGCGATCGACGCCTTCACGGCCGGGAAGTCACTCGGCTCCGGCTTCCTCCTCTCCGGGATCAACCCGAAGAACCTGGCGCTGACGATCGCGGCCGCCGCGGCGATCGCCCAGACCGGCATTTCAGGCGGGGAGAGCGCCGTCGCGCTTGC
>CAVQJO010000007.1:0-52402 GCA_963712865.1 uncultured Gaiellaceae bacterium
GACGGCCGGAACAGCCGCCTCGATCCGCTCCAGGCGGCCGTGCTGCGCGCCAAGCTGCCGTTCCTGGACGCGTGGAACGCGCGCCGACGCGAGCTGGCGGAGCGCTACGACGAGGGCCTCGCCGGCCTCCCGGTAACGCTGCCGGCCGCGGCCGATGCCGACGAGCACGTGCAGCACCTCTACGTCGTGCGGTCGGAGCAGCGCGAGGCGCTGCGCGGGCGCCTGGCTCGCCGCGGCGTGAGCACGCTCGTCCACTACGACCGCCCGGTGCACCGGCACAGCGCCTACCGCCGTCTCGAGCGACCCGGTCGCCTGCGGACGAGCGAGCGCCTGTGCAAGGAAGTCCTGAGCCTGCCGCTCTACCCGGAGCTGCGTGACGAGGAGGTCGAGTACGTCATCGACGCCGTCCATTCCTCGTTCCCGCGCCTGCGGGTCGCTCAGTGACGGAGGGCTCCCGGGTCAAGTGGTGGGTCAAGGCGATCACGCCGCCGATCCTCGTGCTCGGCGCGAAGAAGCTCCTGATCCGGCTCGGCCTGCGCGCGCCCGACCCGGCCCCTGAGAGCGAGGCACCGCCGGCTCCCGTCGACGAAGGAGCCCGAGTGGGAGTACGCGCCGGAGGGGTGGCGGCGCAGCGAGAGCGACGCCGCGCCTCGCCGGGTGGGACGTGGCCGGGGTCGCCGAGGCCTACCGCTCGAAGTGGGCCTCCTACGAGCGCGCCCTCGCGGGGCCGGCGCCGCTCGGGATCTACCACGAGGTGCGCGCCGGCGAGGAGGTCGGCACCGGCGACGTCGCCGCGCACAACATGCTCGTCACGTTCGCGTACGTGCTCGCGCTCGCGGCACGCGGGAAGGAACGCGTCTCGCTGCTCGACTGGGGCGGCGGCATCGGCCACTACGCGCTCCTCGCGGAGCATGTGCTGCCGGGTGTCGAGCTCGACTACACCTGCAAGGAGGTGCCGCGCATCGTGCAGGCCGCACGCGAGCTCGGTCTGCCTGGCCGCTACGTCGACGACGACTCCTGGCGCGACCGGACGTACGACCTCGTCATGGCGAGCGGCTCGCTGCAGTACAGCGAGGACTGGTGCGCGACCCTGGCCGATCTGGCCGGTGCGATGGAGGTGTACACCTACATCACTCGCCTGCCGCTGGCCCGCGAGGTGCCGTCGTTCACGGTCATCCAGCGCGCCTACGCCTACGGGTACGACACGGAGTACCTCGGCTGGGTCGTGAACCGCGGCGAGCTGCTCGCGTGCGCCGAGCGGGCCGGCCTCGAGCTCGTGCGCGAGTTCCTCCTCGACGCCTGGCTGTCCGCGCAGGGCGCGCCCGAGAGCCCGACCGGCCACGGCGGGTTCCTCTTCCGCCGCCGGGGCTAGAATGCCCCGGTGCAGGACGATTTGGTCGAAACTGCGGCCTCTGCAGGCATTTCGCCTGCCGACGACGTCGATCTCGCCGCCCTCTTCGCCCAGCTGAAGGAGGAGGTGCGCCGCTCCGGCGCCGCTCCCGGCGTCCGCGGCGAGGGAGGCGACGAGGAGCGCCTCGCCGCCCGCGCCGAGGCGGAGCGCCTCTGGCCGGTGTCGGCGGACCGCTCGCTCCAGCTGCGCCCCGGGCTCCGCGGCAAGCTCGCGAACCCGGCGAAGGCGGTCCTGCGCAAGCTGATGCGCTGGTACGTCGAGCCGCTCGCCTACGACCAGCGCTCCTTCAACGCGGCTGCGCTGCGGCTGATCGACGACCTCGAGGCGCGTGTCGCCCAGCTGGAGGCACAGCTCGAGGCCGAGCCGAAGCGACGTCCATGAGAATCGCCGTCTGCGCGCCCCAGGTGCCGTTCGTGCGGGGCGGCGCCGAGATCTTCGCGGAGACACTCGTCGGCGAGCTCACGGCCCGCGGCCACGAGACGGAGCTCGTGACGGTGCCGTTCAAGTGGTACCCCGGCACGCGCGTCCTCAGCCAGGCGTTCCTCTGGCGGCTGCTCGACCTCGAGGAGAGCGACGGCCGTCCGATCGACCTCGTCGTCGCGACGAAGTTCCCGTCCTACTGCGTCCGCCATCCGGAGAAGCGCGTCTGGGTCCTGCACCAGTTCCGGCAGGCCTACGAGCTCGATCGAACCGATCTGGGCCAGTTCGACGAATCACCTCGAGGACCGGGCGCTGCGGCGCTCGGTCCAACGCCTGGACCGGATCGCGCTCGGCGAGGCGAAGCGGCTCTTCGCCACCTCGCGGAACGTCGCGGAGCGCATCGAGCGCTCGACCGGCCTCGCGCCCGAGGTGATGCCGCACCCGCCCCAGGAGCTGCCGTACCGCTGCGACGAGTACGGCGACTTCGTGCTCTCCGTCGGCCGTCTCGACCGCGCGAAGCGCAACGACCTCCTGCTCGAGGCGGCCGCGCTCGACCCCTCGCTCAAGGTGATCGTGAGCGGCGAGGGCCCCGACCGGCAGCGGCTCGAGGAGCCTCGCGCGCGAGCGCGGGCTGAACGGCCGCGCCGAGTTCACCGGCCGGATCGACGAGAACGAGCTCGCCTCCCTCTACGCGAGGTGCCTGGCGGTCTACTACGCGCCGGTGGACGAGGACTTCGGCATGGTCCCGTACGAGGCGTTCCTGTCGGAGAAGCCGGTCCTGACGACGACCGACGCGGGCGGGCCGCTCGAGATCGTGACCGACCGTGCGACCGGGCTCGTGACGGCGCCCGACCCGACGGAGCTCGCGCGCGCAGCCGAGTACCTCCGCGCGCACCCCGAGGAGGCTCGAAGCTACGGACGTGCCGGCCGCGAGCTCGCCGCAGCGGTGACGTGGGATCGCTGCATCGAGCGCCTGCTCTCGTGAAGTTCCTCACGTTCCTGGGGCGTCGCTCGCGGTGTGTAGGCCGGCGGGGCAGTATTGAAATACGGCCCGCCGGCTGGAGCGCCGCGAGCGGCGTCGGCCTTTCGCGGAGCCCGGCTCCGCCGGGCGGGAGCGAAAGGCGGCCAGGGGCGTGAGGGTCGCCTACTACTCGCCGATGCCGCCGGAGCGCTCCGGCATCGCCGACTACAGCGCCCTGCTCCTGCCGGCTCTCGGGCGGCGGCTCGACGTCGTGGTCGCCCGGCGCGGCCGGACACGCCCTCCGCGGGGCACCGACCTCTCGCTCTACCACGTCGGCAACAACCCGGACGCGCACGGCTGGATCGTGGACGCCCTGCGCCGCCGCGCGGGCGTCGTCGTGCTGCACGACTTCGTCCTCCACCACCTCGTCGCGGGCCTCACGATCGGGCGGCGCGACGGCCACGGCTACCTCGACGCGATGGAGCGCGAGGGCGGCGTCGTCGGGCGGCTGCTCGGCCACGGCGTGCTCGACAAGCGGATTCCGCCTCTCTGGGAGAGCCGGGCGGACGAGTTCCACCTCGCCGGGGAGGTGCTCGACCACGCGACCGGCCTGATCGTGCACTCGGCCTACGTGGAGCGGAAGGCCCGCGACGCGGGCTACGAGGGACCGGTGTGGCGCATCCCGCACCCGGCGTGGCCGGTGCCGGAGATCGTCGCCGTCGACGCCCCCGGCGGCCGCCCGCTGATCGGCTGCTTCGGCAACGTGAACTCGAGCAAGCGCATCCCGCAGCTGCTCGAGGCGTTCGCCCGCCTGCGGCGCGACCGGCCCGACGCCCGGCTCCTGCTCGTGGGAGCGACGTCGCCGGGCTTCGACCTCGAGCGACGGCTGCAGCGCCTGGGTCTGTCCGGTGATGGGATCCTCCGCGAGGACTACGTCGGCGAGGAGCGGCTGTGGGCGCTCATGGCCGCCTGCGACGTGTGCGTCAACCTGCGGGCGCCGACGATGGGCGAGACGTCGGGCAGCGTCGTCCGTCAGCTCTCCCTCGGGAAGCCGCTCGTCGTCAGCGACGTCGGCTGGTTCTCCGAGCTGCCGGACGAGGTGGCGCTCAAGGTGCCGGTCGACGCGGGCGAGGTGGAGGTGCTGCACGCCGCGCTCGAGCTGCTCGCCCGGGACGAGGACGCCCGGCGCGCGATGGGCGCCGCCGCCGCCGAGCTGGCCCGCGCGCGAGCACGACCTCGAGCGTGTCGCCGAGCTGTACACAGCAGCGGTCGAACAGGCTGCGGGCGGGACGGCCGTCGCGGACGCCGTGCTCGGCGAGGTCGCGAGCGCCGCGGGCGAGGTCGGGATCGAGCCCGGCTCGCCGGAGGCGGCCGAGCTCGCGCGGCGCCTCGCCGAGGTCGAGCTTGGGCGATAGGCTCCGGCTCGTTCCGAGCTGGGCCTGGCTCGTCGCCATCGTCGCCGGCTCGTTCGTCGTCCGCGCGTGGCTCGCGCGCGGCATGGTCGCGCCGTTCATCATGGTCGACGAGCTCATCTACTCGGAGCTCGGCCGCAGCATCGCCGACGACCTCGCCCTGCGCGTGCGCGACGTCGAGGCCGGCGGGTTCAGCGTGGTCTACCCGCTCCTGATCAGCCCCGCGTACGCGCTCTTCGAGAACCTGCCGGACGCCTACGCGGCCGTGAAGACCCTCAACTCGCTCTACATGTCCCTCGCGGCGATTCCGGCGTACTTCCTCGCGCGACGGGTCCTCGGGCCGCCGCTCGCGCTGTTCGCGGCGCTGCTCACGGTGGCGGTGCCCTCGCTCGTCTACACGGGCACCGTGATGACGGAGAACGCGTTCTACCCGCTCTTCCTGACCGTCTCGCTCGTCCTCGTGCTCGTCCTCGAACGGCCGACGCTGACGAGGCAGGTGACCCTGCTCGCGCTCGTCGCACTCGCGTTCGGCACCCGCGTGCAGGCCGTGGCGATCGTGCCCGCGATCGTCGTCGCGCCGCTCCTGCTGCCGCTCCTCGAGCCGACGGCCGCTGCGGGCGACGCTGCGGCCGTTCCTGCCTCTCTACGGAGTCATCGCCGCGGCCGGCCTGCTCGTCGTCGGCGCGCAGGCGGCGCGCGGCCGGTCGCTCACGGATCTGCTCGGCGCGTACGCGATCGTCGAGGACGGCGACTACCAGGCGGGCCAGGTGGCGCGCTTCTTCCTCTACCACCTCGCGGAGCTCGATCTCTACCTCGGCGTCATCCCCTTCGCGGCGTTCATCATCGTGGCCGCGCCTCGCGCGGCGGCTCGACCCACCGATCGCGCCGTTCGTCGCCGCGGGTGTGGCGCTGTCGGTGTCGTTGCTCGTCGTCGTGGCGGCGTTCGCCTCGGTCTTCGCGAACCGGATCCAGGAGCGGAACACCTTCGTCGTCGCGCCGTTCTTCCTCATCGCACTGCTCGTCTGGGTCGACCGAGGCGCGCCCCGTCCGCTCGTCCTGTCTCTGGTCGCAGCGATCGGTGCGGCCTTGCTCCCGCTCGCGATCCCGTTCGAGCGCTTCGTCGAGACCGGCGCGATCTCCGACACGCTCGCGCTGCTGCCGATCTGGGACGCCTACGGCTCGCTCCTCTTCGACTCGATCGACGCGACGGTGCTCGTCGGAGGGGCGATCGCCGCCGGGCTATTCCTGCTCGTGCCACGCCGGTACGCGCTGGTGCTCCCGCTGGTCACGCTCGTGTTCTTCCTCGCGATGACGCGGAACATCTGGTCGGGCGAGCGGGGGTTCAAGCGGGCCTCGGCCGGGGCGCTCTTCCAGGGCATTCGAACCGGCGACCGCAGCTGGATCGACGCGGCGGTACCCGCCGAGGCTCGCGTCGCGGTCGTCTGGACGGGCCTGACGGATCGGTTCGTCGTCAACCAGAACGAGTTCTTCAACCGCAGAGTCGGCCCGATCTACTTCGTCGGTGGGGCCACTCCCGGCGGGCTCGCCGAGACCGAGCTACGCATCGACCAGCGGGACGGCGCCGTCCGGCTCGTCGACAACCGGAGCCTCGACGAGGAGTACGTGCTCCTCGAGAGCACGATCTCGCCCGACCGGGGAGAGGTGGTGGCGCAGGACGTGGCGCTCGGCCTCACCCTGTGGCGTCTCGATGCGCCGCTCGTCTCGTCTCGGACAGACATCACCGGCCTCTACCCGAACGACTCGTGGTCGGGGAAGCAGGTGACGTTCACGCGGCAGAACTGCCGCGGCGGCACGCTCGCGGTCGCGCTCGAGAGCGACCCGGCGTTGTTCACGGAAGCGCAGACGGTCACGGCGAGCGTGCACGGCGAGGTGGTCGAGCGCGTGCGCGTGCCGCCGCTCGGCTCGGCGGTCATCCACGTGCCGCTCGCAGCCGGAGAGCGGCGGCGTGCACGGTCGTCTTCGACGTCGCCGAGACGAGGGTGCCCGCCGAGGTGACGAACGGCGAGAACGGCGACACGCGCGAGCTCGGCGTGCACTTCAGGAACTTCAACGTCGCCCCGTGAGGCCCCGGCAATGAGGATCGCCTGGGACGTGAGCCCGCTGTCGCATCCGCGGACCGGCATCGGCAACTACATCCTCGGCTCGCTCCAGGGCCTGCTCGAGGCCGCGGACGGGGCGCACGACGTCGTCGCGTTCGCGCCGACGAGCCCTCGCGGGCGAGGCCGGATCCGCGACGCGCTCGCCGGCCTGCCGGTCGACACCAAGACGATCGTGCTGCCGTTCTCGCACGCCTTCAGGATGGGCTGGAGCCGCGCGCGCCGGCCTGCCGCAGAGCGGTGGCTCGGTTCGTTCGACGTGCTCCACTTCACGGACTGGCAGGTGCCCCCGCAGCGGCGGGGCGTCCGCTCGACGATGATCCACGACCTCGTCCCGCTCCGCTTCCCGGAGTGGGTGACGCCGCGAACTCGCTCGATGCACGGCTACAAGTACGCGCGGACGAGGGAGTGCGACCTCGTCTTCGTCAACTCGGAGTTCACGGGCCGAGACGTCGAGGAGCTGCTCGGCATCCCGTCGGAGCGGGTCCGGGTCGCGCCGCCGGGCGTCGGACGTGGGTTACGGCCCGAACGGACCGCAGACGCCGCTCGGCCGCCCGTACGTGCTCAGCCTCGCCACGCTGGAGCCGCGCAAGAACCTCGGCACGCTCGTCGAGGCATGGCGGCCGCTCCGCGACGAGCTCGCGCTCGCGGCTCGCGGGCGCGGCCGGCTGGGGCGACCCGCCGCTGCTGGACGATGCGGCGATCCTGAAGCTCGGCTTCGTCCCCTACGCGGAGGCGCCCGCGCTCATGCGCGGCGCGGCGGTCTTCGCCTACCCGTCGCGGTTCGAGGGGTTCGGCATCCCGATCGTCGAGGCGATGGCCTGCGGCGTCCCGGTGGTCGCCTCGTCCCACGAGTCCCTCGACGAGGCGTGCGGCGACGCCGCGGTGAGGGTGGATCCGGACGACGCCGAGGCGATGACTGCGGCGCATCCGCGAGGCGCTCGAGCGGCGGGAGGAGCTCGCGGCGCGGGGTCTCGCGCACGCCGCCGGGTTCACGTGGCGCCGCACCGGCGAGATCCACCTCCGCGCCTTCGAGGAGGCGGTCGGGTGAGGGTCGGTCTCGACGTCGCCCCGCTCGTCCAGACTCGCGCGGGTACCGCGCGCTGGGTGAACGGCCTCCGCAGCGCGCTCGCGGCGACGCGATGACGTCGAGGTCGTCGCCACTCGCGTGGGGCGGCCCCGGCCGCGCTCACCGCGGTCGCGCGGGACGTCGCCTGGTACCCGTTCCTCCTCCCACGCGCGGCCGCACGGGCCGGCGTCGACGTGCTCCACTGCACGATCTTCCGCGCTCCCTCCCGCGCACGCGTGCCGACGATCCTGACGGTGCACGACCTCGCCGTCCTGCGGCACCCCGAGGTGTTCCCGCTCTGGACGCGGCTGTACGGCCGGACGCTGCTGCGGCGGACGATCCGCGCCGCCGACCGTGTGATCGCCGTCTCGGAGTTCTCGAAGCGCGAGACGGTCGAGCTGGCGGGCGTCGACCCCGACCGCATCGACGTCGTGCCGAACGGCGTCGAGCCGGTGTTCGGCGCCGAGGGCCCGGCGGCGGAGGGCGACTACGTGCTGGCGGTCGGCACGGTGGAGCCGCGGAAGAACCTCGCGCGCGTGATCGAGGCGGCCGGCGCTGGCCGGTCTCGAGCTGCGCGTCGTCGGCGATCCCGGCTGGGGCGACGTCGAGGTGACGGGCGCCCACGTGACCCGGCTCGGGTTCGTGTCGGACGAGGAGCTCGCGCGGCTCTACCGCGGCGCGCGCTGTCTCGTCTTCCCGTCGCTCTACGAGGGCTTCGGTATCCCGGCGGCGGAGGCGATGGCCTCCGGCACGCCTGTCGTGACCTCGCGCGGGAGCGCGATGGCGGACGTCGTCGGCGAGGCCGGGGTGCTCGTCGACCCCCTCGACGCCTCCTCGATCGCCGCCGGCATCGACGAGGCCGGCCGGCGCCGCGACGAGCTCGTCCGGCTGGGCCTCGAGCGGGCACGGCTGTACACCTGGGAGCGCGCCGCCGAGGCCGCGGTGGCCTCGTACGAGCGGGCAGTCGCGTGAGCTCGCTCGTCGTCGTCGACGCCGACACGCTCGGCCGCCGGCGGACGGGCGACGAGCGCTACGTCTCGAACCTCCTGCGCGAGCTGGCGGCGCCGGCCGCCGACGCCGGACTGCGGCTCGCCGCCGTGACGCGCCATCCGGAGCTCGTGCCGCCCGGTATCGAGCCGCTGCTGCTCACGACGCCGGTGCAGGAGCTGCGGATGCTCTGGGCCCTGCCGCGCCTGCTCCGCCGCCACGGTGCCGGCGCTCGTCCACACGCAGTACGCGCTGCCCGCACGCTCGCCGTGCTCCGGCGGTGGTGACGATCCACGACCTCTCGTTCGAGCGAGAGCCGGCGCTGATGTCACGCAAGGACCGCGCGGTGTTCCGGCGGGTCGTCCCGCACGCCGCGCGGAACGCGCGACGCGTCCTCACGGTCTCCGAGCGCACGAAGCGCGACCTGATCGAGCTCTACGGGCTGCCGCCGGACAAGGTCGTGGTGACGCCGAACGGCGTCGATCCCGCCTTCACGCCGGGCGACAGTGCGTCGCGAGGCCGGTACGTGCTCGCGGTCGGCGCGGTGCAGCCGCGGAAGAACCAGCGCGGCCGCGGCGGAGGCCGCGGCCGCAGCCGGGCTCCCCCTCGTCGTCGCCGGGCCGATCAGGGACGAGTCGGTCGCGGCCGAGCTGCGCTCACGGGGAGCCGACCTGCGCGGCTACGTCGCCCAGGACGAGCTCGTCGAGCTGTACCGGGGCGCCGCGTGCCTCGTCCAGACCTCGCGGTACGAGGGGTTCGGCCTGCCGGTGCTGGAGGCGATGGCGTGCGGCACGCCCGTCGTCGCCGTCGACGAGCCGGCCCTGCGCGAGGTCGCCGGCGACGCGGCCCTGATCGTCGTCCGAGCGCGAGCTCGCGGACGCGATCACGCGGGCCGTCGCGGACCGCGAGCGCCTGCGGGAGGCCGGCCTGCGTCGCGCCGCGACGTTCAGCTGGCGTGCGGCCGCCGAGACCACCGTCGAGGTCTATCTCGAGGCGCTCCGGTGAGCGTCTCCGCCGTCGTCGTCTCCCACGGTCACGCGGCCGAGCTCGAACGGTCGCTACCGGCGCTCGCGCCGCAGGTGGACGAGCTCGTCGTGATCGCCAACCTGCCGGGGTCGGTCGGCGCCACGCCGCCGGGCGCCCGCGTGCTCGAGAACCGGACGCCGCTGCCATTCGCAGCCAACGTCAACCTCGGCGTCGCGGCCACCGCCGGCGAGTACGTCGTGGTCTCGAACCCGGATGCGATCCCCGACCCCGGGGCGATCGCGGCGCTGACGGCCTTCGCGGACGAGCACCCGAGGGCAGGCCTCGTCGGCCCGCTCGTCTTCTGGCCGGACGGCACCTGGCAGCCGTCGCTGCGCCGGTTCCCGACCGTGCTCGGGACGCTCGCCCGTCGCACCCCGGTCCGGCTTCTCCGCAACCCCTACGAGCACCAGACTTCGCATTACGGGACGCAGCCCGACGAGCCCGTGCAGGGCGACTGGCTCCTCGGCGGCGCCTGCCTCCTCATGCGCCGGACGATGCTGGACGAGATCGGCGGCTGGGATCCCGGCTACCGGCACTACGTCGAGGACATCGACGTCGCCTACCGCGCGGCGAAAGCCGGCTGGGAGCGCTGGCTCGTCCCGACCGCAGTCGTGCGGCACGACTACGCGGCGGTGATCGACAAGCGCTTCCTCTCCCGCCACACGCTCTGGCACCTGAGCGGCATGCTCCGCTTCGTCCGCAAGCACCCGGAGCGCCTGCGCGCGCTGCGCTGACTCAGCTGCGGAGCATGTTGCTGTATCCCGCGAGGTAGCACGGGTCGCGCCTGCGAGCGCGGGAAGACTGCGCGCACGAGCGTCGCGCGCGGGCACGTCGACGTCGCCACGCCCCGTCGAGTAGACGTAGCTCGCCCCGGGCGGCGCTTCCGCCTCGGTCAGCCGGACTGAGCGGACCGTCTGCCAGCCCGACTGGGTGAGCCGCTGCAGCAGCACGCGCCTACCGACGAACGGCAGTCTTCGCCGCGCACCGACACGACGAAGGCGCCGTCGCCGCCGTAGCGGAGCTCGACGAACGCGCGGTCGCGGACACGGATCGGTGCACTCCGCTTCCCCTTCCACACCGCCCGCACGTTCGCCGTGATCCCGGGGTAGAAGAACTCCCACGAGTAGCGACCACCGACGGTCGTCGGCACGCGGGCGACCTCGCGGTACGTCGCGCTGGCCGCAGTCGCGCGCCTGCAGGACGACGATCTCCTTCGCCCGCTGGCTCGGGATCGAGCCGTAGAGCGTGAGCAGGCGGTTCCGCGCGAGGTCCGGAGGCTGCGCTGCGATCGTGACCTGCTGCGCCGGTGCGGCCGCGACGCCGGTCGCGACGAGCAGCGAGGCGAGGGCACCGAT
This sequence comes from uncultured Gaiellaceae bacterium, assembly GCA_963712865.1. Classification (GTDB taxonomy): domain Bacteria; phylum Actinomycetota; class Thermoleophilia; order Gaiellales; family Gaiellaceae; genus Gaiellasilicea. Next base: position 10,759 of record CAVQJO010000007.1, read on the forward strand.
GAGGACGCGTGCGATCACTGTGCTCCCAGTCACTGGGGGATGAACTCGAAGGATACGACGGCGCCGAGCTCGCGCCGGTCGCCGAGATTCGAGTCCAGCTCGTTCGGGACGAAGGTCGGGTCGACCGTCACCTCGACCCGCCACGGCTCGGCCGGCACCGGGAGCACGACGGGATTCGGCTCGCAGGCCTTCACCGGCACCTCGCTGCGGCCGGTGACGCGGTCGATGCCCGGCTGGTCGAACTCGTTCACGCCGACCGCGCCGACGGTGACGACGCCGTTCGCCGGCGGCAGCCCCGGGAAGCACGCGCCCTGCCGCGACAGCGTCACCTTCACGTAACCGCGCGGCGAGATCCTCGACGTCGTAGCGCGTGTACGAGGCCTCCGAGCTCATCCATCCGTCCGCCTGCACGCCGGCGGTCGCCTCGCGCAGGCGCACCGGCTCGCCGCCGAGGCGGTAGAGGACGTAGTCGCCGACCGTCGTCACCTGCGGCGCCGCGATCGCGACGCCCTTGGACGCGACGGCGTACTGCGCGCCCAGGTCGGCCGGATCCTGCGTGCCGTCCGGCCGCAGGAGATTCGGCGTGACGCCGCCGGGCGTGCTGCCGTCGACGCCCCAGACCCACTTCATCGACGGGTTCCAGAACTCGAGCTGCCAGAACGGATTCGGGTCGCTGATCCCCTGGCCGACGAAGACCGCCGACTCGCCGCCGGTCGCGTGCTCGACCCAGTCCGGCGGCTTCGGCAGCGTCGCGAACTGCTGGTCGGAGGCGCCGCGCTCGCCGTTGGCGGCGTAGATCTCGGTCGTCAGGCTCCAGGCGAGCACGAAGACGGCGATCGTGGCGACGATCCGCGATGGAGCGCGCGGCCACGGAGGACGCGCAGCGCCAGGAGCGTCAGGCCGGACGCAAGCGCGATCAGGAGCAGGATGTTCTCGATCGTGTCCGCCGGCCACTTCGGGATCCGGTTCGCGAAGGCCGCGATCGCCAGCCCGTGCGTCTCGTAGTTCGGGTACGTCTCGAGCGCGTACGGCGTCGTCACGACGAGGTAGACGCGCGAACGCCGTCGCGACCGCGGTCGCCGCGAGCCGAGATGGTGCGCCGCTCGAGGACGAGCGCGGTGCCGACGAAGAGCAGCGGCGTCAGGTAGATCAGGTTCCGCTCGGCGATCACGATCGAGAGCGTTCGTCGACAGGTACGCGACCTTGACGGCGGTGTAGAGCCCGAAGGCGAGCGAACGCCGAGACGCACATCGCGACGAAGACGTCGTGCGCACGTCGCGCATCTCCCCCGCGGCCGCACGAGCGCCACGAGCCGCGCGATCAGCGGGAGCACGCCGAGCGCCGATGCGCGAGCGCGCCCACCGCCCAGAGCCCGTACTCGAGCATCCGGTCCTTGAAGGACGACGTCGTCACGTACCAGCTGTTCGAGTGGCGGCCCGGCGGCGGCGGCGAAGAGCACGGCGAGCCCGACCAGGAGGACGACGGCGCCGATCCAGTCCCACGCCGTCCAGCGTCGAGCGCCAGGCGCGGAACCGCTCCGCTCGTCCACGCCCGCACGAACAGAGCTCCGACGAGCACGACCAGGAGCACGGCGAGCTGCGTCCGCACGAAGATCGCGACGAGGCAGACCGCGGCCGCGAGCGCGACCGCTGCACCAGGTCGAGCTTGCGCGCCGGCCCGCGCGATCAGGAAGAGCGCCAGCGTCGAGACCGGATACGCGAGCGGCTCCTCGACGAGGAACGGCGAGTAGGAGAGCGCCGGCGCGACGACGGCGCCGACGGCGGCGAAGAGCGCATACGGCCGCGAGACGACGAGGCGGGCGAGACCGTAGGCGGGGAAGATCGCCGCGGTCATCAGCAGCACGCCGAGGAGCTTGATCGCGCCGTAGGCGTCGCTGACGTCGTCGAGCCACCAGGCCGGCGCGGCGAGGTACTCGTAGAGCGAGACGCTGGGCGGCTCGACGCCGCGGATCGTCGCCCGACCGGTGTCGGCGATCGAGCGCGAGACCTGCGTGAACTCGATCTCGTCGCTGAAGAGCGTCGGCGTCACGCGCTCCCACGCCTGCCAGGCATAGAGGAGGACGAGCCCGATGTAGGCAGCGGCGAGCGGAACGAGCGCCCCGAGCGAGGCGCGGACGCGCGACGTCACTCGGCCGGGACCCCGAGCAGCGGCGGCCGGCTCGTCTCCGTGCTGCCGCCGCATCAGCGTGCAGGGCACGCCGGCGTCGGCGCAGGCCCGCACGACCGCGTCCAGCCGCTCCGGCGGGACGTCCGGGATCGTCACGAGCACCTCGTCGGGACGTGCCGGGCCCAGTAGCTCCGCGATCTCGTCGAGCCGCCCGAGCACCTTCACCCCGAGCACGTGCCGGCGGCGGACGGACGGGTTGTCGTCCAGGAAGCCGACGACGCGCCGCTCCGGCGTCTCGCGCAGCTCACGGACGAGACTCCGCCCCGAGCGGCCCGCGCCGACGACGAGCACGCGCTCGCCGCCGCCTCCCCGCGTCGCGGCGAGAGATCCGGCGCGACCCGCAGCGCCAGCCGCGAGCCGGCGACGAGCATCGAGCAGAGCAGGGCGTCGACGAGGAAGATCTCGAGCGGGAAGCCGCCGAGCGACTGCGTCTTCGCGACGATCGCGATCGTGATCGGCACCGACAGCGCCGTCGCGACGACGATCGCGACGAGGTCGCGCGGCGACGCGAACCGCCACACGCGCCGGTAGATCCCCGCGAGGACGAAGAGGACGTACCGCACGGCGAGCAGGATCGGCAGCGCTGCGAGGAAGACCGCCCGCTGGACCTCCGTGCCCCGCCCGTCGACCTGCAGCAGGTACGCCGCGAGGAACGAGGTGCAGATGATCGCGAAGTCGACGAGCACCTCGACGAGGCGACGCGGCTGGGAGACGAGTGCGCGAACGAGTGACGGCCGTGGCCCCGGGTCGTCGCGCCGCGACCGCTCCTCGAGGTCGGTCAGGAAGCTCCCGAACTGGACGAGCACGACGAATGAGACGAGCACGCCGAACGCGGTCACGCGGGCGTCGTCGAGGACGTTGTACGCGAGCGCCGTCAGCCCGAGCAGCGTCGCGAGCAGCGCCAGCGCGGCGACCGCCTGCTGCTCGCTGAGGCCGTAGTAGACGAGGCGGTGCGACGAGTGGTCCTTGCCTCCCTGCGCGATCGGCCGCCGCTCGAGCACGCGCCGCACGGTCACGAGCGTCGTGTCGAGGATCGGGATCGCGAGCACGAGCAGCGGCAGGAGGACCGTCGCGAGCGTCGCTCCTGCGGTCGTCCAACTCGACGCGAGCGCGAGCGACGCCAGCCCGAACCCGATCACCTGGCTCCCGGAATCCCCCATGAAGACCACCGCTCGGCGGCCGGGCCGAAGGTTGAACGGCAGGAAGGCAGCGCAGGCGAAGCCGAGCGAGAGCGCCAGCACGGCCGCCAGGCTCTCCGGCTCCTGGGCGATCGCGTCGACCGCGAACGTTGCGCAGGCGACGACTGCGAGCGTCGCCGCGAGCCCGTCCATGTTGTCGAGCAGGTTGAACGCGTTCGTGATCCCGACGAGCCAGAGGAAGCCGAGGGCGGTCGCGAGCAGGTTGGACTCGATCACCTCGACCGTGAGCCCGCTCGCGAGGACGACGCCGGCGGCGAGGAACTGCGCCCCGAGCTTGGCGAGCGGCGGCAGCTCGCGCAGGTCGTCGGCAAGCCCGGCGACGAAGAGAATCGTGCAGCCGGCGGCAACGCCGAGGAGCTCCGAGCTCGCCTCGACCGCCCCTACCGCGATGGCGGCGCCGAGCCCGGCCAGGAGCCCGAGGTAGATGCCGACCCCGCCGAAGCTCGGTGTCACCCGGTCGTGCCAGCGCTCGCCCGTCGGCTCGGCCACGAGCCGGTCGCCGAGCGTCGAGCGCAGGAGCGCCCAGATGACGAGGGCGGCGACCGGGAAGGCCGCGATCGTGACGGCCGCGCTCACGTGTGGGAAGGGTAGGCGAGGCCTGTAAGGGCTCTGTGTGGAGCCGCGATGGGAGCCACGGTGGCTCCTAGACTAAATGCGAGCAGTGACGACCTACACCGACCTCTACCGCTACCGCGAGCTCTTCGGCAGCCTCTTCCGGCGCGACCTCCGTGCCAAATACAAGGGCTCCGCGCTCGGCCTCGCGTGGTCGCTCGCCCACCCGATCGTGCTGATGCTGGTCTACCTGCTCGTCTTCTCGGTCATGCTCAAGGTGCAGGCCGTCGACTACGAGCACTACTGGCTCTTCCTCCTCGCCGGCCTGCCGGTCTGGGTGATGTTCTCGACCTCGCTGCAGGCTGCGTCGAGGAGCCTGATCGAGAACGCGAACCTGATCCGCAAGGTTCGCTTCCCGCGCCAGCTCGTGCCGCTCGCAATGGTGGCGTCGCAGGTCGTCAGCTTCGTCGTGATGCTCGCGATCGTGATCGGGCTCAGCCTGGTCTACATCCCCGAGGCGCGCGACACCGTCTGGATGTCGATCCCGCTCTCGGCGCTCGTCGTATGCCTGGTCGCGGGCCTCTCTCTCGCCGTCGCGTCGCTGAACGCGCTCTACCGCGACGTCGAGCACCTGATCACGGCCCTGCTGCTGCCCTGGTTCTTCCTGACGCCGATCCTCTACTCGCTCGAGAACGTCCCCGGCGTCGAGGACTATCCGCGGCTGATCGACTTCATCCACTGGGGCAACTTCCTGACGCCCGCCGTCGAGTCCGTGCGCCAGCCGCTCTTCTTCGGCACCGCTCCGGACACCGCGGACGCGATCTACCTCGCCCTCTCGGCCGTCGTCTCGCTCGCCCTCGGCGCGTTCGTCTTCAGGCGCGTCGACGATCGCGTCGCAGTCGAAGTCTGATCCGGCCGTCGAAGAGCCAGGGCTCGCCGTTCTGGAAGCGCTCCGGGAAGTAGGCCGGCAGCCCATCGTGCTCGCGCACCTCGAACCCTTCCAGGAGGGACGGGAGCAGGAGCGGATGCTGGAAGGCGGGGTTGCGCCCGCCGGCCGACCGCCACGGGGCGAGCTCCCGGCCGTCGTCGATCGACCCGCCGACCGCGGCGAACCCCTCGGCGTGCCCGTCGAGGACACGCCGCGACCAGTCCGGCTCCGGCGCTGCGCCCGCGACGAGGTGGGCCGTCGCGACCGCCTCGGCGTCCACGAGCGCCTCCTCCTGCGCCGCCAGCGCCGCCGCCGTGCCCGCATCGCCCCCGCCGTGGACGACGACCGACAGTCGCCGCTCGTCGATCCGCGGTGTCACGTCGACCTCGAGCTCGAGCACGTGCGAGCCGACCTCGGCGAACCAGAAGCGGAACTCCTCGACGAGGTCGAAGGCGAGGCGGTAGCGCCCGGGCGGCTTCGTCACCCGCACGGTGGCGGAGACTTCCACCTCGCCGCCCGGCGGCACGTCGTGCGGCAGCACCGTCCGCGGGCCGTCCCAGTCGATCGCGTTGCCACGGTCGTCGAGCCAGTGGCACGAGACGAGCACCCGCGAGCGCCACGTCGCCGAGCCGGCGTTCGCGAGCCGCAGCGGCACGGTCGCGAGCTGCCCGGCTCGGAGCCTCGGCACGTCGTGCGTGAGCCACCGGACCGCGAGCGGGCCGGCCGGAACGGGGTGCTCGCCGACCCTCTCCATGGCGCGGGATAGCCTACTTCCGTGTCGCCGACGCCCGAATCCGCGCCGCTCCTGGTGCGCGCCGCACGCCTGGAGCCGACCGAGCGGACGCCGGTCTGGTTCATGCGCCAGGCCGGACGCTCGCTGCCGGAGTACCGCCGGATCCGCGAGACGCACACGCTCTTCGAGGTCTGCCGCGAGCCGGAGCTGTGCGCCGAGGTGACGCTGCAGCCGGTCCGCCGCCACGACGTGGACGCGGCCGTGATGTTCGCCGACATCATGCTGCCGGTGCTCGGAATGGGCGTCGACGTCGAGCTCGTCGAGAACGTCGGCCCCGTCATCTCGGAGCCGATCCGGACCCGCGCGCAGGTCGACGCGCTGCTGACACCGGCGCCCGAAGAGTCCGTCCCGTTCATCCTCGACGCCGTCTCCCTCGTCCGCCGCGAGCTGCGGCCGGACCAGGCCGTGATCGGCTTCTGCGGCGGCCCGTTCACGGTCGCCGGCTACCTCATCGAGGGCAAGCCGAGCCGCGAGTTCCTCGAGGTGAAGCGGCTGATGTACGCCGAGCCGGCGCTCTGGCACGCCCTCATGGAGAAGCTGACCGGGACGTTCGCGCCGTACGTCGCCGCGAAGGTGCGGGCCGGCGCCGACGTGGTCCAGCTCTTCGACTCCTGGGTCGGCGCTCTCTCCCCGGCCGACTATGCCGAGTTCGTGCAGCCGTACTCCGCGCGCATCCTCGCGGCGGTCGACTGCCCGACGATCCACTTCGGAACCGGCACCGCCACGCTGCTCGCCGCCATGGCCGAGGCCGGCGGCGACGTGATCGGCCTCGACTGGCGCATCCCGCTCGACTGGGGCTGGGAAACGGTCGGCGAGGATCGCGGCGTGCAAGGGAACCTCGACGGCGCGCTGCTCTTCGGGCCCTGGGAGCGCGTGGAGCAGGCGACGCTCGACGTGCTCGCGCGCGCCGCCGGCCGGCCGGGCCACATCTTCAACCTCGGCCACGGCGTCATGCCGGGCACCGACCCGGACGTGCTCGGGAGGCTGCGCGAGCTCGTCCACGAGCAGACCGCGCGGGTGCCCGCGTGAGCGTCGCCGTTGTCCTCATGGCGTACGGCTCGCCGGACCGCATCGAGGACGTCCCGGCCTACTACGCCGACATCCGCGGCGGCCGGCCGATCTCGCCGGAGAGCCTCTCCGATCTCGTCGACCGCTACCGGCGGCTCGGGATCGAGGACTCGAATCCCCTGAACGAGATCACGGAGGCAACGCGGGCGGCGCTGCAAGAGGAGCTCGACCTGCCGGTCTTCACGGGCATGCGGCACTGGACGCCGCGCATCGCCGACGCCGTCAAGCAAGCGCTGTCGGCCGGTGCGACGACGGTCGTCGGCCTCGTCCTTGCGCCGCACTACTCCGCCATGTCGATCGAGAAGTACCGTGGGCTGCTCGCCGAGGCCCTCGACGGACGAGCTGAGCTCCGCTTCGTCGAGCGCTGGGGGGCGGAGCCCGGCTTCGTCGAGCTCCTCGCGGAGCGCGTCTCATCCGCAGGCGGCGCGCACGTCGTCTTCACGGCCCACTCGCTGCCCGCGCGGATCCTCGACGAGAACGACCCGTACAGGGACGAGCTGCTCGAGACGGCCCGGCTCGTCGCGGAGCGCGCAGGCGTCGAGGACTGGTCGTTCTCGTTTCAGAGCGCGTCGCCGACGGGAGAGCCCTGGCTCGGGCCTGACATCGTCGAGCACCTCGGCGCCCTTGCGGCGGCAGGCGTCCGAGACGTCCTGCTCTGTCCGGTCGGATTCGTCTCCGACCACCTCGAAATCCGCTGGGACCTCGACACCGTCGCGGCAGAAGCGGCCCGCGAGCTCGGGCTCCGCCTCGAGCGGATCGAGATGCCGAACGCCGATCCGGCCTTCGTGCGTGTCCTCGCCGGGCTCGTCCGGCAGGCCGCCGCTGTACCGTCCGTCTCGTGAGAACCGGGGAGATCCGCGCCGACGCGGTCTCGCGGCGCTTCCGTGTCCACGCCCAGCAGGCGCGCACGCTGAAGGAGCTCTTCATCCTCCGCGGCCGCACCCAGCCGACCGACGTGTGGGCGCTGCAGGAGGTCTCGGCCGCAATCGAACCCGGCGAGGCCGTGGGCCTGATCGGGCGCAACGGCTCGGGGAAGTCCACCCTGCTCCGCATCGTCGCCGGCATCATCAGGCCGACGGCGGGCACGATCGCGGTCGGCGGCAGGATCGGGTCGCTCCTCGAGCTCGGCGCCGGCTTCCACCCCGACTTCAGCGGCCGGGAGAACGTCTTCCTCAACGGGTCGATGTACGGGCTCCGGCGCGCCGAGATCCGCGAGCGGTTCGACGAGATCGTCGCCTTCGCCGAGCTCGAGGAGTCGATCGACCGGCCGGTGCGCACCTACTCGTCCGGGATGTACATGCGCCTCGGCTTTGCGATCGCCGCGCACCTCGACGCCGACGTGCTGCTCCTCGACGAGGTCTTCGCCGTCGGCGACGAGGCGTTCCAGCGCAAGTGCTTCGCCACGATCTTCGAGTTCAAGCAGCGCGGCGGCACGATCGTGTTCGTCTCGCACGATGCCGGCCAGGTCGAGCGGCTCTGCGAGCGCGCGTTGCTGCTCCGGCACGGGCGACTCGAGTTCGACGGGCCGACCCACGACGCGCTCGTCCTCTACCGGCGCGTCCTCGCCGCCGACGCCGATCCCGCCGAGCGCGCGGCGGGCCTGCGCGAGTGGGGCACCGGCGACGCCGAGATCACGTCCGCGCAACTCCTCGGCGCCGAGGGTGAGGAGCGACGGCAGTTCCTCTCGGGCGAGCCGTTCTCACTCCGGCTGCGCGTTGCCGTCGAGCCCGGCGTGGCGGCACCGAGGCTGCGCCTCGAGCTCCGCGACGACTCCGGGCTCCTCGTCGCCTCAGACGCCGTCGACACCGCGGAGCTCGGCTGGCTGAACGGCGGCGAGCAGGCGCTGCGCTACGACGTGGACAGCCTGCCGCTCTCAGACGGGCGCTTCCACCTCCGGCTCGGTCTGAGCGACGCGTCCGAAGGCCGCGTGCTGCACTGGCTCGACGACGCGCTCACCTTCCTCGTCTATCCCGGCGGCAACGAGGGCGGGGTCGTCCGGCTGGAAGGGAGCTGGGCGCTCGAGGAGAAGTCCGAGGCGCGATGAGCTCTCGCACCTGTCCGGACTGGCCGACCCTGATGGAGCTCGCGCCCGACCTCCAGTTCAAGCACTACACCGTCGCCGAGGCCCAGCTGCCGGTCGACGCGCTGCGCAAGCTCGGTCAGATCACCCTGAGCGAGGTTGCCATCTGCTGCGACCTCGAGCACCACGTCTTCTACGCCGCCCACACGGAGCCTCAGATCGCCGACGCGCTCCTCGACACGCACTGGTACGAGGTGCACGAGTACGCGGATCGCGGGGCTGGAGGCGCACCCGCGGCCTAGCGCGGCAAGTCGCCCAGCGAGCGGGTGTTCAGCACCGAGCCCCTCGAAGCGCCGGCGCGCCTCGCCGTCACGACCGAGAGCTCCATGTTGCCGAGGCCCCGCACGGAGTGCGCGTCGGTCGAGCAGACAAGCATCACGCCGGCCGCGAGCGCGTCGCGGGCATGCTCCGCCGAGAGATCGAGCCGGTCGGGAAGACCGTTGATCTCGAGCACGACCCCGGTCTCGAGCGCCGTCTCGAAAACCCGCTCGAGGTCGAGCGCGTTCTCCGGGCGGTGGTTGAGGATGCGACCCTTCGGATGCGACAGCGCCCGCGCGGCGGGATGGTGCATGGCCTCGAGCACGCGCTCGGTGAGCGCCTCGCGCCCCCAGCGCTGCCCCGCGTGGAGGCTGATCTGCAGCCAGTCGAGCTCGGCCAGGACGTCGTCGGGGAGGTCGAGAGAGCCATCGGGGAGGATGTCGCACTCACTGCCGCGGAGGATGCGGAACGGGGCCAGCCGCTCGTTCGCCTCGGCGATCTCCTCCCCCTGGCGGCGCACGCCGTCCGCGTCCAGGCCGGGCACGACCCGAACCGCCTGGGTGTGGTCGCAGATCGCGATGTACTCGTAGCCCCGGTCCTTCGCGGCCAGGCCCATCTCGTACACGGTCGCCTTGCCGTCCGACGCCGTCGTGTGCACGTGCAGGTCGCCGCGAATGTCCTGCACCTGCGCGAGATCCGGCGGTGGGTCGGCTGCATCGAGCTCCCGCAGCTCGGGCGGGCGTTGTGTCAGACCGATGTAGGTGTACACCTCCGCCTCCGTGGCCTCTTCGGGCAGGGGCTCGAGCGCCTGGACGTACTCCGCGGAGCCGGTCGCCCGCATGAGCGCAGTGCCGAAGCGCTCGGCCGGGGCGAAGACCGCCTCGATCGGATAGCCCTCGGGGGTGACGCCCACGCTCCGCTCGGCCGACCGCTCGAGCACCGAGACGATCTGCGGCAGCCGCTCGAAGTCGTCGAGCGCCTTCGCCTCGCGCACGACAACGGCGAAACGCATCGAGAGATCGCACCCACGGCGAGGATCGCCGGCCGCCTCGCCCCCGAGTGCCGCCGCGATGCCGCCGACCAGCTCCCGCGCGCGGCTGAGTGTCATCCCTCGCCGAGGGCGAGCCGTCGCCGTCTCGGCGAGACCGGCGCGGATCCGCTCCGCTGTCTTCGGCCCGATTCCCGCCACGTCCGTCAGCCGCCCGTCCCGGGCCGCCTCACGCAGACCGGCGACGGTGCGAACGCCGAGCGCCGCGCCGAGCTCCTGCATCCGCTTCGGCGAGAGCCCGAGCAGCCTGCCGACTCCGACGAGCTCGGGCATGGCCTGCTCCTCGAGCTCGCGGAGCTCCGCGAGCTCGCCCGTCGAGACGAGCTCGCTCAGCCGGCTCTCGATCCCCGGCCCGATGCCTGCGAGCTCGCGGACGCGCCCGGCACGGACCAGCTCGGCCACATCCATCGGCGTCGCCCGGATCAGCTCCGCCGCGCGCCGGTAGGCGCGAACGGTGTAGTAGCCGGACCCGGCGAGATCGAGCAGCGCAGCGAACGCCTCGAGCCGTTCCGCCAGAAATGCGTTGTCCACGCAGGGATAGTCTCTCCCGAGCGATGGTCGCAATCGTCGTACCCTTCAGAGGCATCGGCGGGAAGCAGCGCCTCGAGGCGCCGGAGGAGCTGCGCGCCCAACTCGCTCTGGCGATGCTCGGGGACGTTCTGACCGCGTGCGTCGCCACCGGCCCCACACGGCTCGTCACCTCGGACGCCGACGCGATCGAGCTTGCGGAGGAGCTCGGCGCGGACGTCGTCGCCGATCCCGGCGGCGGACAGGGCGCCGCCGTCTCGGCCGGCCTGAGCGGGCTCCCCGAGTCCCCGACACTCGTCGTCAACGCGGACGTCCCGTGTGTCGTGCCACACGACCTGCGGACGCTCGCGACGGCCGCCGAGCTCGGCGCGTTCGGTCTCGTCGAGGCAGACGACGGGACGACGAACGCACTGGCCCTGCCGGCGCCGTCGGCGTTCGCGCCGCTCTACGGCACCGGCAGTGCGCGCCGCTTCCGGGAGCACGCCGCGGCGAACGGGCTGGAGTCGACCGGCGCGGCCATCCCGAACCTCTCCGACGACGTCGACACGATCGCCGACCTCGAGCGGTTGGCCTATCGGGCCGCACCGCGCACCCAGGCCGCCCTCGGCGCGGTGAGCCTGGGGTGAACGTCGTCCTGCTCTCGGGAGGCGTCGGCGGCGCCCGTTTCGCGCGCGGCCTCGTCGCCGCCGTGCCGCCGTCAGACGTGACCGTGGTCGGCAACGTCGGCGACGACCTGGAGGTGCTCGGGCTCGCGGTCTCGCCCGACCTCGACAGCATCCTCTACGCGCTCGCGGGCCTGAACGACGAGGAGCGCGGCTGGGGGCGAGCCGACGAGAGCTGGAACGCCCTCGAGACGGTCGGCGCGCTCGGCGGCGAGGACTGGTTCCGCCTCGGCGACCGCGACCTCGGCCTCCACCTCGTGCGGAGCCAGGCGCTGCGGTCCGGCGAGCCGCTCTCGACCGTCACCGCCCGGCTCGCCGTCGCACTCGGCGTCGAGGCGCGCGTCCTCCCTGCCACCGACGACGAGCTGCGGACGTGGATCGACACGCCCGCGGGCAGCTTCTCGTTCCAGGACTGGTTCGTCAGGCGTGGCCACCGCGACGAGGTCGACGGCGTCCGGTTCGTGGGCGAAGCAACCGCGGCACCGGGCGTCCTCGATGCGCTGGCGAACGCCGACGCGATCGTGATCGCGCCGAGCAACCCATTCGTCAGCATCTGGCCGATCCTGGCGGTGCCGGACATCCGGACGGCGCTCTCCTCGCGTCGGGTGCCGTGCGTGGCGGTCAGCCCACTCGTCGGCGGCCGGGCGGTCAAGGGCCCGGCGGATCGGATGCTGGCGCGGCTGCGCGGCGGCACGACACCCGCGAACGTGGCGTCCTGCTACGAGGGTCTGATCGACGCGCTCGTCGTCGACGAGTCCGACCCGACGGGGCCGCTGGCCGTGCGTGCGGTCGTCACGCGCACGCTGATGACGGACCTGAGCGCGTCGCGACGACTCGCCGAGACGGTGCTGGCGGCAGCGGCGTGAGGGTGGCCGTCGTCGGCGGCACGGGCAGCTTCGGTCAGGCCGTAGCCCTGCGGCTGGTCGAGGCCGGCGCGGAGGTCGTCGTCGGCTCGCGGGACGCCGGGCGCGCCGACGAGGCGGCGAGAGCGGTAGGAGCGACGGGCGCCACGAACGCGGACGCCGTCCGCGGGGCGGACCTCGTCGTGCTCGCGGTGAAGGCCGAGGCCGCCGTCGACACCGCCCGGGAGCTACGCGAGGCCATCGGTCGCACGCCCGTCCTCTCGGTCGCATCCGAGCTGTCCTTCGGGCCGGACGGCGTGAAGCCCGCATCTGATGCATCGTCGGTCGCCCAGCGGACTCAGGACGAGCTCGACGCGCCCGTCGTCGCCGGCCTGCACTCGCTCGCCGCGGCGACGCTGTCGGACGCGCCACCGGACGAGGACGCGCTCGTGTGCGGCGACGACGTCGACGCCAAGCGGCTCGCGCTGGAGCTCGCGGGGCAGCTCGTCTCGGGCCGTGCGATCGACGCCGGCCCGCTCGCGAGCGCCCGCGCGCTCGAAGGCATGACGGCCGTGATCGTGAACGTGAACAAGCGGTACAAGGCGCACGCCGGCATCCGGATCACCGGCCTGCGGTGACCGAGCTCAGAGTCTTCCCGCTCGAGGGGATACCGGAGGTCGAGGCAGGAGACGACCTCGGCGCGCTCCTCGCAGCTGCAGCCGACCGGGCGGGGGGACTCGCCGACGGGGATGTCCTCGTCGTCGCCCAGAAGGCCGTCTCGAAGGCGGAGGGCCGCGTCGTCGACCTCGCCGGCGTCGAGCCCTCATCCCGCGCGCTCGAGCTCGCCGGTGACGCCGATCCGCGCCACGTCGAGGTGATCCTGCGCGAGACTGCGCGCGTCGTCCGCTCCCGGCCCCCGCTCCTGATCGCCGCGACGCGACACGGGTTCGTCTGCGCGTCGGCCGGCGTCGACGCCTCGAACGCGAAGGGCGCGGGAACGCTCGTGCTGCTGCCTGCTCGATCCCGATGCCTCCGCCGCCCGCCTGCGGGCGGATCTCCACACGCGCACAGGACGGACGGTCGCGGTGATCGTGAGCGACTCGTTCGGGCGGCCGTGGCGGCAGGGGACGACCGACGTGGCGCTCGGCGTTGCCGGCCTGGCGCCGCTTCTCGACCTGCGCGGTGAGCGCGATGCGACCGGCTACGAGCTCCAGTCCACGCAGATAGCGGTCGCGGACGAGCTGGCCGGCGCCGCCGAGCTCGTGCTCGGCAAGACCCGCGGCGTGCCCGCCGCGGTCGTGCGCGGCTACGACGCGGGCCGGAGACGGCACGGGGCGCGACCTCGTGATGCCGCCCGAGCGCGACCTGTTCCGCTAGAGGGCCTCCTCGGCCAGCGCGGCGAGCCTGCGCCCGACGACCGGCGCGAACTTGAAGCCGTGACCGCTGCACGGTGATCCCGACCACCACCCGGCCGCGCCGCTCGAGCAGGAACTCGTCTCCCACCCGCCGCGTGTAGAAGCACGTCTCGCTGCCGGCAGGCTCTCCGAGCCGGGGGAAGCGGCGCCGCAGCCAGTCGGCCGTGCGCTCTGCGATCCCGACGTCGGGGTTACTCAGGTCGTCGGGATCGACGGCGGGCCCGGACTGGTGCAACCCCGCCTTCAGGCCCACACCGGGCGCGATCAGGGCATAGCCGTGGTCCGCACCGCCGAGGGTGTCGATCACGGACGGCACCGGTTCCGGGTGCGAGAAGTACGACGTCGTCTCCCGCGTCGGCGTCGCATCGACACGGACGAGCGCCGGCGCCCAGGGGCCTACGGTCACGACGGCCGCGCGGGCGAGCACGTCGCCGGCCTGGACACCCGCGTTCGTCTCCTCGATCGACGCGACTCGCGTGCCCTCCCGCACCTGGAGCCCGGCGGCGAGAGCCGCGAGCACCTTGTCGGCGTACGCGATGCCGCCGTCGGCCTGGTACAGGCCGCGCTCGCCGGGCTCGAGTCGGATGCCGAAGCGACGGTCGACCTCGGCCGCGTCGAGCACCTCGGAGGCGACGCCGCACGCGTTCAGCGCGTCGCGGTTCGCCTCCCAGCCACCGAGGTCGAGCGTGCCGTGCAGCTCGAGGAGCTGCTGGCCGGACTCCGCCTCGAGCTCCCGCCAGAGCGGGTAGGCCTCCTGCGCGAGCCGGACCCACTCGACGGCGGGATACGACAGCCGGACGATCCGCGAGCCACCGTGGCTCGAGCCGCGCTTGTGACCGAGCTCGAACTGCTCCAGCACGAGCACGTCTCGTCCGGCTCGGGCGAGAGCGCGGGCGGTCGCGAGCCCCATGACGCCCGCGCCGACGACGACGACCTCGGCGTCGACGCTACGCATCCCGGCCCCCGACCGGCACGCCCGACTTGACGACGAGAGTCCGCGCGGGATGGGCGACCACCGCCTCGGCACCGGTCTCTACCTCGACGAGGACGAGATCCGCGATGCAGCCCGGCTCGAGCCCGTACCCGTCGATCCCGAGGACGCGCGCGCCGCCGTAGGTCGCCGCCTCGAGCGCGAGCTCGATGTCCTCGTCACGCCGGAAGCCCGAGCGCCACGCGAGCAGGTGCGCGCGCGAGAGCATGTCCGCGTCGCCGTAGGGCGACCAGAGGTCTCGGATGCCGTCCTGACCGAGGCAGACGTCGATCCCGAGCTCGCGAAGCTTGACGAGCGGCAGCGGCGGGCGCGTCCCCGGCGCGACCGTCGCCAGCGAGATCCGCTGCTCGGCGAGCTGCTCGAGCAGCGGCATGACCTCCTCGTCGGTCCCGTCGCCGAGGCAGAACGCGTGACTGATCGTGACGCGGCCGGCGAGGCCGAGGCCCCGCGTGCGCTCGACGATCAGCTCGATCTGCCAGCGACCGAGTCGCCCGGGATCGTGCAGGTGGATGTCGATGCCGCACCCGCGCCGGTCCGCGATCTCGAACACGACATCGAGATGTCCTACCGGGTCGCCGTCGAAGCCCGGCCGGGTCGAGCCCCCCGACGAGATCGGCGCCGGCCTCGATCGCCCTGTCGAGCAGCTCGGCGGTGCCCGGACGCACCAGCAGGCCGCTCTGCGGGAACGCGACGATCTGGACGTCGATCCGGCCCGGCGAGACGCTCGCGCGCCTCGAGCACGCCCTCGATCCCGGCCAGGCCGATCTCGACGTCGACGTCGACGTGGGTTCGCACGTGCGCCGTCCCGGCGGCCACGTAGGCCTCGAGCACGCGCGAGGCGCAGTCCGCGACGGGAGGCAGCTCCCCGCGATGCTCGCGCTCGTTCGCGATCAGCGACTGCGAGGGTGGGGCCCGCGCTGTGCGGCCGCCACGGCTCACCCCACCGCGTCTTGTCCACGTGTGCGTGCCCGTCGACGAGGCCCGGCAGGAGCAGGGCGCCGCGACCGTCGACCTCGGGACCGTCCCACTGGACAGGCGGCTCGCCGACCGACTGGATCAGCCCGTCGCGAACGACCACGGTGGTCGGCTCGCGGCTCCGAGCGGTCGCACGTCGCGCAGCAGCAGATCGCCCGCCCCATTGCGGCGAGCGTACAGAGGTGCGGCTGCGGCCTGGGCTACTGTGCCGCGCGCGGCAGGAGCGCCGTCTGGACCGGCCGGCCGTCGGTGCCGGCGCGCCGGATCGCGAGCACGTCGTCCCAGGCTCCGAAGAAGAGATCGAGGAGCTCGGCGTCGAACTGCGTCCCGCGCCCGGCGAGCATCGTCTCGCGTGCCTCGTCCGGGCCGGTGAGCAGGCCGGTACACGCGGTCCGACGTCAGCGCGTCGAAGACGTCTGCGATCGCGGCGATGCGGCCCTGCAGCGGGATCTCCTCGCCCTCGAGCCCTCGCGGATAACCCTGGCCGTCCATCCGCTCGTGATGCGTCAGCGCGAGCTCCGCCGCGAGGTCGAGCAGGTCGACGCCCGAGCCGGCGAGGATCCGGTGGCCCATCTCCGTATGCGCCTCCATGACGGTGCGCTCCTCCGGCGTGAGCGCTCCGGGCTTGAGCAGGATCCGATCGGGGATGCCGATCTTGCCGACGTCGTGCATCGGGCTCGCGATCCTGATCATCTCGGTCTGCTCGGCGTCGAGCCCGGCCAGGCGGCTGAGCAGCGTGCAGTAGAGGCTCACGCGCAGGATGTGCTGGCCGGTCTCGTTGGAGCGAAACTCCGCGGCCCAGGCGAGGCGCCTGATCGTCTCCTCGCGGAGCCGGCGCAGCTCGCTCTCGGAGCTCTCGAGCTGCGTGATCGTGTCGCGTAGCGCGGAGGTGCGCTCGAGCACTGTCTGCTCGAGGCGGTTGCGCTGCTCCCGGTTCTCGATCTCGAGCGTGCGCCGGCGCAACGCGTTCGCGACGTTGATCGCGAGCTCGTTCGGCTTGAAGGGCTTCAACATGTACCCGTAGGCCCCGTTCGCAAGGGCGGTCTCCGCGTCTCGCCGGTCATCAGCGCCGGTCACCATCACGACCGCGGTGTCCGGGTAGTCCGCAAGCACCTCCTGAGCGAAGTCGAGCCCGGACTCACCTGGCATGTTGACGTCGCTGACGACGAGGTCGAACGAGCTCGCGGAGAGGAGCCGCCGGGCTTCCGCCGGCCCGCTTGCGGAGGCGCAGTCGTGCCCCTGCGCAGTCAGGATCCGGGCCAGCAGCGTCCTGATCTGCTCCTCGTCGTCGACGACCAGGATTCGGTTGTCGTTCGCACCGTGTAACACAGCCCGGTTATCGGCACGCGCGGGGCGAAGTGAAGCCCCGGCCAGGGATTACGCCACGAAATACACCTTCCGGCCAATGGCGGCGCGGCGCGCGCGTCCCTACCCTCGCGTGATGGTGAACGTCGTGGCTCAGGGGCATCCACCGATCACGGACAGGCAGCGCGAGGTGATCGCGCTCATCGCGGCAGGGTGTTCGAACGAGGAGGTCAGCGAGCGGCTCGGCATCTCTCCTCGGACGGTCAAGGCTCATTGCGACACGTTGCGGCAGAAGCTCGGCGTGTCCCGGAGGCGGCAGATCCCCCTCGCCTACCGCAGCCAGACCGGAGACGACCCGCTCGCACAGAGCCTCGGGCCCGCGAACGCAGGCCCGGGGAGCTGACGGCAGCACGCCCGCGGCTCCGGTGGGGCCGCGGGCGTGTCTATTCAGAGCAGACGGGGCATTAGCCTATGGAGGCGGCTCCATCTCCGCCTACCGAATGACAGATGGCACTGCCACCCAGCTGCAGCGGGGGCGCCGTCGGATCATCGAGCGCCCACGACTGACGCGCCTTCTGGACGACTCGCCGGCCCGGATGAAGCTGCTCGTCGCTCCCGCCGGGTACGGCAAGAGCACGCTCGCTCGTCAGTGGACGGCCACCCGGCCCCGTGCGTGGTACCGCGTCTCCCCGGCAGCCGCCGACGTGGCGTCCGTGAGCCGCGGGATCGCCGTCGCCGCGAGCGAGGTGCTTCCCGGCTGCAACGCCCGCCTCGAGGAACGTCTCCGCATCACGAAGAGCCCCGACGCGGAGTTCGCCACGCTCGCCGAGATGCTCGTCGAGGACGTCGCCGGCTGGCCCGAGGACGCGTGGCTCGTCCTCGACGACGCGCAGCTCCTGCTGGAGCGCGAGCCGACGTCCGAGTTCGTGTCCATCCTGCTGCGGGACTCCCGGGTCAACGCCCTGATGTGCACGCGCCAGCGCCCCGCCTGGATCACCGCTCGTGATCTCCTCTACGGGCAGGCGCTCGAGATCGGGCGCAACAGCCTCGCGATGACGCACGAGGAGGCGGCCGCGGTCATGCCCGACATCGCTGCCACGCCAGGGGTCGTCGCGCTCGCGGACGGCTGGCCCGCCGTCGTCGGACTCGCTTCGCTGATGCCGGAGCCGACGCTGATGTCTGGCATGACCGCCGGTCTCCCCGAGGCGCTGTACGACTATCTGGCCGAGGAGCTGTACCAGACACTGCCGCCGCACCGATCCAGGACAGCATGTGCCTGATCGCCGTGGCGGGCGTTCGCTCGCGGCAGCTGATCGAGCAGCTCTTCCCGGCGCGCGACCGCGAGAAGACACTGCGAGAGGTCGTCGACGCGGGCTGGCTCACGACCGATGCCGACGGGAAGCTCGAGCTCCATCCCCTCCTCGAGGCGTTCCTGCGGCAGAAGCTCGACGAGGCAGCCGGCGCGGGCCACGCGGACGAAGAGCAAGCGAGTCGCCGAGACGTTGATCGCGGAGCAGCACTGGGACGAGGCCTTCAGCGTCATCGAGCGGTACGGGATCGACGAAGTGCTTTTGCCGCTCCTGCGAGTCGCCCTCGACGACCTGCTCGCGAGCGGCCGCACCCCGGCGCTCCAAAGGTGGGTCGCCTACGCCGAGCGGAGATCGATCGCGGCCCCCGAGCTCGACCTCAGCTCTGCCGAGTTGCTCTTCCGCGAGGGCCGATTCCATGAGTCCGAGGTGCGCGCACTGGCGGCCGCCGAGACGCTCAGTCACGACGTCGGATGGACGAGCCGCGCCTATGCGAGGGCGGGTCGAGCGGCACATGCCGCGAATCGCGAAGGCGAAGCGCTCGCGCTCTACCGAAGAGCGGGAGCGGCCGCGTCGTCACATGAAGACCTCCGAGTCGCCAATCAGGGCGAGCTAACAGCTGCTATCGACCTTGAGCTCCCGGAAGCTGTGACGCTGTTGGCTCAATCCGAACCAAGCCCGAATGACATCGAAGCCCGCGTCGACTACGTCAGCCGGAAGATGAGTCTGAATTCACGCTTCGGAACCAGCGGTGATCTGAATGAAGCAAGGCGCACGTACCGCCTCGTGAATCGCGTCGCCGACCCCATCCTGCGTTGCTCATTCAGAAACATGTATGCGTACGCCGCAGCTAGCGCTGGTGACATCGACGAGGCAACGATGGTACTTGCGGAGCAGCTCGAAGACGCCGGCAAGTTCCGGCTGTCCTTTATCGTTCCGTATGCAAGGCTTATTGAGGCGCTGATCGCGCTCATCCGCGCTCGCTTCGACCGAGTGAGCGATCTATTGGACGAGATCGAGACGGCTGGACGTGCTGCCGGCGACGACTTCCTCGCGGCGATCGCGACGTCAGTAAGGACTCGCTCGTTGGTGGCCCAGGGCAGATTCAGAGAGGCGATTGCTCAATCGATGCGCACCGTTGGTGAAGTCACGCCCTCCACCTACGGCGAGGTGATCGGGTCGCGAGCAATCGCTCTTGCCTGCAACCTGGAAGACGCGCGCGCGCTAACTACGGCCGACCTTGCCCAACAGACCACAAGCGGCATTGAAGCAAGCGTCTGCAGCGCGGCTGCCCGCGCGATCGTTGCATCAAACAGGGCGGAGGCCAATGTCTTCGAGCTCGCGCGAGCAGCGCTCGGATCTGCCACCGCTAACCACTGCATCGAGTGTTTCATTGCGGGGTACCGCGGCTCTCCTCAGTTGGCGCAAGTCCTACTCGACGCTGATGAGACGCGCGAGGAGATGCTGCGTGTTTTGGTGATCGCCGACGATGCCGCGCACTTTGCGCTTCCGGCCTCAAACGAGACCGGAACGTGGGAGGCACTCTCTCGCCGAGAGCGGGAGGTCCTAGCACTCGTCGCTGACGGCTACTCAAACCGTGCGATAGCGCAGTCTCTGTTCATTGCCGAGGGCACAGCAAAGGCACACATCAGCCACATACTCGAGAAGCTCGGTGTTTCGTCCCGAACAGCCGCGGCGCTACGCGTTCCCCACTATGCGAGGACTATGCGGCATCCCTCTCGGGGATCGGAACAACGGGGGCATCCATGATCTTGAAGTCTTGCCGCTGACCCATTCGGTAGCTCTCGTCAGCCCCAGCGAGGATCGCTTCGAAGGCGGCGACTACCGTTGTGTCGAACTGCGACGCGACGGCTTGCGCGAGCCGCATGCGGGCAACTCGGCTCGGCATCGCGTCGCGATATGGCCGATCGGACGTCATTGCGTTGTACGCGTCCGCAACGGCGATAATGCGCGACAGCAGGGGAATCTCGGGCTCCATCAGTCCGTCCGGATAGCCCGTCCCGTCGACGCGCTCATGGTGGTGGCGCACGATCTGAGCTACCTCAGAATACGTATCGACGTTCGCAAGAATCCGCTCACCGATAGCGGAGTGCTCCTGCATCTGGCGTCGCTCGTCGAGCGTTAGCGCACCTGGCTTCTCCAGGAGGCCGGGCGGCAGCCCGATTTTCCCGATGTCGTGGACCAGTCCGATGAGATAGCACCGCTGCTGCAGTCTCCTCGTCGAGCCCAAGCCGCTCAGCGATGTCGCGCGAGTAGATCGCCACGGCCGCCGAGTGGCCGGCGGTGTAACGGTCTCGCGCGTCGAGCGTAGCGACCAAGGCGGATGCAAAGGATAGGTTTGCACGCTCCAGTTTCGCATTGAGGTCGGCCAACTCAGTCGAAACCTCGCGCTGTTCCTGATAGAGGTGAATGACTCGCTGAAGAGCCACGACCGGTAGAAGGAACGCGCCAATCGCGACGAGTGAATACTTCTCGTAGCCGTACACCAGCAAGGCCGCCACCGGGACATAGAGAGGCACGGCAACGAAGAAGTGCGGGATCATCGCCCGCACGTACATCAGTGGAGAGGTCGGTCGGCGAACCAAGAGCGTCCCGAAGTTGAGAATCGCGTCGCACGCTAGGTTGGCGACCGCCGCGAGGAGGGTCGCAAGCAGAATCGCGCCGAACGATTCCGGATTGCTTGTCGTGACGACAGCTGCCGCAGCAAACCCAGCAGCGGCGCCAGTCAGCGCCCGCATCGGCGTATAGACCGCCCAGCGCATGTAGGGACGCCGGAAGTCTCCGAGGTTGGCGAGGGCTCCGACGATGAAGGCCGCTAGAGGCCCGAAGGCGACGGCGGTGACGACGAACGGCAGAAACGCCACCGAAATTTCGAGTGTTCGTTCCTCGGTGACTGAAAGAGCGGACGCTCTGCCGCTCGGCGACGCCCGCGATGATCGCCAACGCAAGCAGCACCGACCATCTCGGCAGTGGCTGCATCCGCCGCGAGGAGGGAGAGACCTACCACGGCTGCGGCCAGCCACAGCGTGCGCCGCCCAAGCGAGTGACCAGACGAGATCTCGAGACTCAAGAATCTGCCGAATCCTCTTGAAGCTCCCTCTGAAGGGGTATAGACTCGGCGCTGCCGTTAGTTCCTGATCTGGAGGTTTCACATGACTCGCCTGAGGGCTCGTGCTACGGGCTGCTTCGGCATGGTGCTTGCCGCCGCGTGGCTGGTACCATGCAAGATCTGGTAGAAGCCGACAAATCCTGCTTTTTTCGCACCTAGGTGGCATCCCTCGTCCGGGGGATATCCACAGGGTGTGGAAGATGTGGAGCGAAGATCAGGCAATGAGTCCACGCCGGAAGCCAACGGCTACGGCGTGGGCTCTGCTGCGCGCCTGAAGTTTCGCGAGCAGGTGGCGGACGTGCGACTTGACCGTCTCCTCCGAGAGGAAGAGGCGCTCGCCGATCTCGCGGTTCACGAGCCCGTCCGCGACGAGTTGCAGGACCTCGATCTCCCGCATCGTCGGTTCTTGCTCGAGCTCGCGAAGCGGAGCGGTGAAGGGGATCACCTCGGCCGTTGCGTTCGAGCGGCGCGCTGCGGCCGCCTCGAAACGCCGGCTGTGGTCCATGTAACGGCTCAGGATCTCCTTGCGCTCAGCAGCGTCCACGGCTTGGGTATCGGCCGCGACCTATGCGCCCTTTAGCTCGTTCGAGGTAACCGCTCAGGTCGCGAGCCGCACGAAGCGCCGCCTCGTCCGGCGAAGTTCCACTGGCTCAGGCTCCTCGACGACGCCGCGCGATCCGACGGCATGGAGGATCCGATCGTTGCCAAGCCAGAAAGCAATGTGATCGGCGTCCGGCCCCTGCCCGTAGGTGACGAGGTCACCCCGACGCGGTCGCGCGGCACGCTCGCCGGCGGCCTCCTGGTCGCGGGCATCGCGCGGTACAAGTGTCCCCAGCCTTCGATAGGCCATGTGGACAAGTCCGGAGCAATCGATCCCATTCTCGGTCATGCCGCCCCATTGATAGGGAGCGCCGAGGTACTCGCGCGCCTCCGCAACCGGATCGCCCTCCCGCCGCGCCGGCAGCCAGCGGCCGGGGCGCTCAGCTGAGAGCGCCGAGACCTGCACCCACCCCGCGTAGTCGTAGGTTGTCTCGATCCGCGCCCAGGCGTCCCGCGTCTCCAGCACGCGGAGCGGCTCTCCCCGCAGCGCCTGCGTGACCTGCTCCGACCCGGCGTCGGGCTCCGCGTGAACGGGAGCGACCGTCGACCGCGACCGACCGCCCGCCGACGTGGTCGCGCAACCGCCCCAGCCGCTCGTCCCACTCGGAACCGACCCGCGCGATCCACCCCGCGGCGCCGTCGAGCGGCTCGGGGTTGAGCCGGTAAAGCCGCTCGCGGCCCACCCGGCGCGACTCGACCAGCCCAGCACTCGCCAGCGCAGCCATGTGCTTGGCAACCGCCTGCCGCGTCACGGGCAGGGTCTGGGCGAGCTCGGTGACCGAGGCCTCTTTGCCGGCCAGCTCTTCGAGCAGGCGCCGCCGGCTCGGATCGGCCAGAGCCGAGAAGACGTCCGTCACACGTGAACGAGCGCGAGTGCCTGCAGCGAGAGCGCCGTCGCCCAGCCCGCACCTGCCGTCTCGGTGACGAGCACGCGCGTGCCGGTCTCCACCTCGGCGAGCTCGATCTCCACCCGGCTCTCGTCGTCCCACGTGAACGCGAATCGACGCTCCGGCACGACCTCTTCCACCACTGCATGCCGCTCGTCGCCGTCGTCCCACCGAAAGGTTCCCACCCCGCCCGGCTCCAGGTCGAGCTCCACGTCGTTCGCGAACCACTCCTCCAGCCGCTCGGGCTCGGTCAGCGCGGACCAGACCTCCTCGACCGGCGCCGGTACCACGATCTCCCGCTGCACGTCCATTCGCGCCTCCCGATGCGCAACCCTGAGGTTGCGTGATAGTTTGCAACCGTTCGGTTGCACGTTACCAGGAGGAGGCTCACATGCTCGTACCGATGGTGGTGGAGGCGGACGGTCGCTACGAGCGCTCGTTCGACATCTATTCGCGGCTACTGCGGGAGCGCATCGTCTTCCTCGGCCGAGAGGTCGACGACGAGATCGCGAACCTGATCACTGCGCAACTCCTCTTCCTCGAGGCCGAGGATCCCGACAAGGACATCTGCCTGTACGTGAACTCCCCCGGAGGCTCGGCCTACGCGGGCATGGCGATCTACGACACGATGCAGTACGTCAAGCCCGACGTGGCCACGGTCTGCATCGGCATGGGCATGTCGGCGGCCGCGATGATCCTGGGGGAGGCGCCGCGGGCAAGCGCCGGGCGCTGCCGAACTCCAAGGTCATGATCCACCAAGGCTCCGCGGGCTTCCGGGGCACCCCCGCCGACATCGAGATCCACGCCCAGGAGGTACTGGCGATGACCCGCCGCATGGCGGAGATCCTTGCCAAGCACACCGGCCAGCCCGTCGAGAAGGTCATGTCCGACATCGACCGTGACCGTTTCATGACACCGCAGGAAGCCTGCTCGTACGGCCTGATCGACGAGATCGTCGATCGGACGGCGATCGCTGCCTAGCCGCTGAGTGCTGCCCGCTCGGCCTCCGTCAGAGCGCGGCTCGCGCCGCCCTTGCCGTCGAGCACGACGACGATCGACTCGATCTCGGCCGCCACGCGTCCATCCCGGGCCTGCAGCGTCGTGCGTGCGGTCACGCTCTTCGTCCCAAGACGGACGAGCTCGACGGTGCCGACCGCCTGGACATCCGCCAGCCGCAGCTCAGAGCGATACTCGATCGTCGTCTTCGCCGCGACGTAGTCCCAGACGCGGCCTTCGTCGAGGGCGAGCCGCCGCCGAAACCACGCATCCAGCGCCTCCTCCGCGAAGGTCAGGTAGACCGCCTGGTTGACGTGACCGTAGGCGTCGAGGTCGCGCCAGCGGATGTCGATCCGCTTCTCGTCCGCCTCGCTCACGAACCGAGCTCGTCGGCGAGCAGCTCGACGAAGCTGTCCGCCTCCTCGGACGGGCCGAGCTCCTGCGGAGGATCGCAGACGTGCCGCGGGGAAAGCAGACCCCTCTCGCTGAGCTGGATGACGGTGCCGTGACGCACGCGCTGGCGCTCGACACCCTCCGGCAGCCCGAGAGAGACGACGTCGAGCGTCTCCAGCGCGAGGGTCGGGTACCGCGCGCGCATCCGCCCGATCTCCGGATCGTCGTGATGGAGATGGAGCCACGTCCTAGTCGCCGGCTGGAGACCCGTGCCGCCGACGTAGACGACGCCGTCGTGCGCGAGCCACGCGTAGACCCAGGACTCGGGCTCGAGCTCGCCGTCGCGGACGGTCAGTCGGAGCACTAGACCGGAGGCGGCTCGTAGACGCGCTCGGCCGGGCCGGGCGAGAAGACCACCTCGCGTTCCTGCGGCTGAATGTCTCCTGCCTTGACCTCTTCGGCCCAGTGGCACTTGACGAGATGCCCTTCGAGCGGACGCAGCATCGGCTCCTCGTCCCGGCAGCGCGTGGGCTGCACGAACGGACAGCGGGTGTGGAACCGGCACGCCGCCGGAGGCGCCGCCGGGCTCGGCAGGTCGCCGTACAGCAGGATCGACTCCCGCTGCCGCTCGATCGCGGGGTCGGGAATCGGAATCGCCGACAACAGGGCGATCGTGTACGGGTGGAGCGGATTCTCGTACAGGTCGTCCGACGGCGACAGCTCCATGATCTGGCCGAGGTACATCACCGCGATCCGATCGGAGATGTGCCGGACGACGGCGAGGTCGTGCGCGATGAAGAGGTAGGTGAGGTCGAACTCACGCTGCAATGCCTCGAGCAGATTGACGATCTGCGCCTGGATCGAGACGTCGAGCGCCGACACCGGCTCGTCACAGACGATGAAGTCCGGATTGAGGGCCAGGGCGCGCGCGAGCCCGATTCGCTGGCGCTGCCCGCCGGAGAACTCGTGTGGATAGCGCGACGCGGCATCGGCGGGGAGGCCGACGACCTGGAGGAGCTCCCGTACCTTCGGCCCGAGGCTCCGGCCACGCCCGAGCCCGTGCACGCGCAGCGGTTCGCCGACGATTCGCCCGATCGAGTGCCGCGGGTTGAGCGACGCGTACGGATCCTGGAACACCATCTGCATTCGCTTGCGCAGCGGTCGCAGCTCCGATTCGCCGAGGTGTGTGATGTCCTCGCCGTCGAAGACGATCGAGCCACCGGTCGGCTCGTACAGGCGCAGCAGGGCCCGCCCGACGGTCGACTTGCCGCAGCCGGACTCGCCGACGAGGCCGAGCGTCTCGCCCCGCTCGATCGTCAGTGTGACGCCGTCGACCGCCTTGACGTCTCCGACGTGGCGGTCGAGCAGGAGGCCGCTGCGGATCGGAAACCAGATCCTGAGGTCATCGACCTCGACGAGGCTCGAACCGTTCGTCACGCCGCCTCCCGCGCCTGCGGCGCGGTCGCGCGAGGGAACCCGGTTTCCCCCGCGAGCCCCCTGCGCGCTGACGCCGCTGCTTCGCAGCGGCGCGCCTCTTCGGGGGAACCGCGGGTTCCCCCGACCCCTCACGGCTGCGTGACTTCGTCACGCAGCCTCGCCGCCAAGTCGCGAGCGCTGCCACTCGTCGGCGGGCACCGGGTTGAAGCAACGGACATGGTGTCCCTGCTCGATCTTCTCGAGGGGCGGCACCTGCTCGCGGGACTGCTCGACCTCATAGCGACATCGGGGCGCGAACGGGCACGCGCTCGGCGCAGTCAGCATGTTGCGCGGCGCGCCCGGGATCGGCTGCAGGCGCTGCCGTTGACCGATGTCGAGCCGCGGCACGCTCTGCAGCAGTCCGAGCGTGTACGGATGGCGCGGCTGCGCGAAAAGACGGTCGGCGGTCCCCGTCTCGACGAACATGCCGGCGTACATGACGTTCACCCGCTCGCACATGCCGGCGACGACGCCAAGGTCGTGGGTGATCATGATGAGCGCGGTGTCGAGCTCGTCGACGAGCGACCGGAGCAGCGCGAGAATCTGCGCCTGAATCGTGACGTCGAGCGCGGTCGTGGGCTCGTCGGCGATGAGGAGCTTCGGCTCGCACGCAAGCGCCATCGCAATCATCGCCCGCTGCCTCATGCCGCCAGAGAACTGGTGGGGGTAGTCCTTGAGCCGCGCCTTGGGGCTGGGGATCCCGACCTGGTCGAGCAGCTCGGCGGACCGCCGGTCGGCCTGCGCGCGATCCATGCCGAAGTGCGTCTCGAGCGCCTCGCGGATCTGCCGCCCGATCGTCAGCACCGGGTTCATCGACGTCATCGGGTCCTGAAAGATCATCGCGATCTCGCGGCCGCGAATGCGCCGGAGCTCCGAGTCGGGGAGGGCCAGGAGATCGCGGCCGCCGAAGGTCGCGGTGCCCCGCGTCACGCGGCCGTTGCGCGCGAGGATGCCGAGGATCGCGAGGGACGTCACGCTCTTGCCGCACCCCGACTCGCCGACGATCCCGAGCGTCTCCCCCGGAGCGATCTCGAAGGAGATGCCGTTGACCGCGTAGACGAGTCCGCGGCTCGTCCCGAACTGCACATGCAGGTCGTCGACGGTGAGCAGCGGCTCCCTAGCCACGGCCTCTCAGCTTTGGATCCAGGGCCTCCCGGAGACCATCGCCAATGAGGTTGAAGCCGAGCACGGAAAGCACGATCGCCAGGCCGGGGATGATCGCGAGATGCGGAGCCGTCTGCAGGTACCGCGTGGTGTCGGTCAGCATCGTCCCCCACTCCGGAGTCGATGGATCCTGCGGCCCGAGGCCGAGGAACCCGAGCGCCGCAACGTCGATGATCGCGGTGGCGAGCGCGAGCGTCCCCTGCACGATCACGGGGGAGATCGCGTTCGGGAGGATGTGCGACGAGAGGATCCGGCGGCGTGGAACGCCGACGGCCCGGGCGGCGAGGACGAAGTCGTTCTCGCGTTGCGCGAGGATCGACCCGCGCAGGAGGCGCGCGAAGATCGGTATCTGCGTCACCCCGACGGCGACCATGATCTGCACGAGGCCCGGACCGAGGGCGGCAACGATCCCGATCGCGAGCAGCAGCCCCGGAATCGCGAGCATGATGTCCATCAGCCGCATGATCACGCTGTCGACTGCGCCGCCGACGTAGCCTGCGATCGCCCCCAAGAGGAGCCCGATCGAGAGGCCGACCGCGGTCGAGACGATCCCGATCAGCAGCGAGAAGCGAGCGCCGTACACGATTCGCGAGAGCTCGTCCCGGCCCTGCTGGTCGATTCCGAACCAATGGTCCGCCGAGGGCCCCGGGCAGCAGCTGCCCTCCAACCGCGAGAGGTCGCCCACACGGGGATCCTCGGGCGCGATGAGGGGCGCGAAGAGCGCCAGGAAGACGAAGATCCCGACGAGGAAGAAGCCGACGATCGCGCCAGGGTTCTTGAGGAGTCTCGACCAGGCCTCGGAGAACAGCCCGCCACTCGGCGCGTCCAGCAGGAGCTCACGGCCCTCGAGCTCGGCAACCGACATCAGTTGACCCTGATCCGCGGGTTGAGGAACCCGTACGAGAGATCGACGAGGAGGTTGACCAGCACGAAGACGAAGGCGATGAAGAGGATCCCGCCCTGCAGGACCGGGTAGTTGCGATCCTTGATCGCGTCGACGAGCCAGGTGCCGATGCCCGGCCAGGCGAAGACCGTCTCGGTCAGAACAGCGCCAGAGAGCAGCAACCCCGTCTGCAGGCCGATGATGGTGACGATCGGCAGCATCGCGTTCCGTAGCACGTGTCTGCCGTCGATGGTTCTCGGCGACACGCCCTTCGCGCGCGCCGTGCGCACGTAATCCTCGTTCTGGACGTCGAGCACGGCGGCACGCGTGATCCGCGCGATGATCGCGAGCGGAATCGTGCCGAGGGCGATCGCCGGCAGCACGAGATGCTTGAGCACGTCCCACAGCGCCTCAGGATCGCCCGCGAGGATCGCATCGAGGACGTAGAAGTTGGTCGGATGCTCGAGGTCGATCAGGACGGAGATCCGGCCCACAGTGGGTAACCACCCGAGCTGCACCGCGAAGATGTACTTGAGGATGATCGCGAGGAAGAAGATCGGGATCGAGATGCCTATTAACGATGCGAGCAGGCTCGTGTGGTCGATCCAGCTGCCGTGCCGTTTGGCCGCGATGAAACCGAGCGGGACGCCGAGCACGATCGGAGAAGATCATCGCCGCGAACGCCAGCTCGAGCGTGGCCGGGAAGCGCTCCTGGAACTCCTCGACGACGGGCCGGCGGCTCGTGACCGAGTCGCCGAAGTCGCCGCGGATGCGTCGTCCTCACGTAGCGCAGGTACTGCACGGGCAGCGGGTCGTCGAGCCCGTACTGCTTGTTGATCGCCTCGATCTGCTGCTGGGTGGCGCGCTCTCCGAGCAGCGTCGTTGCCGGGCTCCCCGGGAGGGCCCTGATCCAGAAGAAGACGAGGATCGAGAGCCCGAGCAGGATCGGGATGAGCAGCAGGAGCCGGCGGACGACGAAACGCAGCATTTCGTCCGCCGGCTCCTAGCCTTCTCCTATCCTCCGAGCGGTCACAGGCGCGAACGACTCGTTCGTCGTCGGGCTCGCGATCGTAGCCCTTGACGTCGGCGTCGAACGCGAGCGCCGGCTCCGAGTGCGCATACGGGACACCCGGAAGCTGCTCCATGATCGCCCGGTTGGCGTTCTCGTAGATGGCTCCTGACGCTTCGCCCGTCGGTCTCGATCTCGCCCTCGTTGAGCAGGTTCTGGATCTCCGTCAGCGGCGTCGTCGTCGTGCCCCAGGCCTTTGCGGAGACTGGAAGAACGTGCCGATGAAGTTGTCGGCATCGCCGTAGTCGCCCGTCCAGCCGAGCAGACGGAGCGTTGCCGGCGGTGCCGGCATCCGCGCGTCCGAGGTAGTCCGGGTTCCACGGGGCACTCTTCGGCGTCACCTTGAAGCCCGACTTGTTCAGGCTCGCGGCGAACGCCTCGAAGTTCCGCTTCGGGTCCGGCATGTACGGACGGGACACGTCCGTCGGATACCAGAACTCGATCGCGACCGGCAGCGTGTAGCCGGCGTCCGTGCAGGGTCTGCTTCGCCTTCTCCGGGTCGTACTCGTACGTCGTGACGTCGTCCGCGTACCCGAGGACCTCCGGCGGCATGAACTGCGTCGCGACGACGCCCCGGCCGGAGTAGAAGTTGTCGACGACGGCCTGTCGGTCGAGGCCGTACGCGATCGCCTTCCGCACCTCGATGTCGTCCGTCGGCTTCCGCGCGATGTTGAAGCCGACATAGGCGACGTTGAAGGCCGGCCGGTCGATGATCTGCAGGTTCGAGTCGCCCTCGATCGTCGCGATGTCCTGCGGCTCGACGAGGTCGTAACCCTGGATCTCACCCGACTGCAGCGCCTGCAGGCGGGCGGCGTTGTCGGCGATCGGCCGGATGATCAGCTCGTCGAGCTTGGCCTGGTCGCCCCAGTAGTCCTCGTTCTTCACGAGCGTGAGCCGGTCGTTCCGCACCCACGAGTCGAACTTGAACGGGCCGGTGCCGATCGGGATGCTCGGTGCCGAACGTGCCGGTCGAGGTGAAGACGCCTTCCGCGTCGAGCGAGCCCTGGTCGGCGTTGCACGTCCTGCAGGGCCTTCGGGCTGGCAATCGAGAACGACTGCTGAGAGAGCGCCGGGATGAACGTCGCCGACGGCTTCGTCAGCGTGATCACCGCGGTCGACTCGTCGGTCGCCTCGCAGCTCTCGTAGAGGCTCTCCTCGGGAGCGCCGCTGTCCGGGTCGAAGGTCCGCAAAGCCGCCGAAGACGACCTGCCAGTAGTAGCTGGCGGCCGGGTTGGCGAGGGCGCCCTTGAAGTTGTACCAGCGGTCGAAGTTGAAGCAGACCGCCTCGGCGTTGAGCGGCTCGCCGTCGTGGAACTCGACGCCCTCGCGAATCTTGAACGTCCAGACGGTGCCGTCGTCGTTCGGCTCCCAGCTCTCGGCGAGGCCGGGCTCAGGCTCGGTCGTGCCCGGCTTGAGCGCCACGAGCGTCTCGAAGATCTGCGTGATCGACGCGAAACGACTCACCGTCCGAGACGAGTGCGCCGTCGAGCAGGACCGGATCGGCTGCGCCCGCAAAGACGAGCGTGCCTCCCTCGGGCCCCTCGGCCGTCGTCTCGTCGCCGGTGCCACCCGCTTCCTCGTCGTCGCCACCGCAGCCCGCCAGCGCGAGCATGCTCGCGACGACGAGCAGCAGCAGCCAGTGCCACTTCGTCCTCAAATTGACTCCTTTCACTTCAGACAGGGGTGCAGGGAGTATTCAGGAGGGTGCAGACATGGGCAAGCGCGAAGGGGCGGCCGGAGCCGCCCCTTAACGCAACCTTTCAGTTCCTACGCGGCTAGCGGCGAGGCTGGCCAGATCGCGCAGCGCCGCCAGGCGCGAGAGGGCCTGCCCCTCGAGCTGGCGGACGCGCTCGCGCGTCAGGTCGAGCTCGTGCCCGATCGCCTCGAGCGTCCAGGGCTCGCCCTCGAAGCCGAAGCGGAGCTCGAGGATGCGCCGCTCGCGCTCCGGCAGCGCGTCGAGCGCACGCCGGACGCCCTGCTTGCGGAGCGACTCCTCGGCCTCGTCGAACGGATCGCTGGCCTCGCGGTCGGCGAAGAGGTCGCCGAGCTCGCCCTCGTCGTCCGCGCCCACCGTCTGGTTGAGCGAGACGGACGCGTGCGCCGCGCCGAGTGCCTCGTCGACGTGCTGGATCGGGAGGCCGGTCGCCTCGGCGAGCTCTTCCTTCGTCGCCTCGCGGCCGAGCTCGACCTCGAGCCGGCGGGCCGCACGCGACAGCTTCTGCTGGCGCTCGACGACGTGCACCGGGACGCGGATCGTCCGGGCGTGGTTCGCGACCGCTCGCTGCACGGACTGGCGGATCCACCACGTCGCGTACGTCGAGAACTTGAACCCGCGGCGCCAGTCGAACTTCTCGACGGCACGGTTGAGGCCGAGCGTTCCCTCCTGGATCAGGTCGAGGAAGGGGACGCCGAGGCCCCGGTAGCCCTTCGCGATCGAGACGACGAGCCGGAGGTTCGACTCGATCATGCGGCGCTTGGCGACGAGGTCGCCGCGCTCGATCATCTTCGCGAGCTGGACCTCCTCGGCCGCGTTCAGCAGCTTGTGGCGGCCGACGTCGGCGAGGAAGAGCTGCAGGCTGTCGGCGGCGCCGCTGGCGACGGTGGCCTCGGCAGCGTGCGGCCTCGGCCTCCTTCTCCTTTTCCTTCTCACGCTCGATGGCGCGTGCCTGCCCGACCTCGAGACCGATCGTCTCGAGCTCGCGCGTCAGCTGCTCCTGCTCCTCGTCGTTCAGATCGTGCTCGAGCGCGAACGCCTCGAAGTCGGCCGGCTCGATGAAGCCGCGCTCCTCCGACCGCTCCACGAGCGAGCCGCACCTGGTCTGATTCCAACAGTTCGATCAGCTGGTTCTGCGTCAAGGGAAAGCGTCAGTCCTTTCGAAATGCTTCTGGGCGGCTAAGCGACAAACTTACTCACTTTAGGAGCTTTTTCCTGCCGGTGCCAGCGGAACCGACACCTGGTAGGTGTTACAAGCTCGAACGTGCGGCTACCTCTAGCTATTCCGGCGAGGGTCGCTTTCGGTTTGCGCGCATGAGCCAAGCGCGCCTCTCTTGAGGCCCCCTCACAGGCTGTTGACGGCGAACGCCGCGGAAAGTTTGCACCTCGGGCCGGATGACGCCTACGACCGGCGTTTGGCCCGCTTCGGGGCCGGGCCCTTCGACCGCCGGTCGGCGAGAAGCTCGGCGGCGCGCTCGACCGTCACCGTCTCGGGATCGTCGCCGCGACGGAGGCTCGCGTTGGTCTCGCCGTCGGTCACGTACGGCCCGTAGCGGCCCTCCTTCAGCACCATCGGCTTGCCGCTGACCGGGTCTGCGCCGAGCTCGCGCAGGGGCGGCTTCGGCGCTCGCCTCGCCCCCGACGCTGCTTCGGCTGGGCGAGCAGCGCGAGCGCCTCGTCGAGCGTGACCGAGAACAGGCGCTCCTCCGAGTCGAGCGAGCGCGAGTCCGTTCCCCGCTTGACGTACGGCCCGTAGCGGCCGTTCTGGGCGGTGATCTCGACGCCTTCGCTGTCCGTGCCGAGGACCCGCGGCAGCGACAGCAGCCGCACCGCCTCGTCGAGCGTGACCGTCTCGGGCGACATCGACGCGAAGAGGGAGGCGGCGCGCGGTTTCTCGCTCGCGCCCTCCGGGAGCACCTCGGTGACGTACGGGCCGTAGCGCCCGCTCCGGGCCGCGATCTCGTGGCCCCAGTCGGGATGGACGCCGAGGATCCGGTCGCCCGTCGGCGCCGCCAGCAGCTCCTCGGCCTTCTCGACGGTGAGCTCGTCCGGAGCGAGGTCCTCCGGGACGCTCGCGCGCTCCTCGCCACGCTCGACGTACGGCCCGTAGCGACCGACGCGGAGCGCGATGCCGTTGCCGATCGGCAGCGTGTTCACCGCGCGGGCGTCGATCTGGTCGAGCTGATCGGTCACGAGCGCGTGCAGCCCGGGGCTGCCGTCGCCGAAGTAGAAGCGCTGCAGCCACGTCACTCGCGCCTCGTCGCCGGCGGCGATGCGGTCGAGGTCGTCCTCCATCCGCGCCGTGAAGTCGTAGTCGACGAGCTGGCCGAAGTGCTGCTCGAGCAGCGAGATGACGGCGAAGGCGAGGAACGACGGCACGAGCGCCGTGCCGCGCTTGAAGACGTAGCCGCGGTCGAGGATCGTGCCCATGATCGACGCGTAGGTCGACGGCCTGCCGATGCCGCGCTCCTCGAGCGCCTGCACGAGGCTCGCCTCGGTGTAGCGGGCCGGGGGCGTCGTCGCGTGGCCCTCGGGCTCGAGCTCGAGCGCCGTCAGCGGCGTCGCCCGGCGCGAGGTGCGGCAGCGGCCGATTGTCGTCGTCGGCGGACTGCTCGTCGTCGCGGCTCTCCTCGTAGGCGGCGAGGAAGCCGCGGAAGGTGATCACCGTGCCGGAGGCGCCGAACTCGACGTCGCGGCCGCCCCGCGTCGTCGTGCCGAACCGCAGCGAGACCGTCAGCCCGCGCGCGTCGGCCATCTGCGAGGCGAGCGTCCGCTTCCAGATCAGCTCGTAGAGGGCGAGCTCGTCGCGACCGAGCTCGCGCGCGAGGGACTTCGGCGTCCGGAAGGAGTCGCCGGCCGGCCGGATCGCCTCGTGCGCCTCCTGCGCGTTCTTGACCTTGCGGGTGTACTGCCTCGGCCGCTCCGGGATCGAGTCGGGGCCGTAGAGCTCGACGGCCTGTCTGCGCGCGGCGGCCAGCGCCGACTCCGACAGCGTCGTCGAGTCGGTGCGCATGTAGGTGATGTAGCCGTTGTCGTACAGCCGCTGGGCGACCCGCATCGTCGTCTGCGCCGAGAAGCGGAGCTTGCGGCTCGCCTCCTGCTGCAGCGTCGAGGTCATGAACGGCGCCGCCGGGCGGCGCGTGTACGGCTTCTCGTCGGCCGAGCGAACGGTGAAGGTCGCACCGCCGAGCTCTTCGACGAGGCCGCGCGCCTCCTGCTCGTCGAGCACGACCGTGTCCGCAGTCCGGAGCGTTCCGTCCTGGGCGAAGTCGCGACCCTGGGCCACGCGCTTGCCGTCGACGCCGACGAGCCGCGCCGCGAACGAGCCGGGATCGAAGACGCCCTTCGAGGTCCCAGTACGACGCCGAGACGAACGCCCGGCGCTCGCGCTCGCGCTCGACCACGAGCCGCACGGCGACCGACTGCACGCGGCCGGCGGACAGGCCCTGCATGACCTTCTTCCAGAGGACGGGCGAGACCTCGTAGCCGTAGAGCCGGTCGAGGATACGCCGCGTCTCCTGCGCGTCCACGAGCCGCTTGTCGACCTCGCGCGTCTCGCCGAGCGCACGCTGGATCGCCTCCCGGGTGATCTCGTGGAAGACCATGCGCCGGACCGGCACCTTCGGCTTCAGCTCCTCGAGCAGGTGCCACGCGATCGCCTCGCCCTCGCGGTCTTCGTCCGTCGCGAGCAGGAGCTCGTCGGCGTCCTTCAGCTTGCGCCTGAGCTCGGTGACGATCCGCTTCTTGTCCGGGTCGACGATGTAGTACGGCTCGAAGTCGTCGTCGATCGCGACGCCCATGGTTCCGTACTTCGCGCGCATCTCCTTCGGCACGTCGCTGGCGCGGTTCGGCAGGTCGCGGATGTGGCCGATGCTCGACTCCACGACGAAGTCGCCGCCCAGATAGCCGGCAATGGTCTTCGCCTTCGCGGGGCTCTCCACGATCACGAGCTTCTTCGACATGGCGCGTGACACGTTAGCGGCGCACATGAATACTCCTCGTCGTGGCGCCCCGGCCGAGTCCCGTCTACATGCTCGTCGCGCTGCTCTCGTGGCCGATCCTCTACGGGCTCTACCGGCTGCGTGCGAAGGGCAAGGAGCACCTGCCGCAGAGCGGTTTCGTGCTCGCCGCGAACCACAACTCGAACTTCGATCCCTGGCCGCTCGGAGTGCCGCTCTTCCCGCGCCGCTATCTGCGTTTCATGGCGAAGTCGGAGCTCTTCTGGACGCCGTTCAAGCAGTTCGCGACCGCCGCCGGCGCCTTCCCGGTGCGGCGCGGCGAGAGCGACACGGAGGCGATGGAGACCGCGACGCGACTTTGCCGCGAGGGACACATCGTCGTCATGTTCCCCGAGGGGACGCGACGCAAGAAGGGCCTGCGGAAGCGCTACCAGCCGAAGGCGCACACCGGCGCCGCGCGGATCGCTCTCGACGCCGACGTGCCGCTCATCCCGGCCGCGATCGTCGGCACCGATCGGCTCGGCCGGTTCGCGCAGCTCCGTGTCGCGTTCGGCCCCCCGGTGGCGCTCGACGATCTCGCCGGGAGCGAAGACGCCCCGAGACTCGCGACGGAGCGTCTGATGGGAGCGATCGCCGAGCTCGAGCGCTCCGCGTGAGCAAACCGCTGCTGATCGTCGACGGCGACTCGTTCGCGCACCGCTCGTACCACGCCTTGCCGAAGTCGATCCGCCGGGCGGACGGCCGACCGGCGGGGCTCCTCACGGGCGTCGGCAACGTGCTCGTGCGGCTCTGGGAGGAGGAGTCGCCGCGGGCGGTGGTCGTCGCGTGGGACACGCTGACCGTGCCCACCTACCGGCACGTCGCGCTCGAGAGCTACCAGAGCGGCAGGGAGTTCGCGCCCGACCTGCTCGAGCAGCTCGATCTCGCCCCGCAGCTCTGCGAGGCGATGGGCTTCGCGGTCGCGAAGGCCGACGGCTACGAGGCCGACGACTTCCTCGCCGCGGCCGTCGCGTACGAGGAGGCGCGCGGGGGCGACACGCTCGTCGCGAGCGGCGACCGCGACACGTTCCAGCTCGCGAGCGAGCACACGACGATCCTGCAGCCGCAGCGCGGCGGCGGCGCGTTCCTCCGCATCGGGCCGGCGGAGGTGCGCGAGCGCTACGGCGTCGAGCCCCACCAGGTGCCCGACTTCATCGCGCTGCGCGGCGACCCGTCCGACAAGATCCCGGGCGCGCGGGGCGTCGGTGCGAAGACGGCCGCCGACCTGCTCGGCCGCTACGCCAGCCTCGAGGAGGCGCTCGCGGCAGGGAGGTTCGAGCGCGAGGCCGACGCGCTCCGCCTCTACCGCCACATCGCCACGATGGACGCGGGCGCGCCGCTCCCGGAGGTGCCCGACGACCCGCCCACCTGGGGACGCGGCGCCGACCTCGCCTCCGAGTGGGGGCTGGGCCGCCTGACCGAGCGACTGCGCGCGCTGGAGGCATCGTGACGAAGTCGCGATGCCAGGAGGGCGCGCCGCAGGCGAGGGAGGCGTCGTCGAGCTCCTGACGAACCGCCGCCTGGCCGAGCTGCACCCGACGGGAGGGCACCCGGAGCGAGGCGAGCGGCTGGCGGTGCTGACGGGCGAGCACGTCGACCGGGCGCCCACACAGGAGCAGCTGGAGCGCGTGCACACCCCGGAGCACCTCGCGCGGCTGGCCGCGATCGACCGGCCGGTGTGGCTCGAGCCCAGCACGCTCGCATCCGAGACGAGCTGGGAGGCTGCGCGGCTGGCGGTCGGCGTCTGCCTCGAGGCGGTCGACCGGAGCGGGTTCGCGCTCGTCCGGCCACCGGGCCACCACGCGCTCCCGGACGAGGCGTTCGGCTTCTGCCTCCTCGGCAACGTCGCGATCGCCGCCCGCTACGCGCAGGCCGAGCTCGGCCTCGCCCGCGTCGCGATCGTGGACTTCGACGTCCACCACGGCAACGGCACCGAGGCGATCTTCCGCGGCGACGACACCGTGCTGTTCGCGTCGCTGCACCAGTACGGGAGGTTGTTTCCCGGCAGCGGCGGGCCGCACACGAGCGACGAGACCACGATCAACGTGCCGTTGCCGGCCGGCTCCGGCGACGACCGCTGGCTCTCGGCGTTCGCCGAGCTCGTCGAGCCGGCGGTGCGGCGGTTCGAGCCGGACCTCGTGCTCGTCTCGGCCGGGTTCGACGCCCACGAGGAGGAGGATCGCGAGCTGGTCTACCTCGTCGACATGCACGTCACCGACGACGGCTTCCGGGAGCTCGCGCGCCGAAGCGCGTCGCTCGCGCCGCGGGTCGCGGCGGTGCTGGAGGGGGGCTACAACGTCGAGACGCTGCCGCGGCTCGTCGCCGTCGCCGCCGACGGGCTTCGACTCCGCGGGCTAGCGGCGCGCGTAGGCGAGCTGCTCGAGCGCCTCGCGGCGCGACGAGACGCCGAGCTTGCGCAGGAGGCTCTTCACGTGCGAGCGCACCGTGTGCTCGGAGATGAAGAGCCGCTTCGCGATGTCGTCGGTCGAGAGGTGGTCGTCGAGGAGCAGCAGCACCTCGACCTCGCGCGCGGACAGCGAATGGGCGATGTAGTCCGGCACGCCGCCGCCGCGCCGGCCACCGATGCGCACCTGATCGAGCAGGCGGCGCGCGACCTCGCCCGACAGCGCGGCCTCACCGTTCGCCACCCCGTGCAGGAAGGCGACGATGCGCTCGGGCGGCTCGCTCTTCAGCAGATACCCGGCAGCGCCGGCGCGGATCGCGCCCAGAAGGTTCTCCTCGGTTCCGGACGCCGTCAGGACGACGACCTCGCAGCCCGGGTTGGCAGCCCGCAGGCGCGGCAGCGCCGAGAGCCCGTCGAGCCCCGGCATCGTCAGGTCGAGCAGCACGAGATCCGGCTCGAGACGCTGCGCGAGCTCGAGCGCCTCCGACGCCGTCGGCGGCCTCGCCGACCACCTCGAATCCGCCGCGCGCGAGCAGCGAGGCGAGGGCGTCGCGCGTGAGCGGATGATCGTCTGCGA
Organism: uncultured Gaiellaceae bacterium; assembly: GCA_963712865.1. GTDB lineage: Bacteria > Actinomycetota > Thermoleophilia > Gaiellales > Gaiellaceae > Gaiellasilicea. The sequence continues at coordinate 48,188 of CAVQJO010000007.1, forward strand.
TGAGGATGCGCACAGCCACGAGACCCTCATCGGCAGACGGAGCGGTGCCGATTAGAGGCACGTGCGGGAAACCAGCAACGACACGTTCGACTCCTGGCTCGTCGGCGAGACGCTGCTCGTCGCGCTGCTCGGCTCCGCGACGGCGCTCTTCCTCACGAACCCGTCCCTCCGGAGCACGTACGAGCTGCCCGAGGGACGGCTCGTGCTGGACACGGCGGTCGTCCTGGCGGCGACGATCGTCGCGATCCTCGCCGGCGTCCGGTTCCGGGTCGAAGGACGACGGCTCGACCTCCTTCTCGCCGCCGGGTTCAGCGTGGCCGCCGCGGGCACTCTCGCCTTCGCGATCCTGCCGGTGCTGGGCGGAGAGCCGCAGGACGCGCCCGAGGCCTGGGCCGCGCTCGGCGCGCGTGTCCTCGCCGCGGCCCTGATCGCGCTCGCACCGGTCGTGCGGGGTGGGCGGATCGCCGCCCCCGGGCGAGCGCTCTCGATCGCGGTCGGGCTGGTCGTGCTCGCCCTGTTCGCCGTCTGGGGGCCGCTGCACGCCGCCGGCGACGGGCTCAAGGCGCTCGACCCTGCGTCGAACGAGGCGCCGCCGTTCGAGCTCTCGCTGACGCTCTCCGTCCTCGCGCTGCTCGCGCTGCTCGCCGTGATCGGCTTCGCGTTGCGCTACCGGAACCACCGGGAGGATCTCGACAGCTGGCTCGCGCTCGGCGCGACGCTGACGCTGTTCGCGGAGCTGCACTACGTGCTGACCGACGCACTACTCGACGGACTTCGTCTCGCAGGGCGACTTCCTGCGCCTGGTCTCCTACGGCGTGCTGCTCGTCGGCGTCTGGCGTGCGATCAGCTTCGCCGAGTTCGGCCGCGCGGTCGCCGAGGAGCGCGCGCGGGTCGCGCGCGAGATCCACGACGGGCTCGCGCAGTACCTGTTCGCCGTTTCCACGCACGCGAGCATGCTCGAGTCGGGCGCCTCGCTGGAGCAGACGCTGCCGAAGCTGCAGGAGGCCGCGGCCGCCGCCCAGCAGGAGGCGCGGTTCGCAGTCCTCGCGCTCTCCTCGGCGAGCGGCAACGCGCCGTTCGACGCCGCGCTCCGCCGCTACGTCGAGTTCCTCACGGCCGACGGCGCAGCTCGAGGTGGACGTCGAGGTGGACGGCAGCATCCTGCTCGCACCCGACGAGCAGATCGAGGTCTTCCGGATCGTCCAGGAGGGGCTCGCGAACGTGCGCAAGCACGCGGCCGCGCGGCGCGCGGAGGTCTGGATCGGCCAGCGGCACGGGCGCCGGCTCGTCCGCATCCGCGACGACGGGAAGGGCTTCGACGGCGAGGAGGCCGCCGCCGGCCAGGGGCTCAAGAACATGCGGCGCCGCGCCGCCTCGATCGACGGCGGGCTCTCGCTGAGCTCCCGCCCGGCCGGGGCACGGCCGTCGAGGTCCTTCTGCGCGCCTAGCAGGCGCGAGTGACTTGGCGGTAGAGGCTCGCCTGGGCGGCGTCCGTCCCGGGTCGTCATCGAGTAGCGGCCGGGCTTCCAGCGGCCGCTCGCGCAGCCGAGCCCGAGCGAGCGCGGCGCGAGGTCGAAGCCGAAGTTCGGGCCGCCCTCGGCGCAGTTGTCGACGCGGCCGCTGCGAGTGCGCTTCCCCGCGGCGTGCCGGCCGCGAGAGGCGACGATCGCACGCGCCGTGCCGGCACGCCTGCTTGGCGTCGAGCCAGACGCCCTTCATCTCGCCGCCTTGCGGGTTCAGGATGACGCCGGCGACGAGCTTGAAGCTGCCCGTTGAGCCATCCCGAACGTGCCCGTCGGCCGCTGCCGGCGCGGCGAGCGCGAGAGCGGCGGCGAGCAGCGTCCTCATGCGACAGACGCTACTCGCCGGCATGAAGAAACGGTCAATCTTCGTCCGCCTTCCTCGTCGCTCCCGTCGTCGTCTGCCTCCTGCCGATGACGTCGAAGTTCTCGTCGAGCTCGACCTCGACCTCGGCGCCGTCGGCGAGCCTGATCTCGACGCTGTAGGCGGCGCCGTCGTCGCCGGTCTCGGTCTCGATGACCGTCCCGCCGCCGGTGCGAGTGAGCGGCGGCCTCCGTCGCCCTCCGGCGCTGTGCGTGCGGGCCACGCGCCGACGCGACCCGCCGCGACGATGAGCCACGACGACCTCCGTGAGGCGAGCGCGCCTTCGATCATGAGACGCGCTCTCACGGAGCTCTCATCCGCGGCGGAATTGGTGGGCGATGCGGATCCTGATCGCCGAGGACGAGCTCAAGATGGCGAGCCTGCTCGCGCGCGGCCTGGGCGAGGAGGGACATGCGGTCGACGTCGAGCGGACGGGCGACGGCGCGCTGCGGATGGCACGGGCGGTCGAGTACGACGCCGTCGTGCTCGACCTCATGCTCCCCGGGCTCGACGGCGTCCAGGTGTGCCGGAGGCTGCGCAAGCGGGCGTCTGGACGCCGTGCTCATGCTGACCGCCCGGGATGGCGTCGAGCGACCGCGTCGCTGGCCTTGACGCCGGTGCGGACGACTATCTCGTTAAGCCGTTCTCGTTCGCGGAGCTGCTCGCGCGCCTGCGGGCGCTGGTGCGTCGGGGCGCCGACCGAGCGGCCGAGCTGTGCTCGAGGTGGGCGATCTTCGCGCTCGACCCCGCGACCCGCCAGGCGTGGCGCAGACGACATCGAGATCCAGCTCTCCGGCGAAGGAGTTCGCTCTGCTCGAGACCTTTATGCGGCGGCCCGGCCAAGTGCTGTCGCGCTACCAGCTGATCGAGCACGCGTGGGACTACGCGTACGAGAACCGCTCGAACGTCGTAGACGTCTACGTCCGCTACCTCCGCGACAAGGTCGACCGGCCGTTCGGGCGCGACTCGCTCGAGACGGTTCGCGGCGTCGGCTACCGGTTGCGCAAGGCATGAGCAGGGTGCCGATCCGCCTGCGGCTCACGCTCGCGTTCGCGCTCGCGATGGCGGTCGTGCTCGCGGCGGTGGGCGCACTCCTCTACACGCGCGTCGGCGATGCGCTCGAGGAACAGCTCGACGAGCGACTCGAGTTGCGCGCCCAGGCGCTGTCCGCGCTCGCGCACGGGAACGCGACGGACAGCTCACAGCGGTGCAGCTCGGCAACGACGACGAGAACGTCGCGCAGCTGATCGTTCCGGGCTCACTCACGTCCGAGTCGCTGATCACCCCGGTGGAATCGAACCGCGCCGCCGGGGGCGACTTCGTGCTCGGCCGCGACTCGCTTCGGGCGCTCGACGGCGAGCCGGCGCGGCTCTCGTTACACCGGTCGGCGGCACGCGTGCTCGTCGTCGGCGCCTCGGTCGAGGATCGCGATCGAGCAGCGCTCGCCGAGCTCCTGACACAGCTGCTCGTGGCGGGGCCGCTCGCACTGCTCCTCGCCGCACTCGCCGGCTACTTCGTCGCGGGCGCAGCGCTACGGCCGGTCGAGGCGATGCGGCGCCGGGCGGAGGAGGTGTCGAGCGATCGTGCCGGCCGGCGGCTGCCGCTCCGGCCGCACGGGACGAGATCCGGCGTCTCGGCGAAACGCTCAACGCGATGCTCGGCCGACTCGAGGCCGGTTTGCGCGCGAGCGTCGGTTCATCGCAGATGCAAGCCATGAGCTCCGGACACCCCTCGCGCTCCTGCGCACGGAGCTCGAGCTCGCACTCCGGCAGCCCCGCACACACGAGGAACTTGGGCGTGCACTCGCGTCGGCGCTCGACGAGGTCGACCGCACCAGCAGGCTCGCGGAGGATCTGCTCGTTCTCGCCCGGATCGACGAGGGTGGGCTGCCGCTGCGACGGGAGCCCGTCGCCGCCGACGAGTTGTTGAAGGCCGTCGCGCGCCGGTTCTCGGCGCGCGCCGCCGCCGAGACCGAGCCATCGAGGTCGACACGGACGTGAATGAAGAAATCGTCATCGACCGCCTGCGGCTCGAGCAGGCCCTCGGCAATCTCGTCGACAACGCTCTCCGGCACGGCGCCGGTACCGTGCGGCTCACGTCGATGACCCGAGGAGGCGCGACCGAGCTGCGCGTGAGCGACGAGGGCGCGGGCTTCCCGCCGGAGTTCCTCCGCGCCTTCGAACGCTTCGCCCGCGCCGATGATGCTCGCGGCGAGTTCGCCGCCTCGGGCTCTCGATTGTGCTGGCGATCGTGCGAGCTCACGCTGGACGGCGCTCGCGGTAGAACGGGGCCGAGCAGGGCGCCGTCGTCGCACTGACGATCCCAGCAGCG
>CAVQJO010000008.1:0-127587 GCA_963712865.1 uncultured Gaiellaceae bacterium
GAGGAGGAGCGGCGGGCCGCACGGTCTTCGCGCGCGGCGGGCCGGACTCCCTCGTGGAGGCGCTCGTCGCCGCTGCGCGGAGCAACGCCGCGACGATTCGCTGCGACGCCGACGTCGCCGCCATCCGCACCGAGCGAGGCTCTGTCGAAGGTGTCGCTCTCGCGAGCGGCGAGGAGATCGACGCGCCGATCGTCGTGTCGAACGCCGACCCCAAGCAGACCCTTCTGCGCCTCGTCGATCCGGCCGAGGTCGGCCCGACTCTGGGCTGGCGGGTCGAGCACATCCGCACGCCCGGCGTGGTGGCGAAGGTGACCCTCGTCCTGGATGGCCTGCCGGCGATCGGCGGCGTCGACGGCGAGCGCCTCCACGGGCGGATCGTCGTCGCTCCGAGCCTCGACGACCTCGAGCGGGCTTTCGACGACTCGAAGTACGGCCGGATCTCCGAGCACCCGTATCTCGAGGCGACGATCCCCACCCTCTCGGACCCCTCGTTGGCCCCTGCCGGGACCCACGTGGTCACCGCGCTGTTCCAGTACGCGCCACGGCGCCTCCGGGACGCGGACTGGGACGACGCAGCGCGCGATCGTGTAGCGGACGGGGCCGTGCGGACGCTCGAGGTCTATGCGCCGGGTATCGCGGACAGGATCGTCGCTCGCCACGTCGTCACGCCGGCGGACCTCGAGCGCGAGTACGGGCTCAGCGGCGGGCACCCGATGCACGGCGAGCACGCCCTCGACCAGGTCTTCGCCTGGCGGCCCCTCCTCGGCCATGCTCGCTACCGGCTTGCCGGGATCCGCGGCCTCTACATGTGTGGGGCGGGCACGCACCCCGGGGGCGGAGTCACCGGCGGCCCCGGGAGGAATGCAGCCCGGGCAGTCCTCTCCGATGCTCGGCGGGCGCGACGCCGTCAAACGAGACGTCGCGCACGCGGTGCGGACGCGTAGCGGGCGTGCGAGCCACGGCGCGATGCTACGCACTCGCACGGTAGACGCCCTCCTCCTGTGTCACGACCCCGGCCAGCTCGAGCTCCGTGAGCGCCACGGCCAGCTTCTCCGCCGACTGGCCCGTCGCGCGCGAGAGCTCGTCGGCGCTCGTCGGCGCCTCCCGGATCCGTTCCAGTGCGAGCGCCGCGACGTCACCGAGCACGGGCTGCGGGCGTGGCGCCGGATCGAGGCCGAAGCTCTCGAGCACGTCCTCGGCGCGCGTGAGCGGCGTCGCGCCGAGCCGGAGCAACGCGTTCGAGCCCGCCGAGAGCGAGCTCGTGATCTCCCCGGGTACGGCGAACACCTCGCGTCCCTCCTCGAGCGCGAAGTCGCACGTGATCAGGGCGCCGCTTCGCTCGCGCGCCTCCACGACGACCGTCGCGGCACACAGGCCGGCCACGATGCGATTCCTCGCCGGGAACCGCCACGGCGCCGGCTCGACGCCGGGCGCGTACTCGGAGACGACGAGCCCGGATGCCGCGATGTCCGCGGCGAGGGCGCGATGTGCCGCTGGGTAGTCGCGATCGATGCCGCAGCCGAGGACGGCGACGGTCGTCGCGCTCGCCTCGAGCGCACCGCGGTGTGCCTCGGCGTCGACGCCGCGCGCCATGCCGCTGACGATCACGAGACCTGCCGTCGCCAGCTCGCGCGCCAGCCGTCGAGCCACCTGGCGGCCGTACGGCGAGCACGCGCGTGCGCCGACGATCGCCACCGCCGGCCGGGCGAGCAGCTCCGGCTCCGCCGCCCCGCGCAGGAAGAGACCCGGCGGTGGGTCGTGGATCGCCCGCAGGAGCGGCGGAAAGGCGGCGTCCGACCGGCCCACGAACCGCAGCCCGAGCGCGGTGAGACGAGCACAGCTCGGCCCGTTCGTCGAAGCCCGCCCGGAAGGCCGCGAAGCGAGCGCTTCTGGGCTCGCCGACAAGGTGCGAGTCCGATACGGCCGCAAACGAGGCCAGCGCGAGCTCGCTCATGCCGCCAGCTCCTTGGGAGCGCGGTATGCCAAGCGCCTCGGCGACGTGCTCCGCCTCGACCTCGGCAGAGTCCGCCAGCGCCGCCGCGGTTCGAGCGACGCGTGCCACCCGCGCCCGCCCTCGCGCCGACAGCGGCAGCCGCTCGACCGCCCGCCCGAGGAGCTCGTCGGCCGCACCCGTGCGTCGCGGCATCGAGTGGTCCAGCCGCTCGCGTGCCGCGACCACGCGTTCCCGCACGACGGCCGAGGCCTCGGCGCGACCGGCAGCGAGCTCGGCCGCTCGAGGGCGCGGCACGGTCACGACGAGGTCGAAGCGGTCGAGCAGCGCCCGCGAGAGCTTGTCGCGAAAGGCCGCCAGGCGCTGCGGCGAGCATGTGCACTCGGCAGCCGGGTCGCCGCGGCCCGCGCACGGGCACAGGTTCATGGTCGCGACGAGCTGAAACCGGGCCGGGAAGACCGCGAAGCCGGCGGCCCGCGCGATCGCGATGCTGCCGTCCTCGAGTGGCTGGCGCAGCGCCTCGAGCGCGGGGCGCTGGAACTCGGGCAGCTCGTCCAGGAGGAGCACGCCCCTGTGCGCGAGGCTCGCCTCTCCCGGCCGAGGCCCGGGCCCGCCGCCGACGATCGCGGCCATCGACGCGCTGTGGTGCGGCGCGCGGAAGGGCGGCCGCGTGACCAGCGGCCTCTCGGGCGACAGGAGCCCGGCGACCGAGTGGATGCGGGTCACCTCGAGCTGGTCGCGCGGCTCCAGCGGCGGCAGGATCGACGGGAGGCGGCGGCCGAGCATCGTCTTCCCGGTTCCCGGCGGGCCTGCCAGCAGCAGGTTGTGACGTCCGGCCGCCGCGAGCTCGAGCGCGCGGCGCGCCCGTTCCTGGCCGCGCACGTCCGTCAGGTCGGGCGGATCCGGCTCGATCCGCTCCGCCGGCGGGTCGACCGGCGGCGGCCGGAGCTCGCCGCGGAGGTACGCGACCGCCTCGGCGAGGTGCCGGACCGGGACGGCCTCGACGCCGCCGAGCTCGGCCTCGGCCGCGGACTCGGGTGCGCAGAGGATCCGATCGAACCCGGCCAGCCTGGCGCCCTCGGCGACCGCGAAGGCGCCGCGAACCGGCCGGACGCGCCCGTCGAGCGCGAGCTCGCCGACCGAGGCGTGCTCCGCGAGCCGTTCGGGCGGCACCTGGCGGGAGGCTGCGAGCAGCGCGAGCCCGATCGCGAGGTCGAAGCCGGAGCCCTCCTTCCGCAGGCCCGCCGGCGCGAGGTTGACCGTGATCCGCCGCAGCGGCCACTCGAGCTCGGCGGAGGTGATGCCGCTGCGGACGCGATGCTTCGCCTCCGAGCAGGCACGGTCGGCGAGGCCCGACGATGGCGAAGGACGGCACGCCGCTCTGCAGATGCGCCTCGACCTCGACACGCCTCGCCTCGAGCCCGACCAGAGCGTGGGTGACGGCGCGCGCGAGCACGCTTCCACGCTAGGCGCGGACGTGCAACGAGAGTGCAACGCGTCTGCGTCTAATGCGTGACGATCAGAATCGACTCGAAGTACTCGCCTGCACGACGCCCGGTGCGCCGGTTGACGTGCCGCTCGAGCCGATCCTCCAGCCGCAGGCCCGCTCGCGCCAGGATGTCCGGATAGAGGTCGCGGCGGTCGTTGACGACGATGCAGATCGGCGCGCCGGGCCGGACGGCGTCGCGGACCCGGCGGAGCACGGCCGCGATCGCCGGCGACGTACTCCTCGAGCGCGGCACGGCTCGTGCCGCGTGCCGCGGCGCCGACCTCGCGCTCCCGCCGGTCGTCGAGGGCGAGCAGCTCGTAGGCGTACCGATGCTGCTCGTGGTAGTCGATCAGGCCCGGATACGGGGGCGACGTGACGACACCGTCGTACGGGCCGCCGAGCTCCACGTCGCGCGCGTCGCCGTGCAGCACGACAGCGGCCCGCCCCTCGTCGCGAACGGCCGCGAACGCCTGGAGGCGCGCCAGCGTGTCGAGCAGGTACCGCGACAGGAACTTCTGCGCGCCCTGCACCGGCGTGCACGTTCGACGGTGCTTGTGGCACCAGTACGGCGCCGACCTGCGGCGCACGCGGGAAGTCGAGGTCGAAGTGGGTCGTCAGGCGGGCGGAGCGCGCGGCCCGCGCGAGGACGACGCGGAGCACGTCTGCGTGCGCGTACTCCTGGAGCAGCGCGCGGAAGTGCAGGAGCTCGGCGGCGGCCTCGGGCGCGAACCACTCGCGCGTGTAGCCGCTCGGCCGCAGGGACGCGCGGCCGAGCCGCGTCCGAGCGTCGGCCACCTCCTGCTCGAGCAGCGCGAGGTCGTGCGGCCGCGTCTTCACGCGCATGAGCAGAGCGTTGAAGGCAGCGATGTCGACCCCGACCGCGTCGTAGCCCGATTCGAGCGCCTGCACGAGCGTCGTGCCCGAGCCGGCGAAGGGATCGAGGACGCGCCCTCCCGGTCGCACGTAGCGCTCGAGCAGCGCCTCGACGAGCTGCGGGACGAACTTGCCGAGGTAGGGGTGGAGTCGGTGAACGTGCTTCGTCCGCTCGCGCTCGGGGAGCTCGCTCGCTCCGACCGATCGAGAGCGCGTGAGGTCGACGTCGCGTCGTTCCTGTAGAGCGCCTCGTCCTGCCGTCGCCGGCAGCGAGCGCCGATGGCCGGCGCGACTTCGACGTCCGCGCGGCCGGCGTCGCCCTCGCGACTCCTAGGCCACGTCGCGGCCGCGGGCGTCCGTGTCGTGCGGCTCCTCCGGCAGCTCGAGCGCGACGCCGCTCGCGCCGAGCGGTCGCCGTGGCGGGCCGGACGGCACCAGCGCCGGCTCCTCGTCGGGAGGCGCCTGGGGCGGCTCCGGCGGCGCGAGCCCGAGAGCCCGCTTGATCCGCTGCCAGAGACCGCCCCGGCGCATCGCCGACTCTAGTAGTGGATGCCGCTCGCCGCGTCGAGCTCGCGCAGGCGGCGGATCCGCTCCTCCATCGGCGGGTGCGTCGAGAAGAGCCCCGTCAGGCCGCCCTTGCTGAGCGGGTTCGCGATGTAGAGCGCCTCCGTGGCCGGGTTGACGTTCATCGGCACCGCCTGGACGCCACGCTGGAGCGTCGCCAGGGCCTCTGCCAGCGGCCGTCCCTCGCCGAGGTACTGCGCGGCGGTGGCGTCGGCGAGGTACTCGCGCTGACGCGAGACGGCCAGCTGCAGGATCATCGCCGCCAGCGGCGCGACGATGATCGCCGCGAGGACGCCGATGAAGCCGAGCGGATTGTTGTTGTCCTCGTCGCTGCCGCCGAAGAACATCGAGAACTGGAGGATGTTCGCGATCGCCGCGATCGCGGCGCCGATCATCGCGGCGATGGTCGTGACGAGGATGTCGCGGTTGCCGATGTGCGCGACCTCGTGGGCGAGGACGCCGCGCACCTGCTCGCGCGGGAGATGGTGCAGCAGCCCCTCGGTGACGGCGACCGCCGCCTTCTTGGGGCTCCGGCCCGTCGCGAACGCGTTCGGCTGCTCCGATGGGATGAGGTAGAGCGTCGGCATCGGCAGGCCGGCCTTGCCGACGATCTCCTCGACGTCGTGGTAGAGCTCGGGCGCCTCGCTCTGCTCGAGCGGCCGTGCGCGCGAGGCCTTCAGCGCGAGCTTGTCCGAGAACCAGAACATCACGAGGTTGAACACGATCGCGATGCCCGCGAACAGGATGATCCCGGCCGAGCCGCCGAACATCCAGCCGAGGCCGACGAAGAGCGCGGTGAGCGCGGAGATGATGAGCCAGGTACGGGCCTGGGTCATGAATCTGGTACGGGAGGTCGACATTGCGGGTGGGCGTTCCTTTCCGGCTGAACGATGATTTCTGGATTCAGCCGGAAGTATCTCCCGCCGAGAATCTGCTGCCAGAACTCGGCCTGCGCGCCCGGGCCGAAGCCGTGATGACGATGCGCGCCCGTTGGGGATAGTGCCTTCCGGCGCTTCGTATGGTACCGAGCGGCGCGGAAGTGACGTGTTGACGGGGGGTTAAAGCGGGCGGCGCTCCAGCTCGCCCGCGCGCACGGCGACGACCTCGAACCGACACGTGAGCTCGCGCACTCGGGGTTCCGCGCGAGCCACGCCTCCGCAGCCGCGTGCAGGCGCCGCGCCTTCTCCTCGTCGACCATCTCCAACGGGTCGCCGAAGCCGGCGGCGGACTTCCCCTTCACCTCGCAGAAGACGAGCCGACGGCCACGCCGTGCGATCACGTCGAGCTCGTACCCGCCCGCCCAGACGTTCCGGCCGAGGATGCGGTAGCCCCGCAGGCGGTAGTGGCGGGCAGCGCGGCGCTCGTCAGGGTTGCGCGACGAGCTCGCTGCGGCGCATAGGCGAGCGCGTTGAAGGAGAGCCGGTGCTGCTCGCTCGGACCGTGCTCCCGGACGGCCGCCGAGTGGCCGGGGGTGATGTAGCCGACGTGCGACGAGAAGCCGTAGCGCGGGTAGAGCGCGTCGAGCCGGCGCATGAGGCGATCGCGGGTCACCTTCGCGACGATCGACGCGGCCGCGATCGCGGCGCTCTTCGTGTCCCCGTCGACGACGGCTACGTGCTTCGGCGCGGCCGGCCCGAGCCGGAATCCGTCCACGAGGCACGCCTGCGCGGGCGGGGCGAGATCCGCGAGGACCGACCGCAGCCCCCAGAGGTTCGAGCGGTGGAGCCCGGTCCGGTCGATCTCGCCGGCGGGGATGATCCGGACGCTGATCCGCGTCGCACAGCCGACGACGGCGCGGAAGAGCTCCTCGCGCACAGGCGGGGCGACCTGCTTCGAGTCGTTGAGGAACGCGAGCGGCCGGACGCGATGGTCGCGCAGGCACTCGTAGTCGAGCAGCACCCCGGCCACAACGAGCGGGCCGGCGAGCGAGCCACGACCTGCCTCGTCGGCGCCGGCGACGAAGCGCGCTCCGAGCTTCCGGTCGAACGAGAGCAGCTTCTGGCCGGGAGGACGGGGCACGCGGCGAGGATAGCGGGGAAGTCCGGACGGAAACGTCACGGCTTCGTGACGAAAGCGTTACTTCGGCAGGATGCAGTCCGCGTTCCGCTCCATCAGCCGGATCCGCGGCGCGCCGGGCGCCGCCTCGGCGCGAAACCAGTCGCAGCCCCCCTCGACGAGCGGCACGGCGCAGATGAAGACCGTCGGTCTCCTCGATCCGGAGGAAGGTTCTGGCGCTGTCCGTGCAGTGGGTCTCTGCGACGACGTAGTGCGCGGGCGGCTGGCGAGGCGGCGACGTGCTCCTGTGTCGCCTCGCGGGCGGCCTGCTGCTGGGCGTCCTCGCCGCAGCCCGACAGCACGAGCACGACGACTGCCGCAACGACGAGCGCGCCGGTGCGGCGCAGCATCGTCCGGCTACTTCTGCGCGGGCTCGGCGGCCGCGTCGTCCTCGGCCGGCGCCTCGTCGGCGACCGCGGCGTCGTCCGTGGCCTCCGCCGCCGGCGTGAGCTCGTCGAGCTCCTCCTCCGGGGCCTCGTCGTCCGCCGCCGCCTCGTCGGTCTCCTCAGCGGCGGCTCGGCGCTCCTCGGCTGCCTCCTCCTGCGACCGCGGCGAGCTCCTCGTCGACCGGCTCCTCGGCGACGGCGAGCTCCTCCGCCTCGGCGGCGGCCGCTTCCTCGGCCGCCTGACGCGGCCTTGGCTCCCGGGGCGGGCCGCAGCTCGCGGACGCGCGCCTTCTTGCCGACCTTCTCGCGCAGGTAGTAGAGCTTCGCACGCTTGACGTCGCCGATCGCGGCGACCTCGATCTTCTCGATCTTCGGCGAGTGCATCGGGAACGTCCGCTCGACGCCGACGCCGAAGGACTGCTTGCGCACGGTGAACGTCTCCCGCGCGCCCGACCCCTGCCGCTTGATGACGATGCCCTCGAAGACCTGGACACGGCGGCGCTGGCCCTCGATCACCTGGAAGTGCACGCGCACGGTGTCGCCCGCCTTGAAGCGCGGCAGGTTCTTGCGCAGCTGGCGCTGCTCGATGCTCTCGATGATCGTGCTCATGGCAAGGAGGGCGGCGGGAAGCCGACGCCGGATGATAGCCAAACGGCTGGCGCGCTGACGCCTCCGGCGTCCCGGTGGGCGGTCAGCGGATGGAGATCCGATTCGGTGGCCAGTAGGTCGCGAAGACCTTGCCGATCAGGTTCTTGCGCGGCACGGTCCCCCACTCGCGCGAGTCGCACGACTGGGAGCGGTTGTCCCCCATCATGAAGTACTGGCCCTGGGGTACCTGGTAGGTCCGCGGTGGCCGCGTGTCGCGACGCGTGTCCGCGATGTAGGGCTCTTCGAGCCTGCGGCCGTTGATGTAGACGTAGGTGAGGCTGCGCTCCGAGCGAAGCTCGACCCGCTCGCCGGGGAGGCCGATGATCCGCTTGACGAACGTGCCGCCGGCGCCGCAGCGCTCCCGCGCGGCGGGCGGCGTCTCGAAGACGACGATGTCGCCCCGCGCCGGATCCTTGAAGCGGTAGATGAACCTGTTCGCGAGCACGCGGTCGGAGAAGCGCGCCTCGCAACCGCTTGCCGGCGCGGCGCAATGGAGGGTCGGCTCCATCGACGACGATGGGATCCGGTAGGGGTTGACGACCCACTCCTTGATCGCGAGGACGATGAGGATCGCCCCCACGATCGTGACGACCCAGTCGACGATGGCGCGCCAGGGCTGCGGCAGCCCGCGGGTGAGCCGATCGACCGGGTTGCGCGAATGGTGCTCGCGCACGGGCGGCTCGGGCGGAATCGGCGCCGGCGGGACGTACTCCTCCTCGCTCACCACGCGGTAGCGCGGCTCGTCATCGCGCCACTGGTCGGTCACAGCGCGGCGCTCCGGAGGCGGCTCTGCTCGCGGCGCCACTCATCGACGCGGCCGTGGTCGCCGGAGAGCAGCACCTCGGGCACGCGCCAGCCGCGGAACTCGGGCGGGCGGGTGTAGTGCGGGTACTCGAGACCGCCGTCGAGCGCCGCTCGAGAAGCTCTCGTGCTCACCCGAGCCGGGCGCCAGCGCGCCCGGGGAGGCGACGGACGATCGCGTCGAGCACCACCATCGCCGGCAGCTCGCCCCCGGAGAGCACGTACGGCCCGATCGAGATCGCGTCGGAGGCGAGGTGCGTCACGACGCGCTCGTCGAACCCCTCGAAGCGCGACGAGAGCAGCGTCACGTGCGGCTCCGCCGCGAGCTCCTCCACGACGGCCTGCGTCAGCGGACGGCCCTGCGGCGAGAGCGCGACGACGCGCTGTGCGGGGTCGCGCCCGTAGGCGGCGTCGAGCGCGGCGGCGACGACGTCGACGCGCAGGACCATGCCGGCTCCGCCGCCGTAGGGGTCGTCGTCGACCTGGCCCGGCGCGGAGCGGCGTCGTGTCGCGGTAGTTGAAGAGGCGAAGCTCGAGCTCGCGGCCCAGCACGCCTGCAACGGGTTGCTGCTCGGTCATCCACGCGAAGGCATGCGGAACCTGAGTGAAGACGTCGAGGCGCACGGAGCGAACTGAGGTTACTCGCCGTCGGCGAAGCCGGAGGTCACGACGACCCGGCCCGCAACCAGGTCGACGTCGGAGATGCACGAGGCGACGAGCGGCAGCAGCAGCCCGTTGTCGAGCTCGATCGAGTCGTTCGCCGGGCCGTTGTGCACTTCGGCAACGGTTCCGAGCCGCCGGCCGCCTTCCTCCTCGACGGCGAGGCCGACGAGCTGGAAGACGTAGTAGGCGTCCGGATCGGGCTCCGGGAGTTCGGCCTGCGGCACGGCGAGCGTCGAGCCGCGCGTGACGGCGCGGTCGAGCTTGATCACGACGCGGCCCCCCGCGCCCCGCTTCGAGACGACCACCTCGGCCGGCTCACCGTCGGCGTAGAGCCGGGCGCCGCGCGCAAAGCGCTCGGGCGACTCGCTCGCGTCCTCGACGAAGAACGAGCCGTCGATCCCGTGCGGCCTGCCCACGCGGCCGACCGCCACCAGTCCCTCCTCACTCAACGATCTCGAGCACGATCCGCTGCCGCGACCGCGCCGAGCTCGCGCGGACGATCGTGCGGAGAGCGCGGGCGATCCGGCCGGCGCGGCCGATCACCTTGCCGCGATCGTCGGGCGCCACGTAGAGCTGCAGGATCGTCGCGTCGTCACGCTCGATCTCGTCGACGCGCACCGCGTCGGGGTCGTCGACGAGCCGACGAGCAATCCAGACGAGCAAGTCGGCCACGCTAGGAGATGTCGGCGATCTTGATCAGCTTCGCGACCGCGTCCGACGGCTGAGCGCCCTTGTCGAGCCAGCCCTTCACCTTTTCGGCGTCGAGCTCGATCGTCGACGGATCGGTCTGCGGGTTGTAGCGACCGACGATCTCGATGAACCGTCCGTCGCGCGGCGAGCGCGAGTCGGCCACGACCACCCGGTAGATCGGGTTCTTCTTGGAGCCGACTCTCGTCAGCCGCATGCGTACTGCCACGTTCTCCGTTACCTCCGTCCAGCCTTGGTCAGTTGTCCGGGCAGGGTCGGCATCTTCCCCTTGCCCATCTGCTTCATCATCTTCTCCATCTGCTTTCGTGCGGTGAGCAGCTTATTCACGTCCTGGATGGTCTGCCCGCATCCCTTCGCGATCCGCTGCCGGCGGGAGCCGTTGATCAGGTGCGGCATGCGCCGCTCCTGCGGGGTCATCGACAGCACGATCGCCTCCACGCGCGCGAGCTGGCGCTCGTCGATGTCGACGTCCTTGAGCTGGTTGCCGAGTCCCGGGATCATCTTCATGACCCCCTGGAGCGGCCCCATCTTCTTCAGCATCTTCTGGGCGGCGAGGAAGTCGTCGAACGTGAACTGGCCGGCGCGCATCCGCGCCTCCATCGCCTCCGCCTCGTCCTCCTCGACCGCCTGCTCGGCCTTCTCGATCAGCGTCAGGACGTCGCCCATGCCGAGGATCCGCGAGGCCATCCGGTCGGGATGGAAGTACTCGAGCTGGTCGAGCTTCTCGCCGATCGGAGACGAGCTTGATCGGCTTGCCGGTGACGGCCTTGACCGAGAGCGCGGCGCCGCCGCGCGCGTCGCCGTCGAGCTTCGTCAGGACGACGCCGTCGAAGGCGATCCTCTCGAAGAACGACTGCGCGACGTTGACGGCCTCCTGGCCGGTCATCGAGTCGAGGACGAGGAGGACGTTCGTCGGCTTCGCGGTGTCGCGTACGCGCACGAGCTCGTCCATCAGCTCCTCGTCGACGTGCAGCCGTCCGGCGGTGTCGAGGATGACGACGTCCTGGCCGCCGCTCTGTGCCGCCTGCAGGCCGTACTTCACGACCTCGACGGCATCCTTGGTGTCGCGGCGGTAGACCGGAATCTGGATCTGCCGGCCGAGCTGCTCGAGCTGGTCGATCGCGGCGGGGCGCTGGAGGTCGGCGGCGACGAGCGCCGGCTTCTTTCCCTCCTTGCGCAGCAGCAGCGCGAGCTTCGCGGCGGCGGTCGTCTTGCCCGACCCCTGCAGGCCCGCGAGCAGGATCACGGTCGGCGGACGGCCGAACGCGAGACGCGAGTCGCCGGCGCCCATGAGCGCGGTCAGCTCCTCGTGGACGATCTTCACGACCTGCTGGCCCGGCGTCAGGCTCTTCAGGACGTCCTGCCCGGTCGCGCGCTCGCGCACCTGGGCGACGAAGTCCTTCACGACCTGGAAGTTGACGTCGGCCTCGAGCAGCGCGAGGCGGATCTCGCGCATCGCCTTCGAGATCGTGTCCTCGTCGAGGCGGCCCTTGCCGCGCAGGTCGCCGAGTGTGGCCTGGAGCTTGTCTGACAGCGTGTCGAACACGGCCCGTCAGTGTAGACGCGTGCTGTCGTCAGTCGGGCGGCGCGGCCTGAGCCGCGCTACGGGAGAGGCGGCTGTCCTCGACCGTCGATGCAGTCGGCCAGGTAGAGGGCCGTGCCGAGGTCGCCGGTCCAGAGCGTGTAGCGGCCGCGCCCGTCGTACGACCTGCCGGCGACGACCTGGCCGAGAGCGTGCATCGCGAACGCGCGAGCCCGCGTGAGCCACCGCTCGTCGCCCGTCCGCGCGAGGAGCGCCAGGAATGCGTATCCGTTCCCCGCGGTGCCGTGGCAGATGCCGGCGCCCTTCTCCAGCGGCCCCGCCAGCCACGTCAGCTCACCACCGCCGACGGCGAGGTCCTCGTCGAGCTGGTGGGCGAGTGTGGCGACGATGCCCGGGGCCCCGTGGCACCACTGCGTGCGGATCTGACCGTCGCGGTGCGCGTCGAGTCGCACCATCTCCCGCGTACGGGAGCCAGTTGACGAGCCCGCGTTCCTCGACCGCGTACCGCCGCAGCGTCACCGAGACGCCGGCTACGTCGCCGAGCGCGAGCACGCAGCCTGCGAACCCGTGTGCAGGGCCGACGCAACGATTGCTTTGCCCCCTCATGTGCTGCGTCCACAGGCCGTCCTCGTCGCGTTGCCCGTGCAACCACTCGATGCTCGCGGTCACGTCGACCCCAACCTCGCGGCCCGCGAGAATCGTGCCTGGACTCCCCCACATCAGGTCGCAGCGCTCGTCCCGAGCGTTCGCCGCGATCAGCGCCGACAGCTGCTGGAGATTCGCCCGCTGAAGGCGCGATCCGCTGGAGTACGAGCCGAATTCCCGTCTTCCTCGCCCAGAGGCTGCGCTCGACGTCGTCGTCGGGGAAGTCGGGCGGCGCTTCGAGCGATCGCTCGAGATACGGGACGTAGTCACGCTGCAACTCGACGAAGTCCCGTCGAGCGAGCCGGTGGAGCGCGTCCACCACGCCGGCACCCCCCTCGTACACCGTCCGGAGCCGCGACCGTCGGGTCATCGCCCTCGTACACGTCCCGCGGATGGCGCCGGCCAGCCGTCTTCGAAGGCACTCTCCGCGTCGACGGCGATGGCCGCGATCGCCGTTCGCGCCTTCTCGGCGCTCCACGGTTCGTCCACGAGCGGCTCGTGCGCCGCCGGCGTAAAGAGCATTCGGCGAGTCGTCAGACGACCGACGGTGTTGCGGGGCTGTCGTTCGGCTGCGCGGGCGCAGCGCGCATCGCGGCGAAGCCGCGGAGCTGCGGCAGCAACGCATCCGCGGCGATCGCGAGCGCGCCGAGCGCCGCGAGGCGCGGGAGCGGCGCACCAGCGAGGCCACGAGCGCGAGCAGGCCGGCGACGCCGACCGGCCCGAGCGCGATCCTGACGTCCTGCTCCGGCATGTCGGCGAGCCTACCCCGAGACGAGCGCGCGCGCGAAGTCGCGCGGATCGAACGGACGCAGGTCCTCGAGGCTCTCGCCGACGCCGATCAGCTTCACCGGTAGCCCGAGCTCGTACGCGATCGCGACGGCGATGCCGCCCTTGGCGCTCCCGTCGAGCTTCGTGAGAGCGACGCCGGTGACATTCGCGGACTCGCCGAAGAGCCGCGCCTGCTGGAGCCCGTTCTGGCCGGTGGTGGCGTCGATCACGAGCAGCGTCTCGTGCGGCGCGCCCTCCAGCCGGCCCTCGATCACGCGCCGCACCTTCGCGAGCTCCTCCATCAGGTTCGTTTGCGTGTGCAAGCGGCCGGCGGTGTCGACGATCGCGACGTCGTGACCGCGGGCTCGCGCCGCCTCGACGGCGTCGTAAGCGACGGCGGCAGGATCGGCGCCGCGGGCTGCGCCGACGAAGTCCGCACCGGCCCGCTCGGCCCAGATCTCGAGCTGCTCCTCCGCGGCGGCGCGGAACGTGTCGGCCGCGCCGAGCAGGACGGTGCGATCGTGCTCGCGCAGCTTCTGCGCGAGTTTCCCGATCGTGGTCGTCTTGCCGGTGCCGTTGACGCCGACGACGAGGATCACGGTCGGCTTCCCGTCGAGCGCGAGCGTGCCGGGCTCCCCGAGCATCGCCGCGATCTCCTCCTCGAGCGCCTCGCCGAGATCGGCCAGATCGCCGCGGGCCTCGAGCCGGCGCACGAGCTCGGCGGTGGCGCGCACGCCGACGTCGCCGTGGATCAGCGCCTCTTCGAGCCGCTCCCAGTCCTCCGCGTTGCCCGGGTCGAAGGTCGCCGCCGCGAGCTCGCTCGTGAGCGCGCGCCTGCTCTTGCCGAGCGAGTCGCGCAGGCGACCGAAGAAGCCGACCCGCTCCTCCTCGGTCTCCTCCGGCCCCTCGGCGTCACCGAGGAGCTCTGCCCACGATCTGCTCACCGAGCGGAGGTTAGTGAACGTGTGCCGGGCCGGGACAGGCGTGCGAATCGAAGCGAAGCTGTCACGCTCTCGTCACACCCACTGTGCTAGCGCGCCGACGATCCGTCTCTGAGACCGTTGGCGGCTGGCGGCGCGCTGCGGCCGGCGCGGATAGCCTCCCGGCGTGGTCACGTGGCAACGGGTGGCGGAGCTCGCGCGGGAGCTGCCCGAGATCGAGGAGACGACCTCGTGGGGCAAGCCGTCGTTCGCGATCCGCGGCAAGAAGTTCGCGGGGCTGAGCACGCGGCACGAGGGCGCGATGTGGACGCGGTGCGACCGGGAGGAGCGGCCGCTGCTCGTCGCCTCGAACCCGGAGGCATACCGCCTGACGCCGCACTTCGAGGCCTCGCCGGCGTTCCTCCTCATCTGGCTCGAGCACATCGACGAGGACGAGGTGCGAGAACGGCTGATCGACGCGTGGCTCATCCAGGCGCCGAAGCGCGTCGCCGCCCAGTACGAGTTCGACTAGGAGGGTTTGGCGGAATGTCGCTCGTCGCCGGGGTGCGCTGGTCGTTCCGAGGCAAGGACGCATGGAGCGCCCGTATTGGTCAATACGGGCGCGACTGAGGACGCCGCATCGGGACGATCCAGCGCGGCCCGGCGACTCAGCCGATATTTCGCCAAACCCTTCCTAGGACGCCGCGGCGGCCACGGCGTCCTCGCGCGGCAGGCGGCGCGAGACGATCTCGCTGACGCCGTCACCGCTCATCGTCACGCCGTAGAGGACGTCGGCGGCCTCCATCGTGCGCTTCTGGTGCGTGATGACGACGAACTGCGCGCGGTCGGCGTAGCGCCGCAGGAGCTCGACGAAGCGGCCGATGTTCGTGTCGTCGAGCGCCGCCTCGACCTCGTCGAGGAGATAGAACGGGCACGGCTTCGCGAGGAAGAGCGCGAACAGGAACGAGATCGCCCCCAGCGCCTTCTCGCCGCCGGAGAGCATCCCGAGACGTGTGATCTTCTTGCCGGCCGGGCGGAGCTCGACCTCGATCCCGCTCTCGGTCTCGCCGTCCTCCGGCTCGACGAGGCGCAGTCTGCCCTCGCCGCCGGGGAAGAGCGTGGCGGCGACGTCCTCGAAGTGCGAGGCGACGGCCCCGAACGTCTCCGCGAACCGGCGCTCCACCGTCTCGGCGAGGTCCGCGCGGAGCTCCTCGAGCTCCTGAAGGCTCAGCTCGAGGTCGCGCCGCTGGGTCTCGAGCTCGGCGAGGCGCTCCTTCTCCGCCTCGTACTCCTCCTTCGCGAGCGGGTTCACCTGTCCGAGCTGGACGCGCCGCGCATCCAGCCGCTCGAGCTTGGCCGCGAGCTCGTCGCGGTCGTCGCCCTCGGCCGGCTCGGCGTCGGCCTCGTCGCGCCGGCGGCGCGCGTCGGCGGCCTCGGCCTCGATGCGTGTCAGCTCGATCTCGATTCCCGTGGCCCGCTGTGCGGCTTCCTCGGCCGACTGCCGGAGCGCGACCTCGGCCGCGCCGAGCTCGCGCAGCGTCCCCCCGAGCTCGGCGGCACGCGACGCGCCGGCGTCCACCCGTCCTCGCAGCGGCGCCTCGAAGCGGGCAGCGGCAGCGGCTGCCGACGGCGAGCGCCTCGTCGAGCCGCTCCGCGCCGGCGAGCATACGGCCCAGCAGATCGACGTCGAGGGCCGGGCGGCGGGCGCCCAGCTCGGCGGCACTCGCCGAGATGCGAGCGGCCGCGTCGGCCGCCTCGGCGGCTGCCACGGCGGCGCGGTCGGCCTCGTCGGTCAGCTCGCGGGCCTCCCGCTCGACCTGCTCCCGCTCCGCCTCGGGCACCTCGAGCACGCGAAGCTGAACCTCGCCGCCGAGTCGCACGCGCGCGAGCTCCGCGGCGGCAGCGCGGTCGTTCGCGCCGTTCGCCGCCTGCTG
The DNA here is from genome assembly GCA_963712865.1 of uncultured Gaiellaceae bacterium. Taxonomy (GTDB): domain Bacteria; phylum Actinomycetota; class Thermoleophilia; order Gaiellales; family Gaiellaceae; genus Gaiellasilicea. The sequence continues at coordinate 15,949 of CAVQJO010000008.1, forward strand.
CACCTCGTGCTCGCGCGCCCCCACCCGCGCCAGCTCGCCGCCGAGCTCGGCCGCCTGCTCGGCGGAGGTCTCGGCGCGCTCGCGCAGCGGCCCCTCGAGCCTCGCCGCGAGCGTCGCGGCCGCATGGAGCGTCTCGTCGAGCCGTGCTGCCGACGAGGCGAGCATCGCCCAGCAGCCGCGCGTCGAGCGTCCGGACGGATCGTCAGGTGCGCCACGCGCGCGTAGGCCGCCTCCGCGTCGCGCGCCGACTCGGCGGCCTCCTGCGCGGTGGTCGCTGCCGTCTTCGCGTGGACCCGGAGCTCTGCCACCTCGCCTTCCAGCGCCCGCCGGCGCGCGTCGAGCTCGAGCAGCACCGCCTCGGCGGTCTCGCCGGCGAACCAGAGCTCCCCGCGCTGCGGATCGAAGCCGAAGCCCTCGGCGGTGACTGCGGGCGACGTCGACGAGAGGAGTCCTGCGAGCGGGACGACAGGCAGCTCCGCCACGCGCTCGGCGGGCGAGCCGACGAGCACGGCGAGGCTGCCGAGACCGGCGTCGCGCGCCCGACGGAGGAGCGCCAGCGCGGCGGGCGGGTCGTCGGCGACGACTGCCGACGCGCGCCACCCGAGGGCCGCCGCGACGGCGCGCTCCGCCCCCGCCTCGACGTCGACGAGCGAGAGCGCGAGCGGCGTTCCCTCCTCCGCGAGCGCTCGTGCTGCCGGCGGGATGCCCTCCCGCTCGGCCAGCGCGCGCTCGAGCGATGCCAGGCGTTCCTCGGCGAGCGCGAGCCTCGAGACCAGCTCGTCGTGCTCGTGCTGGGCCGCCCGCGCCGCCGCGGTGGCGGCGTTCGCGGCGTGCTCGAGCTCGGCGGGGGTCGGCTCGCGCCGCTTCGCCGCGGCCTCCGCTTCGGCCAGCTCCTCCCGCAGACCCGCGCTGCAGCGCGGCAGCGGAATCCGCACGCAGCGCAACGCGCTCCCGGACCGCGCCGAGGCGGTACACGAGGTCGCCACCGTCGCGGCCGCCGGCGACCCGCGCGAGCCGCGCCTCGAGCTCGAGCCTCTGCGCGCGCAACGTCTCGAGCTCCGCGTCCGCCCGGGCAGCCGAGCCCCGCTCGAGCGCAGCGAGCCGTTCCTGTGCAGCCCGGGCCCGCTCGGCGCTCGCACCGCTCGCCGCCGCCGCCGCGCGCGCCGTCGCCGTCGCCTCGAGCGCGGCGCGCTCGAGCTCCTGCAGCCGTTCGTCCGCGGGCGCCGCAGCAGCCGCCTCGGCGGCGCCGAGGTCTCCGCGCAAGCGCGCGAGCAGCGCACCGGCGCCCTCCTGGCGGAGCGCGATGCGCTCCGTCGCCCCCTGCAGCCGGTAGAGCGCCTTCACCGAGGCCTCGCGGCGCCCGGCGGCGTCCTCGAGCTCCTCCTCGGCCGCCTGCCGATCCCGCAGCAGCGCCTGCAGCCTGGACTGCGCGCCCGTCCGGGCGATCCCGGCAGCGGTGCGACGCTCCTCGGCCTCCGCCCGGCGGGCGTCCGCAGCGGCCAGGTCGAGCTCGGCCACCCTCGCGCGGAGCCGCGCCACCTCGGCGGCGAGCTTCTCCGCGCGCTCGGCGGCCGTCGCCTGGAGCGCGAGCGGACGCAGCCGCTTTCGCACCTCCGCCTCGACGTCGCGCGCCCGCTCGACCTGGATGCCGACGCGGGCGAGCTTCAGCTCCGCGCGATGCTTGCGCCGCTTGAACTTGCCGAGCCCGGCGGCCTCCTCCACCAGCTCACGGCGCTCCTCCGGCTTCGAGGCGAGCACCGACTCGACCTTGCCCTGGCTGACGATCGAGTGCATCGAGCCGCCGAGGCCGACGTCGGCGAGCAGCTCGACGAGATCGGTTCGGCGCACCTGGGAGCGGTTGACGAGGTACTGGCCCTCGCCGCCGCGGTGGAGCCGGCGCGCGATCGAGACCTCGGAGTAGTCGAGCTCCGCGATGCCGCCGTCCGCGTTGTCGAAGAGGAGCTCGACCTCGCAGCTGTCGGCGGGCTTGCGGCCCTCGGCGCCGTTGAAGAGGACGTCGTCGGGCTTCTCGGCGCGCAGCTCGGAGGGGGCCAGCGAGCCGGCCGCCCACACGATCGCGTCGGCGACGTTCGACTTGCCGGAGCCGTTCGGCCCGACGACGACCGCGACCCCGGGCTCGAGCTTCAGCTCGAGCGGATCGGGAAACGACTTGAAGCCGCGCAGGCGAAGCGAGCGCAGGTGCACGCGCGGAGGCTAGCGGGCGGCGCGGACGCCGCCCGCTACTGTCTCTAGGACTCCTCCGCCATCCCGAGGATGTCGTCGCGCGACAGCTTGCCGACGAGCTCGGGATGCGCCTGGCCGACGTGCGTCTCGACCTTCGACACGAGATCGTCGTCGGACTCCGCCCGCACGACCTCGCCGCACTCGCAGTTGATGACCTTGCCCATGCCGCCTCCTCGTCAGTAGGTGAGCACCCGATCGGACTCGAGCGCGAGCTCGACCAGCCGCTTCGGCAACGCCGGCTCGGCGCGGCCGTCCGGCTCGAAGCCTCGTGCCTTGCTCGACATGCCCGAGACGTAGAACGTGCCGCCGCCCGCGACGATCGCGTCGTAGGACTCGCGGAGACTGCCGGTGCCGAGCCCGACCAGGGTGTCGAGCGTCGCCTCCCGCAGCAGCTGCACCGCGTCGCCGGCCAGGAAGAGCGACACCTCGTGCCCTTCTTCGAGGGCGGTGCGCCCGACGAGGAAGCCGAGCGTGGCACGTGTCGGCGACTCCGGCCCGTGGGTGATGTTGATCAAGAGCTTGGACATGAGTCGATGCTCGCCGACGCGCCTTACCATCAGCTTGGCGAAACCTTGGAGACGCGCATCCACCTCTGCGGCAGGCTCGTCGCGCGCATCGACGGCGAGCGCGTCGAAGCGCGCATTGCCAGGACGGCAGGGACGCCTGCTGTTCGCGTATCTCGTGCTCGAGCGCGCTCGTCCGGCCACCCGCGAGGAGCTGACGGAGGCGCTCTGGCAGGACGAGGAGCCCGCCGCGGCCGACTCGGCCCTGTCCGCGCTGCTCTCGAAGCTTCGCCGTGTCGTCCCGATCGCACGCGGCGAGCTCCGGCTGGCGCTGGCAGACGGCGCGTGGGTCGACGTCGAGGCCGCCCGCCAGGCGCTCCACCGCGCACAGGCGGCGATCGCGAGGGAGGACTGGCTCGCTGCCTGGAGCGCCGGGTCGCGTGACGCAGCACGTCTGCGCGCGCGAGCTGCTGCCCGGCGAGACCGCGCCGTGGGTCGAGCAGCATCGCCGCGAGCTCGAGGAGCTGTACCTGCGCTCGCTGGAGCTCGTCGGCCGGGCGTGCGTCGAGATCGGCGGCGGCGAGCTCGACACGGCGGAGCGCTGCGGCCGGCGGCTCGTCGCCCGCGCGCCCTACCGCGAGAGCGGCTATCGGCTGCTGATGGAGCTCCTCTCGGCCCGCGGCGACGGCGCGGACGCGCTGCTCGTCTACGACGAGCTGCGGCGACGTCTGCGCGACGAGCTCGGGCATCGCCCCGAGCCAGCTCACGCAGGCGGTGTACAAGCGCCTCCTGGCCTAGACGGGAGCCTCGAGGTCGAGTGCTTCGAGCGCCTGCTGGGCAGCTGCCTGCTCCGCGTCCTTCTTCGAGCGCCCGGTGCCGCGCCCGAGCTCCTCCCCGTCGATCGTCGCGGCGCAGAGGAAGTGGCGGTCGTGCGGCGGGCCTTCGACCTCGAGCACCGAGTAGCTGACCTGGCGGCCCGTCTTCGCGAGCGCCTCCTGCAAGGAGGTCTTGTGGTCGACGTGCTCCGTGCGGGCGTACTCGATCCGGTCGGCGAACGCGGCGACGATCGCCCCCTCGATCGCCTCGTAGCCGTGCTCGAGGAAGAGCGCCGCGATCGCGGCCTCGAGCAGCGCGGCGGTGACGTTCCGGCTCTTGACGATGCGCGCGAGCTCGTCGGTGGCGATCTCGGTCCTGGCCGCCTTCGCCAGCCGCTCGCCGAGCTCGAGCTCGCGCGCGACCGCCGCGCAGCTCTGCCGCGAGACGACGTGCGAGCGCACCTTGGCGAGACGTCCCTCGGACGCTTCGGGGTACCGCTCGTAGAGCTCGCGCGCGATCGCGAGCTCGAGCACGCTGTCGCCGAGGAACTCGAGCCGCTCGTAGGAGGACGCGCGGTCCGGGCGCCCACGAGGTATGCGTGAAGACGTGCTCGAGCCGCTCGGCAGGCAGGCCCTCGATGAGTCGGAGGAGCTGCTCCGAGTCGCCTGTCGGAGTGCCGCTAGGAGTGGGTGGAGACGTACTCGACCGCCTGACCGACAGTCGTGATCTTCTGCGCGTCCTCGTCCGAGATCTTGATCCCGAACTGATCCTCGAGCTCCATGATCAGCTCGACGAGATCGAGCGAGTCGGCATCCAGATCCTCCTGGAACGAGGCCTCCTCGGTGATCTCTCCTTCGTCGACCCCGAGCTGCTCGCTCAGCACTTCCTTGACCCGCTCGAAGACTTCTTCACGCGACGCTGCCAAATCGACCTCACTTGGGCGGTTACAGAGCGCGCACGATCATACAGCCGCCGGAGCGCGGCGCTCCGGCAAGCGTGCGGCGAGGCGGCCGACGACGTCGTGCTCGACGCCGCGGCCGGCGAGCAGGATCGCGTTCGCGATCGCGCGCCGCGACGAGTTGCCGTGCGCGATCACGGCGAGCCCGCGCAGGCCGAGCAGGTAGGCGCCGCCGTAGGTGTCCGGGTCGAGGCGGGTCCGCAGCCGCTGCGTCGCGGGGCCGATCAGCAGGCCGCCGAGCTTCCCGCGGGTGCTCGCGGTGATCTCGTCGCGGACCGCGTCGAGGAGCGTCTTGATCGTGCCCTCGAGGAGCTTCAGCGCGATGTTGCCGGTGAAGCCGTCGCAGACGACGACGTCGGCGGCGCCGGCGAGGAGGTCGCGGCTCTCCGCGTTGCCGCGGAAGTTGAGCTCGGTGTCGGCCAGGAGCGCGTGCGCGTCGAGCGTCAGCTGGTTTCCCTTCTCCGGCTCCTCGCCGATCGAGAGCAGGCGCACCTCCGGGCTCGGGAGCTCGAGGATCTCCTCGGCGAAGACGGCGCCCATGTGGGCGAACTGGAGCAGGTGCTCGGGGCGCGCGTCGGCGTTGGCACCGGCGTCGAGCAGCACGGAGGGGCCGCGCTGCGACGGCATCGGCACGGCGATCGCCGGGCGCAGCACGCCGGGCAGGCGCCGGATGTGGACGAGCCCGGCGGCGAGCATCGCGCCCGTGTTCCCGGCGGAGACGACGGCGTCGGCACGCCCGTCGGCGACCGCTCGGCAGGCGACGACGAGCGAGGAGTCCGGCTTCCCGCGCACGGCGTCGGCGGGCTTCTCGTCCATCGCGATCGTCTCGGTGGCCTCGATCAGCTCGAGACCGCCGGTGTCGAGGCCGGGTGGGCCGACCAGGACGGGCGTGACGTCGTGCTTGGCCGCCTCGAGCGCGCCCGCGACGATCTCGACCGGCGCACGGTCGCCGCCCATCGCGTCGACCGCGATTCTGGTCACGCGGCTACGGGATGGGCGTGCGGATCGGCTCGATCTCGCGGCCCTTGTACGTCTTGCACGTCGGGCAGACGTGGTGCGGCCGCTTCGGCTGATGGCACGTCGGGCACACGTTGACGCGCGGCGACTCGATGCCGTGCTGCGCGCGACGCTTGTCGCGGCGTGCCTTCGAGGTTTTTTTCTTCGGGACTGCCATCGGCGGCTGAGGAGTCTAGCCGAACTGGAGCGACATCTCCCGCGTCGGCGCGAAGCGCTCGAGGAAGCGCCGGTCGTGGGAGACGACGACGGCCGTGCCCTCGTAGGCGGCGAGGGCCTCCTCCAGCTCCTCGACGGCCTCGAGGTCGAGGTGGTTCGTCGGCTCGTCGAGGACGAGGCAGTTGACGCCGCGCGCCTGCAGCTCGGCGAGGCGGGCACGGGTCCGCTCGCCCGGCGAGAGCGAGCGCGCCGGCCGCAGCACGTGCTGCGGCGCCGAGCCCGAACTTCGCGAGCAGGGTGCGCGCGTCGACCGGCGAGAGGCCGGTGGCGGCGACGACGGTGTCGAGCAGCGGCGCCTCGCCCGCCGCGCGGGTCTGCTCGAGCGAGCCGAGCACCGTCGTCCGGCCGAGCGTGCGGCTGCCGCGGGCGAGCGGGAGCTCGCCGAGGAGGAGCGCGAGCAGGGTCGACTTGCCGCTGCCGTTGCGGCCGGTGACGGCGAGGCGCTCGCCGGGCAGGAGGTCGAGGTCGAGCGGGCCGAGCTCGAAGTCGCCGCGTCGGGCGACGGCTCCGTCGAGGCGGAGCACGAGGTCGCCGAGCCTCGGAGCCGGAGCGCAGCGCGAGCCGCAGCTCCCACGGCTGGAACGGCTTGTCGGGCAGCTCGTTCCGCTCGAGCAGCTTCTCCGCCTGGCGCACCTTGCCGCGGAGCGCGTTCGTGGCGCGCCGGTCCTGGCCGCCGGTCTTGTCGCCCAGCCCGGCACCGAGCGACCTCGCCTCGGTGCGCCGGCGCGTCAGGAGGTCGGTGAGCTCGCGACGCCGCTGCTGCGCCTGCTCGAAGGACGCCCAGGCGGCTCGCCGCGCCTCGTCCCGCTGCTCCGCGTAGTCGCTCCAGCCGCCCGCGAACTCGGTCACGGCCGCCGTCCACGGGTCGATCTCCGCGATCCGCGTGACGGTGCGGTCGAGGAACGCGCGGTCGTGCGAGACGACGGCGAGGCCGCCCTCGTACGCGTCGAGGAAGCGCTCGAGACGGTCGAGGCCGTCGAAGTCGAGGTCGTTCGTCGGCTCGTCGAGCAGCAGGACGTCGAAGCGGGAGAGCAGGATCGCGGCGAGGCCGGCGCGTGCCGCCTCGCCGCCCGAGAGCGTCGCCGTCTCCTGCTCGAGCGGCACCGAGAGCCCGAGGTCGGCACAGAGCGCGCGCGCCCGCGACTTCGAGGTCGCCGCCGCCGAGCGCGGTGAAGCGCTCCAGCGCGGCCGCGTAGGCGTCGGCGTCCCAGTCGCTCGCGTGCAGCTCGAGCGCCTCCTGAGCCTCGCGCCACGCCCGTGCGGCGCGCCAGGTAGGCGAGCAGCGTCTCGCCCGCGCGGCGGTCGTGCTCCTGCGGGAGGTAGCCGACGGTCAGGCTCGGCGGATCGCGATCGATACGGCCCTCGTCCGGCTGCTCCAGGCCCGGCGAGGAGGCGCAGGAGCGTCGTCTTGCCCGCGCCGTTGCGCCCGACGAGGCCGAGCCGCGAGTGCGGCCCGAGCGTCAGGTCGGCCTGGTCGAGAACGGTGTGGGCGCCGAACGCCTTGACGACGCCGACGAGCGAGATCCGCACGGCGGTACCTCCGGGGACGGGACGAGGACGGGCGCGGCCGTGGCCGCGGGGGTGAACGTCTGTGGCTCGTCTAGTCCGTCATGGGCATGCGCCGAAGCGCCATGCCCATCGTAGCGCCGCCCGCGGCCGCGGCGAAACGGTCTCAGAGACGGACGGCGCGGGCGCTAGCGGACCGCGCGCAACGAAAGCGTGACAGCAACGTGAACTGTTCGTCGTCAGAGACGCTCGCGGAGCTCTTCGAGCGCCGACCAGCGCGGGTCGAGCACCACGTCCTCGTGGACGTGCGGCTCGATGTTCAGATCCTTGCCGCAGACGGGGCAGAGGCCGAGGCAGTCCGGGTCGTGGAGGATCTGATCCGGCAGCGCGAGCGCGATCGCGTCGCGAGCCCACGCGGTGAGGTCGAGCTGGTCGTCGACGACGTACTCGCTCCGCAGCTCGTCGTCCGCACCGGGGTCGGCGGCGTGGTACTCCCGCGCGTCCACGTGCACGTCGAGCGAGGCATCCGCGAGGCAGCGCATGCACGGCCCGTGCAGCCTGACGTCGAAGCCGAGCCTGAGGTCGAGCCCGGTCGTCGCCTGCGTGATCGCGAGCGCGGCCTCGACCTCGTGCGGCACCGGCAGGTAGCGCTGCCCGCCGAGATCGAACGGCTGCAGCTCGACGGAGACGGCGTCGCTCTGGCTCTCGCCCGGACGCAGCCGAAGGCGCCGAAGCGGGAAGCGGGTCATGCCCGGAGCGTAGCTCCGCTCCCGCCTAGAGGTAGCTCGGATCCTCCTCCGGCTGCCGCTCGGTGGTCTCGGCCGTCACCATCTCGCGCGGGCCGATGCCGGCGACGACGGTCTCCTGGGAGCGCTCGTGGAGCCGCTCTCGCCCTCGCTTGACGGCGGTGAGGAACTTGTCGAGGTTCACCTCGAGCGTCGAGAGGATCCCGTCGGCCCAGTCCTCCATCTCGAGCCGCGTCTCGCGGGCCTGGCGGCGCGCGTCGTCGACGATCTCCTGCGCCTGGCGCTCTGCGAGCTTGACGATCTCGGTCTGCGACGCCTCGCGCACGGCCTGCTCGCGCGCCTCGCCGAGGATCCGGTCGACCTCTCGCTTCGCCTCGGCCAGCATCTCCTGGCGCTCCTTCACGATCCAGCGCGCCTGCTTGATCTCCTCGGGGATCGTCGCGCGCATCTGGTCGAGGATGTCGTAGATCTCCTCGCGGTCGATCCGGACCTGGTCGGTCAGGGGGACGGCCTTGGCGTTGTGCACCAGGTCGTCGAGCTTGTCGATGAGTACGAGAACGTCCATGGCTCCAGTCTACTCCCGTGGATTCTCGGGCGCGCCCGGCCGCCCGTTCGGAAATTTCTCGGCCAGCCGCCTGGCCACCGAGTCAGGCACCAGCTGATCGACCTTACCGCCGAAGGCGGCGATCTCCTTCACCCCGCTCGAGGAGACGAAGCTGACCTGCGGGCTCGCCATCACGTAGACCGTCTCGATCTCCGGTGCGAGGTGCCGGTTGAGCTGGTTCATCTGGAACTCCCACTCGAAGTCCGAGATGACGCGGAGGCCCTTGACGATCGCCTTCGCCTCCCAGCGGCGGGCGAACTCGACCACGAGCTCGGAGAAGACGTCCACCTCGACGTTCGCGAGGCCGCCGACCGCCTCCTCGAGGAAGCCGACCCGCTCGTCGAGCGCGAAGAGCGGCGTCTTGTGCCGCGGGCTGTCGACGACGCCGACGACGACACGGTCGAAGATCGCGGCCGCACGCTCGATCACGTCCACGTGGCCGAACGTGACCGGGTCGTAGGAGCCTGGGCAGATAGCCGTGATCATTCGGGATGCTCGAAGAGGGAGAGCCGCGCGGAACCGTACCGCCGCGACGTCCGCAAGGCGAGCGGCAGCGACGGCTCGGTGCGGCCGCCGGTCTCGACGACGACGAGGCCGTCGGGCGCGAGCACGCGCGGCAGGTGCGCCGCGAGCCGCCCCTCCAGCTCCTCCCAGCCCTCGTACGGCGGGTCGACGAGGACGAGGTCGTAGACGCGCGACTCCTGTCGCAGCGTCCAGAGCGCGTCGGCACAGACGACGCGCGCGCCGGTCAGCCCCAGCTTCTGCAGGTTGTCGGCAATCGTCCGGCACGCGGCCCGGTCGCTCTCGACGAACGTCGCCGCCGACGCGCCGCGCGAGAGCGCCTCGAGCCCGTACGCGCCCGAGCCGGCGAAGAGGTCGAGCACGACCGCGTCGTCGACCGGGCCGATGAGGTTGAACGCGGACTCGCGAACGCGATCGGCGGTCGGTCGGGTCGCTAGCCCTTTCGGCGCGACGATGCGCGCGCCGCGCTTGCTGCCGGCGATGATCCGCACTCGTGCATTCTCAGTCCTCGAGGCGGATGACGAGCTCGACGACGCTGCCCTCCGAGCGCGTCGAGAGCACGTCGCCGAGGCCGCGGACGACGGCGAGCGCGGGCCAGTTCGAGCGGTCGACGCTGGCGCGGAGGCGCAGGATGCCGTGCGCACGTGCGAGCCGCGCGAGCTCGGCGCCGAGGCGGCGGCCGACGCCGCGCCCCTGCCACTCGTCGACGACCTCGAAGGCGATCTCGGCCTCGGGCGCCTCCGCGTCGCGGACGTAGCGGCCGATCCCGATCGAGCAGCCGGTCTCCTGGTCGATCGCGACGACGGCCTCGCGGCCCGCGCGACCGACGTCGACGAGCAGGTCGAGATCGCGCTCGTTCAGGCGCGGCTTGGCGCCGAGGAAGCGCAGGTTGCGGGACTGTGCGGAGAGGCCCGAGAAGACCTCGAGCACCGTCCTGCGGTCGCCGGAGCGGAGGGGCCTGAGAGCGATTGCGGTCATGCGAACGAGCGCTGGCAGCACCCTCACGGCCGCACCATTCGGCCTTCCGGCGATCGTGGGTGCGGGTAACCGAACCCTTCAGCCGGACCGGTACAGCCAGGCGCCCGCCGTCGGCGTGATCGAGTCGTCGTAGCCGCCGGCCACGAGCACGCTGCCCGCCCGGCAGCGCGGTCGCGGTCGCGAACATGAACGGCCCGCCGACCTCACCCACCCGCGCGAAGCGGCCTCCCGGACGCAGGCGCTCGACGGACTCGCCGCCGCCGGCGACGACGACCTCGCCGGACGGAAGGGCGACGACGGCGTCGGGAAGCTTGAACCGGGGCTCGCGGAGCGCCGGTGCCGGAGGTGAAGCGGCCGGTGGCCGGGCTCCAGAGCTCGGTCGTGCGGTAGCGGCCCCGGAAGTCGCGCACGTCCGAGCCGCCGACGACGAGCACGCGACCGTCGCGGAGGACGACGGCCGCGTGCTTGTGCCGGGGCGAGCGCAGCGTGCCCGCCGCCGAGAAACGGCCTGACGCCGGGTCGTAGACCTCGGCCGTCCGGAGGACGTCGACACCGTCCGAGCCGCCCGACGACGAGCACCCGGCCGTCGCGAAGCAGCGTCGCGGTGTGGGCATTGCGCGACCTCGCGAGGCTGCCGGTCGCGGCGAACCTGCCCGTCGCGGGGTCGTACAGCTCGGCGCTCGCAAGTGTCTCGCTGCCGCTCGTCCCGCCCACGACGAGGACGCGGCCGTCCCGCAGCCGCGTCGCCGTGAACCCTCCTCGCGGAGAGAGCATCGGGCCGGCGGCGACGAAGCGACCGCCGACGAGCCGTTCGGCCGTCGCGGTCGGAACGCCGCCGCTCCAGCCGCCGAGCACGAGCACCGAGCCGTCACGCAGCAGAATCGCGGCGTGACCCACGCGCGGCCGGCTCAGTCGCGGGCCGCGGACGAACCGCCGCCTCGCCGGGTCGTAGAGCTCGGTGGACGCCGTCGCCGTCTCGCAGCCAGGATCCACACAGCCTCCGGCCAGCAGCACCCGCCCGTCCGGCAGTGCCGTCGCGGTGTGCACCGCGCGCGGCACGCCCAGGTCGCGCACGGGCTGCGACGCCGCCGGCGGCGACGGCGGTGACGACGAGGGCGGCGGCGAGCAGGCGCATGTCTACCCATACAAGCGCATCCGGCGTAAAGTTCCGGCAGGGGCTCTGATGCGGAAGCTCATGATCGCGATCGTCGTTGCACTCGCCGCTCCGGCCGGGGCGCACGCAGCCGACTTCGTGGCGCTGACCGTCGACAAGACGTCGGTCGCACCCGGCTGGACGCTGTCCGCGACGGTCACGAACGGCAGCTTCTACCGCGGCGACGAGATCGTCGGCCTGACGCTGCGCCGCTCGTTCCTCGGCGGGCGCGCCGAGGAGCAGCACGCGCTCCGCGCCCATCCGAAGCAGACGACGATCTCCTTCGACGGCCGCACCGGCCGCTGGCGGACGGGCAGCCAGCTCGGCAGCGCGGCGACGGTGGACCTGGCGATCGAGGCGACGGGAGCCCCGGTGACGGTCGAGGACGCGTGGGGCTGCGGGGGCGGCTTCGCACAGGTCCCGGTCCGGCTGACGGGCACGCTGACGCTCCGCACCGGCACCCGCTTCTTCGGGACGATCCGGAAGACGAGACTGACCGGCTTCGTCACGACCGAGACCGGCGCCGTGAACTGCGACCGGCCCGGGCCGACGGTCTGCACGCCGTCCTCTGCTCTCCAGGCCGGCACCGCCGCCGGCTCGGTCTCCGTCGCGCCGCGCGAGCTCGTCGCTCCAGTTCCGCCAGGCGGCGGGCCCCGCGGCCTGGTACCACGTGATGACGGTCCGCGGCTACGACGCGCTGAGCGGCAGCCTCCCGACGCTCGGCGTCCGCCACCCCGCCCGCCGCCATCCGCGGCAGCGCGCGGTTCGCGGGCCAGAGCGCGACCGAGTCGAGCCTCGGCGCCTGCAGGACGACGCGGACGACCGGCGCGGCGACCGGGTCGTTCGCGACGACGTTCGCCGGCTGGGGCGCGCGTACGCTCCGGCTCGCGCCGGGCGTCCCGGCGAGCTTCAGCGAGTCCGTCTAGGACGCGCCCAGATGCTCGGCCTCGCCGAGCAGCGCGTCGACTTCGGCGGCCATCGTGCCGACAGGGAGCGCCTGCGCCGCCTCGCGCGCGGCCTCGAGGAGGTCGCGGTCCCGGGTGATGCGCGCGAAGCGCAGATCCGAGAGGCCGGACTGGCGTGCTCCGAGCAGCTGGCCGCCGCCGCGGATCTCGAGGTCGCGCTCGGCGAGCTCGAAGCCGTCCGTCGTCGCGACCATCGCCTCGAGCCGCTCGCGCGCGCTCTCGGTCAGCTCCTCCTTGGCCCGCGAGACGAGCAGGCAGTACGACTGCTCCGCGCCGCGCCCGACGCGGCCCGCGCAGCTGGTGGAGCTGCGCGAGCCCGAAGCGGTCGGCCTCCTGGACGATCATGATCGTCGCGTTCGGGACGTCGACGCCGACCTCGATCACGGTCGTGGCGACGAGGACGTCGAGCTCGCGCGCCTTGAAGCGCGCCATCAGCTCGCGCCGCTCGGCCGGCTTGAGACGCCCGTGCATGCAGCCGACAGCGAAGCCCTTCAGCTCGCCGGCGCGCAGCCGCTCGGCCTCCTGCTCGGCCGCCCGCGCGATGCTCGTCGCCGACTCCTCGATCAGCGGGCAGACGACGTAGGCCTGCCGTCCCTCGGCGAGATGAGCCCGCAGGCGCGTGTAGGCCTCCGAGCTGCGCTCCTCCGACACCCAGGCGGTGACGACGGGCTTCCGCGACGCCGGCGGCTTCGCGATCTCGGACACGGCCAGATCGCCGTACACCGTGAGCGCCAACGTCCGCGGGATCGGCGTCGCGGTCATGTGGAGGACGTGCGGGCTGCGGCCCTCGGCGAGCGCCGAGCGCTGCTCGACGCCGAAGCGGTGCTGCTCGTCGACGACGGCGACGGCGAGGTCGCGGAAGGAGACGCCCTCCTGGATCAGCGCGTGCGTGCCGACGACGACGTCGGCGTCCGCCCCGCCCGAGCGGACGGAGCCGGTGAGGAGCGCACAGGTGACGCCGAGCTGCGTGCAGATCGGCTCGACGGTGAGGAAGTGCTGCTCGGCGAGCGTCTCGGTCGGCGCCATCAGCGCTCCCTGGCGCCCGGCCTCGACCGCGCGGAGAAGCGCATAGAGCGCGACCACGGTCTTCCCCGAGCCGACGTCGCCCTGGAGGAGGCGCCGCATCGGCTCCGTCCGGCCGAGGTCGGCGTCGATCTCGGCGATCGCCTCCTCCTGGTGCGCGCGTGAGCTCGAACGGCAGCGACGCCCGGTAGCGCTCGATCAGCTCGCCCGCGGGCGGGAGCGCAGCCGCCGTCGCCGACTCGCGCTCGGCCGCCTGCCGCGCGAGCGCGAGCTGGAGCGTCAGCAGCTCGTCGAAGGCGAGGCGCTGCCTGCCCTCCTCCGCCTCCTCGAGCGAGCGTGGCCGGTGGAGCGCGACGAGGGCGTCCGCCCTCAGCGGCAGCCGCCGCGCGACCTTGACCGCAGACCGGGAGCGGGTCGGGATCGTCGCGCGCGTGCACGAGCACGGCCGAGACCAGCTCGCGCAGCTTCGCCGTCGAGACCTCCTCGCTCGCCGGGTAGACCGGGGCGAAGTCGGCCGTCGCCGAGCCGCCGTTCAGGTCGTACGAGCGGACGGCGAACCCGTACCGGTTCGGCGCGCCGCGCAGCCGCACGCGCGTGCCCGGCCGGAGCTTCTCCTGCAGCCACGGCTGGTTGAACCAGGTGGCGGAGATCTGCCCGCTGCCGTCGCTCACCTGCGCGGTGAGGATCTGCAGCCGGCCGCGGCCGCGGCGCGACCGCGCACTCACGACCTCGCCCTCGATCAGCACCTCCTCCTCCCCCCAGAGCTCGGAGATCCGCCGCAGCGGCGCGGGCTCCTCGTACCGGCGTGGGCGGTGGGCGAGCAGGTCGCCGACGCGCTCCAGCCCGAGCTTGGCCAGCCGCCGCTTGAGCGTCGGCCCGACGCCCGGCGAGCGAGTCGACCGGGGCGTCCAGGCGCTCGGGCCGGAAGCGGCCGCGGGTGGGCGGCCAGCGCTCGGGCGGGTCCACGGCGGCGAAACCGGGCTGCTGCCGGCTCATCGGCCGAGTATGGCAGCCGGGCCGGTGGACGCTTGCGCGGCGGCGCCCACCGGCGCTAGTCCGGCGTCAGGCGCGTGGCCGGCTGGTACACGGACTCGGCGGCGAGCTCCATCGCCTCGACGCCCTCGTCCGCAGAGATCAGCGGCGTCGTCTTGATCGCCTTGAGCACGCCACCCGCGGCGAACGCCATCGACATGGCGGCGGCCGAGACGTTCGAGGGCAGGTCGACGATCGCGACGATGTCGTAGTCGCCGAACGAGAGCCAGCCGGCGACGACGGTGCCGTCGAGCTGCGCGATCGCCGGCTTGATCGCCTCGATCCGGTTCTGCGGGTGCTCGATGAGCGTCTTCCAGCCCTCGGGCGTGTAGCTGACTTGCAGGAGGTAGGACGCCACAGGCGCTCCTTTCGTCGGAGTCGAGCCCCGCGGCCATCCTCCTCCCGCGGCGAGGTCGGGTCAAGCGTCGTTCTGGAACCAGAAGAAGCCGACGGTGCCGGGCCCGGCGTGGGTGCCGACGACGGCGCCGAGCGGCGACACGAGCTCGATCTGGGCCGCCGGGCGCGTCGATTCCACCATCGCGCGGATCGCCTCGACGGTCTCGGGCGCCTCGGCGTGCGCGATGCCCACGTAGAGCCCGGGTCCGTCGCTCGTCGCCGCCTCGAAGCGCTTGCGGAACTCCTCGAGCGCCTTCTGGCGACCGCGGACACGCGTGAGCGGCAGCACCTCGCCGTCCTCGATCGTGAGGATCGGCTTCACGTTGAGCAGGCTCCCGGCGAGCGCCCGCGCCCGCCCGATGCGGCCGCCCTTGGCGAGGAACTCGAGCGTGTCGACGGTGAACAGGAGGCCCGTGTCGGTCCGGTGCCGCTCGACGGCGACGTCGATCTCCTCGTCGGTCGTCCCGCGCTCGAGCAGGCGCTGCACCTCGAGGGCGAGCATCGCGATCGCGACGGAGACCGACTCGGTGTCGACGAGCCTGACGCGCTCGGGTGCCACCTCCCCCGCCGCGAGCGACGCGCTGGCGAAGGTGCCGGACAGCTTCGAGGAGATGTGAAGCGAGTAGATCCGCTCGTACGCGGCGAGCTCCTCGTAGGCCTGCAGGAAGTCCTGCGGCGTCGGCTGCGAGGTCGTCGGCAGCTCAGGTGCAGTGCGCAGCCGAGCGTAGAACTCGGTCGGCGCCAGCTCCACGTAGTCGCGGAAGCTCTCCTCGCCGAATCGCACGTAGAGCGGGACGACGCGCATGTTCGGGAAGCGCTCCGTCGCCTCGGGGAAGTCGGCCGTCGAGTCGATCACGACGGCGGTGTTCTCGCGCGTGAGCCTCATCGCGCCATTCTCAGCGGGAGACCGCCCTGCGTGCACTGCGAATCGCGTCGACGATCTCGTCGAGCTCCTGATCCTTCCGCAGGCAGGCGACCGCGCCGGCCGCCCAGAGCGCGTCGATCTCGCGCGGGCTCGCGGACGCCGTCAGGCCGACGACGGCGATCTCGGGGAAGGCCTCGCGCACCGCGGTGGTCGCCTCGACGCCGTCCATCCCGGGCAGCCGGAAGTCCATGACGATGACGTCGGGCGACAGGCTCCTGCACGCCTCGACGACGGAGTTGCCGTTGGAGACCGACCCGACGACCTCGATCCCCTCCTGCATCCCGAGGAGCATCTCGAGGGCCTGCCGGAAGACGTCGTTGTCCTCGACGAGCAGGACGCGCAGGGGCTGCGGCCGGTCGTCCACGGGCGGCACCTTAAGAGCTCCGGCGCCTACTCGGCCGAGAGGAGCAGCGGATAGTGAGGCTGGCCGCCGGGATGGACGTCGAGCTCGACATCGGGATGCCGCTCCTCGATCCGGTTCAGGATCGCGTCGAGCTGGGGCTCGTCGTCGCCCGTGAGGATCGTGAGGACACCGGCGCCGTTCGAGAGCAGGCGGTCGACGACGGCGCACGCGACCTCGTGGAAGTCGGGCGACGACGCGATCGCCTGCCCCTGCGCCAGGCCGAGGTACGCGCCCTTCCGCACCTGCACGCCGTCCAGCTCGACGTCGCGGGAGGCGACGGTGACCTCGCCCGTCGCGACCTGGTCGAGCGCCTCCGTCATCGCGGCGGCGTTCTCGTCCGCCGTGAGCGACGGCAGGTAGCGCACGATCGCCGCGAGCCCGGCCTGGACGGAGCGCGACGGGATCACGCGCGCGGGCTTGGACGCGTGCTCGACAGCCTGCTGCGCGGCGAGGATGACGTTCGAGTTGTTCGGCAGCACGAGCACCTCGGTCGCGGGCGTCGCCTCGATCGCGGCCAGGATGTCCGCCGTCGACGGGTTCATGGTCTGGCCGCCCTCGATCACGCGGGTCGCGCCGTAGCTCTCGAAGAGACGGCGGTTGCCGCCACCCGGGACGACGGCGACGACGCCGGTCTCGAGCGTGTGGCCGAGGTCGGGCACGGCCTCGAGCAGGCGCTCCTCGCGCTGCTCCGTCTGCTTGTGCATGTTCGCGATCTCGACCCCCTCGACCACGCCAGCCGCGGTGGCGAGCGCGAGCGCGCCGCCCGGGTCGTCGGTGTGGACGTGCACCTTGAGCGCCGTCGAGTCGCCGACGACGAGCAGCGAATCGCCGAGCCGCTCGAGCTCGCGCTCGAGCGCGTCGGCGTCGAGCTCCTCTCCCTCGACGACGAAGACGGTGCAGTAGCGGTACGCCGAGAGCTCCTGGTGGATCGCGTCCACCCCCGCCTCGTGCGACGTGCTCGACCGGCGCCTCCGGGATCGGCTCGCCGGCCAGCGCCGCACCGATGCCGCGGACGATCTCGAGCAGCCCGGCCGCTCCCGCGTCGACGACGCCCGCCTCGCGCAGCACCGCCAGCTGATCCGGCGTCCGGGCGAGCGCATCCTCGCCGTGCTCGACGAGCACCCTGAAGAGCTCGACCGCGCCCAGGGACGCGTGCCGGGGATCCTCGGCCGCCTCCGCGAGCTCCCGGATCTCCGTCAGCATCGTCCCTTCCACCGGCCTGCGGACAGCCCGGTAGGCGGCGTCGCTCGCGCCGCGGAACGCGCGGGCGATCCGCCTCGCGTCGAGCTGCGCCCTCCTCGCCGAGCACCTCGGCGGCGCCGCGCAGGATCTGGGAGAAGATCACGCCCGAGTTGCCCCGCGCGCCCATCAGCGCGGCGCGCGTGAGCTCCTTCGCGACCGCGGCCCGGTCGGTGGCGGTCGAGGCCTCGAGCGACTCGACGATCGCGCGCGCGGTCAGCGTCAGGTTCGTGCCGGTGTCGCCGTCCGGAACGGGATAGACGTTGAGGTCGTCGATCCGGCGCCGGTTCGACTCGAGCGTCTGCAGGGCAGCCCGCGCGAGCTCGCGGGCGCGGTCGAGCTCCGTCACGCCGAGCGCCTGACGTCTTCGATGTGCACCTCGACCGCGGCGACCTGAAGGCCTGTCAGCCGCTCGACCTCGTAGGCGACGCGCGAGCGCACGGTCGCGGCGACCTGGGCGAGGTTCAGCCCGTACTCGACGACGACGTGCAGGTCGAGCAGGAGCGCGTCGCCGCGCCGGCCCACCTGGATCCCCTGCGTCAGCCGGTCGCGCGTCAGCAGCCGCTTCAGTCCCTTGCCGGCCATGCCGACCACGCCGTAGCACTCGGCCGCCGTGTGGCCGACGATCTGGGCGATCGCGTCGGTCGCGATCGTGATCCGACCGAGCTCTGACTGCGCCGTGAGGTGTTCGCGCTCCACGCCGAGGCTTAGACGCCCGTCGCCGCGTGGAGGTTGCGGGCTAGATCGCCTTTTGGATCTTCCCGGCCTTCAGGCACCGGGTGCAGACGTAGGCGCGCTGAGCGACGCCGTTCAGGAGCACGCGCACCTTCTGCAGGTTCGGGTTGAAGCGACGGCGCGTGGCGACCATCGAGTGGCTCCGGTTGTTCCCGAATGACGGCTTCTTGCCGCAGACTGCGCAGACCTTGGACACGGCCGCCCACTCTAGCAAGTAACAGTCTGTTACTTGCTCACCGCGCTGCGGCGGCGCGGAGCTGGCTGAAGACATCGGCCATCTCGAGGCCGGTGCGCACCGCCTCTGCGCCCTTCTCCAGGCGATCGTCCGCCTGCCCGGCCTCCTCGAGCGTGAGCACGCCGAACGAGACGGGTACGCCGGTCTCGAGCGCCGCGAGCTGGAGCCCGCTGGCCGCCTCGCCGGCGACGAAGTCGAAATGCGGCGTGTCCCCTCGGATCACGCAGCCGAGCGCGACGATGCACGCGTAGCGTCGCGTCTTCGCGAGCGCCATCGCCGCGAGGGGCAGCTCGAAGGCCCCCGGCACCGGCATGACCGTGATCGCGTCGCGCGCGACACCGGCGCTCTCGAGCTCGGCGAGCGCCCCCTCGAGCAGCCTGGACGTGACGGCGCCGTTGAAGCGGCTGACGACGACGCCCACCGAGCGCCGCGTCCCCCGCGGCGTGCCGGCGAGCACCCCGTAGCCGGACGGCACGGAGAAGTCGCCCGCCGCGTGCTCGGTCGAGGCGCGGCCGTTCTCCGCAGGAGGAGCTTGTGGTGAAACAACACTTTCTTCCGGCGGCGCGACGGTGGTCGCAGCCGGCTCGTCCTCGACGAGCTCCTCCGCGACAGCCTCCTCCTCGACGATCTCCTCCGCTACGGGCTCCTGCGGCGACGGGCTCCTCGCGACGGGCTCCTCCGCGACCGGCTCGTCATCGACCTCGGGCGTCGCGGGTGCCAGCACGGACTCCTGTCGGTCCTCGGGCGGCCCGTCCGCCCACTCGCGCTCGCTCACGCCTCGGCTCCGTCGAACGGATCCGCATCGAACCGGAGATCCTGGTGGTGCAGCCGGTGGCCGAGCTTCTCCCGCTTGGTGTGCAGGTAGCGGCGGTTGTCGTCGTTCGGCGCGATCTCGATCGGGATCTGCTCGACGACGGTGAGGCCGTAGCCCTCGATGCCGGTCAGCTTCTTCGGGTTGTTCGTCAGGATCCGGATCGTCGAGAGCCCGAGGTCGGCGAGGATCTGGTTGCCGATGCCGTAGTCGCGCGCGTCGGCGGGGAAGCCGAGAGCGAGGTTCGCCTCGACCGTGTCGAGGCCCCGCTCCTGCAGCTCGTAGGCCTTCAGCTTGTTCAGGAGGCCGATGCCGCGGCCCTCCTGCGCCATGTAGAGCAGCACGCCGTGCTCCTCGCCGGCGACCCGGCGCAGCGCCAGCTCGAGCTGCTCGCCGCAGTCGCACTTGCGCGAGTGGAAGACGTCGCCGGTCAGGCACTCGGAGTGCACACGGACGAGGACGTTCTCGGCGCCCGCGACGTCGCCGCGGACGAGCGCGACGTGGTGCTTGCCCGTCAGCTGCTCGCGGAAGGCGACGGCGGTGAACTCGCCGAACTCGGTCGGCATCGTCACCGACGTGACGCGCTCCACGAGCTGCTCGTGACGGCGCCGGTACTCGATCAGGTCGGCGACCGTGACCATCTTGAGGCCGTGGCGCTCGCAGTACGGGACGAGGTCCGGGACGCGCGCCATCGAGCCGTCCTCCCGCATGATCTCGCAGACGACGCCGGCCGGATTGAGGCCGGCGAGGCGGGCGAGGTCGACCGCCGCCTCGGTCTGGCCGGCGCGGCGCAGGACGCCGCCGTCGCGGGCGCGCAGCGGGAAGACGTGTCCCGGCTGGACGAGGTCGCTCGGCCCGCGACGTCGGGTCGATCGCGACCTGGATCGTGTGCGAGCGGTCGTGCGCCGAGATGCCGGTCGAGACGCCCTCCCTGGCCTCGACGGACACCGTGAACGCGGTGCCGAACGGCGTCTCGTTCCGGTCGGTCATCTGGCGCAGCCCGAGCTCGTCGCAGCGCTCCTCGGTGAGGCAGAGGCAGACGAGGCCGCGCGCGTGCGTGACCATGAAGTTGACGGCCTCCGGCGTCGCGAACTGCGCGGCGATCGTGAGATCGCCCTCGTTCTCGCGATCCTCGTCGTCGACGACGACGACGAGCTTGCCGGCACGGATGTCCTCGATCGCCTCCTCGATCGTCGAGAAGGGATTCTCAGGACGTGGCGCGACCACCAGACTCACGCGCGCATCGTACCGGGGAGCAGCTTTTCGACGTACTTGGCGAGAACATCTACTTCGAGGTTCACGGGGTCACCCGGCGCGCGCGGCGCCGAGGGTCGTCACGCGCCAGCGTATGCGGCACGAGCGCGATCTCGAACCCGTCCTCCAGGACGGCGGCGATCGTCAGCGAGACGCCGTCGACTGCGATCGAGCCCTTCTCGACGCAGTAGCGCATGAGGTCGGGCGCCGTGATCGTCAGGCGGACGCCGTCGCCCTCCGGCGTCACCGCGGCAACCGTGCCCACGCCGTCCACGTGGCCCTGGACGTAGTGGCCGCCGAGAGGCTCACCGGCCCGCAGGGCGGGCTCGACGTTCACACGGTCGCGGAACGGCTTCGCGCGCGCCCGGGTCTCCTCGACGACATCGAAGGCGAGCGTCCCGGAGTTCCCGGCGACGACCGTGAGGCAGACGCCGTCGAGACTGACGGAGTCACCGATCGACGCCTTGGTCGAGCAGCGAACGACCAGCCGCCCGCCGTCGAACGACTCGACCGTCCCGACCTCCCTGACCAGACCCGTGAACACACCGGAACCTTAGGGCTCGCGCAGGTAGGCCTCGATCAGGACGTCGTCGCCGACCCGGCGGCTGGCCGCGTGGAGGAGCCGCAGCGGCTCGTCGAGGCGGTCGAGGAGGCCCGGACCCTGTCCAGACAGGACCGGGGCGAGGAAGACGAGCAGCTTGTCGACGAGGCCGGCGCGCAGGAAGGCGCCGGCGAGCGTCGGGCCGCCTTCGAGCAGGAGCGACTGGACTCCCTCCGCCCCGAGCGCCTGCAGCTCCTCGTCGAGCGGGCCCGAGCGCAGCTCGAGCTCGGATCCCTCGGGCAGCGGCCCGGCTCCGAAGGCGAGG
The DNA here is from genome assembly GCA_963712865.1 of uncultured Gaiellaceae bacterium. Lineage (GTDB taxonomy): Bacteria > Actinomycetota > Thermoleophilia > Gaiellales > Gaiellaceae > Gaiellasilicea. Next base: position 37,096 of record CAVQJO010000008.1, read on the forward strand.
CGCCGCGGCTGGCGCGCCACCGGCACGTCGCGCGCGTCGAGCCGCGGGTTCTCGAGCCGCACGGTGCCCATCCCGACCGCGACGGCGTCGACCGCGGCGCGCAGCTCGTGCACGAGCCGGCGCGAGGCCTCGCCCGAGACCCAGCGAGAGCCCGGCACCGTCACCCTGCCGTCGAGCGTCGCAGCGACCTTGTAGACGACGAACGGCCGCCGCTCGACGACCCACGTGCGCCACGCCTCGTTCTGGCGCCGAGCCGCGAGGCGGTCGTCGAGCTCGACCTCGACGCCGCTCTGCTCGAGCCGCTCGAGACCCGCCCGCCGCCTCCGGGTTGGGATCCCGCGACCCGGCGACGACGCGTGCGATCCCGGCCGCGACGATCGCGTCCACGCAGGGCGGCGTCGTCCCGTGGTGGGCGCACGGCTCCATCGTCACGTAGATGGTCGCGCCGTGTGCCCGCTCGCCCGCGTGCTCGAGCGCGACGACCTCGCCGTGCCTGCCCGCCGCCTCGGTCGCGCCCTCCCCCACGATCTCGCCGTCGCGAACGATCACGGCGCCGACGGTCGGCTTCGGGTACGCACGACCGCGGGCAGCCTCGGCGAGCTCGAGCGCGCGGTCGAGACTCACGCGACGAGTCGTGCGAGCCGGCCGTACGCCTCGCCGGGCTCCGGTGCCGCGAAGATGCCGCTGCCGACGACGAGCAGGTCGGCGCCGGCTGCGCGGACCTGCGCGACGTTGCTCTCCTTGACGCCGCCGTCGACCTGGACGAAGCAGTCGACGAGGCCACGGAGGGCCGCGATCCGGCCGTAGGCGTCGTCCATGAGCTCCTGGCCGGAGTAGCCGGGCACGATCGACATGCAGAGGCAGAGGTCGGCGGCGGCCTTCGCCACCGCGTCCGCCGCCACCTCCGGAGCGGTACCGGGGCTGAAGGCGAGGCCCACACCGAGCCCGAGGTCACGCGCCGCGGCGGCCACGCCCGCGGTGTCGCCCGCCGCCTCGACGTGGAAGGTGACGCTGTCGCCGCCCGACTCCGCGATCTCGGCGAAGTGGTGCACCGGGTTGTCGACCATCAGGTGGCAGTCGAGCCTGCCGCCGCGGTCGTGGATGAGAGGAGCGATCGACCGGAGGACGACGGGGCCGATCGTCACCGGCGGGACGAAGTGGCCGTCGCCGACGTCGAAGTGGAAGATCCGGCAGCCACCGTCCAGCAGCTGCTCGATCTGCTCGCCCGAGCCGGGCGAAGTCGGCCGCGTAGAGCGACGGCTCGATCTCGACCTCGCGCACCCAGTCCTGCCAGCCCACGGCCGCGATCCTAGACCCGAGGCGTCGCGGCGATGAAGAACCCACTCGTCCGGTGGCGGTGCGGCAGCGTCTGCAGGAACTCGGGGCGCCGCCGGTGCCGAAACTGCTCCCAGCCCTCGATCGGCTCGACCTGCAGGCCGGACGCGTCGACGACGCCCTCCGACTCGTCCGCGTTGATCGTGCAGACGGAATAGAGGATCGTGCCGCCCGGGCGCACGCGGGCGGCTGCCGCGCGCAGGAGCTCGAGCTGCAGCTCCGGCAGCGGCTGCGAGCGCCAGCGGAGGTCCGCCCGCGAGGCGAGCACGCCGAGCCCGGAGCACGGAGCGTCGACGAGAGCCCGGTCGAAGCCGTTGAGCTCCGGCGGCAGCTGCCGCCCGTCGGCGCGGACGACGGTGACGTTCGTCACGCCGAGGCGGCCGGACGTTCTCCTCGAGCTCGCGCGCGCGGGCCTCGTTCACCTCGACCGCGACGACCTCGCCCGCCAGCATGGTCGTCTTCCCGCCCGGAGCGGCACAGAGGTCGAGCACGCGCTCGCCCTCGACGGAGCCCGACGAGGAGGCCGGCGAGCTGCGAGGCGCGGCTCTGCGGCCAGATCCGGCCCGCGGCCAGCGCCGCCTCGTCCACGCGCTCGACCTCCCAGGCGCCGGGAACGTCCGTCGCGGTTCCCGCCGGCGGCTCGCCCCCGACGTGTCGCACGACCACCGGGGTGGGAGCGTTCTGGGCGCGCATGAGCTCGACGGCCTCCGCCTCACCCAGGTCGCGGCGCCAGACCTCCCAGATCCAGTCGGGGTACGAGTGCTTCAGCGGGCCATCGGGCAGCGACGCGAGCAGGGGCCCGACGCCGTCCGCGACCCGGCGCAGCACGGCGTTCGTGAACGGTACGGCCCGTTCGAGCCGAGCCCGGCGGACGAGCTCGACGGACTCGTTCACCGCGGCGTACTGCGGTACTCCGTCGAGGTACGCGAGCTGGTACGCGCCGAGTCTGAGCGCCGCCAGGACCGGCGCGTCGAGCTTGCGCACCGGCCGCTTGCCGAGCGTCTCGATCGCGTGGTCGAGCGTCCGCACGCGCTGCACCGCGCCGAACGCGAGCTGCCGGGCGAGCGCGCGGTCGCGCGCGTCCAGCGCCTTCCGAGGCGCTCCGCAGGGCGCGGTCGGCGTACGCCTCGTCCTCGAAGACGCGCCGCAGCACCTCGTACGCCGCGCCGCGCGCCGGCGAGATCACCGCAGGCCGCGCCGAAACTCGTCGTAGCTCATGCGCCGCTTGCCCTCGGGCTGCACCTCGATCAGGGACGAGCACTCCGTCCTCGAGCCGGGCGCTCCAGATCGTGACGCGGCGGCCGTCGAGCTCCGCGCGCGCGCCGATGTGCGGCGAAAGAGCTCTGATGCGGTTGAGGCTCTCCTCGGCGCGCGACAGGTCGAGCTCCCGATCGGCGGCCTCGATCTTGGCGGCGTAGGTCGGCTCGCCCTGCTGCGGCGAGAACGCGGGTGTCGGCAGCACGTCGTCCAGGAGCTCGACGGCGAGCGGGGCGGCCCGCGCGTAGACGGAGCCGGCGTCGTCCTCGGGAGCGATCGCGAACGCACGCTGCGCGGCGATCGGGCCGGCGTCGAGCTCCTTGACGGTCTCGTGGATCGTGACGCCGGTCTCGGTGTCGCCCGCCATCAGCGCGCGCTCGACCGGCGCGGCGCCGCGCCAGCGCGGCAGCAGCGACGGGTGCACGTTCAGCCAGAGACCGCGTTCGAGCAGCGCCTCCGGGATCAGCAGGCCGTAGGCCACGACGACGATCGTGTCGGCGGGCAGCTCGAGCTCGCGGGTCGGCCGTTCCGGCTGGAGCACCGGCACTCCGAGGCGGTCGGCGACAACCTTCGCGGGCGGCGGCGCGAGGCGTCGACCGCGCCCGGCGGGGCGATCGGGACGGGTCAGGAGCGCCGCGACGTCGTGCCGCTCGGCGAGCCGCTCGAGCACGTCGGCGCCGAACGGGGCCGTCGCGGCGACCACGAGCTTCACCTCGAGAGTACTCCTAGATCTGCCGGCGCAGGGTGGCGAGCGCGGCGCGGCGCGACTCGTCGTCCGTCCGCTGCAGCATCAGCACGCCGTCGAGATGGTCGAGCTCGTGCTGGACGACGCGGGCCGCATGATCCTCGAGCTCGAGCGTCACCGGCTTCCCCTCGAGATCCTGGCCCTGCAGCGTCACGGCGACGCTGCGCTCGACGGGTACGAGCACGTTCTGGATCGAGAGACACCCCTCGTCGGCCACGTCCGTGTCGTCGGAGCGGGTCGTGATCGCGGGATTCACGATCGCGCGCGCCTCGTCGTCCTCGTGCGGCTGGAAGACGAACAGGCGCTGGATGACGCCGACCTGGGTCGCGGCGAGCCCGACCCCGCGCGCGTCGTGCATGAGCTGCTTCATGCGCTCCGCGAGCCGCGCGAGATCGTCGTCGAACCGCTCCACCTCGTGCGCCCGCATGCGCAGCACCGCGTCCGGGTACTGCCGGATCTGCGCCAGCGCGAGGCGCCGCCGAACCGCCGCCTCGGCCGAGGTCTCGTCGTCGCTCTCGTCCTCCCGGATCTCCTCTTCCACCGCCATCGGCGCGAGTGTATCCCGTCCGGGTTTGTGCCACTTGCAAGCGGGAATGACCAACTGCAGGACGCACTGTCAACCGAGGAGGTAGGACATGCAGAGCGACCTGTGGCGTTACCGTGAAGGCGAGCTGGGGTCGGACATCGTCGGGTTCAAGGTCGAGGCCACCGACGGTGGCATCGGCAAGATCGACGAGACCACCGACGAGGCCGGCTCCGGTCGGATCGTCGTCGACACCGGCCCGTGGATCTTCGGCAAGAAGGTCGTGCTGCCGGCCGGCGTGATCGACCGGATCGACCGCGCAGACGAGAAGGTGTTCGTCTCGCGGGCGAAGGACGACATCAAGAACGCGCCCGAGTTCGACGACGAGCTGGGGTTCTCGGAGGACTACCGGGCCTCGCTCGACGAGTACTACGCCCAGCCGATCGGGACCGGCCGCACCCCGGGCGGCACGATCTAGCTAGAGCGACTGCGGGTCGACGTCCACCACGGCCGTCACCCCCGCACGACGCATCGCGGGCTGCGCGGCTTCCAGGAGCCGCGCAGCCCGTCGTGCCAGCGCGCGCGGCGCGTCGGTCTTCGCCAGGAGCTGGGCGCGATGCCGTCCGCGCAGGCGCAGCAGCGGCGCAGGGCCGAGCAGATCCGTGCCCGGAACCCCGTCGCGGAGCTCGCGCAGCAGGCGTTCCGGACCGTGCGCGTCGGCTCCCGAGGCGACGATCGAGACGAGGTGGCGGAAGGGCGGATAGCCGAGCTCCCGCCGCCGGGCGAGCTCCTCCGCGAGGAAGCCGGAGACGTCGTGTCGCGCGGCGAACGCGAGCGGCCTCGCGTCCGGCTGGAACGTCTGCACGATGACCTTCCCGGGCGCGTCGCGCCCGCTGCGGCCCGCGAGCTGGGTGACGAGCTGGAAGGTGCGCTCCTCGGCCCGGAAGTCGGGCAGCGCGAGCCCGGTGTCCGCGTCGACGACGGCGGCGAGCGAGACGCCCGGGAAGTGGTGGCCCTTCGCGACCATCTGCGTGCCGACGAGCACGACACGGTCGCGCGCGGCGAAGCGCTCGAGCGCGTCGTGGAGCGCGCCGCGCTTGCCGGCGGAGTCGGCGTCGAGCCGGATCCGCTCCAGCTCCGGCAGGTGCTTCGCGAGCTCCGCCTCGAGCCGCTGCGTGCCCGCGCCGATCCGCGCCAGCTCGCTCGAGCCGCAGGCAGGGCAGGCCGTCGGCACCGACTCGGAGTAGCCGCAGTGGTGGCAGTGGAGCCGCCCGTCGCCGTGCAGCGTCAGCGCCACGTCGCACAGAGCCGCAGCGGCGTGAGACGCCGCACGCCCGGCAGTGGAGCGCCGGCGCCAGGCCGCGGCGGTTGAGGAGCAGGATCGCCTTGCCGCCGTGCTCGGAGATGCGGCCGAGCTCAGCGAGGAGCGGCGCCGAGAGCGGATAGCCGGCCTCCCGGCGCAGATCGACGATGCGCACCGAAGGCATCGGCGCTCCGAGCCGCGCGCCGAGCTCCAGCCGCTCCAGCTTCTGCCAGCTCTCCGGCCGGGGTGTGGCGCTCCCGTACACGGCGACCGCGCCCTCGAGCGAGGCCCGCTTGGCGGCGACCGTCCGCGCGTCATAGCGCGGATCCGCCTCCTGCTTGTAGGACGGGTCGTGCTCCTCGTCGACGCAGATGACGCCGAGCCGTGGCAGGGGCGCGAAGACGGCCGAGCGCGCGCCGACGACGATCGGCGCCTCGCCGGCAACGATGCGCTCGCGCTCGTCGCGCCGCTCGGCGTCGGTCAGCGCCGAGTGGAGCACGGCGATGCGGTCGCCGAAGCGCTCGCGGAAGCGGCCGAGCGTCTGCGGCGTGAGGGCGATCTCCGGGACGAGGACGATCGCGCCGAGCCCACGCTCGAGCGCGGCGGCGCAGGCCCGGAGGTAGACCTCGGTCTTGCCGCTCCCGGTCGCGCCGGCGAGCAGGAAGTGGCCGCCGTCGTCGTCGAGCGCTCCCACGATGCGCTCGAGCGCGCGCTGCTGGGGCTCTGTCAATCGGGCCGGCCGCGCCTCGGCCGCCAGCCCGACGTGAGGCTGCCGCCGCTCACCGCGCCGTGCGCGGAGCTTCGGCGCGATGAGCTCGAGCGCGCGCGCCGGCGTCGTGCCGTAGTAGTCGGCGACCCAGAGCGCGAGCTCGACGAGCGCCGGCGGCAGCCGGTACAGAACGCGCTCGACCGGTGCGACGGTGACGCCCGGGGGCGCCTCGACGTCCGTCTCGACGACGACGCCACGCTGTGCGGCTCGGCCGAAGCGGACGGCTACGACCGCACCCTTCCCCACGTCGTCTGCGACCTCGTACGTGAACGGGCGCGCCACGGAGCGCGACGATACGAGCGGGTAGACGGCTGCCAGCCTCACTCGGCGAGGCTAGTTCGACACCCGGCTAGACTGCCGCCATGGCCGGGCACTCCGTCGACGAGTATCTCGAGACGATCTACTTCCTCGCGTTCCCGATCGGCGAGTACAAGCCGGATCCGGGCAGCTCGACCGCGATCGCCTCGCGCGTCGCCGAGATGCTCGGCGTCTCCCGCGCGTCCGCCGGCGAGATGCTGAAGCGGCTCGAGGCCGACGGGCTCGTCGAGCGTGGCGAGCACAAGGAGGCGATCCTGACGGAGACCGGGATCGAGCGCGCGGAGCGGGTCGTCCGCAAGCACCGGATCATCGAGCGGCTGCTGACCGACTTCATGGGCTACACGGCCGCCGAGGCGCACGTCCACGCGGACGAGCTCGGCGACACGTTTTCGGAGGACATGGTCGAGCGGATCGAGGAGCGGCTCGGCAACGCCCGATCGGTGCCCGCACGGCTGGCCCGTCGACCCGGCCTTCGAGCAGGCGGAGAACCGCGAGCTCGCGCCGCTCACCGATCTTCAGCCGGGCGAGAGCGCGGAGATCGTCCGCCTCGCCGAGCACGACGGGGAGCTGCTGCACTGGTTCTACGACGAGGGCTTCGTGCCGGGCGTCCGGATCGCAGTGCAGGAGCGGCAGGCCGCGGCGGGGCAGTTCAAGGTCTCGCTCGGCGGCAGCGACCGCGCGATCGGCGACAAGGCCGCAGCGGGTCTCTACGTCCGGCTCGTCGCGTAGCCGCCGCGCCGCGCCGAGCGCGGTCGCCCGGCCGATCGGTCTCAGAGACGGCACGCGCCGGGACTAGCACGCGGCCCGCGACGAAAGCGTGACGGGATCGTGTCGAAAGAGTGACTTCGGAAAGCAGGACTTCAGGCGAGCCCGGAGCTATGCGCTGACGGCGGCGAGGCCGGCAGCGGCGCGAAGGGCCTCCGCGCGGTCGGTGCGCTCCCAGGTGAAGTCCTTGTCGTCGCGGCCGAAGTGGCCGTACGCGGCCGTCTTGCGGTAGATCGGCCGGCGGAGGTCGAGGTCGCGGAGGATCGCCGCCGGACGCAGGTCGAAGTGCTGCGTGGACGAGCTCCTCGATGCGCGCCTGCGGAACCGCCTCGGTGCCGAAGCACTCGACGAGCACCGACACCGGGTGCGCGACGCCGATCGCGTACGCGACCTGGATCTGGCAGCGCTCGGCGAGGCCGGCGGCGACGACGTTCTTCGCGACCCAGCGCGCGGCGTACGCAGCTGAACGGTCGACCTTCGTCGGATCCTTGCCCGAGAAGGCACCACCGCCGTGCGGAGCCGCACCGCCGTAGGTGTCGACGATGATCTTGCGGCCGGTGAGCCCGGTGTCCCCCATCGGGCCGCCGATGACGAACTTGCCGGTCGGGTTGACGTAGACGAAGTCGCGCTCGTCGAGCCGCTTCTCGTCGTAGAGCGCGTGCGGGAGGATCGGCCGGAGCACGTGCTCGATCAGGTCCGGCTTGATCAGCGCCTCCGTGTCCAGGCCGTCGCGGTGCTGCGTCGAGATCAGGACGCGCTCGATCTCGACCGGGCTCTGTCGCCCCTGCTCGTCGACCTCGTAGCGCACCGTCACCTGGGCCTTGCCGTCCGGGCGCAGGTACGGCAGCACATCCGCCTTCCGCACCTCCGAGATCCGCTTGCAGATGCGGTGCGCGAGCACGATCGGGAGCGGCATCAGCTCCGCCGTCTCGTTCGACGCGTAGCCGAACATCATCCCCTGGTCGCCGGCGCCGATCCGGTCGAGCGGGTCGCTGTCGCCGTGCTGAACCTCGTAGGACTCGTCGACGCCCTGCGCGATGTCGGGCGACTGCTCGTCGATCGCGACGACGACGCCGCACGTCTCGGCGTCGAAGCCGTACTTGGCCCGCGTGTAGCCGATGTCGGTGATCGTCTCGCGCACGATCCGGCGCACGTCGACGTAGTGCTCGGTCGAGATCTCGCCCGCCACGACGACCAGGCCGGTGGTGATCAGCGTCTCGCACGCGCACCGCCCGCCGGCGTCGTTCGCGATGACGTCGTCGAGGACGGCGTCCGAGATCTGGTCGGCGATCTTGTCCGGATGCCCCTCGGTGACCGATTCGGACGTGAACGAGAACGAGCGTACTGCCACGGCGGGAGGGTACCTACGGCTACCGGATGGCGAGGAAGGCGCCGGCCTCGACGTCGTTCGGATCGCTCAGATCGCCCCAGACGAGCAGGCTCTCGAGCGGCTCGAGGTTCTCCAGCACGTCGGCCGGCACGCTCTGGTTGGAGAGGCCGGCCAGCACCTCCGCGAGCTCGATCAGCTCCTGCAGGTCGAGGTAGACGAACACCTCGTCGCCCTCGCCGCACGCCGGCGGCGTCGAGCGCGGAGCGGAAGTCGTCGTCGTCCTCGAGGCTGTCGCCGCCGCCGGTGAGCGCGTCGAACCCCGCGGGAGACGTGGTCACGACCACCTTGCCGTCGGCCGCGCCCCACAGGAGGGTCACGGGGCCGAGCGCGAGCGAGCGCGCGTCGACGTCGCCGACCTGGCGGCGCTGCACCTCGAGACTGCCGAACGCCGCGAGCGACTCGGCGAGCTTGTCCAGCGTGGCGACGGCCTTCGCCTGATCGTCGGGAGCGAGCAGCAGCGTCACCTCGGGGATGAGCGCGCCGCTCTTGGCGGAGAAGGCGAACCCGCCGGAGAAGAGATCGGCGAGACCGTCGACCTTGATGCCGAGGAAGTTCGTCACGTCGGGAACGCTCTCTGCTCCAGGTAGACCCTGCGACTCCAGATCGCAGCCGGCCAGGTCACCGGCGTCGAAGAGCGAGGAGTCGAAGCCCGGCGACCCGAGGTAGGCGAATGCGCCCGCCGGGACATGCGAGAGCAGCGACTCGCCCTCGGAGGAGCTCCTGGACGCCGTCGCCGGCAGCGAAAAGCTTGAACCGGACGCCGTCGTCCGCGGCTGCGAGGTACGCGGCCGCGTACTCGAGCCGGCCGTAGCGCCTCGGGCACCTCGCACCCGGCCGGCAGCGACTCGCGTACCGCGTCGTGGATCGCCGAGCCGTTCGCGAAGAGCGTCACGAGCGCCTCGTCCTCGACGCGCGCCTGCGCGTCCGAGAACCAGTGCCGCGTCGCCGAGCTTCTCGCCCTCGGCGGTGAAGCGATCGAGCGCGGCGGCGCTCTCGGCGACGAGCGTCCAGCCGTCGACCTCGCGGGTCTGCAGCGGCTCGTCGGCCTTGGCCAGCAGCGCCTGGAACTTCGCCTGGTCGCGGGGCTGCGTCAGCCCGACGACGTTCGCGCCCTCCTTCTCGAAGTCGAGGAACGCGAGATAGGTCTCGTCGCCGAGCGCGGGCAGCACGTCCTGCTCGATGTCGAGCCCCTCGTCGCCGAGCTCCTCGCCCAGCGAGTCGAGCAGGCGTTCGCGGCCGGGGAACTTGTCGAGCAGCTCGTCGGCCTGCTGCCACTGACTCGACTCCGGATCCGTCTCGACGGCGACGAGGAGTGGCACGCTCGCGGGGACGATGCCGGCGACCTCGTCGGCGCTCGAGCCAGCCGAAAGGGTCGAGCCGCCGCCGCAGCCGGCTGCGATGAGCAGCACAGCGACGAGCCCCACACCGAGCATCGGGACGAACCGCATCGATCTCACTGTAGCCACGCCGGCGGTCACTCCTGGGTCGGAGCCCGGCTCATCAGGCCTGCGACGAGCTCGTGCAACGAGGTTCCGGACAGCACGCTACAAACACCTTCGGTAATCGGGAGCTCGATCTTGAGCCTGATGTGAGAGATCGCGCAGCACGGGCGCGGTCGTCAGCCCCTCGACGACCATGCCGATCCGGCGCACCGCCTCGGCCGGCTCGACGCCCTGGGCGATCAGCTCGCCGGCGCGGCGGTTGCGGCCGGTGGCGGCCCAGCAGGTGACGGCGAGGTCGCCGATCCCTGCCAGCCCGGCGAAGGTCTCCGGCTTCCCGCCTGCGGCCTCGGCGAGGCGCGACATCTCCGCCAGCCCGCGGGCGACGAGGGCGGCCTTGGCGTTGTCGCCGAGCCCGAGGCCGTCCGCGCCCCCGGCCGCGAGCGCGATCACGTTCTTCGCGGCCGCGCAGAGCTCGACGCCGACGACGTCCTCGTTGACGTAGACCCGGAACAGGGTCGAGTTGATCGCGTGCTGGAGCTCGACCGCCAGCACCGCGTCCTCGCTCGCGATCACCGCGGCGGCCGGCAGCCCCTGCGAGATCTCCTCCGCGATGTTCGGGCCGGAGAGCACGGCGACCGGCCGGTCGCGCACGAGCGTGGAGAGGCGCTCGCCCGTGGCGGGGTCGAGGCCCTTCGTCAGCGAGAGCACGGGCGCGCTGCCCGGCAGCGAGGCCACGACGGTGCCGAACGCCGCGCTCGGGACGGCCAGGACGACGAGCTCCGCAGCCGCGAGCGGCGCGTCGGCGATCGTCGTCGCACGGACGCCGGTGAGATCGGCGTGGGTGAGGTAGCGGGGGTTGCGGTGCGTCGCCTCGATCGCCCGTGCCTGCTCGGCGTCGCGGCAGGCGAGCGTCACCTCGTGACCGCCCTGGACGAGGATGCGGGAGAAGGCCGTCCCCCACGACCCGCCGCCCACGACGACCGTCCTCACGAACGGGGCACGAAGTCGATCGAGACGGGCACGCCCGCGAGGCTAAACCGTTTGCGCAGCTCGTTCTCGATCCAGTACGCGTAGTCGCGCGTGACGAGGCTGGGATCGTTCACGTGCACCCGGATGCGCGGCGGCCGGGTCGCGACCTGCGCGCCGTAGAGCAGGTTGAGGCGCTTGCCGCGGCTCGAGGGCGGCTGCCGCGCCTCCCGCAGCTCGGCGAGCGCGTTGTTCAGGGCCGGCGTCGGGATCCGCCCGGAGTGCTTCTCGTAGAGCGCGACGACGTACTCGAGCAGGCGCTCGATGCCGCGGCCGGTCTTCGCCGAGACGGCGATCAGCGGCGGCCGCTGCCGCAGTTTCGTCTCGAGCCGCCTCCGCACGTCCTCGAGCGAGACCTCGTTCACGTCCCACTTCGACAGCACGACGAGCGTGGAGGCGTTCGCCTTCCGCGCGACGTCGGCGACGGCGAGATCCTGGTCGACGACGCCCTCGCTCGCGTCGACGAGGACGAGCACGACGTCGGCGCGCTCCGCGGCCTCGAGCGCGCGCAGCTCCGAGTAGTACTCGATGCCCTGCCGCTGCCTCCGCTTGCGGCGGAGCCCGGCGGTGTCGACGAGCTGGAACGTGCGGCCGTCGCGCTCGAGGATCGTGTCGATCGTGTCGCGCGTCGTGCCGGGCACGTCGGAGACGATCACGCGCTCGCGCCCGACGAGCGCGTTCAGGAGCGACGACTTGCCGACGTTGGGGCGGCCGAGGATCGCGACCCGGATCGCCTCGTCGCCCACCGGCGGCCGCCCCTCGCCCGGCAGGCGGCCGACGATCTCGTCGAGCAGGTCGCCGGTGCCGTGGCCGTGGAGCGCCGAGAGCGCGACGGGCTCGCCCAGGCCGAGGCGGTGGAACTCCGCCGAGAGCGGGTCCTGCCGGGGATCGTCGATCTTGTTCGCGAGCACGAGCACCGGCTTCTTGCTGGCGCGCAGGGTCTGGGCGAGGTCCTCGTCGCCCGGCGTGATCCCGGCGCGGGCGTCGACGACGAAGAGCACGAGGTCGGCCTCGTCGATCGCCACGCGCGCCTGCTTCGCGATCTTCGGGGCCGAAGACGTCGGTCGCCTGGTCGTCGACGCCGCCGGTGTCGATCAGGAGGAACTGGACGCCGTTCCACTCGCAGAGCAGCTCCTTGCGGTCGCGCGTGACGCCGGGCGTCTCGTGGACGACGGCCTGGCGCGACTCGGTGAGACGGTTGATCAGGGTCGACTTGCCGACGTTCGGAAAGCCGACGATCGCGACCGTGCCGGCGATGCCGTCGGGCGCGTCGGGAACCTCGGGGCGTCGGCCTCGTCGCTCATGCCGGCGGCGTGGCGTGGCGCGGGCGGCCGTTCGCGTGCACCTCGACGAGCCACGCGTGCAGCTCCTTCAGCTTCGCCGCGATCTCGGCGGAGCCCTCGCGATAGCCCTTGGCGCCCTTCGGGAGCCCGTCGAAGCGCATCGGCTCGCCCCACGCGATCGAGACCGGTGCCCAGTTGCCCGGGCTTCCAGCGCTGCGTGCCGTGGATCACGGCGGGCACGACCGGGACGTTCTCCTGCACGGCCACCATCGCCGCTCCCGGCTGCACGGGGCCGAGCTCACCGCTGAGCTGCCGCGTCCCCTCGACGAAGAGCCCGATCGCCTGGCCGTTCTGCACGGCCGCACGCATCTGGCGGACGGCCTCGCGGTCCGACTCCCCCCGCCGCACGGAGATCGTGCCGAAGGCGCGGATGAGCTGGCCGAGCCCGGGCACGCGGTGCGCCTCGACCTTCGCGACGAAGACGACGGGGCGCGGCGAGGCGGCGCCGAACGCGGGCGGATCGATCCAGTGGAAGTGGTTGAACGCGAGCACGACGCCGCCCGAGCTCGGCACGCGCTCGACGCCGTAGTTGCGCAGCGGCACGAAGAGCCGGACGAGCGGCTGCAGCGTGACGCGACCGAGCGCCCAGACGCGCGTCGACGCTCATGTCGCGGTTGCGCTCGCGGACGATGCGCCTCGATGCGCTCGACCACGTCCTCGACGGCGAGCTCGGTCGTGTCGATCTGCACGGCGTCGGCCGCCGGGCTCATGTTCACCGCGTCCCGCTCGTCGCGCATGCGCAGGTCGGTCGCGAGCGCGTCGGCGGCGATCTCCGGTCGCTCGGCGGCGCGCCGCTCCGCGCGGATCGCCGGATCGGCGACGAGGTACACCTTGACGAAGGCCCCCGGCGCGACGACCGTGCCGATGTCGCGGCCCTCGATGACGACGTTGCCCTCGTCGCCGAGCTCGCGCTGCCGCTCGCGCATGACCTCGCGCACGGCCGGGTGGCGCGCCACGACCGGTACGAGCTTGTCGATCCCGGGCTTGCGGATCGACGCGGTCACGTCGGCATCGTCGATGTACACGCGGTCCTGCTCGTCGAAGCGGACGGGGTGCTCCCGGGCGAGCTCGGCGAGCTCGTCGGCCTGGTCGAGCGCGATGCCCTCGCGCTGCGCGAGCCAGGTCAGCGCCCGGTACATCGCCCCGGTGTCGAGGTAGCGGAAGCCGAGGCGCTCCGCGAGACGGCGGGCGACCGTGCTCTTGCCCGCTCCGGCGGGACCGTCGATGGCGATGATCATGTACGCGTGTCTTCTACTGGAAAGCCGCGGATCGCGAGCGTCTCCAGCAGCTCGTAGAAGCCGGGGAAGCTGACCGACGCCGAGTCCGCGTCCTCGATCGAGACGCCGTCGCGCGAGACGGATCCCGCCACGGCGGCGAGGATCGCGATCCGGTGGTCGCCGCGCGACGTCGATCGTGCCGCCACGCAGGCGGGCCGGCACGCCGCGGACGACGAAGCCGTCCTCGGTCGCCTTGATGTGCGCGCCGATCCGCCGCAGGCCGTCGACGACGGCCTCGATGCGGTCGGTCTCCTTCGCCCGCAGCTCGGCGGCCCCGCTCAGCAGCGCTGTCGCCCCGCGCGTGGGCCGCCAGGAGCGCGAAGAGCGGCAGCTCGTCGACGAGGAGCGGCACCTCGGCGGCGGTCACCTCGGTGCCGACGAGCTGCGCCGGCCGGACGTCGAGGTCTCCGGCCGGCTCGCCGGCGATGCGGCGCCGGTTGAAGACCGTGACGTTCGCGCCCATCCGCTTGAGGACGTCGAGCAGGCCGGTGCGGCGCGGGTTCAGGTTGACGCCGTGGATCGTCAGCTGCGAGCCGGCCAGCAGCGTCGCGCCGACGAGGAACGGCGCGGCGGACGAGAAGTCGCCCGGGATCTCGAGCTCGGGCAGCTCGAGCCTCTCGGCCGGCCAGACGGTGGCGCTGCCGGACCGGCGCTGCGACGCGGACGCCCGCCGCCGCGAGCATCGACTCCGTGTGGTCACGGGTCGGCAGCGGCTCCGCCACCGTCGTCTCGCCCTCCGTCCGCGAAGAGGCCGGCGAGGAGGATCGCGGACTTCACCTGCGCGCTCGCGACCGGCAGCTCGTAGGTGAGCGGCTGCACGGCGCCGCCCTCGATCGTGAGCGGCGCCCGTCCCTCGGTCGTCTCGATCCGGACGCCCATGCGCCGCAGCGGCTCGGCGATGCGCTCCATCGGCCGCGAGCGCAGGGAGTCGTCGCCCGTGAGGACGAAGCGGCCCTCCTGCCCGGCGAGGAGCCCAGGGAGCAGGCGCATCAGCGTGCCCGCGTTGCCGCAGTCGATCGGGTCGGCGGGCGCCGCTGAGCCCGCGGAGCCCCACGCCGAAGACGCGCAGCGTGTCCGTCGTCCGACTCGTAGACGTCGACGCCGAGCGACCGCACCGCCGCGACCGTCGCCTCCGTGTCCTCCGAGCGGCCGAAGCCGGTCGATCCGCGTCTCCCCGTCGGAGACGGCACCGAGCAGCACGGCGCGGTGCGAGATCGACTTGTCGCCCGGCACCGCGAGGTGGCCGACGAGCGAGGCCGCGGGCTCGACCTTCATGCGGCGGCGCCTGTGGACGAAAAGTTGCAGAAAAGTTGCACCTGGGCCACGGCCGCAGCGGCCACGTCCAGGGACAGTCCCTGGACACGTCCCGCCGAGGCGTGTCTGGCGGGGACGGGGGTCACGCGTCGTCCAGCACGGGCCCGACGACGACGCCGTAGCCCTGGCTCTCGAGGAGGTCCGCCGCACGCGCGGCCTCCTGCTCGCCCGCGACGAGGATCGTCAGCGTGCCGCCGCGCTCCGAGGACAGGTGCTGGAGGTCGAAGTCGGCGATGTTGATCCGCTCCGCGCCGAGCGCCTGCGCGATGCCCGCGATCACGCCCGGCCGGTCGGGGACGTGCACGCGGAGCCGCTGCAGCTCGCCCGGGTCGTCGTAGGCCGTCTCCAGCAGGCGGCGGCGGTTGCCGGACGCCTCGCCGATCCAGCGGGCGAGAAAGCCGGCGTCGCCGGCGGCGAGCGCGGCCTCGAGCTGCTCGACGCGACGCCGGTGCTCCGCGAGGGCCTCGGCCACGGCGACGCGGTTCTCGAGGAAGATGTCGACCCAGATCCGCGGGTTCGCGCCGGCGACGCGCGTCATGTCGCGCAGCGAGCCGCCGGCGGCGGCCAGCGGCTCGTGGCCCTCGACGCGCTCCGCGCCGGCCTGGTTCAGGAGGACGTTCGCGAGCGCGTGCGGCAGGTGGCTCGTGATCGCGACGAGGCGGTCGTGCGCGTCCGGGTCGACGGCGACGGGGATCGAGCCGAGCGAGGAGACGAAGCCGTGGAGCAGCTTGTACCGCTCCGGCTCGGTGGTGGCGCTCGGGGTGAGGAACCACGTCGCGCCGTCGAACAGCTCGGCGGTCGCCCGCTCCGGGCCCCGCGCCTCGGAGCCGCAGATCGGATGCCCGCCGATGAAGCGCGCCTCCCCCGCCGCCGCGGCGACGACGGCGCCCTTCGTCGAGCCGACGTCGGTGACGGTGCAGCCGCTCGGCGCCGCGTCGAGCACCGCCCGCACCTGGGCCGGCAGCGCGGCGACCGGCGCGGCGACGACCGCGAGCCCGGCGCCGGCCAGGGCGGTGACGAGGTCGGCGGCGGGCTCGACCGCGCCGCGCTCGGCCGCCGCGGCGAGGTGCGCCGCGTCGGGGTCCCAGCCGGCCACGTCGGCGACGCCCGACCGCCGGGCGGCGAGGCCGACGGACGCGCCGATCAGGCCGGTGCCGACGATCGCCACGCGCACTGGCGAGAGCTCGGTTCAGGGTGATGCCCCGCCGATCTGGTGCGATCGGTGGTGCGTGGCAAGGACGCAGGGAGCGTCCGTATCGAAGAGATACGGATGCGACCGAGGACGCCGCCACGCGGCGCCGAGCGTGCCAGAGCGGTGATGGCGTTCACTCTGAACCGAGCTCTTCAGCCGATCGTCTTGCCGAGCAGTGACGCGAGCGCGCGGATCTCGTGCGCGAAGTCGGCGAACTCCGCCGCCGGGATCTGCTGCGGCCCGTCGCAGAGCGCCTCCTCGGGCCGCGGGTGCACCTCGACGATGATCCCGTCGGCGCCGGCGGCGACGGCCGCCCGCGCGAGCGGCAGCACGAGGTCGCGCTTCCCGGCCGCGTGCGACGGGTCGACGATCACCGGCAGGTGGGTCTCGTGCTTCAGCACCGGGATCGCGGAGAGGTCGAGCGTGTAGCGGGTCGAGCGCTCGAAGGTCTTGATGCCGCGCTCGCAGAGGATCACCTCGGCGTTCCCTTCCTTGGCGACGTACTCCGCCGCCATCAGGAGCTCCTCGATCGAGGCAGACGGGCCGCGCTTGATCAGCACCGGCTTCGGCGCCCGGCCGACCTCGGACAGCAGGTTGAAGTTCTGCATGTTGCGCGCGCCGATCTGGATCACGTCGGCCGTCTCGACGACGGCGTCGACGTCGCGGGGGTCCATCAGCTCCGTCACGAGCGGCAGGCCGGTCTCGTCGCGCGCCTCGGCGAGGATCTTGAGGCCCTCGACGCCGAGCCCCTGGAAGGCGTACGGCGACGTGCGCGGCTTGAAGGCGCCGCCGCGCAGCATCGTCACGCCCTGCTCGGCGACGACGCGCGCCGTCTCGAACGTCTGCTCGCGCGTCTCGACCGTGCACGGGCCGGCGATGAAGCCGAAGTACGAGTCGCCGATCCGCCGCCCGCGCGTCTCGATCACGGTCGGGTCGCGGCGCAGCTCGCGCGAGACGAGCTTGTACGGCTTGACGATCGGCAGCACCTGCTCGACACCGGGATATCCCTCGAGCGGGCAGCGTCGCGAGCAGCTCGCGCTCGCCGATCGCGCCGATCACGGTCGCGTCGCGGCCGTGGCTGACGTGCGCGCTCGCGCCCGCCTCCTCGAGGCGCGCGACCACCTCGTCGATCTCGTGGGCAGACGCCTGGGCGCCCATCACGATCAGGAGCTCGGGGGATCCGACGACGGCCATGCGGGCCAGTCTAGATGTGCCTAGGATCCGAGCCATGCGGGTCTTCTCCGGCATCCAGCCGACGGGCGACAAGCACCTTGGCAACCTGATCGGCGGCTTCCGTCAGTACGCGGCGACGCAGGAGCGCGGCGAGGCCTTCTTCTGCATCGTCGACCTGCACTCGATCACGGTCGAGTACGACCCGATCGAGTTCCGCGAGCGTACGCTCGACCTGGCCGCGATGCTGTTCGCGACGGGGCTCGACCCGGAGCGCTCGACGGTCTTCGCGCAGAGCCACGTGCCCGCGCACGCCGAGGCGGCGTGGCTGCTGGGCGCCGTCACGAGCTACGGGCAGCTCGGCCGCATGACGCAGTTCAAGGACAAGTCCGACCGGCACGAGTTCATCTCGGCCGGCCTCTTCACCTACCCGGTCCTGATGGCGGGCGACATCCTGCTCTACCAGACGGACATCGTCCCGATCGGCGACGACCAGCGGCAGCACCTCGAGCTCACGCGCGACGTTGCCGAGCGCTTCAACTCACGCTTCGGCCAGACGTTCAAGCTCCCCGAGGGCGTCTACCCCGAGGTCGGCGCGCGGATCATGGACCTCCAGGAGCCGACGAACAAGATGTCGACGACGGGCGGCACGCCGCAGGGCACCGTCAAGCTGCTCGACGAGCCGGACACGATCCGGAAGAAGTTCCGCTCCGCGGTCACCGACTCGGGCAGCGAGGTCCGCCGCGCGGACGACAAGCCCGGCGTCACGAACCTGATCGACATCCTCTCGGCGCTGACCGGCGAGCCGCCGGACGCGATCGAGTCGCGCTACGACGGCGCCGGCTACGGCCAGTTCAAGACGGACGTCGGCGACGCCGTCGTCGAGGCGATCGAGCCGATCCAGACGCGGTTCCGCTCGCTGCGCTCCGACCCGCGCCGAGCTGCAGCGGCTCCTCGCACGCGGTGCGGAGAAGGCGCGCAAGGCCTCGGAGCCGACGCTCGAGGCGATGTACGAGCGGATGGGCTTCGTCAAGCCCGAGCTCGGCCGCTTCTTCGGCGCCGCGCGGCCCCGCTCGCTCTAGCTAGCACTCGAGCGAGTCGGTCGGGCCGGTCCAGGAGGGCGACCACTCCCACTCGGGCGTGTCCGTCAGCTGCACCTCGCACTCGCCGTCGGCGCGGACCGCGAAGAGGTCGTAGTCGTCGGACGCGTCCGCGATGCGCGAGAACAGCACCCACTCGCCGTCCGGCGTCCAGCCCGCGAAGTCCTCGTGGGCCGTCGTCTCGGTCAGGCGTCGCTCGTCCGAGCCGTCGGCGTCGATCACGTACAGCTCCGCCGCGTTGCCGACGCACTCGTTGAAGAGGCACCGGCCGTTCTCGTCGCGACCGCTGAGGAAGGCGATCCGCTCCCCGTCGGGCGACCACTGCGGGCCGGCGCCCGCGGCGACGCGGGACTCCTCGCCGGAGGCGAGGTCGCGGACGAAGAGACCACGGGGCTCCAGGGTCTCGTCGTAGAGCCCGTACGCGAGCCGGTCGCCACCGGGCGCGAGCGCGACGCCGTACGCGAGGCCGATGTTCTCGACGGCGGTGTGCCGGCCCGTCGCGTTCGGCCAGATCAGATCGAGGGCGCAGGTCGACACCGCCTCCTGCTCCGAGAGGCACGTCGTGAACATGATCCGTCCGGC
This sequence comes from uncultured Gaiellaceae bacterium, assembly GCA_963712865.1. Classification (GTDB taxonomy): domain Bacteria; phylum Actinomycetota; class Thermoleophilia; order Gaiellales; family Gaiellaceae; genus Gaiellasilicea. Next base: position 55,947 of record CAVQJO010000008.1, read on the forward strand.
CGGCGTCCACTGCGGCCCGACGTCGACGTCGTCATTCTCGGTCAGGCGCCGCTGGTTGCTCCCGTCGCGCCGCATGACGAAGATCTCCTCCGCGACGGCGCCGTCGTCCGGGTGGTCGGCCGTGCTCGTGTAGGCGATCAGGCCGCCGTCCTGCGAGAGCACCGGGCTGCGCTCGTCCGCCTCGACGGCGCCCTTGCCGGGCGTGTCAGTGAGGTTCGTCCGCTTCTTCGAGGCGACGTCCTCGACGTAGACGTCCCAGCTGCCGCCGACCTCGCTCGCGGCGAAGAGGAGCGTCGGCGGCCCATCGAGATGCGGACCGTCGGGCGCGGCCTCGTCGTCGCCGCCGCAGCCGGCGACGAGCAGAAGTGCGACAACACCCAGGGCAGCGACCCTCATCCGGTGAGAGTTCGCAGGCGCTCGACCTCGTCCTGCTGCAGCTCGCGCCAGCGACCGGGGGCGAGGTCGTCCACGCGCAGGCCCGCGTAGACGCTGCGATGAAGACGCCGGACGCGGTGCCCGACCGCCTCGGTCATCCGGCGCACCTGCCGGTTCCGGCCCTCGTGCAGGACGAGCTCGAAACGGCTGCCGTCGAGCCGACGAACGCGGGCGGGCGCGGTCGGCCCGTCCTCCAGCTCGACGCCTTCGGCCAGCCGGCGCAGCACGTCGTCCGTCGGCTGCGCCCAGGTCTCCACCTCGTACACCTTCTCGACGCCGTAGCGCGGGTGCGCGAGACGGTGCGCGAGCGGGCCGTCGTTCGTGAGCAGGAGCGCGCCCGTCGTCTCGACGTCCAGGCGGCCGACCGGGCACGACCCGCGAGCCGTGGTCGACCTGCTCGACGACGGTGGGGCGCCCCTGCGGGTCGCTCGCGGTCGTGACCACGCCGGCGGGCTTGTGCAGCAGCACGTAGGCGAGCCGTTGCTTCGCGACGGGCTCGCCGTCCACCTCGACGAGGTCGCCGCCGCCGACGAACGTGTTCAGCTCGCCTGGCTCGCCGTTCACCCGGACGCGGCCGGCCTTGATCAGCTCGTCGGCCTTGCGCCGGGAGGCGACGCCGGCACGGGCGAGGTACGCGTTCAGCCTCATGACGGGTCATTGTGGGACACAGCGTGGCGCGGCCGCGAAGCGGCCGCCTTCAGGGATTTTGCGCCCCCGGGATCCGCGTGAGCGGATTCCGGGCTGCGCGACCGGATAGTCTGCCGCCGCGATGAACGACCGCTCCGGCGACCGTCGATCGGCTTGCCGACCTCCTGGTCGGCTTCGGCGCCAACCTCCAGCCCGGGCAGATCCTCGGCATCACCGCGTACTTCGGCATGGAGGACGCGGCTCGCGCCCTCACCCGGGCCGCCTACAAGCGGGGCGCGAAGTACGTCGACGTCTTCTGGTGGGATCCGCTCGTCAAGCGCGAGCGGCTCCTGCACGCGGACGAGGCGACGCTCGACTACGTGCCGCCCTGGATCGGCCGTCGCCTCGAGTGGCTGTCCGACGAGCGCGCCGCCCGCGTCGCGCTGACGGGCCAGAGCGCGAACTTCGAAGGGGTCGACCCCGCCCGGATGGGCCGCGACATCCTGCCGTACGTCGCCGAGACGCCGAAGATCGTCAACGCGCAGACGACGAACTGGACCGCCGGCCCGTACCCGAACCTCGGCTGGGCGACGCGGGTGCACCCCGACCTCGAGCCCGAGGAGGCCCTCGACAGGCTCTGGGACGAGATCGTGCACATCCTCCGCCTCGACGCCGACGATCCGGCCGCGGCGTGGCTCGAGCGGATGAAGGCGATTGTCGCGAGCGCGGAGCGGATGACCGAGCGGCGCTTCGACGCGATCCACCTGCAGGGGCCGGGCACGGACCTGACGATCGGCCTGCTGCCGAGCTCGAGGTGGCTCGGCGCCGACTTCCAGACCGTGGACGGGCTCGTCCACTACCCCAACCTGCCGACCGAGGAGATCTTCACGACGCCCGATCCGGCGCGGGTCGACGGCCACGTGTCCGCGACGATGCCGCTCGAGCTCTTCGGCTCCTACATGGAGGGCATCCGCATCGAGTTCGAGGGCGGTCGGGCCGTGAAGGCCGACGCCGACGTCGGCGTCGACGCGCTTCGGGCGACGATCGCGAAGGACGACGGGGCCGCACGGCTCGGCGAAATCGCCCTCGTCGACAAGGAGGGGCGGATCGGGCCGCTCAACACCGTCTTCTACGACACGCTGATCGACGAGAACGCCGCCAGCCACATCGCGCTCGGGAACGCGTACACGTTCCCGGTCGAGGACGAGGCCGACCGCGAGCGCGCGAACCGCAGCGACATCCACGTCGACTTCATGATCGGCTCGAACGACGTCGACGTCGACGGGATCACCCGCGACGGCGACCGCGTTCCGGTCCTTCGCGGAGGCTCCTGGCAGATCTAGGCGGTCTTGCCGACGGCCACGCTGTGGAGCCGCTCGCGGATCTCCGCCGCGGTGTCGCCGAGGTCGTCGAGCCGCGGCAGCGCCGCCGCGCTCTCCAACCCGAAGACGCGCTCGAAGAGGGCCGTCGTGCGGTAGCGAACCGCGCCGCCGGCGGCGTCGTCCCGCCCGGCCTCGGCGATCAGCCCGCGCTCGACGAGGCCGGCGACGGCCGAGTCGGCGGCGACGCCCCGGATCCGCGCGATCTCGGGCCGGCTGCACGGTCCGAGGTACGCGACGATGGCGAGCGTCTCGAGCGCCGCCTGCGAGAGCCCGCGCTCCGCCGGGCGCTCGAAGAGCCGGTTGCAGGCCGGCGCGGCCTCACGTGCCGCACGGAACGCGTAGCCGCCCGCCACCCGCTCCAGCACGATCCCGCTGCGCCCCTCGCGGTAGCGCTCCCCGATGAGGCCGAGCGCCGTCTCGATGCGCTCGGTGTCGTCGTCGGCCGCCTGGGCGAGGTCCTCGACTGACAGGGGCGCGGAGGCGACGACGAGCAGTGCCTCGAGCGTGCGTGCGAGCTGGTCGACCGGATTCGTGGTGATCAGGCGGAGCGGGCGGTCCATGCGGCGGTCCTTTCGTCGTCGACGGCAATTTCCTGCTCTGCGTCGTCCGCGCGTTCCTGGGGCGCCGCTGGCGGCGTGTAGGCCGGCGGAACAGTATTGGGATACGGGCCGCCGGCTGGAACGCCGCCAGCGGCGTCAGGCGACGGCGGAGCCGGGCTCCGCCTGGCGGGAGCCGTCGCCGGCCAGGGACGCGCGGCGGGACGGGAAACCCTTATTGGCGCGAACGGCGCGGCCTGGTCGAGCGTGATCTCGCCGGCCTTGCGGAGCTCGAGGAGGGCGAGGAACGCGACGGCCTGCTCCACGCGCGGCAAGTCGGCGATCTCGGCGTCGAGATCGAAGCGGCGCCGGCGGCGCAGCACCGCGCGGAAACGCTCGAGGAACTGGGAGACCGGCGGGAAGCGCAGCGACATGTGCGCGAGCGACACCTGCGGCGGCGGCTCGGCGAGCCGTCGCAGCGCGACGGCCAGCGTCGCCGGATCCTGCGGCGCGAGCGTGCGCTCCGGCTGCGGCTGCAACGGCGCGGGCCCGAGCCGGAAATAGCGGTCGCGCTCGGCGCCGAGGCGCTCCGAGAGCCAGACGGCCGCCTCCTTCATCCGCCGGTACTCGGCCAGCCGGCGCGCCAGCTCCTCGGCCGCCTCCTCGGGCTCGAGCTCGGCGAGCTCGGCTTCCTCGTCGGGGAAGAGCGCGCGCGCCTTCAGCTCGAGGAGCGCCGAGATGAGGACGAGAAACTCGCCGCAGGCCTCCAGGTCGAGCTCGCCGCGGGCGGCGAGGCGCTCGACGAAGGCGACCACGATCGCGGCGACGTCGACCTCCCCGGGCTCGAGCTCCTCCCGGAGGACGAGCGTGAGCAGCAGGTCGAAGGGACCCTCGAACGCCTCGAGGTCCAGCTCGAGCTCGCGGACGGACATCAGTGGCCCGCCCGGTGACGGTTTCGCGTCGATGGCGTGCGAGCTGCAAGCGATGCAAGGACGCAGGGAGCGCCCATATTGGTGAATATGGGCGCGACTGAGGACGCCGCAGCGCGCCGCAGATCGCGCGCCAGCGGCGCCCTAACTGTTGCCGGGCGGGCCACTTCAGGGGAGGCTAGCGGCGGGGTCGGACGCGCCCGCGCGGCACCGCCATCGTCGGCGGCGGCTCCGCCTTGCGCTCGCGGGCGTGCCCGCGGGGGTGGCGGCCGTGGAAGAACTGCCACCAGATGAAGAAGGCGAGGGCGGCGACGAAGAGCACGAGCGAGACCCACGCGTTGATGCGCATGCCCACCCACTCCTTCGACGGATCGACGCGCAGCTGCTCGAGGAAGAAGCGGAAGCCGGTGTACAGCACCACGTAGAGGGCGAAGAGCGCCGGCGGCTTGAAGCGGTAGAAGCGGTCGAGCACGAGCAGCACTCCGGCCGCGACGAGGTTCCACAGTGCCTCGTAGAGGAAGATGGGATGGAACGTCTCCGAGAGGAGGTACTCGTCCGGCCGGCGCTCCGGGTCGATCTCGAGCCCCCACGCCAGGTCGGTCGGCTTGCCGAAGAGCTCCTGGTTCCACCAGTTGCCCACGCGGCCGATCGCCTGCGCGATCAGCAGCCCGGGCGCCGCGGCGTCGAGGAGGGCCAGTGCGCTCGCGCCGGAGCGGTGCGCGACGATCGAGCCGACGATCACGCCCAGGCCGATCCCGCCCCAGATCCCGAGACCGCCCTCCCAGACGGCGAACGGGCCCCACCACTCGTCTGGGAGCTCGTCCCAGCTCGTGACGATGTGGTACAGCCGTGCGCCGACGATGCCGGCGCCGACGCCCCACACGGCGACCCGGAAGATCAGATCCCAGTCGCCGCCGCGCCGGACCCAGCGGACGCCGGTCAGCGCGATGCAGGCCGCGATGCCGGCCAGCAGCATCAGGCCGTACATGTGGATCGTGAGCGGGCCGACGTCGAGCGTGCCCGACGAGGGCGACGGTATTGAAGCGAGGAACGTCATCCGGCAGAGCATTCTGCCGAGAGACGCGAAAACCTGTCGCTAGAGGAGGATCTCGAGCGCCAGCTCGTGCCGGCAGCCCGCGCGAATCAGATCGATCGCCGAGTGGAGATCGACGTCGTGCCGCCCGGCGAGGATCGCCGCTGCCGACGGGTCGTACCCCGCCCGCTCGAGCTCGTGGCACCGCCAGCGCTCGATGCGCTCCTGCTCGGTTTCCTGACTCTTGAGCTCTGCCGCAGTCATCGCTCTCTCTTCCTCGGGGCGTTGTACACGGTATTCGTCGTGATCAACGAGTTAGACGTCCCCATTTGGGGGGTTTGCGATGAAGCTTTCGTAAAAGCTTTGCAAGGGGTGAGCGAAGGCCCGTAGCCATGCGGGTTTGCGGGGTCTCGCCTTCTCTCGCTCGGGTCCGGAACCGCCGCTCGTGGTTCGCATTCGCGAACAACGACGATCCGAAGACGCCCCTCAGGACTGTGGCCGGCCGCATCGTCCCGGCGCGGGGGAAGAGAAAGGCTCCTGGTACCCCGAACAGGAGACCCCCCGCACATGGAGACCACGCTCCACACCCCCGCACACGCCGACGTCGCAGCCTCACGACTGGAGAGGCTCCGCGCCGCCCGGCTCCCCCGTGTCACCGCATCCGCCATCGCACTCGGGTCGATCGGCTTCGTTGCCCTGCACATCGCCGACGACTCGTTCCTCCACCCCGAGCCCGGCACGTCCGCGCTCGACCATCCCGCCGCAGTCGTCCCGCTCGCGCTCCTCGGCCTCGCGGCCTACGGCTACCGGCGTGGCCGGGCAGGCCTGCGGGCCTCGATCGCGCTCGTCGTCGGCCTCCTCGCGCTCGTCATCGGCGTGGCCTCGGCGGGCTTCGAGACGATGACGGTCGGCCCGTCGGGCGACGACTTCACCGGCCTGCTCGCGCTTCCCGCCGGACTCGCGCTGATCGGCGTCGGGCTCGTGACGCTCTGGCGGTCACGCAAGCTGGACGACCGCAAGGCCTGGCGCTACACGCGCCGCGGTCTGCTCGCGGTCGCTGCCGCGATCGTGGTCAACTTCGTCCTCTTCCCCCTCGGCTTCAGCTACGTCATCACGCACGTGATGCGGCAGACGGTGCCGGCGCCGACGCTGGGTGCCGACTACGAGAACGTCTCCTTCACGACGAGCGACGGCCTCGAGCTCCAGGGCTGGTACGTGCCCTCCAAGAACGGTGCCGCCGTGATCGCGTTCCCGGGCCGAAGCGGCCCGCGGGCGCACACGCGCATGCTCGCCCGCCACGGCTACGGCGTCCTCCTGTTCGACCGCCGCGGCGAGGGCCGCAGCGAGGGCGACAGCAACCTGCTCGGCTGGGGCGCCGACAAGGACATCCTCGCCGCAGTCGAGTACCTCCAGGGCCGCCCCGACGTCGACCCCGACCGGATCGGCGGAATCGGCCTCTCGGTCGGCGGCGAGCTGATGCTCCAGGCCGCCGCCGAGACCGACGGGCTCGCGGCCGTCGTCTCGGAGGGCGCCGGCTCGCGCATGTTCTCCGAGCTCATGGACGAGAGCCACGGCTACGAGAAGGTGCTGCTCGCGCCGCAGGCCGCGATCATGATGGCCGGGACGGCCGTCTTCTCGAGCACCGCCCAGCCGCCGCCCCTGACCGAGCTGGCACCGAAGATCGACCAGCCGCTCTTCGTCATCTGGGCGCCGAACGGCGGCAACGTCGAGCACATGAGCAAGCGCTACTACGAGCTCGCCAAGCGGCCCGAAGCAGATCTGGGCGATGCCGACCGCCAAGCACGTCGGCGGCATCTACGACCAGCCCAAGGAGTACGAGCGCCGCGTCGTCGGCTTCTTCGACGACGCACTGCTCGGCGACTAGCCGAGCTGCGGGGGTGGCGGCCCGTGCCGCCACCCCGCCCCATCCCTCAGACGGACTCGATCAGCACCGACTTGAAGTTGTGCACGCGGGCGCAGTCCGCGTACGGGAAGCCGTCGTACACGCCGAGCTTGTAGAGCCCGGCGGCCGGAAAGACGACGCGCGCGCGGTACGAGCCGACGACCGACGTCGGCTTCGTCTTGAAGCGGATCAGCTTGCCGGCGGCGTTGCGGATGCGCACCTCGGGCTTCGCATCGGGCATCGGCGTGCGGCCGTGCTGGAGCACGCGGATCGTGACCACCCACGGCTGTCCGGCCTGGAGCCCGGCCTTCGGCATCGAGCTGAGCCCGACTGTGGCCATGCAGCCGGCCTGGGCGGCGCCGGGGACCGCGAACGCGGCGGCGACGACGAGAAACAGGATCGACTTCTTCATGCAGCCTCCTCTGGTCGCCATCTCTACACCGCCGCCGGCGAGGAGGTTCCGAGCAGGATCCGGCCTAGAATCTCCGGTTCAGGAACAGCTGCAGCGGATGCGGCGCGCCCCACCAGCCGTGCGGGCCGGCGAGGATGTCGAGGTCGCCGTCGCCGTCGGCGTCACCGACGGCGACGTTGTGCGTCGCGTCGGTGCCGAGGATCTGCCGCGTGAAGCTCCCGTGCCCGTCGTTGTAGAACACGGCCAGCCGCTTCTGCGGCGCCTGATCCTGCTCGCCCGTGACGACGTCGACCGTGCCGTCGCCGTTCATGTCCGCGAGCCGGATGTTGTGGGTGCTCTCGAAGCCCACGTCGAGGTCGTGCGGGATCCACGGCTGTGTCCGGTCCGCCGGGGCCGCGAACCACTTCAGGCCGCCCGTCGGCGCCGGCAGGCCCTCGGCCTGGCCGACGACGGCGTCCATGCGCCCGTCGCCGTTCACGTCGCCCGTCACCACCGTGGCCAGCGTCTGGCACTCGGCGGCGCCGCCGGGACAGCGCGTAGCCCGCCCCCACGAAGCGCATCGTCCACGTACCGGTACTGGCGTTGCCGCCTCGCTCGCGGGGGTTCTCGAACCAGGCGATCCGGTAGGGCGGCCTCGGCTCGTTGCCGACGATGTTGATCCGACCGTTGGCCGGAGCCGATGTCGAGGAGCGCGACCGCGTTGTAGGTGTCGTTGTACACCTTCGGTGTCCAGCTGGCCGGGCTCTCCTGGAAGTAGATGATCGAGTTCGTGACCACGTCCGCCTTGCCGTCGCCGTCGACGTCCCCGATGACGATGTTGTTCTCGCCGCGCCCGGTGCCGATCAGGTTCTGCTGCCACGGGCCGCTGCCGGTGCCGGCGTTCCGGTACCAGTAGACCCTCGTGTCGACGCTCGCGACGATGTCGACGCGGCCGTCGCGGTCGACGTCGAACGGCGCCATGTCCTCGTAGGCCGTGCCCGAGGGCAGGATCGTGCGCTTCGTCCACGCGTCGGAGGGGTTGCCCGAGGACGGGAACTGGTACCAGAAGATGCCGCCGACGCCGCCCTGCGTCGGCGACTCCTGCATGCCGATGACGGCGTCGAGGCGCCCGTCGCCGTCGATGTCGGCGAACGCCTTCTCGATCATCGAGCCGACAGGGTTCGGGTCGATCGTGATCTTCGTGAACGGCGCCTGCGGGCCGGTCTCGCCGGGCGTCGTCACCACCGCGGTGGCGGCCGACGTCGACTGGCCGGAGCCGCTGCCGTTCGTCGCGGTCACGGTGACCGCGAGCGAGCGTCCCTCGTCTGCGGCGGTGAGGAGATAGGTCGACGCTCGTGGCTCCATCGACCGGGCTGCACGCGGCGCCCTGGCAACGGCGCCACTGGCACGTGTAGCTCGTGGGGCTGTTCGTCCACGTTCCCGTCGAGGCGGTGAGCGTCTGGCCGACGACGGTCGAGCCGCTGATCGCCGGCGGCGACTCGTTGGCGGGCGGGCCCGGCGGTGCGGGCGGGGTCGACGTCTGGAGCTCGACGTGGAACGACCACCGCTGGCTGGAGCTGTTCAGAGCGCCCCAGGTCTGCGTCGGCGTGCCGGACCCGTTCGCGTTCCACCACGCCGAATCGGCCGGCGCGTCGTCGTAGTAGACGAACGCGCTGCCGCCCTGCGGGCCGCTGAGGAGACCGAGGAGATACCTGCCCGGTGCGAGGGTCACGCCGGACGGGAGCGGCGTCGTGATCCAGCCCGCCGGCCGGCCGGCGGCGACCGTCACGGACTGCCCCCTCGTCACGAGGGTCGTGGGAGCTGCCCGCGGCGTTCGTGCCGTAGACGACGGGCACGAACGACTGGCTCTGGCTCCCGCCGCGCACGTACCAGCGGAAGTTCGTCGGCGTCGCCGTCGTGTCGAGGCGGTGCACCGAGCCGAACTTGTAGCCGTCGCCGGGTGAGCTGGTCCGGGCTCCCGGCGTGGTGGTGCCGAGAGTGCCCGGCGTCGGTGGCGTGGAGGGAGGTGGCGGAGGTGGCGGAGGCGGTGGCGGGGGTGGTGGAGGCGGCGGGGGCGGCGGCGGCGGCGGTGGGCCGGCCACCGGCGCGGTCTGTGCCGAGGTCGCCGAGGCGGAGCCGCTCGCGTTCGTCGCCGTGACGACGACCAGGAGCGTCGAGCCGACGTCGGCGCTCGCGACGAGGTAGGAGCTCTGCGTCGCAGACTGGATGTCCGCGCACGTACCTCCCGGCAGCGCCGCCACCGGTAGGCGTAGCTGGACGGGGTGCCGCTCCACGTGCCCGTCGACGCCGTCAGCGTCCTCCCCACCTCGGGGGTGCCGGAGATCGCCGGCGGCGCAGTGCTCGTCGGGGGCGACGAGGGCGCGTCGGAGGTCGTGTACGTGACGTAGACGCTCCACAGCGACTCGTCGCGGTTCGCCTGCCCCCAGGAGCTCGATGGTGTGCCGTAGGGGTTCACGTTCCAGATGCCGCGGTTCGCGGCCGGCGTGTAGCGGAGCCTCGCCTTGATCCCGTTCGGCCCCGAGAGCAGCCCGAGGAGGTAGCTGCCGCTCGGGAGCGCGACCGCGGGCAGGGTCGAGGTGATCCAGCCCGCCGGCCGATTCGCGGCGATCACGACCTCGGTGCCCCTGACGACCAGGGTGGTCGGGTTCCCGGCGGCGTCGACGCGATAGATGACGGGGATCATGCGCTGCGCCTGGTTGCCGCCCTGGGCGTAGAAGCTGAACGACGACGTGGTGCCGGCCTGCGTCAGCTGGTGCACCGAGCCGAACTTGTAGCCGCTCCCGGGCGAGTCGACCGCCGAGCCGACGGTCGTGTTGCCGAACGTGGCCGTCGCGGCCTCGGCGACTGAAGGTCGAGCCCGAAAGGAGCGGGACCAGCGCGAGCGCTACCGCCAGGATGGTGATCCTCGGGCCCAGGGACGTCCGCCGCATCGACACCCTTCTGTCAGGCAGCGGTCGCCGCTCACCGCCGCAGTGAGGAGGAGTGTTTCACGCGCGTCGGATTTCCAACCCTGGCAACCCGTACGGGGCGAGCGGCTATTCGACGTCGCGTGCGAGCTCGAGCGCCTCGTCCTTCGTCAGGTCGCCCTCGAGCCGGAGGAGCAGGTCGCCGCGGTTCCAGAGCAGCGTGTTCCCGGCGAGGTACGTCGGCTCGTCGGCGATCTGGTCGAACTCGTCGAGGTACATGACGAAGTGCTCGACGCCCGAGACGAAGAGGCCGCGCCACCGCGGACCGTGACGTCCTCGACGATCGTGCCCGTGCCGCCCACCTTCTTGACGAAGCCGTCGTAGACCGAGCCGCGCAGCTGCGAGAGGACGAGCCGCGGGTTGTCGACGTCGCCGTAGACGAGCGACGCGACGGTGCCGTCGCGGACGAAGACCGCGTCCGGCTCGCCGAGATCGAGCAGCTCGAAGCCGACCTGCCGCTCGGCCTCCTGGCGCGTGACCTGCTCGCCGAGGTCGAGCCGGCCCGTCGTCGGGACGTCGGGAAGCTCGTCGACGAGCTCGACGGTCGCGCCCTTCAGATTGAAGATCTCGAGAAACGCGCTGCGCGCGCCGGGCGAGAACGCGAGCACGCCGGCGACGACGGCGACGAGGACGGCGAAGGCGATCGCGAGTGGACGGACCAGGGTGCGCCGACGCACGGGTGGGCCGGCCGCGATCGCCTGCTCGATCCGAGAGGCAAGCGCCGGCGTCTCCGGGAAGGCCAGCTCGTCGCGGAGCGACGAGAGGCGAAGCTCGAGCTCGCTCGTGCTCATTCGTCTTCCTCCAGCTGCGCGCGCAGCCGCTCCAGGGCGCGCGAGGTGCGCGACTTGACCGTGCCGCGGCGGATGCCGAGCGCGGCGGCCGTCTCGTCCTCGCTCAGGTCGAGGAGATAGCGGCACGAGAGCACGAGCCGCTCTTCGTCGCGCAGCGTGTCGAGGGCGGCGAGCAACGAGGCGCGCTGCTCGGCGGCGAGCAGGCTCCCCTCGGGAGACGGAGCCGCGCCCCCCGAGGGAAGTTCGTGCGCGGCGCGCAGTGCGAGGCCCTCGCGGCGTCCCGCCGAGCGGCGGCGGTTCCGTGCCTCGTTCGCGACGATCGTCAGCAGCCAGGGGCGGAGCGGCGCACCGCGCCGGAACCGCGGCAGCGCGTAGAACGCCTTCACGAGGCCTGCTTGCGCGGCCTCCTCGGCGTCGGCGGCGTTGCGGGTGATGAGGTAGGCGGTGCGGAAGGCGATCTCCTCGTGCTCGCGGATGACCGTGCCGAAGGCTGCGCCGTCTCCCCGGCGTGCTCGTTCGACCAGCTCGTCTTCAGTCGGTGGTCGGCTCACCACTCGAGGGTTCTACACCGGCGCCGCCGCTCCAGTTCCGTCGTCCGCACGTACGCTACGGCCATGGCGCGCGCTGTCGGCGTCAATCACATCGCCATCGAGGTCGGCTCGCTCGACGAGGCGCTCGAGTTCTACGGGAAGCTGTTCGAGGTCGAGCTCCGCGGCCGCGTCCGCGGGATGGCGTTCGTCGACCTCGGCGACCAGTTCATCGCGCTCGCCGAAGGCCGGACGCAGCCGCCGGACGCGGCGCGGCACTTCGGCCTCGTCGTCGACGACGTGCCCGCGGTGCTCGCCGCCGCACGCGACGCCGGCGTCGCGATCTTCGGCGGCAACTCGTTCCGCGATCCGTGGGGGAACCACGTCCAGGTCGTGGCCTACGAGGACATCCAGTTCACGAAGACGCCCGAGATCCTGCGCGGGATGGGGCTCGAGCTCGAGAAGAGCGAGTCCGCGCTCGCCGAGCTGCGAGAGAAGGGCCTCGCCGAATGAGCTACACGGACCTCTAGACCGAGCGCGCGGCGAACGCGGCCTAGAGAACGGCGTCCGCGCCGAGCCGCATGCGGGCGTCGGTGAGGAAGTCCGAGTCGATCGTGACGCGGTGCTTGGGGCCGAGGGCGAGCGTCTTCGGGCCCATCGAGGTCTCGAGCGAGACGAAGACGGGCGAGTCGCCGGGGTATTCCTGCACGAGCTCGACGAGCTCCTTCACGATCCCCGCCCGCGCCCGGCGCGCGTCGAGCCTGAGCCGGATCTCCGTCCGCTCCGGCACGGCCTCGAACGCCGTCACCTCCATCGCCAGGAGCTTCGTCTCGCCCTGCTGCTTGTGGTCGACGCGTCCCTTGATGACGAGGATCCGCTCGGTCACGCAGAGGTCGCGCGCGGTGGCGTACGTCGAGTTGAAGACGACGACCTCGCCCCCGCCCGTCGGGTCGTCGAGCGTCAGGAAGACCATCGGCTCGCCCTTCTTCGTCGTCAGCTGCTTGAGGGCCGAGACGATCCCGCCGACCGTGACGACCTCGCCGTCGCGGCGGCGCTCGAGCTCCGCGAGCGTGCAGTCGGTCTTCCGCCGCAGCTGGTCGCGGACGGCGTGGAGCGGATGCTCGGAGACGTAGAGGCCGAGCGTCTCCTTCTCGAGCTGCAGGAGCTCGGGCTTCTCGAACTCGCCGGGCGGCAGCACCGGGTGGTGCTTCGGCCGCGACTCCGCCTCCTCCTCGGCCGGCCCGCCCAGGTCGAAGATCGACGCCTGGCCCGCAAGGCGGTCGGCAGCGTGCTTCTGCCCCCAGGCGAGCGCCTGCTCGAGGCAGAGCAGCATCCCCTTCCGGGTCGCGCCGGTCGAGTCGAGCGCGCCGCACTTGACGAGCGCCTCGAGCGCGCGCTTGTTCACGACCTGCGGGTCGACGCGCTCGGTGAAGTCCCAGATCGACTCGAAGACGCCGCCCTCCTCGCGCGCCGCGATGATCGCGCGCGCGGCCGTCTCCCCCACGCTCTTGACCGCGTTCAGGCCGAAGCGGATCTTGCCCTCGACGACGGCGAAGTCGGTCTGCGACGAGTTGACGTCGGGCGGCAGCACGTCGATGCCGAGCTCGTCGCAGGCGGCGACGTAGAACGGCACGCGGTCCTTCGTGTTCATGACGGACGAGATCAGGGCGGCCATGTACTCGCACGGGTGGTGCGCGCGCAGCCACGCGGTGCGGTAGGCGATGAGCGCGTAGCAGGCCGCGTGCGCCTTGTTGAACGAGTAGTCCTGCGACTGCTCCATGTCCTTCCAGAGCTGCTGCGCGACCGCCGGCGTGACGTCGTTCTCGGCGCAGCCGCCGAGGAACTTGTCCTTCAGGGACGCCATCAGCGAGTGGATCTTCTTGCCGATCGCCTTGCGCAGCGTCTCCGCCTCGGCGGGCGTGAACCCGGCCATGATCTTGGCGATCTGCATGTACTGCTCCTGGTAGATGCAGATGCCGTACGAGTCGCCGGTGAGCGGCTGGAGACGCTTGTCGAGATAGGTGACGGGCTCCTGGCCGTGCTTGCGGCGCGCGTACACCGGGATGTACGCCATCGGCCCCGGCCGGTAGAGGGCGACGAGCGCGATCAGATCCTCGAACTCCGTCGGCTTCACCTGGCGCAGCGCCTCGCGCATGCCCGACGACTCGAACTGGAAGACGCCGGTCGCCTCGCCGCGGGCGAGCATCTTGTACGTCTTCGGTCGTCGAGCGGGAGCTGCTCGATGTCGATGCCGCCGACGAGCTCGACCGCCTTGTCGATCACGTCGAGGTTCCGCAGGCCGAGGAAGTCCATCTTCAGCAGGCCGAGGTCGACGACGTTCCCCATCGAGACCTGCGTCACGACCTCCTGGTCGGCGCCCTTCTGCTGCAGCGGGACGACGTCGATCAGCGGCTGCGCGCCGATGACGACGCCGGCGGCGTGGATCGAGTCCTGGCGCACGAGCCCCTCGAGCGGCTTCGCGAGGTCGACGATCTCCTTCGCGATCGGGTCGGTGTCGTACGCCGTCTTCAGCTCGCCCGACTTGAGGCATTCGGTCAGGGTCTGGCCCGGCCCTTCCGGGATCAGCTTCGCGATCCGGTCGACGACGCCGTAGGGGATCTCGAGCACGCGGCCGGCGTCGCGGACGGCGGCGCGCGCGGCCATCGTCCCGAAGGTGATGATCTGGGCGACGCGGTCGCGGCCGTACTTCTCGGCGACGTAGTTGATCACCTGCTCGCGCCCGGCGACCGAGAAATCGATGTCCATGTCGGGCAGGTCGGCGCGGGCCGGATTGAGGAAGCGCTCGAAGAGCAGCCCGTAGCGCATCGGGTCGACGTCGGTGATCTGCAGGCAGTACGCGGCGAGCGAGCCGGCGGCCGAGCCGCGGCCCGGGCCGACGCTGATCCCGTTCGTCTTCGCGAAATGGATGAAGTCCCAGACGATCAGGAAGTAGTCGGCGAAGCCCATCTCCTTGATCGTCTTCAGCTCGAACTGGAGCCGCTCGCGCAGCTCGGCCGTCACCTTGTCGTAGCGCCGCTCGAGGCCCTTCTCGCAGAGCTCGAGCAGGTAGTCGAAGGCGTCGCGGCCCTCAGGCGTCGGGTACTGCGGCAGGTGCACGGCGCCGAGCTCGAGGCTGACGTTGCAGCGCTCCGCGACCTCGAGCGTGCGCCGCATCGCGTCCTCGTGACCCGGGAAGTCGAGCGCCATCTCGGCGGGGGACTTGAAGTAGAACTCGTTCGTGTCGAAGCGCCAGCGGTCCGGGTTCTTGAGCGAGTCGCCGGACTGGATGCAGAGGAGCGCCTCGTGCGAGTACGCGTCCTCGGCCGTCAGGTAGTGGACGTCGCCCGTGGCGACGAGCGGCAGCTTCGCCTCGGCGGCGAGCTTGACGAGCTCCGGGTTGACGCGCTGCTGGACGTCGAGGCCGGCGTTCTGCAGCTCGACGTAGGTGGAGTCGCGGCCGAACACCTGCGCGAGCCGGTCGAGGTCGGCGCGCGCGTCGGCGGGCCGGTTCTCCTCGAGCGCCTTGCACACGCGTCCCGAGAGGCAGCCGGAGAGGGCGATCAGCCCCGGCGCGTACCTCTCGAGCAGCTCCCAGTCGACGCGCGGCTTCGTGTAGTAGCCCTCGAGGTAGCCGAGCGAGGAGAGCTTGATCAGGTTCGCGTAGCCGTCGTTCGACTCGGCGAGGAGCGTCAGGTGCGCGTAGCCGCGCGTGCGGGAGCGGCGATCGTCGGCGACGTAGACCTCGCAGCCGAGGATCGGCTTCACGCCCTGCTTGCCGGCCGCCTTCTAGAGGTCGACAGCGCCGGCGAGCGAGCCGTGGTCGGTGAGCGCGACGGCGGGCATCTCGAACTCCGCCGCGCGGGCCGCGAGCGCCGGGATCCGGCACGCCCCGTCGAGGATCGAGTACTCGCTGTGGACGTGCAGGTGGACGAACGGGGCGCTCACGGAAGGGGCATGCTACTCCGCCGCTGACGACCCCCGGAACGGCACTTTCGGCCGCCGAGCGTTGTCTCTAGTGAGAACAGCGAGGCGGGGCGGCCGACGCGAGACGCGGTTGGGGTGCAGTCTCGCGCGGCCTGACCCGGTCGAGAAGCCTCTCGGCGAGCTTCTCGTCCTCCCGCCTTGCACACAGCCGCGCCGTGTTGGGGTCGAACCACTGGCTGGAGACACCCGGCCGCACGACTGTCATGTCACCTGATACGTCAGGCGGCGGCGGAGGTTAGGGAATTAACGGAAGCACAACAAAACTGTACGACTTGCAGTAATGGAGGGCGGGGCGCGTCGACGCGCCCCGCCCTCCTTCGAGCTCAGCGGCCCGCTCCCCGCCCGGCGAGCTCGGGCGGCAGGCCCGCGTCACCGCGCGAGTAGTCGCAGACCCCGCTCGGGAAGATCTGCTGCAGGCGCGCCCGCGCGGCCGCGTCGGGCTGCCACGAGCCGTACAGGCCGCGTGCGACGGCGCTGTCGACGGACTGCAGGTGGCACTTGAAGATGCCGCCCTCGATCGGGCCGCCGGCGACGATCCTCGAGGTCGCGAACGGCGGGAACTGCTGCGCGCAGGCGCCCTTCGGGCGGCTGTCGAGGATCCCGTTCCAGACGTCGCGACCGCGTGCGCCAGCAGCGAGCCGTCGGTGGCGAAGCACGAGTCGACGGCGTCCGCCGGCTTGTTCCCTGCCACGCCGCGCAGCGGGTGCGCCTCGATGTTCGCCAGCCACTCGTCGAGCACGAGCAGCGCCTGTGGCGTCTGGTCGAAGCGCGGTGCCGACGAGCCGGGCGGCGGCGCGGCGGTGAACCAGATCAACTGGTTCGACGCGTTGCCGTCGTAGTTCAGCATCCGCTGGCGCGAGGCGAACGACTGGTGCGAGTTGTGCATGTCGAGGAACGGCTCGAGGTAGTGCCGCCAGTCGATCAGCGGGATGTCGATCTTCCCGCGGAAGACCATCCCCGAGCGGTACGCGGCCCACTGGGCGTCACGGTTGCCCTCGCGACGAGCTGCGGGCGTGGCGCCGCCGTCCGGCGAGAGGCGCTGGTTGCGCGCGCTCCAGACGTCCGGCAGCTGCGTGGCACAGAGTGCCGCGATGTACGGGCATCCCTCCTGCACCATGTCCTTCGACTCCTTCCAGGAGCCGATGTTCGCGTTCGCGTCGAGGAACTGCTCGGGCGTGATCGCGCCGCTCGTGAGGGCGCCGAGTCCGTACTGGACGCCGACGTTGTCCCACGGCGAGCGTGCGAAGCCGGTCTCGTCGGTGCCGTAGATGTTCACGAGGTCGGCCCAGTGCGTCCACTCCACCGGCCCGTGGACGGCGGGGTTGTACCCGGGCGCGGTGCCGAAGTGCGGGTTGAGCGCGAGCGGGGACAGACCCCGCCAGCCGTTGATGCACTCGGTCGAGCCGGGCGTCGGCATGTACGGCATCACCGCGGCGTACGGGTTCGGGATGATCGCCGAGTCGTTCAGGCCCTCGAGCAGCGACCGGTTCACCCACGTCCGCCAGATCGACAGCGGGCTCGCGATCACCTTCGAGTCGTACCAGCGCTCGATCAGCTCGCAGTCGCCGACGTGGATCGTCTGCGTGACCATGTCCGGGTACGAGTACTGCGGCACGCCGGCGTCGATCAGGCCGCGGTGGTTCTGCCCGTAGACGTACTGCTGGATGGCGCCGCCGGAGCCGCCGACCGCGACCGTGTACTCCGGCTCGGCGTAGGCCGACACGAACCGGTCCTTGACCATGATCGCGGTCTCGCCGCCGAGCTGGAGGTTGTAGTGCGTGTTCGTCCGGGTGCCGGTCGAGTAGATGACGGCGTAGCCCATCCGGAGCCCGTTCAGGTAGCGCATGTCGTTCACGCTCGGGCTGCCCTGGTAGTGCCCGATCGCAACGCCGCCGGAGAAGCTGAAGAGCAGCTTCTGGTTCCAGGCGGAGAGGTCCGGGGTCGCCGTCTGCGACCCCGGCGAGAGCACCATGATCGAGTACATGAAGCGATTGATAACGCCGCGCTCCCAGCGCACGATCATCGGGACGGTATTGCCGTCCATCGTCGTCGTCTGGGCGATCAGCGAGGCCGCCGGCGGTGCGGCCGGGTCGTAGGGCAGCCAGGCGCCGCCCGTCGAGAGGTAGATGAAGGAGACGACCGTGGCGGTCGCGCAGGTGGGCGACTGCGGGATCGGCGGCAGCCCGTTGCTGGCCGCGTTGCCGGCGGTCGCGCACAGGAAGACCTGCTGGTGCGGGCCCGAGAACATCGGCCCCTGGATCGGGTGGTTGACGATCTCGAGCGTCCGGCTCGAGCGCCGGTCACCTGCGATCGAAGCGCCGATCACGCTCGGCCCGAGCGGCAGTCCCTTGACGACGCCCTCGAGCTGGTGGTTTCCCTCCGGGTCGGGCCCGAAGGCCGACGTCACGTCGGCGCCGTTGAGCGTCACGCGCACGGCACCGAGCGAGGTGCCTGACGGCACGGCCACCTCGACGCGCGCGTCGTCGCCGGAGACGTACTCGGGCGGGCTCGACACGACGCTGAGGCCGAGCGCCTTCGTCGTCGGTACCGGCAACCCGCCGCCCGCAACCCCAGCGGGGGCGAGCACGAGCGCCGCGCATGCAGCGGCGGTAACGCCTGCTAGTCGCTTCATCATTCCTCCCCTTCGACCCTGATGACAAGGCGACTATGTCGCAGATCGGCAAACGAGCGAGTCGGTTCGGAGGCCTGTACTCTGGTCCCTTGATCTCCGGCCTCTTTCGACTGAGCTTCCCGACGCAGGCCGCGATGAAGGTCGCCGCCCGCGACTGCACCGCGAGGGCGTTCAGCGTCGAGCTGTCTCAGGAACCGGGTGACTGGCACGTGCTCGCCCGGCGGCGAGGGGTCTTCCCTGAGAGCGAATGCGATCGGTACGCCAGCCGCCTCCGCGTCATCGCGACGGAGCACGACGGCACCTATGACTGGTTCCGGCCGGACGAGCCTCCGCTCGCGCCGGGTTCCCCGCTCGTCTAGGCGTCGAGCCCGTGGCCGGGCTTCGCGGCCTTCCGCTTTTCCGCCCGCTTCTCCTTGAGCGACTTCTGCGGCGCCTTCTTGGCGAGCTTCTTCGGCTTCTGTGCACCCTTCATCTGCTCCCCTTCGTTCGCGCGTTGCAGGGATTCAACCACGCCGGCCGGAGCGAGCCTCGACCCGCCGGCGCCGGCGCGGGTCCCCGCCGGGGCGGCTAGGCCTCGTCGAGACCGACATGCCGGAGGCGACGAACTGCTCGCCGTGGCCGAGCCGCTGCGCGAGCCGCCCCACGTCGCGGCGCTGCTCCGGCAGCACGAGCGTGATGCCCGTCCCGCTGCGGCCCGCGCGGCCGGTGCGGCCGACGCGGTGGACGTAGTCGTTGTCGCCGTGCGGCGGATCGAAGTTGATCACATGCGTGATGTCGTCGACGTCGAGGCCGCGAGCGGCGACGTCGGTCGCGACGAGCGTCGAGACGCGGCCCGACTCGAACTGCGCCAGGGCGCGCTCCCGCTGGTTCTGCGAGAGGTTGCCGTGCATCGCGACCGCCTTGACTCCGTGCTGGCGCTCCAGCTTGCGCGCGAGCTTGTCGGCGCCGTGCTTCGTCCGCACGAACACGAGCGCCAGGCCGCGGTCGGCGCGGAGCTGCTCGACCAGGCGCTCGAGCTTGTCCGCCGGCGTGACTGCGACGAACGCGTGCGCGATCTCGCCGCGCTTGGCCTCGGCCGGGAGCTCCGCCCTGACGTGAGACGGGGTGACGGTGTAGGCGCGCGCCAGCTCGGCGACGCCGCCGTCGAGGGTGGCCGAGAAGAGCATCGTCTGCCGGTTGTCGGGCACGCTGCGCAGGATGCGGTCGACCTGCGGCTTGAAGCCCATGTCGAGCATCCGGTCCGCCTCGTCGAGGACGAGGACGCGAACGTCGGAGAGGGAGACGGCGCGCCGCTCCAGCAGGTCGTACAGCCTGCCCGGCGTCGCGACGAGGACGTGCGCGCTGCGCGCCTTCGTGATCTGGGCGGCGATCGGCACGCCGCCGTAGACGGTCGCCACGCGGAGGCCCTTGGCGGCCGCGAGCGGCGTCAGGTCGGCCGCCACCTGCAGCGCGAGCTCCCGCGTCGGCACCAGGACGAGTGCGGCTGGGCGCTTGCTCGCCCCGGCCGTCCGCTCGACGAGCGGCAGGCCAAAGGCGAGCGTCTTGCCGGAGCCGGTCGGCGACTCGGCGAGAATGTCCAGGCCGGCGAATGCGTCCGGAAGGACGAGGCCCTGGATGGCAAAGGGATGGGTGATGCCGGCGACCGCGAGCGCCCGAATGACGGGCGCGCTGACGCCGAGCTCCTGAAATGACTGTGACACGTTGTTCGACTCCTTCGGTTGAAACCGGGTTCGAGACGCAACTGACCTCGAACAACCTAAAAAGGAGGAACGAGAAGCTAGATCTCCACGGGCCATTCGGCTCCGTGCAGCCACGGTAGCAGCAATAACGCGCGCCCCGTCTCCGGCTGCGCCTCTGGCTATGGTGGCAGGTCGTGCCGAGCCTCGAGATCATCTGGCAGCAGGACGCGACCGCGCACGTCTTCACGCGCCACCCGGACGACTCACGGGCCGGCGAGCGTCGGATCGACGCGGCGGAGCTCGTCCGGCTGGCGGCCGCGCCGCCCGAGGAGCCCGAGCTCGGCGGCAGCGCGCGGACGACCTTCGCGATCGTCGACCTCGCCCACCGCGGGGTCGCCGAGGGCCTGGTGCACCCCTACCTCGAGCACGCGAACGGCGCGTGGCACGCCTTCTGGGGAGCGACGCTCGACGCGACCGTGCAGAAGGCGCTGACCCAGATCGCCGCTGCCCTGCCCGAGGTCTGCGCGGCGCCCTTCGACGGCGACCGGGATGCCGCGGTCCACGACCTCTACCCCGTCCTCGTCGACCAGATCGCGCGCGACCGCCTCCAGGCGGACCGCGTGCAGCTGACCGGCCCTGCCGGCCGCCGCCGCTCGACCGCCGCGGCGCTGTTCCTGGACGGGCTCGCCTCCGCCGAGCCGAGGCTCCCGCCCCACTCGGGGTACGCGGCGCTACGGCGGCGCCTGTCGGCCTGGGTCGACAAGGGCCTCGGTCGACGCTCCTCAGCGCCATGGAAGCTCGGCCTCCACCTCGACGAGCGACCGGGGGCGGAGCCCGAGGAGGCCCACGCGATCGTGCTCGAGCTCTGGCTGCAGGCGGAGGACGATCCCACGCTCGGCCTCCCCGCTTCGCTCCTCTGGAGCGGCGGTCACGAGGTGTATTCGTTCCTACGCGCGGGCGACGCGCGCCGCGATCTGATCCGGCAGCTGACGGAGATCGCGCCGCTCCTCGCCGAGGCCGGCATCGACTTCCATCCGACCGAGCCGTCCGAGGCGGAGCTCGAGCCCGACGCGGTGCGGGACTTCCTGCGCGAGTCGGTCCCTCGGCTCGAGGAGCGCGGGGTCCCTGTAACGCTGCCCGCCGCGTGGGTGGGGACGCGCAGCCGGCTGCGCGTCAACCTCCGGGCGACGAGCGGGCCGCCGATCCGGTCGAGCGGCCTCCTGTCGACGGCCGAGCTCGCCCAGTTCGACTGGCGTCTCGCGGTCGGCGACGACGTCCTCACCGACGAGGAGCTCGCCGAGCTCGCCGCCGCCAAGGAGCCGTTCGTCCGGATCGGAGGCCGCTGGCACGCCCTGCACCGCACCGACGTCGAGCGAGCCCTGCGCTTCCTGGAGCGCCGCCAGGCGGGCCACGGCGTCGTCGACCTCGTGCGCGCCGTCTCCGGGCTCGAGACCGACGAGGCAGGCCTCGAGCTCGGCGCGGTCCTGCTCGATGCTCCGCTGGCCGACCTGCTCCAGGGCGGCGAGCGCCGGTTCACGTCGCTCCCAACCCCGGCGGCGATGCAGTTCGGCCTGTTCCCGTTCCAGGAACGCGGCCACGGCTGGCTCCGGCTGCTCGGCGACCTCGGCGCCGGCGCGATCCTCGCCGACGACATGGGCCTGGGCAAGACGGTGCAGGCGATCGCGATGCTCGCCTCCGAGCGCGAGGACGGCGACGTCGGCCCCACGCTCGTCGTCTGCCCGATGAGCGTCGTCAAGCAGTGGGAGTCGGAGCTCGAGCGGTTCGCGCCGTCGCTGCGCGTCCACCGCCACCACGGCAACCTCCGTCTCTCGGGCCCCGAGCTCGCCGCCGCGGCGCGCGCGTCCGACGTGGTCGTCACCTCCTACGACATCGCAGCCCGTGACGGAGACGACCTGGCCGCGGTTGCCTGGCACCGCCTGCTGCTGGACGAGGCGCAGGACGTCAAGAACCCGGCGACGAAGCGGGCCCGCGCGCTGCGGCAGCTGTCCGCCCGGCACAAGGTCGCGATGACGGGCACCCCGATCGAGAACCGGCTCGCCGAGCTGTGGTCGATCATGCACATCGTCAACCCGGGCCTCCTCGGCTCGCGCGAGTGGTTCGACCGCACCTTCGCGCGGCCGATCGAGGGCTATGGCGACACCCACGCGCTCGAGCGGCTCCGCTCGATCGTGCAGCCGTTCATCCTGCGCCGAGAGAAGGACTCGCCCGAGGTCGAGCTCGACCTGCCGCCGATCACGATCGCCAAGGACTACTGCCCGCTGACCGTCGAGCAGGCGAGTCTCTACCGGGCGACGGTCGACCGCTGGCTGCTGCGCGTCGAGGCCCACGAGGACCGGTTCGGCCGCCGCGGGGCCGTGCTCGCCATGCTCAGCCAGCTCAAGCAGGTCTGCAACCACCCGGAGATGGTGCTCACGACCGGCCGGCCGCTCGACGGGCGCTCCGGCAAGCTCGAGCGGCTCGTCGAGCTGCTCGACGCGGTGCCCGCCGACGACAAGGCGCTCGTGTTCACGCAGTACCCGGGCTTCGACCGGCTCGTGGGGCACCTCGAGCAGCGGCTCGAGCGGAGCGTCGGGTTCTTCCACGGCCGGCTGAGCGCGCGCCAGCGCGAGGACGTGCTGGCATCGTTCGCCGCCGAGGACGGCCCGCCGGTGCTCGTGATCTCGATCCGCGCAGGCGGCCGCGGCCTCAACCTGCCGGCGGCGAACCACGTCTTCCACTTCGACCGCTGGTGGAACCCGGCCGTCGAGCAGCAGGCCACCGACCGCGCGCACCGGCTGGGCCAGCGCAAGCACGTCTACGTGCACAGCCTCATCTGCACCGGCACGCTCGAGGAACGGATCGACCAGATGCTCGAGTCCAAGCGCGAGCTCGCCGAGAAGGTCATCGCCGGGCGCTCCGAGGACTGGCTCGGCGACCTCGACCTCGGCGCGATCCGTGCCGCCGTCGAGCTCTCCGTCGACCCCGTGGAGGAGGCGGCGTGAAGGATCTGCCGGGACAGGGTCCCTGGTCGCGGCTCCTGGCGAGCAGCATCGTCGGCGACGAGGGCTCGTCGGTGGCGGAGCGCGGTCGAGCGCTCGCCCGGGACGGAGCCGTGCAGTCGGTCGACGTGGCGGTCGGGGCGCTCACCGGGACCGTGGAAGGCCACGCCGTCACGATCTCGGCGGCGCGCGTCCCGCCGCGCATCTGGGCGGCGATGAAGCGCTACGCGCGCGGCAAGCCTCCGCTGGAGCAGGCGGCGGAGGGCCGTGCTCAGTCCGTGCACCTGGAGCACCTGATGACGGTGGACTGGGAAGAGCCGCTCGTGCCTCCCGCCCGGGCCCTCACACGGAGCTGCAGCTGCGGCGAGGACGGCTGCGCGCACGTCACAGCGCTCGCCTACGTCGTCGCGGAGGAGGTCGACCGCGAGCCGTCGCTGCTGCTTCGCTTCCGGGGGTGCGGCGAGGAAGAGGAGCCGGCGGCCGCCGACGAGCCGGAGCCGCCCCCTGTGGAGGTCTTCGACGGCGACGCATGGCAGGCGGGGGCCCTCCCGCCGCCGCGCGAGCTGCGGCCGCTTCCGGTGGGCGCGGTGCTGAAGCGCCTCGGCCCGAGCGGCGTGCGCGTCGGCGACCACGACCTCGCGGACGTGCTGGAGCGGGCGTACGCGTCGTTCGCGGCGTCCGGCGAGCGCTAGAGCGCGCCGTTCGAGCGCATCAGCGCCTCGACCCCGGGCAGGTGGCGGGCACAGAGAGCGGGCAGCCCAGCGTGCTCGACCTCGTAGATGATCGCCGGGATCCCGGCCTCGAGGAGCCACTCGTCGAACGCTCCCGGGCACGGCGCGCCGAGCGCATCGACCACCGGTATCTGCGCCGCCCGGCTCAGCGACTCGACGACCTCGGTCGGCACGTCGCCGCGCGGGAACACGAGCTCGAGCGGGCTGTGGATGTCGAGCACGAGCCGCGGTTGCAGGCGTTCGATCAGCGCGATCAGCGCCTGCGTCTCCGGCTCCGAGCCGGCGTGCTCGCCTGGCGAGGAGAGGTTCGTGCGGTTCTCGAGCACCCGCCGCTCCTGCTCGATCCCCGGCGGGTACGTGAACGAGTCGTCCGGCCGCCACGCGGCGGACGGGAAATTGCGGTTCAGGTCGACGCCGGCGGCGTTCTGCCGCGTGCCGTTGATCAGCCCGTCCGGGTTCGCGACGGGCACGACCGCCCAGCGCGTGTCGCGCGCAGGGACCCGCTCCAGCAGGCGGCGTGCGAGCAGGCCGGTCGCAGCCTCCTCGCCGTGCTGAGCGGCGATGAGCAGGCCGCCGACCGGGCCGTCGCCCTCCGGCAGGAAGACCCGCAGCGCGATGCCGTCCCGCGACCGCCCGTACTCCTCTGCGCGCCAGCCGTCGAGGAGATTCCCGGTCACTCGCCTACCGTAGCGAGCGGCACGTCGTTGCACTCGCCGTCGGTAGCTGACAGATTCTCTGCGGGTTCCGTCGTCTCACGGGAGGAGCGAACGACATGGCAGACAGCGTCTACCGCGTCACCGAGGTAATCGGCGTCAGCAGCGATTCCTGGGAGGCGGCCGCCCGCGCAGCCGTCGAAACAGCCGCGAAGACGGTGCGCGACCTGCGCGTCGCGGAGGTGCTCCGGGAGGATGTCACGATCGAGAACGGCAAGATCGAGAGCTACCGGGTGCGCCTCGGGATCTCGTTCAAGTACGACACAGGCGACTAGAGGGGGTCAACATGCCGGCGAAGAAAAAGCAGAAGCAGGCGGCCGCGGCCGGGAAGACGGTCACGCCGAAGAAGAAAAAGACGTCGCGCGGCAAGTAGCTCTAGGGGCGCGACGAGCGCCGCTGCCGCAGCCACCGCATCACGATCGGCCAGAGCCTGCGGGCAATCCAGAGGACGACGATCCAGCGCCACCGGAGCATGGCTTAGCTTCTGCGCGCGAGTGCGGAGCCGCAAACCCGGTCAACTGGTCACCGCCGCGACAGCCTTCCGGAAGCTGGGCGGATCGATGGCCGGGAAGCGGTAGAGCTCGGGTTCGATCTCATCGAAGAGCTCGCCCAGGCGGCGCCGGTCGACCAGCTCGAGCCGCAGCATTGCCTCGACGTCCTCGAGATCTCGCCGGTGGCCACGCTCGAGCTTAGAGAGGGCCTGCGAATAGGGGTCGAAGTGGGCGAACCGGAGCACCCCCTCGCGCCCGATGTCGATGCTGCGCTCCTCCCACTCGGCGGGCAACGGGATGAAGTCGCGCGGCGACGCGAGCTCGACGTTGACTGCTAGCTCGGCCTTGATCGCGGGCAGCGCCCGCAGGAGCTCGTCCTGCTCGGGCTCGAGGGCGATGTCGACGTCGATCGTGGTCGCGCGCCAGCCGACCAGCACGGCGGTCGCCCCGCCCGCGAGGTAGCAGACGCCCTCCCGCTTCGCGGCCGCCCCCGCGACGTGCATGAAGGCTCGGATCCGTGCGGCGTCAGCGAGCTCGCGCATCCGCGGCCCGCTCGAAGCTGACGAGCTGCCGCACGAGCGCGTTGTAGCGGCCGTGCGCTCCGTCCGCATCATCGACGGCAAGGAGCGCGTAGAGGCGGTGCTCGGAGTCGGGCACCGGGTGAGCCACTTCGACTCCCGCGAGGCGCAGTCGCGACGCCCCGATCGAGACGAGCAGCGCCTCGATCGACTCGACTCCGGCATCGAGGTCGGCGAGCCCTCGCAGGACGAGCTCGTGTCCCGGCAGTTGCGTCAGCTCCATGGCTCCAGCCTACCGGTATGCCTCAAACGGACATGGCCGTATGCTCCACGCTTGCTGTTCTGTATGCTTGACGATGTGATCAAACGCACATCACTCAACCTCGACCTCGATCTCGTCGCGCAAGCTCGCGGCGTCCTCGGCTCGAACGGGACGACCGACACGGTGCATCGCGCCCTCGAAGAGGTGGTGCGGCAGGAGAAGCTGCGCCGGCTAACCGAGTACGACTTTTCAGAGCTGACGCCCGAGGTTCTCCGTCGGCTCAGGACCACGCGCACCTGGTAGAGCTCGCCGACACGAGCGCTTGGGCGAACTACGGGAAGGACGAGGCGGTACGCGCCGACTTCGTCCGCCGAGTTCAGTCCGGTTCGATCGCGACGTGCGACATGGTCAAGCTCGAGCTGATCTGGACAAGTCGCGATCACGCTGACGTCGCCGCCAGGCGGCACGATCTCGATTCGCTTCGAACAGCACCCATGGGCGAGCGAGTTTGGCGCCGCGCGACGGATGTCTTCGAGCTCTTCGCCGAACGCGGCCCTTTGCATCATCGCCAGGTCGGGATTCCGGATCTCCTCATCGCCGCCGCGGCCGAGCTGGCAGAGCTGCCCGTGCTCCACTACGACCGCGACTTCGAGCTCATCGCCGAGGTCACCGGCCAGCTGGTGCGCGCAATCGCGCCGCTCGGTTCGCTCTAGGTCACCTCCCTCTCCGCCATCTCGTCGACGAGCCGCTGTGCGAGCTGCGTCACGACGGCCCGAACAAGCGGGGTACGCCAGCCCTTCTCCTCGAGATCCGCGAGAGCCTGCTCCGCGTGCACGACCTCCCTCATCCGCGCGCCGACGACCGCCTGCACCAGCTCGACCTCGATCTCCGGCCAGACGCTGCCGGCTGTTTGCTGCACGAGCCCGCTGGGCGCCTCACCGGACGTGCGCATCCGCCAGGCGAGGTCGAACAGGCACAGCGCGCACGGGCGAAGCTCCTCGAGGTCGAGGTGTTCGACGAACTCACCTGCACGTCGCTTGTCGAGCATGCGTCCATTGACGCACAACCCGAGTTACGAGAGGTCAACGACTTTGTGACGAATGAGCAACATTCGCGAGCTCGACGAACCGGCAGAGCGCATTCGCGAGGCGCATCTGCGGGATCGTCCGCGCGTTCACCTCGAGCAGCCGCGGGCTGGCGACGAGATACGCGAGACACCGCGCGCGCGAGATCGCGACGTTGAGCCGGTTGCGCGAGAGCAGGAACTCGAGCCCGCGCGGGACGTCCTCGCCGCTCGAGCTCGCCATCGAGTAGACGACGGCATCGGCCTCCTGCCCCTGGAACTTGTCGACCGTCCCGACGCGGACGTCAGTCAGCGCCTCCTTGAGTGCGTTCACCTGCGCGTTGTACGCCGCGACGACCATCACGTCCGTCACGCCGGCGGCACGTAGCTCTTCGATGACGCCGCGCACGGCGTCGACCTCCTCTGACGACTCCTGCCTGCGTCCGTCGTGCTCGACGGCCACGTACCGCAAGCCGGTGCCGAGCGGCGTGGTCCGTCCACGTGCCACCTCGGCGGGCACGAGCCGGCCTTCGTAGAACTCCTCGGAGATGTAGGCGCACACGTCCGGGTGCAGCCGGTACGTGCGCTCGAGGAAGAGCCCGCGGTCGGCCGGCACGGTCGCCTCGCCCCCGAGCAGATGCCGGAGCACCGAGGCGCCGCTCCCGGCGGGATGCGTCCCCTGGATCACCTGGTCGAGCTGCTGCGGGTCGCCGACGAGCACGAGATTCCGAGCCGCCGTCCCCATCGCGAGCGCGTCGGCGAGCGACACCTGGCCCGCCTCGTCGACGAACAGGTAGTCGACCTGCTGGTTCTCGCGGGCGAAGAGCCACGCGGTGCCGGCCGCGAGGTCGGCCCCGAGGGTCTCGTCGGCGTGCTCGACGTCCGCGATCGGCTCCTGCCGGTAGTACGACTCCGGATTCCCGGCGCTCGCCTTCTTGCGCCCGTCGAACGCGATCCCGACCTCGCCTGCCGCCTCGACAACCGCGTCGAGCAGGTTGTGGATCGCCTTGTGGCTCGTCGAGGCGACACCCACCGTCTTGCCGTTCGCGAGCAGGTGCGCGATCAGCCGCCCCGACGTCCACGTCTTGCCTGAGCCAGGCGGCCCCTGGATGACGAGGTGACGGCCGTCGAGCGAGAGTGCGAGCTCCTTCATCTCGTCGAGCTCCGTGGTCTGGATCGGCCGGTCGAACGGCTCGCGGCGGAGCACGGACTCGAGCGCCGGGTACTCCCTCTCTCCCGCGAGCAGCGAGCGGCCGAGCCGCGCAAGCGCATCCTCCTGATCCCTCGTCCAGTACGGCGACCCGGGGATGAGCGCCTCGGGCAACGGCACGTCCTCGAGCGACGGGCCGCGCGGTCGAGCGTCAGCGGCTCTCGCGGTCGAGCTCGAGGATCTCCCCGCGCTCCCGTCGCGCGTCGGATGGCGACCCTCGCTGTCCTCGGAGCGGCGTGGCTCAGAATTCTTCCTGCGGAGGCTACGTCTGGCTGACGATCTCGAGCCGGCCGATCGACTCGAGTCCTCGACGAGCCCGTCGTCATCTCGATCCGGTCAACGTACAGACCGGTTGCTCACGATCGTCGTGAGTGTCGGCATGCCTGCGCGGGGACCTCCTCGCCCGCGTCGAGCCCTCGCGCCGGCCGGCTCGACCTTCACTCGGGCGTCGGGCGTGACCCTGGCTCCGTGCGGCCAACGCGGCAGCGCCTCGGCGCGGCTCTCGACGGAGCCAGGCGGAGCAAGATTGCGGTCACCAGCAGCTGACACGTCGATGTGGTCGAGCATCGCTGTCGCCCGTCGGCATCCACGCTCGACGATGGATCTAGGCGCGGCCGTCCTTCACCTCAACCTTCACTCGATCGCGGAAGTCCTCACGTCTTCAGCCCGGAGCCGGGCGAGGCCCGGACGCCGTTGCGCAACTGCTATCGGTGCGCGGTCACGCTCGACGTTCCGTCGATCCTCGCGCTCGAGCAGTCGCGTTCGCCTTCGGCCAGGTAGTGGTCCGGGCATCTGTGCCAGAGCGCCCGTCAACGAGGACGGCAACACGTGCTCTCGGGAACGCGAGTCCGCCCGTCTCCGCTTCGCTTGCGCGATGGGCGCGCGCCCGCGAAGTATCGCAGATCCCCGTCGGTGCAGCTCCCGCCGAGGCGCGAGCGCTGGGCCCGGTCTGAGCGGGGAGCGCGCTTGCGCCGGTCAGACGCGCTGGGCGAGGACGGGGTCGGCCGAGCCACGTCGGAATCATGCCGGGGATGCTCGTTGGCGGCTGACGGCGTCGACGCTCGACGCACCGGAGGGGCGAGAGCCGTCCGGTGCCGCAGGAAGCGCGTCGGACGGCGATCGTCGTCGAGCTTCACGTGTCGCCGGCGCGTGCCAGACCCGGTGAGCAAGGATGCGCGCGTGATCGTCCTCGAGCCGCTGCTCGCCGCCGTGCGCGAGCGAAGCGCGTTCACCGAATCGCCCAAGCACGGCGAGGTGCACTGGCGGACGGTCGGCGCGAACGGGCTCTGGCTCGCCGAGTCGCTCGGGGCCGGCGACACGCGCGTGATCTTCCTCTTCGCCCTCCTGCACGACACGATGCGCGAGAACGAGCACCGCGACCCCGGGCACGGGCCACGGGCGGCGGCGTTCGCGCTCGAGCTCTACGAGTCCGGTCTGCTCGGCATCTCCGGCACGCAGGTGGAGCAGCTCACGTACGCCTGCGCGGAGCATGCGGACGGGCTCGTCTCGAGCGACCCCACCGTCGCGGCGTGCTGGGACGCGGACCGGCTCGACCTGCCGCGCGTCGGCGTCACGCCCGACCCAGACCTCTTCTCGACCGAGCTCGCGCGCACGGTCGAGTACCGCCCCGTCTCGCCGCCGACCTGGGAGGAGCTGCACCGAGCCGCCCACCGATGAGTTCCGGCCGCCAAGCCGGTCGAACCTTGGTAACGATCCGTTCTCACGAGACAGGAGGCACACACATGCCTGCACCCACCCTCGTCGTCGGCGCGCCGTGCTGGATCGACCTGTACAGCTCCGACACGGACAAGGCCAAGGAGTTCTACGGGAAGCTCTTCGGCTGGACGCCCGAGGAGGCGCCGCCGGAGTTCGGCGGCTACTTCACGTTCCTGAAGGACGGCAAGCACGTCGCCGGCTGCATGCACAACGACGGGTCGCAGAACGCGCCCGACTCGTGGACCGTCCACCTGATGACCGACGACATCGACCGCACCGTCGAGGACGCCCGCAAGAACGGCGGCCAGGTCTTCGTCGAGCCGATGGCCGTCGGCGACAACGGCCGCTTCGCCATGATCGGCGACCCCGGGCAGGCCGGCATCGGCGCCTGGGAGCCCGCCAGCGTGAAGGGCTTCGAGATCCGCAACGAGCCCGGCGCCGCCGCCTGGTTCGAGCTGCACACGCGCGACTACGACAAGAGCGTCGCGTTCTACCGCGACGTGTTCGGCTGGGACACGCACACCGCGAGCGACACGGACGAGCTCCGCTACACGACGCAGGGCGAGGGCGAGAGCGCGCTCGCCGGGATCATGGACTCGTCCGCCTTCCTGCCCGAGGGCGAGCCCGCCGCCTGGACGGTGTACTTCGACGTGGAGGACGTCGACGCCACGCTCGAGAAGATCGTCGAGCTCGGCGGCACGATCGAGCGGCCGGGCGAGGACACGCCGTACGGGCGCCTCGCCGCCGCGACCGATCCCACCGGCACGCGCTTCAAGCTGATCCAGAACTGAGAACACCGGGAGGGGCCGCGCCGCAGCGGCCCCTCCCAACCTGCCGAGCTAGTTGAACGCGCGCTTCACCGCGGCGTACGCGTCCACGTAGCCCGCACCGACCTCCCACGCCGCATACGGGAGCGGCGTCGCGGTCTGCTGGAGGATGTTCTTGATCTGCAGCGGCGTCAGCGTCGGCTTCGCGTCGAGCAGCAGCGCGACGATGCCGGCCACGTGCGGCGCGGCCATCGACGTGCCGGACAGGGTCGTGTAGTACGGCAGGTACGCCGGCTCGAGGCCCGCGGCGACGTCGTCGGGCGTGCCGAGGACGCCGATCGGCGAGATCGCGCGCGTCGAGATGATCAGGTTCCCGGGCGCGGTCAGCGTCGGGCGGTCCTCCCACGTCCACGTCTTCCCGTCGAGCGTGAAGGAGCCGCCGACGCCCGCCGTGCCGCGCGAGGAGAAGTCGGTCAGCGCGCGATCCTTGTCGCCGGCCGCGACCGAGATCACCCACGGCGCCTTCTTGTAGTTGCCCGAGATCGTGCACGGGTCGGGGCCGGAGTTCCCGGCCGAGAAGACGACGACGATGCCGGCCTTGTAGGTGTCGTAGGTCGCGCGCGTGACCGGGTGGTTCGGGTCGACGGCGGTGCAGGAGTCGTCGGTGTCGCCCCACGAGTTCGTGATCACGTCGATGCCGTAGCGGTCGCGGTTCGCGATCGCGTAGTCGAAGCCGCCGATCACGTCGAGGATCGCGAGGCCGGCGCCCGAGCCGTAGCCGACGAGCTTCGCGCCCGGCGCGACGCCCTCGTACTTGCCGTTCGAGCGGGCGCCGGTCGCGCCGACGATGCCGGCGACGTGCGTGCCGTGGCCGCCGGTGGCGTCGGTGTTCTCGACGTTCTCGACGTAGGTCACGGGCGCGAGCTCCGAGACGCGCGTGCAGGTTCGTCGCCGCCTCGACGTTCTGGACGAGGTGCGGGCCGAAGCGGTGGTCGAGGTGGCCGCCGTCGATGCCGCTGTCGTTGACGAGCACGGTGACGCCGTGGCCGGCGACCGGCAGGTTGCCGTTCTTCTTCGTCAGCTTCGCGTCGGCGCGCACGGCGTCGACGCCGGTGAGGTTCGTCGAGGTCGCGTTGTCGTACGTGAGCGCGCTGTTCGGGTAGACCGAGGCGACCTGCGGCGACGCGGCGAGGGCGTCGACCTGGGCAGGCGTCGCGAGCGCGCCGGCGATCGGCAGCGCCCGGAAGGTGATCGCGGTCGTGATCCCGACGGCCTCGAGCACGTCGACGTCGGCGGCGGAAGGCGCGCCCTCGCCGTTGAACGTGACGACGACCTCGGTGAGGGCCGAGCCGGCGGACGTGCCGGCGCCGGGGGCGCCGAGGACGAGTGCCGCGACGAGCGCGAGCAGGAGCGGCAGGCGGAGCGTTCGCATCCAGGAGTCCTTTCGAAGAGGAGTGGCCTGGAGATCGAACGCGGAACGCGCGTCAGCGGTTGCGGGCGATTGCCCCCACGTAGACGCCCGCGGTCGACGACCGCACCGCCGAGCAGCGTCGTCAGCGTGATCTCCTCGTCCGCGAGCAGAGCTCCCGTCACGACGGCGACGACGCGGCATCAGGACGAAGATGTACGACGTCGTCGAGGCCGTCCAGCGCTGGATGACGACGAGCACGAGGACGAAGAGGCCGACGGTCGCTGCGACGAGGTAGGCGAGCGCGAGCTGCGTCTCGCCCTCGTGCGGGAGCGCCAGGCTCTCACCCGCGAGTGCTGCGACGACGATCAGGACGGCGGCGCCCGCGGTCATGCCGACGAAGTTCGTCACCAGCGGGTGCTGGACGCCGATGTCCTTCGACACGACGACGGCCTCGGACGCGCACAGCGCGGCGAGGCCGAGGATCGCGAGCGAGGCGACGCCGAACGACGTCTCGTCGGGCTGGAAGAAGATCAGCACCGAGCCCGCCAGCGCGATCAGCGCGCCCGCGAGCCCTCTCGCGTGCAGCCGCTCCTGCCGGTGCGCGACCGCGAGCAGGAGCGTCAGCAGCGGCCCGACCGCCAGCACGACGGCGCCGATGCCCGGCCGGCACGTCCTGCAGCGCCCAGTAGAGGCAGCCGTACGCGCCCGCGAACGCAGAGCAGTCCGTAGCGCGACGACGAGCGCGAGCGCGCGCCCGCGCGGGAGCGTCAGCCGCAGCACGGCACAGAGCACGCCGAAGACGACGGCGGCGAGGCCGAAGCGGAGGCCGGCTCCCCAGAGCGGGTCGAGCTCGCGGTTGCTGTACCGGACGGCGACGAAGTTCGTGCCGCCGATCAGCGACCGCGCCGACGAACGCCGCCGAGCGCGAGCCGATCGGGGTCGAGCGCCGTTCAGCCGGCGAGGATGCCGAAGACGGCGCCCACCGGGTCCTGCACGACCGCGTAGCGGCCGACGTGTGGGATGTCGAACGGCTCGACGAGCACCTGGCCGCCGAGCTCGCGCACCTTCGCGACGGCGGCGTCGGTGTCCTCGACGCCGAAGATCGACGTCCAGTTCGGCGGCATCGGCCCCATCTCCGGCGTCAGCGGCAGCATGCCGGCGATTCCCTTGCCGTCGACCTGCAGCGACGCGGTAGGGCTGCGCGCCGCCCATGTCGGACTCGCGGATCTCGTAGCCGAACACGTCCGTGTAGAAGGCCGACGCGCGCTCGGGGTCGGGCGTGACGTTCTCGTTCCACGTCATCGTGCCGGGCTCGGTCGCGAGCTGGGCGCCGATGTGCTCCTTCGCCTGCCAGACGCCGAAGACGGCGCCGACCGGATCCTGCGCGAGCACCATGCGGCCGGCGTCGAAGACGTCCATCGGCTCCATCAGGAGCGTCCCGCCCGCCTCGGTGCACGCGCTCGGCGGTCGCGTCGACGTCGTCGCTCGCGATGTAGGTCGACCAGTGCGGCGGCACGCCTTCGCCGCCCGGCGGCGGCGGGCTCGCGGCGGCGACGTTCTTGCCGTTCTTCGTGAACATCACGTAGCCGCCGGCCTCGGGACGCGGGTCGCGCTCGGCCTCCCAGCCGAAGAGGTCGCCGTAGAAGGAGACGGTGCGGTCGAGATCGGGGCTCGTCACGTCCGTCCAGCAGGGCGTGCCGGTGGCGTACTCGGTGAACACGGGCATGGCGGCGGGCTCCTTCCCTCGAGATCGATCGTGGAGACGAGGCGGACGCTAGTCGGTTTGGACGCGGTAGGCCATCAGGATCGCGTCGACGATACTCGCCGTCGCGACGGTAGTGGTCGCGCCGGACGCCCTCGCGCTCGAAGCCGAACGTCTCGTAGAGCCGGATCGCGGCCTCGTTCCAGGGAAAGACGTGCAGCTCGAGCTTGCGGATGCCGGCCTCGCGCGCCCACGCGACGGCCTGGTCGAGCAGCGCGCGGCCGATGCCGCGGCGGCGATGCGTCGCGGCGACCATCAGGCCGAGGTCGGCGACGTGGCTGCTGGCCGGGTGGTTGTCCCGGGAGAGCGAGAGGCGGCCGACGATGCTGGTCGCCGTCCTCCGCGACGAAGACGGCCGCGTGCGGATAGCGCCTGAGCGCGCGCAGGTAGCGGCGCTCGTCGGCGACGCTGCGCCAGCCGTCGGTCGTCAGCAGCCAGCCGCCGTCCTCGCGGCCGACGGCGCTGCCGAGCTGGACGAGCGTCTGGGCGTCGTCGGCGCGGGCGGGTCGGATCGCGACGGTCACAGGACGATCCCGTGGCCGCCGCGGCGCGGGTCGCCGGCGGCGGCGAAGGTGCCGTCGGCGCGGAGCTCGACGGCCGAGACGCCGCCGAAGTAGAGGTTCCGGTTCGCCCAGCGCACGACCTCCCAGTCCGGGAGCGGCTCGTCGGGCGTGCCGCCCTCCAGGTGGAGCACCTCGCCCTCGACGTGGATGCGCGGCGCGTCGATCGCCTCCTGCAGCGGCGTGTCGCGCAGCACGCGGTCGGTGACCTGGGCGATCGCGCCCGCGAGACGGACGGAGCCGGCGCTGCCGAGCGCCAGTCGCGGGCGGCCGTCCTCGAGCACGAGCGTCGGCGTCATCATGCTCGCCAGCCGCTCGCCGGGACGCGAGCTCGCCGTCGCCGATGACGTCGAGCTCGCCGAGCATGTTGTTCAGCTGCGTGCCGCGCGCGGAAGACGCCCGAGCCGGAGCCGAGCGTCGACGACAGCGCGGCGGCGTCGCCGTGCTCGTCGACGACGGAGATGTGGGTCGTGCCCGCCATGCGTGCGGGCGGCGCGCTCGCGTAGCCGTACTGGATCGCGCGCGCTCTGTCGTCGAGCGTGGCCGCGTGCTCGAGGCGCTCGAGCGCGTGCGTGACGATGGTGCCGCCGCGCGACGGCGGCGGTGTCGCGAGCACCTCCCGGCCGAGGAAGGTCGTCCGGAGCGGGCTCGCGCTCGGCGACCTCGTAGGCGGCGAGGTCGTCCTCGAGCTCGGGCAGCAGCTCGGCGACCGCCTGGGCTCCGCGGTCGCGGACCGACTCGAGCGTCGCGACGTACGCGTCGGTGGCGAGGCGGCCGGGGCTGCCGTAGATGTGGCGGCCGCCCTCGTCGCGCTGCAGGATCGCGCTCAGGATCCGGTGGAGGAAGGCCTGCGCCTCGCTCACGTCGACGCCGGCGCCGGCGAGCTCGAGCGCGGGCGCGGCGAGGTCGGGCCACGGCAGGCGGCCGAAGCGGCGGTGGGCGTGCTCCAGCCCGGCGAGGAGCCCCGGCACGGCGACGGACGCCTCGCCCACGTGGAAGACCTGCGTCGAGGCGTCGCCGAAGTCGATCACGATCTCCTCCATCTCGCCGAGCGGGCGGGACGGGACGGCGAAGAAGCAGTCGAGCACGAGCGGCTCGCCGGTCGACGTACAGGAGCAGGAAGCCGCCGCCGGCGGGGCCGGTGAGCGGGCCCTCGGTGACGGAGGCGGCGAGTGCGGCCGCGATGCAGGAATCCACGGCATTGCCGCCGTTTTGCAGTACTCTGGACCCAGCTTCGGCCGTGAGCGGATGACCGGCTGCGATTGCCGCCTTCATCACGAAAGCGTAAACGCGTGGTGTAGCAGCCGATACCAGCTAAAGGAACCGATGTCGCAGGCCGAACGTTTGAAGAAGATGCACCCTGAGTTCACCCTCGGCAGGTGGCACGTCCTGCTGTCGCTCGTCTCGATCGGCGCGCTCGTCGCGCTCGCGACGATGCCGCAGCTGCTCGGCGATCAGGTGACGCGAGGCGTTTCACGGCCTGATGGAGGTGAGCCCCGCCTGGCTGTGGCTCGCGGCCCTCTCGTTCGCGACCGCGCTCGCGGCCTCCGGGTGCGCGTGGCGCTCGGCGCTCTCCCGTTGCGGCGGCGAGCTGACACGGGCGGACGCGAGCGCGCGGTACGGCGTCGGCTCGCTCGTCAACGCGTTCCTGCCCGCCAAGATCGGCAGTGCAGTCCGTTTCGCCCTCTTCGCGCGGGTGCTGCACTCGGAAGGCCGGGTCTGGACGACCGGCGGCGTGTGCGCGTCCATCGGCGCGGCGCGCGCGATCTGGCTCGGGCTCCTGCTGGCGTTCGGCGCGGCAAGCGGCGTGCTGCCGCTGTGGCCGCTCGGGCTGCTCGCGCTCGCGGTCGCGGTCGCCGTCGGCATCGCCTACTTCGCGCGCGATCGCTCCCCGAGCGCACGCGTCGCGCACGTTCTGGACGCGTTCCGCGCGCTCGGCCGGTCCCCGCGCGCCGCGACTCAGCTCGTGGGGTGGATCGGGATCGCCGACCGCGGCACGCGTCGGTGCGGCGACGGCGATCGCGGCGGCGTTCGGCGTCGAGAAGCCGCTGCTGGCAGCGCTGCTCGTCGTGCCCGCGCTCGATCTCGCCGGCATCCTGCCGATCACGCCCGGGAACATCGGCGTGGCGAGCGCCGCCGTCGCGTTCGCGCTCCACGCACACGGCGCGCCGACGGGCACGGCGTTCTCGGCAGGAATCGCCTTCAGCGCCGTCGAGACGGTCACGAGCCTCGCCTTCGGCACGGGCAGCGCCCTCTATCTGGCGGGCTCGGCGCCGGGCGCGCGACGCTGGACGGCGGCAGCCGCCGCCGCAACGGCGTGTCTCGGGCTCGGGGTCGCGTTCGGCGCGACCGTCGTGCTCCCGCTCGTCTAGCTAGCCGGCGTGCGCGCGAGGTAGATTCGCTCGATCGCAGCCGACCAGCCAGCCGCGTACCGCCTCGAGCAAGGGGCCGGCGAGCGCCTCGCGTTCGCGGGCGCAGAGTTCTTTCTGAAGGCGAGTAGCGAGTCGACCGGGCTCGAGGGCGAGCACGTCTTCGAGATCGGGAGCGACGAGCTTCGCGCCGGCCCGGGCGCGGTCGTGTTCGCGCCGCCGGGGCGTGCCTCACGCAGCCATCGACGCGTCGTGCCGAGGACAGGTCGGTTACCTGACGAGCGGTCTCGCCGCCAGGGGTCGCAGGAGTTCTTCCGGCGCAGGCTAGCCGCGGAGGAAGCTCGGCGGCTCGAGCGGTTCTTCGGGCCGCGACCGCGGACGGTCGCCGCGCGTCGAACGACGGCATGGTGCGGCGGCCGCGGCCGCCGAGGCCCGTCGCGACGACGGTGACCCAGATCTGGCCGGTCAGGCGCTCGTCGACGGTGGCGCCGAAGATGATGTTCGTGTCGTCGGTCGCGGCCGCGCGGACCGCTTCCGCCGCGTCGTTCACCTCGAGCAGCGTCAGGTCGTCGCCGCCGGCGATCGAGAGGAGGATGCCGCGGGCGCCGACGATCTCGGTGTCGATCAGCGGCGAGCGGAGCGCCCGGTCGGCGGCCTGCTTCGCGCGGTCGTCGCCGGTGGCGAAGCCGATGCCCATCAGCGCGGAACCGGCGTCGGACATGATCGTGCGCACGTCGGCGAAGTCGAGGTTGATGAGGCCCGGCATCGTGATCAGGTCGCAGATGCCCTGCACGCCCTGGCGGAGGACGTCGTCGGCGATCCTGAACGCGTCGATCATCGAGGTCGAGCGGTCGAGCACCTCGAGCAGGCGGTCGTTGGGGATGACGATGACGGTGTCGCAGGCGGCGCGGAGCTGCTCGACGCCGGCATCGGAGGCGGACTTGCGGCGCGTGCCCTCGAAGCGGAACGGCGTCGTCACGATCCCGACGGTGAGCGCTCCCAGCTCGCGGGCGATCTTCGCGACGACGGGAGCCGCACCGGTGCCGGTGCCGCCGCCCTCGCCGGCGGTCACGAAGACCATGTCCGAGCCGCGGAGGGCGTTCTTGATCTGGTCGTAGGTGCTCTCGGCGGAGCGGCGGCCGACGTCCGGGTCGGCGCCGGAGCCGAGGCCCTGCGTGAGCTCCTGGCCGATGTGGATCTTCACCGGCGCGTCGGAGAGCTGGAGCTGCTGCATGTCGGTGTTGACGGCGACGAACTCGACCTGCGAGATGCCGGCGTCGATCATGCGGTTGACGGCGTTCAGGCCGGCTCCGCCCACGCCGACGACGCGGATGACGGCGAGATAGGACGACGAGTCGCGCGGCGGCGCGTACTCGAGCCGCGGCGCGGGCTCCGGCATCACGAAGCGGGTCGCCGGCGGCTCGTAGGCCCGCTCGCGGCGCGGCTCCGGCGTCGGCGGGGAGACGGGCGGCGACACGGGTGGCGCCGCGACCGGCTCGGTCACGGGCGGCGGGGTCAGCGCGGCGGCCTCCGCCTCACGCTGCGCCTCGGCGACGAAGTCGGGCACGTGCTCGACCGTCATCTCCTGCGGCTCCTCGGGCGGCACGGGCTTGGCGGCGCGGCGTCGCCTTGGCCTTCTTCGGCCGGCTTCGGCTTCGTCTCCTCGGGAGCGGGCTCCGGCTGCGCGGCGGCCGGGCTCCGCGCCCTCGGCCTGCTCGGCCTGACGCTGGGCGGCCTCCGTCGCGCGGAAGAGCTCTGCCAGCGGGCCCTCACGCATGCTCGCGCGATTTCGCGCCATCGAGCACCTCCTTTGCGAGTTCGCGGTA
Organism: uncultured Gaiellaceae bacterium; assembly: GCA_963712865.1. GTDB lineage: Bacteria > Actinomycetota > Thermoleophilia > Gaiellales > Gaiellaceae > Gaiellasilicea. Next base: position 94,181 of record CAVQJO010000008.1, read on the forward strand.
GGCCTCTGCGGCCGAGCCGTTCGGGTCGTACTTGATGATGGACTGGCCCTTGACCGGCGCCTCCGCATACCGGACCGTCTTCCGGATCCGCGTCTTGTAGACGAGCTCGCCGAAGTTCTCCTCGAGGATCTCGATCGCCTCGCGCGAGTGCAGCGTACGGCTGTCGAGCATCGTCGGCAGGATCCCCTCGACCTTCACGTCGGGGTTGAGGTTCTCGCGCACCATCGCGAGCGTGTTCTCGAGCTGCACGAGCCCGCGCAGCGAGAGGTACTCGCACTGGACCGGGAACGATGACGCCGGTGGCGGCGACGAAGGCGTTGATCGTGAGCAGGCCGAGCGACGGTGGCGTGTCGACGAGCACGTAGTCGTACTGGCCTCGCACCTCGAGCGAGCGCCTTCTCGAGCGCGCGCTCGCGGCCGATGAGGGAGCTGAGCGCGAGCTCCGCGCCGGCGAGGTCGATCGAGGAGACGGCGATGTCGACCTCGACCTTGTGGATCACCTCGGAGATCGGCAGCCGGTGGACGAGGACGTCGAACATCGAGCGCTCGATCGCGTCCGGGTTCATCCCCTGGCTCATCGTCAGGTTCCCCTGGGGATCGAGGTCGATGAGGAGCACGCGGTGGCCGCGCTCGGCGAACGCGACGCCGAGGTTGAGCGTCGTCGTCGTCTTCGCGACGCCGCCCTTCTGGTTCGCGAACACGATCACCTGCTGCGACGACGACTCCTCACCGGCAGGCTGGGGCCGCACGTTCGGGCGCGGCAGCAGGCGCATGAGTCCCATCTCGTCCTCGTCGTTCAAGCCTGCCGGTTCGATTCCTTCAGCTATTGCGGCTCCCCGTCGTCGTAGTCCAGATCCTCGAGCCGGGCGATGAGACCCACCCCGCGGAAGTAGATCTTGTTGGAACGAGGGTAGTAGCACGTGTCCTCGGTCCGACGGGTGCCGTAGGCGAGATAGGTCATCCCGGGCTCGCTCGCGCGCAGGCCGTGCGCGATGCCCGAACCGGCCGGGCGCGAGACGACGTGGCCCGCGCGGATCGGGTGCTCCTCGTACTCCACGCCCTCCCGCGCGAGCTGCGGGGTCGGCCAGAGCTCGAGGATGCCCTCGCCCTCGAGGACGACGAAGATCTCCTCCTCGGCGGAGTGGACGTGCGGCGGCGCGCCCTCGTCGCCGAGGTCGAGCTGTCCCCAGTTGAGACCGCTCAGCTCGGCGCCCGCGACACGCGCGAGCCGGCGCCACTTGCCGTCGTAGCTGCCCTCGACGTCCTCACGATTGATCGACGTTCGCGGGCCGCTCGCCGAGCTCCGGCACCTCCGGCTCGCCCGCGGTCACCTCGCGCTTCCAGGGGTGGTCGCCGCCGCCGACGTCCGTCCAGGTGCCGCCGATCCACGCGACCCCGGCGCGAGGGAGATAGCCGATCTCGGTCCGCGAGCGGGTGCCGAAGACGAGCACGTCGAGGCCGTCCACGTCCGCGCGGAGCGAGTGGGACTGGCGCAACCGATGCACGATGCAGTCGCCGGGCCGCACCGCGAAGGCAGCGTCGTCCTGCAGGCAGATCCCGGCGCCCGAGAGGACGTAGAAGATCTCCTCTTCGGCGGTGTGCCGGTGAAAGGGCGTCGACCACTTGTCCGGGGTTGATCTGGATCCGGTTCACGCCGACCGTCTTCGTGCCGGCGGCAACGCCGAGGTTGCTCCAGACGGCCCCGAGATGGCCGACCTCCGCATCGTCCTTGTCGGCGTCGTCCCAGTGGGCGATCACCGTCCGATTATGTCTCTTGCCAGCGCCGTGCGAAGACGCTCGACCACCTCCTCTCCGTCGTCACGTCGGCTCTCCCGCGCCGTCCTCGGCGGCCGCGAGCAGGCCGCGCAGCTCGGCGAGCAACTCGCTCGGATGGGCGCCGCGGCGGTCGAGCGCGCCGATCCGGTCGAGCCGGGCCAGGAGGGCAGGATCCTCGTCCATGCACCGACGCTAGCGCCGAACGTGTAACGGCTTTGCGTCGGATCTGTGCCGAATGTGTGCCAGTTCGACGCCGCGCGCCGCGGCGGCTACGCCGTGCGTGCGAGCCGCTCCGCCCGCAACCCGAGCAGCAGCTCGTCGAGCGACGCCACGAGCGCCGGGCGATCGCCGTCCCGCAGCACCTCGACGAGCGCGCGGCGGACAGCGTCCGCCGCCGCCGGCGACGCCGGCTCTCCCGCGCGGACAGCACGCAGCGACCGGTGCAGCGGACGTCGCCGCTCCGACTCGGCCTCGAGCAGCACGGCGGCGCGCAGCTCCCAGGTGTCGCCGAGCAGCGAGGTCGAGGGCAGCCGCGCAGCTGCTCGGACCGGAACGGCTCGTTCTGGAAGAGCGACAGCTCCCAGCGGTCGAGCGCGTCCGCCAGCGCGGGATCGCCGTCGGCGAGCGAGAGCCGCGCCAGCACCTCCCGCGCGGCCGTGCCGCGAAAGCCGTCGAGGCGGTCGGGCTCGCCGGGAGGCTGCGTCGCGGCAATCGGGAGCACGGCCTTGATGCCGAACGGGCGCCAGTCGAGCCTCTCGAAGAGGACGGGGCCCGCTGCCACCGGCGCGGCGGTGGCGAGGCGCAGCGCGGTGACGGCGTCCGCGAGCTCGCCGGGAGCGTCCGGCGGCTCCTCGCCGGCGCCGAGGCCGCGCTCGAGCTCGAGCACGCAGTAGCGGTCGGCCGCGCGGCCGAACTCGGCCGGCAGGAGGCCCTGAGCCTCGGGCCAGTGCCGCGCGAGCTCGCCGGTCGCGGCCGCCCGGATGCGGAGCCCGTCGCCGAGCTCGAACTGCGTCACGACCGAGATCCCGACGAGCGGCGCAACCGCTGCGTAGGCCCGCGAGGACCCGAAGAGCGACGACTCGAGCTCGGCGTAGGCGCGCTCGAACGAGACGTCGTCCCAGTCGAAGCCACCGCAGCCTTCGGCGGTCGCGATCAGGAGCGAGAGCAGCACGGTGCGAAAGAGCGCCTGCTCCTCGGTCGGCCGAGGCCCGGCGTGAGCGCGCGCGAAGATCGCCGCGGCGGGCTCGCGCAGGAGCTCGTCGAGCGCCAGGAGCGCGTCGTCGCGTCGGGCCAGCTCGTGCGCGCGCGACTCGATGAACGTGCGCACGAGCGGCCGGTACTCGTAGAGCGCCGGCCCCGAGCGCTGGAGGTGCTCCTCGAACGCGAACGGGAGCTCGTCGCCCTCCTCGAGCGCGCGGCCGAGGAAGACGAACGCCCCGAGACAGAAGCTCCGGAGAACGACGTGCAGCTGTGGAGCGCGGACCGCCACGGATTCGCTTACGCGGCGGGCGGGTCTCCTCCTGCCTGGCAGCCTGGGCACCAGTAGGCGGTGCGGTTGGCGTCGCCCTGACCACGCGAGCGGACGATCGTCCCGCACCGCCGGCACGGCCGCCCGGCCCGGCGATAGACGTTGCGGGCTGGCCGCGACGAGGCGAGCGACGCCTGCATCAGCCGCCGCGCGGCGGTCACGGCTGCGCCGAGCGTCTCGTCGTCGACATCGCTCACGCGTGCCCAGGGCGAGACCCGGATCTCCCAGAGCGCCTCCGCCATCCACATGTTCCCGATCCCCGCGACGGCGCGCTGGTACTGCAGCGCCTCGCCGAGCCGGCGGTCGCCCAGCCGCCGCACGCGCGCGACCGCAGCCGCCTCGTCGAAGTCGCTCGCCGAGGACGTCCGGCCCGAGTCGCCGCCGCACCGACCGCTCGACCTCGAGCCGTCGATCTCGAGCACCGGGCCGTTCCAGAGCACTCCCTCCTGCTCGCGGCCGCGGAGGACGAGCCACGGCCGGCCCACGCGCGTCGCCCCTCGGCGCTCGACTCGCCACCGGCCCGACATGCGCAGGTGGCTTCGCACGACGACGCCGCCGTCGAAGCGGAGCAGGAGGTTCTTGCCGGCCGCCTCGACGCTCTCGAGCACGCGGCCGTCGATCTCCCGCGCGACGCCGGTCAGCTGCGCCCGCGGATGCGGCGACTCGGCCTCGAGGCGCTCACCGACCAGCACCTGGAGCCGCTGCGCGGCGCGCACGAGCGAATCGCCTTCGGGCACCCGGTCAACGTAGACGACGAGAGACGAACCGTCCGTAGACTCGCGACATGAGCTCGTATCTCCGCTCGGCCGCGGCAGGTGCCGCTGCAGCGACCGTCTGGGGGTTGCTGGAGCCGCTCGACCGGAAGGCCCTGCGCTACGACTACTCGGACGTGGCCGTGCTGGGCAAGGCCGTCACGCGCGGCCGAGGGTGGCGGCCGATCGGGTTCGCGATCCACGCCGCCAACGGCGCCGGCTTCGGACTCGGCGTACGAGTTCTTCCGCCGGCGTGTCGACGTGGACGGTGAACGCCTCGCGCTCGGGATGGCACTCGCCGAGCACGTCGCCCTCTACCCGCTCGCCTACTTCGTCGATCGACACCACCCCGCGCGCGGGGAGCCGGGCGTGCCGCCGCTGCTCCACCCGCGTCCGTTCGCGCAGGCAGCCTGGCGGCACGCCGTCTTCGGCGCCGCGCTCGGCCGGCTCGCGCGGTAACCGGCGGTCCCGCGGCTAGGGCCTCAGCACCGCCCGGCGCGGCCCGGCGAGGAAGCCAGCCTCGACGAGCAGCTGCATGACCTCCGTCTCGACCACCGGCCGGCCGTCGAAGCGCTCCACCGCGAGCCGCTTCGCGCCGCCGCCCCGAACGTGGGCGACGAGCGCCTCGATCGCCGGGCGCAGCCACTCCTCGTCGGGGTCGCGGAGCGGCACGAGCGTCCGGCCGCCGCGCTCGACGAACAGCGCGGCCTCGCCGCCGAGCAGGACGACCTGCGCACCGGCGACGCGAGCTGCCCGGGCGCCGGCCCGCTTCGGCCACGGGAGCGCGGCGCCGTACGGCTGGGCCGGGTCGGCCGCCGCGAGCACGAGCGGCTCGGGATCCTCGTCCGCGCGCAGCTCCCGGAGCCGCTCGACGGCGCCCGGCAGCGCGAACTGCGCACCGCCCAGGCCCTCGACGAAGTAGCCGCGGCGGCACACGCCGATCGTCTCGAGGTCCTTCAGCTCCCCGTAGACCGCGCCGTAGCCGCCTGCGATGCCCTCGCCGCGAACGCCGTCGCGCGTGACGATGCCCTGGCGCTCGAGCAGCAGCTCGGCGAGCGCGCGCCGGTCCGGACGCCCGGGGAAGAGGCGGTCGGTGAGCGACCAGCGGCCCTGCGTCGACGTGACCGGCGTGGTGCGGGTGCGGGAGAAGCGGCGGCGGCCCTGTGCTGATCTGCTCCCTGGCGTGGCGTACCGGCGGCCCGCCCGCAACGGCGTCCACGCGTCATTCGTCACCTCGCCGGCCCAGACGAGCTCCCACAAGGCCGGTAGCGCGAGCTCCGGCTCGAGCCCGGCCGCCTCGACGAGCGGGTACCAGAACTCGGCGCTCACACCGAGCACACGACGGAGAGCATCCGCAGCCTCCCCCTCCGGCGGCGGTGCCCCGGCGGGGCGGCCGAGCACGGGTGCGTCCTCGCGGAAGTAGACGGCGACGCGGTCGAGGCCGGCGCCGACCCAGACGAGCTCGCCGGCGGCGCAGAGCGCGTCGAGCGAGGCGGGCTGGTAGCCGGGCACGCGGCGGGGTAGCACCTCGGACTCCCACAACGACACAGGCAGCGGCAGGCCCTGCAGCGGCACGAGGGCCTCGCGGAGGCTCGCGCGCCGGCCGATGCCGTGCCAGGCGGGCAGGAACCGGCCGAGCGCAGCCTGCTCGGTCGGCTCGACCTCCCGTCGCAGCGCGGCGAGCGAGGCGCGCCGCAGCCGGCGCAACACCTCCGGGTCACACCACTCGCGCTCGGTGCCACCGGGGCGCAACTCGCCGCGAACGAGCGCATCGGAGCGCTCCAGCTCGTGCAGGAGGTGCTCGAGCTCGAGGCCGAACGCCGCCTGGATCTCCGCCGTCGTGAACGGCCCCCGCCCCTTCGCGAAGCGGAGGACGAGCTCCCGCAGCGACTCGGCGCCGCCCTCGAGGAAGGCGTCGGGCAATCCTCCAGGCGGCATCACGCCGACCGCGTCGCGGTAGCGCCCGGCGTCCTCCGCGGCGGCGATCGCATTCTGGCCGCCGAGCCGGAACCGGATCGCGCGCCGCTCGCGCAGCAGCGTCTCGGCAAAGCCCTCGTCATAGGCGCCCGCGAAGCGATGGCCGCGCACGCGCAGCAGGTCGTGCAGCTCGTCGGCGTTGCGCGGCGTCGGCTCGAGCGACCGCTCCACCTCCGCGATCGCGTCGCGGTCGAGCAGCTCTCGGAGCTCCTCCTGCCCCAGCAGCTCGCGGAGCAGGTCGCGGTCGAGCGAGAGCGCCTGCGCGCGGCGCTCCGCGGGCGGCGTGTCGTCCTCGTACATGTACGTCGCCACGTAGTCGAAGAGGAGCGACGCCGCGAACGGGGACGCCGACGCCGTCTCGACCTCGACGAGGTCGAGCTCGCGGGTCTGGAGTCCGTGCAGGATGCGCCGGAGCGCCGGCAGGTCGAAGACGTCCTGCAGGCACTCGCGGTATGTCTCGAGCACGATCGGGAACGAGCCGTACTTGCGCGCCACCTGCAGCAGGCTCTGTGCCTTCAGCCGCTGCTGCCAGAGCGGCGTCCGCTGGCCCGGCCGGCGGCGGGGGATGAGCAGCGCGCGGGAGGCGTTCTCGCGGAAGCGCGAGCCGAAGAGCGCGGTCTGGCCGACCTCCTGCACGACGAGCTCCTCGATCTCGTCGGGGCCGATCAAGAGATCGGCGACGGACGGCGGGGCGTCCGCATCGGGGAGGTGGAGGGCGATGCCGTCGTCGGACCAGATCGACTGCACCTCGATGCCGAGGCCGTCGCGCAGCCGCGAGGCGAGCGCCATCGCCCACGGTGCGTGCACGCGGCCGCCGAACGGCGTCAGGATGCAGACGCGCCAGTCGCCGATCTCGTCGCGGAACCGCTCGACCACGATCGTGCGGTCGGAGGGCACGGTGCCGGTCGCGGCCTCCTGCTCGCGGAGGAAGACGAGGAGATTCCGGGCAGCGCGCTCGTCGAGGTGGTAGTCGGAGCGCAGGCTCGCGACCGCCTTCGCGTCGCTCTGCGCCGCGAGCGAGCGCGACGCGGCGCCGATCTTCTCCCCGAGCTCGAACGGCCGCCCCACGCCCTCGCCCTTCCAGAAGGGGATCATCCCGGGAACGCCGGGCGCCGGCGAGACGAGCACCCGGTCGCGCGTGACCTCCTCGATCCGCCACGTCGACGCGCCGAGCAGGAACGTCTGCCCCTGCCGCGCCTCGTACACCATCTCCTCGTCCAGCTCGCCGACGCGCCCGCCGCCGTCCAGGAGGTAGACGCCGAAGAGCCCGCGGTCGGGGATCGTTCCCGCATTCGTGACGGCCAGCCGGCGTGCTCCCTGGCGGCCGCGGATGACGCCAGCAGTCCGATCCCAGACGATCCGCGGGCGCAGCTCGGCGAACTCGTCCGACGGGTACCGCCCGGCGAGCATGTCGAGCACGTTCTCGAGCTGCTCGCGAGAGAGCGACGCGAAGGGATAGGCGCCGCGGACGAGCCGGTGCAGCTTCGCGACCTCGATCTCGTCGTCGGCCACGATCGCCACGATCTGCTGTGCGAGCACGTCGAGCGGGTTGCGCGGGATCGCCGTCTCCTCGATCTCGCCGCCGCGCATGGCGCGCGCGACGACGGCGCACTCGAGCAGGTCGGCGCGGAACTTCGGGAAGACGCGCCCCTTCGAGACGGAGCCGAGCTCGTGACCGGCGCGGCCGACCCGCTGCAGCCCCCGGGCGACCGACTTCGGGCTCTCGACCTGGACGACGAGGTCGACGGCGCCCATGTCGATGCCGAGCTCGAGGCTCGAGGTGGCGACGAGGCACGGGATCTGGCCGGCCTTCAGCAGCTCCTCGATCTCGACGCGCTGCTCGCGCGCCAGCGAGCCGTGGTGCGCGCGCGCGATCTGCTCCTCGGCCAGCTCGTTCAGCCGCAGCGCGAGGCGCTCGGCGAGCCGGCGGTTGTTGACGAAGACGATCGTCGAGCGGTGCGCGCGCACGAGCCCGAGCAGCTCGGGGTAGATCGACGGCCAGATCGAGCCGATGCCGCCCTCGGTGCTCACGCCGAGCGAGCTGCCGTCCGCCAGGGGCGGGTTCTCGTAGGCGACGGCGCCGCCCGGCTCGCGCATGTCCTCGAGCGGCACGACGACCTCGAGGTCGAGCTCCTTCCGCGTGCCCGCGTCCACGAGCTGGATCGGGCGGTCGCCGGAGACGAAGCGGCCGATCTCCTCGAGGGGCCGCTGCGTCGCCGAGAGGCCGATCCGCTGCGCCGGCGTCTCGAGCAGCGCGTCGAGACGCTCGAGCGAGAGCGCGAGGTGCGCGCCGCGCTTCGTTCCCGCGACCGCGTGCACCTCGTCGACGATCACGGTCTCGACCGACCGGAGCACGTCCCGCGCGGCCGAGGTGAGCATGAGGAAGAGCGACTCCGGCGTCGTGATCAGGATGTCCGGCGGCCTCCGGACGATCGCCGCGCGCTCCTTCTGCGGCGTGTCCCCCGTGCGCACGGCGACGCGGAGCTCCGACTGGAGGCCGGCGAGCGGACCTCGCAGGTTGCGCTCGACGTCGTAGTTCAGCGCCTTGAGCGGCGAGACGTAGAGCAGGCGGAGGCCCTCGCCCGGCCGGGCGTCGAGCCGGTCGATGCCGTAGAGGAAGGCCGCGAGGGTCTTGCCCGAGCCGGTCGGCGCCTGAATGAGGACGCTGCCGCCGCCCGCGATCGCCGGCCAGCCGGCCGCCTGCGCGGGCGTCGGGCCCTCGAAGGCCCGCTCGAACCACTCGCGCGTCTTGGACGAGAACGGCGCGAGCGCATTCATGTCTCCAGGGTAACGGCGCCCGCCGTGTTGACCGGCAGGAGCGAGTTTTGTAGCGTCACGCACATGGCGAAGAAGCCCACGCCGCTGACGGACCTCATCATCGCGATGTGTCACACGCCGGCGCTCCAGGACCAGTTCCTCTCCGGAGAGAGAGATGGCGCACTGATCGCGCAGTTCGGCGTCACCGCGAAGCAGCTCAACGCTGCTGCGCGACGGCAACCTCGCCCAGATCAACGCGGCGGTGGCAGCCGAGGCGGGCTACGGGGCCGAATCGTACGGCGACGGCCCCAGCGAATCCTTCGGCCCGACGGACGCCGGAGGCACCGGACCGGTCGTCACGCACTGGATCCGGGTCGCGAAGTGGATCACGACGGCGGACGAGCCCGACGACGACGACGACGGCGAAGAAGACGACGACGACGACAACTCGTAGGGCGCCGGACGACAATACGAAGGGGTCGCTCGCGGTCGTCGGCACCGGCATCCAGCTCATCCGCCAGCTGACGCCCGAGGCCCGCCACGAGCTCGAGCAGGCCGACGAGCTCCTCTACGTGGCCGCGGAGCCGGCGGCCGAGGCCTGGCTCGCCAGCTTCAACCCACGCGCACGGGCGCTGAGCGCGCTCTATCGCGCCGGCGTGCCGCGCCGCCGGATCTACGCCGACATGGTCGAGGAGATCCTCGTCGCGGTCCGCGGCGGCGCGCGCGTCTGCGCCGCCTTCTACGGCCATCCGGGTGTCTTCGTCGCGCCGTCGCACGAGGCCGTCCGTCGGGCGCGCAAGGAGGGATACCCGGCGAGGATGCTGCCCGCCATCTCCGCCGAGGACTGCCTCTTCGCGGATCTCGGCGTCGACCCCGGCGCGCACGGCTGGCAGAGCTACGAGGCGACCTCGCTGCTCCTGCGCGGGCACGCACCGGACCCGACCGCCGCGCTCGTCCTCTGGCAGGCCGACGCGGTCGGAAAGCTGGACTGGGACCTCGAGCCCAAGCCGCGAGGCCCTGCACGTGCTCGCCGACCGGCTGCTCGAGCTCTATCCGGCGGAGCACGAGGTCGTCTTCTACTGCGCATCGGTCTACCCGATCGCCGAGCCCGTGATCGAGCGCATCCGGCTCGGCGACATGCGTGCCCTCGAGACAGCGCCGGGGCCGACGCTCTACGTCCCGCCGCTGCCGGCGCGTCCGGTCGACCGTACGGCGGCCGAGCGCCTCGGCCTCAGGCCGACGTGACCTCCGCGCCGAGGAAGGCGCGCGCCCACTCCGCCGCAGACGAGGTTGGCCTTGCTCTCGTAGAACGAGAGCGCCTGCGAGACGGACGCGCGCGACTCCTCCAGACGCCCGGCGGCGCGCAGGACATGGCCGAGATCGAGCAGCGTGTCACCGTGGAGCTCGAGGAGGTCGGTGCTGCTCGACGGTCGCCAGCGCCTCTCTGGCGACGGCCTCGGCCTCGGCCACGCGGCCCAGGTCGGCGAGCACGCGCGCGCGGGTGAGACGAAAGAGCACCTGCGACCAGATGTCCTGCTCGGAGGCCGTCTCCTCGACGATCGCAGCGAATCGTTCCGCCTCCTCGCGGCGGCCCTGGCGGTGGAGGACCCGGGACTCGAGGGCTGCGACGCTCGCACGCGAGCCGAGCTCGCCGAGGTGCTCGAGCTCCTCGAAGCCACGACGGAGCGCGCGCTCGGCGGCCGTGAGGTCGCCGGCGAGCCACTCCACGTCGCGCGTAGCCGAAGGCCGAGGCGGAGGTCGTGTTGAGACTCCTGCCGAGCTCCTCGTAGGCCGCGACGGCCTCGCCGAGGAGGGCGCGGGCCTCGTCGAAGCGGCCCTGCCGCGCCACGAGCGAAGCGAGCCAGCGCCGGCCGCCCGCGGTCGTGAAGGTGTCGTCGCCGACCCCGACGAGGAGGTCGTTGCACCGCTCGATCGCCTCGGGGACGGGCATCGGGCCCGACCAGGCGGCGAAGCCGAGCCTGCCGACGATCTCCGCCTCCTGGCGCCGGTCACCGGCGGCGCGTGCGTGCGTGAGGGCGCGCTCGAGCGCCTCCTCCCCCGCGCGAGCTGGCCCGGCCCACAGGCCCCGGACGAGCCCGACGAGGAACCAGCCGCGTCCGAGCGCTCGGTGCGCGCTGCCGTCCGCGTCGACGGCCGCCTCGAGGCTCGGCAGCGCGTCCTCCACGAGCTGGAGATCCCGCTCCCAGCCGCCGCGGGGGTCGCTGCGGAGCCTCAGCGCCGCGCGCTCGATCTGCGCCGCGAGCGTGACGATCTGGCCGGCTCCACCGTTCGGTGCGGCGATCGCCTCAGACAGCACCCGCTCCGCGAGCGCGAGCTGGCCGGTCTCCGTCAGCACGAGCCCGAGCTCCGGCATCAGCTCGAGCCGGCGCGTGTCGTCCTCCGGCAGCAGCGCGGCAGCCCGCTCGAGCAGGCTGCGCGCGGCGTGCAGGTCGCCGCGGCCCGAGCGCGCGCCGGCCGGCGCGCGTGAGCGGCTCGAACGCCCGGGTGGCGAGGGCGTCCTCCTCGGGGCCGCCGGGCTGGAGCTCGAGGCGAAGCGCTCGGGCCTGCTCGAGGTGGTGGCCGAGGATCTCGTCGAGCTCCGGCTGCTCGCGGGCCCGGAGCTCGACCCAGTCTGCGAACCGCTCGTGGAGCTCGCCGCGGAGGCGCTTCGGCATCGAGTCGTAGGCGGCGTCGCGGACGAGGATGTGGGCGAACCGGAAGCCATCCTCGCCGACCAGCTCTCGCAGATCCGGGCGAAGCAGGCCCTTGCGGACGAGCGCCTGCAGGTGCGAGGCGAGCGCGTCCAGCCGCTCGGGCGGCGTCAGTTCGGCGACCGGCCCCCACCAGAAGACCTGTCCGATCACGGAGGCGCGCTGTAGCACGTCGCGCTCGTCGTCGGCGAGCCGGTCGAGCCGGGCGGCGAGAACGGCCTGGATCGTCTCGGGCACCGGGAGCGAGTCGAGCTCCGCGGTCAGCACGCCGTCGCGCTCGACGAGCCGGTCGTCTTCGGCCAGCATTCGCACCATCTCGCCCAGGAAGAGCGGGTTGCCACCGGTGGCGCGGCCGAGCTCCCGCGTGGCCGCACTTTCGAGCGGGCCGACCAGATGCTCGAGCAGGGCCGCGGCGTCGTCGGGAGGAAGCGGCTCGAGCGGCAGCATCGGCCAGGCCGGACGCATCTCGGTGAACTCGCTGCGGGCGAGGCAGCAGACGAGGACCGGCGCATCGCGGCTCCAGCCGGCGAGGTACTCGACGAGGTCGAGGAAGGCAGGCTCCGCCCACTGAACGTCGTCCAGGACGAGCACCACGGGCCGGTCCCGGGCGAGGGCCTCGAGGAGCCGACGCACGGCCCAGTAGAGCTCGTCGCTCCGCGAGCGAGGCTCGCCGCGGCCGACGGCTTCGACGATGCGCCCGCGGATGGCATCCGCGTCCGGCTCGGCGCCGAGCGCCTCGTCGAGGTCGAGGCTGCGCACGATCTCGACGAGGGGCCAGTAGGTGATCCCGCTGCCGTACGGGAGGCACGCGCCCTCGAGCACGAGTGCCTCGTCACCGAGCGAGCTCACGAGCTCGGCCGCGAGCCGCGACTTGCCGACGCCCGGCTCGCCCACGATCGTGATCGTGCGGCACGACCGCTCCGCCTTCGCTCTGCCCAGCTCGAGCCCGAGCCGGGCGAGCTCCGCGGCGCGGCCGACGAGCGGCGAATCCATCCGCCGCACCAGGCCCGCGACGCCCGGCTTGACCTCGAGCAGCCGCCACGCCACGACAGGCTCGGACTTGCCCTTCACCTCGACCGGCTCGACCGGCTCGGCCTCCACGGCGTCGCGCACGAGCCTGAACGTCATCTCGCCGATCAGGATCTCGCCGCTGCCCGCCGCTGCCTCGAGGCGCTGCGCGACGACGACGGCGTCGCCCGTGGCGAAGGCCTGCCCCTGTGAGGCGTCGCCGGCCAGGACCTCGCCCGTGTTGACGCCGGTGCGGACACCGATGCGGACGCCGTACGTGGCTTCGAGCTCCGCATTCAGCTCCGCGATCGCCGACCGCATCTCGACGGCCGCGCGCACGGCGCGCACCCCGTCGTCCTCGTGCACGACGGGGATGCCGAACACGGCCATGACGGCGTCGCCGACGAACTTCTCGATCGTGCCGCCGTGGCGCTCGAGCACCTCGCGCGACGTCGCGTGGTAGCGCGACCAGACGTCACGGAGGGCCTCCGGATCGAGCCGCTCGCCGAGGGGCGTCGAGTCGACGACGTCGCAGAAGACGAGTGTGACGGTCTTCCTGACCATTGAAGTCGAGTGTAGGTCGTCCCGACGGGATTCCTGACGAAACCTGCTCTCTGCGGTCGTTACGACGTGCGCCGCTGCGGCCAGGACGAGCACCGGCCCAGGTCTCTTTGAGCTTCGCCGGCGTTCTGCGAGGGTCGTCCGGTGCAGCGCTCGTTCGACACGATCGTCGTCGGCGGCGGGTCGGCCGGCTGCGTGCTCGCAGCACGGCTGAGCGAGGACGTCGACCGCTCCGTCCGCCTCGTCGAGGGCGGCCCCGACTACGGCCCATTCGGCAGCGGCGACTGGCCCGACGCGTCGGGCTTGGCTGGGAGGCGACCGAGGCTCTCCAGGAGGAGACCGCGGCGTTCGAGGCAGCCTGGCCGCTCTTCATGGGCCAGGTGAGCGTCGCCCTGGCGAGCGAGCTCTGCGAAGCCGGGTCGTGGGACCTCTTCGTCTTCCCGGCCGTCGAGCCCGGCTACGAGATCAGCGCCGCGGCGTTCGCGATGAAGCCGTGCTCGCGGGGCCGCGTCTCCCTCCTCTCGCCGGATCCGGCGCAGCCGCCGCTCGTCGAGCACGGGTTCCTGTCTGACGAGCGCGACGTCGAGGTACTGGCGCACGGCGTCGAGGCAACCCGCGAGCTCGTGACCGGTGAGGCATTCCGGCGCCTCGCCGCCCGCGAAGTCCGTCCCGGGGCGGAGATCCCGGCCCGTGACCACATCCGGGCGGCCTACCGCGGCTTCTTCCACCCGGTGGGAACGTGCGGCATCGGCCGCGTCGTCGACAGCGAGGGGCGGGTGCTCGGCGTCGACGGGGTCGCGGTCGCCGACGCGTCGATCATGCCGACGATTCCCCGCGCGAACACGAACCTGAGCACGGTGGCGATCGCCGAGCGGCTCGCCGAGCTCTTCTAGACACTACGACCATGAACCGGAAGACGTGTGTAGTCGTCCGCAGCGGCGCGGCGGGCGCGGGCCGGCAGGGACTCGAGGTCGTCGACGGCATCTCCCGGGAGAGCGCGCAGGCGGACGCCATCTGCCTCCATCGGATCCGGATCCCGCCCGGCGGCCGCGGGGAGGCGCACCTGCACCGTGGCCACGAGACGGCGATCTACGTCCTCCGCGGTACTGCCCGGATGGCTTTCGGCGAACGGCTCGAGGAGGAGCTCACCGCCGAGACGGGCGACTTCCTCTACATCCCGGCCGACATGCCGCACCTACCGTGGAACCCGAGCACGACGCAGGAGTGCGTCGCGCTCGTCGCCCGCACCGATCCGAGCGAGCAGGAGAGCGTCGAGCTGCTGCCCGGCCTAGAGCCGCCGCCTGGTCAGGCGATCAGGTAGGCGACAAAGGCAATCGCGAGTACGACCGCAACGAGCGCGCCGACCGCGATGTGCACGCCACCGAGCGCGAGCCACGGCGTGCGCTCGCTCTGACCGCGATCGGCCTCCTGGACGAGCTCTTCGGTCTTCTCGATCGGATCAGCCACGAGGTCGGCATACCCGGCCGCGCTAGGATCGAACCGTGGCCGACGTCCTGCACTTCACCGGCGACGCCGAGGCGGATGCGCTGATCGCCCGCGACCCGCTCGCGCTCCTCGTCGGGTTCGCGCTCGACCAGCAGGTGCCGGTGCCGGTCGCGTTCGCCGGCCCGCTGAAGCTGAAGCAGCGCCTCGGCCGCCTCGACGCGGCGGAGATCGCACGGACGGATCCCGAGCGGATGCAGGAGGTCTTCCGGGAGAAGCCGGCCATCCACCGCTTCCCGGGCAACATGGCAAAGCGCGTCCAGGAGCTCGCGGCGGTGATCGTCGAGGACTACGCCGGCGACGCGGCGCGGGTCTGGACCGGCGCAGCGGACAGCGACGACCTGAAACGCCGCATCGAGGCCCTCCCCGGCTTCGGCGAGATGAAGGTGAAGGCGCTCGCGTCCGTGCTCGCCCGGCGCATGGGCGTGGCGATGGCAGAGCCGCTCGTCCCGAGCCATCCGATGCTCGGCGATGTGGACTCGCCCGAGGCGCTCGCGGAGTACCAGGCGGCGAAACGCGCCTACAAGGCCTCGCTCCGCGCGGCCAAGTAGTGCTGGAGGTCCGTCTCTACCACGACGGCGGGCAGAGCGCGGTCGACGTCGCCCATCAGGCGGCCGAGTTCCTGGGCGGCGCCCGCGAGACCCTCGAGCTCGCGCTCTACGACATCCGGCTCACCAACGAGGCGGGCGACATCGTCAAGGCGGCTCTGGTCGACGCCCACGAGCGGGGCGTGCGGGTCCGGCTCGCGTACAACGTCGACCATCACGGCCCGATCCCCGTGCCGCCGCCGCCGCGCACCGCTCCGGAGCTGATCGAGGCGCTGCCGCTCGAGACGAAGGGGATCCCCGGCGAGCCCGACCTGATGCACCACAAGTACGTGGTTCGCGACCGGGCGGCCGTCTGGACCGGCTCGATGAACTGGACGAACGACTCGTGGTCGCGCCAGGAGAACGCGATCGTGATCGCGGAGTCGGCACAGCTCGCCCACGCCTTCCGGCTCAACTTCGAGGAGCTCTGGGAGCATGCGGACGTCGCCCGCTCCGGCTTCGTCGAGCCGCGCCCCGTGGACGTCGGCGGCACCGAGGTGCGGCCGTGGTTCACGCCCGGGCACGGCGAGAACCTCGCGCACCGGATCGCGAAGCGGATCGGCGGCGCCAAGCGACGCGTCCGCATCGCGTCGCCGGTGCTGAGCTCGGGCCCGATCCTCGGCACGCTCGCGGAGGTCTGCTCCGACGGGCGCGTCGACGTCGCCGGCATCGTCGACGACACGCAGGTGGACGGCGTCCTCTACCAGTGGCGTCTGAACGGCAACGCGAGCTGGAAGGTGCCCGTGCTGCGACGCCTGCTCGAACGGGCTCAGTTCGCCGGCAAGCCCTCGACGCGGTGGGCGCCCGACACGGTGCACGACTTCATGCACGCGAAGGTCACAGTCGCCGACGACATCTCGTTCGTCGGCAGCTTCAACCTCTCCCACTCCGGCGAGTTCAACGCCGAGAACGTCCTGGAGATCAAGGACGCCGCGATCGCCGACCGGCTCGCGGCGTTCGTGGACGAGATCCGCGGGCGCTATCCGCTCGTCACCTTGCCCCCCGAATAGGGCAGGCGACCGGCCGCCGCGGTGCCTACCCTGAGGCGGATGAGGAAGGCCGCCGCACTCGCCGCCCTCGCGACGATGCTCGCCGTCGGCGGCGCTTCCGCCTCGGCGCCGCGCCTCGGCCAGGCGCCCGGCTGCCCCGTCTTCCCGGACTCGAGCCCCTGGAACCAGCGCGTCGACCGGCTCCCGGTGGCCGCCGACTCCGACCGGGTCGTCGCCTCGATCGGCCTCGACGACCACATGCACGCGGACTTCGGCTCCGGGCTGTGGGACGGCGGCCCGATCGGCATCCCGATCACGGTCGTGCGCGGCACCCAGGCGAAGACGCGCATCTCGTTCGACTACGCGGACGAGTCGGACAAGGGCCCGTACCCGATCCCGGCGAACGTCGCGATCGAGGGCGGCCGCGCGTCGGACGGCGACCGCCACGCGCTCATCGTCGACCGTGACCGCTGCAAGCTCTACGAGCTCTTCGCCCTGTACCCGGCCGACGGCGGCGGCTGGAAGGCGGGCTCGGGCGCGATCTGGGATCTGCGCTCGAACAGGCTGCGGCCGGCAGGCTGGACGTCCGCGGACGCGGCCGGCCTGCCGATTCTTCCCGGCCTCGCGCGCTACGAGGAGGTCGCGCGCGGCCGGATCGCGCACGCGCTCCGCTTCACGGCGTCGGAGACGCGCCGCGCCTACGTCTGGCCGGCGCGTCACTTCGCGAGCGACGCGACCGACCCGGCGCTGCCGCCGATGGGCCTCCGCGTGCGGCTGAAGGCCTCCTACCCGATCGCGGGCTTCCCGCCGCAGGCGCGCGTCGTCCTCCGTGCCCTGAAGGAGTACGGAATGATCCTGGCCGACAACGGCTCCAACTGGTACGTCAGCGGCGCGCCGCACCCGAAGTGGTCGAACGACCAGCTGCACGCGCTCCACCGGGTGCCCGGCTCTGCGTTCGAGGTCGTCGACGCCTCCAGCCTGCGGCGCTGAGCCCGGAGCGACGGCCCGCGAGCCGTCTACGCTCTTCTCCATGGGATTGCTCGACCAGATTCGCAGCGGCAGCTATGTCGCGGACAACGACGAAGAGGGACCTCGTGGCGGCGCTCGGATCTCGCTCGCGGATACTGGTCGGCGCCTGGCCGGCGGGACCGGGGTCCTCGAGGCCGTTCGGGACTTCCTCGATCAGCTGCCACGCCTGAGCCAGGACGAGCTGGCTCTGCTCATCCAGGAGCGCCCCGAACCGACGGGCGACTCCCGTGCGGACGCACTCTTCGGCGGCATCGCCGAGCACGTCGCGGTTCTTCGCCGCGTGCCTTGCCCACCATGGGCGCGCGAGGAGGAGCGCTTCCTCGACCGATTCTGGTTCGTGAGCGGCGTCGCTGGCTTCCGCGCCGTTGCCCTCGCGCAGACGCCCGTTTCGCTGAAGCGGCGCGGCATCTTCTGGCCGGCTCGATCCCTGGAACGGGTCTGATGCGACGGGACGAGATCGTCGAGCTCCTGACCGAGCTCGGGAGCCGGTTGGCGCCGCGTGGAGTCGACGGCGAGATGTATGTCGTCGGTGGCGCCGCCATCGCTCTCGCCTTCGACAGCCGCCGGTCGACCAATGACATCGACGCGGTCTTCGAGCCCAAGAGCGTCATTTACGCGGTCGCCGCAGAGCTCGCGGATGAGCGCAGAGGCGGTGTACGGCGACCGGCTCGGCGTCGCAGCACGCTTCTTCGTCGAACAGCTCTATCCGTCGTAGCATCGGCGGGTGCGCCCGCGCCCCGACCGCATCGAGCGGCTCCCGGAGCAATACTTCACCTCGCTGCTGGCGCGCGTGGCCGCGGTTGCGGCGGAGGCCGGCGAGCCGCTTGTCGACCTCGGCCGCGGCAACCCGGACGTGCCGCCGCCGGAGCACGTGATCGAGGCGCTGGTCGACAGCGCACGCGAGGCCACGCAGGCCGTGCACGGCTACGCGCCGTTCGCGGGGCTGCCGGAGCTCCGCGAGGCGGTGGCGGCGCGCTACGCCGAGGAGTACGGCGTCGAGCTCGACCCCGAGCGCGAGGTGGCGATCCTGCCGGGGGCCAAGACCGCGCTCATGGAGCTCGCCCTCTGCGTCGCCGAGCCGGGCGCCCGCATCGCGCTCCCCGATCCGGGTTACCCCGACTACAACTCTGCGGTCGCGCTCGCCGGCGCCGAGCGCGTCGACCTCCCGCTCGACGAGGGCGCCCGGCCCGAGTGGGACGCGCTCGCAGGCACCGCGCCGGCGCTCGTCTATCTGAACTACCCGTCGAACCCGGTGGCGGCGGCCGCCCCTGAGGGCGTCTTCGCCGAGGCGGTCGCGTTCGCGCGGGAGACCGATGCGGTCGTACTCCACGACTTCGCCTACGGCGACCTCGTCTACGACGGCCGGCGCCGGCGGAGCTTCCTCGCGGAGCCGGGAGCCCGCGACGTCGGCGTCGAGCTCTTCTCGCTCTCGAAGAGCTACGGCATGGCCGGTTGGCGGCTGGGCTTCGTGGTCGGGAACGCCGAGTTGGTCGCGCGCGTGACGTGGCTGCAGGAGCACGTCCGCGCCGGCATCCTCGTGCCGCTCCAGCGCGCGGCGATCGCCGCCCTGCGCGGGCCGCAGGAGACGGTCGCGGCGCGACGAGAGCTGTACGAGTCGAGACGCGATCGCGTCGTCGAGGCGCTCGGCCCACTCGAGCCCCGGTGCGAGGGCACGTTCTTCCTCTGGCTGCGCCTGCCTGACGGGCATCACGGCCGGGCAGCTGCTCGTCGAGCATCGCGTCGCTGTGGCGCCCGGCGAGGGCTTCGGGGGGCGCGGTGCCGGTCACGCCCGGCTCTCGCTCGCAACGCCGGATGCGGTGCTCGAGCTCGGGCTCGAGCGGCTTCGCGCCGCTCTCCTCGGCGACTAGCATCGCGCCGATGTTCGAAGAGCTGCTCGAAGGCTGGGACGGCGAGCACACGGTCATCCGCCACGATCCGGAGAGCGGGGCGTGGATGATCGTCTGCGTCCACTCGACGAGGCTCGGCCCGGCGGCCGGCGGCACTCGGCTGAAGTCCTATCCAGCGCCGGCCGAGGCGCTCCGCGACGCGATGCGGCTCGCGGCCGGGATGACGCGCAAGCTCGCCGTGCTCGGCCTACCATGCGGCGGCGGCAAGGGGGTGCTGGCCGTGCCCGAGGTTCCCGGAGGCGACGGCCGACGCCGCCTGCTCGAGCGTTACGGCGACCTCATCGAGTCGCTCGGCGGCTCGTTCTTCACAGGGCCCGACGTCAATACCGGCGAGGCGGACATGGACGTGATCGGCGAGCGCACGGGGTACGTGTTCTGCCGGAGCGTCGAGAACGGCGGCTCCGGCGACCCCAGCGGCCACACGGCGGTGGGCGTCTTCCACGGCATTCGCGCGAGCCTCCGGCACGCCTTCGGCTCGGACGAGCTCGGCCCCCGCACCGTTTTGGTGCAGGGCGCCGGCTCGGTGGGCGGCCGGCTCGTGGCGCTGCTCCTCGAGGCGGGGGCGACCGTGCTCGTCAGCGACGTCGACGACGCGCGGGCGCGCGAGACGAGCGCCACCGTCGTCGCACCGGACGACGCCCTGTCGACCGAGTGCGACGTGTACGCACCGTGCGCGCTCGGCGCCACGCTCGCCGCCGCTTCGATCCCGCGGCTCCGCTGCCGCGTCGTTGCGGGCGCCGCAAACAACCAGCTCGAGACGCCCGCCGACGGTGACCGGCTCCGCGAGGCCGGGATCCTGTACGCGCCCGACTACGTCATCAACGGCGGCGGTGCGCTGCACGGCTATGGCCTCGAGCAGCTCGCCTGGACGCCCGCACAACTCGATGAGCAGGTCGAGCGGATCGGCGACACGCTGCTCGAGATCTACGAGACCGCCGACGCCGAGGGGATCACGACCGCCGCGGCCGCCGAGCGGCTCGCGGCGGAGCGGCTCAGTCGTCCGGCCGCTTCGCGTACCACTCCGTGAACTCCGTGCAGCGTCCCTCGCCGTCGAAGCGCAGTAGGAAGACGTTGTCGTAGACCCGGCCCTCGTGCGGGTAGGTGCTCGTCCCGACCGCGGCGGCGCGATCGCCGTGCACCGCGTAGCACGTGTACTCGGCCTCCCAGCTCCCGGGCTCGTCGGGCTCCTCGAGCCAGTTGTCCACGATCGCCTCGCGGCCGACGACCGGCTCGTCGTGCGGGCGGTAGCGGTAGCGCGCGTCCTCGCTGAAGAGGTCGGCGATCTCGGCGCGGTCGCCGCTGCGCCAGGCCGCGATGTAACGCTCCAGCCAGCTGTTGACGCCCGCCGCGTCCACCTCAGCCGACCCCGGCGAGCAGGAACGCGCGGCTCTCGCGCAGCATCTCGCGCGCGATCACGAGCCGCTGCACCTCCTGCGTGCCCTCGTAGATCTGCGTGATCTTCGCGTCGCGCATCATCCGCTCGACCGGGTACTCCTTGATGTAGCCGTAGCCGCCGAGGATCTGCACCGCCTCGGTCGTGACCCACATCGCAGTATCGCCGCAGAGGAGCTTCGCCTGCGCCGACGCCTTCGTCAGCTCCGGCCCGTCGACGCCCGCATCCGCCATCTGGCCAAAGCGGTAGAGGAGGCCGCGCGCCGCCTCGCAGGCGGTCTCCATGTCCGCGAGCTTCGCCTGGATCAGCTGGTGCTGGCCGATCGGCTTGCCCATCGTCTCGCGGCTCTTCGCGTACTCGAGTGCGTAGTCCGTCGCTCCCTGTGCGAGCCCCAGTGCCTGGGCGGCGACACCGGGCCGCGAGCGATCGAGGATCTGCATCGCGAGCTTGAAGCCGCCGCCCTCCTCGCCGAGGAGGCTCTCGCTCGCGATCCGGCAGTCGTCGAAGGCGAGCTCGCCGGTCGTCGAGCCGGAGATGCCCATCTTCGGCTCGAGCCGCGTCACCTCGAAGCCCGGCGTGTCCGCCTCGACGACGAACGCGGAGATGCCGGAGTGGTCGGCGGTCGGATCGGTCTTCGCGAAGACGGTGTAGAGCTTGGCGACGCCGGCGTTCGTGATGAAGCGCTTGCTCCCGTTGAGGACGTACTCGTCCCCGTCGAGGCGGGCGGTCGTCCGCATCGCCGCCGAGTCGGAGCCCGAGCCGGCCTCGGTGAGCGCGTACGCGCAGAGCCACTCGCCGCTCGCGAGCCGCGGCAGCCAGCGCTCCTTCTGCTCCTGGGTGCCGCCGAGCTTGAGGCCGAGCGAGCCCAGCTCCTGGACGGCGAGGATAAGGGCGCTCGTCGCGCAGACCTTCGAGACCTCCTCGATCGCGACGAGCGCCAGCAGCGTCCCGGTGCCGGTCCCGCCCCACTCCTCGTCGAAGAGGAGGCCGAAGATCTCGTGCTCGCGGAAGAGCTCGACGACGTCCCAGGGAAACTCGTGCGTGGCGTCGATCTCCGCCGCGCGCGGGGCGATCCGCTCGCGCGCCAGGTCGCGCACGAGCTCGCGGATCTCGCGCTGCTCCTCGCTCAGGACGTCGAAGGGCACGGCAGCGATTCTACGCGGCGCCCAGAGCGGTCACCCGCGCGAGCACCTCGCGGAGGAATGCGTGCGCCGCGTCGAGCTCGAGCCTCGCAGATGGCTCGAGATTCGCTCCGATCGTCGCGTACGAGACGGCGTGGTGGAGCGGGATGACGACGCCGGCGAGGTCGACGGCCTCGCGCAGCCGCTCCGCCGGTGCGACCTCGAGCCAGGGCTCGAGGTACGCGTCGAGGAGCGCTGCCCGGTTTGCCTCGTCCGGCTCCCACCGCAGCGAGAGCAGGTCGACAAACGGATGGGCGACGCAGGCGTCCGTCCAGTCGAAGTACCGGAGCTCGCCGTCGATGCGGGTCGCGTTGCCGAGGTGGAGGTCGCCGTGGACGAGCGTCGGCGGGACGTCCAGCTCCCCCAGCCGGCGGCAGATCGCCTTCAGCTCCGGTGTCAATCGCCGCAGCCGGGCGACCTCCTCCGCGTCCAGCTTGGCGACCGCGAGCGGGTCGTCCAGCAGCGGCTCGATCTGGGCCTCGAGGACATCGAGCCGGCGATCGAGGCAGCCGTCGCGCAGCAGCTCCTTCGTCATCCCGGTCGTGCGCAGCTGCAGGCCGGCGAAGCGGCGCAGCGCCTCCTTGAGCGTCTCGACCGGCGCGTCCCAGCCGAACAGCTCGTCGAAAGCCGGCAGGAGCATCCAGGCGCGCTCGGGCTCGACCGCGAGCGGCGCCGGCACGTAGTCGGGGAACCGCCGCGCCAGCCGCTGCGTGACCACGGCCTCGTCGACGAAGAGCGGCAGACGGATGGCGACCTTGAAGTACAGGTCGGGGCCGTCGGTGACGACCCGCAGGACGGACGAGATGCTCCAGTGCTTGACCTGCTCGAGTTCGACCACGACGTGACCGAGGCGCTCGACCTCGTGGTCGAGCCAGGCGCGGACATCCGGGACCCAGCCCGGCCGCGCCCACGGCGGACGCTCCGCGGGCGCCTCCTCGCGCTCGAGCGCGTCGAGGTACGCGTCGAGCACCCCGCGGTGGCGCTCGTCGGCCAGCCGCAACCGCTCCAGCGTCGTGCCGGCCGCACCAACGGCCGTGCGGCGGCGCGTCCCAGAGCGGATCGTGCCGCTCGAACTCCAGCACGAGCTCCTGCCGTCCCGCTTCCCGCTCCCACCGCTGGTCGAGCTGGCGGAGGAGCCACGGCCGGACGCCGAGGCGGCGTTCGAACGCGGGGACGATCTCCCGCGCGTCTGCGAGCCACACCGCTCCCGGGACGACGACCCGCGGCAGCCGCCAGGCGCGATCGGTGCGGAGCAGGAGGAGCTTCGGCTCGGACGCGTGCCGGAGGACGGCGAAGAGGTGTGAGCGCCGGGTGGCTACTCGGTCTCGTCCCAGGAGACGACGACCGAGGGGGCAGACCGTCGCACGGGCCCGTGGTAGACGGCCTCGATGTTGTTGCCGTCGGGATCGAGCACGTAGCAGGCGTAGTAGCCCGGGTGGTAGTCGCGCTCGCCGGGGCGGCCGTTGTTCTGCCCGCCCGCCTCCAGCGCGGCGTCGAAGAAGCGGTCGACGGTCTCGCGGTCGGGCGCCTGGAAGGCGAGATGGAGCCCGGACGTCGACTCGCCGTCGCTCGTCACCCAGAGCTCGTCGAAGGTGAAGTAGCTCTCGCCGAGCTGCAGCTCGTGGCCGAGGGCGGCGAGCACGGGCTCGTAGAAGCGGCGGCTCCTGTCCAGATCGGTGACGCGCAGGTGCACGTGGTCGAGGAGCCGGCCGGCATGGGTCTCGGGCATGCCGGGAGGCTACTGAACGGGACTCGCAGTCAGCGCCGGTAGACCAGCCGCCGGCTGAACCCGGCCAGATAGCCCTCCCCGGCCTGGTTCACGCTCATGGCGACGCGGAGCACCGAGGTCCCCTCCGGCACCGTCGGCCGCAGGATCGCCGCCGAGCGAGCGTCGAGGCGGGCCCGCTTGACGGTGATCCACCGGCCCGTGGGCGAGCGGCGCTGGAGCTGGACGAAGCGGCGCGCGAACGAGTGGCCGCCTCGCACGCGCGTCGCGACCTTGCCCGACGGTAGCCGGCGCAACGAGACGGCCGGCCGGACGCCGACCGTCGCCGCCGGGCTCGAGCCGCGGTTCCAGCTCGCCAGGTAGGAGGTGCGGATCGTCGGCTTCGCCAGGTACCGCCAGGTCCCGTCGGCGGCGGTGACGACGTTCGCGATCGTCGTGAACCCTCCCGCCCCGTAGCTCTGCGCGAGGAGGGCGACGACCTCCCCGCCCCGCCTGGTCGGGACCGTCCCCGTGAGCGTGATACGACGTCCGTAGACGACCAGGCGCGCGGGCGTCGCGAGGGTCACACCGGCGGTCGTGAAGGCGCCGTCCGCCCCACGGCTCGTGCCCGCGTCGCTCGTCGCGACGAGCCGGAAGTGATAGGTGGCGCCTGCGATGAGCCCCGAGACCGGCTCGGACACGCTTCGCGCCGCGGTGCCGGAGCCCGCGCTTCGCCGTGCCGTCCGCGACCCGTAGCTCGTGGACGTCCCGTACTCGAAGTACCAGCTCGTCGCGCGGCCTCGCGGGTCGACCGCGCCCGTGAGCGTCGCGGTCGTCGAGCCGCCGTTCTGCACCGAGCCCGTGCGCACCGCGGGCGCAAGCGACGTGCTGAAGCTCCTGTCGCTGCCGAAGGTCGTTCCCGATCCGTTCGTCGCGACCAGGCGGTAGTGATACGTCGTCGACGTCCTCAGTCGCGTGAGCGACGAAGAGACCCTCGCCGTGCCCGTCCCCGACCCGGCGCTCCGCGCCGTGGTCTTCGAGCCGTAGCTCGTGCTCGTTCCGTACTCGAAGTACCACGTCGTCGCCTGGCCGTTCGGGATGACGGTGCCGTTGAGCCTGCCCGAGGTCAGCCCGATCGAGCTCGCCGATCCCGTCGCCACGGTGGGCACCGACAACGTCGTGAAGGTCCGATCGGCGCCGCGGCTCGTCCCGGCATCGCTCGTCGCGACGAGGCGGTAGTGGTAGAGGCGTCCGCGCGCGAGGCCTGTGACCGACCCGGACACGTTGGCCGTGCTCGAGCCGGCGCCTGCGCTCCTTTCCGCGGTCTTCGAGCCGTAGCTCGTGCTCGTCCCGAACTCGAAGTACCACGTCGTCGCCCGGCCGTTCGGGTCGACGGAGCCGTTGAGCGTCGCCGACGTGGGCGCAACGCTCGTCGCCGGGCTCGTGACCGCGACGGGCGGTGCAGGAGTGGTGAAGATCCCGTCGGCGCCGCGGACGGTGCCGGCGCCATTCGTCGCGACCACTCGGTAGTGGTAGGTCGCGCCAGGCGTGAGGCCGGAGACGGACGCCGACGCGGCCGTGTTGGCCGTGCCGGAGCCGGCGCTGACGTTCCCCGTTCGCGTGCCGTAGCTCGTGGTCGTGCCGTACTCGAAGTACCAGGTCGTCGCCTGGCCGTTCGGGTTCACCGTCCCCGTCAGCGTCGCCGTTGCAGGCCCGACCGACGTCACCGGGCCCGTGATCGCGGCCGGCGCTGCGGCCGTCGACGCGCCGCCGGCGACGGCCGCAACGAGCGCGAGCGCTGCAGCGAGAGCCGAGATGCCGAGAAGCCTGTTGATGCTCGAAGCAATACCCGCGCGTGTAAAGCGGTTGCAAGACGTCTGCAAGGGTTCTGTTCAGGTCGTTCGGGCTAGGCTCCCCGCCGATGATCCTCGAGAACGGCGTCGTCCGCACCATGGAGCCCTCGCTGCCCGTCGCGCGCGCGCTCGCGATCGCGGGCGACCGGGTCGCGGGCGGGGTCGGCGTCCACGAGACGGCCCTCGCGACGCCCGAGACCGTCGACCTCGGCGGACGGTGCGTCCTCCCGGCGTTCACGGACTCGCACGTCCACTTCCCGACCTGGTCGCTCGCCCAGCGGCAGGTGAAGCTCGACGGTTGCGAGTCGATCGAGGAGGCGCTCGCGCGCGTTCGCGCGGCGACGACGCCCGCGGGCCACTGGCTTCGCGGCTACGGCTGGCGCTCGGGCGACTGGGGCTCCGGCGTCGAGCCGACGAAGGAGGCCCTGGACGAGGCGACGGGCGGAACGCCGACGATCCTCATCTCGAAGGACTACCACTCGGTCTGGCTCAACTCCGCCGCGCTCGCGGCCGCGGACGGCGACCTGCAGGTCGACGGCGGGGTCGTCGAACGGGATGCCCAGGGGCAGCCGACGGGGATCCTCCGCGAGGAGTCGGCGTGGCAGTTCCGC
Source organism: uncultured Gaiellaceae bacterium (assembly GCA_963712865.1). Classification (GTDB taxonomy): domain Bacteria; phylum Actinomycetota; class Thermoleophilia; order Gaiellales; family Gaiellaceae; genus Gaiellasilicea. The sequence goes on from CAVQJO010000008.1 coordinate 120,009, forward strand.
GACCGCTACGTCCTGACCACGATGGAGGAGTGGGTCGAGGCGACGAGGCTCGGCCTCAAGCTTGCCGCCTCCCGCGGCGTCGGCGCGATCCACGACAAGGACGGCTGGCTCGGCGCGCCCGGCATCTTCCAGCGCCTGCGCGACGAGGGGAGCCTGACGCTGCGCGTCTGGGGCTCGATCCCGGCCGAGCTCGTCACGCAGGCGGCCGGGCTGTCGCTGCAGTCCGGCTTCGGAGACGACCTCCTGCGGCTCGGCTACCTCAAGTGCTTCATGGACGGCACGCTCGGCTCGAAGACCGCGCTCCTGACCGACGGCAGCGGCGTCGAGATCACGAGCCGCGAGGAGCTCGAGGAGGTCATCCGACGCGGTGCGGAGGCCGGGTGGCCCGTCGCGGTGCACGCGATCGGCGATCAGGCGAACCGCAACGCGCTCGACGCGTTCGAGGCGACACAGGACGCCTGGCGGCCGCTCGGGCTGCGGCACCGGATCGAGCACGCGCAGTGCGTGACGGCGGAGGACTTGCCGCGGTTCGCGTCGCTCGGGATCGCGTGCTCGGTGCAGTTCTCGCACGCGCCGTCGGATCGCGACCTCGCGGAGCGGCTGTGGCCGGAGCGGCTCGACGGCGCCTATGCGTTTCGCTCGCTGTGGGACTCGGGGGCGCTGCTCGCGAACGGCTCCGACGCCCCCGTCGAGGAGCTCGACCCGGTCGCCGGCCTCGCCGCCGGCGTCCTACGGACGATCGACGACCGCGAGGCCTGGCGGCCCGACGAGCGGCTGACGATCGAGCAGGCGCTCCAGGCGGCAACCGTCAACCCCGCCTGGCTCACGGGCGACGAGCGCCGGCGCGGCAAGCTCCTGCCCGGCTACCTCGCCGACCTCGTCGTCCTCGATCGCGATCCGCTGGCGTGCGAGCCGGAGGAGCTGCGTGAGCTCGAGGTCGTCGCGACGATGGTTGGCGGCCGCTGGGTGCACAACCCCCCGCCCTGGGACTGAAACGCTCGGGCTGAAACGCCCGCGCCGAGGCGTACAATGAGATCGTGGCCACTCGCACGATGAACCCCGTCCACGACGCGACCTGCTCGGTCGCGGCCTGCGCCGAGATCATCGGCGCGAAGTGGACCACGCTCCTCGTCCACGATCTCTCAGAGGGCGCACGGCGGTTCTCCGAGCTCGAGCACTCGTGCTGCGGGATCAGCCCGCGGACGCTGTCCGAGCGGCTGCGGTGGCTCGAGAGCGAGGGCCTCGTCGCCCGCCGCAGCTACCCGGAGTCACCTCCTCGCGTCGAGTACGAGCTGACGGAGAAGGGCGGAGCGCTGCTGCCGATCATCGACGAGATGCGCCGCTTCGGCCACGAGCACCTCGTGGCCGACCACCACCACCCGCACTAACCCCGCAGACCCCGCGGCCCGCCACGGCGGTTGACGCACGGTCCCGAACTTGGTTCCTTGCGGAATAGTCCGTCGCGGACTATGCTCCGGACGATGCCCCTCCGCGAAGCGACCGCAGTCCAGACGCTGACGATCTCGGAGGCCGCCGTCCTCGCGCTGCTTGCGATCGAGGGCGAGCGCTCGCCGTACGACCTGATGAAGTGCGTCTCGGGCGCGATCGGCTACATCTGGGCGCCCGCCAAGACGCAGCTCTACGCGATCCTGCCCCGGCTCGAGCGCGACGGCCTCGCGAGCTCGCGCAGGACGCGCGACGGCGGACGCCCGGAGAAGCAGCTCTACAGCGTCACGCCGGCAGGACGCCGCTCGCTCGACGCGTGGCTCGCCGAGGAGCCCGACTCGACCGACGCCTTCTACCTCAAGCTCTTCGTCGGCAAGCTCGCTCCCGCAGAGGTCCTGAGCGGCCACCTGCAGTGGTTCCGCGAGACGACGGGCGCCCAGCTCGAGCAGTTCCGGGCGCTCGAGCAGGTCGAACAGCCGGACGGGGCACAACCGGTTCCACTGGTTCCTGCTCCGCCTCGGGCTCGAGCATGCGGAGCACCTGCTCGAGTGGACGGACTGGGTCGAGAGCGAGCTGGAGGCGGCGTGAGACGGCTCGCGCTGCTCGCGGTCGCCGCCGCGCTCCTCGCCGTACCTGCCGCCGCGCAGGCGCCCTCCGCAGCCGGCGACGTCCGCGAGCTCGCCTCGTCGCTGCGCGAGTTCCACCCCCGACCGTTCCACAGCGTCTCACGGGCGCGTTTCGACGCCGCCGTGGAGCGCGCAACGACCCGGGCCCCGTCGCTCAGCCGAAACGAGCTCGTCGTCGAGCTGATGCGGATCGCAGCCCTGATCGGCGACCGCAACGGGCACTCGGGCATCTTCCCGGGCGACCCGCAGCACCGCACGCAGCTGCACCTGTATCCGATTCGGCTCTACACGTTCGACGACGGCACCTACGTCGTGGACGCGGTCGAGCGCGACCTCGTCGGCACGAAGCTCGCGTCGATCGCCGGCGTGCCGCTCGCGACCGTCTTCGCGCGCGTTCGGCCGCTCGTGCCACACGACAACTCGACGAACCTCAAGGGCTACCTGCCCCACTTCGCCCTGACCGCGGAGGTCCTCGACGGCCTGCACGTGGGCGAGGGCGACGGCGCGAAGGCGTTCCGCTTCGAGCGCAGCGGCACCGCGCTCGAGCGGACGCTGACGCCGCTCGCAGCGCCGCAGTACTCGCGCCGCTTCACCGACAGCGGCTTCCACTACCCGTCGATCCTGCCGCGCCGCGCCGCCCCGCTGTACCTCGCCAACGCACGCAAGGCGACCTGGGTGACGACGCTCGCGGGCGGACGCGTCGTGTACGCGGGCTACAACACCGCCCAGGTCGACACGATGGACTTCTCGAACCGGATCGAGCGTGCGGCCCGGCCGGCCGCGGTGAAGGGGCTCGTGCTCGACGTCCGCCTGAACGGCGGTGGCGACAACAACAAGTACGCGCCGCTGCTCGCGCTGCTGAACGAGCCGGCGATGAAGCGGAAGAGGCTTTACGTCCTGATCGGCCGGGCGACCTTCTCGGCGGCCGCGAACTTCGTCGCCGACGTCGAGCAGTACACGAAGGCGACCTTCGTCGGCGAGCCCACGGGCGGCGGCGTCAAGTTCTACAGCGACAACCCGCAGCTCGTGCAGCTGCCGTTCTCCGGGCTCAACGCCTACATCTCGACGGAGTACACGCAGCGGGGCACGCCCAACGACCGGCGCCTCGCGATCGCGCCCGACGTTCGCACCCCCTCGCTCTCGGCCGACTACTTCGCGGGCCGGGACCCGGCGCTCGCGTACGTGCTGAAGCGGTTCTAGACCCCGGGCTGCTCGGCCCAGACCCGGACGAGCTCGACGACCGTCGCGGCCGCCGCGGCCATGTCCTGCACGCTCGCCCACTCCTTGACGGAGTGGTAGTTCTGGCCGCCGGTGAAGATGTTCGGCGTCGGCAGGCCCATCGCCGACATGCGCGAGCCGTCTGTGCCCCCGCGGATGATCGTCCGCAGGGGCTCGGCGCCCGCACGGCGGATCGCCTCCTCGGCCGTCTCGACCACGCGCGGATGCCGGTCGATGACGGTGCCCATGTTCGTGTACTGGTGCTGGACGTCGATCGACACCTGCGCCCTCGGCTCGCTCGCCGCGAGGTCGTCGACGAGGCCTTGCAGGAACGCGACGTGCTCGTCGAGCTTCGCGTCGTCGTGGTCGCGGACGATGAGGTCGACGGTCGCGTGCTCGGCGCCCCCCTCGATCCGCGTCGGGTGGACGAAGCCCTCGCGCTCCTCGGTCGTCTCCGGCGAGAGGCGGTCCCGCGGCAGCGACGCCACGAGATCGGCGGCGAGCTTGACCGCGTTGACGAGCCTCCCCTTCGCCGTGCCCGGATGGACGCTGTGGCCGCGGATCGTCACCTTGGCGCTCTTGGCCGAGAACGTCTCCGTCTGCAGCTCGCCGAGCCCCGAGCCGTCGAGCGTGTAGGCGATGTCGGCGCCGAAGCGCTCGAGCTCGAAGAATGTCGTCCCGCCGGCGACCTCCTCGTCGACGGTGAACGCGACGCGGACCCGGGCGCGCGGAGGGTCGGGATGCTGCGCGAGGTAGGCGACGGCGGCGACGATCGTCCGCCACGCCCCGCCTTGTCGTCGGCGCCGAGGAGCGTCGTCCCGTCCGTGGTCACGAGGTCGTGCCCGACGCGCGCGGCGAGCTCCTCGCTCTCCTCCGGGTCGAGCACCTGGGACGGGTCGCCGGCAGGACGATCCGGCTGCCGTCGTAGGCGCGGATCACCTGCGGCGTCACGCCCTCGCCCGAGGCATCGGGGCTCGTGTCGACGTGGGCGTTCAGGCCAACCGTCGGCGCCTCGGCGGTGCCCGGCAGCGTTGCGAAGACGTAGCCGTGCTCGGTGAGCTCCGCGTCCTCGAGCCCAGCCTCCCGCAGCTCGTCGACGAGCAGCCGGCAAGGTCCAGCTGCTTCAGCGTGCTCGGATACGTCTCGGACGTGTGCGCCGACTGCGTATCGATCCGCGCATAGCGAAGAAAGCGCTCGAGCACGTCCTCGGCGAGCTCGGCGGCGAGCGGCGACGTGAACTGCGCGGCAGGGGCCTGCCCGGGAACTCGAGCGGGGTGCCTGGCCGGCGTCACGCCCCGCGATGCGGCGTCCTCAGTCGCGCCCATCTCGGATCCGATATGGACGCTCCCTGCGTCCTTGCCTCGCGGCACGTGCCGCGGGCCATCCGACGCGACCAGTCCCGGGCAGACCCCTACAGATCGCCAAGCCGCCGGTACAGCTCCTTCATCGTCTCGACGCCCCGCGGGAAGAACTCGGTGAGCATGCGCTCGTTCGGCGAGTGAATGTTGCTCTCGGGCAACGAGAACCCGGTGACGATCGTGGGGATGCCCTTGTCCTGCACGGCCGGGAGGATCGGCAGCGTGCCGCCGGAGCGCGTCAGGATCGGCCTGATCCCGAACGCGGTCTCGAAGGCGTCCTGCGCGATCTTGATCACCGGCGAGTCGGCGGCGACGAGGCCGGGGCGAGTCGAGCCCGGCAGCTCCTCGACCTCGACGGTGGCTCCCGCCGGGGCGGCCTCGTGCAGCAGGCGCTCGACCTCCGGCGCGACGGCCTCCGGCGTCTGCCCCGGCGCGAGGCGCACGGTGAAGTTGGCCTGCGCCTCGCTCCACCAGCGTCGTGTTCTTGAGGCCGGGCTTCCCGCCGAGAATGCCGTTCACGTCGACCGACGTCTCGGCCGTCGTCCGCAGGTAGAACTCCTCCGCCGCTCGCTCGTCGTAGGGAACCGCGCCCGCGTCGCGGAGCACGTCCGGGCCCTCGGCTGCCGATCCCACGCGGCGCGTTCCTCGTCCGTCGGCGGGACGATGCCGACGCGCATCGCGTCCGGCACGCGCCCATCGCGGGGGAGGATGCCGCCGAGCGTCTCCATCAGCGCGTGGATCGCGTTCAGCGCCGCGTTCCCGTACATGCCCGAATGGAGGTCGCGGGCGCCTGTGCGCACCCGCAGGTTGAAGGCGGCGAGGCCACGCGTGGCGACGGCGATCGCCGGCTGGTCCCGGCTCTCCATGCCGCCGTCGAAGATCACGCAGACGTCGGCGCCGCGCTCGTCGGCCTGCAGGAACTCCACGACCGACTGCCCGCCGACCTCCTCGCCGTCGGAGACGATGCGGAGGTTAATCGGGAGGGCGCCCTCGGCCGCGAGCAGCGAGGCGGCGTGCACGAGCATCCACAGCTGTCCCTTGTCGTCCGCGACGCCGCGCGCGTACAGCCACTCGCCCCGGATCGTCGCGTCGAACGGGTCCGAGTCCCAGAGCTCGAGCGGCGCGGGCGGCTGGACGTCGTAGTGGGCGTAGGCGATGACGGTGGGCGCCGAGCTCGCGCCGTTGGAGGCCGGGAACTCGGCGATCACGAGCGGCCGCGTCCGTACGGGACGAGCTCCGCTCCGCCGCCGCCGCGCCTGATCTTGTCCGCGATCCAGCCCGCTCGTCCTCGAGATCACCCTGGTGCGCCGGATCGGCGCTCGACGGACGGGATACGCGGAAGTCGCTGAGCTCGTCGAGCCAGGCCTGGTCGAGGACGGACACACGCGCGAGTCTAATCGGATCGACCACACGCCTGACGTTCCTGGCGCGTCGCTGCGGTGCGTAGGCGAGGAACAGCATGAGATTACGGGCCCTCGGCTGGAGCGCCGCGAGCGGCGCGAGGGTGCGCCGGAGGCCGGCTCCGCCGGCCGGGAGACGTAGCCGGCCAGGGGCGTCGAGGCGACTTCGCGGAGCTTCGCAGCGTCCGCGAGCGCGCGGGGCTTTTCAGGCTCTGGTTCTCGATCTGCCTAAGGGCTCCGCGTCACGTTGAACGTGCGGCCGACCTCGTCGAGCCCGCGGCTGCTCCCCCATCGAGCCCATATCGCAGCTCGAGCACGCGCCGTTTCGCGGTGCGAGAGCGTCCCGAGGATCGCCTTGAGCGACTCCTTGCGCATCGCCTCCTCGGCCAGCTCGTCGGGCAGCGGGGCGGTTGCGTCGCTGAGGAAATGGCCGAACCCCGACTCGTCCTCGTCGCCGACGGGCTTCTCGAGCGAGACCGGCGTCTGCGCGCTGCGGCGGATCTGCTCGACTTCCTCCGCGTTCAGGTCGAGCTCGACCGCGATCTCGATCGAGCTCGGCTCGCGACCGAGCTGGCGCGCAGCGAGCGCTGCTGCGGACGATCTTGCTGAGCTTCTCGACGACGTGCACCGGCATCCGGATCGTGCGCGCCTTGTCGGCGAGCGCGCGCGCGCACCGCCTGCCTGATCCACCACGTGGCATAGGTCGAGAACTTGTAGCCCTTGCGGTAGTCGAACTTCTCGGCGGCCCGGACGAGCCGATCGTGGTCTCCTGGATGAGGTCGAGGAACGGGAGGCCTGGTTGCGGTAGCGCTTCGCGATCGAAACGACGAGGCGAAGGTCCGCCTCGACCATCGCCTGCTTCGCGGAGTGGTCGCCGCGCTCGATCCGCTTCGCGAGCTCGACCTCCTCCGCGGCCGTCAGCAGCGGCACGCGGCCGATGTCCTTCAGGAAGAGCTGCAGCGTCTAAGTCGCGACCTCGGGCGCCTCTTCGGCCTCGGCCTCCTCGACCTCGTCGACACGCTCGACCACCTCGATGTGGGCTCTTCCAGCGCTGCGTAGAAATCGTCCAGCTGGGCCACGTCGAGCTCGAGCTCGTCGACGGCCCGTGCGTCTCGTCTGCGGCGTTCTGCTCGACTGGCGCGTCTCGATCAGGAGGCGACCCTGCTCGATTCGAGCAGGTCCACGCCCCGCCGCTGCGGCGGTGTTGTTGCTGCTTATGCGCTCACCCGGCTCCCCCTCCGTTACGCGCTCTCACAGTAGTCACGACGGGGCGAGGCAATATCTTCCAAACAATTGGCCGCAAGGTTGCCACGCCGCCTCGGAGTCCGCATAGGCCGTCCGGCCTATCTTTGGGACGAGGGTCCTCCCTCATTTGCAGCGGAGCCGGTCGCCGGATCGGCCGTGGGCATCCGCAGCAGCGGATGCCCACCCGCGCGAAGATCCGCGAAGCTGTGCGGTGCGACCCGCGGTGGATCTCACAGTGGATTGGTTCCGATGAGGGCGGCCTCTCAGCGCAGCGCTTCGAGGTACT